>NZ_BMDT01000004.1 GCF_014635985.1 Enterococcus alcedinis | reverse complement strand
AGACAAAATCCCCTTTTATTTCGCAGACCCTCATGCCCCTTGGCAACGAGGAACAAACGAAAACATCAATAGGCTACTAAGAGAGTATTTTCCAAAAGCAGACGATCTAACAGGTTATTCAAAAGACTACATCAATACTTGTATCGAAAAACTAAATAAACGTCCGCGTAAGTGCGTAGGTTGGAAAACACCTTATGAGCTCTTCTTTGGCAAGGTGTTGCGTTTAATTTGACAATTCAAGCGACAAAAAAAGCAAAGGTCTATGCCTTTGCTTTTTTGGTTAATCGATTAAAATACAGGTACAACCGCACCTTTGTAGGTTTCATTGATAAATGTTTTAACTTTTTCTGATTGTAGAGCTGAAAGTAACGCTTTAATCGCATCTGAATCTTGGTCTTCTGCTCTTACTACAAGAATATTCGCATATGTTTGCGCTGCTTCTGAGTCTTTATCTTCACTTTTTAGTGAATCTTTTTCAACATCAAAATCAGCTTCTAATGCGTAATTCGCATTGATAACCGCCACATCAACATCTTGAACGGCACGAGCCACTTGTGCTGCCTCTAACTCAACAATCTCTAAATCTTTTGGATTTTCAACAATATCTTTTGAAGTCGCAGTAATATCTGCTCCATCTTTTAATTTAATTAAACCAGCTGCTTCAAGTAATAATAAGGCACGAGCGCCATTTGTCGCATCATTTGGGATCGCTACTTTACCACCTTCTGTAATGGCATCTAGTGACGCTGCTTTTCCAGGGTAAATACCGAGTGGTTCAAAATGAACACCACCAACAGAAACAAGGTCAATGCCATGTTCTTTATTGAAGTTTTCTAGATAAGGTAAATGTTGGAAGAAGTTCGCATCTAAACTACCATCATTTAAAGCGGTATTTGGTAAAACATAATCATCAAAAATTTTGATATCTAAATCATAGCCTTCTGCCGCAAGGTCTTCTTTTACTTGCTCTAAAATCTCCGCATGTGGTGTTGAACTCGCGCCGATTGTAATCACTGTTTTTTCTGCTTCTGAACCAGAACTTGCTGCCTCTGAAGACGCTGCGCCACCTTTATCACCTGTTCCGCAAGCTGCTAAACCAAGTGCCGCTGCTGCAAAAACACTTAAACGTAAAATACTCTTGAAATTCTTTTTCATCTTTATTTCTCTCCTTTATTGTTTAAAACCTTTTTTATTTTATATTTACCCAAAAATTGGGGTTTTCCCTTTTTTAACAAAAAAAAGTCCTCTATCAGTAATCTGATAAAGGACGAATAATCGCGGTGCCACCTTTGTTCGGAAGTTAAAAACTTCCCTCTGCCCATCACAATCATGATTGTAATGGCGTCTAGTATAACGTTTAGACACGACGAAATCACCTACATATCGATGATTTATCCTACGAGACCATCTTCATCTTCTATCGCAATGATTCCTTTCACCAAATGGAACCTCTCTAATAATGCTGTCAAAAATTACTCTTCTCATCAACGGATTAGCTATTTATGTTATCTCGTACTTTACATGAGAATTTTCTCATTGTCAACCTTCTTTTTTCATTAAAATGAAATGTTACATTTTATCGCACCTGCGAATCAAGTTGATCCATTGTCCTCAGTGAATTGATTATATACAGCTTCTAATCGAGCAATATCAATTTTTTTCATTTTATAAAGTTCATTCGTCACCGCTTGCGCTCGCTCTGGATGACTCGTATCCACTAAATGTACCCAATTGGCTGGTTCAATTTGCCAAGCTACACCGTAACGATCTTCTAGCCAACCACAGTCCCATTCTTTCCCATCTTGTGTGAGGTTTTCCCACAAATAGTCAATTTCAGCTTGATCTTCACAATCAACACAAAAGGAAATGCCCATGGTAAAACCAAAATCATGTTTTCCGGGGCTATCCATTACACGAAACGGCATGTCGTTTAAAGTAAATAATGCTTGCTGTAAGTTCTCACCATCTGGAACTTCTAACAAAATTTCGCTCCGTGGGAATAACGACAGCCATTGCGTCATTGCTTGCTTTGCTTGACCAAATTTTTCATTTGCAAACATGACTGCTGGACTGATTCGTTGCGGGATATTGGATAGCGCTAGTTGCCATGTCACGCCAAAACGATCTTGTACCCAGCCAAAATATTCACTAAAAGGATACGCTTGAAGAGGCATCAAGGCAAAACCACCTTCAAGTAATGCATGCCAAAGCGCTTCTAATTCTTCCTTTGTCTCACAATCAACAAAAAAAGAAATGGCTGGTGTGATCTTAAAGTCTGATCCACCGTTTAAAAGAATAAAACGTTGATTTGCAAGCGTTAAATCAACTGTCAGTACGCTACCTTTAGGCTTGTGTAAGTCATCTAAGTAATATTGCGTATCATTGATCGCACCCTTTTCAAAAACCGTGGTATAAAATTTGGCAGCCTCTTGCGCTTGATTATCTAACCATAGACAAGGATATATTTTTTTCATTTTATTTCCCAACCTTTCCATTTTTCGACAAAAAATTCTACTTCCTCTTTATTTTAAAGAAGAAGTAGAAAATTCGCTATTAAAAAGGGTCCTAATTGATTGATTTCACTCTATTTTTAAACAATCTTTACATCAAGCTTTGGTAAAGTCCTATGATTTCTTCAACTGATGTTTCCCGTGGATTCCCTGGTGTACAAACATCACGGAAAGCATCTTCAGCAATCTTCGGTAGATCTTCTGCTTTCACACCTAATTCTGCAATCGTGGCCGGAATCCCAACCTCTTTACTTAACTGTGCAATCGCCATACAAGCAGCTTTTCGAACCGCTTCTAGTGGCATTAATTCCGCATTTTGAATACCTAAAGCAATCGCTATTTTACGATATTTCTCATCTGTAAAATCTTTATTATAATTCATAATTGTTGGCAATAACGTGGCACAAGCCACACCATGTGGGATATTATACCAAGCGGATAACGGATGAGCCATACCATGAACAAGACCTAATCCGACGTTTGAAAAACCCATACCTGCAAGATACTGTCCCAATGCCATTTTCTCACGTGCTACTTCATCGCCATTAACTGAATCACGTAATGAATGACCAATCACTTCAATCGCTTTAAGATGTAACATATCGGTCATTTCCCAGGCAGCAGGTGTGATTAACCCTTCAATTGCGTGTGTCATCGCATCCATTCCTGTTGCGGCACATAATTCACGTGGCATGCCTGCCATCATCTCACTATCGATAAAGGCAACAATCGGAATATCGTGAGGATCTACACAAACAAATTTACGATTATTTTGTTTATCTGTAATAACGTAATTGATGGTCACTTCCGCCGCTGTTCCCGAAGTCGTTGGTACGGCCAAAATTGGTAACGATGGGTTCTTTGTATCCGCCACGCCTTCTAAACTTCGAACATCTGAAAATTCTGGGTTACGAACAATGATTCCAATCGCCTTCGCTGTGTCAATCGGTGAACCGCCACCAATTGCTACAATACAATCTGCCTTGGCTTGGTTAACGAATACAACGCCTTCTTCAACGTTTTCGATTGTTGGATTTGGAACGATCCCATCATAAATGACATAATCAATTTGAGCTTGATCCAAGTGCTGTGTCACTTTATTTACCACGCCAAATTTGACTAAATCTGCATCTGTAATGACAACTACTTTTTTAAATCCTCTTTTAATAATCTCAGTCGCCACATTTGCTACGGCTCCTTTACCAAAATAAGACGTTTCATTTAATATCATACGATTAATCATCTTTCTTCCCCCTTTTATTGTTCAGTGTTTCACAAGTATATTAAAACATGAAACTGGATGAAAATCAATAGCACTAGTCAATTATTTGAATCGGTTTCATTTTAATCCTAAAAGACAATCTTGTCTGACAGAATTTTCTAGCTATGTTATCCTTTTCAATATATGATTGAGAAAGATTGAGGTGAATTTTTTATGGCTATTTATTTTAACTTATCCAATCAACAACTCCCCTTTAATATCGAAAGTATCGGTAACAATTGGCAACAAGTCAGTTTACAGCGAATGGACGGCTATCCTTTGTATCACTGGTTACAAACGGAAAAAGGCGTTGGTGAAATCTGGATTGAAAATCGCAAAATTACACTCAAAGAAGGAGAAGGGATATTAATCTCTCCTTTTGTTCCGCATGCCTATTATCCTCTTACAACGGATTGGCGAACAAATTTTGCTACGTTTGACGGTTATTTAAAACAGCAATTTCATCATATGCTATCAAATAAAAGTTTTATCCTCGCTAAAAACAGCGATAATTTTTCATTTACAAAGAACATTCAAAAAATGATTCGCTCATTTGAAGAAGAAGTCGAGCAATTTTCTTTATCCATTTTGTGTTATCAATTTATCTTAACTCTCGGACAATCCCGTAAACCGATCGAACAACATGAATTATTCCAAAAGTACGTACAACCAAGCCTCGTGGATATTCAGAAAAATTATGCTCAACCCTTAACCGTTGAGCAATTGGCTCAAAAACATTATATTAGCACTCAGTATTTCAATCGATTATTTAAAAAATTTATGGGACAAAGCCCTTACCAATATTTAATTGACTTTCGTATTCGCCAAGCAAAAGAATTATTAGTGAATCAACCGGATTTATCCATTCAATTTATCGCAACAAAAGTCGGTTTTGATTCCACTAGCCAGTTCATTGACATGTTTAAAAGACGTACAAATTATACACCAAAAAAATTCCGAGGACTCTACTAGCTCCCCGGAATTTTTTATGATTCAATCACACCTAAAACAGCCGCTAAGTTCATTGGTTTGTCTTTTGAAAAAGGTGAGGTAATTGCCTCATACCCTTTTTTATCGCTACTACGTTGAAATGCAGTCATAATGTCTAACACATGGAACGTTTGTTCCATGTTTGCACGTGGACGACGATTGGCTTGTATCGCTACAGCCATCTCTGCTAGTCCTAGACCACGAGCATTTTCTTGGTAATCGAATAATAAGGGCATTTCTTTCAATTCATTGTATCCAGCTCGTAGGAGGTAAATTTTTTCACCAAAAAAATTAGGATCGGGAACAATCAATGTGCCTTTTGAGCCGTAAATTTCAAAACGCGATTGCTCTTGATAAACAACATCAAAAGTCGTCAACACGTTCCCAACTGCCCCATTTTCAAATTCTAACATCCCTGTAAGATAGGTCGGAACTTCCACCTCAATTTCCGTACCAGATTGGGGCTGACTCGTAATCATACGAGTCGGAAACGATTGACGCACCACACTCGTTACCCCCGTTACACGTCCCATCAAATGGATCATCGCTGTTAAATAATACGGTCCCATATCAAGCATCGGTCCACCACCAAACTGGTAATAAAAGGTAGGATCTGGATGCCAACTCTCATGACCGCGACAAATCATCGCTGCATTACAACCGACAATCTCGCCGATAAAATCATCTTCAATTAATTTGCGACACGTTTGAATCGATGCACCTAAAAAGGTATCGGGAGCCCCGCCAATCATCAGCCCTTTTTCTTCTGCCAAACGAACGAGATTTTCCCCTTCTTCTTTCGTTGCAGCTAACGGTTTCTCAGAATAAACATGTTTTCCGGCTTCTAAAGCTTGTTTTGTTACTTCAAAATGTTCATACGGTCGTGTTAAATTTAAGACGATTTCTACTTCAGTATCGACAAAAGCATCCACCATCGAATCATAGATTTTTGAAATTTGATATTTCTGTGCTGCACGCTCCGCTTTTTCTCGAATTAAATCACAAACACCAACAATCTCCACTTGTTTAAACAACTTTGTCAGATTTTCTAAATAAATCCCACTAATGTCGCCTGCACCAATTAAAGCAATTTTTGTTATTTTCATTTGCTGTCCCTCCGTGTTAATACATTTTTGCATCATTTTCAAATCGTTCGGTTGTTAACTGTAAGGACTCCGCTTCTTTTTTGCTTTCACCGGCCCATAGTAATCCTTGTTTCATTAATTGATGTGCCACTGGACTTTCCTCAAAGACACGATCTTGATGTCCTAATGATTGATAAAAAATACGCCCATTTCCCCAAAACTTGGTCCAAGCAACTGGCATATCAATCGATTTATTCGAAAGATGATAATAAGGCACATCAGGGTGCGGAAAACGTGTAGACGCTAAAACTTCAATCGCAGGATCGATGTGTAAATAATACTGTTCAGACGAGACACTGAAATCCATTAGTCCTGAAACGATTGGGCTTGAACCGTGGTGAATCTGTACCATATAGTCAACGCCATCGCCGCCAGGATGCGAGACCCATTGACCACCTGTCATAAATTGCCACTGTGTATCTTCACGAAAAGCATCGCACATCCCACCATGTGCACCCGCAAGTCCCATACCTTTTCCGACAAATTTTGAAACATTGTCCCTTTGCTCCTCTGTGATTTTCCCCATCGTCCAACACATAATTAATAAATCGATGGCATTCAAATGTTCTTCTTTTTCTAAATAAGTCAGATTGTCTTCGATTTGAACTTCCCAATCGCCTTCTTCTCTTAACATATTGGCAAATCGCTGGCTTGTCAGCAAGGGTTCATGCCCCTCCCAACCTCCTTGAATAATTAATGCTCGTTTCATATGCATGATTCTCCTAACTTGGGTTATTTTCAATGATTCACGACAACTCGTGGTAACCGCTATCATTTTATTGATTGATTTTTGTTGTTGCTTGTATTCTACCAACTCTTCCGTTAGAATTCATGTCAGATCAACAAAATAAGTAGACAAAAATTGGCATTTTAAAGGAGAGAAGAAATGTTTGCTTTTTATGAGAATCATCAAGAACAAGAAGCGTTCAGACGAATGACTATTCAAAATTTTGATTTCCCTAGTCACCTACATAAAGAGACAGAAATCGTCTATATCACGGAAGGCAGATGCATCTTACATATTGAGCATCAGCAATATGAATTGACCAAAGGAATGATTGCGGTTATCTTCCCACATTGCGTACATAGCTATCACGCACGATTCGATTACGAAGCGACCATTTATTTATTGGATTCCGTTTTTCTCTCTGATTATGAAGCGTTATTAACGGCTTATTGTCCAGAGACGCCTATATTTGAAAGTTCGGTCGATATGAAGTCTTTATTGCAACAAACAGAGCCACTGAGTCCAACTGCTAATTACCGACAATATTTTTTACAAAAAGCTTTGTGGCAATTGATGTTTGCTAAATTTCTCCAAGTTTTGGAATTGCGTAAACGCGCATCAGAAAACCTATCCTTGACTCACCAAATTCTGAGCTATATTGATACCCATTACCGAGAACCTCTTTCAGCAGATTCGGTTGCAGAAGCTTTGCATTCCAATGTCTATACGATTTCTAAAATTTTTTCTAATAAAATCGAAATGAGTTTTCCGCTCTACTTAGCGCATCTACGAATTTCTCATGCCAAACAACTCCTTGAGACCACAACACTTTCGATTTTAGATATTGCCTTACAATCTGGTTTTGAAACCCAACGCAGCTTTAACCGACACTTTATCAGTCAAACACAGACAACACCTCGCGTTTATCGCTCCAATTATCTTTCAAACTAAAAAACAACAACTTTGCCTCACTCTTTCGCAAAGTTGTTGTTTCTCTCTATCCTAAATCAGGAATATCTGTTAACGTAACCGTGTCTGTCACTTGACCATCTGATTCAAAGACAATGATTTCATTACTACCAATTTTTAAAATCGGTGCGGGAATATACAAACGTTTTTGAGGTCCCTTTTCCCAGAAACGACCAATATTGAATCCATTGACTGTCACGAACCCTTTACCCCAACCAGCTAAATCAATAAAGGTATCCCCTGTTTCCTCTATGTCAATGACGAAACGTGAAAAACTCGGTTGTCCTACGTGATAGCTTTTCGTGAAATCGATGTGTTCTAAGTTATCCATTGGCAATGCATACATCTCCCACTCACTTTGGAATGCACCATTGATTAAGACACCATCTTTAATCCCTTTATGTTGGTGATTCATTTTCACCGAATAGTTAACACGTCCCATATTTTCAATCAAAATCCCGAGTTCATTTTCTGGCATGTCTAAGACAAAAGATTCTTTTTGACCGATTTCTAAGTCATATTGAATGGTCTTCAATTGATTATTAATATAAATATGCGCGCGATCCATCGCTGAAATTAAGCGGAAATCGTCAATTGGACGAGCCGGCCCTATTTGACTGCGATAATAAATATAGCCGCGACCTTGGTTTAAGGCTTCCATTGACAGTGGGTAATTCGAATGGACTTTTTGACTGATGGTGTCGAGTGTCTCAAATAACGAAACACGTTGACGAACCGTCTGTTTACCGTAACGCTTCTTCTGAATCACTGTCGTTAAGGGGAATTCTGGTATCGCTGTGTGTCGGCGAATCACTTCTTTGAACGCTTCATACTTCGGAGTCATATCTCCCCACTCGGTTAACAACGCATCGTAGTCATAACTCGTCACATCCGGCATTAGTTTCTCATAATAATTGGCTCCACTAGTAAAGCCAAAATTCGTTCCTCCATGAAACATATAAATATTCACTGAGCCCTCATCTAAAATATCAGATAATTCATTCGTTGCTTCTGCCACACTCGTTGTATGATGAGCTTCATCCCCCCAAGCATCAAACCAGCCAATCCAAAACTCCATCACCATTAAAGGACGTTTTTCACCGTGGAAGGCTCGCAAACGTTTAAAGTGCTCTTTGACCTTTGAACCACAGTTAATTGTTGGTAATGCAAGTTCTGGAATCGAACCATTTTCTAACATATCCCCCCACGGACCATCTGAAGTGACTAGAGGAACATTCACCCCTTGGTCAATCATCATTTGCGCCATTTTTCGCATGTAGTTTTTATCATTCGCGTAACCACCATACTCATTTTCAACTTGCATCAAAATAATTGGTCCGTTGTTTGTGACTTGTAAATCAATGACTTGTGCGAATAATTGATCAAAATAACGATGAATTTTTTCCATAAATGGCTGATAATCAAAGCGTAATTTCAAATTGGGATCGTGCAAGAGCCAATAAGGTAAACCGCCAAATTCCCACTCCGCACAAATATACGGAGCTGGTCGCAAAATCACATATAACCCAACTTCTTGCGCCGTCTGAATAAATTTTCGTAGATCAAGGCCCGCTTCAAAATGAAATTCACCTTCATTTGGTTCATGCATATTCCAAGCGACATACGTTTCAACCGTGTTACAACCCATTAAACGTAACTTTTCTAAGCGATCACGCCAATACTCCGGCACAACACGAAAATAATGAATCGCTCCAGAAATAATTTTAAACGGTTCCTCATTTAAATAAAACGCTTCTTTAATTTCAAATTTTCCCATCTGTTTCTCCTTCTTGTTCAATCATTGCCTTTATTTTAGCCCGAATCCTTTTCTAAAAGTATCAAAAGAGAAACCTAAAAATAAAAGATTTCGAAACACTTAAGTAACGTGCGCTTACCTTTTGAATGATAGCGGTTTCATTATACGGTCAAATCCATTATACTGTCCTCATATACAGAACATCTTATAAGGAGGAATGACCATGAAACATTTTGTAATGCATAATAGTTTAGAAATTCCAGCAATTGGTTTTGGTACCGCAGGATTACGTGGTTCTTTTGGCGTCAATTATATTCGTGAAGCCATTGACCACGGTTATCGTCTACTCGATTCTGCCTATAACTACGAAAATGAAGGGGCTCTAGGTGAAGCGATTCGCCAAAGCTCTGTCGCTAGAAGTCAACTTTTTGTCACAACCAAATTACCGGGTCGCTTTCACGAATATAATCACGCGTTAAAAACCATTCAAGAATCTTTGTATCGCTCAGGTCTCGATTATTTTGATCTTTACTTGATTCACTGGCCGAACCCTAAACGCGATCAGTACGTTGATGCCTGGCGGGCTCTGATTGATGCACAGCGCTTAGGATTGATTCGCACAATCGGTGTTTCAAATTTTAGCCCAGAACATATTGAGCGTCTTATCCAGGAAACAGGTGTCACACCTGCTGTAAACCAAATTGAATTACATCCTGGCACAAGTCAAAAAACATGGCGAGCTTATCATGAAGAAAAAGGGATTCTCACGCAAGCTTGGAGTCCTCTCGGCGGTGGCAGCGAGATTTTAAATCATCCACTGATTGCCACACTCGCTGAAAAATATCAAAAGAACAGCGGACAAATTATTTTACGTTGGATCTATCAACTCGGTGTTGTCTCAATCCCTCGCTCAACGAATTTACAACGTCAAAAAAGCAATTTGACTATTTTTGATTTTTCGCTGACTGTCGAAGAAATCGAAAGTATCACAAACTTAGATACTTCTCCCGATGGACATGGCGCCAATTCAGATGAACACGAAGAGCTCTAATTTTTTAGAACAATTTAAAAACCCCTTATTTCGAGTTTTCCTCGAGATAAGGGGTTTACTGTTATTCTTTTATTCGTTCAAATGATTTAAACATTTTTCGTTGATAGGTTAGCTGCCCCTTGTCACCTTCTACAAACTGATGATAGTCCTTCTTCCCTACATCAAAAGAAAGGCGTTCCCCTTTGTCATCTTCAAAAATAAATGTAAATATTGATGAAGTAAAATTATTTTGTGTGCGACGAACAGACTGGTCTTTACCAATCAACGTGACAGTGATCGTCGTTGGTGTTGCATTCATATTTAAACTAACATTTATTAATCGATAGATAAAAATCCCCAACATAATAAAAAAAGTAAGTAAAATAAAAAACTGAAAAAATGAAAACATTGGTGGTTCTTCCAACAGCATATAACTCTCCATTGCCCATCCTCCATCATCTTTTTTGTTCATTATACTATATATGAATAGATAATTGATAAAAATAAAAAATGCTAACAATTGACTTTTAATAGTCACGAAAAACTATAGAACCTCTTTTATTAACGAGTACCATTCTATGATTTCCTCTTTTTATAGTTAGATCCATTAGGAAAAGGCATTTTGAAGATATTTGCTTTAATATCTAGATACTCTAATACAGGCCCGTTATTTCCGTAGATTAATTCAATTTCCTCTATTTTTTCAAACTTTTCAGATACCTTACTATGTATGAGTACGATATTTTTACTGTCTGAAAAAATCAGTTTGTCAATTAAATTATAATAGTCATCATCTGTTACTTTAACCTGTTTAGAGTTAGTCTCTTCTCTATAAGGAAGCATATCAACCACACCATATTTTTTATTTTTATAATTAAACTTTTGAGTTCCGAAAACTATTTCATCTGCATTTTTTTTATCTAAATTGAAGGTGATAAGTCCCGCATCATATAATCTAGGGAAAAATAAAGATCTCTCACCAGAAAAATAGTGTCCATTACGATTCGATTGTACTGGTGGATTCAACGCAACAAATAAAATATCCAATTCTTTATAAAAATACGGAGAATTCTTTTCTGTTAATCGCATAACAACAACTCCTTTTAGGAAATTATGTATCAGAAATAATATACTGATCTATTATTTTATACCGGACTATAGCAGAATGTCTTTTAAAGAGATTCTCTAAATTATATTTCTTTTATAGTTAGTCGTCCCTCTAAAAGCAACTTGTGCATTAGATTCTTACCATGATTTTGATTATTCATAGTCAATCCATATTGTTCTAACAATGCACCTACCAGGTTTGCATGTTCTGAAAGAATCTCTGAAGACGTCCTTTCACCATAAACTGAACAGCAAAATACTAGAGAGACTTCACTTTGATAAATCTCATAGTAGTCAAATATCGATTGAAAATAGGAATAATCTAATTTACTTAATGAATGACCGTAAAAATAAATATTCTTCAATTCATTTTTATTATCTATGTATATTAAGTCATCTTTACTCTTAGACTGAACCAATTTTCTGAATGTTTTAGTATATTTAAAAACTGACGATGTTGCTTTGATATCATTTTGATCTATTCCAAAAATAATATTGTCACGATCCAGCCGACCGTGAACATTCGTAATAATATTTTTAAAACGATTCGGAATAGTATAATTAAATGATAGTACTGAAAAGTTCTCACTCTCTGCAATATCTTTACCTACAATTTTCTTTAATTGCGTTCCAATTCTTCTTTGATATTTCTTATTTTGGGATAGTTTATTCTTCAAAAAATCAGCAAAATCTTTCTCAAATAAAAATAATTCACTTAATAAAAACTCATCCATATTTTTCTTTTCACAATATCTATCAGCAGGCAAAACATAATAAGCCATAACGCTACTTAGCTTTAACGCACTTTCTATGTTTCTTTTCTTGTGATCACCACCAATAACAGCAAATCCTACTTCCTTAGATCTCCCTAAATCCGAGTATTTTTTAGTTAAATCCAACTTAGTTATTATATTCAAAATATTCTGTTCAATGTTGTGCCACTCTTTTTCACTCGTATTTCCATATACATAATAAAATAAAAAATCCCAGAATGTAAGGTTCCCCTCTTTAATTTCGTTGTACTCACTAAAAGGTATTTCATACTCTCTAAAGGCTCTATCCCCTTTAAAGATAATTGATCTATGATTAAAATTTCTACCATTACCATATCTTTTGAAATGTTCTAACTGTTTTTCAATACTCTTTGATATCCTAGCATCAAAAAAATGAGTATAGGTTGATTCTAATCCACAAGATAAATCCAGACCATTGCCAACAATTACTAAATTCTCTTTCACATAAAAACCGCCTGTCCATCTAATTACACTCAACATGATATCAAGAATAATTACATTTTTGGTACCTTAACAAAAGAAATTGAATCAGTTTACCATGAAATTCCCCACAACTTAAATATTAATCACACCTATCTTTATTCTCTTCCACAGCTAACCTAATAACAATATTGTTCTTTCGAATAAACACAGAAATTAATCCGCTATTCTTAGATTCTAACTTTTTTCACGTATTAATAACTTTTTATCACTTTCACTACAGCTACTCTCTAATATTTATGGAAACAGTGAGAGGTGAATGTGCGACTCACTCTTATTAGCAAGTTATACTTTTAAAAAAGGACAAACCCCAATGCATCAAGGTTTGTCCTACTTATTATTAAGCTTCTTCTTCTTCTGACATGAATGTATTGAAAACTTCTTCAATCATATCCCATTCTTTGTCTGTTTCGATTTGCTCTAAGTTTCCTTCAGAGCCATCTTCGTTTTCGATGTAAGCATAAGCTTGTAATTCTACTTCTTCTTCTTCTGGAATGCCAGCTGGGTAAAGTAAAACGTAGTTGCGACCAAATTCTTCTTGTCCATCGATTGTTAAAAGAATTTCGTATAACGTTTCGTTTCCTTCGTCGTCTACTAATGTAATGTGATCGTGTCCTTCATGATCATGTGTATGTTCTGTCATATTGTTTCCTCTTTTCTAAAATTTTTAATAGCCATCAATTTAAAAGCCATTACTATTTTGATCTAAATAATTTTGTAATATCACAACTGCTGCCACTTTATCGATGACTTTTTTACGCTTCGCACGCGAAACGTTGCCTTGTTCGACTAGCATCCGCTCTGCTTGAACAGTCGTTAAACGTTCGTCTTGGTAAACCACTTCGACTTTGAAACGTTCTTCTAATGCTTTACCATAGGCATAAGAAGCCTCTGCACGTGGACCAATCGAGTTGTTCATATTTTTGGGTAGACCTATACAAACTTTTGTCACTTCATATTCATCGATTAATTGCTTAACACGTTTGAAGCCAAAGTGACCAGCTGCTTCATTAATTTGGATGATTTCAATCCCTTGGGCTGTCCATCCCATTGGATCACTGATAGCCACTCCGACTGTCTTTGATCCAACGTCCAATCCCATCACTCTCATGATAAGTGGACTCCATGATCTTTTAAGTAATAACGAATTAGAACTTCTAATACTTCATCGCGCTCATGGCGACGAATTAAATTGCGAGCTTCACGATAACGTGGAATGTAAGCCGGATCTCCTGAAAGTAAATAACCCACAATTTGGTTAATTGGATTATAGCCTTTTTCTTCCAGTGCTTGGTAAACGATGGCTAGCGTCTCACTGACTTCTTTCTTACGATTGTCGTCAAAATCAAAGCGAACCGTTTCATCCGTAAATCCCATAAAGCAACACCTCTTTCTCTTTTTGACTCATTCTATCTGTTACCTATTGTACTAAACCTTGTCCTAAACTACAAATAAATTCTTTTCTCACAATTCAAATATATACGACTTTTGTGACCTTTTTTTGAAGGTTCTATAACTAAATACACAAAAGTTGACAACTTTATTTTTCCTTAGTATATTTCATGTGAAGGAGGGTTCATTTATGAAACATGAAAGCTTTAATTACACGCTTGAAAAGATTCAATCTGAACGTGTTGTTTTATTATATATCACCATGCCGAACTGTTCTGTCTGTCATGCGGTTCAACCGCGTGTCGAGCAAATGTTTGCCCATCACAAACTACCAATGTACACTCTTGATGCCTTGGAATATCAAGAAGTCGCGGGGACATTCCAAGTAATGACTGCACCTGCAATCTTGGTCTTCTATCAAGGTAAAGAAGTCCACCGCCAGGCACGATTTATCAACTTTAAGCAACTAGAAACACTCGTTGACAATTACTTAGCCTTATCCGAACCTACGAACTACGAAACGATTTTCGAATAAAAATAATAAAAAGGATTTATGACTAAAATAAGCCATAAATCCTTTTTTGTTATTCAGCTGGAATAACGCCACCTGAATGCAGGAAATAAATTAGTGTTTGTAATTCCGTAGTCAAATCTACGTTTTGAACTAAAATCCCTGCTGGCGCTGTAATTCTTGCCGGCGTAAAGTTTAGGATTCCTTTAATGCCCGCTGCAACAAGATCATTAACAACGTCTTGTGAATGTTCAGCTGGGACTGTTAAAATCGCAATTTCAATTTGTTGAATCTCAATTTGTTCCTTCATATCAGACATCGGGAAAACCGGAATGCCGTCCACAATTCGTCCAACAATCTCAGAATTAACATCAAAAGCTGCACTAACACGAATACTATTGCTTTGGTGGAACTTATATTTTAATAAGGCACTTCCTAAGTTACCTACTCCAATTAAAGCCACGTTTGTCATTTGGTCATCATTCAATGTTTTAGCAAAGAAATTCATTAAGTCTTTCACATCGTAGCCGTAGCCACGTTTTCCTAACTCACCAAAATATGAAAAGTCACGACGAATGGTCGCACTATCCACTTGGACGGCTTCACTCAATTCCGTTGACGATACTTTCTTTTTGCCTGCATCATTTAATATTCTTAAATAACGATAATATAAAGGTAAGCGTTTCGCTGTTGCCTTTGGTATTTGATTTTCTTTCACTCTACAGTACCTCCATTTGTGAAAACTTCACTATTTACTGTCCTATCATAGCAAACTTGCCCCTATAAAAGCAATTTGCTTGCTCATAAATAGTGTTTTTTTCCAAAAAATTTTTTTTAGAGTGTCGCGACAGCTTTGAAACTATGATAAACTGACTTCAACTAGATGATTAGGTTACGGCATAAATGAAGCCACTCACCAATGATACGACCCGTACACCTTTGAGATTACTCTAAGGAGACGAATGCTTTATCAATAGGTTTTCATTTAAAGCCCCTGATTGAAAGAAATGAGGATTTTTTATGATTTTATTACAAGGAAACCAACTTGCTCGCCTTTTTGGAGCAGAGGTTTTATTTGAGAATATCCATTTAGAAATCCATTCCCGTGGGAGAATTGGATTAGTTGGACGAAATGGTGTTGGGAAATCAACACTTTTAAAAATAATTGCCGGGCTAGAAGCGCCTGATCGTGGTACCATCGCCAAAACAAAGTCATTAACAATGGGCTACTTAGCGCAAAATACTGGACTTGCTTCCTCTAATACCGTTTGGGATGAAATGCTTGAATCGTTCCAAGAAGTTCGAAAAATGGAAGCGCGAATGCGTGAGTTAGAGTTGCTGATTAGTACGACAGATATCGAAAGTACGGATGGTCAGCGCTACTTAAAAGAATACGATCACCTTCAGCATACCTTTGCTGAAAAAAATGGCTACAGTTATGAAAACGATATTCGTTCTGTACTACACGGCTTTAAATTTGATGCAAGCTTTTATCAACAAGACATCCAGTCGCTTTCAGGCGGGCAACAAACGCGTCTAGCGCTTGCCAAAATGCTATTGCAACAACCTGATTTATTAATACTCGATGAGCCAACGAACCACCTGGATATCGAAACACTTGCATGGCTAGAAACTTACTTACAAAATTACAAAGGCGCCTTACTAATCGTTTCACATGACCGTTATTTCTTAGACAAAGTTGTGAATGAAATTTATGAGATTAGTCGTCATAAAATGACGCATTACAAAGGAAACTATAGTCGCTTCCTGATTTTAAAAGAAGAACAACTCGCACTTGACTGGAAAGAATATGAAAAACAACAATCAGAGATTCATAAATTAGAAGACTTCGTTGCACGTAACTTAGTCCGTGCTTCAACAACTAAAAGAGCTCAAAGTCGTCGCAAACAGTTAGAAAAAATGACTCGTATAGACCGTCCACAAGGGTCGGAAAAGTCCGCAAATATTTTATTTGAAATTGATCAACCTTCAGGCAATGTCGTGTTACAAGTCGAAGATGCCGCCATTGGTTACGGCGATCAGCCTCTAGCCAATCATATCAACCTTGATGTGCGACGCAAAGACGCGATTGCACTCGTTGGTCCAAATGGTATCGGGAAATCCACCCTCTTACGTTCTATTTTGAAAGAAATTCCTTTCTTACAGGGTGACGTGCGTTATGGAACGAATGTATCGATTGGTTATTATGATCAAGGTCAGCAACAATTAACTGCCAATAAATCTGTGCTAAAAGAACTGTGGGATGAACATCCCCTTTCTCCTGAGGTCGCTATTCGTAGCATTCTTGGTAGTTTTCTTTTTTCAGGAGATGATGTTGAAAAAACAATTGGTTTGTTAAGTGGTGGCGAAAAAGCCCGTGTTGCACTTGCAAAATTAGCCATGAACCACGAGAATTTCTTGATTTTGGATGAGCCAACAAACCACTTGGATATCGATAGTAAAGAAGTTTTGGAAAATGCCTTAATTGATTATGAAGGCACAATCTTATTTGTTTCACACGACCGTTACTTTATTAATCGCATTGCGACAAAAGTCGTGGAACTTTCTGAGGATGAAAGCCGTTTATATTTAGGTGATTACGACTATTATGTGGAAAAGAAAAATGAAGAAGCCGAACTTGCTGCTTTAATTGAACAGCCTGAAGTGGTTGAAGTCGTTTTTTCAGAGGGTAAGAAAAATTTCCAACAAAGTAAAGAAGAACAAAAAATAACACGTCAACTTGAACGAAAAGTGACCCAACTAGAAGAAGCTCTCGCTACTTTGGAGCAAGAACTGAGTGAGTTAACAGAAAAAATGACCGATCCTTTAATTTTAAACGACCACATCGAATTACTGAAGCTGCAAAAACAAATCGATGAAAAAGAAAATCAACAAATCACTTATTTAAACGATTGGGAGACAGCTAGTTTAGAACTTGAAGAACGAATGAATCCATAATCAAACAGCAGAAGGTTTCTTTTTAGAAATCTTCTGTCTTTTTTTCTAAGATTTTCCTTAGAATTTTCAGAATTTTCTATACTAGATTGTTTTCTATGCCTTTTTGCTCTATAATTTTTAACAAGGGAAAAAATAATGGAGTGATTAGATTTGAAAATCGGAATCGTAAAAGAAATTAAAAACAATGAAAACCGAGTAGCTTTACCCCCTGCTGGTGTATATGAACTAATTCAAGCAGGACATGAAGTGTACGTAGAAAAAGATGCGGGTAAAGGTTCATCAATCACCAATGATGCGTATCAAGCAGTTGGCGCGATAATTGTTACCGAGCCAAAGGATGTTTGGGCAAGCGACCTTATTCTAAAAGTAAAAGAACCAGTTGAATCTGAATACAAATATTTTAGAGAAGGAATGATTCTCTTCACCTATTTACATTTAGCAGCCAACAAACCAGTTGCTAAAGCCTTAATGGATGGAAAAGTCACAGCGATTGCCTATGAAGGCGTTCGTTTAGATGATGGATCCTTACCGTTACTTGCACCAATGAGTGAAATCGCAGGACGAATGGCGGTCCAAATTGGCGCTCAGTTCCTTGAAGGCCTCTCTGGTGGTAAAGGGATCTTACTAGCCGGAGTACCTGGTGTTCGTAAAGGAAACGTGGTCATTATCGGTGGTGGCGTAGCTGGTACAAATGCTGCACAAATTGCCGTTGGATTTGGTGCAAATGTTACCATCTTAGACGTTAGTATGACACGCTTAAAAGAACTCGACATGCAATTTGATGGAAAAGTTCAAACATTACTATCAAATGCTTTCAACATTTCTGAACAAGTTCAAAATGCCGACCTAGTGATTGGCGCCGTGTTACTTCCTGGCAGAAAAGCTCCGACACTTGTAACGAGAGAAATGGTACGCAATATGGAAGACAAGTCAGTCATCATTGATATCGCAATTGACCAAGGTGGAATTTTTGAAACGGCTTCAAAAGCCACTACACATGACGAGCCAACGTATATCGAAGAAGGTGTGATTCACTATGCAGTTGCCAATATGCCTGGAGCAGTCGCACAAACGGGGTCGTATGCTTTAAGTAACCGTACGTTAGAATTTATTAAATATTTAGCGAGCACCCCTATTGAAAAAGCAATCAAAAATAACGCAGCGCTTGCTCGTGGCGTGAACACTTATCGTGGTTATTTAGTTGAAGCAGGCATTGCCGCTGACTTAGATTTACCAGCAACAGACCTTGCGACACTACTTTAAACCTATTTTTCAGCACTTGTTTATTAATAAAATACTCATATAACAGTTTAGGGATGTGACTTTTGTCACATCCCCTTTTGTTTTTTTAATGTTCTATGCATAGTATTGAATGATTTTATTCAACGCTTCTGCACTCCCGACACCTGATTTTTCATCATAATAAGCCGTAAAGCGTTCATCCGAAATATACATCATCGCTACGCCTTTATGTGCATCCGCTTGATAGTTAGCCCACGAAAATTGCAACCATTTTTTATGTAAATTAAATATTTCTTGCGCTAATGGATTCGCAATTTCATCGACTACTAAATACTCGGTTAGTTTATGTAACAATAGCTTTTCCGTTGCTTGCATGTCTTCAAAATCAGCTTCAGTTAAATTCAACTGTTTTTTCACACTAGCTGCAACAACTTCTTCTCCATATTTTTGGCGAATCTCTTCTCCATACTTCTCTTCGTTTATTCGAATTCTTTCTTCTTTTAAGCCTTTAAATTTTTCTTCATTTGTCATCTCGTAACTTCCTTTCATGCTTACTAATGTTTTATCTACCGTTTTAATCACTTCTTCTAAACGATCCTTTTCTAATAACAAGTGTTTCTTTTGTTCTTCTAATGCTTCAAGTATATTGTAATTGGGGTTATCTAAAATTAATTTAATTGCTTGAAGTTTCAACCCCATCTTTTTATACAGTAAAATTTGCTGTAGTTTATCTACTTCTACTTCACTGTATTGACGATAACCTGAATCCGTGATTTCTTTTGGTTTTAGCAAGCCAATTTGATCATAATATCGCAACGTTCGCCCACTAACTCCAGAAATTTGACTCATTTTTTGAATTGAATAGCGCATTTCCTTCCTCCTTTCTACTCTATCTTAAAGCTTGACGTAACGACAAGGTCAAGTAATTATTACATGAGATTTTAGTAATATATTACTCACTATTTATAATACGAGATGCATTACTAATTTTTATATGTATAATATAATTAAATAAAAAACAAGCATTATTAAAAGGAGTTGTCCAGATTGACGTTTTCAGATTCATTAGTTATGGTCCAAACTTATTACACAGGGGAAAAAGAGATACTCAATAAGTATCGTTATTCCATATCTCCTATGAAAGACTTAATGGCACAATGTGTCTTTACTCCACATAATATAAAAAAACTAACCGATCATATCAAACCTTCCATTGCACCAAACTATCTAGATGAAATTTATGCCATTTTTTCGATTGCAGGTTACGATTACAATAAAAGCTTTGTCCTTTATAAAGACTCCATGCTTTTTGTTGACTTGTTACCAAATCATATCGTCAAAGAAATGCTACGTATTCATCTTAATCTTGATTCTGAAACATATATTCAAACAATTCAATCCTTTTTTAAGAAAAAAATAAAAATTGTTCCGATTGCTACAACCAATTTTAGTCTCTTACCGATTGGTAGTAATACGAACAAACATACAATTTGGATTAACGCTGGACGGGTTACAAAAACCAAAGAAAAACGATTTCACAGCATCATTACTTTTGATAACGGTTTCCAACTGTCTGTTGATCGAGTCGAACTCCGAATTCAAGAACTAATGAAACGGGGATTTCTTTCTCACGGTGTCATTAGACGCGACTTTACTTTCAATGCTGTGCATCCCACTACCCATTTATTTGACTTTTTAAACGTATCTTCAACAGAAGTCACCCGCAAAATTTTAAAAGAGCTTTTGTATCGAGATATTCCTGATAAGCATGGTGATTTTTTGGCTCGTTATGAGAGCAATCATCGCCTACTGTATCGAAAATTGATTTTCAAAGAATTAGACATTGAGGAATAATCAACAAAAGAGCGATGACATGGATTACTCGCTTCATACTGTAGACTAGTTTTTTTTGTCTACTATGAAGCGAGTCTTTCCTTTGTCATCGCCCTATTTTTTATCGATTGGTCTTATTATCCCTTGAAGAAAATCAGAAAGAACAATGGTTCCACTCGATTTTCTCTTATTTAAATTGAAAAAAGTTCACTTGCTTGATCCGGATCAGTATCATAAATTTCAAAGGCTTCACCAACACCAAAACCTTGTTCTTTTAGCGTACTCTCCATCGTTAAGTGCGCCAATTCTTTTAAGTTGTTTTCTCGGCTTAAGTGGCCTAGATAAATTCGTTTGGTCACATCTGTTAAGACATCTGCCATGACTAGTGCGCCATCTTCATTTGATAAATGACCATGATCACCTAGAATTCGTTGCTTCAAACTCCAAGGGTATGCACCCATGCGTAACATTTCTAAATCATGGTTACTCTCCATCAGGTACGCATCCGCACCTCTAATCACACCTCTTAAGGCATCGCTACAATAACCAGTGTCAGTCAAAATAACAAACGATCGATTATCCTTATGAAAGCGATAAAACTGTGGTGCTGCGGCATCATGCGACACACCAAAACTTTCAATATCAACATCACCTAGAGTTAGTACTTTTCCCATTTCAAAATGATGTTTTTGTTCGACAGCCACATTTCCAATCAAGTGATCCATGGCTAACCATGTTTTTTCGTTCGCATAAACATCTAGTTTATATTTTCTAGCTAAGACACCGACACCATGAATATGGTCACGATGCTCATGTGTCACCAAAATCGCATCTAAATCTTCTGGTTTTTTCCCAACTTCAGCTAATAAAGAAGTAATTTTTTTACCACTTAATCCTGCATCCACTAAGATTTTCTTTTTTGCTGTCTCAATATAAAGAGAATTTCCGGAACTCCCACTTGCTAGAATACTAATTTGAAAAGTAGATAATTGACTCACTAATAAAACCTCGCTATTTCTATATTCTTCCCACTATTTTTGATCTTCTACTGTTGCAATCACTGAATTCGTAATAATTCGATTGGTAAAAGCGTTAACCATTTCTGTTTTTACTTCATTGTTATTTGTTTCAATTTGAATAAACCAAGTTGGAACAAAAATGGCTTGTCCCCTTACGATTAAGGTCATTTTATAAGCCAATTTACGCCACAGGATTTTTGAATTTGGTGGAATTTGATTGTTAATATATAACGTATTAATTGCTTCACGCTCTGAATATGTCGGCATGCTTTCACGTAACGGCTGCAACTCTGAGATATGCGTTTGAATGTATTGATCGACACTCCAATGATCTGCCTCTTTTTCTAAGCGTAACGTCAGACGACTTGCTGGATCATTGATTGGAATCTCTTCGTAGTATTGTCCAGCCACAATTTCAGGATTGTCATTCATCAGATTCGTATCCTCGGCAATGTATTGGTATTCATCACCGAATAAAACCAAGTGAGGCTGATTCAATATTTTTGATAGCACTTCTTCTACTTGACTCCTATCAGTCATCATAATGACATCATTAATCGTATGTGTCAAAACATTCTCATCAATCGTTGTCTGTTTACTTAATAAATCAGGTTGTTTTAGACGTTCACGCTCACTTTTAAGTGCTTGTTCAAAATCAGTCGGTACGCCACTTAAATAATAACCATCACGTTTACGAGCGGAGAAATCTCCTTCATACTTAATATTTTCGGAAGCCAAGCGTTTGTATAATGGGATAGTTTCATTCGTTCTCGAAGTAATATTTTGATCTAGTTTTGCCTCACGATACATACTAAACAAGAATAAATTTAGTCCTAAAAAAGCAAAGAAAAAGATCCATTCTATGCGCTTAAAATCCATCTTACTCCCCCCTGCCTTGTTTTAATTGACTAAGCAACGCCTCGTAACTCAACCAGCGATCGCCATATTTAACAAACCAGTTAGGAATTAAATCCACAACACCCGTATTCTCTAAATTTTTCCATTCGTAACCAATTAAAAAAGTACGGATCAACTGTAAATCTGCCCCTTGACGGTGCAAGTTTTCAACGAGCGTTTGCGTTGCTGGTAGTATCACTTCTTCTTTAGAAGGTATCGGTATTTGTAAGGACTTTAGATTCCCTTGAATACTAACTTTCTTTTGACTATTTTGTCCGTGGTCAGAAAACTCAAAGGCTAATTGTCCTTCAAAGTCACTCCCAAAAATAGGAAAACCTTCAACAAACATCCGATAATCAATTTGATTTTGATCTTGATTCAGTACCCGGATTGAACCATAGCTTGTTCCGATGCGTTGAACGTAAGGGAAACTCATTTCAAAAATATTTAAACCATTCGTGTCATTTAAGACACTCTGAAACGAGATGATGTCCTGATTTTGCTTCATCGTTAACGACTCTACGCCATCATATAAATACGTATCGGCGACAGTTACATTGCTACGGACATCTTTAGGATTGGTGAAAAAGGCATCTCGGAATGTAGTGTAACGTCTTGTAGAAGAAATATAACTGTATTTTTTAAATGTAAGTTCTTTTGTTGTTAAGTAATGGTTAGGTAAAATTTCATTTGACTGAGAAATCGCCATCCATTGATAATCAACTTCCTCTAAAACTTGGAGCATTTGTGCGACTTTTTTTTCTGGAGTCACACTTAGTACAGTCCAATCCTCATCATTAATAAAACGAATGACATTGCGTTTTATGTCTAATTGAATTTTCGTAAAATAAATCTGCACTTGCTCTTCTTCGCTTAAAGTCAAATTCAAATTAAACAAATCAATGTATTCTGCTAATGGGAAAATCATCCCATAAGTGAGCTCTAAGCCATTTTCAAACTCAATTGCTTTAAAGTAATCCACTTCATTGAAATAGGTTTTCCATTTTGTTTCACCGTATTTCTTATTGCTTAAAATTGTTTGCATTTGTTTAAGTAGACTCTCATTTTGCGTTTCTTGGTTTTCATCAGTCTCTTTATAACGGACCTTAATCGGTAAAAAAACTTCTTCTGCGTTAATTTCCTGAGATACCTCTTCAATAACTTCAAATTCACTTTCTGCGCGTAATAAAGTATCGCGAGTAACGGGACTCATCCAAATTAAATAAGATAAGTAAAAACTAATAGCAACCATCACGGTGAGGACAATTCGTAAAAGGTTTTCTTTTATTTTATTAATCAATCCCACCACTCCTCTTCATACGGCTCATAAGGTAAACTAATAAAAAATGTGGAGCCATAATGTTCACGACTTTCAGCCCAAATCGATCCGCCATGCGCTTTTAACACATCACGCGAGATTGCTAAACCTAATCCGGTCCCACCTTGCTGACGGGCACGAGCCTTATCAACACGGTAAAAACGATCAAATACTTTGGCTAAATCACTTCGAGGTATCCCCATTCCTTGATCGGAAATACTTAAAATCACATGGTTATGTGTTTCTATTAAACGCACAGTCACGGTACCACCGTCTGGTGAATACTTAATTGCATTATTCATAATATTATCAATCACTTGAATAATACGGTCGGTATCGATTTCTAACCATAAATCTCGCTTCGTAAATTCGCGTTGTATTTTGTAATCTTTTTCTGTGTTAGTGACCATCATATCAAAGCGATCGAGTACAAAGTTGACGAGGTTATTGAAATTAACAAACTCTAATTGCAATTGAGCATTCCCGCTATCCATTTTGGATAGACTGAGTAAGTCGTTAATCATTCGAATCATTCGATCAGTTTCTTCTAGCGTGACTTCTAAAAAGTGTGGCGCGATTTCTTCATCTTTCCAAGCGCCATCGTGCAAGGCTTCAATATAACTACGCATACTCGTTAAAGGTGTACGTAATTCATGTGACACATTTGAAACGAAATCGCGACGTTCTTGTTCCGTTTTTTCTTGTTCAGTTACATCATGTAACACCGCAACTAAACCAGAAATAAAACCGGATTCTCGGCGGATCATCGAAAAGTCGACACGTAAAATCAAACGTTCCATATGCGAAACATTTGACGAACGCTCCAAGAGCATTTCTTCAGTGTTTTCTAACAAGGCTCGCAACGTGTACTCTTCTTCCAAATCAAGTAGTTTCAAAATCGATTCACCAATCGATTCTTCTTGTTTAAGGTTCAGTAGTGACAGGGCCATTTCATTAATCATAATCACTCGTCCCCGACGGTCCGTAGCGATAACACCATCTGTCATATACGTTAAAACACTATTTAAGCGATTGCGTTCGGCTTCCATTGCTTCTTGTGTTTCTTCAATTCGTTCGGCTAATTGGTTAAATGTTTCAGCGAGTTGTCCCAACTCATCACGCGCTTTAATGTCAACCGTGTGACTGTAATCCCCTTTGGCAATTCGTAATGCTTGCTCACGCATTTCACCAATCGGTTGGGTAATTGAACGGGCTACTAACATCGACACGACAATCGCAATCCCTATCGCAATTAACGTTGCACTAACGAAAATCAAAGCGATGTTCGATATTTCTTGGTATTGTTTTTCTAGGTCCCCCCGAATATAAAGGGAGCCAATAACGACATCACCAACAGACTCTAAGACTCGAATATTGATTAAAACACGATTCCCCGTCGTTTCGTCGAGTGCAATAAAACTTTTATCCGTAAATTGATCAATATAAGAATCGATACTTTTTTTACCAATCGAACTGCGGTCGTTCACATCTGTCGTGGCACGAATAATTCCTTTTTCATCGACGACACGCATTTCTAAAATATCGGCCGAGTCACTACTATCCAAAATTCGTTGAATCTCATTGTTAATGTCAGCCGGATCGACATCTTGCCGACTCAAATACGTACCAATGGTTCCCGACAAAGTCTCGGCTTGGGTATCCATTGAATCTTTATAATTTTCAATCATTGAGCGCTCTAATCCACGAATAAAATACGCCCCGATAATCTCGATTGAAATAAACAAAATCAAGATAAACGTCAGGGCGATTTTAAAGTTCACTGAGCGATAAAAGCGAACTTTATTTTTCATCTAAATTACTCCTGTTCTGGGTTACGTAAATAATAGCCTACACCACGTCTTGTCGCTAAATAATTCGGATGACTTGGGCTGTCTTCAATTTTCTCTCGTAAACGACGAACCGTCACATCGACCGTCCGCACATCGCCAAAATAATCATAACCCCAAACCGTTTGTAAAAGGTGCTCCCGAGTCATTACTTGACCAATATGTTTTGCTAAGTAATGCAGCAATTCAAATTCACGATGGGTCAATTCGATGGTGCCTCCATTTTTAGTCACCATATAGGCATCTGGATGAATCGTTAAATCTCCAATTTCTAATTCTGTCGTCGCAGGTACTTCTGCTTCTTTATTGGCACTGGCTCCTCGGCGTAGATTCGCTTTCACACGAGCAATAAGTTCACGATTTGAAAATGGTTTTGTCACGTAATCGTCCGCACCTAACTCTAATCCTAAAACTTTATCAATCTCTGAATCTTTCGCCGTCACCATAATAATTGGCATATCGTATGTCTTACGGACTTCTCTTGCTACTTCTAGTCCATCGATTTTAGGTAACATTAAATCAAGTAAAATTAAATCTGGCTCGACTTCTTTGACTTTTTCTAAGGCTTCTTCCCCATCATAAGCCGTGAAGACTTCATATCCTTCTTTCGTAAGGTTAAATTTTACAATATCAGAAATTGGTTTTTCATCATCTACCACTAGTATCTTCTTCATAAAAATCCCTCATTCTTTTTCTTTTTTATTTTTTAGTCACGTTATCTTCATTATTATACATGATTTTGACTCATCTTTCACTAAAAGCCAAAAAGCTCTTCGGTTTCTTATCAAAAAAATAAGCGCCAAAAGAATCTCTTCTCTCAGCGCTTGGCTTCATTTCACTTAACGAATCACTTGAATACCCATACCTAACAACCCTGGTCCTGTGTGCACCACGAGTGCTGGTGAAATCGTGCCAAATAAAATTTCTTTGGCATTTGGCAACCTCTCTTCTAATTTGGCTTTTAGTTGCAAACCTTCTTCATAAGCATCGCCTTGTGCCACTGCCAAGCGAAACTCTTCGTGATTGCCGACAAATTCGACTGCAATTTCAACTAACTTATCAATACTACGCTTACGTCCACGTGATTTTGCAACCGTGTGGTAAACACCCTCTTCATTACAAGAAATCGTTGGATTCAGTTTTAAAGCTGTTCCGATAATCGATGTGACTAAGCCAATTCTGCCACCTTTTTGTAAATACTCAAGTGTTGCGACGTTAAAGAGGACTTTATTTTGAACGATTTCTTTATCGAGTTGTGCGATTAACGCTTCAAATGTCAGTCCTGAGTCAATAAGCTCTGCTGCACGGATTGCTTGTAAACCTGCACCAATCCCAATGCTTTTCGTATCTAATACATGGACCGCTAGTCCTTCAACATCTTGCCCGATTAAACGTAAAACATTGTATGTTCCACTTAATCCACTAGAAATCGTGACGATTAATAACTTTTCATAACCATCGGCTTTGATTTGCTCTAAAATGGCTTGAATTTGAGCACCATCTGGTAAAGACGTACTTGGCACTTCTTCTTCTAATCGACGATAGACTTCCTCTGGTGAAATTTCAAGTTTATCTGTATACGTTCTTTCTTTATAAATAATTTGTAATGGAATCATATAAATACCATAACGATCCATCACCTCTTGAGGTACATCGGTACCTGAGTCAACAAGTAATGCTATTTTTTCTGCGTTCATTTTCTTACTCCTTTTTTTAAATAATCCGTTTCTAATTCGATCATTTTTTCAGCTAATAGTTTATTCGCAAACGCTTTTGACGCACTGTGAGCGGCCAAGTATTCGATTGGAATGACTCGCACTTGCTCTTCATAGGTTTGCTTTGTCGCCTGTAGGCATACTTGATGAATCGCCTTTTCTTGAATTTCACAATAAGCATTATACGCATTGCGAATACCTATCGCTTTTCCTTGGAATAAAATTCCATTCTTAATTTCAGAAATTGTTAACACTTGCTTTAGTAACGTAATAGCTATCAAAAAAGCGACATGCTTGCGATTGTAACGTTTTCTTACTGGTGGCGGAATCATCTCTTTTTTAACATAATTGTTAACCATTGAAGGCGTTAAACGAGCGTTTTTCTCTGGTTGAATAATAATCGGTGATAAATATTGATCGACAAGCGTAATCACTTGATCCATATATAAATCCAGTTCCGGTAATTCTTCCCAACGAGGTAAGTGAACAGACAGCAATGCTTCGCCCCACTCAATCATTCTTTCTTCTAATTTATCCAAATGAATTCCTTCTTTTTATTCTATTTATCGTTTTTAAAAATCCGATTACCTAGTTTCGATAACTAGATAGAGTGTATCATAAAATTAACTCCTTGAATAGCTTCTGTTTGCAAGTAAAAGAAATCATTAATAAACAATAAAAACAGTGATCTCAATGTTATAATAGCAGCTATTGAATGAAGAAAAGGAGAAAAAATGAATCAGTCACATTTTGATGGTGGTCTGTTAAGTTATATCGGCCACAGTTTGTTAGCAGCACTTATTACAGGGGTTACATTGGGCATTTGCGCTCCTTGGGGGATTGTTTTAATGTACCGTTGGAAAATTGAACATACAGTCATTGACGGGCGTCGGTTACAATTTCACGGCACCGCTATGGGCTTGTTTGGTCATTGGATTAAATGGTTTTTCCTAACACTGATTACTTTAGGTATTTATGGTTTTTGGCTACACATTAAGTTAGAACAATGGAAAACAAAACATACAACCTTCTATTAAGAAAGAAAGCCACACCAGAATGCATTTTTCTGATGTGGCTTTTTTAATTATTCAACTTAACAACATGATTTGTTTTTTCATTTCACTAAAAATAAAAAAGACGTTGCGATACTCGTTTTCGAAATGCTTTCGCACCAACAAGTATCCAACGTCATGGGTTTGGCACCCAAGATATAATAGCATTCATTCATTTTATTTACAAGAGAATATTTGAAGTTTCTTGCTCTTTCTTACTTCATTTACCTCATTTCTTTGGTAAATAGCCTCCAATGACGTACATATAGGAATCATTTAATTTTCAGACTAGCGATAATAAACTTCTTCCGGTCCGATAATTCCTTATCACATCACGAGTTGATCATGAGTTGTATCCATTTCCCCAATAATATAATTATCTGATTCAAATAATAATGAAATTTATGAGTCTATTTTATTCCCCTCACAAACACTATCTATAGAAGACAAAAACAAAATGCTAGAAATTATCCGTCTAGCAATCTCTTTAGTTCAAGATTAAGAAATAAGCAAACGTTTTAAAAAACAAGACTAAACAGATCATCAAAAAACAGTACAGCGCCTATCGTATAACCAGGTATTGTACTGCTTTTTGATTCACCAAATGGGATATGATTACTTTTTCACAATTAATATTTTTTTATTCTTTTTAGTTTGTTTTAAAGTCGCTAAAACCCTCATAATCACACGCTCTTTCGAGTAAAAAACTTTTAAAAAACCACAACAATTAGTGCCTATCCCTTTCACAAGCACTAGATATAGTATTTTTTGTTTGACTTTTCGCCACGACCGTCTATACTAAGTATTATCATATTTAACAATTTTCAAGGAGGATTACCACATGAATATCAAATTATTTTCAAAAAACAACTGCGTACAATGCAAAATGGCAAAACGCTTTTTAACCGACAATCAAATTTCTTTTGAAGAAATCAACTTAGACCAAGAACCGACAGCCATTGACTGGTTAAAAGAACAAGGTTTCCAAAGTGTCCCTGTTATCACAAGTGAAGCAAGAACAATTGTAGGCTTCCGTCCAGATCAATTACGCCAGTTAGCCGTGTAATCCTCGCCCATATAAAAACGAAACGTATCGTTGGATTTGTCCGTCATTAGACCTCAAATCCTTCTTTTTATGCCAATTACTCTACAATAGAAATTAGAAAAGGTTGTGTCTTCATGAGTCTTAAAACATTAAAAGACGTCACTTACTTTAAATTAAACAATGAAATCAATCGTCCGGTTAATGGACAAATTCCTTTACATAAAGACCAAGAGGCACTCGTAGCCTTCTTTAAAGAGAATGTCTTACCAAATACAGTGACCTTCTCATCGGTTACAGAAAAAATCAACTACTTAATAGAAGAAGATTATTTAGAAGAGCCGTTTATCCGCAATTATTCACCTGAATTTATTGAGTCTTTATTTGATTTTTTAGCAAAACAAAACTTTAAATTTAAATCATTCATGGCAGCTTACAAGTTTTACGGCCAATACGCGCTGAAAACAAATGATGGCACAAAATACTTAGAGACATATGAAGACCGTGTTGCATTTAACGCTTTGTACTTTGCAGATGGCGATGAAGAACTTGCAATGACTCTAGCTGAAGAAATGATCCATCAACGTTACCAACCGGCTACCCCTTCGTTCTTGAACGCTGGAAGAAAACGCCGTGGTGAATTGGTTTCTTGTTTCTTAATTCAATTAACCGATGATATGAACGCGATTGGTCGTGGAATCAACTCGGCTTTACAATTATCTCGTATCGGTGGCGGTGTCGGAATCACGTTATCAAACTTACGTGAAGCTGGCGCGCCAATTAAAGGTTACGATGGTGCCGCAAGTGGTGTGATGCCTGTTATGAAATTGTTCGAAGATAGCTTTAGCTACTCGAATCAATTAGGTCAGCGTCAAGGTGCTGGTGTTGTTTACTTAAACGTCTTCCACCCAGACATTATTTCATTCTTATCTTCTAAAAAAGAAAATGCCGATGAAAAAATTCGTGTTAAGACACTTTCACTTGGTGTCATCGTACCGGATAAGTTTTATGAACTAACTCGTAAAAACCAAGAAATGTATTTATTTAGTCCTTATAGTGTTGAAAAAGAATATGGCGTGCCATTCTCTTATGTTGATATTACAAAGGAATATGACAATTTAGTCAAAAATCCAAACATCCGTAAAACAAAAATCAATGCACGCGACTTGGAAAATGAAATTTCAAAATTACAACAAGAATCAGGCTACCCTTATATCGTCAATATTGATACGGCGAACCGTGCCAATCCAGTTGACGGAAAAATTATTATGAGTAACTTATGTTCTGAAATTTTACAAGTTCAAGAACCATCGCTTGTCAACGATGTTCAAGACTTTGAAGTGATGGGAACGGATATTAGTTGTAACCTCGGTTCAACAAACATCGTTAACCTAATGGAGAGCCCTGACTTTGGTCGTTCTGTTCGTGCGATGACTCGTGCCTTAACTTTTGTGACGGATGCTTCAGATATTGCGGTTGTCCCTTCGATTCAACATGGAAATAAAATTAACCACACGATTGGTTTAGGAGCAATGGGCTTACATACATTCTTTGCTAAAAACCAAATGGAATACGGCTCACCTGAGTCCATTGAATTTACAGATATTTACTTCATGTTATTAAACTACTGGACATTGATGGAAAGTCATCAAATTGCCAAAGAAAAACAAGAAACGTTCCACAACTTCGAAAAATCTGCTTATGCCGATGGTTCGTATTTTGAGTCTTATATCAAAGAAGATTACACACCGACCTTCGAAAAAATTGCTGAATTATTCAAAGGGATTGACATTCCAACGGCAGAAGATTGGGAAGCTTTAGCACAAGCTGTTAAAGTCGATGGTTTATACCATCAAAACCGTTTAGCTGTTGCTCCAAATGGTTCGATTTCTTATATCAATGATACAAGTGCAAGTTTACATCCGATCACTCGTTTAATTGAAGAGCGTCAAGAAAAGAAAATCGGAAAAATCTACTACCCTGCAGCACACCTATCCAATGAGACGATTAACTACTACAAATCAGCTTATGACATGGATATGCGCAAAGTCATTGATGTTTATGCAACCGCACAAAAACATATTGACCAAGGAATGAGTATGACACTATTTATGCGTTCTGAAATTCCAGCAGGGATTTATGAATGGAAAACAACAACAAAGCAAACAACAAGAGATTTAAACATCTTACGTCACTATGCCTTTAACAAAGGAATTAAGACGATTTACTACATTCGTACCTTTACAGATGATGCAGAAGAAATTGGCAGTAACCAATGTGAGAGCTGTGTAATCTAATTACAAAAAGAACGATTCTTTAGAAGCTAGCGGATTTTCTCTGGCTAGCTTCTTTTTCACTTCAAATCTAAGGAGGCCAGCTTCAATGGCAAAAACATATTATGCAGCAATTAACTGGAATGAAATTGAAGATTTAATTGATAAATCAACTTGGGAAAAACTAACGGAGCAATTTTGGTTAGATACACGTATTCCCCTTTCAAATGATCTCGATGATTGGAGAGGTTTATCAAAAGAAGAGCAAGTCATGGTTAGCCGAGTTCTAGGCGGCTTAACGTTACTTGATACGATTCAATCGGAAAGTGGGATGCATCAATTACGCGATGCTGTACGTACCCCTCATGAAGAAGCCGTTTTAAACAATATTCAATTCATGGAGTCGGTTCATGCGAAAAGTTATTCTTCGATTTTTAGTACGTTAAATACGAAATCTGAAATCGACGAAATATTCGAATGGGTTAATACAAACGAATATTTACAAAAAAAATCAAAACTAATTAATGAAGTTTATTTACACGGAACGCCTTTACAAAAGAAAGTCGCAAGTGTTTACTTAGAAACATTCCTATTCTACTCTGGTTTCTACACGCCTCTACACTACTTAGGTAACAATAAATTACCAAACGTGGCAGAGATTATTAAATTAATCATTCGTGACGAATCGGTTCATGGAACTTACATTGGCTATAAATTCCAATTGGGCTTCAACGAATTACCTGAAGCAGAGCAAGAAGAATTAAAAGAATGGATGTACGCTCTATTATTTGAACTCTACGAAAATGAGGAAAAATATACAGCTGAACTTTATGATCACATTGGTTGGACTGAAGACGTAAATATTTTCTTACGTTATAACGCCAATAAAGCCCTAATGAACATGGGACAAGATCCATTGTTCCCTGATACGGCGGATGATGTCAATCCGATTATCATGAACGGTATTTCAACTGGAACAAGCAACCACGATTTCTTCTCACAAGTTGGAAATGGTTACTTATTAGGAACGGTTGAAGCGATGAATGATGACGATTATCTAATTGGTTTAGATTCATAAAACAACACATAATCTAATTTAATAACCGTCTTAATGAAGAAAGCAGGAATAAATCTACTGCTTTCTTTTACTTTCCAATAGTTGAGTCATAATTCACTCCTCGCACAACAATTTATTTTTCAATAGAACTTTTATGTAATCAATACACACTTATGTAAAATAAATTCAAAAAAACTAAAAAGAGGTACATTAAAATGACATACAAGCAAAACGAAAAGCTAAGTAAAGCTCTTGAAAAAATCGACTTGACAAACACTCAAATTGAACGGGCCAAAGAATTGTATACTAATATTTGTAATGCAATAATCAAAAAATCTGGATTAAACATAAGTTTTTACTCCCAAGGTTCATTTGCCACAAAAACCACTGTGAGACCATTTGAAAATGGGAAAGATAAATCCTACGATGTCGATGTTATTTGTGAAGTTCAAAATCTTGATAAAACAATTCCCCCCTCGACTTTGATGGATATTTTCGAAGAGGCTATCGATTCTGCAGGTTATTACAATTATACTCGTTGGGATAAATGTTTTACGGTTGATTATGCTAAAATTGATGGTATTGAATTTGCTATAGATATCATTCCTTCTGTTGCTGAATCTAATGATAAATTAGAAGAAATAAAAAAGGAAACCGAACATATAGAATTGGTTAACACTTCAATTGCGATTCCTGATGTAACTGACAATCACAATCAATGGATCTCGAATAATCCAATCGGATATAAAAGTTGGTTTGAAACACAGACTCAAAAATATGAAAGAAAGTATTTAAATTTCAGAAAAAGTATTTATGAATCTTCCATTGAAGAACTGCCTGAGGACAATGCAACGAACCTAATGAGAAATGTAATCAAAATTTTAAAAAGATTGCGCGATGTTTATTTTTCAAGATCAAAATCACAGTCAAGCCCCTCATCAATAGTAATCACTACACTTGTCGCTAAGTTAGCCAATAGAATATCTTATGCTGAAGATGAATTTTCTTTATTAACGTCAGTAATAAAAGAACTCCAACAACTTGAAAGATTTAACAGAGGGGTATCTATTCAAAAGAGTTTAGATGAAGGATTTATAATCTCAAATGTTATACAGTTTAATGATGGTTATTGGATACTTAAAAATCCTGCCAATGGTTTCGATAATATTCTAAGCTCTTGGAATGAAAATACATCGGCTAGTCAAGATTTTTTTTACTGGGTCGCTGATCTTCAAGAATTGATTGATAATCAAACATCTTCAACTATTGAAGATGTTAGAAAATCAGAAATTCTCTATGATTCTCTAAGCTTAAATTTCTCTTCAATCAAACCATCTGATTTTAATGTCAATACGTCTAAAGCAAGCCCCTGGAGAATATGATGCCTTTAACTAAAGCTTCAATTATAAAAGAACTAAATAACTTGCCAGGATTAAAACTTAACCATATTACAGAAAATTATACTTTTTACACGGTTAATATATCTATTTACTGTACTAGTGAAATAGATAGTGCTAAATTTTTTTTGGACTGTCAAATTAATATTAATATACCTTTTTCTTACCCACACACCTTACCTACTTGTTATGAAGTTGGTGAAAAAAAGATTGTTTCTTACCATCATATCAATCCTGATAAAGTCGGATCTTTTTGTTTAGGTACTGAAATGGAAATTCGATATCGGTTATTACCAAACTATTCTATAGGTACATATTGCAAATTAATTATCGAATACCTTACAATTTACTATTACTATAAAAAATATCATATTATGCCTGTAATTGAACGTAGCCATGGGGAAAAAGGTATTTTAGAGGGGTATACCTATCTATTTACTACTACTGACTCAGCAGCAGTAATTAGGTTGCTCTCTACACTACCAATAAAGAATAAACACAGAAATCTTATGTGTCCCTGTGGATCGAATAAAAAAACAAAATATTGTCATTATCATGAATTACAAAAAATATCTAAATCGCAACTACTTAGCAAACAGGCTAATCGTGATTTAGATATATTAAAAGGTAGGAATATTTTATGAATACAGTAAATTCCAGACAAAACATAGATATAGCTCTAGAATGCCAAACATCAGCTCGTTATTACTATGACAGGGCAGACTTATTAGATAATATATATTGGTTTGGTATCCTGACGACTATTATTCTTAAATTTATATGGATAAATAATATTTGGATAGACTACGCATTAATTTTATGGTTCTTTATAACCCTATTGTTAGACACTTATATTTCTACATATACTTCTAGTGCCTCTCAGTTTAAACAAATATTTGATGAATATGTATTTGGATGGAAAGAAAATTTTTCGAATGAGACTATTCAGAAAATTAACATTCTTAAATCTAAAAACAAAAGTATGTTTGACAAGCAAATGAGTCATACAGGAAACGACAATTTTAGAGGAGTTAAAGACTGGTATGAATTTGTAGACGATGAAGATAATCAAAATGAAGCTATTCAGAAATCTATTAGAGAAAGTGTTTATTACGATAACAGTATAAATCAAACACTATTAATCATTTTAGTTATACTTACAGTTTTTACACTTATATATTTTCGAAACACAACACTAACAATATATCTTAAAACCATATTTTTAGTACTATCCAACCTCTCCAAAAAGGTTGTCACTACATTATTAAAATCTTTACGAGTAAATAGGCTGAATAAAGAAATAAACATTCGATTAGATTTGGCTAAAACCAATGATGATTTTAAAGAAATCCAAAATATTATTTTTATGAAACGTCAAATTTCAGGGGTAACTCCTAACTGGATATATTACATAAGGAAAAATAAAATAACAAAATTAGCTAGTTATTTATTCCCATAATGGACTGATATTTAAAATAAAAAAGATACAAAATTCTACTCTTAGAATTTTGTATCTTTTTTATTTCTTTATTTTCTTTTGAAACTCTCGTATTTTTATCTTGCACCAACCACTTTATGCGGCACATACGGTTCTTCTAAAAAGACGATTTGTTCTGGTGTTAGTTGGATATCGAGTGCTGGTAAAGCATCGAGTAAATGACTTTCTTTGGTTGCACCAATAATTGGTGCGGTTACGACTTCTTTTTGCAGTAACCAAGCTAACGAAACTTGGGCACGTGTCACTTCTAACTCTTGCGCTACTTGAGCAACCCGTTCAACAATGATACGGTCTTGTTCGAATGTTTGGTCGTACTTAATTTTGGCTGTACGATCGGTTTGAGCACGTTTCGTCGTCCCTTCCCAATCACGCGTCAAACGACCTGCAGCAAGTGGACTGTACGGTGTGACCGCAATCTTTTGATCTTGGCAAAACGGTAACATCTCACGTTCTTCTTCACGATACAGTAAATTCAAATGATTTTGCATTGAAACAAATTTTGTCCAACCATGTTTTTCAGCCACAAATTGCGCTTTCGCAAATTGCCACGTATACATCGCTGAAGCACCGATATAGCGAACTTTACCCGATTTGACTAAGTCATGTAACGCCTCCATTGTTTCTTCAATTGGCGTCTGATAATCCCAACGGTGAATGATGTATAAATCAATATAATCTGTACCTAATCGTTTCAAACTTTGTTCAACTTGAAAGAAAATTTCTTTGCGTGACAATCCGCCTGAGTTGGGACGTTTTTCCTCTGTCATCGGCATATAAAGTTTCGTCGCTAAGACAATTTCTGCACGCTTGCCAAAATCACGTAACGCACGACCCAGAACTTCTTCACTCGCACCATACGAATAAATATTGGCCGTATCGAAAAAATTAATCCCCAAATCAAGTGCTTGCTTAATCACTTTTCGACTGTCCTCTTCTTCTAAAATCCAATCGTGAATCCAATTATGCGGATTACCAAACCCCATTGCTCCTAAACACAATGGTGAAACATCTAGACCAGTATTCCCTAATTTTACGTATTTCATCTTTTTCCTCCTCATTTTACTATTAAATATATTGTATCAAAGTTTGATTCGAATGCATAAAAAAAACCATCAAATAACAATAATTGTCATATGATAAAATAACATCAGTGTCAATTTTATTTGAGTTTCATTAAAAATATTTTCATTTTCCTCTTTACAACAAGCGTTATCTATAGTACATTGAGCTTATCAAATTTTAAAGGAAGGAGTTTTTACGATGAAACGTTTAAATAAACAACACAACCAATCCATTTTAAATCGATTATCAGACTCCTTTACAAATAGGTACAACGTAGCAAGTTAGCGTCTTTTTTGACGTCATCTTTTTATGTATAATTTTTTGCCTAGTATTGTTCAGTCAGACTGATGGACAATACTAGGCTTTTTTGTGTACTTTTTTCCACTTTATGAATTGAAATTATAGAAAACGAGGTCAGTTTCATGTTATCCATTTTTTGGTCTTATATTAAAAAACATCCTTATATTTACGGTATTACGACTCTTTTTGCCTTGCTCTCTTCTGCTTTAGCCGTTGTACCCAATTATCTGATTCAACAATTTATTGATTCCATGGTTAATCAAAACTTAACGAATGAAAATTTATTTTTCTACCTAGGAATCTTTTTAGCTGCGATTGTGCTGATTTACTTAGTTGACATTACCTGGGTCGTCTTACTTTTTAGCCAATCCTATCGCTATCAAAATAGTCTGCGAAGTCAATTGTATCGTCGACTATTACAACTTCGCACACCCTTTTACGAACGTTTTCGTTCAGGTGATTTAATGACGCGTATGACGAGTGACATCGAATTTCTTGGCGATACCATCGGCTATGGTTTCATGCTAATCGTGTCAAATATTACTTGGGCGCTCAGTATTTTAATCATCATGATTTTAACTATTTCGTGGAAAGTCACTTTACTTAGCGTCCTGCCTTTGCTTTTCTTTGCTTGGTTTGTATTTAAACTATGGAAGAAAGTCGACGTCTTATACGAAGCAAACCGTGACGCGGTTGCAACGTTGAGCAATGAAGTATTAGAAGTCGTTGATGGCGTACGTGTGATGCGTGCTTACGGTAAAAAGGAACTTGAACAACAACAATTTAAGAAACGAACCAGTCAAGTACTAGAAAAAGCCAATCAACTCGTCTTATATAACGGTGCTGTTGGCCCAATTGCGAAATTATTCACTGGATTAAGTATGGCTTTAGGTTTAGTTTATAGTGCCTACCTAATTGGACAAGGACAAATGACCGTGGGTGAGTTGATTTCTTTTCAAATTTATTTAGGCATGCTAAGTGGCTCCATCTGGGGACTATCGGATATTGTTTTAGTCTATCAGCAAGGAAACGTTTCTTTTAGAAAAGTCGAAGAAATTCTTGAAGCCGATGATTTAGTCGAAACTTCAGGTAATCAGCCTCTAACAGGTATTGAATCGATTTCTTTTCAGGATTACTCTTTCCAATATCCAACGAGTGACACGCCAACAATTGAAAAAATCAACTTAGAGATCAAACAAGGTGAAACATTAGGAATTGTCGGTCCAACTGGAAGTGGGAAAACGACTTTAATTCGTCAACTATTGCGTCAATATCCAGTCAATCCGACTGGTGGTTTAGCAATTAATGACCAACCGATTCAACAATACCACATTGCTGATTTGGAAAAGCTCATTGGTTACGTCCCACAAGAACATATTTTATTTTCCAAAAATGTCGCTTACAATATCCGTTTCGGAAAAACACAAGCAACCGAACAAGAAATTCACGATGTTGTTGCCTTTGCTGACTTCACTAAAGATTTAAATCGAATGACCCGAGGATTGGACACCTTAATTGGTGAAAAGGGTGTGTCGATTTCAGGTGGACAAAAGCAACGAATTGCCATCGCTCGTGGATTAATTCGTGAACCAGAACTATTAATATTAGATGATTCACTCTCAGCAGTTGATGCTAAAACCGAGCAAGTGATTATTCAAAATATTCAAGATATCCGTCAAGGACAAACAACTATTATTATTACCCATCGCTTATCTGCTGTGGCGAAAGCTCACAAAGTCATCGTGATGGATCAAGGAAAAATTGCTGAGTATGGAACGCCTGAAGCATTACTCGCTCAAAAAGGCTGGTATTACGAACAGCACCTCAAACAGCAATTGGAGGAAAATCAACATGAAAACATTTAAACGTCTATTAAGCTACTTAGCGACTGAACCACTTTTTTATGGTCTTGGTCTACTACTATCAATAGTCTCAGCTGGAACAACGATTTATTCACCGATGATTGGCAAACAAATCATCGATATCGTTTCTGAACGAATCGCCGCAAATCAAACGATTGCCTTTGATTTTTTAATTCAGCGATTTGCGTTCTTCATGCTCATCACGGTCATTAGTGCCCTGACTGGTTATGCGAGTTTTTTACTTTTCGCATTCGCATCCAACCGCGTCAGCAAACGGATTCGTGATGATGCACATGAAAAAATGCAACAGTTACCTGTCTCCTACTTTGATGATAAACCTGCTGGAAAAATATCCGCTCGCATCGTCAATGATACCGAAGTGTTACGTAATAATTTTTATCAAAATTTCAGTAATCAAGTCGTCATTAATTTACTCATGGTGATCGGTATTTACATCGCTCTTTTTCTCATTAGTCCAACGGTAGGGATTGCTCTTTTAGTCCTCTTACCATTTTTCGCGATCTGGCAATGGCTCTACATTCGTGCAGCAACGCCATTAAATAAACATTGGCGAGAAATCGTCAGTGATTTAAACAGCCTGACTGCTGAAATCATTCAAGGCGTTTCAATTGTTCAGATTTTCCATCAACAAGACACCATGACCAAAGAATTCGAAGAAAAAAATCAAGCTTGGTTAGACAACCGCGTGCGCTCGATTCGTCTTGATGGGATTTTCTCGTGGGATTTTTCGACTTTTATTAAAAACCTTGTGATGTTTTGTTTACTCCTTTACTTAGGTACACAATTTACCAATGGTATTTTGGGCTACTCTATGGGGACAATCTTTATCTTAATCAATTATATTTCCAGTTTATTTGATCCGATTTTAACACTCGTTCGCATTATGCCGACCTTGCAACAAGCACTTGCTTCTGGTGAACGTGTCTTTGAAATGCTTGACGAAACCGCTGAATCAGATACTTCTTTACCGCTAACGTTAGAAAATGGTGCCATTATTTTTGACCATGTCACCTTTGGCTATAAAGAAAAGGAACCCGTTTTAAAAGATATCGACTTTCAAGTAAACCCTGGTGAAACGATTGGTTTAGTTGGCCATACAGGTTCTGGAAAAAGTTCGCTGATTAATCTCCTTTTCCGTTTTTATGACCCGCAAAAAGGGCAAATCTTAATTGACGGACAAGCGATCGAAGCATGTAATCGCGAAAGTGTTCGTGCTGAAATGGGCATTGTCTTACAAGAACCCTATCTCTTTAGCGGTACGATTAAAAGCAATGTCACCATGCAAGATGAGAGTATTACAGATGAAGAAGTGATTGACGCCTTGAAAAAAGTCGGCGCAGAGCCCTTACTCGCTAAACTACCAAAAGGTATTTATGAAGAAGTCATCGAAAAAGGACAGTCCCTTTCTTCTGGCGAACGTCAATTAATTGCTTTTGCACGGACACTTGCTAAAAATCCGAAAATATTGATTTTAGATGAAGCGACTTCCCATATCGATACCGAAACAGAAAGTATTATTCAACATGCAATGAATGTGGTTAAAGAAGGACGGACGACTTTTATTATCGCCCATCGACTATCCACTATTCAACAAGCCGATCAAATCTTACTTTTGGAACAAGGTGAAATCAAAGAAAAAGGCTCACATGTAGCATTACTCACAGAAAACGGACAATATGCTGAAATGTATCGCCTACAAGCCAAATCCGCACAATTTTAAAAGGAGGAATCTTCAATGACAACCATTATTCAAACCAAACGACTCATTTTACGCCCTTTAACGATTAGTGATGCCCCTCAAATGTTCAATCACTGGGCCAATTCAGAAACGGTCACAAAATATTTAACTTGGCCACCGCACACGACAGTCGAACAAACAAAAGCGCGGCTCGCACTTCTCGAAGAAACAGCCGATGAAGATTGGGGAATCGTTATTCAAGCGACTAACGAACTAATTGGCACGATTAATGTCGTTGACAATAAACCAGAACTTCAAACAAAAGTCCTTGGCTACGTAATTGGCGAAGCGTATTGGGGCGCTGGTTATATGACCGAGGCATTAGATGCCGTTATCAATTATTTGTTCACTCATACCGAAGTGAATCGAATTGAAGCCAGCCATGACATTGAAAATCCCGCTTCTGGTAAAGTCATGCTCAAAAATGGGATGAGCCTTGATGGGATTTTACGTCAAGCGGGTCGCAATAACCGAGGACTCGTTGACATCGCACTTTATAGCCGATTACGAGAAGATTAAAAAAGGATTCATTCTTTCATTGTAGGAGGAATGAATCCTTTTGTTTTTGTTTTTCAATTGAATTTGCTACACTGATAAAAAAGAAAGTAGGTGTGCTCATGGATACTTTTGAAACGTATTTAGCTTTAATTGAAAATATTGAACATAGTCAAAAAATGCGTGAATTATTTGAATGGATTCTAAAGGAATTTCCTGATTTAGATACTCGAATTGCTTGGAACCAACCGATGTTTACACATCACGGAACATTTATTATCGCTTTTAGCTTAGCGAAAAATCACATCTCTGTTTCACCCGAAGTTAAAACACTAACCCTTTTTTCTGAAAGCATTGATGAAGCCGGTTATGAACGAACGAATAATATTTTCCGCATCAAATGGACACAAACCATTAACCGCGACTTAATCAAGCAATTGATTGCCTTTAATTTAGAGGATAAGAAAGACTACGAGAAATTTTGGCGTTAGTCATCAAACGATTCGAGAAGCATTGCTTTTCGAATCGTTTATTTTTTTATAAATAAAAAAGAGCCTTTCCCATAATAGGAAAAGCTCTCATAAACATTGCTATAACAACATTTTTAGTCTGAAAATTATTCAGCAGCGTTTTCGTCTTTAAGACCGTATTTTTTGTTAAAGCGGTCAACACGTCCGTCTGCTTGAGTGAATTTCTGACGACCTGTGTAGAATGGGTGTGAATCAGAAGTAACCTCTACACGGATTACTGGGTAAGTGTTGCCATCTTCCCATTCGATTGTTTCTGCAGAATTCTTAGTTGATCCTGACAAGAATTTGAAGCCTGTTGTAGAATCTAAGAATACTACTGGATGGTACTCTGGATGAATATTTGGTTTCATAATATGTTTCTCTCCTTTGCCCTGATCCATTTGCTGAACCAGAGTTGATTGTCGGTTTACAACATGAATATCTTAACACGTTTTGTTTTCAGATGCAATTATCTTTTGTTAATACGTTTTGTTATTTTTCCACCAAAAGCAACATCTTGAAAAGCGGTTAAAAATTCTTGATTATTTTTCGTTTTTTTCATCATTTGAATGAATTGTTCAGTGAATTCTAATGAATCACCCGTCATATGATTACGAATACGCCACGTTTGTTCCAATTGTTCCGCAGACATTAATAAATCTTCTTTTCTTGTGCCTGATTTTTTCAAATCGATGGCTGGGAAAATTCGACGCTCTGCTAACGGACGAGACAATTGCAACTCCATATTTCCGGTTCCTTTGAATTCTTCATAGATGACATCATCCATCCGACTTCCTGTATCGACCAGTGCTGTCGCTAAAATAGTCAGACTGCCACCTTCTTCAATGTTACGCGCTGCACCAAAAAATCGTTTTGGTTTATACAAAGCAGCTGGGTCAATTCCTCCACTTAGCGTACGTCCACTTGGCGGCACAACTAAGTTATAGGCACGAGCTAGACGCGTAATACTATCCATCAAAATCACAACGTCACGCTTGTCTTCAACTAAGCGCATTGCCCGTTCTAAAACGAGCTCTGCTACACGTGTGTGGTTACTCGGTTGCAAATCAAACGTTGATGAAACGACATCGCCTTTGACACTACGCTCTAAATCCGTTACTTCTTCTGGGCGCTCGTCAATCAATAGGACAATTAATTCCACATCTGGATGGTTCTCAGTAATCCCATTAGCAATCTCTTTTAAAATGCTTGTTTTACCCGCTTTAGGCGGTGCCACAATCAATCCCCGTTGACCAAAGCCAATCGGTGAAAATAAATCAATCATCCGTGTAGCTAGTCGTCCTGGAGTTGTTTCTAAATTGATGTGTCGGTTCGGATAGAGTGGCGTTAATGCCGGAAAATGCGGACGTTCTTTCGCTTCTTCTGGATTTTTACCGTTCACCGATTCAACATGCATCAAGCCATAGTAACGTTCAGATTCTTTTGGCGGACGTGCTTTACCAGCGACTTTATCGCCATTACGTAGACTAAAACGACGAATTTGCGAAGAAGAAATATAAATATCCTCGGCACTTGGTCCATAATTGATTGGACGTAAAAAACCATAGCCTTCTTGACTAACGATATCTAAAATGCCTTCCATAATAAAGAAACCTTGCTTTTCCGCTTGTGCTCGAATCACCGCTAGAGAAAGTTCTTTTTTATTCATCTGGCTATAGTACGGAATTTTAAATGAGCGTGCATAAGCATAAACTTCTTTTAATGTGCAGTGTTCGAGCTCTGCCATCGTTAAATAATCTTGCATCGATTACTCCTCTATCATTTTTATATCTGCTCCAATGGCAGTTAATTTTTCGATAATATGATCGTACCCTCGTAAGATATGATCGACTTGACTAATTTTAGTCGTTCCTTCGGCCATTAATCCGGCAATCACAAGACTTGCTCCCGCGCGTAGATCCGACGCGACAACTTCTGCTCCTTGCAATTGATCTGTTCCTTCTAAAATCATCATACTGCCTTCGATTCGTGCTTTAGCACCCATACGGACAAGCTCTGGAATATGATTGACACGTTTTGGATAAATCGTATCAATAATTTCTGAACTCCCTTGTGCTTTAAGCATCAATGGTGCGAGTGGCTGTTGTAAATCCGTCGCAAATCCTGGATATGGGTACGTTTTAACCGTAATTGGCTTTAAGTTTTTGGTTGGATGAACATAAATGCTATCCTCACCAATATCCAATTGAACACCCATCTCTTGTAATTTCGCAATAAAACTTTCTAAATGTTCATGAATGACATTTTTAACCAGAACACCATTACCGGCAGCTGCTGCTAAAGCTAAATATGTTCCCGATTCAATGCGGTCTGGAATAATTGAATGACGACAACCATGAAGCTCGTCGACACCATCAATTCTAATTTCATCAGTACCTGCACCACGGATGTTAGCTCCCATATTATTTAATAGCGTTGCAACATCAATAATCTCAGGTTCGCGTGCAGCATTTTCAATAATCGTGCGTCCTTTCGCACGAGAGGCAGCTAACATGACGTTAATTGTCGCACCAATAGAAACCATATCCATAAAGATACGTGTTCCAACTAAGCCTTCTTCATCGCTACGTAAGTACATTGCGCCATGTTCATTCGTTACCGTTGCACCTAATGCTTCAAAGCCTTTAATATGCAAATTAATCGGGCGTGGGCCTAAGTTACAGCCTCCTGGCAAGCCAACAACACCTTCACCAAATTTACCTAACAAAGCCCCCATAAAATAATAAGAAGCACGTAAGCTATTGATTTTACCAGTTGGCATTGGAATCGAAGCAATATTTGTTGGATCGATCATTAACGTATTTTGGTTAAAAGTGGTTTTTACACCCATAATTTCTAAAATCTCAATCAGAGAGTGGACATCTTTAATATCAGGAACGCCTTCTAACGTAACCGGAGAGTTTGCTAAAATTGCAGCTGGAATAAGCGCAACAACACTATTTTTCGCACCACTAATCGTCACTTCACCTGTTAACGGCTTGTTTCCTTGAATCACTAATTTTTTCATTCTAATTCACCTATTTATTTTCAATTAATTATTTACAGTCAGTCCCCATTCTATCATATTTTTAAAAAAGAAAAAAGGTAGTAGATTCTGCAGGGTCTAATTTCAAAAAAAGACTCATCCAAATGGACAAGTCTTTTGTGTTTAACTATGTTAATTATGCTTTGTTCGCTGAACCAAAGATATCGATGTGTAATTCTGCATCTTTGATGATTGCTGCTTTACCTGGTGCTAATAATTGGCGTGGGTCGAAACCTTTACCTTCTAAATCTTTACCAGCTTCGATATATTCACGAACTGCTTTTGCAAATGAAACTTGGAATTCTGTGTTCACGTTTACTTTAGAAACACCCATTGAAATTGCTTTTTGGATTTGTTCTACAGGAATACCTGAACCACCATGTAATACTAATGGAACGTCTTTTCCAGCTGCTGCAGAAACAGCATCTGAAATTGCTTGTAAGTGATCAAATGCTAAACCAGTCCAGTTTTCTGGGTAAGCACCGTGGATATTACCAATACCACATGCTAAGAAATCAATTCCAGTACCAACCATTTGTACACACTCGTCGATGTCAGCTAATTCGCCAGTACCGATGATACCATCTTCTTCTCCACCAATTGAACCAACTTCACACTCAACAGAAATACCTTTTGCATGTGCTTTTTCAACAACGTCTTTTGCTAATTTTAAGTTTTCATCAAATGGTAAGTGAGAACCATCGAACATTACTGAAGTATAACCTGCATCAATACACTCTAATGCCGCTTCATATGAACCGTGGTCTAAGTGAATAGCAACTGGAACAGTGATATTCATTGATTCCATTAAATCTTTCACCATGTTTACAACTAATTTGTAACCACCCATGTATTTTGCAGCGCCCATTGATGTTTGGATTAAAACTGGTGCTTGTTTTGCTTCAGCAGCAGCCAAAATTGCTTGAGTCCACTCTAAGTTGTTTGTGTTGTAAGCTCCAATTGCATATCCGCCTTTACGAGCAGCTGTTAAAATTTCAGTTCCTGATACTAATGGCATAATAATTCCTCCTAGTTTTTCACTAAACTTTTATTGTCAAGAATTTTGATTCTTAACTAACACATATATTTTAGCAAAGTTTCAATCTTTTTACTAGTCAAAGAAGAAACTTTACTTGTTTTTTCATAATTGCCTTTACAATATCTTTTTTTACGAAAGAAAGTTTTCAGAAAGCGACTTTTTATTCATCACTAAATCACACAAAAACAAGGGCCTGTGACATCAGCCACGGGCCCTTGTTTTTATACGCACGTTTGATAAATAAACGGGTGACAAAGTCTGCTCTTTCGAAAAACGTCACTACGAAAATTGTTTGAATGTACTCCAGTTTCTCAGAGAAAAGAGACTTGTGTCATCCTCCTTAGTTTCCTATGTTTAATAAAGTTCTAAATACTGATCGCGTTCCCACTCAGAAACGGTTTGACGATAAGCAGCCCACTCCATACGTTTCGCTTCATTAAAATTACCATAAATATGTTGACCTAACGCTTCAATCATCACGGGATCTTTCCGTAAGGCTTTGATCGCATTATGAATCGTTGATGGTAAATCGTAAATTTGTGCCGCTTCGCGTTCTTCCATTGTCATGACATAAATATTGCGGTCAACAGCTGGCGGTGGTGTTAATTCACGACGGATGCCATCTAAGCCAGCTTCTAACAAGACTGCCATCGCTAGGTATGGATTTGCTGTAGGATCGACTGAGCGCAATTCTAAGCGTGTTGACAAGCCTCGGGCAGCCGGAATTCGAATTAACGGTGAGCGGTTATGTCCTGACCATGCGACATAGACAGGTGCTTCAAAACCTGGGACCAAACGTTTATATGAGTTAACCGTTGGATTACAAACAGCCGTAAACGCACGAGCATGATCAAGTAACCCTGCCATAAATTGGTAGGCTGTTTTACTTAATTGCATGTCCCCTTCTTCATCGAAAAAGACATTTTTATTCCCTTCGAACAAAGACATGTTACAGTGCATCCCTGATCCAGCAATTCCGTATAGTGGTTTAGCCATAAAAGTTGCATGTAAGCCATGCTTACGGGCAATTGTTTTGACCACTAATTTAAACGTTTGAATATTATCACAGGCTTCCACTACATCGGCATATTTAAAATCAATTTCATGCTGTCCTGGTGCTGTTTCATGATGCGAGGCTTCCACTTCAAAGCCCATTTTTTCTAATTCTAAGACGATATCACGGCGACAGTTCTCACCTAAATCGGTTGGTGAAAAATCAAAATAACCACCTTTATCATTTAAGTCCATTGTAATCTCACCATTGTCATCTAATTTAAATAAGAAAAACTCTGGCTCTGGTCCTAAGTTAAATGATGTAAAACCAAGATCCGTCATATTTTTTAAAATACGTTTTAAGTTTCCGCGAGGATCACCCGCAAAAGGCGTACCATCGGGATTATGAATATCACAAATTAAGCGCGCCACTTTTCCGTGCTCGCTTTCCCATGGAAAAATTAACCAAGTAGATAAATCTGGAAAGAGATACATGTCACTTTCCTCAATTCGAACAAACCCTTCAATCGAAGAACCATCAAACATCATTTTGTTATTCAATACTTTTGTTAACTGACTGATTGGTACTTCAACGTTTTTGATTGTCCCCATAATATCTGTAAACATTAATCGTAAAAACCGGACATTTTGTTCTTGGGCATCTTTTTCAATTTCGGCTATTGTGTAATCTACTCTTGGCATCATTCATTCCATCCTCTATTTTTAGATTTTTCCGCTTAAAATCTTGGCTTATTTTGAAAGGGATTGGCTTGTGTCAATCCACCTTGTGAGACGATTTCATCATAAAAAATACGACGAACATCGTGATCGGTCAGCGGTTGTTTTATTTTTGTTTCTTTTTCAATTTCTTTGAGCTGATAGAGCTTTTTAATTCCAGCCATATTCAATCCATCTGATAAGTAATCTTTAATTTCTAGCAAAACATCAATATCCTTTAAAGAATACATCCGTCGATTTCCTTCGCTTCTTTCTGGATGAATTAAATCTTGTTCCTCATAGTAACGAATTTGTCGTGCGGTAAGATCGGTTAGTTTCATCACCGTTCCGATCGGAAAAACAGACATTGAACGACGAAGTTCCTTCTCTTGCATATGACACCCTACTTTCTTAAAGTCTCATTAAAATGAATCTAAAAAAAATATACCAAGTCCAAAACCAGTTGTCAACTACTTATGTAAGGTTATCTAACATGAAGTAAAGTTTTTTTATAAAACACGAACAAAAAAGACTGAAATCGTAACTTCAGTCTCTTTCTTATCTTTTTATTCACTTTTTCCCATCCGACGAATCGCAATTGATTGTGGAAAGGCAAACCCTTTTAAGAAGTAGGTTTGCTCCTCTTCATTAAATTCAGATGACAGTAACAATGTTTCTCTTTGAAGCTGATTGAGTAACTTCCCTTCTTCTGGACCTAATTCTAATGTATAAGGTTGTAAAATTTCCATAATTTTTAATTTAATTGCCTGGTTTAACTGTTCTTTCCCACGTGTTGTTTTCGCTGAAACAAGCACACTTGGAAAGAGGGTTGGAACAAATTGTAACGGATTGGCAATTTTATCGGATTTATTGTAGATCGTTAAGACAGGAATTTGACTTAGATCAAGTTCATCCATTAATTTCGTAACCGTTTCTTCGTGTTGTTGACGATTTTCAGAACTGGCATCCACTACGTGTAGTAATAAATCCATCCCTTTACTTTCTTCAAGTGTCGATTGGAAAGCATTAATTAACTGTGTGGGTAGATCTTGAATAAAACCAACCGTATCTGTGAGTGTCACTTCCAGACCTTCAGGCAAACGCCATTTTTTCGTTAGAGGGTCTAATGTTGCAAACAATTGATCTTCTTCAAATGTTTGCGCTTGGGTTAAAACGTTTAAAATAGTTGATTTTCCAGCATTCGTATAGCCGATTAAGCCAATTTGAAAAACTTCATTGTCTTGACGATTTTGGCGTGTTCGACTACGATGCGCTTCGACTTCTTTTAGCTCACGCTTAATAATCGTGACCTTATTACGAATATGACGACGGTCTGTTTCGAGTTTGGTTTCTCCCGGTCCTCGCGTCCCAATTCCTCCACCTAGACGAGAAAGCATCTTCCCTTGTCCCATTAAGCGCGGTAATAAATACTCTAATTGAGCTAACTCAACTTGCAACTTACCTTCTTTCGAACGGGCGCGCATCGCAAAAATATCTAAAATTAACTGCACACGGTCAATCACCGCAATCCCTAACTCATCACCAATAATTTGACTTTGACGCGGGGTTAACTCATGGTTAAAAATAACTAACTGTGCATCGTGCATTTCAACGAGCTGCTGTAACTCTACTATTTTACCTTTACCAATTACTGTTTTACGATCAATTTGTGGTCGTTTTTGACTCAAAGAAAAGACGACTTCGCCTTTTGCTGTCTTGGTTAAATTTTTTAGTTCAAGCATCGATTCTTCAAAATATTGATAGTTTACTTCTGTCTCAACTCCGACTAAAATCACGCGTTCTTGTATTTGTTCACTCATCAATTTCTTCTCCTTTCAGCCAGTTTTCAACTGCTATTTCAATTTGCTTCACTTGATCGGGCTCTTGCACCAAATCAAACCAATGCGGCGCCATCCGATTGCGAAACCAAGTTAATTGCCGTTTTGCATACCGTCTTGAATGCAATTGAATGTTTTCTATGACGGATTCTAATGACAAGTGACCTGCAAAATACGGTTTAAATTCTTGATACCCAATCCCCAACGCTCCTGGACTCTCAGGATGTGTTTCTAATAACCCTTTGGCTTCTTCAAGTAAGCCTTGATCCAACATTTGATAGACTCGCTGATTAATACGTTCATATAACAATCCTCGTTCGGTTGACAAACCAATCAAATAATCATCATATAACTTTTCAGGTTCTTTTTCTGGCGCTAAAATACTTTTACCCGTCACTTCAAAAACCTCTAAAGCGCGAATAACTTTTCGGACGTTGTTGAGATGAATCGTATCAGCTGCCAATGGATCACGTTCTTTCAACATATCCCATAGCGCTTGTTTGCCGTATTCTCGCTCGAAGTCTTCATATTTTTTTCGAATTCCCAGTTGAACATCGCTTTCTTTTTTACCTAGTTGATAATCATAAATCAAACTTTGTACGTAAAGTCCTGTACCGCCAACGATAATTGGCAACTTACCGCGCGCAATAATCTCATCAATTTTTTGACGTGCATCAACTTGAAATCTCGCCACAGAATACGCATCATCTAGAGCGCAAATATCAAGCAAATGGTGTTTGATACCTTGCGCTTCTTCCACCGTTACTTTGGCCGTTCCAATATCTAACCCTTGGTAAACTTGCATCGAATCTGCATTAATTACTTCACCATTAAATTTTTGGGCTAATTCAATACTCAATGCTGTCTTCCCAACCGCCGTTGGTCCAACAATCACTATTATTTTCTTCATAGATTCTCTCACTTTATGCTTTTCTTATGACACGCCTTTAAAATGTTTTTGAAAACAATGACATCGGCTCTTTAGTTAATTTATTTAATTGAACTTTACGTTCGTAAATCATTTCAGTCATATTATCGGATAACTGCTCCATTATGACACGACCGCCTCTAAAAGTATAACCGCCGATTGCAATCGTTTCTTCTGGCGATAATACCGCTCGACGCATTGAAATCTGTTTAAAGAACTCTTCTAAAAAATGGTTGGGTAAATAAAAACTATTGTGAGCCGCATATGATTGCAAATAAACATAGTCGTCTACTGTGATGTAACAGTCGTCAAAGGCATCAAAGCTAACATATTTATCCATTAATAAAATCCGTTTCTCTAAAATCTCCACGACTTTTTGATTTAAAGCAATTAACGTTTCAATTTCACGTACTTTATGGGTCATCACACGCTCACGTTTTTCTTTTTGATCGATCATTCGCATATAAAAGTAAAACGCTAACCCAACTAACAATCCTCCTACAATTACGCCACTTAGGCCTGCAATAAACATTGACATCTCTACTATCCACCCCTTTACTTATTCTTTCTTCATTCTAACATATTTTGGTTTTTTTATTCGGTTTTTTTATTTGACCTTTATTGACCTTAGAGGTATAATTTACCTAGCTAAATAAAGAATTATTCTATTTAATTCTCAATAGATATGTTATGCTATTAGTGAAATTTAGCAAAATTAAAAAGGAGGATTTTTTCCTATGAATTTAATTCCAACAGTCATTGAACAATCATCTCGCGGTGAAAGAGCTTATGACATTTACTCACGTTTATTAAAAGACCGTATCATTATGCTAAGTGGTCCAGTTACCGATGATTTAGCTAACACAATCATTGCCCAACTTTTATTTTTAGATGCGCAAGATTCTGAAAAAGATATTTACTTGTACATCAACTCCCCTGGTGGTAGCGTAACAGCTGGTTTGGCCATTTTTGACACGATGAACTTCGTTAAATCTGACGTTCAAACAATCGTAATGGGTATGGCTGCCTCAATGGGAAGTTTCTTATTAGCTGCCGGAACAAAAGGCAAACGTTTTGCATTACCAAATGCAGAAGTTATGATTCACCAACCATTAGGTGGCGCACAAGGACAAGCAACAGAAATCGAAATTGCAGCACGCCATATTTTAAAAACACGTGATCGCTTAAACAAAATTTTAGCAGAACGTACGGGTCAACCAATTGAAGTCATCGAAAAAGATACTGACCGTGACAACTTTATGTCAGCTGAAGAAGCGAAAGCTTATGGTTTAGTTGACGAAGTAATGGTTACAAAATAATAAAGAGGATGTCTGACACAAGTCGCATTGCTCTGAGAAGCTGAAGTACGTTCAAACAATTTTCGTAGTGACGTTTTTCGAAAGAGCAGACTTTCCCATCCATTTATCTATCAAATGTACGTATAACAACAAGGGCTCGTGACTGATGTCACAGGCCCTTGTTTACTTAAATAGACAAAATTAAAAAGAATCGATTTGAAGGAGTTTTCCAACAAATCGATTCTTTTTAATTATTTATCTTCAAACAATGTTGTTAAGAATGTCTCAATTTGCTCTTTGGTTGCAAAGACTGCGTTACTTTGTTTTTGCATCACTGCAAAGAAGATTTGCGAAACGTTGTTTAACACTTCTTCTTGTGTTTGTGCGTCTGGAATGTCATTCCAAACAGCCACTGCGACACCTGGCAACTGTACCGGTTCTACAGCTATCACTTGTTCTTGTGGCCACATATCTGGCTTCCAGTGCGTTACGACTTTATCGTATTGCGGATACGTATAGCCGGCATTTTCACCTAACACATAATAAAAATAATTGTCATTGAAGTTCGTTACTGTATAGCCTTTTTCAATAAATGTTTCAACTGGCGCCATGTTTTTATTCCACTTCGTCCAGTAAGAAATTTCAACATCTTGCGATAATTTCACAACTTCAGCACGATTTAAGCGGAAGAAACCATCATTCCAAACTTGAGGGATAAAACCAAATTGGTTCATCTTTTCAATAATATGGTTCACATAGCCTACGAAAGCATCGATTCCTTCAGCCTGTTCACCATAGACAGCCTTGGCGTGTGCTTGAATCTCCGGATAAGCTTCCATCTCATCGAAATCAACAAACTCATCGGCACCGATATGGAAGTATCGACTACTCGTAAACAATTGGGCAAATTCTTCGTAAATCGAGACGATAAACGCCACCGCTTCAGGATTAGAAATATCAAGTGCCGTTGGATTTTTTTCCAACTCACCCGCTTCATTCTTTTTAACAAGCTGCCACTCAGGACGATTTTTCAAGATTTGCTTCAAATGTCCAGGACTATCAAAATCAGGAATAATTTCAATACCTGCAACGTGTGCATATTGAATGATTTCTTTGATTTCCGCTTTCGTTAAAAATTCATCCGAGACGATTTCTGGTGCCGTTTGACATTCAATCCGGAAACCTTCATTTTCAGAAAAATGCAGCTGTAAGAAATTGAATTGCGCAAAACTCAAGGCATCAATAAATTTTATAATTGTTGCTTTTGAATAATATTTACGAGCCATGTCCAGCATAAAAATGCGACGACCTTGCGCATAGTCAACAGTGGTAACCCCTACGGCTAACTGGCCTAACAGTTCACGTAAAATTGCATGAGTTGCTGTACGTAAAACCGCTTTTGTACATTTTGCAGTTACCACGATTCTTTCATTTTTTTCAATTGTATTCGCATTTACCTGACGGTCTAAACGTAACTCGACTAAACCTGTCTCCGTCTGGGAAATACGTCCTTTTACTTGTCCCACTTTTTCAAGTAATTGATTGATGCGACGCGCAACAACTAAAAGACTTGGATGATTCACTGAAAGGATCCATTCATTTGTCAAAAACATTACTTTTCTCCTTTTTTAAACCCGTGATTGTTAATCACATCTTTCATCCAGTAACTACTTGCCTTGTCTGAACGACGGTAATTATCATCGCGGTTAATACGGTAATAGCCGTAACGGTTTTTGTAAGCATTTAACCATGACCAGCAATCTGAGAATGTCCACATATGGTAACCAAAACAGTTACTGCCTTCGTCAATTGCTTGCGCTAAGTATTCTAAGTGTTCTTCTAAGAATTCAATACGGTAGTCATCTTGAATTACACCGTTTTCGTCCATAAATTTCTCTTCACCTTCAACACCCATTCCATTTTCAGAAATAAACCAAGGCATGTTGCCATAGTCGTTTTTCATACGCATTGCAATGGTGTAGATACCTTCTGGGAAAATTTCCCAACCACGGTGAGGGTTGATGCGTTTTTCAGGCCAGTCATACCCACGTGCCCACGCTCTTGGAGATTGTGCCGGGAAAACTGGATTTTCAACTGCTTGCACGCGTAACGGTTGGTAATAGTTTACACCCACAAAATCGACAATGTTGTTTGCAAAAATTTCGCGATCGCCTTCTTCAACGACTGGTAATAAATCACTTTCACGGAACATTTCAATTAATTCTTCTGGGAAATGTCCTAAAACAACTGGATCTAAGAAACTACGAATATAAATTAAATCGGCACGACGACGTGCTTCTTGGTCAGCTGGATCGTCACTCTTAGTATAAACTGGTGCTAAGTTTAAGATAATCGAAATCTTCCCATCGTTATGTGGGTTGTTACGATAGGCTTCAACTGCTTTCGCGTGCGCTAACATAGTATGATAACCAACTTGAATCGCACGTTTAAAATCACGAACTTTCGGCCAGTGTGCATCACCCATGTAACCACATTCAATATGAACTAAAGGCTCATTAAACGTTGCCCATTTTTTAACGATATCACCAAATTGTTCAAAAGCTGTTTTTGCATAAAAAGCAAAATGATCAACGGATTCTCTTGCTTCCCAACCACCTTTTTCCATTAACCACCAAGGCATATCAAAGTGGAATAAGTTAATGATTGGCTCGACACCGTTATCAAGCATCTCTTGGAAATAATCACGGTAAAAGGCAACCGCTTTTGGATTCAACGTTTTACCATCTGGTAATAAACGTGTCCAAGCAATTGATGTACGATATGAGTTCATATCCATTTTTTTCATCAATGCAACATCTTCTTTATATTGGTAATAAATATTTGATGTATCGTTTGGTCCTACACGGTCATGGAATAATTCTGGTTCCATTTCAAACCATTTATCCCAAGTCGATGGGCTCTTGCCATCTGCAAGCGCTGCCCCTTCTGTTTGTGGAGCCGACGTTGCCGCGCCCCATAAAAAATCTTTTGGAAATTTAATCATCTTTCCTCAGTCCTCCTATGTTTTATTACCTTCACTCTACTAAGAAAACGAATTCAAAACAATATGTGTTTCGCTTACATTTCAAACGCAAGAAATACACATCTTAATTTTCAACCGTTTCTTGAATCTCATCGGTTTGATTGACACTCCAGAGTAATAATTTCCCTAAAACCCATGTATAAACAACACTAAATAAAAATCCAATCGCGACTGATTTGGCACCGTAAGTCAAAAAACCTAATACGAGTACCGATAGATTAAAATTGCGAATCATCTTAGCAACTGAACGCTTTGGATTTCGTTGATGGATAATTAACGCTAAAACATCCACTCCAACGGTGGTCGATCCTTCCGATAAACAACAATAATAACCGATCGCAATAACGAGACAGGCTAGAATGAAATCAATCGGTAACCAAATCATTAACTGAAAGGGTAAAAAGTAAAACAAGCTAAAAAATGACATGTAAGATAAACTGCCAATAATTGATTTCATCAAATAGCTTTTCCCTAAAAATAAACCGCATACAATTAATAAGATAACGGTTAAACTATTTGAAATCACTGGTAAATCTAAAGGAATCACTTTTTGTATAACCAAAGACAAACTAGTCACACCACCGTTGATAATTGTGTGCGGCACCATCCATTTTGCATAAGCCAACCCTAACAATGCATTCCCTAAAATGATTTTTAAGATCGACTGAATCGATTGTTTTGTTATCATCTTCATCTTCACTCACTATCAAAAAAGGATAGAAAAGCCCTTCGCCTATCTATCCTTTTTTTATTTTAATTAACGATTAATTGAACGTGACATAATTTGAATCGTATGTTTCATTCCACGAATCGCAACCGACATATGGTAAATGTTTTCGCAAGGAGCCACACCGCTATAACCAGCGTCTCCAATATGTTGCAAGTCAACCCCGCACATCTTATTCCATAAGGCAATTTGACGAATGGTTTCAGGCGAGGCACTTTCCTGACTCGTTCCAATCGCAGACATGGTTAACATCCCTAGGCTTTTCGCCATTTTAACCGCTTCTTTTAATTCAGTTTGATCAAAACCAGGCACCGTTCCGACCGCAGGTAATAATAGGATATCTGCTCCCGCATCAGCAAACTGTTGAATGGCTTCTTTCGTCATAATCGGTTCATCGACCCCAGAGCTATGCATTTTACCAGCAATAATTAAGCCATTATAATTCGCTTTTCCGACTTGAATCGCCAGTGCAATCTGATCGTTTGTCACACCTGTTCCAGGATTGCCTGTTAAACAAATGTAATCAACACCTAATTTTTCTGCCGCTTGGAATGTAGCTGCCGTACTCTTACGACCATTGCCAATTTCGACTTTTTGACTCATTGTTTCTTGCGTTTCCGCCACTGGCTCTAGATTAATTCCAATTAAACGGCCCGTTAAATGCTTTAATTCCGCGATTGGATTGCGTGTATTCTTACTTGGGTTTTCCCAGTAATCAAAGGCTTGCGCTAAACCGATTCCTGGTAATCCAATGACAACGGGATTAAAACAATCAAACAAATTAAGCAGTAACATGTCTGCTCCAAAAGCTGCTGCGAGTTCCGCATTGGTCGTATTGTCCGTTGCTGTCGCTGAGACACAGACATTCTCACTAACAATCACACGGCCTTCACTTGCTTTAATTGATTGAAAAAGCTCTTCACGATTCATTGCACGAAGTTCAGAAGTTGTTGCACTAATTAGTCTTGTTACCACTTAATTTCCTCTTTTCTAACGGTTTTTTTCGCGATATTGTCCAGGAGTCATCCCGACAATCGACTTAAATTTTCTTGTGTAGTTCGATACATCATAGTAACCGGCCGCTGCAATAATATCTTTAATTGGGGCATCGGTCTCGATTAAATCATTTTTGATTTTTTCTAAACGTAAATCTTGAATATATTTAGAAAAGGTCATGCCACTTTCTTTTTTAATAAAGCGACTTAAGTACGAAACAGAAACTTCAAACTCTTCAGCCACACTCTCTAGTGAAAATTCACGAGAAGCATAATGCGTATTGAGGTAAGCAAAGATATCTTTTTGTAATTGTGACTCTTCATTTTTAGGATTTTGCTGCACGACTTGACAAATTTTCTGACTCATTTTTAAGAGTCCTTTTTGCAATTCAAAAATATTTGAAAATTCAGCTACTTTTTCAGCTTCTTGATAAAATTTTTCACCAACAATCTCAATCCCAATCGTTGAGACACTATTTAACAAATAGTAACTATAGAGCTTCAATCCAGCAACGGTTTGCTGTTCACGGACCCCTTTTTCAACCATTTCATTAATGGTTTCGGTCGCAATTTCTAAATCCCCTTGTTGTAAACTTTGACGTAATTTTAACTGCTCATCTACCGGATAGGCGCCCGGTTCATTGTTCTTCGAATACTTAATGTCTTTATAGAGTAAAATTTTATTCGACGTGCCTGATAACGTTTGATATTCTAAAGCTGCCAAACCTTCGATGTAAGAATGGTTAATCATCGACAACTCATGAACAATCCCACCAATCCCTACAGCTGGTGCAACAACGTTTTCTAAAACAATTTTAGCGACAATTTCTTTAGCAATTTGACTTGGTTGTCCACCTTTTTCAAAGCTGACAAGCAAAGCAATTGCTTGTGTTGATAGCATTTCTGAACCATACGCTTGGTAACCCACGCCTGAAATTTCATCTAAGAAACTCATCAGAAACTCTTGATTTTGAATACTCGTTTCTGTTGTGACCATTCGTGTATCGACTAGCATAACAAAGTAACCTTCTTCATATAACTCGACATCAACCGCTTGCAATAAAATGGTGATTTCTTTAGAGTCTTTAAAACGTCCCATTAACAATTTTCGTAAAACTTGCTCACGAGCATGAGGCGTTTGACGGCGAATCTCTTGGTGTAACTCTTTGTTTTCTTGTAAGAAACTGGCAACTTGATAGCCGATTTTGTCTAAACTATCTAAATCATCATCCGCTGCTAGGCGCCCAACTTGCTCCTCCATTAACTTTTCTAATTCATGGATTGGTTTGTATTGTCTTTTCCCAATGAATAAAACAATCGCGACACCGCTTGCAAGTAAGAGCAAGACAACGATTAATAATCCTTGCTGTACCGATTTCACTTCACTCAATGCCAAGTTTGAATTGGTTAAAGCTAAGTAAGTTAAGCCGAAGTCGTCATCTTTAACCACAGCTATTCGAAATTTATCTCGTTCATTTTTGACTGTTTCTTGTGTCAAAATTGTTTTCAGTTTTGACGGTTGATGCATAAATTCTGGCATGTCCTCTTCAGATGATGCAGCAACTAGACGGTTTTGGTTATCTAGTAAAAAGACCTTACCTGTTTCTTCATCGATCGCTGTATCAAGTATCCGTTGAATGTCACTCATTTTCATCGTGTACATCACTGATCCATAGGCAACCCCATCTTCTGATGTTAATGGGACGATATAAAACATGAGTCCTAGCGTGTTTTCTTTATCGAGTTGTTGCACCGATTGAATCATTGGTACCGTTGTTTCCAACGATTGCCGTAATTGTTTTTCATCAATTAAGAAATTATCATAACGTCGTTCAATAAACGTTGAAATATCTAAAAAACCGTTTGAAGAAAATAATTGGTTTGGCGCTTCATTAAAGTGTAAATACACATCTTCAATCAAGGTTCCATTGAGTTTATAACGTTGAATCTCCTTAATCGTCTCACTCGAATAAAATGGATGCGTTGCCATCTTTTCAGTTAGCAAGTGATTGTAACGCATCTGTGTTGTAATTAAATCAAACTGCCCCAAATTATCCAGCAATGTTGAACGCACTTGTAGTAATTGATTTTTTGCCGACAAATCAATTTGTTCATTAATACTTGAAGTTGATGTCTGGTACCAAACAAACGAAACAAATGAAAACGGAATCAAAAAAACCATTAGATATGAAAAAACATAGCGATAGAATGTTTTTGTTTTAAATTCAAATCGGCTATTTTTCATTGAAAATAATGGCTTCTTCATACCTTACTAGCCTTCTCTTCCATTTTTTTCATTGCTTGAAGTCCAAACCAAATCGACGGGAAAATAAATAATGGTACGCCCGCGATTACTAATAAAATTGGAAAAGCAACATAGATTGATAACACTAAGAATGTACCAAATAACATGGCAATCGATTCAATAATATTCGTGAAAAATAACCCGACCGCTTGACGAAGATACTGACGATACGTCAATTCGTAGCGGCAAAGTACCGGATAAACAAAAAGGCATGCGCCTAAAAATAAGACAAGAAGCACAATCAGACCATAATGAATCACTGCCGATTGAATAAAGGTTTTTGATACACGTAAGTCAAAAGCTAAAAAGAGGCCGATTGCAGCTAATGTGTAACCTAAATAATTACTCATCTTAAAGTATTGTTTATAAAACTGTTGAAATGATTCTTTGACTTTCACTGAATCTTTTCCTCGAACGAGAAAGAGATAAATCACTTGAAAAACAGATGCGAGCGCTGGGAATAATCCGAGAATTACGCCACCTCGCAAGGTGTATAAGAGAAATAAAAGCTGCAAGTGTAGTCCGTCAATAATCGTTTGCCCTAAGACATAACTTCCTTTTATAATTCCCTTCATTTCTTTCATTAAAAATAGTCCCCCTTTAAAAAAACATCTATACTTAGCATACCATAAATAAAAGTGACTTTTAACCAGAAATGATATATTCTTTGATAAAAAATAACGTTTTCTTCATATATTCTAATTTTTATTGCTACAAAACAAAAAAACAAAGATTCGAGAATAACCGAATCTTTGTTTTCTAACTATCTATTTGCTTTTTTGTTAAATCTTACTCTTTTGCCCAACGATCATACGCTTGTTGGTATACTTCAACGTATTCTTTCACGCCCATACCTTCAATTGTTTTCACGTATTTATCCCAGTTTTCTAATGGCTCAACACCAGTAATAAATTTGGCTTCCATTTGCTCAACATATGTTTTTAAGTCAGTCGCTGCGTCACGAACTTTTTCAGACTCTTCGTTTGTTAAGTATAATAATGGGTAAGTAACTTTTGCAAATGGTGTAATTTTTTCTTCTGTTTCAGCAGTGATGAAATCAGAGAATGTTGTATCGTTTACTGCATCTTTTGATGGTAAAACAGCTTTTTCAGGTGTATCTGGGTAACCCATTTTCGGAACCATGATTCCGTAGTCAGGTGTTACTTTTGAACGGAAATCTTCAGGGTTGCTTGGATCTACGCCTTCTGTAAAGACACGAACTTGTTCGCCTTCAGCATTTTCTGCATACTCCCAGAATACGCCTTCTGGACCTTTGCTTAGTAAATCATTTCCTTCTTCACTGTAGAAGTAATCTACCCAACGTAATGCTGCTTCAGGTGATGGGTTTTGACTTGTAATCGCAAATGTTGAACGACCCATACGCGTGCTTCCTGGAGTTACACGATCTGGACTAATATCTGATGTTAATGGGTAGAACATTGGGTCTGTGATCGCATCTTTTTCTAATTTCCCTGTTGTAAAGAATGAGAACCAATCTGGGAATAATCCAATTTGATCGTTTTGACCTTTGGCTTTCTTTTGCTCATCGGCTTGAGAATACACTTCTGGGTCTAATAATTTTTCAGAGTACAATTTGTTCATGTATGTTACGAACTCTTTGTAATTTTCAGTAATTGGTGCGTATACTACTTCGCCATCGATTTCTTCAATCGTACGATCCGTTAAACCGAATGCGCCTAATAACCATGGACGTGTTGAATCTAATTTTACGTCAGTCAATGGAATTTCGTCTTTTTTACCGTTACCGTTTGGATCTTCGTCACGGAAACGAACAAGTAGGTCGTAAAATTCATCGGTTGTTTTTGGTAATTCTTTGACATCTAAGGCTTCTAACCACTCACCATTGTACCAGATTGGTCCACGTGGCCAGATCGCTGTATTTCCTCGGTGAATCATTGGTAACGAGTAAATGTGCCCATCTGGTGTTGTAATTGATTTACGGATTGATGGATCTTCTTCTAATATTTTACTGAAGTTTGGCATATTCTCTGCGATTAAATCTTCAATTGGAACTAAGATTCCTTGGCTACCATAGTCCATTTCCATTGCTGGTGTTAATGAATTTGTATCTGTTCCAAATAAAACGTCAGGTAAATCGCCACTTGCGAATGCTAAGTTTAATTTTGTCGCAAAATCCGCTGTTGGCGGTGTTGTAAAGGTAAAGTTAATGTTTGATTTCTCAGCCATTGTTTGGAAAACAGCCATATCTTTCCATTCAGCCGAACCCGTACCTGGGCCCATCATTGTCATCTCAAGTTTTTCTTTGACTACTGGAAACTCGCCAACCGTTCCTAATTCAACGTTTGCAGCTTCTTTTTTAGAGTCCGTTCCGCCACAAGCAGCTAATAATAAGCCACAAGCAAGTAAACCGACTAGTACTTTAGATTTCTTCATTCTCTTGTTTCTCCCCTTAAAAATTGTTTTTAAATCGACAAATGCCGTTTAAATCAAATCATATGAATAATAGTGTCTAACCTTTAACTGAACCGACCATCATTCCTTTTACAAAATACTTTTGTAAGAATGGGTATACCATGATGATTGGTAATGTTGAAACAATCATAACACCGTATTTAATAACGGCTGCTAATTGTTGTTTTGAATACATTAATTGTGCCATTTCACCTGTCATCGTACCACCAATTGAGTTTGAAGACATGTCTTGTAAGACTAAGATTTCACGTAATACCATTTGTAATGGATACATTGCTTTGTCTGATAAGTAAATCAATGCGCTGAAGAAGCCGTTCCAGTGTCCAACTCCGTAGAATAACGCCATAACAGCGATAATCGGTGTTGATAATGGTAAAACAATCTTCATGAATAGTTTGAAATCTGAACAGCCGTCAATAATCGCTGCTTCTTCCATTTCACGAGGGATCGTTGATTGGAAGAACGTTCTTGTTACAACAATGTTATAAACCGAAGCCGCACCAGGTAAAACTAACGCCCAAACGGTATTTAACATACCTAAGTTTTTAATTAATAGGTAACTTGGAATTAATCCTCCGCTGACAAACATCGTTACTAATAAAAATGTCGTAAACGTACGGTGTCCGTAAAAATCTGGACGAGACAATGCATATGCCGCTGGTAATGTAACAAGTAAGTTAATACTTGTTCCTAGAGCTGTATAGTAGATTGTGTTTAAGTAACCACGCCAGATACTATTGTTCTCTAAAATCGTTTTGTAACCTTCTAAAGTAATCCCTTTAGGAAATAACCACATTTCGCCTGAGTTTACAAACTGAGGATCACTGATTGACGCACTGATAATATAGATTAAAGGATATAAGACAATCCCAACCGCTAAGATGATGAAGATATAGTTGAAGCCCATGAAAATTTTATCTGCTTTTGTGTCTTTGACTAATCGATTGTTCATAAGATACTATTCGCTCCCTTCTAGAATAGGCTTGAATCGCCAAGTTTTGCTGCAATTTTGTTAACTGAAATCATTAGAATCGCGTTAATTGCTGAGTTGAATAAACCAACTGCTGCCGCGTAACTGTATTGCGCTTCTAGTAAACCTTGTTGGTAAACGAAAGTTGCAATCACGTTTGAAGATTCCATGTTTAATGGGTTTTGCATTAATAAGATTTTTTCATAACCTAAGTTCATCACAGATCCAACGTTCATGATTAACAAAATAACCATTGTTGGACGAATCGTTGGTAAGTTGATGTGCCAAATGCGTTGAATACGTGTTGCGCCATCAACGATTGCCGCTTCATGTAACTGTGTGTCGACTCCCGCTAGTGCTGCTAAATAGATTACTGAGCCCCAACCGGTTCCTTGCCATACGCCAGATAGTACGTAGACTGTTTTAAACCAACGTGGGTCTTCCATAAAAGCAATCGGTTCCATTCCCAACAATTGAACAACGTGGTTGATAATACCCGTAGATGGATTTAAGAATGCTAAGATCATACCGACCATCACAACCGTTGAGATAAAGTTTGGTGCGTACGTAACCGTTTGCGAAAATTTCTTTAACGGACCGTCTTTAATCTCGTTCAAAGCTAATGCTAAAATGATTGGTAGTGGAAAACCTACTACTAAAGAATAAATACTAATACCTAACGTATTTTTTAATAAATCCCAGAAATAATAAGAATCAAAAAATCGTGTAAAATGTTTAAATCCTACCCATGGGCTACCCCATACACCTAATGTAGGGATGTAGTCTTTAAATGCGATTAAGATACCATACATTGGTATATAAGAGAAAATTAAAAAGATTAAGAATGTAGGTAAAATGAAAAGATATAATTGTTTACTAGCAATAATTCTCTTCTTCCTATTCTCACGCTTTTCTGCTGCGCTCATTTCTCTTGGTTTTTTACTGGTTAACTCCATTTTTTTTCCCCCTTCAAATCCGTTCTTACTGAACACGCTTTCAGCTTAACGATTTTCTAAATGGTTATCAATATGTGGTTTTTGACACGTAGAGAACCTTGGTATATCAACTACTTTTTTGATTTTTCTTTCCTTTCGCTCTTTTTATAAAAGGCCAATTGTCAAAGAAATATTTAAGAAAGCGTTCTATATCGATGTGTAAAAAGCGCTTTCCCTGTGTATCTCTCTTAAATAACAGGCAAATCCTCTCTTTTGTACTATACTAACGGTGAGAATTTAATAAGGAGCGATTCAGATGAAAAAAATAATGTTTTCTGGTGACTTAAGCATTGTTCAAAATGGACTGGCACACTTAGCAACAAAATTAGGGTTTGAAATTGCGTCGGATGGACAAGAAGTACAAATTTTACACACTGGTCAAGAATTAACTATCAAAAAAACACAAAGTGAAATGCGTATTTCTTTTTCAGAACCGGCTCACTTTTATCGTGGACTAGCATTACTGCTTAACCATTGGGAAGATACTGAATACCATTTACAAGAAAAACCAAATTTCAAACAAATTGGTCCAATGGTCGATACTTCTCGTAACGCCGTACCAACCGTTCAAAAAATCAAAGAAATTTTACAGTCATGTAGTATTATGGGGCTTAATCAATTAATGCTTTATATGGAAGATACTTATGAAATTCCTGAATACCCTTACTTTGGTTATTTACGTGGACGGTATACTTTTGCTGAATTAAAAGAAATCGATGATTATGGATTTGATTTGGGAATTGAAGTCATTCCTTCGATTCAAGTATTAGGTCATTTAAAAAATCCTTTAAAATGGAATTTTTCACGTGAGATGCGTGACACGGAAGATATTTTACTCGTGGATGAACCACAAACATATGCATTCTTAGATAAAGCGATTCAAGCCGCTTCTCGCCCATTCCGTACGAAGAAAATTCATATCGGTATGGATGAAGCACACACATTGGGACTCGGTCGCTATTTACAAAAAAATGGTTTTGATAACCGTTTTGATATTATGAATCGCCACTTAGCTAAAGTTCTAGAAATTACCGATGCATTGCAACTAGAAGTTGAAATGTGGAGCGACATGTATTTTCGTCTTGGTTCAAAAACAGGAGACTACTATGATCCTGATTTTGAGATCCCAACTGAAGTGGTTAAAAATATCCCGAACGTTAAAATGGTTTATTGGGACTATTACCATCACAAAGAATCTGAATATGAAAATTTACTAACGAGTCATAAGTTACTCGAAAAACCAATTGTCTTCGCTGGAGGTATCTGGACTTGGAATGGCTTTGCGCCAAACTACGGGAAATCAATTGTTTCCACGCACGCTGCGTTAGCCGCTTGTAAAAAACAAGGAATTGAATCAATCTACGCGACACTTTGGGGCGATGACGGCGCAGAAGCACCCTTTGATACTGCCTTACTTGGCTTGCAACTCTTTGCCGAACACCAATTCAACGTGAGTGTTTCCGATGAACTACTAGCGCAACGTTTTGAAGAAATTCAAGGCGAATCAATGGAAAGCTTCTTATTACTTGATCGTTTTGATCAAACACCAGGTGTTGCGCCTGAAAACCCAAATGCTTCGGCGATTAGTAAAATTATCTTGTATCAAGACTTACTGATTGGTCTGTATGACGAAACGATTGCACCATTTGAGTTGACCAAGCATTACGAGGCCTTAGCAAGTGATTTAGAAAATGCTGTCTACTCACAAAAAACGGCCACTCTGTTCGAACACTATACACGCTTTGCACAACTACTTGTCACGAAAACAGACTTAGGTCGTAAATTAAGAACAGCTTACGTAAACACTGATACCGCAGCAATGCGTGCTTTACTTGAGCCAATTAACAAACTAAAAGCTCAAGTCGAAGCACTACGCCTTGGACACCGTGATATTTGGTTTACGGCCAATAAAGCTTTTGGTTGGGAAGTGCTCGATATTCGTTATGGCGGAATCTTAAGTCGCATCGATACGACCGTTTGGCGCATTAACAATTGGCTTGAACACAATCAGCCAATCGAGGAACTAGCAGCAACGCTATTACCTTTTGACGGTCCTTACCCAATGCCTGAAGGAATTATTATCGGACGCAACCTCTATCATGGTATAATAAGTCCAAGCAAACTATCTGACGTTTAGACGTTACCATCTCAGGGGGAATCACAATGTATAAAAAAATGTTTATCGGTGTTGCAGGCATCCTGTTCCTAATTTTTGTTTTAAATTATTTTAATCAAGCAAACAAAATTAGTGACAATATCAATCAAGAAGCCGGCGAAGTCGAAGTAACCGGTAAAATAAATAATCAAGAAGAAGCATTAGCCGCTTTAGCAGTCTTAGAAAAAAATCTACAAGCTGCCAATGACGAAGACCTTGATTTATATGTCAGCACACTCGTTCCAAGTGCTCGCGAAGCAACAAAAAAAGAAATGGCCGCCTTTTTTGAGGAGTATGACGTTGAACATACGTTATTAGAATTCAAAGTAACGAAAGACGACGGCGAAAGAATTCAAGTCCTTGCCCGCCAAAAAACGATTAATAAGGGAAGCAATAAATATCGAAACCACATTACTGAAGCGAACCATACATTCGTTAAGATCGATGGCGAATGGTTCCTAGAAGAAACTTCAATGAGTGATACACAATTTATTTAAGAAAAAAAACAAGCATGAGTGAAAAACTCGTGCTTGTTTTTTGATTCTAGCAAATACAAAGTATGCCTTGCGACAATTTCTGTTCACTCGCACAATCGAAAGAACCGATTGGCGTGTGCCCTTCCAGTTGCTTAGCGCAGAGCGATTTTTATTGCACCTGATTTACCGTGATTCTTTTGGTGGTTGGCATACGTCGCATTTTCTTTGATGATTATCTTTAAATTTCTTGAATTTCTTCTCGAAGCGATTGCCACAAGCACATTCAAATAATAAATTTTGAGAGAATCCATGGTATTCTGTCGTTAATAACTTACTGTCTGAATTTTTTTCAACAAATTCACGAATACGTTCAATCGTCCAACGTTTATTCATATTATTTCTCCTCCCTTTAGATAAGTCTTTATCTTTTGTTCAAATTCCTCTAGAATAGAAGCAGTTCATTATAGCATGAGTTTCAGAAAAAATATATGCTTGTCAACTTGAAAGAAAGCAAGGCTTGATTTCAAGCCTCAATCATCCGATACATAATAACAGAAATGAGGTGTCTATCATGTCTTTTTGGAAGCAATCGTGGCAAGAAACATCGAAGCGGGGCAAGCGAATTATCATTATCAGTGCGCTCATTATTTTTTTATACATTACATTTATTCGTCCTCTTAGTAAGTTCATGTCCTTTGGAGAACCTGAAGGCTTCATTTTTGAAGACACAAAAAGTATGGGCTATCAAAAAATCGAACCCATACCTGGAGTTGAAATAACTGAAATGTTACTGGACGTCCCCTTCATACACCAATTGAAACATTCACCACTCGTTAACGGTTGCGAAGTAACCTCACTAGCGATGGTTTTAAATCACTATCATATCGAAGTAAACAAAAACACGCTTGCTGATGAACTAGAACATGTCCCTTTAACGTACGAATCTGGTTTAAAAGGGGATCCAAATCAAGGTTTTGTTGGTAGCATGACCGATGAAGTGATGGCGATGGGTGTCTTCGTGCCTCCCATTGAGCGATTGGCTCAAGAATATGTCCCTGATCATTTAAAAGTTATCGCAAGTACGCAGACTGATTTAAATACTTTATTGAAGCAAGTCGCGATTGGCAATCCGATTTGGGTCATCGCAACACTTGATTTTGAGACACCAACAGACGATGATTTCATTCCCTGGAAAACGCCCACAGGTGATTATTTAGTCACTCCCTTGATTCATTCAGGTGTTATCGTAGGCTTTGACGAACAAAATATCTATGTCAATGATCCCCTATACGCCAAAAACCGGGCAATTGATCGTGATCAATTTGAAGCGACTTTTAACAAGATGGGAAAACAATCCCTATACTTAACAGAAAAATAATCGCTTGTTCTTGCCTACATTATTTAAAATCACAAAAAACAAGCAGTGGTTCATGCAGCCACTGCTTGTTTTGTATATAATCCACTTTAAAATCTTGAAGGAGTTGTTAAAATGGGATAAAACAAGATTATTCGCCTAGACCAACTGTACGGATTTCGTAAGCGCCTAGTTTTTCTGGATAAGCTTCGTCCATTTTTTCTTCTAATAAGTTTAGAAGCTCTGGTTGAACGCTCTCTTTTTTGATTGTTAAATCGCGCTCAACATCAGCCATGTTAAATCCACGTAAGATTACATGATTATCTGATTTACGACGTTTTAACGCTGTTGGAACGAATTGCTCACCTTCTAATTCAATAAATTGACGGCTTGGCGCTAATGTTCCAGATTGAATCGCAACTTGTTTTGTTGTAAATGGTACTTGTGCTGTATAAGTGTTTTCGTATGTCGCATAACGTGTTGCTGGTTCTGCGTGTAATTCAACACTGTAGTTAAATGTGTATTCACCGATACATTGTGCTTCTGGTGTTGGGAAGTAACCCCAGTCACCTAACTCACCTACTGCACGTAATAACGTGACAGCAATCGTATCATTGTTTTCAACTTCGTACTCATTTAAGCCATAGTTACCAACTGTTACACCATAAGTGTCATCATGTAAGTTTGCAAATGCATGTTGGTGTTGTGGGTTCGTTGGGTTTTTCCAACTTGCACTCACACCGTTTGGACGTTTAACAACTTCATAAATACTATCTGCTTCGTGTGTTTCAACATTCACTAAACCTGTTGGGAATAACACACGTAGACGGTGGTCTTTCATTTGGTTATCTAAGCTTGTTTCAAAATCAATTTTCTTGCTGTTTGAACGAACGGTAACCGTTGTTGTAATTGCAAGTGGTGCTGTTTCTTTTGAGCGTTGTGCTTTACGTGATGGGAAGCCAACAACCATTTTTTGTTCTTTTTCTAATAATTCATCCGCTGATACCGGAATATCTAACACATGAACCAATTCGATTACTGCTTTTTCAGCTGTATTTGAAAGAACTTTGATTTCTGCTTTAACATCGCTCGATAAAATGGCTTTGTCGCCTTGTGGTTGGAAGAAGATGTACTCATTCGCAATATCTCCAACGTTTTCAAAGACAGCTAAGTTATCAACGCTTACGTTTGTTGCTTTATCTGTTACGGTTAATGAACCATTTTCAGCAATTTCAACTTTAATTAAGTCATTTTCAACAACTGTTCCAGCTTCATTAGCTAAAACATTTGTATCTGCAACTTCTGCTTTTCCAGCAACAACTGCATAGGTTTCCCAAGCGTAAGGTGCCATGTCTGTTACAGGCATTGTTACCGTTACAAAACGCTCCATATAAGGGATACGGAAAGCATCTTTTGGTAAATCATAGTCAAAACGAACGTCCTCTTCAGAAATAACTGCTGAAACAACATTGCCATCTTTATCAATTACATGGTAATCGCCTTTTGCTACTTCTTCTAATTCACGATAAATTTTCGCTGGCCAACCTTCATGGAATGTCTTACGTTGTAATTCGATATCAACAATTGCATCGCCTGATTTTACTAATCCATTCGTGTTAAACACAACAAACGGGAAGCTTCCTTCTGGGAAAACGGTTGTATCAAATTGTTCTGTTAATTGACGAACCGCTTCGTTTGCTACATAGATTCCAACTTCGTTAGCTTTTTCAAAACGAGGCATCATTTCACGGTGAACTTCATCAACTGAACAACCACAGATTGAGTCATGTGGGTGATTTTGCATTAATGTCTTCCAACCATAATCTAATTCATCATGTGGGTATTTACCTGTTACTTCATAAGCCATTGTTGCTAACGGCTCTGCAATATTTTCTAATTGGCGTTGAACACGTGTATTCCATTGTTTTAAGTAAACACGTGCAGAAGAAGTATTCGCTAATGTATACCAACCGTCTGTTTCTTGTGACGTTAACTCGCCTTCCACTGTTCCTAAGTCTTCTGGTAAATCGCTTTGAACAGCTTCTAAATAATCCGTGAAGTTTGAGTGAATAAACTCATACTCTGGATATAATTCGTTCGCTAATTTAATTGCTGCTGTTACGTCTTTTTGAACGGGTTGGTGGTCAACACCATTCATCATTAATAAGTGACCTGTTGAAGCAAATTGCTCAACGTCTGCTAATTTTTGATCCCAGAACTTCACTGCTGCTTCTTTTTCAGCTGGAATTTCATTTCCGTTACTGTACCAGTTTGCAAACAATAAACCAAAGATCTCAGATTGGTCTGGACCTTTCCACCACATCTCAGAGTATTGAGAAGAGTAGCTTTCTTGTTCTAAAACTTCGTTATCAAAGCCGATTGGTTTAACACCACGACCAAACGCCGCTGCTTCTAGTCCAGCTTTCTTCATCATTTGTGGTGCTTGTCCCATATTTCCGAAAGTATCTGGGAAGTAACCTAATTTAACTGGCGTACCCCATTTTTTACTGTCTTCCATTCCAATTAACATGTTACGTACGTTTGACTCTGAACTAATTAAGAAGTCATCTTGTAAAATGTAGAAAGGTCCAATGCGTAATTTACCGTCATCGATGGCTTTTTGAATCGCGTCACGTTTTTCTGGACGTACTTGCAAGTAGTCATCTAATAAAATCGTTTGACCATCTAAGTGGAAACTATTGAAATCTGGATCTGTTTCAAATAGTTCTAATAAATCATCCATTAATTCAACTAATAACATATGGTGTTGCTCGTATGGTAAGTACCACTCACGGTCCCAGTGACTATGAGAAATAATATAAACTTTTTTCTTCATTAAATATACGCTCCTATTTTTTACTTCTTATTTTTCAACACGGATATCAAAGTAGTCCATTACTAACTCACAGAACATCATGTTTGCCCATGAGAACCACTCGCGAGTGTAATTATCTGGATTATCAACGTCAAATCCTTCGTGCATTAAGTTCGTACCTGCATCTGTTGCTACTAATGTGTTTAAGATACGCTCTTTTTCAGATTTATCGTTTGTTGTCATCCCTTCCATTGCCATTGCGATTGGCCATACATAATTTTCTGGTGTATGAGAAGATCCGATTCCTTTCGCAAATTTACCTTCATAGAAGTATGGGTTTTCATTACTTAATAATGTTTTACGTGTGCGTAAGTAACGCTCATCGTCAACTGAACCGTAACCTAAGTAAGGAGCTGCGATTAAGTTAGGTACGTTTGAATCATCCATTAATGACGCATTGCCTAAACCGTCAACTTCATAAGCGTAAACATCTTCGCCCGCTTTGTTTGTTGTACGACCGTGTGCTTGAATGCCTGCTTCAATTTCTTCACGTAATGCTTTTGCTTCTGCTACGATTGCTGCATCGTCTAAGATTGTTGAGAAGATTTCTTCTACATAACCTAAAACAACGACTGCAAACATGTTTGATGGCACTAAGTAACCACCGCCAGCACAAGCGTCATCACTTGGACGGAAACCTGACCAAGTCATTCCTGTTGGAGCCACTTCTACACCACGACCATGGTTGATTAATGTATCTTCTGCTCTCCATGTATCACGTACAAAGTTGTATGGTGATTTACGGTGATCTTGTTCTGTTTTGAAAACGTGTAGGATTTTTTTGATTCCTTCAACGAAATCTTCGTTGAATTGATCCGTACGTCCAGTGTTCTTATATAGTAGGTAAGCTAATTGTGTTGGGTATGCTAATGAATCGATTTCATATTTACGTTCCCAAATCCAATCGTTCATTACTGTAAAGTCATCTTGGTGACCTGCGCCGTTTGCTTCTTCGTTAAAAGCGTTTGCGTATGGGTCAATATTAATATAGAAGAATTGTTTCTTAACTAGGCCACTAATCATTGCCGCTAAATCTTCGTCTTCTTTTGCAACTACTAGGTACGGACGAACTTGTGCCGTTGAGTCACGTAACCACATTGCAGGAATATCACCTGTTAATAGGAAGCTTGTTCCGTCTTCATGACGTTTAACTGTTGTTAATAATGTATTCGCGAACCCTGCACTGAAGTTTTTTGCCCAGTCTGCATGTTCTGTTCCACATAATTCTGTGATTTTATCCATAAAGTTTTGTACTGAAGTTGGTATTTCTTTGTATGCCATTTGATTCATCCTCCAATAAGTTGATATATCTTACTTCGTCATTATACTTCCTATTTTTATAAATGTCTACGTTTTCAAGCAAAATATTTTTATTTTCTTTTAATTTGATCTATGCTATTATCATTATATGATATATCAACAAAAGAAAGGAGATTGTATATGACCCAACCCCTTTACCAAAAAATTCTACTGGATTTAAAAGAAGAAATATTATCCGGCAAGTTACAAGCTGATCAACAGTTACCGACGGAAAAAGAATTATCTGATCGTTACCAAGTCAGTCGTATCACCTCAAAACGTGCTTTAAATGAATTAGAACAAGCCGATTTAATTTATCGCATACGTGGCAAAGGAAGTTTTGTAAAAAACAAGCAGGCCGAACAATCGGTGCTTCGTTCAACCAAAAACAAAAAAGTCTTATTCCTATTACCTTTTTTAAATGATTTATCGGTTGGAAACTTCACGGAAGGTGTCTTACCTACCTTACAAGAAGCCCAAATTGAAATTTCAATGGCTACTTTGGATGTTTTTACTCAAAAATCAACGGATGAACTAATTAGTGAATATGATGGCATCATCTACTATGCTGAAAAAACGGATCGCTTCTTAGATGTACTGGTTGAGCTTTCATTAAAAGATTTTCCTACTATTGTATTAGATAAAAAGTTATTTGAATTTAATTTTCCGACTATCTTATCTGATAACGTTGATGGTGGTTTGATTGCCACTCAACAACTGATTAATGAGGGACATCAACGCATTGCTTATTTATTTGGTAGTGTTGCTCATCCACAATCGGTTCGTAACCGTTATGTTGGTTACTTAAGAGCCTTGAAACTCTCTTCGTTACTTTTCCATACATCACCTGATGATGAGAAAGCCACACCGAATGATTTAATTGAATATATTACAGAACATCAAGTAACAGGGATTGTTTGCGAGAATGATCTCGTCGCAATTGAAGCGATGCGTGTATTAAAACTTCATAACTATCACGTCCCTGATGATATATCGATTATCGGCTTTGATGATATCCAAGCAGCTAGACTTGTTGATCCACCATTAACAACCATTGCTCAAGATTTTACTCGGATTGGAGCCCTCGCTGGAAAAACACTCATTTCCTGGCTCGAAACGGGTCAAATGCCACAAGACGTTAATGTTCCTGTGCGCTTAATAAAAAGACAATCCACAAAGGAGAGAATAAATTAATGATTACGAACACAATTGATACACGTCATGCAACGGCCAATCAATACAGTTTCTCAAGCGGAAACAGCTTACCTTACACTGGTGTACCCTTTGGTATGAACTTTTTCGGCGTTCAAACGAGCGACCAACGCGGTAGCTGGTGGTTCCATCCAAAAGATCGTACCTTCCAAGGTTACCGTCTAACGCACCAACCAAGTCCATGGATGGGTGATTTTAGCCGTGTGCTATTCACACCATTAAGTGGCGATGTACATCAAGCAAGCACATTCCACACACAAAGTTCTTACCGTCCAGACGAAAGTACGTTTAAACCAACCCACGTTAGCGTGACACAATTGCGTTATGATATTACTTCGACGTTAATTCCAAGTATGTATGGTGGTGTTTTAACAACGGATTACCGCGATGAAAATGCTGGGTTCATGTTATCTTTACCTGGTCGTTATGCGATTGAGCAAGTTGACGCGCATACATTACAAGGACATGTGATCAATTTCTCTGGTGCAGAAGATCCTGACTTCAGTTTTTATTTCACTTTGAAATTCGATGAAGCCATCACTTCTGAAGCAATCAATGAATCTGGCGAAGATGGCAACATCCTTGTTCGTTTCGGTAACATCAAACAACAAACTATGCGTTTTGGTACTTCTTTCATTAATTTAGAACAAGCAATCTTGAACTTATCAAGAGAAGAAAACCAAACTGCCGCTGAATATTTAGAAAAAAGCTTAACTGAATGGGAAGGCTACTTAAGCCGTATCGAAGTTGAGCACCAAGATAAAGCACATACTGAAACGTTTTATCATAACTTCTATCGCATGTTCCTATTCCCACAAACATTTTACGAGTTTGATGCGAATAATGAAAAAATCCATTACGATACGTACAGCAAAAAAGTTCGTCCTGGGGTGCTTTATACAAACAATGGTTTCTGGGATACGTACAAAACGGTTTACCCAATGTACTCATTAATCGCCAAAGAAAAATACGAAGACATGTTAGAAGGCTTCTTAAATAGCTTCAACGAAACTGGCTTCTTACCAAAATGGTTATCACCAGATGAGCGTGGGTTAATGCCAGGTACATTAATTGATGCCGTAATTGCAGATGCAGCAGTTAAAGGCATTCGTTCAGATTTAATGGAACAATTTTTAGCAGCAATGAAAAAAGCAGCAACTGTTCAAAGCGAGAACTCAAACTACGGTCGTCAAGGAACATTGGATTACTTGAAATATGGTTATGTACCAAGTACTTACCACGAATCAGTGAACCACACACTTGACTATGCATACAGTGATTTTTGTATTAGCCAAGTTGCCAAAACATTAGGCGATACAGAAACAGCTGAATATTATGCGACTCAATCATTAAACTACCGCAATATTTTCGATAAAGAAACAGGCTTCATGCGCGCGAAAGATTCAGATGGTGTCTTCCGTGAAAACTTCTTAGACATCCGTTGGGGTCGTGATTACGCTGAAGGAAGTGCTTGGCAAAGTAGTTATGCTGTCTACCAAGATTTCGCTGGCCTTGTCAAAGAACATGGTGGTGAGCAAGCATTTGAGAAGAAATTAATTGAATTAAATAACCAAGCACCTCGTTACAACGTTGATGGTTATGGTTTTGAAATTCATGAAATGAGTGAGATGGCAGCCCTTGAATTTGGTCAATTAGCGATTTCGAACCAACCAAGTTTCCACTACCCATTCTTATTTAGCTACATCGGTAAACCAGAAATGGCACAACCATTATTGAAACAACTAATGACACAAGCTTTCAATGCTTCACCTGAAGGTTACCCAGGAGATGAAGACAACGGAAGCATGGCTGGTTGGTATATCTTTAACAGCTTAGGTTTCTACCCAGTAACACCAGGTTCAGGTGAATATGTACTAGGAATGCCTTTAGTAAGTAAAGCAACCGTTCACTTATCAAGTGGTGAAAAATTAGAAATCACAGCAAGTCCAAACTACCCACAACAACAATTCTTACATGAAACAAAACGTAACGGCGAAGTACACAGTAAATTATTCTTTGATCACGCCGACTTAATGCAAGGTGGAACAATTAACTATCAATTAGGAACAGTTCCAACACCTCGTACAGTGACTGCGGAAGATTTACCGTTCTCACTTTCTAAATAATACAAAAACGCTCGCTTACTGACGATGATGTTGTCAGTAAGCGAGCATTTTTATATTTAATACTAATGTGCTTTAACTTCAAAAGTGAAGCATAGAAAAACAAAAAAGCTGTATCAGCAAGGCTAAAGACAGCAATAGCCTTTTCTGATACAGCTTTTCATTCAATTCGTATAAATAACTCGACTTAAAGAACTTTTATGGTCCCTTCACTTCTTTTGATTACTTCCTCATTCTAACTTATTTAAAATAACTCATAAACATGCTTGCGATATTAAAATAGATGAGGACACTCGTTAAATCACTCAACGTTGTGATAAAGGGGCCACTTGCCACAGCGGGATCAAAACCCAAGCGATCCATTAGCATCGGGATAAAGCTTCCTGCCAAATTCGCCACCGTAATAGCTGCCATCATTGCAGCACCAATCACTAAACCTAAAATCGGATTTCCCTTCCAAATTGCAACAATGACAAAAATAGTAATCCCAGTAACAGCACCTGTCACCAAGCCAGTTAAGATTTCAGAAAAAATAATTCGAATAAATGAACTTCCTTTGGCATCATTCATTGCCAACCGACGAACAGCTACCGCTAATGATTGTGTACCAGCATTTCCAGCAGTACCCGTAATTAATGAAATAAAGACCGCTAAAATACTCGCTTCGCTGACTAATACTTCATATTTCCCAATCAAAGTCGCCGTCGCCATCCCTAAAAACAATAAGGTGATTAACCAAGGTAAACGCTTGGTGGCAGCTTTAAGAGGGGCTTCACCGACTTCATCGACGTTAACCCCGGCTAAGCCAGAGTAATCACTTGTTGCCTCATCATCGATAACGTCAATAATATCATCGACCGTCACAATTCCTAATAAATGATCGTCGTAATCTGTTACAGGCAACGCTAAGAAATCATAATCTCGGAACGTTTGAGCCACGTCAAATTGATCGTCCCCTACGTGAACCGAGATGACACGCTCACTCATGATTTCGCTAATTAACGTATCGTCATCATTAATGATTAAATCCCTTAACGAAATAACACCTACTAATTGATTCTCTTGATTGACAACATAAATATAATAAATAGTCTCCGCAAAATCTGCAGCACTTTTTAAAACTTGCATCGCTGATCGAACTGTTTGATTTGCCACAATCGAAACATATTCTGTCGTCATAATCGAACCAGCTGTGTCATCTTCATAATGAAGTAATTCTTTGATTTCCGCTGCTTCTTCATTTGACATCAAACTTAAATATTTTGCTGTTTCTTGCTTTCCTAATAAATTCAAAAAATCGACGGCATTATCAGTATACATCGCAGCTAACATCGCAGCCGCATAACTAGGACGCATCTCTGATAAATAATCTTTCATTGTTTCTTTATCTTCTTCAATTAAGTCAAAAGCATCGGCGACTTCTTTGGGTGAAAGATAAGAATACAGATGGACACGCTCTTCTTGTGTCAATGATTGATAAAATTCTCCCTGTTCATACAAATGTAAATCTAAGAAACTATCTCGAAACTCTTGAATGCGATTTTCAGCTAAATATTTTTTTATTTGTGCAAAACCGAGTTCAATTCCTTGAGATTCATCCATCTTCTTCACCTCTTTCTTATATTTTTTGTTGAACGGCTTCCATATCGGCTGGAAGCTCTTGTTGAAAATGTAAAGCCTCCTGAGTAAAAGGATGTAAAAAGGCCAGATCAAAACAATGCAATGCTTGACGTTCAATCCCCAAATCAGTCCGTCCATCATACAAATCATCACCGACTAATGGATAACCATTGGCTGAAAAATGGACACGAATTTGATGGGTTCGACCAGTATGTAATTGAATATCGACCAATGCAATTTCTTGATTTTTTTTAGCTAACCAATACTCTGTTTGAGCGGATTGACCTGCAGTTGTCACTTGCCGTTTAATAATTGAACGTAAGTCACGACCAATTGGTTGTTCAAAAAGGGCATGCGATTTTAATTCAGACATCTCTCCTGTAATTAGTGCTTTATATTTCTTATGGAAAGTACGATTTCTTAATTGTTCGTCTAAGCGTGAATGGGCAAAACCGTGTTTGGCAAAAACCATTAAGCCAGACGTATCTCGATCGAGTCGGGTAACCACATGCACGACTTGATTCACATAACCTTGTCGTTTGTAGTACGCCTTGACTCGATTGGCCATCGTATGATTCGGGTGGTATTGCGCAGGAATCGATGAAACACCTGGAGGTTTATTAACAATCAATAAATGCTCATCTTCAAAAACGATATCAATTGGAGTATCATCGATTTTTAACGTTTCATGCTCACCCTCATCGGGAATAATAATTGTCACGACTTCTTCTTTTTGAAGCCAATATAACACATTTTGTTCTTGCTCATTGACTAATATTTTCCCACCGTGAAATTTTATTTTAGCTAATAATTTTTTTGAAACACCCTGCTCTTTCAAAAAAAACTTAATTTGTTGTTTTTCGTCTTTAGTAAATACATAATGAAACTTCATCTATTTCAAATCTCCAATAAAAGCTTCTCTCACTCGATGCCAAAAATCCATGTGGCGGTAAGAGGCAAAGCGTATTTTATCTGGTGCAACGCGGTAGTAAACGGAAGCAATGTCCGCCTGTTGCACACTAAATTGATCGACGGTTACAATGTGTTCTCCGCCTTGTGGTAAGCGAATCTCAAGCCAATCTTCTTTTGAAATTACTAGAGGTGAACCGACTGTTCGAAACACTCGATTATTCAATGAAGCAATTTCAGTTAATTGAATGGCCTCGATGCTAGGATGCAAGACCGCGCCACCAATGCTCTTATTATAAGCGGTAGATCCTGTTGGTGTGGCAATTGAAACCCCATCTCCACGAAAGCGTTCGAACAATTCTTCCTTAATGTAAACATCGGCTACCATCGTTCGATGCAAACTCTTAATAGTTGATTCATTTAGAGCAAAGAAATGCTTATCCGCTCGTCCATCACGATAACGGATGACAACATCTAATAGTGGATAGCTGACGTTTTCTTCTTGGTTATTGCAAAGCGTCTCAACCAATTCCTCTAACTCATAATCACGCCAATCAGTATAAAAACCTAGATGCCCCGTATGAACACCTAAAAAACGGACATGATCCAATCGATGGATATACAGGTGAAAAGCAGAAAGCAATGTCCCATCACCACCGATTGAAATGACGATATCTGGATTTTCTTGATCGATGACATTCCCAGAAGCAACGAGTAATTTTTTTAGTTTTTCTGCAGCTAACACCGATTGTTCTACTTGGTTATAAACTAATGCAACTTTTAAATTTTCCAATCTTTCAGTTCACCTCATTTTCGCTAGGCGACTGATAATTCGTATCATCGCTTGTGCCTTTTCCATGAGAAAACAAGCGTTGTGCCTCTTGTATCTCAACTCGGATGTTCGACATTTCTTCATCCAGTTGATAAGCGGCTTCGGCTGCTCGACGCAAACGTTCGCTAATCTCTACCGGGAAATCACCTTGATATTTATAGTTTAATGAATGTTCAATCGTTGCCCAAAAATTCATCGATAATGTTCGAATTTGAATTTCAGCTAAAATCATTTTTTCTCCTTCTAACACTTGAACCGGATACTCCACGACTAAATGATACGATCGATAACCACTCGCTTTTTTATTTTCAATATAATCACGTTCAATGACAATTTTCATATCTTTACGATTTCTTAGCAATTGGACTACATGGTAAATATCATCCACGAATTGACACATAATACGTAAGCCTGCAATATCAGACATTTCCTCATCTAATCGCTCGAGTGGGATCTTTCGTAATTTAGATTTCGCCAGAATGCTATCGATTGGTTTAACCCGTCCCGTCACAAATTCAATCGGTACGTGTTGATTGGTTTCACGGAATTGTTTCCGAATCCCTCTTAGCTTAACTTTTAACTCTGAAACCGTTTGTTCGTAAGGTGCTAAAAATAAATCCCAATTTCTCTCCATTGTTCATCCCTCTTGTCTTTCAACTCAGATTCTCTCCTATTTTATCATAGTTTCGCTAAAATCTTTAGCCTTCTGAAAAATCTCTTCTTTTCTTTTTATGATAAGATAAGATACAATACGATAACAATCACTAAAACGGAGGATAATAATGGCCCAAGAACTTGAAATTGAATTTAAGACACTCTTACATGCGAGTGATTACCAAAAAATTTATCAACACTACCAATTTGATAAGCAACCATATACCGATCAAACAAATATATATTTTGACACACCTGATCAACAGCTTCGCCAACAACGTTTTGGCTTACGAATTCGTCGCTTTAGAGATGATCAAGGGGAGCTCACTTTAAAATGCCCTACCAAAGGTCACGGTTTGCTTGAAATTACCGATACATTATCGAAAGAACAACTCGTAAACTTACTGCAAAATCAAACCATTTTAACGTCCGGTGCCGTAGCCGAAAAACTACTCGAATCAAGCATCGCGATTGAGCAATTGCAACCGATTGCTAGTTTACGTACTAAACGTTACGAACTTCAATTACCAATTGGCCTCCTCGCTCTAGATGAGAGTTGGTATGGTAAGATCCATGATTATGAACTGGAATTAGAAGTCACCGACGAAGTTCAAGGAAAAGCTGATTTTAAATCCTTGTTAGAAACTTTTCAAATCCCGTATACCCCAGGTGAAAATAAAATCATGCGTGCAATAAGTAATCAATAAGAGGTGTTTTATTTCTATTTTACGAAAAAATCTGTTACAGTGTGGTTGAATAACAGTAAGACGTTTCGCTCACTCTTGTTCAATATCGGTGACAGCCTCTTAGGCAATCATCAAAAAACATTTGGGGGTTTATCCATTGATTGAGATTTATTTATTCATAAATCCACTAGACAGATGCTCTGTTAAAGCAGAAGAAGCACTACTCAAGTTTTCAAACAACAGTACTGAAAAAGTAAAGCTAACCATTATACCTGTCGTTAATCCGAAAATCATTGCTGCCAATTTTGACTATCAGCGCGTGGATTTAGACACACGCAATGCTTATATGCATCTTGCCTATAAAGTCGCACTTGATTTTAAAGCTGCTCAAATCCAAGGGAAAAAAATCGCCAGTAAATTCTTATTGATGGTTCAACACCAGATATTTGCGAGAAAACGCCCTTACCCAGAGACGCTTGTGAAAGAATTCTTTACAAAAAATGGGGATTATTCGATGTTTCTCGAAGATCGGACTTCAGAACTTGTTAAAGAACTGTTTTGGAAAGATCAAGAAATAGCTAGAAAATTTAATATTAGCAGTGAAGCCAGCGCAATTGTCTATAACTGTACACATGATGGTTCTGGTTTATTAATGACCGGTTTAGAAAACATTCAAGAAATTCCGTATTTAAATTACCTACAAGATCAAACTACTTTTGATCGAATCACGCATAAGAACAAAGCTTATAACTAAAAAAAATTGCTGGAACCAATGATTCATTGGTTCCAGCAATTTTTTAATCGTTTAATTCAATTTTGATAACTGTATTTACCGCATCTGGTAATGGATAAGTAAAGTGTGACACACCGCCAAGTTCAAGGTAAGTCACTGAATCAAAGGCTTTAGTAGTCCAAGCATCTGCAACTTTAACCTCACTACCGTCATGCAACATGCTTGCGCGACGAATCTGGTCTTTCTTTAGACCTGCAACTGCTAGAGGACCAATTGGTTGATCAAAAATATGAGCATAAAGTGTGTTGCCTTTTTGTGTATAATAGCCCCACTCTGGCTTAGGTAGTAGACTTGATTTACCACAACCATAAATCGATTCACTATTTTTATTCATCCAACGGCTAAAGTCGGATAAAATAGCCATACTTTCTTCATTAATGACGCCTTTCGCATCTGGTCCAACGTTCAACAACATGTTTCCATTTTTGCTGACACATTCAACGAGTTTATGAATCAAGGTTTTGCTTGATTTATAATCTTTATCACGTGGATTGTAACCCCAGTTATTATTCATTGTAATGCACAATTCCCAAGGGATTGGTTGTCCTTTAGAATTCGTAATTCCTTCTGGTGGCAATAATTGTTCTGGACTAAAGAAATCTCCTGAATAATTGCTTGGTTGATCGGATACGATACTACCAAAAGCTTCACCTGAAGTTTCTAGACGATTATCAATCACCACGTCTGGTTGATGTTGGCGAACCATTGCCATTAATTCTTCTGCACGCCATTTTTCACCAGTCATTTGTTCGTAAGAAAAATCGAACCATAAAATATCTAATTTTCCATAATTGGTAACTAATTCTTCGACTTGGTTATGCATGTAATTTAAGTAATTATCAAAATCAATCACTTCATCTTTATAGGCTTCGTTTCCACGCATTGGGTGGTGCAAATCATTGTACTTTGGATAGTCTTGATGATACCAGTCAATCAAAGTAAAATATAAACCAACTTTCAAACCTTCTGCACGAATAGCATCGACGTATTCCCGCACTAAATCACGCCCGCTTTGTGTATTTGTTGATTTGTAGTCCGTATATTGACTGTCAAATAGACAAAAACCATCATGATGTTTCGCTGTTAGAACAACGTATTTCATTCCAGCTGCTTTGGCTGCTTTCGCCCAAGCTTTCGGATCATAATCAACCGGATTAAAGGCGTCAAAGTACTGACTATACTCTTCATTCGTCATTCTTTCCGTTGTTTTTACCCACTCACCTCGACCTGGAATCGCATACAATCCCCAGTGAATAAACATTCCAAATCGATCTTCACGGAACCATTCCGTGCGCTTCATAATTTTTTCATAACTATTTGTCATTTTGCTTCTAAACTCCTCTTTCATTCATTTGTATTTGCTTGCCACGCGACTTGAAAGTCAGCAATCGTTTGATAGCGGTTAACTGGCTTGTTTGCCACCGCTTTCAATAAAATGTCGTATTGTCCTTTTGATAAATTCGTTTCCCTCTGCTCTAACGGGATAAAACGACTTTCTTGATTCATTTTGTGGATCGTCTCTCCTGAATAGTCACCAAACAAATGATAGAGCATCGCCCCTAGTGTAAAGACATTCGTGGTAGCTTTAATTTCAGTATCCATTTGATATTCTTCTGGGGATTTAAACCGCTTGCTCCCCCAGTAGTCCACTCCCATCGTATTCATAAATGGCTTTTTTTGAAAGAGATCAATATCGCAGATCGTTAATTGTTCTTTTTCAAAATCATACAGTAAACTACCCTCATAAAAATCAACCGCTACATAGCCCTTAGATTCAACAAAAGTCATAAATTCAATGATTTGATTGGCCAGTTGCTGTTTTTTACTCAAAGCGAGTCTTTTTATTTTTTGGCTAGGCGGCACTACTTTCGGATGTGTTTCATAGTAATCAAAATTCCAATGATCAAATAGACAGTCGCCTGCCCGCCATTCAAAAACTAAATAAAATAATTGCTGGTAAGAGCCTGAATGTAAATAATGAATGACTTGCGGATGCTTTAGCTCTTGGTAGACATCTGGGACGCGTTTTAAGGCTGTGAGACTTTCGGCTTTTGACACGGCACCATTCATCGTCGCAACACCAGCAACTTTAATGAAATATTTTCGTCCGTCCATTTGCTCCACACCAAAACTAATATTCCCAGAATCATTTTGATCAAACACACAAAAAACACGACCATATTCTTTTAAGAATAAGAAATCGGTTGCTTCTCTTAACGTCAACGTAACATCATCAATAACTTGCGTAATCAATTCTTTTTCATTCTGACTTATTGCAATCATCCTTTACCCTAATTCCGTTTTTTTGTTGGAATGGTTCATTTTTTATTTTTGATACTCCTTAAATTTTACCATAGTTCCTACAGTCAAAAAAGCCCTTTCAAGTGATTCGCTGGAATACTTTAAAATTTATTTCAACAATAAAAAAGCTCGCTAAACTCCTTTTATAAAAAGGGTATCAGCGAGCTTTTTTATCATAATCATAGTTTTTTTACGAATTCTGATTTTAGTTTCATCGGGCCAAAACCATCAATTTTACAATCGATATTATGGTCACTATCAACTAAACGAATGTTTTTAACTTTCGTTCCCATTTTTAGTGGACCTTGAGCACCTTTCACTTTTAAATCTTTCATAACTGTGACGCTATCACCATCGACTAAGATATTACCGTTAATATCTTTCACAACAAATTCTTCCGTTGCCTCAACCGTTTCTTCACCAGACCACTCATGTGCACATTCTGGACAAATAAAAAGCCCTCGATCCTCGTAAGTATATTCTGATTGACACATTGGACAATTTGGTAATGTTGCCATAATGATTTCTTCCTTTCCTTCAAGCATTTTGCTTTGTTATTCACTAACTACTATAGCATGCTTTAATGAATCCTTCCAGTTTACCAAAAAAAGCAAGGCGCCCCTTGAGAAAAAGGCACAACTTGCTTGATTTTAGTTCTTAAATAATCTCATTTGTTTCCCACTTAAAGCTAACATGATACGTCATATCGCCCTCATACCAAGCCGCAAAGTTTGTTCCCCAAACGTTATTAAATAAATTAATAAACAAACCGTCATTTAAGTTTGGCAATTGATTATCAAAGTTTAATAATGAACGACGACCAAGTGACATTAATGGGGCATCTTTCGTGATCAGGTCAAAACGGCCTTCATATCCAGTATAAGTCATGCCTTCGTCAGATAAAATATGCATGTTACGATTCCCATTTTCAATCACATTCAGCGGTTGAACGGGATGATTCATTTTTTGCATAACCCAACGTGATGGATTCGCCACGTTAATACTTGTTTCTAACCAGTAACCCTCTGGCATACGATTGGCTTTTTTATCTTGCCATTGATAACTTAAATCGATTTTTTTGCTTGCTAAATCAATACGATAGACAAGTGTGTTTTTCGTTGGCAATCCCCAATTTTTGACTTCATCTTCACGATAAGCAACATCAATTGTTACTTCTACCATGTTTTCTTTGACTTGCATCCCCGCGTCTAAAATATACGGTTTCAAAATTTCATGGCGAATTTCTTGATAGGCTTCAATACCACGACGACCAAAATCGCCCATCGCCCAGCTCGTTGTCCAACGTGTTAAACGGCTATACTGGCTAAAGAATTTTGAGTAATCGCTAAAATCAAAACGTTCGTAAGACAAGCCACCAAATTCTTTGCCTGCTTCAATTAAAGCAAAGCCATCAATGACTAGCTCGCTCATGCCGCCAGTCGGACTAAAGGTAAACGAAACGTTATCGAATTGATACGGCGTTCCTGGCATGATTTTTTCGACTTTTTCAACCGTTGCAATTGTCTTTTGTTCAGCTAAGTAAGCACGTGCTTCAGTCGCTAAATCATCAGGCAAAGACTGAATGCCTTTTTCAATATAATCTCGTTGTTCTTGCCACGAAGCTTCATATAAACTATAACGACGGCGGTCTGCCATTGACTCCCAATCGATATCTGTACTTAAATAAGACATCAAATCAGCAAAATCCATCGTTGTTCGATCGTGATTAAAGACAACTAAGTCTTTTTTACGTGCCTCTTCAAATTCATCCAACGGGAAATTACGATATTCTGGTAAATAAACGTTGCCGTTTGCCCCCCAAGTGTGTTCTGCGACTAATAATAGATTGGCTGATAACCCTTTATAAGCTGCGGAATCACGGCTCAATTTGCCAGATTCCAACCACTCGTTACGTAAACGTAATAATGCTTTGTATTCAGCAATTTTCTTAGGATCCGCTGCAATACCATGGATCCAAGAATCTGCAATTTCTTCTTCAATCACTGGTAACGTGTCTTTGTAAGCCAAGATACCGCGTGTGAAAGCATCCAAAGAGGAAGGGATAATTTCGTAATCTGGATATTGAGCTTCTAACGTTTCAAACAATGCTTCAACTTCTTCAACACTGCTTGGTGGCCCCATATTGTCATGACTGTGCGCAAAGTATAAAGCGTCTTCCCAATCTTCTCTCTCAAACACTTCACCGTAATCCTTGGCATAATGAATTATGACTTCTGAACCATCGATCCCTTTCCAAACAAACATTGTCGGAATCTTAGGAATCGCTGAACTGGCATTCACACCGATATGCATATATTCAATCCCAGCTTCTGCTAAGTAAGGCACCATGCTAATGGTATGACCTGGAATGTCCGTCATTTTAGAAGCAATCGTTGTTTTGCCAAATTCTTGGTCTAACGCTTTCGAAATCGATGTCGCATAGCGCATCAACTCACCATCCATTAATTCTGTATGGATGGTGAATGGCAGTGCGTGCCAACGAATGGTTCCCACTTTAATCGCTTGACGCATGCGTTCTTTGTTTTCTTCTGTGACGTCAGGATGTTGTAAGTAAAAATCAATAAGCCATGAACCTGTTGTCCAAGTAAACTTCTCCGGTAATTTTTCACCGAGTTCAAGTGCTTTAGGAATAAAATCATACAAGTATTGATCGACAACATTTTCTGCTAAATCCGTAAAACCAATATCTAAATGTGTTTTATAAACAACGTGTAAACGTTTCTTCATTTGTTTTTCTCCTTTTTAAAAAGTCGATTTTTCTAAATCTGTTGGGTTGTAAGGGATTGTAATTAACCCTTCGATCAAATTACGAGCACTTTGAATCGGTTGTGCCACATCGGTTGCTTCATCTTCAAGCAAGTAAATGGCATACTCTAATTCATAGAAACCAGATAAATCAACTTTAAAGTTGGTTTCCCAGAAATTGTTCATTGCCCATGAGTAAAGGACTTCTTTGTTTTTCTTGCGGCTATTTTCATCACATAATTCTACTAATTGACTCTCTAACGAACCGAGTGTCACAAGTGGCGTATCTTTCATTGCAACAAATAAATGTTGATCTTCGTTTTTAAAGATGGCTCCGTTATCTAATGAATAGAAATTCGTGTTTGATCCTGGTAATTGATCAATGCCAGGACGGAAAATCGTACCTGATTTTTCAAAATAGTTCTCTGTTTTTTCCGGTGTTCCGTAAGTGAATGGTAAGGCAACGTATAAGTTTTCTGGCTCCCAAGCACATGTTTTTTGTAAACGAATCGTTACGTCAATTTGTGGCGCTCCTTTATGAACGGTTAGAACCACGTCGTACATTCCCGTGCCTTCTAATTCATATTTCAATAAGAGAACAGCATATAACGGTCCATCAGCTAACTGTTTAATATTAACTAATTTGGACGTGTAACGCTCCGTTGATGGCGCTTTACGATTGCGCCCCATAATACTACGAACAGAATACGGATTTGAATCTTTAAATGATGTCACTTCATAGACACCGGCAAATGGTGCATGTAACGCATCTGGATGAATTAATTGTGCCCCTGTCTTGCGATCAATGATCGAAGAAATCCCACTATTTTGATCAATTGTAATATCTAAATGATCGGTTTTAACGCCATAGATCGAAACATCATGAGTAAAGCCTTCATATGGTGCAATATCTGCAATTTGCTCTGTTCCAACGTGTGCGTGGTTGTCATATTTTTGATTCATTTTAAATTTCGTATCTTTACGTCTTAGGCGAACAGTTCTTTCTTCTTTTGCTGCCAAATCAACATAAAACGAAATCTTTTTACCACGTGAACTATCAGAAACTTGTGACACAAGCACTTCACCTGTTTGGCAATCAACCACTTCAACAAAATCGTTCAGTGTCGTATAGAAATAGGAATCATCGACTGTTTGCCAGTGTTGTACATAAATACTAGCGAGTGTTTTCACTTGATCATCATGTGGATTAATCACTTTAAAGAAGCTTTCGCGATCCAATTGGTTCGGCTCTTCCCCATAGGTTTCTAAAATATCATCTAAATGGTTTGATACCAAACGATTGCCATTAATGGCATAAGACAGTTTACGAGTATCTAACAAGTTTACAAAGGCATCCCAAGGTTCAGAAACCGATGAATGGAAGCCCCAAGTATGTTCTGCGTACATCACTAAATGATCTTCTGCGTCTTTTAATTGAGCCGGGTTGGCTTTCTCACCATTTGGATCGAGTTTATTAACTAAACGGTATTTGCGTTGTGCTTCACGGTATAATTTCACCCCAGCTGGCGTTGATGATACCCCATCCGCCCACCAGTCAGCCCAGTCGCCTGAGTAAGTTGGAATCTCTAATTCTTTACCACGTAAAATTTCAAAGAAGTGGTTTAATGTGACTAATTCAACTTTGATTTCATCGCCATAAACTTCATTCCAACGGTGGATTCCTTCCATCATGCGTGGGCTAGTCGGTGAGTTATCGGTCACAATTCCACTAATCATCACTGGACAAAAGTCAAATTCATAATTTTCTTCTTCTAAGAGGTCGAAATAACCAAAAACACGTTGTTTTGTTGCTTCAAATTGGTCTTCCCAATCTTTTTCAGTGAAGCCTTCGATGCCATATTGCTTACTTTGATCGGTATTTGGTGAAAACAAGAAGTCATTTCCGATTTGATAATGGTCACCATTCCAAACCAAGACTTTTTCACCAGATTGACCTTGCCAGTAAAATGGCATTTGCTTTTTAAATAACGGGAACATTCCATGGTGTGTATGCAAACAAGAGAAAAAGTTGCGAATGCCGTTTTTGTGCATTAAATCCACATAGCCCCAAGCAAAACCATTGATGTCAGCTGTCATCGCTGAATCAAATTTACGATCAAACTGACTAACATAGTTTTTAGCATCCGCAAATTTCTTATCTAACATCACATTATCGACTAATTCCGTTAAGTTTAAGTATGTTAATGAAATATCAATAAGTCCCTTTTCAACGTATTTCGTAAAACTCGTTTTTTCTGTTTCGGTCGCATGCGCTAAAAATTGCTCAACTTGCCAGTAGTTTTCACAAACATAGTTATAACCCGCCCATTGTGGTGCTTGGCCGCTTTCAATTTCATCTAAAATTTGAATTGCTCGACGAATGAAGTTGACGTGGTAGCGACTAATTTTTTCTTGGCGATCAGTATAACCGATATCCGTGTGTGAATGGTGAATTAAATAAAGTGTTTTAGTCATGATTAATCTCCCTTAATATTGTCTAAAATGACATAATAAATTCCATAGAGTGTGGCAGTTGTCGTATCGAAACTGCTGCGAATCATCGGTTGTTTCCCCGACCATTCCTTTAAAATAGCTTCTTTAAATAAATCTAAACTTTTACTAATTTGTCCCCCAAAAACGACTTCATCAGGGGTAAAACAAGTGACAAATGGCGCTAAGGCTTGCCCAATCATTGTGCCAAAGTCCTGATAAATTTCTTTGGCTAATGTTTGCCCTGAAAAAGCGTCTTCAGCTAAGGCCTTGCCATTGATAAAAGGATACGCCTTTTTGGTGGCAATTTCCTTTAAACCGTTGATTGATAGATACTCATCGATGATTCCTGTTTTAAAAGGGACATCGTAAATCATTCCCATCTGGTTTAAACCATAGCCACTTTTTACGACTTGCTGATTGGCAATAAAACTCGAACCACAGCCCGTACCTAAAGTAATGTAAATCCCACGATGAACATTTTTTTGTTGATGGTACTCACCTAAAGCAAAACATGTCGCATCATTTTCAAAAACAATTGGTAACTCAGAAAAACCCCATTCGGTCAGCCAAGATTGAATGGCTTCACGTAGATTGATGCCATAAATTGCTTCGTATTTACGCAAATCTTGCATCCGACTAATGCCTGCTTGATAATCAAATGGACCAGGAAAAGCTAAGCCAATCCCTACCAATTGATACTCCTTTTTAAATCGATGAATCAACTCCCCGATAACTGAGCGAAAATGATCTAAAATAATTTCTTTTGATTCTTGTGAAAAAGAGGGGACGTATTGATGCTGATCAAGCAAAAATTCTTTGTCTTCTGTCAATGCATTGATTTTTATCTCCGTTCCCCCGACATCAAATAATAAATAATAACGTTTCATCAGTTACCCTCCAATCATTAACGAATGTAGGCTTTCATTGTTTTGCATTCTTGACCAACTGCTGTGCCACTTGGTGTAATTTTATAACCCTTAACCGATTCTGGGATAATAAAGGTTTGCGCGTAATGTACGACAAATGGTGCAAAGGAGCCATCGAGGCTTTCAACCGTGACTTCATCACCTTCAACTAAATTCAAGACATTGACGCTATCATGGTTCTCATGAACAACCGCTTTAGTAAATGTATGACGTCTTGTTTCAATCCATTCGGTTTTATGTAAACCTGTCTGCTCCTCAATCCAACCGTCACCTTCTCCAACAACGACAAATTGATTAATCAGTTCTTTTTTGACCCAATCTTCATCACGACGCATATCTAAGTTTGGTTCGCCATGTTGTAAATGAACCGAACGCGGCTTGCCGTCTAAATCGACACGTTCCCAATCCCACAATTTAAATGTAAAACGGTTCGGTGTGGCACTAATTTCAAGTACGACACTCCCTGCCCCACTCGAATGAATCGTTCCAGCTGGAATTAAATAGTGGTCGTGTTTTTTAATTGGTTGTTGATAAATGTATTTTTGATCATCAAAGACTTCCTCGCCCGCTTCCGCTTTGCGTAGCGCTGCCATCAGTTCTTCTTTTTCAACACCATTTTTAAAACCTAAGTAAACATTGGCTTCGTCTGTGTCTGTATGTAAAATATAGTAACTTTCATCTTGTGTGTAATGTGCGCCAAAGGTATCTTGTAAATAACTTAATTTCGGATGAACTTGCAAACTTAAGTTTTGACCACCAACCGTATCTAAGAAGTTGAAACGAATCGGAAATTCTTCGCCAAATTGACCAAACACACGTAGTCCTAGTACTTCTTCACCGTAAAAGAACATTAAGTTATTCCCTGGTGTTTCGAATTCTGCTTCACCAAAATCAAGTAACAAACTATTTTCTTCTGGTACACCATTAAAACTCCATGCCAAGTTGACTTCATCTTTTCTAAAATCAAAGGTCTCTTGCATCCAGTGACCACCCCAAACACCTGGATCAAAGAACGGAACAAGTGAAAACGGTTGCTTCGAAACTTCTTTTAATCCTGCTAAATAAGCATTCGTTTGAATCATGACTGGTTGACCAGCTTGGTGTGTATCTAAAACATAAGTTGATTTTGGCAAGGCTTTTTTCTTTTGTTTGTCTGCCACACGCCACTCAAAAAAGTAGCCACGTTTTAACATGCGGTTTGGATCTTCTCCCGCATTATCCGCATGCCAGTTACTAAAATCTCCTGAACGGTAACGTGTTTGAATTTCCCAACGCGAAAGATCGGCGTAAATTAATAAATCAGGCGCTGTTACTAGACTTGCTCCAACACCGTAAACAACAACTAGACCTCCCGTTGCAATCACGCGATTAATTTTTGTTTGTGTGATTTGATGTTTTTCATCATCAATAAATTCTGGCAATTGATGGTTACTCATCACACCAAAAACACGGTCATCGGTTAAATTGTGAGCAATCATTTGTTCCATCGCTGCTTGGTCAATTAAAATCTCATCCGTATGAACAATCAACTCTGGATTGAGCTGTTCAATTAACGATTCTCTGATTTCTTGTTCATTCACAATCGGATAGTTCTCAATTGTTATGACATTCAGCCCTTTTTCAATTCGCTCTTGTTTTAATTGCTGAACAATGGCATCATAATTGGTATATATTGTTGTTTCATTGGCTACATTCGTTACAGGACGGAAGTTATACTTCATTGATAGGATTCCCCTTTTTCTTTATTTTCTTAACTATAGCACGTTTTATTTCTGATTTTTGTTTATTTTTAGCCCCATCGTATCAAGGGTTTTTCTCTATTGTTATATCATTAGGACAAAAGGAGGATACATTCATGTCAAACAATCAAAAAACACAACCACTTTATGCTCAAATCGCCAATGATTTACGTGACAATATCCGAACAGAGAAATGGATTGAAGGTCAACGAATCCCAACTGAAATGGACTTATGCGAAATTTATCATGTCAGTCGTATTACTATCCGAAAAGCTGTCGAAGAATTAGTACGTGAAAATTTACTCATCCGTAAAAAAGCCAAAGGTACTTTTGTGAATCAATATTCACCCGAAAAGACCAACCATATCACCATGATTAAAAGCTTTACACAAGAGATGCGTGAACAAGGAAAAGTCGCTACCACGATTCATGCCGAAGTTAGTAAAATTGCCGCTGATTATCAAATTGCCAAATATTTGAAAATCAATCCCGGAGAAGATGTCTTGATGCTTAAGCGTGTCCGTGGTTCTGATGAAGATTTTTTAGCTTATTTCGTGACCTACGTTCCTTTTAAACCTTATTTTTCACTCACTTCAAAAGATTATTACGGTTCATTTTACGACTACTTACAACAATTTAATATTTTCCCAACCAAACAAGTCGAGTACGTCGAAGCAATGCTTGCTAACAACGAAATTCAAGCGCTTTTAAAACTCACAAAACCCGAACCCATTTTAAAACGCGTGCGTTTTACGAGTGATCCGACCAATCATTTTTCTGAATATACGGAATGCTATTATATCGGAAGAAAGTACAAATATTATTTAGACTTCTCGACAGAGTAATAAAGATTATTTATAGAACGAGTAGTGACTAGTAATAAGAATAAGGGATGCAACCGCGGTCGCATCCCTTGTTCTTATTTTACTTCAAAGACTTTTAATTCATAACTCCCAATTGCCGTCTGTATTTTTTCACCATCATATGCAACCATTTTCTCGCCTTGTCTTGAATACTCGATTAGCTCTGAATCTGCTGTTATTAATTGGCATTCAATGACTTCATACGGTTCTGTTGAGAAATTCGCAATCATATAAAAGATTTTTCCTTCTTTTTGATAATGGTACAAATTGCAATAAGGCATATCGTTTGTCATCGCTAATTTCGGATAGCTCGGTTTTATTCCAGCAATAACTTCTTTTACCATCGCCTCTCTTAGACTGATGTACTGACTATTCCAACCATCTTTTTCATCCCAAGCAACGGGTAAAATCAAACAATTTTCCATTTGAACCAAGTACGGGCCTTGGATTTCGTGGTACTCATTGTAAGCATTTGAAATGACTTGTTTTGGTACTTGATTGTATTTGATTTTCAAATAATCTCCTACTTGTTGCATCAACGTTAGGCGCGCTTCTTTCACACCACAATAACGATGACCATTATCAACTTGTTCATATGATTGTTGCCCGCTTCGAACGGCTAACCATTCACACGATTCAACACCGATTAAACTTCCGAGATGACGCTCGACTAAGACGGCCACTGACTCGCCATCGAGCAAAACAAAATTTTCAGTAAATAACTGTTCGATTTCTTCTATTGTTAATTGACGTAAATATTGTCCAGAAATAGCTACTACCTGATTTTTTAACAGTCTAGAATACGTTGCAGGAATCGAGCTGATCCCAAATGCACCGAGTAACGCTAACCATGAATCTTCTCGAGGGATTAATTCTTCACGTCTAGCACCTTCTTTCGTTCGAATCGAGTAGCTTCCTCGTGTACCATATAAAACGTGAATCCCTCGTTGTTCCGAAATACGTAAATCAAGTGCAGAGATTCGAGTCAAGAATGGCTTTGCTTCTGACAACATCGTTTGAAGTTGATAATCTCTCACAACTCCCGTTCCCATCATATCAAACAAATTCATTGTTGAACCTTTTGGATGCAAGATTAGCGAGCTCTCTAATTGAAATCGTGAGAACTGATTTGATTTCGCATAACGCGAGTACATATAATTTTCTAATTCCGGATATAACACACTGTCATCGCCTAATAAGTGCGCAGTGATACGGCTCACACGATTAAAACCATTGTTATAAACTTTTGGCGTAACTTCATTATAAGAAGGTAAGTGCGGACGTGCCACAAAAGGGTGGTCACCGGATAAGTTCTCAAAAATCTGTTGCCAATCACGCCCTTCGGTTGCATGCTCTTCAGGCTGAGATGTCATTAGTGCTAATTTGGTCTGCGGTGAGACAGCGTGGACTGCTTGCTCTATTTTAAAAGCGGTTTCATTCATCTCGTTACGACAAATATCTAAATAAACTTGACGTGCCATCGTTGGTTCTTTCGGGTCAAGTATTTGTTCCACGAAATCTTCTCTTGAAATTTCTTGCCCCAATGCTGTTTGGTATCTCTCCATGTGTGCATCGCAAAAACAACCCCATAGTACCGGTTTATGATTAAAATGCCTAAAGTCATCTTCTAACCATAAATATTCTGGCTCGACACTCGCATAAATCCCATAGTTCTTCGCAATATATTCTTGCCAAATAGGATCTCCAGGGCACGCAACAGCCGAGGCTTTTGTCCCATCCCGATCGACCATCGTTTGAATCCCTAAAAGTGGATCGACGACTCTTCCACGATCACCATGCATTAAAGTAATCCCAGGATTTAAGGAAAAGCCAATCTGTTCTTTCGCTAGTCGTTCCTTTAATTGCAACGAAGCTTTCATCCATTCAACGGTTTCTTGTAGTGATATGTGTCCTCTTCCAATCTCTTCGTGGTTAATAAAGAAATTCACTTCATCAATTTGCGCTTCCCGACAAAATAAAATTAATTCCTCGATTCGTTCTTCGTTGTCTTTTGCAGGGTCTAACGCGTACCTTAGAGAATATTCATAACTCATTTTTCACTCACCTCTTGTTTTTTATCAATCCAATCTTAATTACACGTACAGACTAGCCCATTGAATCCTACATTACAAGTATAATTTGTGAGAAAAGCCACTGGCATCATCATTTAGAGCCAGAAAAGCGCACAATAAAATCCCTCCTACTCGTTTAGTAAAAGGGATTTTAAAGCAAAATTTAATGAATAGTCGCTAAAGCCTGTTCTAAATCTGCAATTAGATCATCAATATTTTCAATTCCGACAGATAAGCGAACCGCTTCTGGCTTGATTCCGGCTGCAGCTAATTCTTCTTCATTTAATTGAGAATGGGTCGTTGATGCAGGGTGGATAATCAGTGATTTCGCGTCACCGACATTGGCTAATAGTGAGAAGATTTTTGTGCCATCGATTAATTTCTTACCAGCTTCAGCGCCACCTTTTAAGCCAACCGTAAAGATTGCACTCGCGCCTTTAGGAAAATATTTTTGACCTAGGTCATAATATTTACTACTCTTTAATCCTGGATAGCTCACCCAAGCAATTTTAGGATGACTTTCTAAAAATTCAGCGACTTTTTGAGCATTCTCAACGTGGCGCTCCAAACGTAACGATAACGTTTCTAAACCTAGTAACGTTAACCATGAGTTAAACGGCGCAGCTGCGGCTCCAGTATCTCGTAAAATGATTGTACGTGCACGTGTAATATAAGCAGCTTTACCTGCCGCTTCTACCCATGAAACACCGTGATAGCTTGCATCTGGTTCAACTAAGCGTGGGAATTTGCCATTCGTCCAATCAAAATTACCCGAATCAACAATCGCTCCACCGAGTGTCACACCATGTCCGCTAATATATTTCGTCGTTGAATAAACAACAATATCTGCACCATAGTCAAACGGTTTAAATAAATAGGGTGTCGCAAAGGTATTATCGACAATCACTGGAATCCCTGCTTCATGTGCAATTTCAACCACTTTTTCGAGTTCTAAAATCGTAATATCAGGATTTCCTAATGATTCAACAAAAATCGCTTTAGTGTTGTCTTGAATTGCCGCACGAAAATTCTCCGGATCATCTCCATTGACAAACGTGGTTGTAATTCCTAAATCGGGTAACGTATGTGAAAATAAGTTAAACGTCCCACCGTAAATACTGGCTGCTGAAACAATATGATCACCTGTTTTAGCAATATTTTGAATCGCATAAGTAATCGCTGCTGAACCAGAGGCAGTTGCCAACGCGCCAACGCCACCTTCTAATAAAGCCAAGCGTTGTTCCAAAACATCATTGGTTGGGTTTGTAATACGTGAATAAATATTTCCGCCTTCAGATAATGCAAAGCGATTTGCTGCTTGATCCGCATCCTCAAAAACAAATGCGGTCGTTTGATAAATTGGCACCGCGCGACTCCCTGTATCTTTATCAATTGTTTGTCCACCGTGTAATTGAATTGTTTCAAATTTGTCTGTCATATTTTCTCTTCTCCTTTTTTATCCCTATTATTTGTTATCAACCATTAACCAACCACTATTCCTTTTTAACTGTGATTCCCCCTTCAAATAAACCAAAAAAAATCCCTAGAAGAGTATTCTCTTCTAAGGATGTATTAACATACATGGTACCACCTTAATTCGCAAAAGTATCGCTACTTCTGCCTCATCTTCCAATGCGACACAAACATGTGACATTGGGATTCTTCTAACGGGAATATCCGTGTACCTCTAAAAGTCACCTTCTCGAGATACCCGCTCAAAAGCCATTTTCAAATTCGTTTTCTTCTACCTCTTCTCAGCTACCAAGGCTTTCTGTTAAGAATTCCATCAAATTTTACTTTCTTTTTCTACGCGTTTCGTTATTTTTTTTAATCATAAACTCATCTTAATCTCATTTAACTTTTTTGTCAACCCTCTTTTTCAAAAAAATTAAGAACAGGACATTCTGATTTTCATTCAAGAAAGAAAGGACGTTCCTTACGAGAACCACCTAAAAAAATAAGGATATTATGATATAATAGAAGTTGCAAATTCAATAAGAAAGGATGATTTTTTGTATAAAAACAGAGAATTATTTCTCATTAATTTTTTTATTAGTATGTTTACCTTTGGTGGTGGATACGTCGTGATCCCCATGATGGAAAAGTACTTCGTCATAAAAAAGAATTACCTCTCAAAAGATGAACTCTATGAACTTGCTACGATTTCACAAACTTCTCCAGGAGCCATTGCGATTAATTTAGCTGTCCTTGTTGGATATCGTATCAATAAGCTATCAGGTGCTTTCGTGAGTGGGTTCGCTGGTATTCTCCCTTCTTTTATTATTTTATCAATTATTTCCTATAGTTATACAGCATTCGCTACCAATACGATTGTTAACGGCGTATTAAAGGGAATGGAAGCCGGTGTGGCAGCAATTATTGTCGATTTGGTCATTACCATGTTTCAACAACTTGCAAGAAAGTCACAACCCTTTTTACTTGTGATTCCAGTCATTACTTTTATTCTAAATTACTTTTTCAACATTCATCCAATCCTATTAATCATTGTAACCATCCTGATGTTGCTCTTTATTTTTAGAGACTTAGGAGGCGACAAATAAATGACTTACTTGCTTTTAGCTTTCTATTTTTTCCAAATTGGTTTATTCAGTATTGGTGGCGGTTATGCAACCATTTCATTGATTCAACAAATACTCGTCGTTGAAAATCAATGGTTAACAACAAAAGCTTTCACCGATATTATTACGATTTCACAAATGACACCTGGTCCTTTAGCCGTGAACAGTTCGACCTTTGTTGGCCTTCAAGTCGCTGGTTTACTTGGCGCCTTCATTGCAACCGTCAGCACCGTTATTTCAGGATGTATTATCTCGGTATTGCTCTATCATTTTTTCAAAAAAAATCAAGATTCTACACGAATGAAGTACCTTTTCACCGGACTAGAAGCTGTTGCTATCGGTTTAATCGCCTCTGCCTCCATATCGATTCTTTCGATTGCCTTCTTTGGCAATATGACGCTCGAATTGAAGACTTCCACTATTAATTGGCTCGCATTTCCTGTGTTTATCGGTGTGTTGTTCGCTTTAAGAAAATGGCGAATTAACCCGATTTGGATTTTAATTACAACCGGAATTTTAGGTTTTTTCCTTTATACTTGAACAAGATTTTAAAAAAAACATCTGTATTTTCATCTTCTTGACATTCATCACGATTTCGAGATGAATTCAATCTCTTGCAAGAAATTCGATTTTGCTTTATTCTAAACCTACAAACAAACGATTAAGGACGTGTAATTCATTGACTAAAGAAAACTTAAACTTTATCCCAAAATTCGATGCTTCAAAGGGACTAGAATTCGGTATTTATACATTAGGTGACCATATTAAAAATCCACATACAGGAGAGCCCATCTCGCCACAAACACGCTTAAATAATATTAAAGAAATGGCAATTTTATCTGAACAAGCTGGTTTAGATACTTTTATCGTTGGTGAAAGTCACCAAGATCACTTTGTCACGCAGGCACATGCAATTGTCTTAGCTATGATTGCTGAAGCGACTGAAAAAATCAAAATCTCAAGTGGTGCTACCATTGTCAGTACTTCTGATCCCGTTCGAATTTTTGAAAACTTTGCAACGATTGACTTAATGTCAAATGGTCGTATTGAACTCGTTGGTGGACGTGCTTCACGTGTTGGCTTGTTTGAATTACTTGGTTATGATTTAGCAGATTATGAAGAATTATTTGAAGAAAAATTTGATTTACTACTAAAACTAAACCAAAGTGAATACGTCGATTGGGAAGGTAAATTCCGAGCACCTCTACGCAACGCTCACGTCTTACCGCGTCCATTAAACAAACAGTTGCCAATTTGGCGTGCAGTAGGCGGCGGTCCTGGAAGTGCTGTTCGTGCTGGCCGTGCAGGTGTTCCGATGTATATGGCGCATTTAGCCGGTGCTGCACAATCCTTTAAATATACCATTGATACCTATCGTCAATCAGCAGCTGAAGCAGGTTATGACGCAGCAAGCCTTCCTATCGCCACTGCAGGACTCTTTTATGTCGCAGATACGACGCAAGAAGCAATGCGTGAATTTTATCCACATGTAGATCAAGGAATTCGTCTGACTAACGGGCAAGGATTCCCTAAACAAGCCTTCGTTCATGCCCAGGATCCTCGTAGTATTTTAAACGTTGGTTCACCGCAAGAAATTATCGAAAAAATCTTATATCAACATGAATTATTTGGCCATCAAAGATACATCGCCCAACTTGATTTTGGTGGCGTACCTTTTGATAAGATCATGAAAAATATCGAATTAATCGGAAATGATATTTTACCAGCTATTAAAAAATATACTGCGAAGTAGGTGAAGAGATGAAAATTGCATTACTTTCAGGATCAATCGTTGGTTCTAAAACACAAACAGCGATGAAAATTATCCAAAATAAAATAATTGAACAACACCCTAGCGCTGAAGTAACTTTCATCGATTTAAAAGAATTATCTGTTGAATTTAGTGATGGTCGTAATTACCTTGATTATTCAGGCGATACGCTATATGTGACTACAACTTTAATGGAAGCCGATCTGATTTTAATTGGGTCGCCCACTTTCCAAGCTTCGATTCCAGCGACGTTAAAGAATGTCTTTGATTTATTACCGCAAAGTGCATTTGAACAAAAAATCATTGGCATAGTAATGACTGCTGGCTCACCAAAACATTTCTTAGTTGCTGAAATGCAATTAAAACCAATCATTAACTACATGAAAGGCAATCTTGTGGCCAACTATGTCTTCATTGAAGAAAAAGATTTCTACCAAACCACAATCACGAGTGATGATGTCTTATTTCGTATCGATAAGTTAATCGAAGATGCGATTGTATTAACGAAAGCTTACCAACAAGTTTGGAAAGAACAAGAAGACTCTTACGACTTTTAACAACAAGAGACCACGACTTCTGTCGTGGTCTCTTGTTGTTATACGAATATTTCACTGATTCATTAGTGACAAAAGTCTGCTCTTTCGTAAAATGTCACTACATCTGAGCATTTGAAAGTTCCAATTGTACCTAAAATCTCTCAAAACAAAGCGATTTTTGTCGCCCGTCCTTTTTATTACCAAATATTGCTTAAGATTTCCCTTAATTTTTGATTATCTTCTGGATAACCAATCGTTACACGAAGCCAACCTTCACGTAAACCTGCTCGAACAATATAACCTCGTCGCATTAACTGCTCCGCTAATTTCCGGCTATCTTGCTTAGTGTCAAAGAAAATAAAGTTTGCTTGCGAAAGATAGAAATCGACTTGGGAGTCCGTAAGAAAAACTTCCCATTTTTTTAATTCCAACGCATTCGTTCGAACCGTTTCTTCAATAAATGCTTGATCGCCTAACGCTTCGATTGCTGCAATTTGTGCTAACGTGCTTGTGTTAAATGGCAGTCGGACAATTTCAAAAGGTCGCTTGAATCTTTCTGAAACAATCGCATAACCAATGCGTAATGCTGCTAAACCGTATGCTTTAGAGAATGTACGCATGACAATCAAGTTCGAATATTTAGGCAGTAAGTCTAAACTCGTCGAAACCGCTTCGATCGTGACATATTCTTGATACGCTTCATCACTAATTACCAAAACATCCCTTGGCACTTGAGCTAAAAAATCGATGATTTCAGCTTGTGGTAGGTACGTGCCTGTCGGATTGTTTGGATTACATAGCCAAATAATCTTTGTGCTATCAGTAATTGCTGCAAGCATTTGCTGTAAATCGATCGTACCTGTTTCTGAATCAACTGGTACTTTTATTACGTTAGCCCCTTCAACAACTGCATGTAATTCATATTGTGAAAAAGTCGGATCGGCCACAATAATTTCATCGCCATCACTTAAAATCGCTCGAGAAATGATTTGAATCACATCATCTAAGCCAGAACCAACAATGAGTTGCTCTTCCGAAACACCATTGAAATCAGCAATGGCTTTCTTTAATGCTTTGGCACCGCCATCCGGATAATATTCTAAATTGTCTAAACTTTTAGCTAATGCCGCTTGTACCTTTTTTGAAGAACCAAACGGATTTTCATTTGAAGCCAATTTAATGACTTTTTCTAAACCATACTCTGCCTGAACATCGGCAATTGGCTTTCCGGGTACGTAAGGACTTAGGCTAGCTAGCGTTGCTTTTTCTTCCATTTGTGCCCTCTCCTCCTCTCTTATAAGTCTGTAATGGTTCGACGTTCTTTCGTTTCACTAACTTTTCCTTGTCGTTGCGCTAATTCCGCTTCAACCTCCGAAAGACTCACTTCTTGTTCGACCAATAAAACAAGCAAATGATAAAGTAAATCCGCGCTTTCCGAAACCAACTCCGTTTTGTCGGCATTTTTTGCGGCAATCACGACTTCAGTTGTTTCTTCACCGACTTTTTTTAAAATCTTATCTAGGCCTTGATCAAATAAATAAGCCGTATAAGAACCTGCCTTCGGTTGCACCCGTCGTTCTTGAATTTCTTCATATAACGTTGTTAAACTATCCATCAGATTTCACCTCTTTGACTTTGTTAAAGAAGCACGTTTTCGCCCCTGTATGACAAGCCGCACCGATTTGTTCGACAGCAATTAATAACGTGTCAAAATCACAATCTAAAACAATCGATTTTACTTGTTGGAAATGCCCACTTGTCGCTCCTTTGTGCCATAGCGCTTCACGTGAACGAGAATAAAACCACGTCTGATTGGTCTCTAATGTTTTTTGATAACTTTCTTGATTCATATAAGCCAGCATTAAGACTTCTTTTGTTTCGTGATCCGTAATAATGGCCGGAATGAGACCTTTTGAAAAATCAGGTTGTGTCATTGAACAGCAATCCCTTCTGCTTTTAAGCGTTCCTTAATCTCTGGGATTTCTAATTCACCATAATGAAACACCGAAGCTGCCAAAGCACCACTCACATTTGTTTCTTTGAAGACAGCAATAATATCCTCGATACTACCACAACCTCCTGATGCAATAACTGGTACTTGAACGGCCTCCGCAACCGCCTTAGTCAAATCGATATCATAACCGGTTTTCACACCGTCACCGTCCATACTCGTTAATAAAATTTCGCCAGCGCCACGTTTTTCGACTTCTTTCGCCCAATCAATCACATCGATGTTTGTATCGACTTGACCACCATGGCTATAAACATGCCACGTTTTTGTTTCTGGTTGATATTTTGCATCAATCGCAATAACAATTTTTTCTTTACCAAAGTTTTCAGCTGCTTCTTGAATAAAAGCTGGATTTTTAAGAGCTGCCGATCCAATCGAAACTTTATCGACACCAGCTGCAAACAAAGCACGGATATCTTCAACTGTCGCAATACCTCCACCGACCGTTAAGGGAATCGCGACGTGTTTCGCCGTTTCTGCAACTAAATCAACCATCGTTTTTCGTTGGTCGACAGTAGCCGAAATATCTAAAAAGACGAGTTCATCCGCCCCAGCAGCAACATAAGCTTGCGCAATTTCCACTGGATTACCAATATCATTTAAGTCAACAAAATTTACCCCTTTTACCACACGACCACCTGTAACATCTAAACATGGAATAATTCGTTTTTTTTCACTCATCGTCCAACCTCCACAACATCTTTCATTGTAATATTACCATTGTATAGCGCTTTACCTGAAATCACTCCATAGACATTTAAAGCTTTGACTTGCTCTAAATCCTCTCTTGAACTAATACCACCAGATGCAATAATTTGTACAGTCGGTACTTGTTTTTGAATCGCGGCTAATTGTTCTAAATTAGGACCCAGTAACGTACCATCCTTGCTAATATCCGTAAAAATGATGGTTTTAACACCTAATTTCTCCATTGCCGTTGCAACATCTAAATAATGTTGATCTGAAACCGTTAACCAGCCTCTTGTGGCAACCAAACCTTCTTTAGCATCAATCCCCACAGCAATTTTATCGCCATATTTTTGGACTGCTTCTTTCACAAAATCGGGATCTTCCACCGCTTTTGACCCAATAATCACCCTTGATACCCCAATCGTTAAATAGGCTTCAATTTGTTCGATGGAGCGGATGCCCCCACCGACTTGTACAGGAATCGTCAACATTTTTAGCATCGCTTCAATCACACGAAAATTCGTTAAATCACCACTTAATGCGCCATCCAAATCAACAATATGTAGTGCCTTGGCACCTGTTTTTTCAAACGACTTTGCTTGTGAAAGCGGATCGGGATTTACGACCGTTTCCTGCTCAAAATCACCTTGATATAGCCGGACACAGCGGCCGTTTTTTAAATCAATTGCTGGATAAATAATCATCTTCCCTGTCCTCTTTCTTTCAATCATTTTTGTACTTACAAAACACCTTTGGTTGAATTGACGCCTTTAATTGCAGGATTCACTTCAATTGCCTGACGCAATGCGCGACCAAAAGCTTTGAACAATGCTTCGATTTTATGATGGTTATTTTTTCCATAAAGAACTTTCAGATGCAAATTCATCTCGGCATTAAAAGCTAGCGCTTGGAAAAACTCCTCCACCAATTCGATATCAAAGTCCCCTACTTTTGAACTGCTAAATGCTGCATCGAAGACTAAGTACGAGCGACCACTTAAATCAAGTGCCACAAAGCCTAAGCTTTCATCCATCGGAACATATTCATGTCCATAACGATTAATGCCGACTTTGTCACCTAGCGCTTCCTTCAGACATTTTCCAATCACAATTCCCACATCTTCAACCGTATGATGGCTATCCACTTCTAAATCTCCCTCCGCCCGACAGCGAAAACTAATTCGACTGTGACGAGCAAAGAGTGTCAACATGTGATCAAAAAAACCGACACCTGTTTCAATTTCACAAACGGGATTTTCTTCATCTAAAGCCAATGAAACAACAATTTTCGTTTCAGCTGTTGCTCTTTCTAATTTCGCTTCTCTCATTGTTCTCCTCCTACGTCCTCTTCAAATCGCACTTCTATCGCCCGTGCGTGGGCCTCTAATCCTTCTTCACGTGCTAAGACGGTCACCGCCTCTTGCTCTAACCTCAATGCCTCTTTTGTATAAGAAATAAAAGCCGTACGTTTCACAAAATCTTCGACCCCAAGAGGTGAAAAAAAACGTGCCGTCCCACTTGTGGGTAACACATGATTCGGTCCGGCTAAATAATCACCTAATGGCTCAGAAGCATAATTTCCTAGAAAGACAGATCCTGCATGTTTGACACGACTCAAATGACTCATTGGTTCGGCTATTTGAATTTCCAAATGTTCGGGCGCGATTGCGTTCATTAGATCAAACTGCGTTTTCAAATCGGGTACAACAAACAAATAACCGTGATCTTCAAGTGCCTGACGAGCGATTTTTGCTCGAGGCAAATCTGACAATTGTGCTTCTAGTTCACTTTGAACGCCCAAAGCTAGTTCCTCACTCGTTGTAATTAAAATCGAGCGAGCAAGTGTATCATGTTCCGCTTGCGACAATAAATCAGCTGCGATAAACCTTGGATTGGCAAATTGATCGGCTAACACCACAATCTCAGATGGTCCTGCAATCATATCAATCGCAACTTCACCAAAAAGAAGCTTTTTAGCTGTCGCTACGTAAACATTTCCCGGCCCTACAATTTTATCAACTTTCGGAATCGTTTCTGTGCCGTAAGCCAATGCTGCAATTCCTTGTGCCCCACCAACTTGATAAATTTCATCAATGCCACAAATCGCTGCTGCCGCCAAAATCCCATCTGGTACACCATTCACATCTGGTGGTGTAATCATCACGATTTTCTTTACCCCAGCAATTTTTGCAGGTAAAGCATTCATTAAAACGGATGAAGGATAGCGCGCAGTCCCACCTGGTACATAAATCCCAACTGTTTCTAACGGTAAAACCAACTGACCACGAATTACCCCTGATTTTTCGGCATCAACAAAACCATTTTGCTTTTGCTTTTGATGGAACGATTCAATGTTTTTCTTCGCAGCTTGCAACGCAGCAACAACTTCTGGCGTTGTCTGTTCATACCCCGCTTGAATCGCTTCTTTTGAAAGACGAAAATCGACCACATCAACACCATCAAACTTTTTTGTATATGTAATGAGTGCCTCATCGCCCGTTTCTTTGACTGCCCGTAAAATGTCCTTAACTTGATTTTCAACGGTTTCTTGCTCATCCTGCTGTCCGCTTCTTTCGAGATGCTCAATCAAAGTGGCATAATCGCCTGTTAAAATCTTCACGTCACCGCCTCCTCTTTCGTCTGAATATGTGCTGCTAGTTTGTCAACTAGCTGACAAACTTCTCTTTTTTTGCGCTTTAACGATGCTGGGTTGACAATTAAACGCGTCGAAATCGGTAGCATTTCTTCAAAAATGACTAAACCATTCTCACGTAAAGTATCGCCTGTCTCAACAATATCTACAATCGCATCTGCTAAGCCTAATAGTGGCGCAATTTCTACCGATCCTTCTATTTTGATAATCTCGATATCCTCGCCCTTTGCTTGAAAATAATGAGCTGCCGTTCTTGGGTATTTAGTCGCGACAATTTTCCGACGATAATCAAATGGATCATAATCTGGTGTTGAAGCAATACAAAACTTGCACTTGCCTATTTGTAAGTCGAGCATTTCGTATTGTTCCCGTTCATCTTCATATAAGACGTCGCTACCAACAATCCCAATATCAGCTACCCCTTGTTGGACATAAGTCAACACATCAACTGCCTTAACTAAAATGAACTCGTAGTCATCGTAGGGACTTTCAAAGACCAATTTCCTTTTTTTATTTCGTAAAAAATCACAATTAATCCCAATTTCTTCGAATAACTGAATCGTACTTTGTTCAATCCGCCCTTTGGTTAGAGCTATTTTTAGTTTTGCCACCCTCATCCCTCCTCTTCGACTAAAAGTAATTCTTCAACGCCAGTATCTGAGACAATTAAAACCCTAGGAATCGCCCACTGTTCCGCATATTGGATTGTTTCTGAGAGCGTTTCTTGCAAACTCAATCGACTTTTCTCTTCTTTGGCAATTAAGCTTTCAGCCACTTGTAAGCAATCATTTTCAAAATGAATCAAGGTCGCGATTTCTAATGGTCGATTGCTTTCTTGTCGATTAAAAATCGCATACATTCGGTCTAAATAAAAAACTAAACCGACAGCCGCAATAGACGCCACCGAAAACTCTGTCAGTAAATTATCATAGCGTCCGCCACTAAAATAGGCGTCCGACGAACGATCGGCATAGCCTTTAAACGTAATGCCCGTATAGTATTTCATTTCAGGTACTAGGCCAATATCAACCGTCAGAACCTGTTTAGGATATACTTGCTGAACACGTTGAATCAGTTCTTTCATCTCAGCGATTGCTTTTAAAATATTGGGATGATCCGTCAGTGCCATTACTTCGTCAAAAATACTCCAATCTCCAAATAATCGTGGCAACTTCAAAATAAAAGAATATAAAGGATGTGTTTGGTACGCATCCAAAAATAAAGCCATAGAAGGCATATTTTTACTTTGTAGCAACCATTTAAAATGGGCTTTTTCTGTTGTAGTTAATTGCAACTCGCTAACAATCGTTTGATAGATTGAAGCATGTCCCAGTTCTATTTGGAAATCATTTAAACCACTTTTTTGCGAAACACTGACGGCATTCATTAAACACTCCGTTTCGGCTTTTAATGAAGTATAACCAATTAGTTCCATTCCAGCTTGTAGCTGTTCATTGTATTCACCTGAGTGTCCCTTATTCACACGAAAGACTTTCCCACTATAAAACAATTGAACTGGCGGAATAATCCCCGTGGTACTCATGACCCGTCCAATCGGTAACGTCATGTCTGGTCTTAACACAACAATTTGCCCTTGTTCATCAAAAAAGCGATAGCGAGAGGTGGCTTTTTGATCCATCCCTTGGAAAACTTCCTCAAATTCAATTAATGGTGTTTCGACTCGATGGTAACCGCGTAGCGCAAAATGCTGATTGACTAAACTTTCGAGCTGATGACTATAACTGGCTTCCTTAAACAACTTATCTTTTGTTCCATTTGGCAAACTACGATTCCATTGCATTTCGACACCTCACATTAATATTAGATTAAACTAAAAAGATAGAACAATGATAACTTTCACATAATAATAGAACCATACTAGCAATTATTACGAATAAAGTAAACCATTTTGAGTTGAAAATTCGTAATTTTCTGAAAACTTTTCATCATTCAAAAGCATTGAGTCATTCTTATTTTATTAGAAAAAAGGTACGACCTCACTCGCTTAACTAAAAGCAGTGGAGTCATACCTTTTTATTTCAATTTATAATTGTCCAATTATCGCACGTTCTTCATTTGATAATGAAAAATCAAATAAGTCTAGATTTTCCTTTTGCCTTTGGAGATTGTGCGATTTTGGAATTACAATCACATTTCGCTCAATTTGATAACGTAATAAGACTTGCGCCCAAGTTTTATTATAGCGTTGACCAATTTCCGTTAAAGTCGCTTGTGCTTTTTCATCGACTTTTTTTAATGGCCCCCACGCTTCTGGAATCACTTTATTTTTTAGTGAATATTCAATAATTTCATGATTCCAATTCCCTGGATTCGATTCAACTTGATTAACGGCTGGTTTAATGCGCGAATGTTCCAATAAATAGTTCAATTGCTTTTCATCAAAGTTCGAAACGCCAAGCGCCTTTATTTTTCCGTCATCAACAAATTTTTCAAGTACTTTCCAAACAAGCACCATCTCTTCTAAATTTTCCCATGGATGGTGAATCAAATATAAGTCAACATATGGACTATCTAAAGCTTTTAATGTTGAATCGACTGCATCAAGGACCGCTTTTTCACTTGAAACATACCTAGGTTTTCCAGGAATTTTAGAGGTAATAAAAAAAGCTTCCCGAGGCAACTGACTTTTCTTGATCGCTAACCCAACAACTCGTTCATTACGATAAGAAATTGCGGTATCAAAATGACGATACCCTGCGCCAATTGCAGATAATATTTCACTCGTATCATCATTGATTTTTCCGTCATACTGGTGGTTTTCTTTACCAAACGTATTCGTCCCACTTCCGATATAAGGAATTTGAATCCCTGTGTTTAATGTTAAAAATTCCATAAAAAAAGCCCTCCATTCAATCCATGTGTTTTTTCTACTCTTTAAGTATAACACAATGATGTTAGAGCGCTTTCTTTATGCTTTGATCTTATTTAACTGAACCCAACATTCCTTGAACAAACTGTTTTTGTAGAAGGAAAAAAATTAGTGCCGTCGGTATTGTTGCAATAACAATTGATACCATCATCATACCAAAATCGGGTGTATACGAAGCGCCAATTACGGAGAGAGCTAAAGGAACTGTCCGATTTTCAGGAGACTGTAACGAGACTAATGGCCATAAATAGTTATTCCAACTATTCATAAAGGTAATAATTGCTCCTGCAGCAAAGGTGTTCCTTGAAGCAGGCATATATATTTTGAAGAAAATTCCCCATTCACTTAAGCCATCAATCCGTGCGGCTTCAACTAAATCCTTTGGAAAAGATTTAATGTTTTGGCGAAAGAAGAAAATTAAAAATGCGGTACAAATTGAAGGAACAATAACAGAAAACATTGAATCTAAGCCGATTCCTTTTAAAGGTGTGCCATTAAATGTACTAAACATACGATACAATGGAATCATAATTGCTGAAAAAGGTACCATCATTGACAACAACAAGATGGTAAAAATCCGGTCTTTGGCTTTACTTTGAAAAATTTCAAAACCATAACCTGCAGCAGAAGATAACAGTAAAGCAAAAATCGTAGTTATAATCGCAATAATCATCGAATTCTTAAAAGCATTCATAAATCCAACGTCATTTTGTAATAAGTTTTGTAAATTAATTAGAAACTGATTGCCAAAAAAAAGTTTTCCAGCATTAATATCGACCGTCTTATTCGTCATACCAATTAAAATCCAAATAAAAGGAAAAATTGAGATAAACGATAAGAAACTTAAAAATACATATTTTAAGCCTAAACTAATTTTTTTACCCATCTTAATCCTCCTTTATAACTCTTTTTTGAATGATTGATAAAACGACAATAAAGAAGACAATCACAAAAGACACAGCTGCTGCATAACCAAAATTTGGTGTAAATTTATAACTCAAATTATAAATGTATTGTGACAGCGTAATTGTACTATTAGCCGGTCCACCTTTGGTAATATTTTGCACCTCATCAAAGAGTTGTAATGTGCCAATTGTTGAAGTAATTGTCGTAAATAAAATAACAGGTTTTAGATTTGGAATTGAAATCGAGAAAAATTGTTGTATTTTACTCGCACCATCAATATCTGCCGCCTCATAAATTTCCGGATCAATATTTTGCAAGCCTGAAATATAGAAAATCATATTATAACCCGTCCAGCGCCAAGTAATAGCAATCACAATTAAAACTTTTGCCCAAACTGGATGGGTTAGCCAAGGGATTGCTTGATCAATCAAATGAAAATCTAATAAAATCTTATTTACAAAACCAGTTTGACCGAACAAACTCTTCATAATTAAAGAGTAAGACACCAAGGACGTAATACTTGGTAAAAATAAAGCCGTACGGTAGAAACCACGAAACTTAAGCTTCTTATCATTCAACATTTGTGCAAAAACCAAACCTAAAAATAACATCAACGGCACTTGAAATATTAAATAAGCAAATGTGTTAAACAAGGCTTTCTTAAAGGTTGTATCGCTTAACATTCGTTTATAATTACTTAAACCACTAAATTGCATATCAATTGGAATACCTGTTTTAAATGACGTTAATAAACCCGAAACCATCGGAACAAACACAAGTAACGTAATCAATACAATCGGAAGTAAGATGAAGTAATTTCCACTGCTTTTTTTCTTCATATACGCTTCTCCTTTCATACGAGAAAAAGAGCAATCAGTCATTTGCAAAAATCCGCTACACTTGAACAAGAGTCATGAGGCATTCCTATCAAATCATTGCGTTTTGTTGCTACTGATCAGACCGCTCTTTTTTCATAAAATTAATTAATTGTTGATTCGACTTGCGCTTGTGCTTCTGTCAGCAATTGATCTAGATCTTCGCCGTTAATTGCTCGTTGAACAAATTCTGTCATAATCGCTTCGATTTCATTTGTATGTTTTCCATATTTGACTGTCGGGATCTCATTCATCCATTCTGAAAAATCAAGATAGACTTTTTGTCCGCTATAAAATTCACTTTCTGCTTGGTAAGCTTCCGTATTTTCAGCAGCCTTCAATGTACTTACTAATCCAATTTCTTTTACTAACGTGTTCATCAAATCTTCACTTGAACCAAAGGTCTCCTTCAAGAACTCTTTCGCTTTAGCAGTATCTCCCACACCTTTTAGGACATACCAGCTACCACCACCAATACTTGAAGCATTGACAGAACTGGATACGTCAGACAGACGCGGTGTTGGTGCAATTCTCCACGAGCCACTTTGATCTTCTGCTTGCATAATTGAACTTGAGTACCATGAACCACTTGGTGCAGATGCTACTTCACCAGTATTTAATGCAGCTACTCCTGAATCCCAATCTGAAACAGATAAAGCAATGCCTTCTTCTAACATTTTAATGTAAAGTTCGATACCTGCTTTTAATGATTTGTTGTTCGCAATCGTTACTTCACCATTTTCTCCCGTATACCATTCACCTGCCGATTGCATCATGATTCGAACTGGTCCCAAGTCACTTGGATCAAGTGATAGTAATTGCTTACCTGTTTTTTCTTTTACATCTTTACCAATCTTAATGTATTCATCCCACGATAAATCGGTCATATCTTCATCTGTGTAGCCTGCTTCTTGAATTAAATCCGAACGATAAAACAAACCAGAAACACCACTATCAAAAGGCAATCCATAAATTTTTCCATCTTTACCTTTTGAGGCTCCGAATTTATATTGTGCAAAATCATCTTCATTAATAATGTCTGATAAATCTTCAAAGGCATCCGGATAAGATTCTAAAAATCCTTGTGCTTTGTAGTCCTCAATCAAAACAATACTCGGTAAACCATCTTTGTTTCCTGCAGTTAGCGCGGTATTTAATTTTTGAACGATATCATCTTGCGAACTGGCAACGATTTCAATTTTCTCATCGGAAGAATAAATATTATTTGCCTCTTCTAAAGCTTTAATATTAAATGTTGGATCCCAAGCCCATGCAACAACGGCTTTTTGCTTGTCATCGCCTTTATTCGGTGTGTCGCCACTTTCACTCGCTCCACCACCACTTCCACATGCCGCAATCAATAACGTACCTAGTAGGGCAATAGATAATTTTGATAATTTCTTCATTTTTTTGACTCCCCTTCGTTTTGTATTCCTATTTCCTCTACAATATAATCAAATTAATCCTTGAAATCAATCCATTTAAAGCGCTTTCAATAAATAGTACAAAAATATGAAAATAATACAAAAAATCGAATTGAAATAAGATTGAGTATCGCTAACAGATTCAGTACAATGATAATAGGATATTGAAATAATACAATCAGGAGGCTAGTCAACATGCGTACCCTATTAGTCGTCGATGATGAAAGTGAAATTAGACGAGGCATTATCCAAGGATTTAACTGGCAAGAGCAACCTTATAAAATAATCGGAGAAGCAGCCAATGGTCAACAAGCAATCGATTTTATTCAAGTCAGCGTTCCCGATATTATTTTATTAGATATTGTGATGCCCATCATGAACGGTATTGATTTAACTAGCTATCTAACCAAGCACTATCCACAAATTTCTGTTGTCATCTTAAGCAACTATAGCGATTTTTCATATGTCAAACAAGCCTTATTAAATGGTGCTAAAAATTACCTGTTAAAGGCGACGCTAAATGAAAGCGAATTATTTAACACACTTGATACACTACCTATCCAAGAAACGCTAGAAAATCAACCACAACGCTCCATAGAAGAACAACTCAAGGATCGTTTTTTTTCAAATCATGCGATTCATAAAAATGATATCCAAGATTCTCTCTTTCAATACCCTTACCAAACCTTATTAGTAACCGATTTGCTTTTTTACGAAGAGGATTTTGTTTTAAAAAACAAGTTAACACTCACTGATTTATTTCCTTATAGCAATATCTATTGGTTAACGATCCAAAATTATGTAATCATTATTATCGATTCTAAACTCGTAACAACTGCGATTAACGAGGCCATGGTTTCGTATTTACAGACAATCGGTTTTCATGATTTTTTTGGTTACTTACGTCCTTTTTTTGACGGCAATGCACAAGCACCTTCCCTAACATTTATCAATGATTCCCCATTAAATCAACGTTTCTATTTAAATGACCAGCAAATCGTGACTGATGAAACAGTTATTACGATTCAACGATTGCCGATATTTTCTTACGAGACTTTTCATTCCTTCTTAAATAGTTTAGAAGAAGAGGCCGCTCTTAATTATTGTTTTCGTTACTTGACTTTGCTTGATCATCAACTGTTTGATGAACATGAAATGAAAGATTTTTTTTCGAATCTTTTTTATCAATTATTTCAACACATTGAGAAATTTTATTCTGCCTATTCATTAGTCAATATCAATAAAGTAACAACCTTATCAATCATCAATAATAGCTTGACACACAAAAAATTAATTGAAAATGTCCAGACGCAGTTCACTCATTTTGAGCAACTTTTTTACTCATTTAAAAGTAATCATCACGAACAGCTAAAACAAGAGCTCATTAAATTTATAAAGGAAAATGCCTCAAAGAAAATCACTTTACGTGATGCAGCTGATTTTTTCCATTTTAATTATACGTATTTTTCAAGTTTTTTCTCACAACATTTTGATTTAAATTTCACTGATTTTTTAACACGGATTCGAATTGAAAAAGCAAAGACACTCTTGACTGAACATCAGCAAAATATCTCAGAGATTTCTGCTGCCGTAGGTTTTTCTGATATTAGCTATTTTTCACGCGTTTTCAAAAAGGAGACGGGCTATTCACCTTCTACTTATCGACGAAAGGGTGTTCATATTGACTAAAATTCTAACATTTTATAAAAGAAACGAATTATTAATCAAATTGTTACTCCTCTTTTTAGTTGCAACCATCAGTGTTGGAACCGTCATTGCCTTTGTCTCAATCAAGACAGCCGAACGAGCCTATGTTGATTCTTATAAAGATTCGAGCCAATTACTTCTTAGCCAAATGAATGATAATTATGAATCACTTAACGATAGTATGATTAACATTATTAAGGAAGTGCAATTCAATCCTGCGGTAAAGCATTATATGAAAGATGATTTTACGGATGAAACCAAACTCAATCAAGCCATTTACCACATGAAACAACAAATACTCAATACAAACTTATTATATAATAATATTTCTTCCAACTTAGTTATTTTAGGTACCAATAAGAATATTCATTACCAATCAGAAGGAAAATCTTTATATACACCTGATGAATTACTTGAAAAAGAATACATTAAACAAGCACATGATGATCCAATGTCCACTGTGTATCACTATTCCACAAAGGGTTATAGCTATACAACCGATGGTAAGCCCAGTCTGATTGTCGTAAAAGCCATTCACGATTTAGATGGAGTCTACGGCTATGTTTTAATGACTATTCTAGAAAGTGAATTTTCTCAATTTTACAGCCGACTGTTAGATCCAAATGTGAATCAGGTTTGGATAAGTAATCGTGACGGCTTGATAATTTCCTCCAATCAAAAACAAGATATTGGCTCGAATATTGATCAAAAGAAAGCTCAATTCACCAAATTAGAAGCCAAAAATGTCAATGCCCTTTCACAAGAAAAAATTTACTCCTTTGATTATGATTTATATAATCTAGTTGTTGAAAAACTTGTTGCTCAAAAAATGGTACTGTATCCAACGGTAATTTCTGTTAGTCTATTCATTATGTTCCTCGTCTCATTGATTGCATTTTTAATTATTCGAAAAGCAACCGCTCCTATTTATGAACTGACACGAAAAATTCCAGATGTCATTAAGGGGGACTTTTCCAAAGCGGTTAACGTCAGAGGAACCAGTGAAATTAAAGGGTTACTCAATGCCTACAACTTTATGCTCGGCGGTCTACATAACTACGTTAATCAGTTACTACAACAAGAACAAGAAAAACGTTATCTAGAATTCCAAGCGTTACAGTTAAAAATTCAACCCCATTTTATTTACAACACCTTAACTGCCATTAAATTTCAAGTCATCCAAAATAAAAACCAAGATGCTGTGGATTCCCTTGACGCCTTCATTCGTTTATTAAGAAATTTAATTGGGACAAAAGATGAGTTTATTTCCTTAGATGAAGAATTACGCAATTTAAATGATTATATCCATATTTTAAAAATTCGTTTTGGATCGAACATTAAGACGACCATTCATCAAAAAGCTACAACCTCGATACTCGTACCAAAATTAATCATTCAACCTTTTGTTGAAAATTGTTATATCCATGCCTTTCCTAATGAAAACAAACTAGGTAAAATTGATATCTTTATTTTAGAACAAACAGATACAATTAAAATAGATATTATCGATAATGGTATTGGCTTTGATGTTCACGATGCATCATCCAAAACACAAGAACAACAGCGTTTTTCTGGTATTGGTATCTCCAATATTACAGAACGTCTAGAACTTATTTATCAAGAAAAAGACCTACTAATCATTGAGAGTCAGCCGAATATCGGGACACTCGTTTCAATTATTTTACCGAAAAAAATACCTTTGAATTTCCATAAAAAATAATGGTGATTCAAAGGTTTTTTGTATGTATATTAAAAAATTAATTCAAAAATCGTTGTTGATTGATAATCACTTGCTGGATCTAAAATGATGTTCCCAAAGCCCTCATGATTGATTGCATCAGGTAACCCTTGCGTTTCTAGCGTAATTCCTCCGTGTTGTACTTGAGTGCTTCCACGCATCGAAACAGGCGCATTTAGTTGGTTCGTCGTGTAAACAACAACACTTGGCTGATCCGTATAAAGGTTGATTTTGACTTTTCCATCAGGTCCAAACAATGTGCCTTTAATTGATTCAAACGGGCTATCATTAAACACAAATGGATGATCAAAACCATTCACTAATTTATTTTGAGCATAATCACTCGTAAATCCATCCGCTAGTAGACGTCCTTCTTTGTCATTAAAATCAAAAGGTGTGCCCGCTGAAGCGACTTTTTCTCCTGTTGGCAAGACATCTTCTGTCAATGAACCGAAGAAATCACTATCCAGATACAGGCGATGGTTCGCAACCGTCTCCGTGATTTTTGGATTTAAATTAAAGTAGACATGATTCGTCGGATTATACAACGTTCGCTCATCGGTTTGTGCCCAGTAATCAATTTTAACTTGATTGCTGTCGGTTAACGTATACGTAAGTTTTTGCTTCAAATTTCCTGGAAAACCATTTTCCATATGAGGGGAATCAATCGAGAAAACAACACTGGCTTGTTCGTCTCCTTCAATCATTTCATAATCCCAAATCTTACGGTCAAAACTATTCACACCACCATGTAGATTGTTCTCACCATCATTCTTTTCTAATTGAAATTCTTTACCATCCAGCTCAAATTTCGCTCCCGAAATCCGACCAGCTACACGCCCAATTGAAGCGCCTAAGTAAGAGTCAATTTCATCATATTCTTTCGCTGACTCAAAACCAAGAACAAGGTTTCTTTGCTCCGTACCAAAATCAGCAATTAAATTAACGATTCGTGCACCATGATTCGAAAGTCCTAAAGTTACATTATTTTTATTCGTTAGAGAAATCAGTTTTTCTCCTTTTTCACCAAATGCTGCTACATCCATTTTCATCTACTCTTGTCACCTTTCTAATTCAATTATAAAATTTTAGCCTGAGTCGCTCGAAGGCATCACTCAGGCTAAAATAAATTATTTAAAACGTCGTTCGTTTGTTGCTTTAATTTCCGTAATGGTTACTTTCGGTTGACGATCCGGTGTATACAAGCCGTTAATCTCCTGCTCGACATCCGTTAGTTGCGTGTAACAAAAACCATTAATATATTCCAAATCTTGAATCGCATGCGTAATCCGATTGAAACGCTCTAGGAAATCCGCTTCATTTTTGACTTGATTACCGTAACCCCAGTTTTCTTCCGTACTGTTTTCAAAAGCAATACCGCCATATTCAGAAATAATAATCGGTTGCCCTTTATAGCCATAACCTTTAGCAAAAGCAAACCAGTCTCTATTAAACATCACATCATTTTCAACAATCGCCTCTTTATCGGCATACCGCTCCGCAAAAGCTGCTCCAAATTCTTCGTAATCATGCAAAGTTAAGATATCTGAAATCGTATGCTCCCAACCATCATTCGTAATAACTGGACGATTGGCATCGATTGCTTTTGTTAAGTAATAAATGCTTTCAGTAAACTGCTGCGGTTTAACTAAATCAACGATCCCTTTGACACCCCAAGATTCATTGAATGGAACCCAAGTAATCACGCTCGGATGATTGTAATGTTGTTCGACAATTTGACGCCACTCATCGGTCAGATTCGTCATCGCCAAATCATTAAAGATATACGTTGACGGCATTTCTACCCAAACGAGTAAACCTTTCGTATCACACAAATACATGAAGCGTTCATCTTCAATTTTTTGATGTTTACGAAGTCCATTGTAACCGGATTCAATCGTTAAATCAAGGTCTTTTTCTAACGCATCGATTGAGGGTGGTGTCAATCCAGACTCCGGCCAATAACCTTGATCTAAAATTAAACGTTGGTACAACTGTTCATTATTCAGTAAGACCTTGCCATTTTCAATCGAGATTTTACGCATCCCAAAATAAGACACGACCGAATCAATTTCATTGTTTGACTCATCAAATAATTTAAACGTCACATCGTATAAATTAGGCTCATGCGGTGACCAGCGTTGCGTCCCCCAGTTTGAATCTTTTTTTATACGTGTTTCCATTTGAATCGGTGACATCTCATGAACGAATAGACTTCTGTGATAACTCACGAGTTCACCCTTAAACGTCACGGTTGCTTCAAAGAAATAGTTTTTATCCGTTGGCAACAATGCCTTATTTTTAAACGATGGCTCTAAAATAATACAATCATTGTCAAAGTCAGGAGTCATTTTCACTGCACGTAAACCATTAAACGCAGCCTTTTCTAACCAAACGGATTTCCAAATCCCAGTCGTCCCAACATACCAACAACCAAATGTTTCTTCCTTCCACGTTTGTTTCCCACGCGGCTGCTCGTTCATTAAGGAATCAACAATACGAACCGTAATTCGATTCTCACCTTCGACTAAATAGTCTGCTAAATCAAAACTAAAACGTTCATAAGCCCCACGATGATCACCTAAAAGTTCCCCATTTAACCAAACTTTCGTATAGTAATCCGAACCTTCAAAAGTCAGCACACGATTGGCTAAATCATCTACACTAAAGGTTTTTTCATACCAAACAACCGAATGTTGCTCTTGCTCATCAATACCACTTAATTGGGTTTCATAAGTAAAAGGCACTTCAATTTTTCGACTTTCTGGAAATTGATGGAACCACTTGTTTTTCAATCCTTCATTTTGATCATCAAAAGTAAAATCCCATTGTCCATCTAATGATAAGAAATCCTCACGAATAAACTGTGGGCGTGGGTGTTCTCTACGGTTAAACATTTTTTCTTCCCTCCAACAATAATTGTTCTTTCAATAATGGCATAAAAATGGCACCTACGACCGTACGGTTTTTGAAGTTCATGACATCCGCCGTCACGGTATCGTACCAATCAGAAAATGGCACACGTGAATTCGATTCTTCTAAATATTTTTTTATTGGTGCAATCATCGTTTCAAATTTTTCTTTGTCTTCTGATAATGTCGCTGTCCACATAATCCAATCCGCTTTTGTATAAGTTTTTCTCGAATCAAGTGGCGTCCCATAATCATTTATTTGGGCTAAATAATGGTCGACTTCTTGCTCACGAGTCTCTTGATTAAATAAATTCAATTCAAATAATTGATCCCAAATCATATTGTATTTCAAACTCCACGAGTCTTCTTGATCAAACGCTAATTTAGTCTTCTCTCCACTATTAGCCATTTGAAGCCAAACTTGAGCCATTTCTTTTGCAGCTCCTTGATAGATCGATGCTTTTTCATGCGAAATTTCTACCAATGCTTTACCAAATAACGCTAAGGCATTGATTGCTTTTAAGGCTAAATTCGCATTGTGCGCTAAATGTCCGGCAAAATCATCGGTACATAGTTGATTTTTCGGGTCTTGACCGAACGCCAATAAGTAGTCCGCCCACTTTAGATTCGTTGTCAAATGTTGCGTAAAGAAAACCTCGTCTTGATCGATCAAGAATGTCGCAGCATTCATAATTAACATATTCCCTGATTCTTCAATCGGCATTTGATGTTCCTCTAAATAAACCTTCTGACCTGCAGGTAATGCATAATAATCAAAAATCGTATCACGACGTCCAATTTGAATATTATCAACCTCGTTTAAACTATAGACTTGACCGGTAACATAAGGATATCTCCCTACGTCATGAGGTGCAAAATCATATTCCCAAACAGGTAAATTCGCAAAGTGATAAACAGGTCGCATCATCCCTTTAACAAGTTCTGGTTGATACAATAAGTATAAAGGCATTGAAGGATAACTAATGTCGACTGTCCCAATACAACCATTTGAACTGCATTCTTTCGATAAAAATATAATTTCACCTTCTGGATTACGAATTAATTTATGCGCACAAATCGATTGACGATAAGATAAACTCGTTAAAAATTCTAAGGTTTCCCCACCAACACGGATCGCATTTTTTTGAATTTCCTGATCAATTTTTTGACAATTTTCTAAATTTTTCGGAATCTCATTAAGATAGTTCTCTAATAAATTGTACATCGTCAAATGCTTTTCTTTCCAAAGTGCATTACATGGCGTACCAAAATAATTTATCGCATGAATATCATCATATCCGACTAAGAACGTCACTTCGTCATCTAGCACATAACTGGCCTCAAGCATTTTTCCATTGCGATAATAAGCCATTTTAACTGATTTTTGAGCGGCAATGTAAAAATATCCCCAATCAATATCAATCAAATCACCTGTTGAGTTCAGTGGCGTTTGTTGGCTTTTTCCCATCCAGACAATATCACTTGTTTCAGTATGAAGCTTTTGCCAGTTAATTGTCTCTTTCATCGGTGAATCTTGACAAATTTCATCGCTAAACTGCCAATCAATCTGAACAATACTCGCCGGATTTTTTTTAATGATTTTTGTTTGAATCATCGTAATCGGTTCAGAAATTTTAACCAAATTCGATAAATCTAAATTCACCGCGAAGGTTAATTCAAGTGTTACTAAATCATTCTCAAACTGATAAGTCGTCCGAGTTGGACTGATATCTAGATTTGTTTGCTCAATTGTAGGAATCTTCTCATCTTTCCCCATAAATCGAAAAACTTGTTGATCCACTGTGATATACCCTCGAATAGGAATTTCTTTTCCCGTCCAACTTTGGGTATCGATATCGTATAAATGATCCGCTGGTGACCAAATTGAAAAATACGGATCACTTAGAATGAGTGGCACCGAGGCCACTCGATTAATTAGCGCCATTTGATTGCTCCTTTTCTTTGATAAAGAAGGACTGAAAGTTGATAAGTCTAACTTCCAGTCCAACTGCTCAAGTTTTGTTATTGAATTATTTCTTAATAGATGGTCTATGCCATTGATTATTAATTTTCAGAATTTTATCTAACTCACATTTCTCTTGTCGATCATATGTCAGCAAGCCATTTTGCTCTTGCTCAACATCCGTTAACTGCGTATAACAAAAACCAAATAGTTTCTCTGATTCGTAAATCGCTTTCATAATACGATCATACTGCTCTAGGAATTCTTCTTCGCTTTTAGCATTGGAGTATCCCCAGCCCTTGTTTTCATCCTTTTGATAATTGATTCCACCAAATTCTGTTAAGAGAATTGGTTCGCCTTGGTATTCATAACCTTCACAATACAATCGGCGACGATTAGGTTCTGATTGTAATAATTCTTCTTCTGTACTTAACTTCTTTTTGAAATATTCAATCATTTTCAGCTCATCTTTATTACCATGAATATAGCTATGAATCGCACAAATGTCTGTCTTTGTCATTTCCCATCCATCATTTGAAATGACTAAACGAGTTGAATCTAGTGAACGTATCAGATGGTAAATCGCCAGTGAAAATTCTTGTTGAACATTGCTCATACTAATTTCAGGTACGCCCCAGCTTTCATTAATTGGAACCCACGTTACTATTGAAGGGTGATTATAATCTCGTTCAATAATTTCTAACCACTCATTCGTTAAGTAACTGACTGTTTCATTCGAATAGACAGATGGCGATGCACACTCTCCCCATACTAAGAAACCCAGTTTATCAGCCCAGTATAGGAACCTTGGGTCTTCGACTTTCTGATGCTTTCGACAACCATTGAAACCCATTTTTTTAGCCATTTCAATATCTCTAATAAAGTCTTCGTCTGAAGGTGCTGTCATTAAACTGCTAGGCCAGTAACCTTGATCTAAAACTAATTTTTGATAGTACGGACGATTATTAAGTAATGTCATACCATCTCTTGTTTTTATTTCTCTCATTCCAAAATATGAGGTAATTTCATCCAATATCAAATTTTCTTCTAGTAAAGTCAGTCTGATATCATACAAGTTGGGTTGTTCTGGTGTCCATGTCCAGCCTACACCATGATAATCACCACGATCGACTTGATTATTTTGTAAATAATAGCTTTTTCTTAAGGTTTCTTCATTAATAATAGAACTTTCTTCTATAATTTTTTTCCCTTGATAGGATATTTCTGTAAGTAATTTTTTCCCGATATATTCTCCTGAAAAGCGATAATCAATTTCTATCTGACCTTCTGAAAATCGAGGGGTAAATCGAGGAGGTAGAATATTAGCAGTACTTGAAATAGCTTCTAACCAAACAGTCTGCCAAATTCCAGTTGTTCTTGGATACCAAATTGCTCTTGCTTCTTCATGCCAATACTGTTTTCCTCTAGGTATTCGTTCATCAGTTGAAGGATCATACACGTATACTGTTAATCGTTCTTCCCCACCTTTTATATGAGGTGTTATATCGAACGAAAATGGCGTATGCCCTCCTCGATGTTCACCTAGATAAGTACCATTCAAATATACTTTAGCTAGGTAATCTACTGCTCCAAAATGAAGAATAATTTTTTTGTTTTTCCATTCATTTGAAATTGAAAATTTTCTTTGATACCAAACAGTGTCATGAAACTCCTTTATATCTATACCACTTAGCTCTGATTGGAACGCAAAAGGAACTTCAATTTCTAATCCAAAATTCCCATTATTTTCTTCATACCATTTCTCTAACATTCCTTGTTCAGTATCATCAAAAGTAAAATCCCATTTCCCATTTAAATTCATCCACTCTTCTCTGACAAATTGTGGACGAGGGTATTCTTTTCTATACATACAACTCTCCTTTAAAAATTCATTTTTATCTGGGATTTCTAACTAATCCTCTCAATATATTCAATAATATAAGCTGTCTGTCCTTTCCTTTGGAATCCAGACCTTCATCTTACCTAGAGTTCGGTTTCCCCATGTATAGTATGGAACTAAGACTAACTTTCCATTTTCATGAGATAAGGTTAGACTACTTGCCCCTGCAAGTGATGATTCTTTCGTCTCCACATATCTATATTTTTCTGGTGCAAATATTTTATCGAACTCTCCTTCGACATCCATTTCTTCTACACAATAAATAAAAGGCCCTTTCTGATAAGCTATTTTCCCACGATTCTCAAAAATATTATCATGACTTCGAACTTCTTCTAATAACATGTCAAACTCTAAATCAAGACTGATAAATTCTTGTTCTAAATTGCCGATCTCGATATAACCGTTAGCTAAAGAGTATTCAATTGCCTCGCCGTTCATTTTCAAATCAAATGATTTCGTCCAATTTGGAACACGTAGTTTTAACTCTTTATTTAAATTTTTCATTTTAATTTTTACTTTTCCGCTAAATGGAAACTCACTATCAATAACTACTTCAGTCCCCTCAACTTGAAAGGCGCTACCAATATATTGATTAATAAAAATAGTATGTTCATCATACTGACTAATATAATTTCCAATGGAAGGTAATAGTCGAACCAAATTTGTCGGACAACAAGAGGTGTCAAACCATGCTTCACGATGATGTCCCCCTTTGGATTCTAATGGATTCACATAAAAAAATTCTTTACTATCAAATGAAATCCCTGAAAGCACATTATTGTATAGTGCTTTTTCGACAATATCTGCGTGTTTTGCATCTTTATTAAGTAAGTTCATTCTTTGATTCCATAGTATTTGTCCAACAGCAGCACATGTCTCACAGTATGCAGTTTCATTTGGTAGACAATAACTTTCTTCAAATCCTTCATTCATTGAAGTACTACCAATTCCTCCTGTTATATACATTTTAGTTTCGACAATATCTTCCCATACTCTATCTAAAGCTTCTTTATACTCTGAGGCTTCATCCATTAAAACCAAATCTGTCATTGCTGCATACATATACATCGCTCTAACCGAATGTCCTTTTGCTTCGGTAATTTCAGAAACTGGAACATCATCTTGACAGTACGCTGGTCCCCACTCGGGTCTATCCCAAATCATCCCTTGTCCATATCCATGGCCTCGTTCTTCAAGAAGCCATTTGGCTAACTCTAAATAATTTTTATTTCCAGTTGCGTGATATAAACGAATGAGTGCTAATTCAATTTCTTGATGGCCTTCTACCCAATGACGTTTCTCTGCTCCAAAAACTTCTCCATAGTAATCTGCTAATCGAATCGCTACTTGTAGTAACTTATCTTTCCCAGTAGCCTGATAGTACGCTACTGCTGCTTCGATTAAGTGCCCTCCACAATACATCTCATGTTTTTCCATGTCCGTCCATTTGTTCTCTGGCTCAACTAAAGTATAATAAGTATCTAAATACCCATCCTCTTCTTGCGCTGCTTCAATATAGGTAATAATTGTATCAATTTCTGCTTCGAGAACTGGATCTTTTTCTAATTGTAAAATATAAGCAGCGCCTTCCAATACTTTATAAACATCAGAGTCATTAAAATAGATTCCTTCAAAGTCTCCGTTCATTAGGCCGCCTGCTTTTTTGAAGTTATCAATCCGGCCACTCTCATAACATTTATCCAAACACACTCGAACCAGATCTTTTTTCCATTGATTTAATTTTGGTGTCCAAAAGCCATCGTTAATTATTACCTCATTAAATTTAATGTTAGTTATCATGTCTTTCCTCCATTATTGATTACATTACTAAATACTCGTTAAAAATGATAATAATGATAAAATTATTCCTGGTGTATTCGCAATTACCACTGGCCAATCTTTTTTTTCTTTTATCATTCCATACATTACCCATAATATACAGTTGAACATGGCTACTAATGGTTGAATAGGATTAGCTTTATTGCCATTTAAATTATCAATAATCTGTGGAATATAAGCTACAAACATTCCTATAGAAATGACTGCAGCAATTTTCCCTATTATTTGCGTCAACTCATCATTTGTTTTTTTCATTTTATCTCCTGATTTTCAAAAGCGTTATACTCGTCATTGATCAATCAACAAGCAAAGTGATTAAGATATAGTACTCACTGAATTATTGGTTAGGGTTTTTCCATTCACGATATAAAATATTTTCCCATTCATTCATATCTTCATATTCAGCCATTTGACCCAAACTGTGTGCAGCAAAAGAAGTGTTCTCTTCACGACGTTCTTGTGATCCTATTTTTTCATCTTGTCTAATCCAGACATTCATTTTTCCTTTACCTCGGTTATTCCATAGATAGTAAGGAATAGCTACAACTTCACTTCCATCAACAAATGAAGTTTTTAAACAAGGGACTGTTCCATAGATATCTTTTTCAAAAACCTCAAGCTCTTCAGTGCTTAATACAGAATCTACCCCTTGAGGATTATCTACTTCTTCAAAACAGTAAAGAATCGGTCCTCGTTGTAGTGCAACTTTCCCAGTATCTGCACTTACATACGGATGAGCTTCTATTTTAGTCACAGGCATAGATAATTCTAAGCGAATCTTAGTTTCGCCATTCCACTGTCTACTAATTTTGATAAACCCTGAAACCTCTTCTGTTTCAATCGCTTCATTATCAATTATAACTTTATATTCCTTTGCCCATTCAGGTTTTCTGATACTTAACGTGAACACTTCTGGGTGCTCTGTTGTAACCACTACTGTACTATTCCCGGACCATGGAATATTCCCATCTTTTTGTTCTACTACAATCTGATGCTCACTTAAAATTATCTTTGCTTTACTATTCATATGTAGATTTAAAACAATTTCATCCTTTTTATATGTGTAAATAAAAGTAGGTAATGCAGCCATGAATTTTAAATACATTGGAGGACAACATGGACAACTGTGCCAACTCCAACGCTCAATATCTCCCTCACTGATTAAGGGATTTTCATAAAAATAATGCGTACCATCTACTGACAAACCAGGTAGTATATTGTTATACATCGCTCTTTCAAATACATCCATAAACTTGCTGTCTTCGTATGCCAAGTTTAACTCTCCCGCCCAAAAGGCAAGTCCTACACCTGCACAAGTTTCAAGATAAGCATTATTTGGTAACTCATATTGAAAACCAAAGCGCTCTTCATTATGAATTGCTCCTATTCCACCACTAATATGTAATTTGGTTTTCTCAACATTGTTCCAAATTTTATGTGATGCTTTTAAAAATTTTTCATTATTCTGTGCCATACCTACTGAAGTTAAACCTGTATACATCAACGAGGCTCTAACAGCATGTCCTACAGCTTCACATTGATCTTCTACTTTACAGTGGTCTTGAGCATATTCTCCCATATATGGCGGATATGAGGTCCTATTATGGTGAACTCCTCGATTGTTCATCCAAAATGTAGCCAAATCTAAAAATTGATTATGATCGATTTCTAGATTGTATGCTTCCTTCATTTGACTATATAGCATTTCATCATCTTCAAATAAATAATATAATTTTACTAAGGCTTCTTCAGGTAATGAATGAGCTGGTACAATATTTTTTTTGGGGTGTTCACCCATTACGTTAACCATACCCATCGCAGCTTTTATGCTACAACTCAATAAATTGATTTTTCCAGTAGCTAAGTAATAGTGAACTCCTGCTTCAACCAAACATCCTATATTATAAATATCATGTTGCCAAATTAAGCTTCCTCCATTTTCACCCCATTTATTATTGGGACAAATTAAAGTAGTGTACGTGTTGATGTAGCCATCTGGATCGATATTTTGTGCTGCACTAATTTTCTTTGTATATTCTTCAATTTTCAAGTCTAATGTTTCATCATAATTTTGAGATATAATATCGCTTATCCCTCTTATAACTTCATATATTAAACCATCGTACCACGGTGGACCTACGTGCTCGCCAGTCTTACCTTCCACAACCCATTCAAAATTTTTCATGATTCCTTCCTCATGATCATTTTCAAACTTTTCAAGAATATCTCGTGCAGTCACCTGACTAATTTTATCTAATTGCTGTTTCCAAAAACCTTCTGTCAACTCCACATTCTTCAATGAAACACGTTTTAAGTAGTGATTTCTCATTTTTATATTTTACATCCTCTCAATAATATTTAAAAATTATCCTTTACTTCCAGATGTTAAACTAATTCCTTGGATAAAATATTTCTGACCGATAAAGAATACAATAATCGCTGGGATAGTCATTGCTGTAGAAGCCGCCATCATCAGATTCCAATCAGAACTATACTGTCCTTTTAATTGTAACAATCCTAAAGCTAATGTATGTTTTGATTCATCATTTAAGTAAATTAATGGACCAAAAAAATCATTCCAAACGTTCATAAATGTAAAGAAACCTACAACCATTAAAGCTGGTTTTACTAACGGTAACATTATTTTAAAGAAAATTTGATAATAACTTGCTCCATCTAAAATCGCTGCTTCATCCAATTCTTTAGGGATTCCTGCAAAGAATTGTCTCATCAAGAATACATTGAAACCTCCTCCACCAAAAAATGCAGGTAATATCAACGGAAGAAATGTATCTACTCCTCCTACTTTTGCCCACATAATAAATGTCGGAATCATTGTCACCGCACTTGGTAACATCATTGTTGCGATAATCAATCCAAACCAAAAGTTTTTAAATGGAAAATCTAATCTAGAAAAAGCATAACCACACATACACGAAGTAAACACAGTACCTAACATTACAGGTACCATTATAATCATTGTATTTTTTAAATATGTACCAAAGTCTAATAAGTTAAAGACGTCAGAATAATTTGAAAACATTAATGATTCAGGTAAAAGTTTGGGAGGAAATTCAAATATTTCACTACTTGTCATCAATGAACTTCTAACTAACCATAAAAATGGGATTACAGATGATATTGTTACCACGATTAATGCTAAATATACAAACCATTTAAACGTTTTACTTAATTTCATCAGTTATCACCTCCATAAAATACCCAACCCTTAGCTGTTTTAAAGATAAACAATGTAAATAATCCAATAATAATAAATAATAGCCATGCCAATGCACTCGCATATCCGAATCGATTTTGCTCAAATGCATTACGATAAATAAGAAGCGAATAAAATAATGTCGCATTATTAGGTCCTCCCCCAGTCATTACATAGGACTGTGTAAACGTTTGGAATGAACCTATCAACCCCATAATTAAGTTGAAAAAAATAATTGGAGTCAGTGAAGGGATTGTCACATATCTTAACTTATGCCATTTATTCCCACCATCAACTTCAACAGCTTCTAATAGTTGGATGGGAACATCTTGTAGGCCTGCTAAAAATATTAATGCTGTTCCTCCACATCCCCACACTGCCATTAATATTAATGAAGGGATTGCTGTACTTTCATCAAATACCCAATTTGATCCAGGTAAGTGAAAAAATTTTAAAATTGAATTTAATAGTCCGAAATCCGGATTAAACAACCATAGCCACAAGATATTAGAAGCTACTGCCGGTACTATGACCGGCAAGTAGAAAATTGTTCGATAAAATGTTTGTCCTTTTACTTTTAAGTTCATCAACATCGCAACAATTAAAGCTCCTAAGAGTGTAAAGAAGGTACTTCCTAGAGCAAAAATAAATGTAACTATTAAAGATTTTTTTACAAATAAATCATCAAATAAAACTTCTTTGTAATTAGCTGTACCTACAAAATTAAAATCACTAATAGCGTTATAATCTGTGAAACTTAAAAATAAACTTGCAATCATTGGTGCTAATGTCCAAATTAATAAACCTAAAATTGCTGGCATCGCAAAAATATAACCCGCAATTGCTTCATTACGCTTTAACGAAAATTTCTTTTTTTTCTTAACGTTATTTATATCTTGTTCTATTTTTATATTTTGCATACTGATTTCCCCCCTTTATTATTCATCTTATTACTCTACATATTCATATTTATCACCAAATGTTTTTTTCAACTTTGGTAAAATGTCTTCTTTAACAACTTCTTCTGCACTCTTTTTACCTGTCCAAACTTGCTCTAATGATGGTCCTACAATATCACCGATTTGAGCAGTATCCGTATTAAAGAAAGCCTTGTTTCTTACTAAGTTTGTTTTCACAGGTTCAACAAATGATTCAATATAATTATCAGGAGTAATATCTGTTTCTGTCCACTTAGCTAATTTATCTTTATCTGTATACCAAGAAGTTTCATTGGGTCTCCATAATCCTGAATTAATAATAGGTAAACTATTTTCAGGGTCATTCACGAATTCTAAGAACTTTTGAACTTCGTCAAAATTTTCTTTAGTGTTATCGTTTTCAAAAACTACTATAGGAGCGCCATAGTTCATCATTCGTACTTCTTCTCCCATTTTTGGTAGTATGCCTGATCCAATTTTAAGTCCTTTTTCACGGATTGCTTTTCCTAATCCGTTTAGATCCCAACTACCACCAATTGACATAACTACTCGATTTGTTAACAAAGCGGTATCAGTTGAAGGTATTGTTGAAGCTTGAGAAGGTTTAGGCATCACATGATGCACATACATTAAATCCTGTAAATTTTGAATTGCTTCAATAGACTCTTCTGTTCCAATTAGTATTTGTTTATTATCTTGACTAACAACTCCGCCACCATTACTAGCTAAGAACGATTCGAACGTAAAACCAGCAAAGTTATTAACTGCGTATGTTTCAATATTTTTCTCATCAAATCCATCTTCTCCAGGGTGCTTTCCATTTCTATCAACTGTTAATTGTTTAGAAACATCAATAAATTCTTCCCATTCCCAAGCATCCTCTAGTTTGTGCGGTGGTAAATCAATACCGTTTTCTTCAAAATATGCTTCATTGTAGTACATTGTAATTGCACCTAAAGAGTTAAAGTTACCTGCTATTGGTCCATCTTCCTCAAATTGGAAAATCCCTTCTTTTAATTTCCCCTCAAAAGGTTGTCCCGGCTCGTATAGTGCAGATAAATCTCTAATTTGACCACTATTCATCCATTCACCTAAGTTATCCTCCATGAAATAACCTACATCAGGAAGTTTATTAGCACTAGCCATGGTATTCATCTTTTCCATGTAGTTTCCATGAGGAATATTTTGAGTAGTTACTTTAATATCCGGATTTTCTTTATTAAACGCTCCCACTAAGTCTTCGATAGATTTTTTTTCTAACGGATCCCCCCAAAATGTAAAGTGTAATTCCACTGCATCCGTACTTGCTGCTGCATTTTCTTCTGTTGGTTTTTCAGAACTGCATGCTCCCAATAACGATAATGATAATAATGACAGTACTGCAAATGATTTTCGGTTCATTTTTCTTCCTCCTAATTATTTTTATATTTACCCCTTTATCAGCTAATAAAAGGGATAGATAAAACAAATTATAACTATGCATTCTTGAGTATCTGTTGACTCTATCAATTAACTTCAAAACATGTTATTTTCCCTATACTTATAGTCCTAAAATATTACAATGATAAATAATTTTTACTTCCTCCCTCCCATTCCCACCCCTTATAAAACATCACTAAAAAGTTAACACGTAAAATAAATACCTTTTAGTAAACAACATAAAATATATGACAAATTGAATATACATCAACAAAATAAGGTAGTCAAGCGCTTTCATTAATTTAACTATTTAGTTAACTATATCAACAACACACTGTAAATAAACTTATTTGTTAACTTGGTTAAATTGATAACATCTGATATAATAATAATAAACTTAAGGAAAGGGTGTTCTCTATGAAGCTTGATATTTCTCATAATTCATTAAACGTTTATAAAGCCTTAGCTAACGATACCCGACTAGATATTCTTAATTTAGTTGCTGAAAACGATTCTAATATAACAGAAATTGCTAAAGCTTTAAATATAAGTAAAGCTATAACGACACGACATGTCCAACAATTAATTGATGCTGGTTTACTTATTCATCGAATCAAACAAAAAAACTCTGGTTCTCAGAAAATTGTTTCCCAGAATGTAGACAATATCGAGATTGTATTCCCTAGTACGGTATATCGCGAATTCAAACAAAAAAAATCAATAATAAAATTAGGTCACTATTTAGACTTTTCTGTAAACCCTACTTGCGGCCTGGCTAGTAAGAAAAGATTGATTGGTAATTTCGATGATACTAAAAGTTTTCTCGCTCCGGATCGCACAGAAGCTTCCTTACTTTGGTTCGCCAGTGGGCATGTTAGCTATAAGATTCCTAACAATTTAGAACGACATATTGATCCTGAACTTTTAGAAATCACTATGGAAATCGCTTCCGAATTCCCCAATTCTAGTAACGTCTGGCCTAGTGACATTGATTTTTACGTTAATGACGTTTTGGTGGGTACTTGGACATGCCCAGGAAACTTTTCAGATGTCCGTGGATTTCACACTCCAGATTGGTGGGCTGATGACTCTAGTCAGTACGGTGTTCTTCTTAGAATCTTAATTAAGAATGATGCAACAACATTTAACGGTGCTGAGACATCAAAAGTTACAGTGACTGATTTAAATCTCCATGATTCTGAATTTATTTCTCTCAAGATTGAATCACGTAAGGACGCTCAAAATCCCGGTGGCGTTACAATTTTTGGCGAAGGCTTCGGAAATCACGATCAAGATATTAATGTTAATTTATATTATTCATAAAAAAAGCTAGCGATCATGAAGAGTTTTCATGATTGCTAGCTTTTTATCTTCTTACCGTATCACATCTACTTGTTTCTCCATATAGTTCAACACAAATTCTTTCGACAACACCGGACTATCTCCAACTGTAGTATGTGCTAATACAGCATTATACACGCCATATTTCACCGTTTTTTCAAATGCCCATTTCTCAATCAAACCAGTCAATATTCCCGCAACAAAAGCATCGCCTGTTCCGATTCGATCCCAAACTTCATAAGTTATTTTATCAGAAACAACTTTTTTATTTCCTTGATAAACGAAACCCTGCAACTGCTTTTGATTTCCCTCTTGGTGGCGATAAGTACCAGAGAAAATACGAATGCCGTAGTTTAACATGAATGTTTGAACCACGTCTTCTTCTGTCTCTCCTGGAATCTTCAATAGCTCTTGCAAGTCACGCAATGAACCAAAGACAATGGTTACTAGTGGTAATATTTCATGATAGGCTGCTAATAGACTCGTCATGCCTTCTTCGTTATTTAATGACGCACGGAAATTAAAATCAAAACAGATTTCAATGCCTTTTTCTGATGCTTTTTTTGCTAAAGTTAAGGCATTTTTACGCGAAATAGCAGAGGTTGACAAAGCGATTCCACAAATATGTATTAGGTCAACATTTTCTAATGCTTGTTCCAAGTCTGCTTCAGAAACTTCCCATTCATTAAATGCACTATGCGCGCGATCAAGGTACGTCACTTCCGATGGTCGACCACCGTAACCCAACTCTAAAATATAAATCCCTAAATGATTTCCTGAATATGAAATTTTTCGATCGGATACGTTTAATTTGCGAATATTGGCAGCGGCTGTTTTGCCTAAATTATTATCGGGTAAGGCGGTTAGCATCGTTGTGTCATAGCCATTTTGAGCCAGTCCTGCTAAGATATTCAATCCAGTTCCCGTGAAAGAAAAATCCATCGAATCGGTTTGGGTCATTTTTTTGAAGCCGTTAGGGTTTAAACGCATCATGACTTCACCAAATGCTAAAATTTTCATCGTTTGACCTCTTTTATTTTCCTAAGACTTTTTTTGTTAATTCAAACAATGTTGCAACATCTTTTGGTCGCGTGTTCCCTGTTTCAGAATCAATCACTGAGCTATAAATATGTGGAATAATTTTTTTAACACCTGCATCGACTGCTATTTGTAAGATTGCTTCAAAGTTTTCTAAATCAATGCCACCCGTTGGCTCTAACGCAAAATCATTCTCAGCACACGCTTTTGCAACAGCTTTGTATTCCTCTAGATGTGCTAATCCATTCATTGGAAAATATTTAATGGAAGAACCACCCATGTCCTTTAATAAAGCAATTGCCGCTTCGATCGGTACTTCGACCGCTTCTCCCTTAGATGAGAGCGGACCAGTCGCAATATTCACATACCCGACTTTTCCTGTTGGTGAAACAAGACCATTAATAAATGTTTCTTCTTGCTTTAATACCGCGCGAGAACCACCAACACCCGTAAATACTTGGTTGACGTGTTGCGGCTGTAAGGCTTCTGCTAGACGAATGACCATATCACTTTGATTTGGATCACCAGCACCCAAACCGACGGATAGCGCATTTCCTGTTGCCTCTTGATAACGTTTCATGTCATTAATTGCCGACTGATCGCTTGCATAGTTTTTCGATAAGACTCCTAAGACGATGTGCCCTTTAGCGGCATCGTAACAATCCATCGCATTATCGACAGAATTAGCCAACACATTCAAACAAACTTGATCTTGGTAAAATTTTGGTGTTCTTGACATTTTAATTCGCTCCTTTTAGTATCGCTGCTATTTTTTTGACAATGGTTTTCATTTCATCCGCATTCACTGCGCGAATATCAAACTCAATAATCCCATTATTTGCTTGGTATTCACGAGTATAGACGGCCGTATCGCCTTGTTTTAGTCGTTCAATGACTTCAATCGCTGATAGATTACCTGAAACGACAACTTTCGCGCGGTAAATATCGCGTCCAGCTGCATCTTGAACCACTGAAGCTTCTATGCCGGTCATTTGATTTAAGTCCGCAATAAACGGGCTTAAGCGCGCTTGCATACTGTCTCCTGACTCAGAACCATGGACTAGGAAATCCTCAATAGCTTGAACAAACCCTAAAATATTTTCTTTTCCAATTTTCATCGAGCGACCAAGGCCTTTACTTTGCTCTTGAATCCAAGTAATATAGGGTTCTTTTCCAACAACCAATCCTGAACTTGGTCCTTCAATTGCTTTGGCACCACTATAGATAACCACATCGACTCCTTGTTCATAGTAAGTCGTTAAATCTTCTTCTGCGGCGGCATCGACAATCAAAGGCAATTGATGTGCCTGAGCGATTTCCACCATTTCTTGAATCGAAAGCATGCTTTTTTGAACGGTGTGATGGCTTTTGATATAAAGCAGCGCTGCCGTATGTTCTGTTATTTCCATCGCAATTTGTTGTGCGGTGCATTCATTGGCATACCCCGCTTCTACAACAACACCGCCACCTTGCTGTACCATCAACTCGACACTCGTTCCATAATTGACATTGTGCCCTTTAGGTAAAATAATTTCTCGACGGGTAATTTTAGGGGTATAAGGATGCATCGTATGATACGCATCCCCTCGTCCGATTAAAGCCGAAATCGACTGTGCAATACCTGCACTGGCAGAAGAAACAATCGTGGCATTTTCCGCGCCTAATAAATTAGCAATGTAACGTCCGGTATTGATGACTAGTTCAGACATTTCAAAGAAATTTTCTCCACCGATTTTTTGAGCATTTAAGACGGTCTCACTCACTTTTGAAACCCCTAATATTGTCATTTTACCACTGGCATTAATCACTTTTTTCAAGTCATATTTCTCATAAATCGTCACTTTTATTCCTCCTCAATGACATGCACTTCCCCACCAACAACAGCTGCTATTGGATGGATTTGCTGCGTGATGGTTACTTCATTTCCATTTGAATCAATTAGCACTTTTTCTGCATCTTCAAACTTAAAAAGCGTCAAATCGGCATCTTTTCCCACTTCCAATTGACCTTTTGAATCTAAATGAAAGTTTTTTGCTGGATTCTCAGTGACCATTTTAAGTACTTCTTGTTTGTCTATTCCTAAATAGAGGGCCTTTTCCATCGTTGTAGCTAAATCATAAACAGGTCCATTTTCACGATTACGGTGATAAATATCGGTGCTAATCGTTTGGCATAAAAATGCTTCTTGAATGGCTTTTTTTCCGACTTTAAAATTAAAGCTATCCGTTCCATGACCAATATCAAACAACACGCCTCGTTTGTAGGCATCAATCACAAATGATTTTAACTGTCCCTTTTCATCAAGAATACCATTTGGTTTGCCGTTATAGCAATGTGTAACGATATCGCCCGCTTCCAATAGTTCTAAAACTTCATCCAATGTCGGTGGAGCGGAACCAATATGAACCATCAATGGTAGATGATTGGCTTTTCGCTGTAGCTGTTTCGCCATTTTTAAAGGAATGACACCATTATTTCCTACAACCGTTTTACTGATTCGCGCTTTAATTCCGACGATAAAATCGGGTAATTGAGCAATACGATCAAGATTTTTTTCTTCATTTATTTTTGATAGATCGGCTAATTCATCTTGATGAACAATCCCACTTTCCGAAATATTCATCATTGCTAAGACATTGGTTTTGGCATTTTTTGAAATTTGATAAAAGTCTTCGATATTTTTTTCACCGGCCGTACCTGCATCGATTACAGTGGTGACCCCTTTTTTGATACCAATTTCATCTGGAAAGTCATAATACAAACTCATTTTTTCATAGCAATGGACATGACTATCAATCCATCCAGCTGAAATAATCGCTCCTTTTGCATCGAACAGTGATTGGCTCAACTCCGTTATTTCTTCTGCAACGATTGCAATTTTTTCAGCCTTAATGCCGATTTCAATCGGACGATTATCGATTGTTCTGCCATTTTTGATAACTAAATCCAACATCTGCATTCCTACTTTCACTGAAATAAAAACTTACTCCATGGTTTAATATAATCGAGTAAAATATGCTCTTCTGCAATCACCCGTCCGACTTTATTTTTTCGTTCATCTAGGTGTTCTTCTAACACGATTTGTAGTTCATTTTTGTATTTTCCGAATTGATCGTTACCGATGACAATATCGCCTCTTTGGAAAGTTTGCTGATTATCGTGCGGTGAATTGCTCTCTTCATGATAAATTTTACGGACATGTGTCGAACGAACCATTCTTGCGGTAATATCGCCTCGACGAATGTGTTGGTTTTTAAGAACGATTTCTTCTTCTACGTCATTCACTTCGGGTACCAATTCAACTGCTAGGGACAACTGATAACGATTGACTGCACTCATCGCCTTTAACTCTTCTTCAGATGCGTAGGCATTACCAATAATGACATCATCAATTAATCCTGTTGCAAATAAATGTTTCGTCTGTACTTCTAGTGGCAAGTAACGATGCATTTCAAGCGTTGGTAAGCCATCATTAATATCCCAGGGACCAAATTTTCCGGCTGCAGACGTCACAAAAGCGGCTGTCCGGATGCCATGTTTCTTAAAACGTTGGCTACATGAAACAAAGAAATCAAGTGGTAATGCCGAACCATCTTGCGGATAAAAATTATGACAGCCATAAATAAAAGGTTTATTCGCTTCATGACTTAAAATATTCTCTAGATAAGCCACGTCATTACTCATGTTCAATTCAATGATTAAACCATAAGGATTAAATGATAGGAGCGCTTCTTTATTACCGTCAAAACCTAAATCCAACCGAATACCATCCGCTCCAACTTCAGCAAAGAAGGATAAATCATCATAAGAAATATTCAACGCTTCAAAGATAGCCGGTGCAATATCAAGCATCACTTCAAAATTGAGACTTTTCGCATAATCAATGATGGTCTTAAATTTACGAAAGACCACATCACGGCCTTCACTAACTTCTAACATACTCATAAAAATACGAGAAAAGCCATATTTAGCAGCTAAATCTAAATACTTCTTATCTTCATTAAAATCACTGTTATCTGGATATAACGAAACACCTAATCTTCTTTTCATACTTTTCCACCTTTTTCCATTTGATTGAATCCTTTACGAAATCTTGCTGAAATTACCGAGGCAAGTAAAATTGTGACACCCATCGGGATGACTGTTATTCGAGTAAAAATACCAATTAAAACAGAGAGGAATAATAAACCTGTTACCGTTAACAATAGCATGCCTGTTGTCATTTCTTATCACCTTAAGGTATGAATAAATTCATACCCTATCTTTCACCTTAGTAAATCATAACATTATAATGTTTGGCTGTAAATAAAAATAAAAAAAGACAAAGAAGCCGAAACTTCTCTGTCTGATCGCTTATACTTCATATTCAATACTGTAAGCATGTTGCGTCACATCATAGTAACCAATCGAATATTCGACCAGTTCTTGTTGACGACTATATGAGTAACGATGACGCCTTAAAACATAAGGTGTTGTTAAAGATAGTTGTTTTTTAATTTCTGATGTCGCTTCAATTAAATCGAAATCATCCTTAATGTAATTAATAACATAGCCATTATGACTTAGCCAACGATACAAGGATGCTTCATCTTTTGAAATCGAGGAAAAATCATCTAGATTGGGTAAATAATGTTCAAATAAAATATACGGCTTATCATCCAAATAGTATAAGCGCGTTAATTTGACGACTTTAGGACCCAGACCCGTTAAGTTAAACGTCAAATCTTCTTTCGCTACTTCTTCAATGGCAATAAATTCTTTCCGAATATTTAATCCTTCATTTTCTAAGATTGTTGAAAAAGAGACAGCTTTCGATAACTTATTGAATGGACGATTACTGATCACCGTCGTACCAATCCCACTCTTCTTCTCTAAATAACCTTCTTGCACAAGAATTTCAACGGCTTTTCGAATCGTTATCTTACTAACGGAAAAGACCATCTCTAACTCATTTTCAGTAGGAATCAGACTTCCGACAGGATAAACTTCTTTTAATATATCTTTTTTTAAAGCATTTGCAACTTCTAAGTAAAGTACTTTCTTTCCTATCATCGGCTTCCTCCGCTTAAATTATTTCATTATGTTGTTATTTTAACATGGAGTACGCCGAGTTGAAAGATGAATGCTCCGCAAACAGTAGAAACAGGCTTTTTAGTAACCGTTTCTTAAATCACGTTCGTATTCTGTCTCATTTGAACGACTTACACGACGTGGACGCCCTTTGATTGGCATTTTTTGTAACGCGCTTAACACTTTTGCCCCTTTACCATTTAGAATTTCGACAAAAGTGGAAACATCCATTAAATTGATAACACCAATATCGTCTGCTGTGACACCTTCAATATTACAAATCGCTCCAACAACATCTCCCGGACGCATTTTGGTCTTTTTCCCAGCATTAATATGGATTTTCATAATATCTTCTTTAAAGTCTAACCCTTTTTCTTTACGGATTGTTGGTCTTTCGCCTTGTTTACGATCAAAATCCATCCGATATTTCTCAACGGTTGAACGACTCGGACGGGGAATTTCTTCGACTAATCGGTCTTGAAGGGATAATAAGTTTTCTAATTGCACTTCATCATTACGTCCGACAAGCGATAGCGCCTTTCCTTTGTTTTCAAAACGCGCGGTACGACCAATACGATGGACATATGTTTCCGTCTTATCAGGTAAGTCATAGTTTACAACCAAAGCAATATCTGCCACGTCAATCCCTCTGGCCGCGACATCTGTTGCAACTAAGTGTCTGAAATAACCACGTTTAAAATCGCTCATCACTCGCGTACGATCTTTTTGCTCCATACCACCATGTAGCATTTCAACTTGAATGCCTAAGCGACTCATTTCTTTCGTCAAGCGCTCGACCATGATTTTCGTATTACAGAAAATAATACTGCTATCAGGGTTATCTACAATAAAGAGGTCTTTGAACGCTTTTAACTTGTCTTCCTCTTCAACACGAATAAATTGTTGACGTACACGTGGTTTTGCATGTTCAGGTGTCGCAATTTCGATGAATTTCGGTGAATACAAGAATGAATCCGCTAATTCTTTCACCGCTTGTGGCATCGTCGCTGAGAATAAAGCAGTCGTACGATCCGATGGCAATTCAGCTAAAATATCTTCCACTTGATCGATAAAGCCCATCGCAAACATTTCATCAGCTTCATCAATAATCAACGTTTTAATTTTTGATAAATCAATCGATCCTCTTACGATATGGTCAAACAAACGTCCCGGTGTAGCAACGACAATATGCGTACGCTGTTTCAAGTTCTTAACTTGTGATTGATACGAACTTTTTCCGTATAGCGCTTCAATTTTTAATCGTTTGTAACGACCAATATTAAATAGCTCATCTTTAATTTGCATTGCCAATTCTCGTGTTGGCGTTAGGATTAAGGCTTGCGGTGCACGCTCTTCCCAATCAACCAATTGAGCTAAAGGAATACCAAATGCCGCTGTTTTCCCACTACCTGTTTGTGACTTGACAACAATATCTTTTTCATTGAGTAATATCGGTAAGACTTCTTTTTGAACCGGTGTTGGTTCTGTGTACTTTAGAACAGTCAAAGCTTTAATAATTGACTCATCTAACTTGTACTCTGAAAATTTATTTTGTTCCATTTAATGATAACATCCTTCAATTAATCCCGGCAGACAGCCGTAGATTATATATTATTTTCGCTTTAACAGTTTAACACGATTTTCTGAAAATTACACGAATAACGGTGTTTTCTCATTTTATCACCGAATTTACGAGGCTAAGCATCCCTAGTACGCTTGCCATTTTTATGCTTGGACAATTAAAAAGGATTCAGACTTTTCGTCTAAATCCTTCTTATTCACTGGTTGTTATTCACTTCAATCGATTCGGTTCATGCCCTTCGATGTAATCCGTTATTGCATTCCCCCGTTGTTTCTGGCTTTGACGGGTATTTACCACCCATTGCTTTTCCCACGTCAATTTCTCAACATCATAATCGTTAGTTTCTATCCGCCATTGCTGTAATCGTTCTTGAAGCTCTGCAACGACTTTGGCGTAATCTGGATGGTCCATTAAGTTATTTTTTTCATCCGGATCAAAAAGTAAATCATAAAATTGTTTTCTTTTTTTCACCTGCTGAGTTAAACCTTGTTCAATATAAAACCTCTTGACATTCGAATCATTAATATTCGATAGCTGATACTTTTCGTAATCTTCAAGATACTCAATATACTTATAGCGTTTCGTTCGAATCGCTCGTGCTGGTTCATAAGATGTATGAAAATTCATTTCGAAGAACAGTTCCTCATTTATGGTGGCGTCAGACTCAAAGACCGGTCGCAACGACTGCCCTCTCACTGGATACTTCGGTGAAATCGCTAAATAGTCACAGAGTGTCGGTACAATATCTAAATGACTGACAAGTTGTGTCGTATCTCGCCGCTCTTTTTGGCCAGGTAAACGCAACAACAAACTCACTTCTAATCCTAAATCGGTTAAATTATTCTTTCCGAAAGGATAGGCAATTCCGTGGTCAGTCGTGAAAATAATGATCGTCTTATCCAATAAATCCAACTGCTTTAATTGATCGACAACTTGACCAAAACATTGATCAACGTGCTTAATGCCTTCGTTGTATTCTTGAAAATCATCGAGTATGATTTTTTCTGATGGAAAGCCATTTGGTACCCCATGCTTTGCGGATTCTTTATTTAAAACAACGGGATAAGGTCGATGCGTACAGTAAAATCCAAGGGATAAGAAAAATGGCGTATCTGGCGCTCTGTCTTCCAGCCATTTTGTTGCATTCGCTGTATTTTCAATATCCCAAATGCGCTTATCGCTTAACTCCGCCAGTACTGTTGGTGTCGTTAAGTTTTTTTGATAGCCAATGATTTGAGTTGCTTTTTCAGATTCATGATAATGTGCCGCTTCATGTTGAATGCCACACAAAGCGGTTTCATAATTGGCTTCGTTCAACCAACGGATAAAGTGACGATCATAGTCTTCCATTAGAAACCCTCGATTCACTAATCCCAGCATCCCATTTTCATGTGGATAAGTACTTGATAAAAGCGATGTGCGGCTAGGAGAACAGGTTGGGGCAACCGCAAACGCATTGTGAAAGACGGTTGCTGTTTCAGCAAATGACTCTAAATGAGGCGTGTCTAATTGATAACCATACGGACTAACGAATTTACCACTATCATGGCTATGAATGTAAATAACGTTATGACTCATCGTTAAATCCCTAGAATTCGTTTGGCAGCATCTCTGATTTCATCATTTGACATAATATTTTTTAAACCGACGACCTTCTCATACCCATCACTATCTTCAAAGTTATCTTTGAGCGCAGCTAATGTATAGATGATATCAAATTCTTTTGCTTTGCTTTTCGCCGTCCCTAAACTTTCGTGTGTAATTTCAACCTCATAACCTAATTCAGTAAAAACCTCTTTAATTTTCTTTTTAATAATCATACTGGAACCAATCCCAGCGCCACAAGATGCTAAAACTTTATACATATGACTCTCTCCTTTTTAGAAGTAACCTTCTTTATTTCGCGTATATTGTAATTGTGGAATAACCAACATAAAAATAACCACGAGTCCAATACCGACAACAGAAAACTGTTTCATTAAGGCTCCAAAAGCTAACCATACGGTTGAAACATCCAAGTTTCCATACCAACCACCTAGATCAGCTAACCCAAACATCACCACACCGACCGCACCTAATAATACTTGCACGATACCTGAGAAAAAGGGAATAATCATCGCTGCTTTGCGACCGCCTCGTTTATTGGCATAAATTGCCAAAGTTGAGTTGTCAAAAAATAACGGTACAAAACCTGAAATAATCAAGATTGGTGAACCAAATAAGACTAAAGCACCAATTGCTAACAATTGACCTAGGAAACCGAATAAAAATCCGATAATCACAGTGTTTGATGAAGCAAAGCCAAAGGTTGCTGCACAGTCTACCGCTGGAATGGCACCTTTTAGTAAGCGATCCGAAATCCCATTAAATGATTCGGTAATTTCTGTAACAAACATTCTAACACCAGTTTGTAAAATAATAAAGTTTACGACGAAACTTAAACTTTTTGTAATTATATAACTAATAAACGCTAAACTCGGATTGTATCCTGGATCAAATTCCGCCATTGTTTCTGGACCAAGTACAACCAGTAATGTCCCAAACATGATCAGCATCACAATAGACGTCCCAAAAATATTATCCGATAACACTTTAAAGTTTTTAGATAATTTAATACTATCAATGTCATCTTCTTCTTTTCCAAATAAATGGGCAATTTTATCGGTTAACCAAATCCCTGCCATTTGGGCATGTCCAACGGCAAAGACACGCTCACCACCCGTTAAATTTTGAGTCGCTTCAACGGTTAAATTAGAAAAGACTGCCCAATAAAGACCAATTAAAATCCCAATAATCATTATTCCTGTTGCATTACGAAATTCCGGTAAGGCAAAGAAAACCATCCACGTAATGAAGCCCGCCTGTTTGACCATGATATGTCCAGTTGTGTAAAGTGTCCGAACTTTCGTGATATTTTTAAATAATACGAGTAAAATATTAACCGTAAATCCAATCAATAGAACAAACATTGTTGAAGATAACGACTCGCCAATTGCGACAATTGCTTCATTCGCAGCGGCAAATCCAAAGTTAGAATCAATGACCGCTGCACTTAAGTTGAACTTTGCTAATAAACCATTCAACATGGGGTTAAAGCCTTGAACCATCCCAGACGAACCCGTTTGTAAAATCATATAACCAATCGCAGCCTTTAATGCACCCGATAAGGATTCCAAAAAGCTTTTTTTCAACAAGACATAACCAACAAAAACCAATATTGCCAAGAAGAATTCTGGCTTGGCGATAATATTGTTAAACAAGCTAGTAAACACTTCAATAATAAATGCCATCTTTTTCACTCACTTTCTTATACAGTCTTTTTTTAACCTTGCCCATAATAAGCTGTCGCACCATGTTTGCGGAAATAATGTTTATCTAAGATATATTTTGGTAATGTATTTTCCTTTTTTTGAATGCTTTCAGTCATCAAGCCCATTGAACAGATTTCATCTAAGATTAGACTATTTTCAATGGCCTTTTCGACCGATGCCCCCCAAGTAAAGGGTCCATGTCCGTTAACCAAAACACCTGGTACACTCATCGGGTCGAGTGATTGTGTTTCAAATGTTTCAACAATCACCTTTCCCGTAGCTAATTCATAATTATCTTGTACTTCTTCTTTAGTTAGTTGCCGTGTGATTGGAACTTCTCCATAAAAAGCATCCGCATGCGTCGTCCCATAAGATGGAAGACTTCTACCTGCTTGAGCCCAAGAGACGGCATGTTTACTATGCGTATGCACCACCGATTTGATTGTTGGAAAAGAACGATACAATTCCAAATGGGTCGGAAGATCGGATGAAGGATTCAAGCTATTTTTTTCTATTGGATCCCCCTTCAAGTTGACCACGACCATTTGTTCGACAGTCATTTCAGTATAACTGACACCACTCGGTTTAATGACAATAATGCCTTGTTCTCGATTGATTTCGCTTACATTTCCCCACGTTAATTGCACGAGCCCCCATTTAGGAAGTTGTAAATTCGCCGAAAAAACTCGGTCTTTCATCTCAGCAATGATTGATTGAACGTGTTTCATAACCAGCCTCCTCAAATATCGGAATTAAAAATTCACGCGCTTTTTTGATTTCTTCGATGGGTTGCTCACTTGTTTCACTCCACATTTCGATTAAAAAAGTACCACAATAATTCAGTCGCTTTAACGCTTTGAGACTCCCAAAAAAATCGACGTTTCCTTCACCAAATGGAACATTTTTGAATTTTCCAGGAAAATCAGTGGAGACATCAATCGTATCTTTTAAATGCACCGATGTCATTGCTGCTATCCCTTGGGTTAATTCGTAACTCACATCGTTCATTGGCCAAGCAGATAAATTACCGATGTCTGGATAGACTTGTAGCCAAGGAGAAGGGATTTCCGCTTTTATTCGATTGAATTTCGTAATGGAGTTCATAAAAGGATCGTCCATGATTTCAATGGCTAGCATAACTTGTTTTTTTGCTGCCATTTCTACCGATTTTCTTAAGTTTTCAACAAAATATTCTCGACTGGCAACCGTCTTTGTTTCATAATAAACATCATATCCTGCTAATTGAATGGTTCGAACGCCTAGTTGAGACGCCAAATCGATAGCTTGCTGCATGATCACAAGTGCCTTTTCACGTTGTGCTTTATCAGCTGATCCAAGTGGATAGCGCCGGTGCCCGCTTAAACAAATCGAATAAATTCCGACACCGGTTTCGCTTATTGCTTGGCGAACGTTGGCAATTTGATCGGGTGACCATTCTAATCTTGCTAAACGTTCATCTGTTTCATCAATTGATAGTTCAACGAATTGAAAGCCCAGCGATTTCGCCATTTTTAGTTTGGTCAACCAAGAGGTTTCTTTCGGTAAAGCCTTTTCATAAATCCCTAAAGCCAACATTTCCGATCACCCCCATATATCTGCAATTCTTTGCTTGAATGCTCGCGCTGCTGCTGCTGGATCTGGCGCTTCGGTAATGCCCCTGCCTGCAATAAAGGTATAAACATCAATCCCTTTAAAAAGTGCCAATGTTTCAATCGTTAAACCGCCAGTTACCGAGACTTTGAATCCCATCTCTATTAATTTCCTCACTTTTTGTAAGTCTTTTTCGCCCCACGTTTCACCAGCTAATAAAGCATCCCGACTTTGATGATAAATCGCTTGAGTCATACCAGCATCCAACCACGTTTGCGCTTCTTCGTAAGTCCAATTTCCATATAATTCGACTTGAATTTCATCAATTTCTTTAGCTGCTGCTTTCATCGTTGCAACCGTCGCTGAACAAATACAAGTCATCCAGTTTGCGCCACGATTGGCACAATTTTTGGCAACTGTTCCTCCAGCATCCGCACATTTTGTATCTGCAACAACGATTTTATCTGGAAATAGTTCGCGAATCACACGGACCACTTCACTACCAACTTCTAACATTAAAACGGTTCCGGCCTCAATAATATCCACTTCATTTCCAACAGCGACCGTTGCTGCAATGGCATCTGCCACGTTCGAGTGATCCAATGCGACTTGTAGATTTGGTAAACTCATTTTAAATCCCCCCATTTATGTCAATGTATTTCCGACTAATAATTTGTCGAAATCTTCAATCGTTTCTGAATGAATCAGTTGATCCATCATTTGCTCATCTGAAAATAATTCCATTAAATTTGTAATATTCTCTAAATGTTCATCTGCATTTTTTGCTGCAATCGTAAAGAATAATACAGCTGGTTTCTCTTCTTTTTCTTTCTCATCAAAAAATAGTACCGGTTTTTTAAATTTTGTAAATGAGATACCACTTTTCAACACACTCGAATGATTCCCAGGTGCGTGCGGCATCGCTACATTCGGGATAATCACAATGTATGGCCCATGTTCAATGATCGATTCAATGATCTCATCCACATAAGTATCTGTAATATAATTGTGATTCATTAGTTTTTGACAACTCATTCGAATGGCTTCTTGCCAACTTTCTGGCATTTCTACTGGATAATCGACTAAATCATTTTTTTCAAAATAAGTTAACATCCTTAAACACTCCTTTTTACGATCAAAACCGTGCTTATCCGACTATAAGAAAGATGGATAAGGTAAATCATTTTCTTGTTCGAAGACGTCTTGGAATCCGCGATTAAAATTAAATCGGATGCGATCCGTGTCTTGCGGATAATTGTATTCGCCACCTACTTGCCAAATAAAAGGTTTGAATTGATATTGCAGACGGTCTTTTTTAAAGTCCCACAGTGTCACAATTTCTTCTGGATCTGCCATAAAATTCGTCCATATATCATGATGAACTGGAATCACGACTTTCGCTTTTAAGGCTTCTGCCATCCGTAATACGTCAATGGAAGTCATTTTATCCTGAATTCCTGGAGGATTTTCACCATAATTAATCAAAGCGACATCGATTTCGTGCTCTTTTCCGTGTTTCGCAAACATTACTGAATAATGTGAGTCTGCTCCATGATAAAGATTTCCACCACTTGTTTCAAATAAAATGTTTACAGCAATGTCATCCATATCAATTGGCATCGTACCTGCTAATGTTTGATTCTCATCGTCAATTGTTACTAATGCCGTTCGATCAAATGACTCTAAAGCGACAACTTCGACACTACCAACGGTTACTCGGTCATTTGGTTTGACTACGATTGTTCGTTCTGCTGGAACGCCCCACTCAATCCATGTGTTTACGACTTCTTTGGGACCTATGAATTTTGCTTTCGGACTATTTTTAGCAACTGCTGCTGCAGTCACAATATCTAAATGATCAGAATGAATATGCGAGACTACTAAGGCGTCGACATTGCGCACTTCAAAGGGATCGATGACAAAAGGCACATTTCTTAAGTTTGGTTGCATATTACTTACGCCACCAATTCGTTGCATTTGATGTCCCTTTTTCATCTTGCCATTTCCGTGGGTTTGTTTTCCCGTACCGTTCCACATATCCATGACAATGTTTGTTCCTTCATGTGTTTTTAACCAAATTCCTGTACAACCTAACCACCACATGGCAAATGATCCTTCAGCGACTTCTTTTGCTTCAATTTCTTCCGTTAACCAAGTTCCCCACTCTGGAAACGTTGCTGCTAACCATTTATCCTTTGTTACTTCATTAATATTCTTCAAGTAAACCACTCCTTCGTTATCGTTTCTATCTTTTGCTTGATTTCATCTTACAATCGAATGTTATCGCTTTCAACACCATTTTATGTTCGTTTGATTGAAATAAATAGTATTTATGTTCGAATAAACAAAATATCACTAGATTTTTCTTGTTTATCTCTTTTTCCAAACACATTAACCAAAACTTGTTCGCTTAAGCGTTTACATGTTTGAGTTCATAGTGTATTATTAATGTGAAATATATGTTTTATCGTTCTCATTACTTTAATATCCAAAATATGGAGGCTGAATAATGAAAAATACATCTTTAACAATAAAAAAAAGACGAGAGGAAATTATCCACTTGCTTGAAAGAAATCTTTCAAGTGACGTTTCAGTGAATGAATTAGCAGAATTACTTCAAGTATCACCGATGACGATTCGTAGAGACTTGATGATTATGGAAGAAATGGGCGTCATTGTGAGAGTCCATGGTGGTGCATCCCTAATAGATAAGCCAAATTTTGAAGGTTTAACAGAAAATCAAAACTTAGAGAATATTAAAGTGGCCCTCTCAAAAAAAGCAGCAAGTTATATTAAAGACAATATGACTCTCTTCATTAATAGTAGTTCGACTGCATTGCAAGCAGTGAACTTTTTAAAAGAAACACCCTTGACGATTGTAACCAACAATTTAAAAGCGAGTCCGAAAAACATGAACCCAAATACAACGATTATTTTACCAGGTGGTGAAATCCGCTATCCTAAAGAAGCGCTCGTTGGGGATTTAACGATCGAAGCCCTCTCACATATCAGTTCTGATATTGCGATTTTAGGTTGTTCAGGAGTCAGTGCTGAAAGTGGTGTTCGAACGGAAAACGTCCATGAAGCAAAGGTGAATCGTGTCATGGTTGAAAATGCCAATCAGTTAGTAATCCTCGTTGCTGACTATCGTAAAATTGGACATGTCGCAAATTTTTTCACTTCTGATTTATCACAAATTGATATTTTGATTACCGATATCTACGCAGATGATGATGCGTTAAATGCAATTGAAGAAAAAGGTGTTACGATTGTTCAAGTCAGTCCCGATTAATCACTAAAAAACGCTCTTTCCTTTGTTAAGGAGAGAGCGTTCTTTTTAAAACTGACTTTGATACAACTGTGCGTACATGCCATTAGCGGCAAGTAACGCTTCATGATTGCCTTGTTCAACAATATCACCGTCTTTCATTACTAAAATGATATCGGCTGAGATAATCGTTGATAAGCGATGAGCAATCACAAAACTGGTTCTCCCAGTTAGCATTTCATTCATTGCTTTTTGGACATCGACTTCTGTACGTGTATCGACACTTGAAGTGGCCTCGTCTAGGATGACGATACTTGGATTCACCAATAAAATACGGGCAATTGTCAATAATTGTTGCTGCCCTTGGGAAATACTATTCCCTCCATTGGTAATGACTGTTTGATAGCCTTGCGGTAACGTTCGGATAAAATGATCACATTGTGCTGCACGGGCCGCCGCAACGACTTCTTCTAAGGTGGCATCTTTTTTTCCGTAGGCAATATTTTCAGCAACCGTCCCTTCGAACAACCACGTATCTTGCAATACCATTCCGAATAAACTTCTTAAGTGTTCTCTAGACAATTGATTAATCGGTACGCCATCAAATAAAATAGTTCCTTGATTAACTTCATAGAAGCGCATCAATAAATTAACGAGTGTCGTTTTACCTGCTCCAGTCGGACCAACAATTGCGACCATTTGATTTTGCTTTACTTCAAAATTAACGTCATTCATTAACATTTTATCTGAGTGATAACCAAATTTCACGTGATCAAACGTAATCTCACCTTTTGGATTTGTTATTGTTTGAACATCTTGGTTTTCTGGTACTTCTTCATTTGCTTCTAAAATTTCAAAAATTCGTTCCACTGCCGTTAACGCATTTTGAATCGAATTCACAACATAGGACGAATTGGTAACCGGTTCTGAAATTTGATTGACGTATTGTAAATAAGCTTGAATCGTTCCAATCGACATACGACCTTGGATAACTAGAACAGCCGATGCGATCGCACTAAAAACAAATGAAAGTTGATTCAAAATTCTTACTGCTGGATAGATCGAAAAGTTAATGAATTTTGACTTCAAATATAATTCATAATAACTTTTATTCGCGTTTTCCATTTTCTCTGTAACCTCTTCTTGGAGATTAAAAGACTTCACAATCATATTACCGCTATATAATTCTTCGACAACATTACTCAATTGCCCTAGTGATGTTTGACTTTTTTCAGCATAAATTTTATTTTTAGTAGAAATCCATTTCGTTGTAACCACACTTAAGAGCATGATTAACAGAACAAATACCGTTAATGTCCCACTTATATAAAACATCATTGCCAAACCTAAAGTCAAACTAGCAATAGAAGAAACCATTTGTGGCACGTTCATTACTAAGAAATCCGAAATCTTTTTAGCATCTGACGTTGTTCTGCTAATAATATCGCCAATTTGATGTGTATCAAAGAAATTCATTGGCAGTTTGGTCAATTTAGCTGTTACGTCCTCACGTAACGTTACTACGATTGCTTCACTGACACGCGACATAACGTATTCAGATAAATAAGACAATAGGCCGGCCAATACAGATGCGATTCCCATTAAAACAACAGGTACTAGTATCGTAGATTGAACTAGATCGAATATGGACTGATAATGACTCCCTTTATTGAGCACTTTAAGTAAATCATCAATCGCAATCCCCATGATGAAAGGAAGTGCCGTCATTAATGCATTACTAATGGTATTGGCAATCAGGATAATCAACAATCCTGTACGTTCTGTTTTAAGTAATGTCCAAAAATGTTTGAAATTTTGACGATTTTTTGAAATCAATTGGATTTGCTTCATCGCTGATCTCCCTCCTCTAACAATTGCTGTGAAATGGCAAATTCTTGATATAGTCGATTCTTTCGTAGCAACTCTTCGTGCGTTCCCTGACCCACTACTTTTCCTTGGTCAATTAAGACAATGCGATCCGCTTCAATCACGGTACTTAGGCGCTGTGCCACGATAATTATTGCTACATCAGTTAATGTTTGTTTGATTCCTTGGCGGACTAATTTATCTGTTTGATAATCTAAAGCTGAAAAACTATCATCAAAAAGATAAACATCGGCTTTCTTGACTAGGGCTCGAGCAATCGATAGGCGTTGTTTTTGTCCTCCTGAATAATTAGAACCACCCTGAGCGACAAAAGAATCATATTGTTGTTCTAATGTTTGAATGAACGATGCTGCTTGTGCTGTTTTAGCTGCTGCTTCGATTTCAGTAAATGTCGCTGCTTCGTTACCCATTTGTATATTTTCTAAAATTGTTCCATTAAAAAGAAAGGATTTTTGTGGTACATAACTGATGTTCTTTCGTAAATCAAATTGTTTTTGTTTGCGAACATCTATGCCATTAACCATCACACTTCCTGAAGTAACATCATTCAATCGAAGCAACAACTTGGCAATCGTGCTCTTCCCAGAACCGGTACTTCCGACAATTGCCACTGTTTCACCACGATTCACATGAAAATTAATTTCTTGTAAGACCGGATCTTCTGAGTCTGGATACGCAAAAGAAACATGCTCAAAACGAACAACGGCTTGGTCGTCCTCTCTATCTTCTCGTAATGGATGCGTTGGATCTTTCACTTCAATATCTAAGACTAACACTTGACGTAAGCGATCCAAAGACGCATAAGCACTAGGCAAAGTTAAAATAACCATCGCTGCCATGATTAAGTACATAATCGCTAATACCGTATATTCGACAATTGCTGTAATACTTCCAATTTCAAGTGTCCCACCAACAACTTCAAAGGCACCAAACCACATAATCGCTGTCATCGCACCACCAAATAGCGCTGAAACACTTGGCGTTAAGAAGGCAAATAAATAATTTAATTGAATCATATTTGAAGCATAGTCACTAAACGTTTGATCGGTCTTTTTCTTTTCTGATGATTCGTTATTGAAAGCTCGAATCACACGAACACCAGAGTAAAACTCTCGGATTGAGCGAACCATTCGATCCATTTTTTCTTGAATAATGACCGAATATTTATTTCCTTTACGTACAAGCACCAATGTCAATAATGTAAAGATAGTAATCACGAGAATAGGGATCCAGACTAATTTTTCTGAAACTGTCCACGTTAAGTAAATCGCAATTAGACTAATAAATGGTGCTGGTAAAATCATCTGACTAAATAAAACGAGCGCTTCTGCGATATTTTCAATATCATTCACTGTTCTGGTTAGCAATGATGACACACCAAACTGATTCATATCACTCATTGATAATTCTTGGACTTTCTGGAATACGTCTTTTCGTGCCTGATAACTAAATTTAGCGGCAAATTTAGCCGAATAATAACTTCCCAAGATACCAGCAACTCCAGCTAAGATTGCCACAATCACCATTTCAATTCCAATTGACGCCACTAACGATAGGTCCTTTTGCGCAATCCCTTCATCGATTAATTCGGCCACTAAAAATGGAACATATAGTGTACCAATGACTTGAAACATTAACGCGGTCGACATCAGTAATGTTAACATTTTATGTTTAACTAAAAACTTCTTTAGGATTTGTACTACTGTCATTTTTTTCACCTTTTTCCTTCTGTAAAATATGCTACAGTTACGTACTATAAACTATCAACCTACTTGAAGGTCAAGCGAACGATTGCTATAATATTAAAAAAAGGAGTGTGGATCAATGGAGCTTTTTTCAATCAATGATATTGCCAAAATTTATAGTATTCCAAAGTCCACTTTGCGGTATTGGGAAGAAAAAGGACTGATTCAACCAGAGCGCAACGCCGAAAATGATTATCGGATGTATGATTTAAAAGAACTAATCCATACCGGTGATATCGTTTTTTATCGCAGTCTTGGTTTTTCGATTAAACAATTACAAAATTATCGTGAAATGTCAGGGAGACAATTGAACGATTTACTCACCAATGCCGAAGTTGAAGTTGAAGAAGAACTGACGAAACTCAAGTTAATTCAGCAAGTCATTAAAGACCGTAAGGAAAAACTAAGTGAAATTAGCCTTCTTTCTGAAACAGAATATGTCATTGCTGCGCCCGATTTTGAATACCTCATCGCCTATGCTTATCAAGATCCATTAAACTATGCGGCATTTCAAGAAAATAATCCATCAAACTTTACTTTATATCTCACACTCGAACCACATATTCAGATTCAAGAAGGATTGATTATTTCCGAGAAAACAAAAAATCAAACGCTAATCTGGGAAAAACAACCGACCATGCAATTTCGACAAATTTTATTAAAAATTCCAGCTGACATCCCGATTGCTCCTACGATTATTGAAAAACAACAAAAGGAATTAGAGAAACTTGGATATCAGACCAAAGCAGTGATTGCTCGCTATCTAGGTACTACAAAAGATGACGAGGAACGTTTTGAATATTACAAAGCATGGTTTGAGATTGAATAAATAAAAAACAGCTGATTCCCTTTGACATCTTGTCAAAAGGAATCAGCTGTTTCTCTTTTTAATTGCGATACATCTTCAATTCTAAGAAGAAATCATTATAAATTCCGATATATTCTGGCCCTAAGTTTTCATAAACTTCTAAGCGAGAAATCAATTCATCACTTGGATAAAATTGTTCGTCTTCTGTAATTTCTGGTGGTAAAAGTTTTAACGCTTCTTTATTTGGTGTTGAGTAACCAATGTATTCGGCATTTTGAGCTGCAATTTCGGGTTTCAACATAAAGTTAATGAAATCATAGGCACCTTCGACGTTTTTGGCGTTATGTGGAATCACAATGTTATCAAACCACAAATTCGACCCTTCTTCCGGAATCACATAATGAAGGTTTTCATTCTCATACATCATATCTGCGGCTTCACCAGAGAAAGTAATCGCAACCGGGCTTTCTTCATTAATCATATACATTTTGATTTCATCGGCAACTAACGCTTTGATGTTTGGCATTAAACTGCGTAATTCCATCACTGCTTGTTCCAATTCAAACATACTTTTACTATTTAATGAATAGCCTAAACGATTCAAACCAATCCCCATAACTTCGCGAGCACCGTCAATCATCATGATACTATTGTTTAATTCTGGACGCCACAGATCTGCCCATTTCGTCATCTCCGCACTATCAATAAACTTATCATTGTAGATTATTCCTAGTGTCCCCCAGAAATACGGGATCGAATATTGATTGCCTGGATCAAAACTCATATCTAAAAATCGCGGGTCAATGTTTTCAATGCCTTCAATTTGACTGTAATCGAGCTTTTGAACGAGATTTTCTTCTATCATTTTTTCAATCATATACTCACTTGGAATCGTCAAATCATACGAGACGCCCCCTTGAGCAAGCTTGGTAAACATCGCCTCATTCGAATCAAAGGTTTCATAATTAACCTTGTAACCATATTCTTTTTCAAATTGTTTTAACAGACTCGGGTCAATGTAGTCACCCCAGTTGTAGATATTCAAGACTTTGGCACCGGCCATCCCACTGCTTTTTTCGAGTTGTTGTCCACCTAAAAACAAGAGTATGAGAATGACAGCAATGCCGATAATGAGTGATTGTAATTTTTTCATCGAGTTTGTGCCACTCCTCTCGTAGCTGCCTTGCCTTTTCTTAATTTTTTCGAAACATTGTCTTTACTAATAAAGTAGTAACCCACGACTAAAATCATCGAGAACAAGAAAACAAGTGTGCTTAGTGCATTGATTTCTAAACTAATCCCTTGACGGGCACGAGAATAAATCTCAACCGACAGGGTACTAAAGCCATTTCCAGTAACAAAGAACGTCACCGCAAAGTCATCCAATGAATACGTAAAAGCCATAAAGTAACCGGCGATAATACCTGGTGAAAGATACGGTAAAATAATTCGTTGAATGACTTGGAAGTAATTCGCACCTAAATCAAGTGCCGCATCCACCATCGAATCATTCATTTCACGTAATTTTGGTAAGACCATTAACACGACAATCGGAATACTAAATGCAACGTGTGAAAGCAAGACGCTCGTAAATCCTAAATTAAAGTTACGTAAAAAACCACCGAGCGTTGTAAAGAAAATTAAGAAACTCGCACCAATAATAACATCTGGTGAAACAAGTAAAATATTATTTAGACTCATAAAAATATTCCGCAGACGGCGCTGTTTCGTGTAATAAACGGCCATTGCACCAAAAGTTCCAATGATCGTAGCGATTAGCGCAGATAAAAATGCTAAGAAAAACGTGTCCAAGACAATAATTAGCAAGCGTGTATCTTCAAATACGGAACGATAATGTTCCCAAGTAAAGCCGGTAAACTCATTCATCGTACCGCCTGCATTAAACGAATAGAAAATTAAATAGGCAATTGGTGTGTAGAGTAAAATAAAAACAACTGTTAAATAAAGACGTGACCAAATTTTACTGTTCATCATTTTTTACCACCTTTCCCTTTTTCACCTGTTAAAAGCATGACTAGGAACATCGCGATAATTAAAATGACACCTATGGTCGAACCCATTCCCCAGTTTTGCGTGACTAAGAAATGTTGCTCAATTGCGGTACCCAGTGTAATCACGCGGTTCCCACCAATTAAACGCGTTAACATAAAGAGTGAGAGCGATGGAATAAAGACCGCTTGGATTCCACTTTTCACGCCATTCAGCGATAAAGGAAAAATGACACGTCGAAAGGTCTCAAACGAGTTGGCCCCTAAGTCTCGACTGGCACTAATTAAGGATGGATTCATTTTTTCGAGAGCATTATAAATCGGAATAATCATAAATGGTAATTCAATATACGTTGCCACCGTTAAGAAACTGATGTCAGTAAATAAAATTTGCTTCGCACCAATACCGAAAAAGCCCAAGAAACCATTTAAACTGCCATGAATACCAAAAATCCCAATAAAGGCATATGCTTTTAATAATAAATTGACCCAGGTTGGTAAAATAATTAATAGTAACCACAAATCACGATGTTTTAGTTTTGTTAAGAAATAGGCGGTTGGATAACTAATGACTAATGTGATTAAGGTAATTAAAAACGCATACCAAATCGAATTAAATGTCATCGTTAAATACTTGCCTGATGCAAAATACGTTTGATAATTTTCCCAAGTAAATTGGCCATTCATATCAAAGAACGATTGATAAACAATCATTAAAACCGGAGCTAATACGAAGAGTAGCAACCATAATAGATAAGGTACCGCATAAATGCGTCTTACTTTTGTCATCTCTTCCCTCCTACTCTTCGTAACTTTCAAGTCGTGCATCAAAGTCTTCTTCAGACTCATTGAAACGCATGACATGAATGTCTTCTGGTTCAAAAGATAAGCCAACTTGACTGCCTTCAACCGCTTTACGAGTGGAGTGAACCATCCATTCATTACCGTCATCATCATAACAAATAATTTCGTAATGCACGCCTCGGAATAATTGGGTATCGACGCGAACGACTAATTTACCTTTTTCAACAGTCGTTAAGGATAAATCTTCTGGACGAATGACAATCTCAACCGGCTCATTTGGTCGCATGCCGCCATCGACACACTCGAATTGTTTACCGACAATTTCTACTACATAATCTTCAATCATCGTCCCTTTAACAATATTACTTTCACCAATAAAATCAGCAACGAACTTATTAATTGGTTCATCATAAATATCAACTGGTGTACCACTTTGAATAATTTCACCGTGGTTTAACACAAAGATTTCATCACTCATTGCCAACGCTTCTTCTTGGTCGTGTGTAACGAAAATGAAAGTAATGCCTAGACGCTGTTGCAATTCACGTAATTCATATTGCATATCCGTCCGCAATTTTAAATCCAGTGCAGACAACGGTTCATCTAATAAGAGAACTTTTGGTTCATTAACAATCGCACGAGCAATCGCGACACGTTGACGTTGACCACCAGACATTTCACTAATTTCACGGTTTTCATAACCACCTAAGCGAACTAATCGTAACGCTTCTTTGACTTTTTCTTGAATTTGATTTTTTGGTAACTTTTTAATTTTTAGACCAAAAGCGACATTTTCAAAAACGTTCATATGCGGGAATAACGCATAATCTTGGAAGACAGTGTTTACTTGGCGTTGATTCGCAGGCACGTCATTGATGCGTTTTCCTTCAAAAAACACATCCCCTTCGGATGCCTCAGAAAACCCAGCAATTATCCTTAATATTGTTGTTTTGCCACAGCCCGAGGGCCCAAGCAACGTATAGAACTTTCCTTCTTCTATCTCAAAATTGACGCCTTTTAAAATCACTTCGTCGTCAAATCGTTTCACTACATTCGTAAATGAAATGATCGGTTTTCTCATTTGTATCTTTCCTCCCAATGGTAGATTATATGCTCTTTTATACCCGTTTTTCTTTTAACTGTTAGTCTTTCGAACTGTTCGTTTTTTTGATTTCAGACCAGAACATACTTGTTAAGAATAGGGTTTTTCGATTGGAAATACAAGTAATATTTCTTTTTTTGGCTATTTTCCTCAAAACCTTTAATTTGTGGTATGATATCACTAATTTAAAAGCAATTTTCGTATAAAAAAGGAGGAAACATTTTGTCTAATTTTATCGCATTTGAAGTCAATCATGAGGATCATATTTTCGCTCGTGGACTAATCAAAAAACAACGCGAACCTTTAAAAGACGGCCATGTTGAAATTCGTGTCCGTTATTCTGATATCAACTATAAAGATGCACTCGCTGCTTCCAAAAATGGCGGTGTCATTCGTCAGTATCCGATGGTTCCTGGCATTGATTTAGCAGGCGAAATTGTTCAATCCACTAATGAACAATTCCCTGTCGGAACAGAAGTCCTCGTTACTGGCTACGGACTGGGAGTCAACCAACCAGGTGGCTTCAGTCAATATCAACAAGTTCCGATTGAATGGTTAGTCGAAATTCCGAAACCACTCAATGTAAAATCAGCGATGACCTATGGTACGGCTGGATTCACTGCTGCGCTAGCTGTTACTGCTTTAGAAGAAAAAAACTATGCAAAAGATGCAGCGATTTACGTGACGGGTGCCTCTGGTGGCGTCGGTAGTATCGCAATTGCTCTTTTAAATCGTTTAGGCTACACGAATATCGTTGCCGTTTCTCGTAAGCAAAGTGATTGGCTATTCGAATTAGGTGCCACAAAAATTGTGAACCCAGCTGATTTGATTCCACCTGCAGTGAAACCACTTGCTCGCCAAATTGCTACAGCCGTGATTGACACCGTTGGCGGAGCGCTTTTGTCTGCTTTATTGCCTCAATTAGCTTATAATGGAAGTGCCTACCTTTGTGGTAATGCGAGTGGGATTGAACTTGATGTGACCGTATTACCCTTTATTTTAAGAGGAATCCAAGTCACTGGCATCGATTCTGTTGCTGTTAATCAAACAACCCGTCAAAAAATTTGGCAACTACTGGCGGAACATCAGACACTTTTAGCTGACTTGAAAATACAAGAGGTACTTTTAAGTGACCTAGATGAAACAATCAATGCTCTGCTCGACGGCAAACACGAAGGTCGGACAATTGTAAAAATGGAAGTGTAAATGGATATGAAAAGAATACTTATCACAGCCGGAGGAACGTCTGAAAAAATTGATCAAGTCCGTTCCATTACCAACCACTCGACTGGTAAACTCGGTTATTTAATTGCTACAAAAGCGCTTGAACAAGGCATTCAAGTCGATTATATTACGACCCTTAGTGCATCCAAACCAATTACGCAAGAAAATTTAAAAATCTATTTAATTGAGGATACGCAACAACTAGCAACACAGTTAACACACTTACTTGAAACCAATTCGTACGATGCAGTGATTCATAGCATGGCAGTTAGCGACTTTACGCCTGCGACTAGCTACTCTATCGAAGCTTTTACTGAAGCGCTAAACCAACAATTGGCACAAACAAATTTACCCGTTACGACAGAACAGTTAATCCAATTAATAGAGAAATCAGAAGCAACAAACACAAGCAAGATTTCCTCAAATACGGATTATTTATTTTTAACTTTAAAGAAAAATCCCAAAGTCATTCAACTCATTAAACAAATCCAACCTCAGACGATGCTCGTTAGCTTCAAATTACTAGTTGATGTTTCGAAAGAAGAACTGTTCAACGTTGCGATGACAAGCATGAAAAAAAATAACGGCGATTTCGTTTTAGCGAACGACTTGCAGTCGATTCAAGGCGATCAACACCTCGGCTATTTATTAGATCATAAGGGGAACCTGGTTGGCGAAGCGACGACGAAAGAACAGATTGCTAGCTTGATTTTAACCGCTTTAAACACAAAAGGAGTGGATTAACATGACTCAAAAACATATTTTACTCGGCGTTTCAGGTAGTATCTCTGCCTATAAAGCCGCCGATTTAACCAATGAATTAACCAAACTTGGCTATGCAGTCGATGTGGTAATGACCCAAAGTAGTCAAGCATTTATCACGCCTTTAACCTTACAATCTTTGTCCAAACGTCGCGTTCATACCGACGTGATGGCCGAAGAAATACCTGAAAAAATCAACCATATTGAACTGGCTAAACGTGCCGATTTATTTATCGTTGCACCTGCCAGTGCAAATACAGTTGGGAAACTAGCAAATGGGATTGCCGATGACATCCTTTCAACTGTCTCGCTCGCCTTAGAAGATCATGTGCCACGACTGATTGCTCCTGCAATGAATACCTACATGTATTTAAATCCTGCCGTTCAACGAAATTTAGCGACTTTAAAGGCTGATGGTTTTATTGAAATTGAACCACGTGAAGCATTGCTTGCATGTGGTGACTATGGCCCTGGTGCACTCGCAACTGTTGAAACAATCATTCAGCGCATCACTCAAACTTTAAACCCGTAAGGAGTCCTCTATGAAGAATAAAGAAAAAACCTTTCAACTCGTCTTAACTGCTCTTTTTTTGAGCGTCTTAATTTTACTTACTAGTGTACCATTTCTAGGATTTATTCCACTGGGACCAATCAATGCCACAACGTTACACATTCCAGTCATTATTGCTTCGATTGTTTTAGGTCCGAAAATAGGTGGATTTTTAGGTGGTTGCTTTGGCTTGATTAGTATGATTCGAAGCACCATTATTATTACGCCAATGTCCTTCGTCTTCTCGCCTTTTATTGCCCCACTTGGTACAACAGACAGCGGAAGTTGGAAAGCATTATTGGTCGCTTTTATTCCCCGTATCTTAATTGGGGTTGTTCCTTACTTTGTTTATTTATGGAGTAAGAAAATCTTCAAAAATAAAGGGAAAGCATTCGGTCTCTTCCTAGCTGGATTGGCTGGTGGATTAACAAATACCATTTTAGTTATGAATTTTATCTACTTTTTATTCAAACCAGAATATTCAGAAGTACTAGGTAAAGCCGGCGATGCCGTTTACGCCGCGATTATCTCCGTCATTTTTGTCCAAGGAATCCCCGAGGCTATTGTTGCAGGTCTTGCAACAGCAGCTGTCGCTTCCGTCTTACTGAAATTTATGGCGCGTCGTGACTTTTCTGAATAATCAACTTTTCACAGTAAATAAATAAAAAAAACGGTAGAGAATCATTTCTCTACCGTTTTTTTATTTAATGATTAATGCTACAAAAGGTGCCGAAAAGAAACGACATCTCGTTTTCCTTTGAATACCTAATACCCTAAATAACCTAGCGTTTAATCTTCAAAACCATTTAAGTCAGAAACCGTCTTGAACCAATGGCCACTTTTCTTAATTGTTCTTTTGCCATCTTGAGCCAAATCAACTGCAATAAAGCCATATCGATTTTTATAAGCGTTCATCCATGACCAATTATCCATACAAGTCCACATATGATATCCTTGCACATTACTACCTTCCTGGATTGCTTGATGTATATATTTCAAATGATCTTTGACAAACTCAATACGATAATCATCTTGAATAGCACCTTGGGCATCTATATATTGCTCTTCCCCTTCGACACCCATACCATTTTCTGAAATATAACAACGAATATTCCCATAATTTTCTCGAACATTCGTTAAAATATCATAAATTCCTTTTTCATAAATCTCCCAACCGCGATAAGGATTCATTTTTCTTCCAGGCATTTCATAGTTATCAAAATAATCATCCGGCATCGGTCCATGAGTATGATCGACGTCACTTTCTTTTGCTTTAATACGACGTGGTTGATAATAATTTATTCCTAGTAGATCAATCGTATTCTCCTTAATTAGTTCCAAATCACCTGCCATCACTTCTGGTAATATCCCCAATTCTTTAATGACTGCTACGAGCTCGCTTGGGAATTCCCCTTTAATCGCTGGATCTAAAAAAGAACGGTTGAAAAATAGATCTGCATAGTTTGCGGCTTTCACATCGGCTGGGTTTTCGGCATCTCGTGGATAACTTGGTGTTAAATTCAAAATAATTCCAATTTCACCGTCTAATTCTAGTTGGTGATACGCTTTAATTGCCATCGCACTCGCCAAGTTTTCATGGTAACCAACTTGAACAGCTTCTCTCATATTAATATGATTTGGATAATGGAAGTCATATAGATACCCTCCCTCAACTGGAACGATTGGCTCATTATGAGTAAACCACTTTTTCACGCGGTCACCAAATAACTTAAAGCATGTTTCTGCAAAAACAACATAAGCTTCCACCGTTTTACGATTGAGCCAACCACCTTGTTCTTGTAACTTCATTGGCATATCAAAATGGAATAAATTAATAAATGGTTCAATATCATTCGCCAATAATTCATCAATTACCCCATTATAAAATTCAATAGCTTTCAGATTCACAGCCCCTGTTCCTTCTGGGATTAAACGGCTCCACTGAATACTCGTACGGTAAGAGGTATGCCCCGTTGCTTTCATTAATTGGATATCTTCTTTGTATTTCGTTAAAAATTGTGATGTTTTTTCTGGACCAACTTGGTTAAAGAAACGCTCTGGTGACTCTTTAAACCACTGATCCCAGATGCTATCTCCTTTCCCATCATCAGCTAATCTTCCTTCTGTTTGAGGTCCACTTGCAGCTGATCCCCACCAAAAATTTTCTGGAAATTGATATTTTTTCATTTCTAAATCGCCCCTGTCTATGATTTTACTCTATTATACACCACACTCTAAAAATGACAATACTTTAATCGATAAAAGACTAGTCATTTATAAAATAAAGTGCTACAATGATTTTGAAATCGATTTCAAAACTATTTTTTAGTAATTTAGGACATTTATTTATTAAAGGAGAGAATGAGAAATGAATAATTTTATGGATAAATTAGCTACAAAAATAATGCCTGTTGCAAATAAGTTAGGTAATAATCGTTATTTAAGTGTTTTAAGAGACGCTTTTATGCTTTCTTTTCCCTTAACGATGTTTGGTTCAATCATCGTTGTATTAAATAATTTACCCTTCTTCAGTACTCAAACAAAAGAAACATTAGCAGAGCTATTTGGAAATGGCCAAAATGCTACGATGAGTATTATGACGATTTTTGTAACTTTTGGTATTGGGTATTATTTGAGTAAATCCTATGAGGTTGAAGGAATCTTTGGTGGTGCAGTTTCTTTGACCGCATTTTTAATGGTTACTCCTTTTTTTATTACTTTAGAAGATGAAACGATTGTCAATGGCGTACTTTCTTTAGATCGTTTAGGCGCGAAAGGGATGTTTATTGGTATGATTGCTGCTTTTTTAGCAGCTGAATTATTTTCAAGAATCACTAAAAAAGGATGGCAAATTAACATGCCCGAAGGTGTTCCACCAGCTGTTTCAAAGTCATTTGCCGCTTTAATCCCAGCAATTTTAACTTTAACTATTTTTCTAGTAATTAATGCGGTGATGACAGGAATATTTAACCAAAATCTTCATGATTTAGTCTATGAAATGATTCAAAAACCATTAATGGGTCTAGGGAGTGGTTTACCTGCTACTCTTGTCGCACTTTTCTTTGTTCAATTTCTTTGGTTTTTCGGATTGCATGGTCAAGTCATCATTAATTCAGTAATGGATCCAATTTGGAATACGCTAATGTTAGAAAATTTAGATGCTTACAAAGCAGGCGAAGCTTTACCACATATTGTAACTAAGCCTTTTATGGAGATTTTTACTGTTGGTTTAGGTGGTTCTGGTATGACATTATCTGTCGTTTTATTGATGGCCTTTTTCATGAGAAGTAAGCAATTAAAAGACGTCGGTCGACTTGCGTTAGCTCCTGGTATTTTTAATGTGAATGAGCCCGCTATTTTCGGCTTACCAATTGTTATGAATGCGACGATTTTTATCCCTTGGTTACTTGCTCCCCTCGTTGTCACGAGCATCAATTATTTTGTAATGGCAATTGGTCTTGTACCAGCCCCAACCGGAGTAGCGATTCCTTGGACGGTTCCGATTGTCATCAATGGTATTTTAGCCACTAATTCCATTCTAGGTGGGTTGCTACAAATTGTCGATTGCTTGATTGTTGGTTTAATTTGGTTCCCGTTTTTAAAAATCTTAGACAAGCAACAATTCAATTCCCTTGCATAATTTGAAATTCAATTGTTTAAATGGTCCCCTTTCTATATAATAGAGTCATGAAAGGTGGCTTATTGTCTTGACGAAATACGAAAAAATTGCAAATATTTTACGAAAAAGAATTGCAGACGGCATCTATCCTCCTGATTCACTTTTGCCGAATCAAATTGAATTGGTCGAAGAATTTCAGGTCAGTCGTGTAACAATCAAAAAATCAATTAATATTTTAGCAATGGAGGGCCTTGTTTATAGTCAGCGTGGTGCAGGCACCCGTGTGTTAAAACGAGGTGTTTGGGGATCTGAAAATTATTCCGCCACCGAATATGATGGACTTAGTCAACAGATGAAAGACCGAAACTTAACAAGCCAAATCATTACATTTGAAGTTAAATTTCCGGATGATTTAATTCGTGAGAAACTTCTTCTAGATAAGCATAAACCAGTCTATAAAATTATTCGTTTACGCCTACTCGATGGTGCCCCTTATGTTTTAGAGCATACTTATATGCCCACTGAGTTGGTTCCTGATTTAAATCCAAGTATTTTAGAAAAATCAATCTATGAGTATTTGCACCAGCAACTAGGTATTACTTTTGCTGGTGCTTACCGTAAACTTAAGGCTGATAAAGCGGATCAATTGGATAAAACTTATTTAAATTGTGAAGCATCCGATCCTATTTTAGAAGTGGAGCAAATCGTCTACTTAAAGGATGGGCAACCAATTGAGTATTCCCGTAGTCGTAATCGCTATGATCAACGCAGTTATTCTGTTTTAGACGTTATTGAATGAGATAGAATCAAAAAAACGCACGAAAAGTTTAAACTTTTCGTGCGTTTTTTTCTATTTAGAGAATAAGGTATCATTACAAAAGTGTTGATGAAAAATTTTTAAGTTCATTCCCCCTCAACATCAAAGATTATCGATTTCTTAGTTTTCGCCGATAATTCGAACTTCAGGTTCTAAATCAACATTAAATTTTTCTTTAATCACTGTTTGGATATGGGCAATCAATTCGATATAATCGGTTGCTGTCGCTTTGTTAATATTGACAATAAAACCGGCATGTTTCATCGAAATTTGTGCCCCTCCAATTGTATAACCTTGTAAACCAGCATCTTGTACCAGTTTCCCTGTGAAGTGTCCTTCGGGGCGCTTAAATACACTACCGCATGATGGATATTCAAGGGGTTGTTTCGATTCCCGTAGTTCAGTTAATTCATCCATCATCGTTTTAATTGGCAATGGTTTGCTTTTCTTCAAACCGAAACGACTTGTTAAGATAATCCCACCCATTTCTTGAATGTGACTATGGCGATAACGAAAAGCCATTTCTTCTTTTGTCATCGTTACAATTTCACCATTTGGTAACAAGACATCTGACGAAATAAAGACGTCTTTAATCTCACCACCATAAGCTCCTGCATTCATAAAGACTGCACCACCAACACTACCCGGAATCCCACAAGCGAATTCTAATCCGGTCAATGAAGCTTCGTAAGCAGCGACACTCGCATCAATTAAACGCGCGCCAGACTCAACGGTCATTCGGTCATCTTCAATTGTTAACTGTTTCATTTCAAGCAACATTAAAACAACACCACGAATGCCACTATCACGGACAATTAAATTACTAGCGTTGCCTAGAACAAGCCAAGGAATGTCTTGTTCACGACAATAATCAACGAGTAATTTTACTTCCATTGTCGTTCTGGGAAAAGCTAAAATATCTGCAGGTCCTCCCGTTTCAGTAAAGGTATACTTTTGTAGCGGTTCATCTCTATATAAAATAAAATCTGGAAATTGCTGGATTAATTGATCTTTAAAATTCACTTTTGTCCGACTCCTTTAGTTTCTTCTGTCCCATTTTAGCACTTCCCACACTTCATGGCTAGGCTTCTTAATAGAATCCTAGAACTTTCCCTTTTGACAAAGTCGAATAAAGCGCTAAAATAAAGAGGAATCAAGAAGGGAGCGATTTTAAGATGAAACTAATTTCGTGGAACGTCAATGGTTTGCGCGCAATCGTTGGCAAAAATTTTATGGAAGTTTTTAATGCTTTAGATGCTGATTTCTTCTGCCTACAAGAAACAAAATTACAAGAAGGACAAATCGAACTCGATTTACCTGGTTATTATCAATATTGGAATTATGCTGTCAAAAAAGGATACTCTGGTACCGCAATTTTTACAAAACATGAGCCTATTTCTGTTCGATATGGACTTGGAATTGATGAACACGATCAGGAAGGACGAGTAATCACGTTAGAGTATCCAGAATTTTTCGTTATCACTTGTTATACACCCAATTCTCAAAGTGAACTTAAGCGTCTGGATTACCGCATGTCATGGGAAGAAGCCTTTCGTCTCTACTTGCTTGAACTAAATCAAGAAAAGCCAGTTATTTTGTGTGGTGATTTAAATGTCGCTCACCAGAACATCGACTTAAAAAATTGGAAAACCAACCAAAAAAATGCAGGATTTACACCCGAAGAACGCGAAAAATTTGGTATTTTATTGGAAAGTGGCTTTGTCGATACGTTCCGCCATTTCTATCCCGATACTGAAGGCATTTACTCTTGGTGGAGTTACCGCTTCAATGCTCGCAAAAATAATGCCGGTTGGCGGATTGATTATTTCCTTACTTCAAAAGATATCATTGATCGCTTAGTCGATGCCAAAATTCATACCGAGATTACTGGCAGTGACCATTGCCCGGTTGAATTAACGATTCAATAATAAAAAAAGATGCGAACACAACGTTTTAAAACGGTCGGTGTTCGCGTCTTTTTCTCATTTTATCCTTCAACTTCATGAATCATCTTACTCATTAGTAAAACATTTAAAAAACGTCCATCATTTCCACGAGCACCACGCTCCATGACCGCTTCTTTTTTAAATCCAAATTTTTCATAAAGTCGGATGGCTGCTGTATTTTGCTCTTGGACAGTTAATTTTATCCGATAAATTTCGGGATTCTCTTCTGCCCATAAAAGTAATTCTTCCATTAAAATACTGCCTAAACCCATTCCCCAGTAATCTTTTAAAATCGAAATTCCCAGCTCAACAATATGTGAAATACGTTTTTCATTTGATCCTTTTAGCGAAGCCGTTCCAACAATTTTATCACCTAATAAAGCAACGAATAGAGTATTATTCGAACTTTCATAAATATCCTCTAATTGAATAGCGAGTAATTCCTCAGGTAAATTGATTCCTTTTTCATCCATCACTAAAAATTCTGTTTCTTGCCCAATTTTTCGTGTAGTTTTTAATAATTCAGCTGCATCTGATGGAATTGCTTCTCGAATCGTTAATTCTAATTCTTCACTCATCGCGTTGACTCCATTTCTCTTCGATTCTTTTTTGATAGGCCTTTGCCATTTCACCATATGCGTGAAAATCAACGTAGCGCTTATTCATATCTTCTTCGTCTTTCGTTAGAACAATTTCTAAATAAATTTCAGGTAAGTCAGCTTCTAATAAGTTGCCCCATTCAATAACTGAAAGACCGTTCCCTTCAAAATATTCATCCAAACCTAAATCACTTGCACCTTCACCTACGCGATAAACATCCATGTGATAAAGTGGCAAACGTCCTTGGCTATACTCTCGAATAATCGTATAAGTCGGACTTTTAATCATTTGATCAATGCCTAAACCTTTAGCAATCCCCTTAGTTAGTGTTGTCTTGCCAGCTCCTAAGTCACCTGTTAATACAATATTTTCTCCCGCTTGCGCCACTTCACCAATAATTTCAGCAAGAGCTTCCGTTTTTTCTGGCGTCTCTAAAATAATCACTTCATCATCTCCTTGTCTTTTATTCTGTATTATTTTTAATTTTTTCTTGTTCTTTTTTAGAAAATTTTGCTAAAACTAATTGATACGACGACAATAACATTTGTGTTAGTTCTTCATCCGTTAATTCATCTGTTTGTAAGATTATCGAGTTCCAATGCCTTTTATTCATATGATAGCCGGGTTTTATCGATGAATAGAGTTCGCGCAATTCCTCATTTTTTTGAGGGTCCCCTTTGATGGTTAATTGTGTTTTCTCATCTACCGTCGGCGAGAGTAAGGCAAACATCTTTCCTTGAAGTTCAAAATAAATAACTTCCCAATCTTCACGAAAATAAACTTTCGCGCTAGGTAAGTTTGCGCCATATGTTTGTAGTTTTTTCCAACGATCTGCTAACATCACACTCACTCCTTTTTCATCTAGTAGAGAATAACTATCGCTATTGTATTATAAGTTGACAGGAATGTACAAAAAATTCGTATAAAAAAAGGTGTGACAAAAATCGATTTGCTCTGAAAAAATGGAGGTAAATTCGAACACTCTGATCTTTCGATTGCTCGAATTTAGTGAAATTTCCGAAAGATCAGATTCTTCCCCCCTATATCTATCAAATGTTTGCATAATAAATAAGGGGCTGCGACTTGAGTCACGGCCCCTTGTTTACTATTAATCGTTTAATGTTTGTGCTGCTGTAATGATTGATAATTTGTAGACGTCTTCTTCGTTACATCCACGAGATAAATCAGAAATTGGTTTGTTTAATCCTTGTAAGATTGGTCCAATTGCTTCGAAGTTACCTAAACGTTGTGCTAATTTGTAACCGATGTTTCCTGATTGTAAATCTGGGAAAACATAAACGTTTGCTTTACCTGCAACTTCTGATTCCGGTGCTTTTAATTGAGCAACTGATTGGTTGTAAGCTGCATCAAATTGTAATTCACCATCAATCACTAAGTCTGGTGCTAATTCTTTTGCAATACGAGTTGCTTCGATTGTCGCATCTGCTTGAGGTGCTTTTGCTGATCCTTTTGTTGAGAAGCTTAACATCGCAACTTTAGGATCAATATCGAACATTTTTGCTGTTTCTGCTGAAGCAATTGCAATTTCAGCTAATTCTTGTGGTGATGGATTTACGTTGATTGCACAGTCTGAGAACAAGTACTTTTCTTGTTCGTTTCCGCGCATCATTAGGAACGCACCACTTGTACGGCTAATTCCTGGTTTTGTTTTAATAATTTGTAACGCTGGACGCACAGTATCACCAGTTGAGTGAATCGCTCCTGAAACGAGCCCATCAGTAATTCCCATGTGTGTTAACATTGTTCCAAAATAGTTCTCATCTTTTAATAAAACTTCTGCTTGCTCACGTGTTGCTTTACCTTTACGAACTTCAACAAAAGCATCAACAACTTCATCCCAACGATCACAGTCATTTGGATCATAAATTTGCATGTTTGCAATGCTGATTCCACGAACAGCTGCTGCTTGCTCAATATCTGCTCGTTTACCAATTAAAATTGGTTCAACTAGTTCTTCACCTTTTAAACGAGCAACGGCACTTAGAATACGTGTATCTGTTGCTTCCGGGAATGCGATACGAATTCCACGACGTACAATTTTAAATTTTAAGCTATCAAATAGTTCCACAATAAACCCTCCAGAATCTTTATTCCTATTTATCATACACCATTTACTCAAAAAATAACAGTTTTTTCAACTGTATTAATGAAAAAAAGCGAGGATTGTTTGACCTTTTCTGAAAATCTAGACAACTGTTTCAACTTTTTTTGAAATCTGTTACATTTCTTCTGGTATTTGCCAATCAATTGGTTCTTTCCCTAATTTTTTTAGTGCATCATTCACTTTAGAAAACGGTTTGGAACCAAAAAAACCACGGCTCGCTGATAATGGGCTTGGATGAAACGATTGAATTATGACATGTTTTTGGGTATCGATCATTGCCGCTTTTTGTTGAGCGGGTTTTCCCCATAAAACAAAAATAATTGGTTCTTCACGTGCATTCAAAACTTCAATCACTCGATCGGTAAACTGCTCCCAACCCTGTTTACGATGAGAATAAGCTTCGCCTTCTCTCACGGTTAAAACAGTGTTTAACAATAACACCCCTTGGTCTGCCCAGCTAATTAAATTACCATGGCTAGCCGGTGGAATATTTAAATCACTGGCTAACTCCTTATACATATTGCGTAACGACGGCGGAATCTTCACGCCTTTTTGTACGGAAAATGCTAAACCGTGTGATTGATTGGCACCGTGGTATGGATCTTGTCCTAAAATGACGACTTTCACTTCCTCGTAAGGCGTATGTTCAAAAGCAGAGAATATCAATTCCTTTGGTGGGTATACCGTTGTTTCCTCATATTCTTGATCAATAAATTTAAATAAATCTTGAAAATATTCTTTTTCAAATTCGTCAGCTAATAATCGTTGCCAACTATATTGACTCCATGGTTTCATTACGTCAACTCCTCTTACTAAGAATAAAACAATTTCTAAAATTCCTCAACTAATCCTTTTTGATTCTAAGATAATCTTCCTAATTTATGTTACACTAAACATAATAAATAGATGATTGGAAGGTAAGCTGTATGATTAAATTAATTGCTTCAGATATGGATGGTACACTACTTGACTCAGAGTTGAATATTACACAAGAAAATATCGATGCGATTCGCTACGCGGAACAACACGGTGTGGAATTCATGATTGCAACTGGTCGAAATCGAGCGGAAGCACTTCCCCCACTTGAAAAAGCAGGGATAAAATGTGCAATGATTACTTTAAATGGTGCACATGTTTTTGATAAAGAAGGCAATTCACTTTTCACTACCCCACTAGATAAAAAAGAAGTCTTTGAAATGTTTGATATTTTAGATGAACATGGTATTTATTATGAATTATCGACACAAAATGGTACCTATACAAATAGTAAAGAATCACGTATCGAACATTTCTCAACTCATATTATTGATGCTTTTCCACACTTAACTCAAAAAGCAGCGATTGCGATGACTGTGGCGCATCTAGAGTTCTTCCCTGTTGACGTCACACCTAATTTACGCGACTTAGTTCATCAAGAGGATACTGAAATTTTGAAAGTCATTTGTTTTGATAAACGTGGTCCTGATTTCTTAGGTCCAGCAGCCAAAAAGATTGCAAAATTTGAAGATTGCGTTGTCACTTCTTCTGGTACAAACAATATTGAAATCAACCACAAACATGCTCAAAAAGGCATTGCTGTTACACATGTTGCCAATGATCGTCAAATCAATTTAGAAAATGTCATGACGATTGGTGATAACTTGAATGACTTAAGTATGATTCAAGTTGCGGGTGTCAGTTTTGCAATGGGCAATGCGGTTGTCGAATTACACGAAGAAGCGAAATATGTAACACACGAAAATATGAACTCTGGCGTAGGAAAAGCAATTGTCCGTGCCATTGATGAGAAGCTGTAACTCTTTCTTGTCCAAGTAATGACACCATGCCAAATACGATGCCCCTTAAAAAGACGCCGAATCATCACATCAAATGATTTTCAGGCGTCTTCTTTTCAACAATTTATTCTCCATTTTAGAAAGGATCGTTTAGGATGTCTGATTTTTTAATTCAAGAAAAACCCTTTGGATCTTCACCTAAAACAATTGTTAAAGATCATAATGGACAACCATTATACTTACTTACTGGTCGTCTTGGCGATCTCGGTAGTCGTTTGACTCTTTATGATATGAATGGTCGGTCCATTGCATACATAAAAAAAGACCGATTGGCTTTTGTTCGGCGCTTTGAAATTTACGAAAATGATAAAAAAGTTGGCACGATGCAACATTTTTTAAACTGGCCCAATGATTTTTATTATATTTCCCAACTTCACTGGATGGCTCACGGTAATATTTATCAACATGAATACCGTGTGAATCATTTTACCAATCAAATTATGCGTATGTCTAAAACACGTTTAATGATGGGAGATCATTATCAATTACAAGTCAATGATGATCGCAATGCGGCTAAATGTATTTGCATCGCTAGTGTGCTCGATTACTGGTCTTATAACCGTGAACGTAGTCAGCCCACCTATTACAATGAAGTACTTGATATCACATAGGAAAGAGGCTGTGGTTTTTATCCCAGCCTCTTTTTCGTTACGAGCATTTGATTAACGGACAGGTATAAAAGTCGCCCCTGTCAAAAAACGTTGCGAAATTCGAGTTATTGAAAGCCATCATCGCTCAAATGCAGCGCCAGTATCTCAGAGAAGAACAACTTTTATCACACTTCCTTATACTTTTCCAATCAAATTAAGCGTTGCATATGATAGTAATCATGTCCGCTGAGTACTTGTTCACCCACAATTTTATACCCTTGTCGTTGATAAAGTTGTTGAGCTTTAGGATTCGCTAAGTCGACACATAGTCCAACTTTATTCGCCCCTGCTTTTTTAGCTGCCTGATTGACTGCTGCTAACAATTCCGTTCCGACACCACATCCGCGAAACTTCTCACTCACAACAATCGTATCTAAATACCATTCATTCGGATAAGTTTCTAAATCAACGAAAATCGGGGCGTCTGGTAATCCCATTTTTTCCAATGTTTCTGATAAGGGCTGATCAATCATTGGTTCTTCTTCAGCTAAATAACCAAAAGCAATCCCAGCAACTTCTCCGTCAATTTCTTTTATAATGCCACGTTGATAACCATAACGATAGGTCGGTGATTCGACCGCTTTTTTTATGACCTCGACTGTTTTTTCTTCACCAAATTGTGTTAAAAAATCAACTTCCATATCTTTTAAAACGACTAAAACAAGCTCTGCAATGGCTTGTGCGTCTTCAATCTTCGCTGTGCGTATCATTTCTTTTTACTTCCTTTCCTTCAACTACCAGTTATCTTCTTCGCCAATCTTTGATATACTATCTCCAAGGAGGTTATCAAAGCTATGATTCTTAATTTACTTTATATTTCTATTTCTGGCAATAGCCGATCGTTTGCAAAACGAATCCAACAATTATCTGAGGTCAAACACGAGGAAAACAGTGATTGCCCACTGATTCACATAAAAGAAATTCACGATAACGTCAAGATTGAAGAAGAAACGAGTCCCTATGTTGTGGTAGTTCCTACTTATTTAGAAGGTGGCAACGGACTAGACAGTGGCGATCAAGAAATCATGACGGAAAGTTTGCGTGATTATCTAGACAGCCAAGAAAATCATCAACTCTGCCTAGGCATTATCGGAAGTGGAAATAAAAATTTCGCTCACCAATACTGCTTGACAGCCAAACAATATGCACAACAATTTGACGTACCAATGATTGCCGATTTCGAATTACGAGGCAATCCGAAAGAAATCGAAAAAATTTATACAATTTTATGTGATATTTGTCAAAATTATGAAGCAAAAGACTAATGAGGTGCCTACATGTTCCAAATTTTAAGAACGTTTATCTCTGTTTACGAAACACATAACTTTACACGGACAGCCGATACGTTATTTTTATCTCAACCTACCGTATCATCGCAAATCAAAAAACTCGAAGACCATTTAAACACAAAATTATTTATTCGTAATGGCAAGCAAGAAATCGTTCCGACTCCTGCAGCTGAATTTCTATACCCTCGAATCATTAAAATGATCGAAGAGTGGGAAGATGTTCTCTTGCATATCGGTAACGATCCCGATGTTCGTGAAACTTGTGTCATTGCATGTACTAAAACATGTGGCATACATTTGTTAGCTCAATACGCCCCGGCCTTGACTGAGAAATTTCCAATGATTGATTTCCATTTCCCGATTTTGGGTTATCAAGAAATTGTTCATGGTGTTGAGCAAGCAAAATTTGATTTTGGACTGATCGAATGGGCGGAACGGAGCGAACACTTGAATCGTTACTTACTCGTAGAAGACGAACTGGTTGTAGCCGGCGATTCCGAGTCCAACTATTGGATTTTAAACGAAAATAAAAACCCCTTAAGGGAACTCAATGATCGCTATTTACGAAGAAATAATCTCTCACCGACCATCATTAAATCCAATAGCAATGAAATGATTGAAAGCCTCATCAACAACGGAGCTGGACGAGCCATTTTATCGAAACGTGTCATTAATGATGACATTCCCTTTGAAACACTCGATTCAGATAATTTTCGAAACTTTTATTTTTTAACAAGAGAAGAAATTATTCCTGATCTTTTGCAAGATGTTGCCTTATTTATTCGTGAATCCCTAACAGACACTCTATAACAAACAAAAAACCACGAGAATTCGTGGTTTTTTGTCTATTTAAATTGCGCGAATATGCTGTTCAATCGTTTGTAATTGCGGTAAAAAATCTTTTAAGAAGGTTTGATATCCACAAAAATCTTCTTGTTTTGAAAGGTACATCGAATCACGCATGCGCTTGCAACCACCATGACACATTTGTAGAAATGGACAAGATTGACAGTAACTCGAAAGCTCAGGCTTATCACATAAAAAAGCTTTTGAAACGTCTTGTTCAAAGAGTTCCTTTAGTCCTTGTTCTTGAATGTAGCCTAGACGATACTCATCCAGCACGTAAAAATCACAAGGATAGACACTACCATCTGCCTCAATCACATACTGTACTTGGCAGTTTCCGACCAAGCCACACGCATTGACTTGACGGCTAGTCATAAGATGAAAGACATCGTCAAATAATTTAATACTTCGATACGTCCCCGCTTCTAATTCTTCTAACCAATAACGCAACATTTGACGATAAAAACTAGCAAAACGCTCAGGTGTTAAAGCATAAGAAGAGCGTTTTTCTACACCTAAATCGTTTAGACAAGGTATAAATTGAATGTATTGAATATTTTCCTTTTGCAAAAATTGATAGACTTTTTTTGCCGATTTTGCTAAAGGATTCGTTAGCACACATAAAACATTGTACTCAATCTCATACTGGTCGAATAAGTGTTTCGTTTTTAACACACGATGAAAGGTCCCTTTACCTTTCGTATCTAAGCGATGCATATCATGATACATCGGGTGCCCATCGATTGATAAACCAACTAGAAAATTATTTTCTTTTAAAAATTGACACCAAGGATCATTAATCACCATTCCATTCGTTTGAATCGCGTAATGGACTGCGACAGCTTTTAATTGGGTTTGTTCTTCAACCAATGCTTTGATTCTACGAAAGTATGGCAACCCGGCAATCGTTGGTTCACCACCTTGAAACGCTAACGTTAATTGATCACCATCAACTAAATCAACAAAGATTTGTGCAATCATTTTTTCTGCGACATCCTTCGTCATACGACCATACGATTCCACTTCTCGTAAAGACGTTACATTGGCATAAAAACAATACGAGCAACGGATATTACATAATCCCGAAGCCGGTTTGATTAAAACAGAAATATGTTTCAAATCACTACATTCCTCTCATGTGGATATAATTATCCCAATACTCTTTTCCTTGATGAAACTCCGTATCTCCAAGGTCTTTAGCTAACGCATACATTTGTTTTTGTAAGCCCTTTTTGATATTTTCAAAACCAACCTCAAAAATAAGATTATGCGTTTCATAAGGATCTTTTTCTCGATCAAACAATTGAAACATGTGCCCATCAATCGTGCGATACTCCAAATATTTATATTCTTCCGTCACAATACCACGAACTTTATTCGTGAACATCAAATAAAGTACCTCACGCCCATGACTTTCATCGACAATCATTGGCAACAAGCTTTGCCCTGCAATTCCTTCTACAATCGGCGCACCTACATAATCTAAAATGGTCGGCATTAAATCGAGTAAAAAGACTTTTCCTGCTTGTCTTCGATTTTTCGGAATCCCTGGACCTGCCATAATTAACGGCACACGAATGCTATGATCGTATAAATTTTGCTTCCCCATCAAACCATGCTGGCCAATCGCTAACCCATTGTCGCCAGTAAAAACAATTAAGGTGTCATCCAGAATCCCTTGGTTTTCAAGCGCTTCCACAATAGTGCCTATTCGTTCATCAATATGAGAAATCATCGCATAATAATCTGCCAAATGTTGACGAATCGCTGCCTCCGTTCGAGGATAGGCTTCCAATGTCTCATCTCGTTCCCCTTGAATATCAAAAGAAAAAGCATGCTCACTTGCAAAATTTTCTGGTAGCGTCAATTTTTCTGGATCATACATTTTTTGGAATTTTTCAGGCATCGTTCGTGGATCATGCGGTGCTAAAAAACTTCCATAAAGATAAAAAGGCACCTCTTTATCCCGTCTCTTTTCAATATAATCAATGATTTCATCCGCGAATAAATCGGTTGAGTGCTTGCCAATCGCTATTTCTTCTGCCGGTATTTTAACAATCGTATTCGTTGAAAAAGGATTGTACGTAAAGTTTTTAAACGCACCATAATCACCGTCTGCATGGTACTTATTTACCGGCACATTCCAGTGATCCCACATACCACCAAAAAAGATTTTTCCTCCATCACTAAAGCTGCGATGGTAACTCTCTAATCCATTATGCCACTTACCAATTCCACACGTTTGATAGCCGTATTCTTTTAATTCTTCTCCTAATAATGCGTGTTCCTGGGGAAGCGTTTCGCCAAAGTTATCCCAGCTCGTTAGATAGCGCCCCGTCTGAATCATCGCCCGTGAAGGCATACAAACCGCACCACTCGTCCCTCCTGGAATAAAGGCTTCCTCAAAAGCCACACCTCTTGCAACCAACTTATCGAGATGAGGTGTCTGAATCTCACTATTTCCTAACGCATGAATCGTATCGAAACGTTGATCATCTGCAATTAAAAACAAAATATTTTTTTTGGTCATTAGCCTGCCACCTTTTCCTTTATCCATAAATTTAGCCTATCATGTTGAAACTTTTTTCACAATGGAATATTCTCTTTTTATCATTTGTCTTAGCTACATCTACAATATCTTTTACACAAAAACCTTTTTGATAATCGTGGCGGATTAACCTCAGATACATGTACCAATACTTACTATCCAAGCCGTATGATTAAAACATACTAAAATCCAAAGGTGAAAATTCGAAGTGTTTTTTGAATATTCTTTAATAAAAAAATCGTTTCAGTCCGAACTCTCATGGACTGGAACGATTCTTTTAGTTGCTACAACGTTTGATTCTTATTTTTTCAATGCGGATAAATTCACAATTTCAGCTTGCTGATACTCATCTTTTAAGAAACATGCTAAATTCTTAATGTTGTCTTGTGCTCCTTGAATAAACGCTTCTTGCGAATAAAAAGCAATATGTGGCGTGACAATCGTATTGTCTAACGTCAATAATTTCTCGTTTTTCAAATCTGGGTCTTCAGAAGTTAAGACATCCAAAATGGCGTAACTTAATTGGCCGTTCGTTAAGGCTTCATATAAATCAGCTTCATCAACGACCCCACCACGTGAGGAATTAATAAAAATTGGTTGCTTCGTCGTTAAGGAGAATAATGTTTGATTTAAGATTTTTTCCGTTTTTGCATTTAATGGTAAGTGTGACGAAATGTAATCTGCTTGTGCAAACGTTTCTTCTAATGTCACTTTTTCAACACCATATTTTGCCATCTCTTCTTCTGTCACAAACGGATCATAAGCAATAAACTTTGGTCCAAATGCTTTTAGACGCTCGACAACTAATCGTGGAATATTCCCAAATCCAATCAAACTAATTGTCAGTGAAGATAATCTACGCATACTTGGGAACATTTCTGAATCCCATAAAAAGTCATTTTTTACTGCTTGATTAAAGTCATGTAAGCGACGATTGTGCATTAAAATTGCAGCAACGACATAGTTCGCGACTTCATCGGTACAATAACGACTAATATGTGAGACAGGTAAGTTTATTTGATTGGCATATTCTAGATCAATCGTATTGAAGCCAATCGAACGAAACAGGACTAATTTTAAATTCGGTAATTGTTGCAATACATTTTTTGTCAGCGGCTCATAAACAGTAATGATGACATCCGCATCTTTCGCATTTTCAATCACTTCTTCTTCTGTCACACTTGGTCTGACTTGTAAATCAATCGCTAAACCTAATTTTTCTATCATTTTCTTTTCTTGTTCGAACGTATCATCTTCAAATAATCGTACAACTTTTAACATCAATCTTTCCCTCTTTCATTTTTTACTATAAAAATACTTATAAAATCATTTTGACTAAAATAACGACAAATGGTAATGCAATAAAAGTACGTTGAATAAAAATTAGCACGACATCAAGAAACTTCGGTACTGCTTTCGTTGATGTTAATAGGGTTGCCGTTTCAGACAGATAAATAATTGGCATAATACTCATGATTGCCACAATCATTCTCGTTTCCACTGAGGCAATATTGGATGCTAAAATAACGGGTAAGTAGTTATCCGCAAAACCTGACATGATTGCACTCGCTGCTTGTGATGCATCAGCCACGTTAAACAGTTGTAAAATCCATTGAATCGGTAAGGAAATAAAAGCCAAGATTGGTGTGTATAGCGCAACAATTAACGCAATCGTTCCCCAACAAACAATAATTGGCGTCAACCATAAAACATAAAAAGTCATATTATCGATTTTACTTGTAAAGTTTTTTAACGAAACGTCTCCCGCTCGATTCGAAGCATTTGTTACCGCACGATTCCAAGCGCTACCTGTTTGTTCAACCACTTGAGTCGTTTCTTTTCCTTCGATATACGTTTCTGGATATTTAGAGATTGGCGGAATACGGACACTTACAAAAGCGACAATAATCGAAACAAGCGCTAAAATTAAAATAATCCATCCTAACTGATCAACGACTCCCAAAACGGAAGAAACAACGACAATCCAACCAATACTTCCAGTTGCAAATTGTGTGCCAATAATTGCCATTTCTTTCATCGTAAAATAGCCTTTTTCAAAAAGTTCGCGCGTGCCCATAATTGCCGCATTTCCGGGACCTACCCACGCACTTAAAATACTCGTCGCACAAATTTCAGACGTTTTAAACAACGGACGGACAATAACACCAATAAATTCACCTAAAAATTCCATTGCACCAAATTCTAAAATAAACGTTTGGAACAAAAGCATCATTGGCACAATCACCGATAATTGTGTTGCTAAAGACAACATTGCACCACCGGTATCAGCCGAAAATAAAAATTCCGGTCCAACTTGAAAATAAACCATGATTGCTATGATTGCTCCTAAAATTCGGTTAACAACATAAAAAGGAGTTGTTGAAAATAATTTCGCCATTAAGCGCTGTTTACGAATCATCGTATCCGGCTTGAGTTGATCAATCAGAGATAATAAAGCACTTAAAATAATTAGCATCACTAAAATCAGTTGCAAGATCCCATCAAACTTAGCAATAAATAGTTTTAAATAATAAAATAAAATTGTATCCACTGTGCCATTGAAATTAAATGGGATTAAAACAAATAAAATTCCAAAAGCAGTTCCTAACATAAACTTCAATCGATTCATTAATTGATTTTTACTTTTCGACATTTTCCTCTTCCTCTCTAACAACAAAAAATAAAAACGGAACGTCATTCCGATTTCGATTATAGGACACATAAGTCGTTTTTGCAATAGATAATGTGAAATTAGTCACATTAATTTTTACGTTTAATTTTTTTCAATCTATCGTTTTCACAAAAAAAGAAGTATAATACTAAGTAAATAAAAAAGAATGAGGGAAAAATGAATGAGTCGTGAAGAACTGAATAAATCAGTCTTAAATGCCGCTAAGATCATTGATTTAATTAGTAAAAATGAAGGTCTCGGTATTTCAGAAATTGCAAAACAATTAAATTTACCCAAAACAAGTGCCTTTCGTTTATTAAAAACGTTGGAATCAGCTGGACTTCTCATCCAAGATTGTGAAGAAACATATTATCTTAGTTATAAATTTTTGAGTTATCAAGTCGGAGTAAATGCCGATCAAAATTTGATTCATAAATGTCTACCTGTCCTTAAAAATCTTTCAAAACTAACGGGCGAGACTGTCAATTTGACCGTCCATCGAGCAGATAAAATGTATAACATTTATTCAGAAATCGGCGAATTTTATGCCCTTCAATCGAATCTCGCCCCAGAGTCTGATCTGTATTGTTCTAGTTCTGGAAAAATGGTGCTCAGCTACATGAGCGAGAAACAACTACAAGCTTATTTCACACAAAAGTTGACACCACGAACGATTCATACGATTACCAATTACGAAGCTTTTCTGGAAGAAAAGAAAAAGATCTTATCAACTGGTATTTCTTACGATAAAGAAGAGTACGAATATGGTCTAACGTGTTTATCCGTTCCAGTCTTAGCGCAAAATACACTCATTGCTACGATCGGCATCTCTGGACCGACCACACGCCTTGCCTATAAAAATTTCGAAAAGATTGAACAATTGCTCTTAAAAGAAGTCGCTAAAATTAATTCTTAAATAAAGAAGAACAGAAAGAAAATGACCTCAAACGCATTAAATTGAGCCCTGATTCATACGAATTTATCGCATGATTAAACATCGCCTAACTTCTAGGTATATGCTAAAATAAAAGGACATTATCAAATAGAAAAGAGGAAAACAGATGCCGATTATCAATATTCAAATGCTTGAAGGTCGCACACCTGAGCAAAAAGAGCAACTAATTAAAGAAGTAACCGATGCCGTTGTTCGTACAACTGGCGCTCGAAAAGAAGCCGTAACAATTATTATTAACGATATGAAAAAAGAAAATTATGGACATAGTGGTGAAGTACTAAAATAAAACAAAAAACAGTCATTTGATAACAAAATTTCGTTATCAAATGACTGTTTTTTTGTGAATTAATGATATTTCGGTAAGTAATCACCATGCGCTTCAATTAAATCATCGACTAAATTGCGAATATCATCAATCGACAATTCTGAATTTGTATGTGGATCCATTAAAGCGGCTTGGTAAATTTTATTACGATCTAAAGTTAATGCGGCTTCGACTGTTAATTGTTGCACGTTAATGTTCGTCCGATTCAACGCCGCTAACTGTGTTGGAAGATCGCCTACATAGGTTGGTTGAATCCCATTTTTATCAACTAAACAAGGGACTTCGACACAACTGTCTGTTGGTAAATTGGTAATTAATCCTGTGTTCATTACGTTTCCAGCAATTGTTGTGGGATTGCCAGTAACCATTGCATCCATAATATATGAGGCATATTCCTGACTTCTTGTGTGCGTTAATTGACCATTATGAACAATCTCGTCTCGTTGCTTTTCCCAACCAGCAATTTGATCCACACAACGACGTAAATATTCATCAATTGGAATACCAAATTTTTCAATTAATTCTGGGTACTTCGATTTAATAAAGTATGGATGATATTCTGCATTATGCTCACTCGATTCTGTAATATAATGCCCAAAGTTACGCATCAATTCAAAACGAACCGCATCATGGTGTGGCATCGGTTTTTCCAAAGCCTTTTCTTTAATTACAGGATAAAAATCTTCTCCCTTATAATTAATTTCAAGTAGCCACGCCATATGATTGATCCCTGCAATTTTCCACTGGAAATCGTTTAAGTCATAATCTTCACTAATACCTAAATAATGGAATAAATCCGGAACACAAACTTGAACACTGTGACAAAGTCCGACCGTTTTAATTGAGGTCGCTTTTGAAACAGCCATCGTTAACATCGCCATTGGATTGGTGTAGTTTAATAGTAACGCATTCGGACAAACTTCTTCCATCTCCTTGGCAAAAGCTACCATCACTGGAATCGTACGTAACGCACGGAAAATCCCGCCAATCCCCAACGTATCACCAATCGTTTGCTGTAATCCATATTTTTTAGGGATGTCAAAGTCAATAACTGTTGATGGTTCATAACCGCCTACTTGAATTGCATTAACAACAAAATCTGCCCCTCTTAGCGCCTCTTTTCGATTATAATAGGTTTTAATCGTTGCACGGTTGTCATTTGAATTTTTATTGATATTTTTCAACATTAATTCCGATTCACGTAAACGTTCCTCATCGATATCATATAAAGCGATGTCCGCATATTGCAAACTTGGCGTTAGCATCGCATCTCCTAAGACATTTTTTGCAAAAACAGTACTACCTGCACCGATAAAAGTAATTTTAACCATTGAACTGCCTCCTTGTGATTGTTCTTCTTTCTACTTAAATCATAAAGGAAGCGCTCTCTATTAGCCATAACACTTTTTTAGGTTTCTATCACTATTTTTTAGATTCGGTTATTTTTTCGCGATAAGTCATCGGACTCACGCCATGATAATTTTTAAACGCCCTTGAAAAAGTCAACGGATTTTCGTAGCCAACTAAAAAAGCAATTTCTTTCACACTTTTTTCGCTCTTTAACAATAAACGCGCGCCCTCTTCCATCCGAACAAAGCTCAAGTACTCATTCGGCGTCATTCCCATTTCTTGTTTAATTACCTGACTAAAATAGGACTTATTTAAGCCAAATGTTTCCGCAATTTCAGCGATTTGTAAATCATTTTTTTGATAATAGTGTTTAACATATGTCATGAAGGAGTAACTATAGCGTCTTTTTTCTTCCTCTAGTGAATCACTACGTACCACCTCTGAGTGAAAGACGCTCAATATATCGTATAAATAACGCTGAACGACTAGTTGATTCGCGTTTGCTAGTAAATTAGGTTGAAAAATTTGTTTCAAGCGTTCGAGGACAAGCTCTTCATTTTGGGCCTTTCCAACATGACTAGCGGAATCAATTTTTAAGTAATGTAAGATTTCTTCGACTTTCTCACCATCAAAGCCAATCCAATAATATTCCCATGGATTCGCCGCACTCGCCTGATAATCGGTTTCAACCGATGGACGCAGCAAAAAGAAATCACCTTTTGTTAATTCATAGTTTATCCCTTCAACTTTAAAAGTCCCTGCCCCTTTAACAATAAAATGTAAGATATAATTTTCTCTTATACTGGGACCGAATTGATGGGAAGGGGCGCATTTTTGATGTCCGATATTATACAAATACAAATCATTAAAAAATGATTTTTCAAAAAAATATTCTTCCATCTTCTCCTCCAAGATTCATAAAAAGAGGTCGTAACCCTCGTTACAACCTCTTTGAATTTATTTTATTTCCAAAAATCATCTTTCATTGTAATTGGCAAGTGGCGTTTATGCTCGCCTTTTTTCCACCAATTTTCAATTGTTTCTTGGGCTTCTTTTGATACGGTTTTTCCTTCTAAATAGTCATCAATGTCTGAATAAGAAACCCCTAAAACCGTTTCATCAGCAATCATTGGGCGGTTTTCTTCTAAATCAGCTACGGGTACTTTTAAGTACAAGCTGGCTGGCGCTTCAAGCGCTTTTAAGACTTCTCGACCTTGACGTTTATTTAGTGTAGCGATTGGAATAAGGTCAGCTGCGCCATCACCAAACTTTGTGAAAAATCCAGTCAGATTTTCTGCTGCGTGATCCGTTCCTAAGACCGCTCCTTGATAAGCACCTGCAATTGCATATTGAGTAACCATGCGTTGACGAGCTTTGATATTGCCTTTATTATAATCCGTCACGTCAATACCAATCGCGGTTAGTTCCGCTACTTGGGCATCAACTGCGGGTTTAATATCGACCACAATTTGACTATCTGCATTAATGAAAGCCATTGCGCGCTTGGCATCTTCTTCATCGTTTTGCTTGCCGTACGGTAAACGGACAGCAATAAAATAGTAGTCAGAGTCATTGGTTTCTTGACGCATTTCTTCCATCGCTAGCTGTGCTAGACGTCCAACCAATGTCGAATCTTGCCCACCACTAATACCTAAGACAAAGGTTTTAATAAATGGATGAGCTTTTAAATAATCTTTCATAAATTCGATGCTTTCGCGAATCGCATTTTCTGGATCAATTGTCGGTTGTACACCTAATTTTTTGATAATTTCAGTTTGTAAACTCATAAGAATCTCTCCTATCCATGCATTTCTTTTACACGTTTACGCACAGTCTCTAATGTTTTCATTTTATGATTCCAACACTCCGTCGATAAATCAACGGGGTATGGTTGTGGGTTCAAGTCGCGTTTGTATTCTTCCCATAGCGCGTCTAAACACTCATGACAATAGGCTTTAATTTCACCTAGAGAAGGCAACTGATAGACTAGCTTACCATCAACAAAAATATCTTGTAAGAGCGGTCGCGCGTTGAATTCAGTGACTGTTTTATTAATATAGGTATGGACGGGATGGAACATGTAAATACTTTCTGCTTCACGTGGGTCTTCATCCCATAAAGTCACATAATCACCTTCTGATTTACCATCTTTTTTACGCGTGATTCGCCATACTTGTTTCTTACCTGGTGTTGAAACTTTTTCGGCATTACCCGAAAGCTTCATCGTATCAATCATTTCACCATTTTCATCTTCAATGGAAACAAGTTTATAGACGCCACCGAGTGCGGGTTGATCATAAGCGGTAATCAGTTTCGTTCCGACACCCCACACGTCAATTTTCGCTTTTTGCATTTTCAAACTTAAAATCGTATTTTCATCTAAATCATTTGAAGCATAGACTTTTGCCTCTGGGAATCCTGCCTCATCTAACTGTTCACGAACTTTTTTGGAAATATAAGCCATATCTCCACTATCAATTCGCACGCCTAAAAAGTTGATTTTATCACCTAATTCTTTGGCAACACGTATCGCATTTGGCACACCAAGTTTCAATGTATCGTACGTATCAACTAAGAACACACAATCTTTATGTGTCTTAGCATAAGCCATGAAGGCATCATAATCATTACCATAAGATTGTACGAGCGAATGCGCATGAGTACCACTTGTCGGGATACCAAAGATTTTTCCTGCACGGACATTGCTCGTTGCATTCGCGCCACCAATAAAGGCCGCACGTGTCCCCCAAAGTGCCGCATCCATTTCTTGTGCTCGACGTGAGCCAAACTCAAGGAGTGGGTCTTGTCCAATCACTGATTTAATTCGCGCCGCTTTTGTCGCAATCAGTGTTTGAAAATTGACGATATTTAATAAAGCCGTTTCGATTAATTGGGCTTGGGCTAAAGGGCCTTCAACTTGAATAATTGGTTCGTTACTAAAAACTAAATCTCCCTCACGTGCTGAGCGAATCGTACAACTAAATTTAAAGTCCGCCAGATACGTTAAGAATTCTTCTGGATATTCACCCAAATCACGTAAATACGACAGATCATTTTCTGTAAAGCGTAATTTTTCTAAGTAATTAACTAGACGTTCTAGACCTGCAAAAATCGCATAACCATTTTTAAACGGCATGTCTCTAAAATAACATTCAAAGACGGAATGCGTATCCGCTCGACCAAGTGCCCAATACGTATACATCATATTAATTTGGTATAAATCGGTATGTAGCGTTAGGCTATCATCCGTATATAATTTATCCATGTTCAATAACTCCTCTTCTCAATTTACTTCTCTATTATATCAAAAAAAATGAATGAGCGTTTGATTTATCTAAAAAAGAAACAAAGAGCACCAATTTACCAAAAAAAAAACAGCTATTTTTGGCTCTAAGGAGTCAAAAAATAGCTGTTTTTAAAATCAATTATTTAATTGGTGTGCCTTCTGCGTTACCAACAACTGCATCAATTTGAATTAACGCGCCTTTTGGTAAGTTTGAAACGCCCACAACGCGACGAGCTGGTACGCCACCTGGGAAGAATGTTGCGTAAACTTCATCAACAATCGCCATATCAGCCATGTTTGTAACGTAGATGTTTACTTTTACAACATCTGCTAAAACGTGATCGATACTTTCAACGATTGATTGAATGTGTGATAAGCTTTGCGTTGTTTGTGCTTTAATATCTGTTGCAACTAATTCACCTGTTTTTGCATCAATTGGTAATTGTGCTGATAAGTGATTGTAGTGTGAGAATGCAACCGTTTGTGTTGATAAAGCATCAACTGGTGCTGCATCTGTATTTTCAGCCCAAATCACGATTCCGTGACGATCTTCGATTGCTTGTGGCGGCGTACCGTCACCATGAGAGACAACTGCTTCGATTTGAACAAGTGCACCCATTTGTAAGTCTGCTACTTCAACAACCGTACGAGCTGGCATGTAAGCCACTGCGCGCGCAATTGCAGAATCTGGGAAGAATGTCGTATAAACTTCATTGACAACTTCCATGTCTGCTAAGTCTTTAACGAAGATTGTTGTTTTAACAATATCATCTAATGGTACGTCGATGCTTAGTAAAATTTCTTTAATGTTTTGTAATGCTTGTCTCGTTTGTTCTTTCACGCCACCAATCACTAAACGACCTGTTTTAGGATCGATTGGTAATTGTGCTGATAAGTTGTTGTAGTGTGAGAATGCCACTGTTTGAGAAGCTAATGCATCAACTGGTGCATTCGTTGTTGTATTCGTTAATTTAATTAAATCACCCGCTTGAGGCGCGTTTGGAATTGTTCCTTCGCCATGTGTGATTAACGCGTCAATTTGTAGTAATGCGCCTTCTACTGGCAAAGCATCAACTGCTACAACTGTGCGTGCTGGCATATATGTTGGGAAGAATGTTGTGAAAACTTCATCGATTGCATCAACATCTTGAATGTCTTTAACAAAGATACTTAAACGAACAACATCGCTCATTACATGGTCAAGACTCTTAACAATTGCTTCAATGTTTTTGAAAATTTGAGTTGCTTGAGCTTTGATATCACCTTCAACTAGTTGACCATTTGTATCAACTGGTAGTTGTGCTGATAAGTTATTGTAATGTGAGAATGCTACTGTTTGAGATGAAATCTCATTTTTAGGTGCTAAATCGGTATTTCTTCCTGCTACTGCGTTAAATTCGCTCATTTAAAGATTCTCCTTTGATGTTTGTCCTTACGACTTTTTTAATTACAGATTGCTTCAGGTGCATTGACCGGAGTCGACTATTTTTAACTCAGGAAAAAATAGCGTTACCATCTTTTGCGAACTTTTTAAAAGTTAGACTTCAACCCTTCATCTATAAAAACGATCATAGTAAACCCTTTCAGATTTGCTACTGTCCTAGCATAACAGGATTGAAATCGATAAGATACCCCTTGAAAAAAGTTTAGAAGTTTCGATGAATTGCTTGTCCGTCATTTGTTCAAAACGAACAAAGAACGACCGATGTGAAGCAGTCCATTTAGCTCAAGGCAAACGGACTTTTTCACATCGATCGTTACATTCGTCTAATTGATTCTTTTAATACTTTCTCTTTCAATCAATTTCGGTGGGATAATCACCTTGATTGGAAATGGCAGAGGCTTTTGGATTGTCCGAGTTAATATTTCCAAACCAATCTCAATTAAGTAATCAATTTGTAATTTGATTGTCGTTAAAGCAGGAATCAAAAATTCTGCCGAAGCTAAATCATTAAAACCAATTAAACTCACATCTTCTGGTATCGCTAATCCCATCTCATGGGCTGCCTTGTAACAGCCGACTGCCATCGAATCATTAGCAATAAAGATAGCTGTTGGTCGTTCGTCTTCTGACATCAACTCTTTAAACAATTGATACCCATCATTCGGAGTATATCCGCCTAATTTCAACCAATTCACGTTTAATGCGTTCATTTTTTCTAATTCATTCTCGAAAATCACTTGGCGCGGGTCTTTCTTACCTGGAATATCAACCCCACCGATAAACCCAATTTTTTGATGCCCATTTTGAATCAAGCAATCAATCGCACTTTTGGTTCCCGAACTCGTATCAATTAACACTGAGCTGAACGAATCATCTTCATCAGAGGAATCCAATAATACGACTGGTTTATTCAATTTCTTTAACCAGTCGACATCTTCGGGCGAAAATGTTCCCACACAAAGCAGGCCTTCCACTTGATTCAATCGCTCTTTTTTACTGTTTCTATCAATTGGCTCAATCTGAAAATCATGAAACATCGCTAATTTTTCAACTGCAACACGCATTGCTAAATAGTAGACGTCTTCTAACTCTTCCTCTACTGAATACGTACTAAAAAAACCTAGTATCCTTTGTTTTGTTTTACGTTTCTTAGTACTCGGTAACGCATAATCTAAGTCTTCTGCTGCTTCAAAAATTCTTTTTTTTGTTTCATTTGAGACATTTAAGGTCGCATCATAATTGAGTACACGCGAGACTGTTGCAGGGGAAACTTCTGCGATTGCGGCAATGTCTTTGATTGTCGGATTTTTTTTATTTTTCATGTTAACTCCTTTGCGTGGACCAGCCCTTTATTTCTAATTCAACTACCAAAATACCAACAAAAATTAAAATTGCTCCAAAAAGCATGTTAATCGAAATGTGTTCATTCAAAATAATCACTGAACTAATCATACCAAAAAACGCTTCGGTCGATAAAATAATTGCTGCTTCTGAACTCGTTGTTTTCTTTTGTGAAATCGTTTGAATAAAGTAAGCCAAAAGCGTGCTCACTAAGCCTAAATATAAGACTGGCATCATTGTTGTCACTTGCAGTGTCGGCACGTCACCTTTTGTTATAAACAAGGTCAGCCATGACAGTACTGCCGCCACACCCATCTGTAGTAACATCAAGGCCCAGGTCTCTTCTTCTTTTACAAAATAATCGGTTGAAAAAATTTGTAAAGCGAAAAAAACAGCACATATTAATGTCAGTACATCCCCAAAATTAACACTACCGACCGCTTGTGTTAATGATAACATAGCAATCCCTATCAAAGTAATAAATGAACCAATAATATTTTTTACAGGTAGTTTTTTCTTAAAAATCAGATAACCTAAAAATGGCACAATCACGACATTCACCGCTGTTAAAAAAGCATTTTTCGACGGCGTGGTATATTGAAGTCCGACTGTCTGAAAAGCAAAGGCCAAAAATAAGAAAACACCCAACAATGACCCACGCCACATCGTTGTAAATGAAAATTTCTTTAGTTTTCTAATATTAATCAGTAGCCAAACAACAAACGCTAAGGTAAAACGTAAGGCTAAAATTTGATAAGGTGAATAATGCTCTAGCGCTAGTGCACTTGCGACAAATCCGCTTCCCCAAATAACCGCCACAATGACTAATCCGATTTTCCCTAAATATTTATTCATTCGTATCGCGTCCAATCACAAAGTCTCTTAACAACAAGAAGACACTTGACGTCCAAGTAAAGGAAAGGTCGTCATTGCCCGCTCCTGTTTCAGGATTGTAGTTTTCTGCCATGCCACCTTGCTCGCCTAAACGGCAATACTTTTCAGCAATTCGTTGCGCAAACACACCCTCATCCGCACGTAAGAGAGCATCAAAGAAAATATATGTTTCTGGTGCCCAAATTGGTCCTAACCAATAACCATCGACTTGATATAGTGGGCTATTTGCAGATTCCGTTCTTAGACCAAATGGACTTTCAAAGCGTGACTTCAGATTTTCAATGATTTGTTTTTTTATGGCTAAAGGTAAACGATCCGCAATGACAATCGGTAATTGCAAAATTAAACTATCAAATTGTGGAATCACTTCACCTGTTAATTGACTCTTCGCTACAAATTGTCCTTTTTCTTCATCGTATAACTCTGTAATCAGTTGCGTTGTCAAATGGTCGGCTTGTTGTTCCCATTTTTCTGCTGCTTCATATAAATCTAACTTCTTCGCCCAATCACCTAAAATCGTTAATTGTTGAATCAAATAAGCCGTTAAATCAGGAGCAATCACTGGTAATCCCGTATGGAAAATACTTGCGTTATCCCAGCCGGAATCATTCCCGTGCGTATAGTATGGTAACGACGTTTCATCTACTCGACGACTTTCTAACCAAAAATTGGTTGTTTTCGCTATACTCTCATAGATTGTCAATAGACGAGTCGGTTCTGAAAAATAGGTTGATTGTTGAATGAGCAATTGATAAGCCCATGCATGAATCGGTGGTTTCACACAATTATACGATTTGAATTTATCATTAATAAAGTCAGCATAAACACCTGATGCATGTTGATGCTCAATAAAGACTAAATATTGATTGTAAGCTAATGTGGGATCGACCTTACTAACACCTAAAGCATTAAAGCAATTATCCCAGCTCCAAATATTTTGCATCCAGTTTTTTGACATGAAAATCGACTCACCCGTTAGTAGGCCTTCTTCACGTACAATGCTTGACCAGATAATATACGTTGCTAAATCAAAACCTGTTTGAAAGGCTGTTGAATGGCCAAAGGATTGGCGCCAATCCGAAAATTCTTTACCGACTGCCGCCCGTTCTTCATCAAAAGAAACTGAAAATGCGGACGTTTTTGGAGGTGTGACTTGATAGTTTGTAAATAATAATTCTTGCTGTTGTCCCAGTGTTAAGGCGATGTGGGTGTTCCCCACTCGATACCACGGTGCATCCACGATAAAATCAGCTGTTGAAAAATCGAGCTGATATTTGGTTTCTTTCTTATAAGAAATGTATTCAAACTGTTGCGTCCCCATTTGATTAAACGTATCGTAACGAACTTTATCTGCTTTTAATTCGACATTTAACCCTTGATTTTTGATACGTAATTGATCCGCTCGAGGGAAAATCATTTCTAATTGATTCGTCGTTTCTTTTTCTGTTACTTTAAGGGACGTTTCGCTTACTTCAAAATCGTACTTACTTAAAAAGGATTCGGACTTCACATCCGTCATCCCATCAATCACTAGCTCAAAGAGGGTGCTTGGTGACTCATCGCCACCACGCACCTCTCTGATCCAGACACTATTTGAATGATTTAAGTAAGATATGGCAAAAAATGAGCCTCTTCTCGAAAAAGGAATTTCTTGGATATCTAATTTCATCGTTCTATCTCCTATTCAAATGTCATTTTAAATGATAATTCAAAATCTTCAAAGCGTGCTTTGTCATACGCATACTGTTCCTGTCCACAACTATTGCTTCCTAAACCTGAATGGAACGCATCAATTGTAATAAATGTATCATTGTCTCGCACCAACTCATCTGTATGTAACGCTTTTTCTAACTGCTCACGATTATAGTCATGTACCGTAAATGTTACTGGTTGAGCGAAATCAAAACGAACTTTACGATTTCCTTCCCCTCGAATTTCACTCCACAAAACATTCGTACGAGCGCCATTTTCTTGTGGGAAAATATAATCTGTATGCATCTCTGCGACCGTTTTATCAAAAACCCCCATTTGAACAGCGGCTAGACTATCACGGTAACTCTCACCTGGTCCATTGCCGTACCAGCTAACTTGATTCAATGAGCGATCCAATGTTAAGTCGAAACCAACACGTGGTAACATTTCGGGTACATTTGAACCACGTAAGAATGTTTTGGATGAAATATCCGTTTGTACCGTTCCGCTTTGATCAAACGTATAACGTTGCTCAATATGATAGCCCCAGTTTTGGTTAACCGAACTTGCATAGCGTTTCACTGTCACGACAATTTGTGTCGCTTCTTCAACCACTTCAAATCCTTCTAATTGCTCGGTTACTTGATGTAAGAAATAGGTTTCTTTCCACGCTTGCGTTTTGTACATATCGTTATCAATTGGCGCACGCCATAAGGTAAAACTCAGACCCGATTGAATTAAGGTTCCCGTTTTGTCTGTGACTGAAAGCAATTTACCCGTAATTTTACTAAAGATAAAGACTTGATTACCTGTTGTGATTTTAACTTGATGCGCTTCATCAACCAGGCTTAGCGCTTTTTTATCGCCTACTTGCGCTGGAGCAACCGTCGCTTCTTTTAGTAAGAACTGATTGTTCGAGATCAAGTTTTCGCCAATTTCTGGAAGCTCACGTTTAAACGTAAGATTTAAATACAAATCTTCTGTCCCTTGATAGGTTGGTTGTTCAATGTCTAAAGCAAAGGTTTCAAAAGAAGCAATCGAAGGTAAGCTGATTTCTTTCGTAGCAATCACTTCACGTCCCGCCATAAAATCAAGCGTTAATTTCGTGCCTGCTAAGTCAGCAAAATCATACAAGTTTTTAATCGTCAGTGTTTGATCCTCTAAATAAACCTTAACAGGAGCAATGACTTGTTTATACTCTGCCATAGCTGGTGAAGGTACACGGTTTGGCATGAGTAAACCATCAATACAGAAGTTACTATTGTTTGGTGTATCCCCAAAATCGCCACCATAGAAATAAGTTACTTTTCCGTTGCGTTCTTGCTTAATACCATGGTCGTACCATTCCCAGATAAAACCACCTTGCAAGCGATCATATTTACGCATAACGTCTTGATATTCTTGTAAACCACCGGGTCCGTTCCCCATTGCATGCCCATATTCACAGTGAATATGTGGTTTTTGACCTTCTGTGTCACGTCCGATTTTAATCAGATTTTCTAGACGTGAATACATCGTGGAGTAAACATCGCTATAAGCCGCTTGACGATCGCCTTCATAGTGAATTGGGCGATCATCGAGTGTTTTCATTGCATGGTACATTTCAGCAAAGTTTTGTCCAGCAGCTGATTCGTTACCAAGCGACCACATAATAATTGATGGATGATTATAATCTCGTTGAACCATACGAACACCACGATCGACATAAGCTTGTTTCCATTTACTATTATCACTAATCCATGTATAATCACCAGTGTTTTCAAATCCATGACACTCTAAATCTGCTTCATCAATGACATACAAACCGTATTGATCACACAAATCATAAAATTCTTTTTTGCTTGGATAATGCGCTGTTCTGACCGCATTCATATTGTGTTGCTTCATTAGACGAATGTCGTCTTCCATGACTTCAAGTGTCGTTGTCATCCCACCTGTTGGCATAAAATCATGGCGGTTCACACCGTTAATAAAGATGACTTGTCCATTGACTTTTAGTTGATTATCCGTAATTTCCACCGTTCGGAAACCTACTTTAAAAGAAATAAAATGACTACCCGCAACTTCTAAAATCAGCGTATACAAGTTTGGCTCTTCTGCATTCCATTTCTTCGGTTTTTCAACGGTTGTTAAGCTGATACCATCTTCAAAATCGTTTAAAGTTAAGACAGGTTCCGTACCATCATAAAGCGTTGCTTGAACTGCAACTTGACTGTCCTTTAAATCCACTGACAAAATAAAATCTTCGTACGTTTCATCAGCAGCAGTTGTTTTGATTAAGACATCCACTACGTCCAGTTTTGGTACTTCAAACAAACTAACATCTCTAAAAATACCTGATAACCACCACATATCCTGATCTTCTAAATACGTGCCATCCGACCATTTAACAACCTTCACAATTAGTTCGTTTTCTTCTTGTAATAACGGACGAATCGAAAAAGTTGACTCCATACGACTACCTTTATTTGAACCTACAAATTGACCATTTAAATAACATTCATAATAAGAGCTAACCCCTTCAAACAATAAATGAACATCATTTGCCGAAGTCGTATCAAAAGAAAATTGACGGTAATACACACCGGTTGGATTTTCTGTCGGTACAAACGGTGGATTAATCGGGAATGGATATAAAACATCGGTATAATGCATCGCATCATAACCTTGCGTTTGCCATGTTGAAGGCACTGGGATTGTTGCTTTTTCTTTTAGTTGTTGCGCTAATTCTGAGAAATTATCCGATACAAGTTCTGGGTAAGGATACAACTCAAAATGCCAATCGCCATTTAAATCTACGAAACCGATTTTCGCATCATTCTTGTTTGCAAAAGCTTTTTCTACCGTAGAAAAACGATTAAACGTTGTTGTTGGAGTTAACTTGTTTTCTCCTAACTGATTTTGGTTTTCCCACTTTTTCATTTGTCTCATTTTTTATATAACCTACCTTTATTTTTATTATTATTATTTAACAGCACCACTGACACCTTCAATAATATATTTTTGTGCAAAGAAGAAGGCAACCACTGGCGGAACAATCATTAAAATCGTAATACACATAATCGGAATAATGTTTAAGTCATTGACGCCTTTAAATGAAGCTAAACCTAATGCTAATGTATATTTACTACGATCTTGCAAGAAAATTAATGGACCTAAGTAGTCATTCCAAACCGTTAACATATTTAAAATACCAATCAAGAACAACGGGGCTTTCATAATTGGAAAGAAAATACGGTAGTAAATTTGAAAGTCATTCGCGCCATCAATTCGAGCCGCGTTTTCAATATCTGTTGGAATATTCATTAAAAATTGACGCAGTAAAAAGATGTAATAAGGTGATCCAAAAAAGGCTGGGACGATTAAAGGTTTCAGCGTATTAATCCAACCAATTTTATTAAAGAGCATATATTGAGGAATCATTGTTACATCCCAAGGTAACATCATCGATGCCAGTAATAACATAAAGAAAAAATTCTTAAATTTAAAATCGTATCGGGCAAATCCAAAAGCAATAAATGAACAAGAAATTACTTGCCCAAAAGTCGTTAACACTGTGACAATCACCGAATTTTTAAGATAAATCCCAAAAGGTTGCGATGCCCAAGCATCGGCAAAGTTTTTCCATTGTGCAGCGCGAGGAACAAATGTCGGTGGATAGCTATTCACTTCTGAAGGTGACTTTAACGCCGTAATCAACATCCAAAGAAAAGGAGCCATAAAATAAACAGAGAAAAACATGAGACATAAATACGTTAACAATGAATGATTTTTCGATAATTTCATATTATTTTCTACCTTTCTTTGTCTTCTTAGCACTCTTCACTTCTGCTTCATAAAAGACCCATGCATCAGAAGATTTAAAGATAATTGCTGTTAAACATAAAATAATTAGGAACATAATCCAAGCATTTGCACTGGCATAACCTAATCTTTGATGCTTAAAGGCATTTTCAAAGACATATAGTCCATAGAAGTAGGTTGATTTCAACGGTCCACCACCAGTTAACAAGATGACGAGTGTTAGTTGTTGTAATGCAGTAATGGTGGATGTAATTAAGTTAAACAAAATCGTTGGTGTAATAATAGGAATGGTAATCGAAAAGAACTGTCTTAATGGCGAGGCACCATCCATGACCGCTGCTTCATAATAATCTTTTGGAATACTTTTAATATTCGTATAGAAAATTAACATCATCGAACCCACACCCCAGGCACTCGCAATCACAACTGCAATAATTGCCCATCGAGGATTGACTAGCCACTGCGGTCCTTCAACACCAATTAGTTTCAATAAATAATTTAAGATGCCGTATTTCGTATTAAAGATCCATCCCCAGATAATGGAAATCGCTACCCCTGAAATAACAGATGGCAAATAAAAAATGGTACGGAAGAAGCGAACCCCTTTCACGTGTTGCGTTAAAAGCATTGCTAAGATTAAAGCGATAACCATATTCAACGGGACAAAAATAACAGCAAATTTAAATGTTAGAATAATTGATTTATAAAATTGCGGGTCTTTCGTAAACATATTGATATAATTTTGCAATCCGACAAAAATTGGTTCTCTCGTAACAGGCCAATCATGTAAACTCATATACAAAGAAAACAATAGCGGTCCTAAAGTAAATCCTACAAAACCAATGATCCACGGCGTAATAAACAAGTATGGTGCCCATTTCCTAAATTCTCGTTTTTTCTTTTTCGATACCTCAACGCCAACTGCTTCCAAATGATTCAACCTCCTATAATTTAAAAAGTAGCGGGCTAACACCCGCCACTTTTATTGTCATTTATTTTTGATAGTTATCTGCTACTTCTTTGAAAACTTTTTCTGGTTTTTCTAATGTACTTGGATTAAACACACGCTCAAATGATAATGAAAGATCCGAAGAAATGTCACTCCAATTTTCAGCTTTGAAAGAACTTGGCGTAAAATCACTACTCTTTTCTAACATTTCATAAAAGACACCTTTGTATTCATCTTGTTCCAATTGATGTTTTTCAACGACAGATTTCAAAACAGGTAACTCATATTCCATCCGGTATTCATTAGCGGCTTCATTCGTCCAATATTTAACGAATTCAAAGGCTGCTTCTTTATTTTTTGAGTCTTTTGAAATCGATAGGCCCGATGAACTTAAAATACTCACACCCTCATGTCCATTACGACTTGGAACTTCTGCTAGACCATAATTAATACCTGCATCTTTCAATGGTTGTAAGCCCCAAGAACCATAGACATACATACCAACTTTGCCCGATTCCATTTCAGTCGTTCCACTACCTTCCGTTGCAATTGCCGATTCATTTTTTAACATTGCTTGGAAATCATCGAACACTTCAACCGTTTCTTTACTATCAATTGAACCGGCTAACTTTCCATCAGCATTCGTAAAGCTCCCATTATTTCCCCACGCAAACATCTCAAAGTCATAAGGATCCGGTTTACCTGGTAAGGCAAATCCAGTATCGCCATTTTCTTTATTCGTTAATTGTTCTGCTTTTGCCTCTAAATCATCCCAAGTCCAACCTTTTTCTGGATAAGGGACATTATATTGATCAAATAAGTCTTTATTATAGAAAACAGCATGTGTCGTAAAACCAATTGGAATACCGTAAACTTGCTCGTCCATTGAGTTATAATTCCATAGTGTCTCATAAAAATTATCTTTGTACTCTGGTCCTTCTTTTTCAATCAATGTATCTAAGGGTTCTAACGCGTCTTTATAGTGCGGGAAATTCCACATATACATCACATCTGGTGCATCGCCTGCGCCAATACCTGCAGAAATCTTTGTGTCATACTCACTACCATAGGCTTCTAAGGTTACTTTAATTTCATCTTGTGATTCATTAAATTGATCAACTAATTTTTGTTGATCCTCTAAATCTTTCTCACTATCCCATGTCGAAAAACGAATATTGGTTTTGCCATCGTCTTTCGCTGAACCTCCACCTGAGCAACCTGCAATAAATAAACCTGTTAGTAACACTGTAGACATTAAAGCGAATTGTTTTCTTTTCATGTTAGAACTCCTTTTGATTTATTTTTATTTATCATACCTCATTGTTTAGTAAATGTAAACGTTTTATATCGATTATTTACTAAACGTATTTATTTTATTGTCACTAACATTGCAGTTGTTAAAGATACACTAGCGACTTATAGCACTTATTAATTCGTTTTAAATGATTATTTCAGTAAATAAACTTAACTATTCAATATATTTACCAAGAGATAATCGATTGAAAAACTTATCTCAAAAACGCTATGATAAAATCCGTCCTCTTTCTCTAGATAATAAATACTAGGAAATCTACGATAGGAATACATAAAAAGCGCAATCTCTGTCCTGAGATTACGCTAAAAATATACGTTTTTATAAATTTCTACTTGAATGCAAATACATCACTTTCGGTTACAATGACTCTTTCTTTGATATCAATCTATATGCTATTAAAATTCAGCTAATTTATCGGCCAAATCTTAAACCGTTGCTTGCCTGTTTCATTGATTTCAAATGGGCCTGGATACGGGTTCGTTACATCTCTTTTCTTACCAAAATAATCTTTATCTAAAACAAGTTCTGTACCATCTGTATCTTTAAACGGTAACTTCGAAACAGAAGTCTCACCTAATAATTTGCTCGTTACCAACTGCCGCGTACGTTCCTCTTTCCAAGCTACATCAAGATTGAGCTCTAAATACACACCATCTTCTTCTACAATGATTGCTTTTTGTGAATCGTAATTTTCTAATAAAATTGGGTTCGTTTCTTTATTTGATGGACTAATCCCCTCTAAATAAACATTACCATCCATCACAACAGGAAAAACAGATGTATCATATGCGTGCAGACCTAAGCGTCTACGATCCTCACTAATGTATAAATTATTATAAAGACGATCGTCACCGCCTTCAATATGGACGACCCCCGCTATGCTCGTTGAATGCTCCTCATGGTAAGGAGTTGAACGATCGAGTTGAGGATAAATTTCTGGATCACCCATGAAGATATTATGGGCATATGTCCCTCCTTGAGATAAATTACGAACAACCGTATTTGATTTAGGTGATAAAAATAAATTATTATCAACGACATATGGCCCGTGACTAACCTCTACAAATAGATCATCTGCTCTTAAATGATGCGTTAGATTCCCTGTTACCCGCGTTCCTTGCGTCATCCAATCCAACCAAATCCCCTCATCTGAATTATAAATATGATTATGACTAATTAAGGTATCAATTGCGGCATGGAACTTAATAGCTGCCATCTCAGCTCCTGAAAACGTTCGAATAACATGGATATCATGTAAAACATTCTCTGTAATAATACTATAACAAGCACCTAAACTCCCCACAATCCCAGCCATCTCACAGTGTGAAATATGATTCCGGCGAACGATATGATGACCGATTGTATCCTTATTCCAACCTTTTTTTAAGGCTCGATCGATTGCTAAATTATAGCTATCCGCGGATGGCCACGTACTCTCTTTTTTATATTCCCCAGCTGGTCGTCCAGCGAAAGTTGTGGGGTCAATATTATCCCACTCGTCACCATATTTTCCAAGTGTGATTCCCGTACACTTAGAATGACTAATAATATTATCTTCAATAATCCAACCTTTACTCCAATGTGTACCAATCAATCCAATTTGTTCTGCTGTTGGTGGTGCCCAAGGAGTTGCTGCTTGACTCATTGTAAAACCACGGACGGTAACATAATTAATCCCCGTTTGTTCTGGATAAAAAACCGACTGTCGGACATTCACTTCAACCAACGATTCATTCGGATTCGCTGTGCCAAAATTTGCCCAAATCGTCGTATGCTTTTCATCGACATGAGCAAACCATATCATCGTTTTCTCCGGGTTCTCCAAAACTTCTGCGAGATTCGCTGCTTCGATTAGCCACTCGCCATTCAAATAGACCATACCCGAATGGTGTTCTTGTTCTAACGGACTGAACCAATCGCCATAAATAAGATCGTCAAACGGATTGAAATCACCAAAAAAGTCATGACTCAAAACTTTTTTCCAAGAATGATCATTGACGACTTCCCAATCATCAACAATTTCTGAACCTTTAATCTCAACTAACTCTCCTTGTGCCGCTTGATAAATAATCCTCTTCGTGTCAGATTCGCCTCCTCTTGGCGGATTGACTCTTTCTCTGTATATTCCTTCGTGAACCGTAATTGTATCACCAGCAAAAGCTTTTTGAGCTGCAGCAGAAATTGTTCTAAAGGGCTGTTCGAATGACCCCTCCCAAGCATCATTTCCTATATGTGAGACATGATATTCATTATATAACAATGGAATTTCACTCCTGTTCATTACTTTAATTTTAAAATCAGTCACACATTAGCATAGAAAGACCACCAACTGCAAGCGTTTTCCTTAAATACATAGTTATAAAAAAAAAAGACAAGGAGTCTCGAAGTGAAGTGCTCCCTGTCAAGTAGACAGTGTTAAAAACAAAAACTAATATTTTAGATTACGCATTCTCTTAT
>NZ_BMDT01000003.1 GCF_014635985.1 Enterococcus alcedinis | reverse complement strand
AAAAACTCCTCTCATAGTAGACTAGAATTTTTGTTTTTTCTAGTGTCTACTATGAGGGGAGCATATCAATAAACTCATGGTTAAATTCACCTCTTTCTTTTATATTTTAAGTATTGCACATCAAACTAAATTAATTTGAATTGTGTAATGAATTGTTACCTAATTAATTAGTTTAAAATAAATATTTCAAAAAAATTACACATAAAAAAAAAATTACACATAAAAAATAAACCACTCAAAAAAAGTTATACTTAGAAAATCTAACTTTTTTTTAGCGGTTTTATTAGGGTTCAATATTTACTGAGAATTTTGCGCAGAAGAATTAATACGAAAACAAAAAAACTAAGTTTATATTATCCAATTTCCATGAAATACAATAATTTCATCTCAAATAATCACAAATACCCTCTCTGATTTCTAGGGTTAGTTTATACTAAATGAGATTCTCACAGCACTCTATTGCCCTAAAAAGACATTCATACTACTGGTAAATTTGTTTCAAAAAAATCATAATAACTACAGCTCGCATATTATATAAAAGAAACTAAAATACTCTATCTTTCGGGGTTTTACAAACAGCTTATGTAAAGCTATGAATTATTTGTTGTGCGTAATCGTTATAACCCATATATTTTAAAATTTCAATTTCAGGTTCAATCATTGAGATATCAAATTCCCCCTGCGAAGACAATACTTTTTTAAAGATCAAATAAGTAAACCTTTCATTCGTGTAAGTAACATTCTTTGATAAAATGTCTAGTTCTAAGAGCAAATATTCCATTTGAGTATAGTGTTTTCTTTTCCAAAAAAGTATTAGACAATTCTTTATAAAAATTCCTATGTTGTCTTTGTAATACGGGTGATTTGAATATAGCTTCATATCTTTAATTACTCTTCGATATGTTGAATAAATATACTCTGAATTAAAAATAAATAAAACATTTGTAAATAGTGATAATTCAAACCTTCCCCAGTTATAAACATTATTTAAATGATTTTTAATGTTTTCTATGTCATCTTTTAACTCATTAGTTTTGCTATCATTATTTTTCATAGAATACAATAAACGATATTGAGAGGTTATTAGCAAATATGCTGAATCATTTGTAGACATATACATGCTTTCTAACATCTTTAAATATTTTTTCTGCTCTTTTATATCACCAAAATATTTTGCACCATCGACAAATGTTTTTTGCTTTTGAGTTAGATTTTTATCGTTCAATAAATAATAATATTCTTCTAAACTAACATTCATTTTATCTAGAAATTCAATTAATGTATTGGATGTTATATTTGTACCTCTTCTCTCAAAATTAGATACGGACTCTCTAGTAGTAATACCCATGGCTAAAGATTGTTGTGAGATATTTCTCTCAGTCCTCAGTTCTTTGATTATTTCATTTTGTTTTCTCAATTGTATCCCTCCAATAAAAATAGTCGCTTTATCTCTAAATAGTTCATATCACCTCAAGAAATGAATGACAGATATCCTGTAATAACATTTTTGACTAATACTATAAACTTGGATGCACATAAAAATCCAATCTCTAATACGATTAAACTGACCAATTAGATGAAAGAAATTTAGAGGTTCATCTCCATTCATAACTCCAATTAAATTTAAGATAGTATCAGATATATCACATAAACAGATTAAAAAAATCAATCGGATACTATTAACAACAGAAACTGATATCAAGGGAGATTAATAAAAGAAAATTAATTCTAACCTTCACAGGACTATGTAATAATTTTAATGCAAAATAAAATATTTCCAACTTGAATTTGCATACTCCGAAATTTGTGAGTTTCATAAATAGTGAGGACAACCAAAAACAAAAAGATTAAACAAATTATTTTTTACAAACTCACAGCAATGTATTGTCGATTACATTGATTGAATAGATGATGAATCAACATTTTTTATAAGTTAAAAGAATTTATAAAAATAATTATAACATATAACAATTTCATTTTTAAGTAAATACATTGAAATAAATAAAAGTAACAGAGATTTTAAAAAATACAACGATGTTTTTCATATTCTCATTCTGAGTAAACAAAAAAACGACACCCTTAGGCATCGCTTCTCAAACAGATTATTCTGCGTTATATAATTCTCTTAATGGGTTCATGATGATACGGTTTAAATCATTTACGACAACACTGAATGCTTGCTCGTGTTGCATTAAATCATTGATTAGGCCTTCTTCTTGAACTTTTTCAGCTAATTGTTGCGCTTTAGCAGCATCGGCATCTGATAGTTCTTCACCTGACATCATTTTTTGTTGCATTTCTTGTTGGAACATTTGGAATTCTTTAAAGAAACCAAATGCTTCTTCGTTTTGTTTTAAACGATTGAATGAGTCGCTTAACGCTTTAAATGCGGCATCTTCGCGGATTTCACGTTCTAATTTGTTGGCTGTATCGTATAAGTTTGCTGACATAATTCATCCTCCTAAATAGTTATTACTTTGTTATTGTATCATGATTATTCTGACTTAGCGACCGATTTCAGGCAATCGATCACGTAATCCACGTAAGATATCTTTCGTTTTCTCAAAAACTTTTCCGCCGACATCTTTGACTTCTTTTTTGGCTTTATCAGTGAACTTATCAAGTTCTTGTTGCCACGCAGGAGGAGTCGTTTCTTCTGTTATCGGTACATCTTCAACTGCCATAACTTTGCCATCTGTTAGATAAGCATCAGCCACGGTAAATGGTGTCTGTTGTGTATAAGGTAAGATGCCTTCTGCTTGCGCTTTAAACATCAGGCTCATATTGGCACCATTTGTTCCCGCAATCGCATTCTCAGCACTATTTGTTTCAAAGCCAATCCAACTAGAAATTACAACATCGGGCGTATAACCAATCAACCATTGATCCGACGATTTACTGATATCATGGACATTTTCAGTTGAACCTGTTTTTCCAGCCATGGTATAACCATATGGATTCGCGTTAGCAGCTGTTCCATTTGAAAACGTACCGAGTAACATACTAGTCATTTCATCGCTTGTTTCTTTTGAAATAATTCGTTTGCCTTTTGGTTTCGTATTATCTACGATTACGGCACCCGTTGAATCGATAATTTTTCGAATTAAGTGCGGCTCATACAGCGTACCACCATTGGCAAAGACACCATAAGCACTTGCCATCACAGCTGGAGACGTTCCTGTTTCTAATCCCCCTAAAGCTAAGCCGTAATATTTATCAGAAGCAGCTAATGGTAAACCAAACTCTTTAGCTTTATTGTAACCTTTGTTGATTCCCATCTCATGTAGCAACCAAACAGCTGGTAAATTCAAACTTTGAGCGACCGCATGATACATCGTTGCCTCTCCTTGATAGGTTCCATCAAAGTTTTTAGCATCGTAATAAGACAATGGTTCATCTTTTAAAATCGAATCCGGACGATAACCTGCTTCAAGTGCCGGTACATAGACACTCAACGGTTTAATCGTAGAACCTGGTGAACGTTTTGTCGCAATCGCAAAGTTAAAACCCCGGAAGGTATATTCGCCACGACGACCAACTAATCCTTGAATTTCACCAGTATTCGGATCCAGTGCGACCGAACCTGACTGTACGATGTCTCCCGTTGTCGAATCTGGTGGGAAATAATCATCTCTTTTATAAACTTCTTGCATGTTACGTTGGTAATTTTGGTCAAGTGACGTGTAAATTTTATAGCCACGTTTCATGACATCATCTGCGTCTAAACCATATTTATTGACCGCTTCATCAATAACCGCGTCAAAATAATAAGGATATTGGTAATTCGTTTGCGAAGAATCATACGCATCATATAATTGATCGGCAATGGCAATTTGTTGCCCTGCTTGTGCAGCTTCTTGTGTAATTTTCCCGTTGTCAGCCATCAATTGTAAGACGGTATTTCGACGATTCGTCGCTTGCTCTAAACTATCAATTGGATTATAAATCGATGGGCCTTTTAAGAGACCCACTAAGGTTGCTGCTTGTTCAGTCGTTAATTGACTAGCAGAGACACCAAAGTACTTCATCGAAGCATCTTGAACGCCCCAAACACCGTTCCCGTAATAAGAAGTATTCAAGTACATCGCCATGATTTCTTCTTTACTGTATTTCTTTTCAATCTCGATGGCTAAAAACAATTCTTTGGCTTTTCGTGTGAACGTCTGATCTAAGGTTAAGTACGCATTTTTCGCCAATTGTTGGGTGATCGTACTTCCCCCTCCGCCACTCGTGCTCCCGCGGTTAACTACCATGCGAACCGCCGCTCGGGCAATTCCTTTTAAATCAAACCCATGATGCTCGTAAAAACGGCGGTCCTCTGTTGAAATCACCGCGTCAACGACTGCTGGGGAAATCTCTTCAAAATCGACATAATTGCCTTTTTCTGAGCGAAAACGGCCCGCCTCTTCATCGACCCCATCATATATGACCGTTGAATCTTTCAAACCTGAAGACAAATCTTCCACATTCGTTGCCTTTGCCACATAGAATAAATAAATACTCGTAATTAAAATAGCTGTTAACATTAGTAGTAAGATAATTTTATTTAAATGGTATTTTTTCCAAAAGCGTCCAAGTCCTTGACGAAATTCGGCTAAGTAAGGTTTTATCCAATGCCAAAAGCGAATCATGTGCACTTTTATCTTTTGTAGTAATGCTTTAAAGTCCATGAAACTCCTCCTTATCTCTATGAGTATAACAAATTTTTTTGTTCACAACCTAGGTCTCAAGTTGGACTTTGCTGAAAACTCTCCCTATTTTAGCACCCAATTATTAGAAAGCGTTGATTTTTTTCTTAAGTTTCTTCTAAATCCTCTAAACCGTCTGCTATAATTAAGTAGAATCAATGAAAGGTGTGACAAAACAATGGACTTTACCATTACCTTACCCAAAACCCAACAACCAATGACAATTCGCGATTTACTCGAAAAAGAATGGCTCGTCCCACGAAAAGTCCGTCATTTTTTACGTACGCGTAAAGACGTCCAACTCAACGGCAATGTGGCGATGTTCCATCAAGAAGTCCAAGCCGGCGATCAAATTACTTTGCATTTAGAGGAAAGCGATTATACCTATCAAGACATTCATTTTGGCGATGCCACACTTGTTGACGTGTTGTACGAAGATGAGCATCTAATTGTCGTCAATAAACCATATGGTATTAAAACCCATCCAAATCAACCGGATGAAACAGATACAATGTTTAACCATCTAGCGGCTTATTTAAACGGGCGTCCTTACGTCGTTCATCGGCTCGATAAAGAAACAAGCGGCGCCTTGTTATTTGCTAAAAACCCTTTTGTCTTACCTATTTTAGGACGACTCTTAGAAACCAAACAAATCTATCGCAAATACGACGCCATTGTTCATGGACGTTTAACCAAAAATCAAACGATTCGTCAAAAAATTGGACGCGACCGCCACGATAGACGTAAACGTGTCGTTGACCCAAAAAACGGTCAAATCGCGATTACTCACGTGACGATCGAACATATCAACGAACGAACCACAGCGGTTTCTTGCGTCTTAGAAACCGGACGCACACACCAAATCCGCGTCCACTTAGCCTATTTGGGCCACCCAATTGTTGGCGATCCTTTATATCAAAATAAAAAAGCCAAACGCCTAATGCTCCACGCATCCGAAATGCACCTCACCCACCCATTTACAAAAGAAATAATGATCGTACAAGCGAAAAAACAGAGCAATTTTGAAATTAATTGACATGAATATTAAATGCGAATAAAATCAAAAAAATAAATGTGCCGGTTATTATAGGCCACTCACTCATCATCCTTTTAGCAAGCTCAATTCGGCTTGCTTTTTTACACTTTATCTTATTAAGTAAATAAAAAAGCCAAACAGCAAGTGTGCTATTTGGCCAGATTATTCTTCATTAATTTAAATAAAATTTGTTGGATTCACAAATCCGCTCCAAACACCTGTCGCAATCCCAAAGTGTAAATGAACGCCAGTTGAGTTTCCTGTTGTGCCCATTGTACCAATTTGTTGGCTTGTTTCTAATGTTTGACCGACACTGACAAAGTTTTCAGTCATGTGCATGTAATAAGTATAGTAGCCATTATCGTGTTTGACAATCGCATAGTTACCTGCACTGCTATGATAACCTGCTTCAACGACTGTTCCATAACGGGCAGCTAAAATTGCTTCACCGGCGCTTCCTGGAATATCAATTCCATCGTGTCCTGTACCAGAATAACCAGTAGGATCCACGCGTTGACCAAATCCACTACTAATTGAATATGAACGAGCCAATGGTGAGATGAAGCCCGCACGCTCTAAACGTTCAGCAGCGGCTTTCTTAGCTGCTTCCGCTTCAGCTGCTGCTTTTTTTGCGGCTGCTGCTTCAGCTTCTAAACGTTCAATCGCCGCTTCTTCGTTCGCCATTTTTGTTTGAACGGCTTTCGCTGCTTTTTCTAACTCTTTTTGTTCAGCTACTTTTTGTTCTTTGTTTGTTTCTTCTGCTGCGATTGTTTTGTTTGTCGCTGCGATTTTTGCTTCTACTTCAGTAACTTCTTTTCTTAAAGCGTCAATTCGTTCTTTTTGATTCTCGACACTATTATTTTTAACGGTTGTAACTTGAGAAATGGTTTGTAAAGATGCCATTTCTTCTAATGTGACTAAACGGATTTCTTGTAGTTTAATCTCATTTTCAATTGCCTCTTTTTCGTTATGTAAAGTCGTTAATTCATTTTCTAGGGTGACTGCTCGTGTATCAAACGCCTTGATTTCTTCTTTAACGGCTGTTTGTTTATCAGTGATTGTCGCTACTTCTTTTTCAAGTTGCTTCACTACTTGTGTTTGTTCTTGAATCTTTTGTGACATCTCATCGGCTTGTGCTGCTTGTGGCAAGAAAAAGAGTAAACTTAAACTTGCAAGTACTAAAATTGATTTTTTCTTCAAAACTAAAACGCTCCTTTATTTAATCCTTCGCTACTGTAACATGATTTCACTAGCGTGGGGGTAACAAAACAGCTACAAGTTCGTATCATTCCAAAGTCTTGTATGACAAAAAACCTTCATTTTCATGAAAATGAAGGCTTATGTAACAAGGCGATTACAAAAATGCTGTGATTTAATTTTGAAGTAATGCAAGTTCTTCTGGTGTTAGTGGACGATACTCACCTAAAGCCAATTGTTCACCAAGTACAATTGGTCCCATTCGTAGGCGTTTTAAGTAGGTGACTTCTTTTCCAACGGCTTGAACCATTCGCTTGACCTGATGGAATTTTCCTTCATGTAAAATTAAACGAATCTCCGATGTTTGGTTTTCCTCATCAACCGCATCAATTATTAATTGTGCTGGTAGACAAACTTCATCGCCATCAATCGTTAGTCCTGCTTTGAAGGCTGCTTGATCTTCTGCCGTCACGATACCTGCGACTTGCGCATAGTATTCTTTGTCGACGTGTTTTTTAGGTGATAACAAACGATGCGCTAATTGCCCATCATTCATAATTAACAATAACCCTTCTGTATCTTTATCTAAGCGACCTACAGGGAATAAATCATCACGAAAATCTTGATCCTCAAATAAATCAAGCACGGTTTCATCATAGTTATCGACCGTCGCTGAAATCACTCCACCTGGTTTATGAAGTAAATAGTAGAAGTTTTTTTGATAGTGGACCGGTTCGCCATCAAATAAAACCCTATCTTCGTACTCATTAACGTGAAATTTATCAGACTTAATGATCTGATCATTCACAGTCACCAGTCCTTTTTTGATATACCCTTTGACTTCTCTTCTTGTACCGAAATTCATATCGGCTAAAAATTTATCTAAACGCATGATTTTCTCCTTCTGTTCAAAAAGATAAAAGAGCTGACTTTGAATCAGCCAACTCTTTCTTCTTTGTTTTATTTAATTCGTAATTTACGACGCAAACGAATAACATTTGGTCCTAATAGTTTATCTGCTAAACGTATTTTCAATCCTAAATACACATAGACAAAGCCACCAACTGCAGCGACGCCCATAATTAAGAGGAAAGCACTGAATTTTCTTTCTACACTTAGGAAGGTACCTAAACCAAGTCGAGTCAACCAAGTTGCTAGGAGCATAACGACCGTCAAAATAATAATTAAAAGTGTTCGACGGACAACCAAGCTAATATTAAATCCGGTTTTTTGATGAAGCTTACGTAGGTTAAAGTACGACGCTACCGCAAAACCAATTGTTGTCGAAATCAGTGGACCGTATGCTTCTAGTAAGAAGATACTTGGCGCTTGTAAAACAACTTTTACTAATAAGCCAATTCCAAAGAAGACAAGTGCTGCCGAATTTTCATAAATTCCTTGGAGCATACTTGCCGTAATCATGTACAGTCCTAGGACTAAACCAGACAAACAAGCGACGATCAATAAACGACTGCCCAAAACATTTGGTGTATAAAATAAGGTGTTTAATGGATAAGCTAACATCACCATCCCAAAAGTTGCAGGGAACATAATGAATGAGTACAACTGTAAGTTACTCGTTACTAATTGACTCAAATCTTTTTTGTTTTTTTGTGCGTAAGCTTCGGTGATAAGCGGCAAGCCGACTGTTGCCATCGCTGTCGCTAGACCAATAACCACCATCGTTAATTTATCCGGGTTCCCACCAAATAGTGCCATTAAACTCATTAACTGATTATTCGTGTACTCCGTAAAACCACTCATCATACGAATAAAGGTATATTGATCAACAAGCTTAAATATAGTAATTGCAGCGCCGATAATAATAAATGGTATCGCCTCACGGACAACACTCGTCAGTAATGCTGCACTGTTGATTTGGACTGTTTCTTGGCTTTCTTCTGCCAAAATATCCATTTTAATTTTTTCTTTTTTAAAATAATACAATAAGATTCCGACACCCGCTAATGCACCAATAAATGCTGCAAAAGTTGATTGTGTCACTGCTGCCACATGATCGCCACTACCTAAACGCATAATAATAAAGGTTGCCGATAACATGTAAATGACACGAAAGAATTGCTCTACTAATTGTGAAATTGCATAAGGTGCCACATTTTGTGTTCCCTGAAAATAACCTCGTAAAACACTCATAAATGGAATCACTAAAATTGCTACACTTAACGAACGCATCGCCGGCACTAAATCACTGCCGCCCCCTGCACCGTTTGATAGTAGCGGTGAGGCCATATACATAATGATCGCGCTGACTACTCCAAAGCCCAGCATGACTTTTGCGGCTGTATGGAAGAGTTTGCGACTCGTTCGATATTCTCCCCTGGAATTATGGAAAGCAATTTGCTTTGCAATAGCTGCCGGAATCCCTGCGGTAGAAATCATAATAAACAAGGCATAAATATTGTATCCCATATTAAATAAAGTATTGGAGGCTTCCGCATTTGCACCTAGCCAGTAATACCATGGGATAATATAGATGATACCGATTAACCGTGAACCAATGTTTCCAATTGTCAGCCACGCTGAACCTCGGGCCATTTTTTCTTCATTGGTTAATGCCGGTTCTTCTAAATTCACTCGATTCGCCATTTCCGTCGTTCCCAACTTTCTTTTTTTTACATATCTCCTATTTTAATGCTTAATCTCATCAGTAGCAATCTATTTCTTTTTTTTGAAATGACTATGCTATAATAAACAATGAAATTTCCCATTAAAGGAGGAATATGCGATGTATACCATTACTATCGAAGAAATTCACCAATTATTAAGCCAACACAACTTACTCGTCACACCTCAAAAAGATTTTATGAGTCATCCAAACGAAGCTTTTGATACACTTTCATATAATTCACAAGAAATCGAAGGGCAAACCTTATTTTTTTGTAAAGGAGCCAACTTCAAAAAAGAATGGCTTGTTGATGTCTTAAATACGGGCGTAACAACTTACATTTCTGAAATTTCTTATGGCTTTCCTGAACAGGAAATTCTTGTAACCGATATTCGTGAAACGATGGCGATTATTGCCCAAGCTTTCTACCAAAACCCACAAGATAAATTAATCAAAATCGGCATTACTGGAACCAAAGGAAAGACCAGTGTCGCCTATTTAATTCATCATATTTTGCGAGATGCTTTTGATTCAAAGGTGGCCCTCTTTTCTTCAGAAGAAACGACAACCGATGGCAAAACGTATCGTTCATCCGTTTTAACGACACCCGAAGCACTCGTTTTATACAAACAAATGGCTGAAGCGGTTGAAGCCGGTGTAACTCATCTTGTGATGGAAGTTTCTTCGCAAGCATACAAAACCAAGCGCGCCTTTGGCATTACTTTTGAAGTCGGTGTCTTTATCAACATTAGCCCTGATCATATTAGTCCAATTGAACACCCAACCTTTGAAGATTATTTTGCTTGTAAGCAACAACTCCTATTAAATAGTCAACAAGTCGTCTTGAACGATCAATCCGACCATTTTGACGTCTTAGAAGCTCTTTGTTTAACACACGACATTCCGACTGTCACTTATGGCAGTTCAAATGCGGACTATCCTGTGATCGATGGACCCGATCGCCGCGAGTTTCACTTAGAGGCAACCGAAGATTTTTTACAAATAAATGGCGATTATCATTTAGCTATGTTTGGTCATTTCAACCATGGAAATGCTGCTGCTGCTTTAATTGCAACGGCTTTAGTTGAAGCACCTAAAGAAGCTTTAAAAAATAGCGTCAGTCAGTGCACCATCCCTGGACGTATGAATTTCTTCGAGTTACCAAATGGCGCTTACGCTTTCGTTGATTTCGCTCATAATTATTTGAGCCTTTCTGCGTTAGGGACATTTGCTCAAGATTTACGACCAGATGGTAAAGTCATCTTAGTCACTGGTAGTGCTGGTGGAAAAGCCCTTTCTCGTCGCAAAGACATGGGACAGGCCATTTCTGAAAGTTATGACATCGTCGTCTTAACTGAAGATGATCCCGATTTTGAAAGTCCGGCAGCGATTGCGGACGAAATTCAAGCAGCAATTACCAACCCTGAGGTAGAAGTCTTTCGAGAAATGTCACGAGCAAAAGCCATCACACTGGCACTTTCACTTGCAACGGCACAAGATGTTGTAATCATTGCTGGAAAAGGAACAGAAGCAGGGATGAAAATCGAAGGCAAAAATGCCGACTACTTAGGTGATGGCTACTACACCAAAAAATGGCTAGAAAATACTAAGGCTTAATTTGTTTCATTTATGTAACAAAAATTACTTTATCAAAACATTGCTCTTTTTTGTACAAACATTCGGTATAATATGTTCGAAGATGTTGCAAAGGGGTCAGTTACATGAAACAAACGCATAAAAAATATTTGATGATTGCTGGCATCAGTTTAGCTAGCGTACTTGCTTTAGTTATTTTTTGGAAACTACTCGTGAACTTTAATATTATTCACCTGAATCAATTGGCACCTAAAAGCTACACCCGCTCTGGCGGTGGTACTTACAGTGTCGCTTTAGTTTTCCTAGTACCACTTTTAGCAACAATTACGTTGTTACTTGGGTTATCTTGGAAAAGAAATTAATCAATCAATCAAGGAAAGATTTCGACTGACGAAATCTTTCCTTGGTTTTTTTTAAAATTCATCGATTCTATTTTTAGATACCTTTATTTTATGCTAGAATGATAAGCGTATGATTCAAAATTGAGATTAAATGATTAGGAAGTGACATTATGTGCGGTATTGTTGGGTTTATCAACTCACAGCAACAAAAAGAAACAGTCATTGAAGCAATGATGGAAAGAATTGTTCACCGTGGGCCAAACAGTGCCGGAAAATACGTTGACGATCAAATCGCTTTAGGATTTAGACGCTTGTCCGTCGTTGACCTTGAAGGCGGATCGCAACCGATCTATAACGAAGATCGTAGCAAAGTCATTATTTTTAACGGTGAAATTTACAATTACCAACGTTTGAGAGATGAGCTCATCCAAAGAGGCCATCTTTTCACAACAAATTCAGACACTGAAGTCCTACTACACGGTTACGAAGAGTGGGGCGTTGATTTATTACAAAAAATTCGCGGCATGTTTGCTTTTGCGATTTGGGATATTGAAAAACAAGAACTTTTTGGTGCGCGTGACCATTTTGGAATCAAGCCTTATTATTACGCAGAGATGAATGGGACATTGATGTTCGGATCTGAAATCAAGAGTTTCTTACCACACCCAGATTTCAATAAAGCCTTAAATACGCAAGCATTGAAACCTTATTTAACCTTCCAATATTCACCACTAAACGGTGAAACCTTCTTTAAAGGCGTGCATCGCCTACAAGAAGGCCACTACTTTACGTATAAAGATGGCAAAATGACCATCAAAGAATACTGGGATGCGGATTTCCGTCAAAAAGAAAACCTTTCTGAAAAAGAATGGGTCGATAAAATTGATGCAACGGTACAAGAGTCGATTGCGATTCATAAAAATGCCGATGTTGAAGTCGGATCATTCCTATCAAGTGGTGTCGATTCAAGTTACGTTGCTTCGATTTTAAGACCTGAGCATACTTTCTCGATTGGCTTTGACGATAAAACGTACAACGAAGCAATTGAAGCACGTAAATTAACCGAAACCCTCGGCTTAAATAACGTTGCTGCGATTATTAATGGCGAGATGTCGTTTAAAGCTTTTCCATTAATTCAATACCATTTGGATGAACCCGATGCTAACCCATCGTGTGTTCCACTTTATTTCTTATCAAACTTAGCGGCACAATACGTTCGTGTCGTACAATCGGGTGAAGGTGCCGATGAATTATTCGCCGGTTATAACGCTTATGGCTTACACACCAACTCAAAAGTCATACGTGTCGTCGCTCAAGGTTTACGCAAATTACCAAAGGGTGTTCGTTATACGATCGGTCGTTCCCTAGGTAAAATGAAAAACTTCCAAGGACGCATGCACTTATATGCCGCAACGGCACCCGCTAGAGAATACTTTATCGGGCATGCAGAAATCTTTAGTGAAACCGAAGCGAGCAGTTTTGTCACACCAGCATTCCAAGATGCGCCAAGCATTGCAGAAATTGTTGGACCACACTTTGATAAAGCCGACCAATTCGCTCATGAAGAAGTCAATAAAATGCAATATTTAGACGTTCATCAATGGATGCCAAAAGATATTTTGTTAAAAGCAGACAAACTCACAATGGCGAGTTCTTTAGAATCACGTGTTCCATTACTTGATATCGAAATGATGAAACTTGCACAAAGCATTCCGACAAAATATTTAATTAACCAAAACAATACGAAAGACGTCTTCCGTCAAGCGTCGAACCGTCACTTGCCAGAAGCATGGGCAAATCGTGAAAAACTAGGCTTCCCTGTGCCAATCAAAGCCTGGTTACGTGAAGATTTGGGTTACAAACAAGTCAAAGCTTTATTCGAAATGGACTTCGTACGTGAATTTTTCGATCAAGACAAAATTATTCAATTAGTCGAAGATCATCACAATGGTACAGCCGATCTCCAACGTAAAATTTGGGCCGTTTACTCGTTCCTAACATGGTATAAAGTTTTCTTCATCGATGAAGAGATTCCAAAAGCAGAAACGATTGTCTACGATACCTTATAAAAAAATAAAAACAACCAACTGATTTTTTTCAGTTGGTTGTTTTTATTTTTCCCTTTCTGTTAGAAAGGTGACAAGATTGTTCGTTGCCCCCTTTTCACAAAAAAGTTATGATAAAAACATTCAAAAAAAAACAAAGGAGAACTCGAATGAATGCCAATCAGCTAAAACTATTTATGATGGGACTAATGGTCCTTGATCATATTGCTTCTTTTATTCCACCTGAACTCAGTCTTATTTTTCACGTAATCACACGATGCGTCGGTGTTTTCTTTGCTTATATGGCTGTCGAAGGAGTCAAGTATACCCGCAATTTCTACCGCTATAACGCCCGTCTGTACGTGTGGGCAATCATTATGATGACAGGTAATACCATCCTAAACAACCTCTTAAACAACCCTAAAACGATGCTTTACAACAACATTTTCTTAACCCTCGCAGTCGGGGTGACGCTCTTAGGTGTGACAAAAAAATTAAAAGAGACCATTCCCTTTGTCATGAAAGGCTTACTCCTCGTGACACTGATCGTTCTGCTACTAGTTGGCTCGATGTTCACAGAAGGCGGATTGGTTATACTTCCCTTTATGTTAATCACTTTCTTAACACAGAATCATAAAACCTTGTGTAATCGTCTCTACCTGATCTTGTCCCTTTTGCTATTCTTCATGAATTTCCAATGGTTAGGTGAACTGGGAACCACTTTACAGATGCTCGCATATAACTCTGACTTTTTATTTATTACCGTACTTCCCTTTATCGCTTTGTACAATGGCGAAAGAGGCAGTCAATCACTCTTCTTTAAATACCTCTTTTACTTTTTTTACCCCGCCCATTTATGGCTCATTGCGATCATTGCTAATTTTATCCAGTGAAAAAGGTTCCTTTTGATGCGAAACATCGAAAGGAACCTTTTGGGATATTTAACTATTTACTTTCCGTAGTATCCCACAATGTTTTCATCACTGGAACATTACCCAGCTCTGTCATATTCGATGGGATAATCACAGTATTCGTCGAACTATTCACGACTTCTTTGAACGCTTCTAAACCTAGGTATTGCAGGGCTTCTGGCGTTAGAGAACTACTGTTAATCGCTTCGTTTAAGGTACGAATGCGATTTTGTTCTGCTTCTGTAATCACACGGATTTTTTCTGCTTCTGCTGCTGCATCGATTTTCATGCGCGCTGCTCGTGCTTCTGAATCAATTTTTGTTTGTTTCGCACGTGCTTCAGCGTCAATTTCCATTTCAGAGGCAGAAGCTTCTGAATCTAAAATCACTGAACGTTTTCGACCTTCGGATAAGGTAATCATCGATTCTTTATCGCGTGATGCTGTAATTAATTTGTTCATTGAATTAATAATCTCGTCTGAAACAACAATTTCACCAATATTGATACGATCAATCGCTAAACCGTATCCTGCAGTAATGTCTTTAATTGATTCATAAAGTGCGACGTTGATTTCTTCTGTTCCGTTTAACACTTCATTCAAATCCATTTTACCGATAATGCCACGTAAATTCGATTGTGCATCTTGAATCATCGCAGTCACAGAGTCCTCATTATCGTAAACAAACGCACGAACATCGGTCACGTGATATTTAATCGCCTCATCAATTTGAACAATTACGTTATCACGCGTGATCGCACTTTGTGGTGGAATTTCTAATGGCACTTGTTTCAAAGAAACGCGCTGACGAACCGTATATAAAATCGGAATTAAAAAGTGCAATCCTGGATCCAATGTTTTTACAAAACGTCCAAAACTTTCAACAACCTTTACCTCTCCTTGATGAACAACGACTGCAATACTTGATAAGAGCCAAACCACCATTGCTAAAACAAAAATAACTAAAATCATTTGTACAATAACCATTTTTTCTCCTCCTTTTATTAAACAACAATATAATCTTCGCTTTCTTCAATTAAATAATCGTTCACACGTACAAACGCCGTCCCATTTTCAATCGAAAAAATCTCCAACATACTACCTTCTTCTGGTTTTCCTTCAATAACAACATATTCAATATAACGCCCATTGGCTGGAATAATGCCACGTACTTTCGCGCTTTTACTTTTAAAATACTTCCCTAATAACTTGTTGTCTAGGTAATGCACTCCTGTCAGCTCCTTCTATGTAATACCTAGTAATATTGTACCACTTGTTGTTATCTAGACAAACAAAAGAATAGAAAGCAGCTATTTTTTACTTTGAGGCGTATGCCGGATTTCCCACTCGAGTCAAATCTGGATAAAATTGTTTTAAAACAGCATAAGCCTTGAGAACTTCTTTTGGAACCTCCACATGATCAATAAACTGCTTCCCCTTCGGTCCATAGCCTTCTGCTGTATCATGTAAGCGAGGAATTTCACCCATCAGCAAACGAATGTATTGCTCCATCTCCCAAAAACTCGGTAACAATTGATCAAAAATGAGGGATTCGTGTTTCACTGACACCGAAACCTGAGTTGCTGCATAATTTAAAACCAATAATTCATCGAATACATATTTTTTCAACGTGGCTTCCATTCTGAGTTGCATCGCCGCTTCTTGAATCATCAAAATATTGCTCATCGCAATTCCTTGTTCTTTCAGTAACGCTAGCAGATTTGTGATATTATTCCCACAATTAGTCGATGCTGTTTCCAAGTAATCCGCGGTTAAATGATATTTTACTTTTAAATATTTTTGAAATAATTCAGCTTCTGAAGTAATTCCCATCGTCAAACCGGGAATACTTTTTTCAGCCGCTTCAAATAAAAACGAACTTGTATGTCCATAGCCACCCACAATAATATAGTGTTTAGCAAGATTCGCCTTCATCGCTTCTGCAAAAAGACCGCCACCACTCAGGACACTACCACCAAATAAAACCATCACATCGATTTTCTCAATACCGTATTTTTGCTTCAATTCTTGCTTCGTTAGATGATTTAAATCACGCTTACCACAAAAAGCACTTAAAAAATTAATGGATTCTGCCACTTTATTTAACAAAAAAACACTCCTCTTTATCTTTCGAATTTTCAAGAAAAAATACCTGTATTTCTTATTTTTTATAGTATCAATTATTGATTCATTTTTTACCGGTATCTCATCGAATACAACTACTCATCGCTTTTATTTTCTAAACTTCATTCCAAAAATCAAATTAACACACTTTTTATTTTATATATGATTCCTACTTACTATGATACCGCTTATTATTAATATAAACACAAAAACATCTGGATTACTGAGGTTATATCAAAAATCAAAATACGGATCATCTAGTTGACCACAAATAAAACTATCGTTATAATAATCTACCACATTAAATAAGGGGGAAATGATCATGGTCTTATATTTTAGAGAAATAAAAAGCGAAGACTTTTCTACATGTGCGAATATTTTAGTAGCAGCTTATAATGGTGAACCTTGGAATAATACTTGGACTAAAAAAGAGGCACTTCTTAGAATTGAATCGACAATGAGCGGATTTAATTCTATAGGATATGTCATTGAAAAAGATAACGAAATTGTCTCTATGTGTCTAGGTAGAATTGATTATTACTACGGAAATTGGAGTCAGTTTTGTATTGATGAATTCAATGTTATGCCTTCCGCTCAAGGTTCGGGTATAGGTAAAAATCTATTACTCTTTGTTTCAAATACACTGAAAAATGAAAAGATTAATCGAATTTTTCTTATGACTGGTGGCGAACAAGCCGCGAAATTTTATACAAAAAATGGATTTGTAGCTGCTAATGAAGGAATTGCCTTGGAATATAATCTGAAAAACGACTAAATCTCCTTACTTACCATTTATAGAGACCATGCTTTTCCTGAAACGATTCTTATATTTCGCCTATAAATGTAGCCCTCTTTATGCGAAACGACATAAATAAGCAAGGAATCTTTTAAACAGATTCCTTGCTTATTACTCACCCCTAATCGCTTCATTTATAGCCTCTTAATTGAAACGGCATAAAAAAAGCAATGACTCGGTAATAAGCTGAAATCTTTTCGAAAGGAAAGAACCCTTTCGAAAGATTTCTTACTTATTACTCGTCATTGAACGCTTTTTATTATAGCCTCTTAATTCGCTACGATATTTACTAGTTTTTTCGGTACGGCGATGACTTTACGGATTGTTTTGCCTTCTAGTTGTGCTTGAATGTCTGCGTCAGCTGTTGCTAATGCTTCGAGTTCTTCACGTGTTGCTTCAACTGGTACCATCATTTTCGCACGTACTTTTCCGTTGATTTGAATCACAATTTCGACTTCGTCTTCGACTAGTGCTGCTTCGTCGTATGTTGGCCAAGGAACATAAGTTAAGCTTTCTTCGTGTCCTAAAATTGCCCATAGCTCTTCACCGATATGTGGTGTAATTGGTGCTAACATTTGGACAAATCCTTCTAAGTATTCAAACGGTAATGCATCGACTTTGTAGGCTTCATTTACAAAAACCATTAATTGAGAAATGGCTGTATTAAAGCGTAGTGCAGCATAATCTTCTGTTATTTTCTTAACCGTTTGGTGGTAAACTTTTGTTAATTTACCATCGTTAATCGTTGTGACACGATCACGCATTTTTCCATTTTCATCAACAATTAAACGCCATACGCGGTCAAGGAATTTACGCGCACCTTCTAGGCCATTTTCATTCCAAGCAATGGCTGCGTCTAATGGTCCCATGAACATTTCATAAAGTCTTAGTGTATCTGCACCATATTTCTCAACGACATCGTCTGGGTTAACGACGTTGCCACGTGATTTCGACATTTTCTCGTTATTTTCACCAAGAATCATCCCTTGGTTATAAAGTTTTTGGAAAGGCTCGCTTGTTGGAACCACACCGATATCGTACAAGAATTTATGCCAGAAACGTGCATACAATAGGTGTAATACTGCGTGTTCTGCCCCACCGATATAAATATCAACTGGCAACCAACGCTCTAATTTTTCGTAATTCGCAATTTCATTTTTGTTATGTGGATCGATAAAGCGTAGGAAGTACCATGAGCTTCCTGCCCATTGTGGCATCGTATTGGTTTCACGACGACCTTTCATTCCTGTTTCTGGATCAACGACATTCACCCACTCTGTGATATTCGCTAGTGGTGATTCGCCTGTTCCACTTGGATGGATGTCATCCGTAATTGGTAGACGTAATGGCAGTTCTTCCACAGGAATGGTTGTTGTTGTGCCATCTTCCCAATGAATCACTGGGATTGGTTCACCCCAATAGCGTTGGCGTGAGAACAACCAGTCACGTAGACGGTAGCTAACTTCTTTTTTACCAATACCATTTTCTTCTAACCACTCATTCATTGTTTGGATGGCTGTTTCTTTATCCATACCATTTAAGAAATCAGAGTTGATATGTGCGCCGTCGCCCACATAAGGTGCTTCTTCAATGTTACCACCTTCAAGCACTGGAATAATCTCAATACCGAATGTTTTGGCAAAATCGTAGTCACGTTCGTCGTGTGCTGGAACAGCCATAATCGCACCTGTTCCATAAGAAGCCAGTACGTAATCTGAAATCCAGATTGGCACTTCTTTCCCATTAACTGGATTAATCGCGTAAGCACCGGTGAAGACACCTGTTTTTTCTTTAACTAATTCTGTACGTGTTAAGTCCGATTTTTTACTTGCTTCGACAATGTATGCTTCAATTGCTTCTTTTTGTTCAGGTGTCGTAATTTTTTGAACCAAATCAAGTTCTGGTGCAAGGACACAATAAGTCGCACCGAACAACGTATCAGGACGTGTAGTAAAGACCGTAAAGTCTGCATCATGATTCGCTACTTTAAACGTCACATTTGCACCGTATGAACGGCCAATCCAGTTGCGTTGCATTTCTTTAATGCTTTCTGGCCAATCTAGATCATCTAAATCATCTAATAAACGATCAGCGTACTCTGTGATTTTTAGCATCCATTGGCGCATCGGTTTACGAATAACTTCGTGCTCACCACGTTCACTTTTTCCATCAATCACTTCTTCATTCGAAATAACTGTTCCTAAAGCCGGTACCCAGTTAACGGCAACTTCTGCTTCATAAGCTAAGCCTTTTTCGTATAATTTAGTGAAAATCCATTGCGTCCATTTGTAATATTCTGGATCCGTTGTATTGATTTCACGATTCCAATCGTAACTAAAACCTAATGAATTGATTTGACGACGGAATGTTTCAATATTTTTTTTCGTGAATTCTGCAGGATCATTTCCAGTATCCAATGCATATTGTTCTGCCGGTAAACCAAACGCATCCCATCCCATTGGGTGCAAAACATTATATCCTTGACTACGTTTCATACGAGATAAAATATCTGTCGCCGTATATCCTTCTGGATGCCCTACGTGTAGCCCTTGACCTGAAGGGTAAGGGAACATGTCTAGCGCATAAAATTTTGGTTTGTCTGAGCTGTCAGTCGTATTAAAGCTGTTATGCTTCGCCCAATACTTCTGCCATTTTTTTTCAATTTCTTTGTGATTGTAGTTCACGATAACATTCTCCTCTTCAAAATAATAAAAAAAGCCCTATAAAGAACAGATTTGCTCTTTATAGGACGTTAAAGACGTGGTACCACCTAAATTTACTAGTAAAAACTAGCCTCAACGTGTTAACGGTCGTCACCGTATCCAATCTACTGGCATTCAATCGGATATTCACTCAAAGGCGAGTTCAAAAGATTCTATGTACATTTCCACCAACCATGTACTCTCTAAATCAGAAGGGCTTTCTACTATTCCTTTTCAAATGTGTTTAATATTTGAACTTACGTGTATACTAGCAAATTTTACTGGTCTTTTCAATCCTTTTGTTAAACTTTTAATGTTTGACCAACATAAATCGTATCGGACTTCAAATTATTAGTCGCTTTTAATTGTTGGACGGACAGGCCATAACGTTCCGATAAAGCCCATAAACTATCCCCACTCACAACTTTATGTGATCGACCGTTTGATGGTGCTGCGGGTTTATTTGATGCTTGATTGCCTGTATTATTGTTGCTCGTTGCTGATTTTTTGACAATCAATTTTTGACCTGGGTGAATTAAATCACCTTTGATGTTATTTAAACTACGTAATTGATCCATTGAAATCCCATGATTGTTGGCAATTAACCAAACCGAATCACCCGATTTCACCGTGTACGTTTGGTTACCCGTTGATGGTGTTTGAGTTGAACCACCTGTTGATGGCGGTGTTGGTTTCACTTGATTCGTTGGTGGCGTTGGGTTCGTTGTCCCACCGGTACCTTGTTTAACAATCAGTTTTTGACCTGGGTGAATTAAATCACCTTTTAGACCATTCCAACTACGTAATTGATCCATTGAAATTCCATGATTATTGGCAATTAACCAAACCGAATCACCCGATTTCACCGTGTACGTTTGATTACCCGTTGATGGTGTTTGAGTCGAACCACCTGTTGATGGCGGTGTTGGTTTCACTTGGTTTGTTGGTGGCGTCGGCTTAGACTCCGAAACGCTTCCTTGTTTAACAATTAGTTTTTGACCTGGGTGAATTAGATCACCTTTTAGATTATTCCAACTACGTAATTGATCCATCGTAATCCCATGATTATTGGCGATTAACCAAACCGAATCACCCGATTTTACGGTATACGTTTGATTGCTCGTCGAAGGTTTCTGCCCCGTTCCCGTATTCGTTGGTGGATTTGGATCTGGTTTTGGTGGTGTTGGCGTTAATTCATCGGTTGCAGTCTTTTTAACAATTAATTTTTGACCTGGATAAATTAAATCACCCTTCAAGTTATTCCAACTGCGTAATTGAGCGACGGTAATCCCATGATTTTGGGCAATTAACGAAAGATAGTCGCCTGATTTCACGGTATAGGTTGCTGCTCCCGTATTATTTCCCGGTGTACTTGGTGTTTCCGGTTGTCCAGGTACATTCGGTGTTGATGGCTTTCCGGTTGCCGATGTATCAAAACGAGTTAATTGATAAGATTCAATCACATTGTTTAATTTTGAAGCGTAACTTGGATCGGTTGCATAACGACCCGTTAACCATGCAGTGGCATCACGGTAGCTTGTTGTGTTGCTCTTCCAAGCACCTGAGTAATAATAGACCCCTGGTTGCAACGAAACATTTCTTAACGTGTAGGCATTATCTGCAAACGACTCCGCAAAGGATGGGTATTTACGGAAAGGTTCATTTTTCGTCACCCATTGGCCGTTTAAATACTCCAAAGTACTCATGTAAACCGTTTGTCCTTGATAACTCCCTTTAATCCCAAACAAGTTATAGTTCGGTGCTTGTGATAACGTACTGCCACCCCAACCGCTTTCAATAATTGCCTGAGCAATCATGACTGAAGCGTATAAATCATTGGCATTCGCTACTGGAACTGCATACTGGGAAACCGTTGATATAAACGTTTGTGGGTCCATTGCAGACATACGTGAACGTGCCGCAGCAGGAGCCGCAAACGGTGCTTGAATATCGACTGGTGCTTTGATTTCTGGTTCTGCAATCTCTGGTTCCGTGATTTCCGGTTCAACAACGACTGGTTCTGTTGGTACGACTGCTGGTTGTTCCAAAATATCTTCAATGACTTCCGATGATTCTGGTGTGACTTCTACTTCTATTTCAGTTTCAGTTGTAATTTCTTCGATTGATCCGTCTGTTTCTTCCACAACTGTTGTTGCTTCCGTAGACGTTTGATTTGACGTGTCGATTGAATGTGCTGTTGCTTCCTCCACAGCGATATCTGTTTCATCCGCCAGCACTGTTACCATTGGTGATAGTGGCGCAACTGCTGAAATTGTCGTGATTGTTGTTCCTAAAACAGCCGCACTTTTTTTCATATTGCGATAAAAAGTCCGTTGTTCTTCAACTTTTCGACGCTCTTTACGTGACAAAGACTCTCCCATTACCTTACCTCCGATATAAAATTAAAAAAACTTCTAAATCTAGTATACCTGTTCCTTTTTCTTAAGAAAAGTTTAACCGCCATTTTTTTTGAATTGTAATCTTGCTGTAACACGTTGTACATCTTATTTACATTCGCAAATCCTCTTGCGAAATTAGCTAGCTACGGTATACTAAAAAAGATTTCACTATACTGAATAATCGACTGTAAAACGCTTTTATTTTATAGTCCATCATTCGAAAGGACCTTTTATATGAAAAATAAACTTTATTATCAATTTGCTGGTAGCTGTTTTTTACTGATTTTAACGGTGTTAGGCTATTTCGTTAAGTCCTTTCCAAAAGTCCTCCAACCATTCGATCAATGGGTGACTGGATTGGTTTACAACGCAAATGACACCCTCACTCCTTTCTTTCTTTGGATTACCCAATTTGCCAATCCACTGACAATTATTATCTTATTTCTCGCTATTTTATTTGTCTTACTTTTTGGTAAACAATATGCGGAAGCGATTTGGTTGAGTCTCAGCGTGATTGGGATTAGTGGTGTAATCAATCCACTTTTGAAATTGGCATTTGGACGGGAGCGTCCAGCTTTAGAACATTTGGTTTCGGAACACAGTCTGAGTTTCCCTAGTGGGCACGCAACGGCTAGTATGATTTTATACGGCTCATTGATTTTCTTATTACCCCTTTTTATCGAAAATAAAACATTACGTCTCGGATTGCAAATTTTACTTGGTCTTGTGATTTTCACAATTGGGTTAAGTCGTATTTACTTAGGTGTTCACTATCCAACAGATATTATCGGTGGTTACTCACTTGCGCTCGGTTGGTTATTATGGTCTTTCCCTATCTATCAAGAGAAACGATTCATTTGGCGTTTCCAAAGCAAACAAAACTAAGAAAGAAGCTGAAAAAACATGTCTTTTATTTATACCGAAGATCCGAACAAACGCTACCACTCTTGGAATTACGCGTTAAGACAAGTCTTTGGCGATAAAATTTTTAAACTGCCCATTGATGGTGGATTTGATTGTCCGAACCGTGACGGAACGGTTGCTCATGGTGGTTGTACGTTTTGTAGTGTTTCTGGTTCCGGCGATATGATTGTCGCACCAGAAGATCCGATTCCGGTTCAATTTCATAAAGAAATCGATCGCATGCATCGCAAGTGGCCGGACGTTGAACAATACATCGTTTATTTCCAAAACTTTACCAATACTCACGCCCCACTTTCGGTGATTAAAGAACGCTTTGAGCAAGTCGTTAACTTACCAGGTGTTGTTGGTTTATCGATCGGCACACGACCGGATTGCTTGCCGGATGACGTCGTTGATTACTTGGCTGAACTCAATCAGCGCTTGTATTTATGGGTCGAACTTGGCTTACAAACGACTTTTGAATCAACGAGTAAAACGATTAATCGAGCCCATGATTATCAAACGTACGTCGATGGTGTCGCAAAATTACGCAAACACAACATTCGTGTTTGTACCCATTTAATCAATGGCTTACCGGGTGAAACGAAAGAAATGATGGAAGAAAATGTGCGTCGAACGATTCTCGATTCTGATATTCAAGGAATAAAAATACACCTGCTTCATTTAATGAAAAACACCCGGATGTTGCGTGACTACCATGAAGGTCGTTTGCAGTTACTTTCGCAAACCGATTATACCGAAATTGTCTGTAATCAGCTTGAAATGATTCCACAAGAAGTGATTATCCATCGCTTAACGGGCGATGCACCACGTGATACGATCGTGGGTCCCATGTGGAGCTTGAAGAAATGGGAAGTCTTAAATGCGATTGACCAAGAACTTTTACGTCGAGATTCTTATCAAGGGAAATTCAACGTGCGCCATCAGGAGGTCCCCTCATGTTAAAAACCGCCTTACATTTTAGTCGACAACTGTTACAAGAAGTCTTGCAGCCCGGTGATACTGCGGTCGATGCAACGATGGGTAACGGTCATGATACGTTATTTATGGCTGAATGTGTCGGCAAGACGGGCTTTGTTTATGCTTTTGATATTCAAGCACAAGCAATTGAAAACACCAAAGCACGCTTAACCGATACGCCTTTTGAACAACGGGTGCAATTAATTTTTGACGGCCATCAAAATCTCGCACTTTATTTACCGAAAGAAACAACCATTAAAGCGGCAATTTTTAATTTAGGCTATTTACCAAAAAGTGATAAATCCGTGATTACCTTGCCCAATACAACAAAAAAAGCCCTCGATGCTTTACTGGAACGCTTAGCACCAAAAGGTCGAATTGTGCTTGTCGCTTATTACGGTCATGAAGGCGGCGAAGAAGAATTGCTCACCGTCCGCAATTACTGTGAACAACTGCCACAAGAAGCTTACAATGTTCTGAATTATCAATTCATTAATCAAAAGAATCAGCCACCAATATTATTTTGTATTGAAAAAAAATAACTAACGCTCTAGAAAGCTTGAAAGGGATTTTTGAAAATGACAGAATTACGTGTTGCAACGTACAATATTCGCATGGATGCTTTAGAAGATGGAAACTGGGGATGGAACGCGCGTAAAGAACATGTCCTTGCGCTCATTACTTATCACGATTGGGATTTATTCGGCGTACAAGAAGCCTTGCCGCATCAATTAATCGATTTAAAAACACTGACCGATTACGCTTTTATCGGAACAGCTCGTGAAGACGGCATCGACTCTGGTGAATACAATGGCGTGTTTTATAAAAAAGAGCGTTTTGAGTGCCTTGAAGAAAAAACGTTTTGGTTATCTGAAACACCTGATGTGCCAAGTATTCATCCAACTGCTGGGTGTCACCGCTTATGCGTCCTTGGGTTATTCGAAGATAAAAAGACTGGTCAGCGTTTTGTCTTTGGCGATACCCATTTAGATCACGTTTCAGAAGAAGCACGTGAACTAGGCGCTCAAGTGATTATTGAAAATGGCTTATCGAAATTCAAACAATATCCGACCATTTTAGTCGGTGATTTCAATGCTGAACCGACAGAACGCGCTTATCAATTATTAACAACGCAACTCAATGATAGCCGTTACGTTGACGGTGTTTTTGCTTACGGTCCACGCGGTACATTTAATGAATTCCGCTATGATTGCCCTTGGAGCGAACTCGTTGAAATTGACTTTATCTTTGTTTCAAAAGACGTTACCGTTAAAAAAATGGGTACATTAACCGACAGTGTTGATAATCAATTCCCGTCGGATCACTTCCCAGTCGAAGCGACGATCGTTATTTAATTCATTTAATCTCCTACACATGATTTTATCGTGAGTAGGAGTTTTTTTATATCCAAGGAAAGCATACGGTTGGAATCTCTAAAAAGTTGGATGGTTTGAAAATAGAAAGATTAAGACCTCCTAAGCTTCTATTCAGAGGTCATGGGACGATTGATTAGTGACGAGTAAAAAACAGAATCGTTAAAAGTAACCAACAACGCAGACTGAGTTATTTCCTAATCATGAAATTTGACGGTGAACGATTGAAAGTGTTACGCTTTGGAAAATTGAATGATAAAGGAGTCTATGACTATGAGTTGGGAAAGCGAAATGACGATTCACGCCAACATTGAAACGGTTTGGCAACTATTTACTGAGGAAAACATGCAACGTATTATGCCGCAAGTTGTTGCGCATAAACTGGTATCAACGGACCCTATTACTAGGACTAATATTTACGAAGAGACTTACGCCGAAGGAAAGCGCGAAGAAACGTACTTATTAACGGAAATCATCTTACTTGATACACCGACTGAAAAACATAAAAGCTTTGACTTTACCATCGCCAAAATGATTCACTCCATGGGTGAATTCCAACTCAAAAAAATAACTGATACGGAAACCTTATTTATTTATCGTGGGAAAAATGAAGGGGTGAATTTTTTAGGTAAAACGATGTTAAAAATCGGCTCACAAAAGAAAAATGATGAAGTTGTCGAAAACTTTGTCCAATTAGTAAAAAAAGAAGCCGAAAAGGACGAAATGAAAAAATCGAGCGAATAATGAATAAAACCATCCAAACCTTGAATCGGTTCGGATGGTTTTTACTTGTTATTTGTTTACTTTTTTCGTACGCCACCAAAGAAAAGCATTTAATAAAACTGTTATTAATAAGACACTACCCAAGACCGCTTGCATCGTCGGTACTGTATCAAATAAAGCATTCAAATCTTCTTCTAGGACCATCGCTTTAACAGCATAATACTGTAGCCAAATACCAAAGGCACAAGCGATCAAACTCAAGTTTGAGTAAATCGCCTCTTTTTGACGTTGAAACAATGCGATAACCGGTAGGATTAAACCAATCCCTAGACTGACAAAACTCAATATGAACATTATTAAATCCCCTCCTTTTTATACAAGTATTATACCCTAAATTAATGTCGTTTGAATAGAAATAGGTATTAAATTTAGCTGTTTTTTTAATATGTAACATTCATGCTACACAATACTTTCCCACAATAATGAAACATACTTTAGCAATAAAAAAGACCCTTTCTCTCGAATACTCTTGCTTTTTTACTCTTTTATTCTCTGCTTTCATTGTGAAAAGAACATCTAAAAATACCCATTCATTATCTGCCAAAGATCAATTAACTTGGTATCGGATTGAACGTTGTCAATGAATTAAATCGTTCTAAAAAATTAGACGTCTCACTATTGAATTACCTTAACAACAAACAAAAAAAGTGCCGTTCACAATGAATGAACGACACTTTTTGATTTAAATTTGTTTTGGTTTAAATCGTTTGAGACGTAAGGCATTTAGTACAACTGAAATCGAGCTGAAACTCATCGCTGCGCCTGCAAACATTGGACTTAATAATGGTCCACCAAATGCGTATAAAATACCCATTGCAACGGGTATACCTAAAACGTTATAGGCAAAGGCCCAGAATAAGTTTTCGCGAATGTTTTTAATCGTTGCACGACTTAATTCGATTGCTGTTGGTACATCATTTAAATCGCCACGCATTAAGACAACATCGGCTGATTCAATCGCTACGTCGGTTCCTGTTCCAATCGCAATACCGACATCGGCTTGGGCTAAAGCCGGTGCATCGTTAATCCCATCACCAACCATCGCGACTTTTTTGCCTTCGGATTGTAATTTTTTGACTTCTTTGGCTTTATCTTCTGGTAACACTTCACTGAATACACGGTCGATTCCAACTTGTTTGGCAATTGCTTGCGCTGTTTGGTGGTTATCTCCAGTAATCATTGCCACTTCTAAGCCCATCTTATGTAGACGTGCAATCGCTGCTTTACTGCTAGCTTTAACTGTATCGGCTACGGCTACAATTCCGACTAATTGATTTTCTAATACTAAGTACATCGGTGTTTTCCCATCCATCGCCAATTTTTGTGCATCGGATACTTCATTCGTTAATGGAATGTTGTTTTCAGTCATTAATTTTTGATTTCCAAATAACACTTTTTGACCGTCAACAAAGACTTCAATTCCGTGTCCTGGAATCGCGTTAAAATCTTTGCTCTCTGGTAAAACAAGATTTTTTTCTTTCGCTCGTTCAATAATCGCTTGTGCAAGCGGGTGTTCTGAACCGACTTCTGCTGCTGCAGCTAAAGTTAACAACCCTTCTTCTGTCATCCCTTGATACGTCAACATATCCGTTACAACTGGCTTACCTTCTGTGATTGTTCCAGTTTTGTCAAAAACAATCGTTTCGATTTTGTGTGTTGTTTCCAACGCATCACCACTCTTGATTAAGACGCCATTTTCAGCCCCTTTACCCGTACCAACCATAATCGCTGTTGGTGTTGCTAAACCTAGGGCACACGGACAAGCGATGACTAAAACGGAAATCGTAATCGTCAAAGCAAAAACCCAAGACTCTTGACCTAAGAAGAACCAAGCGACACCTGCTAAAATCGCTAAAACAATCACGATTGGAACAAAAATTCCCGAAACTTTATCCGCTAATTGCGCAATCGGTGCTTTTGAACCTTGTGCTTCTTCAACTAAATGAATAATTTGTGATAACGTCGTATCTTCGCCGACTTTTGTTGCTTCAAATTTAAATGAACCGGTTTTGTTGATACTTGCTCCAACCACATGATCTCCGATTTTTTTCTCCACCGGTAAACTTTCACCGGTTAACATCGACTCATCAATCGCTGAACTTCCTTCAACAATCGTTCCATCAACTGGGATTTTCTCACCTGGACGAACGACTAAAATATCGCCTGTTTGAACTTCTTCGATTGCAATTTCAACTTCCACTCCGTCACGCATGATATTGGCTGTTTTTGGTGCGAGACCCATTAATTTCTTAATCGCTTCCGACGTTTTCCCTTTGGATACCGATTCAAAGTATTTCCCTAATGTAATCAACGTTAAAATAACAGCAGCTGATTCATAATATAAGTTCATTGCCGCATGTGCATCACCTTGATAGACTAAAACCGTACTATAAATACTATATAAGAAAGCCGCACTCGTTCCTAAAGCAACCAGTGAATCCATATTCGGATGTCCTTTAAATAACGTACGGAATCCCACGATGAAAAAGCTACGACCAAAATACATCACTGGAATGGTTAATAATAATTGCAATGTCGCAAACGTTACGCTATTTTCCATTGGATTTAAAAAGGCTGGTGTTGGCAAGCCGACCATGTCACCCATTGCTAAGTAAAGTAAGGGCACCGTAAAAATCGCTGAACCGACAAAGCGCGTCCAAATATCTTTTAAATGCTTGGCTTTTTTATCGGCTTCTTCGGCCGTTGCTTCTTTACTTGAAGTAAAGATTTTCGCATCGTAACCCGCTTCTTTAACGGCTGTAATAATCTCACGGGCTTGCATCGCACCTGGATTGAATTGAACGACTAATTTTTCTGTCGCTAAATTGACTGCTGCATCCTTCACGCCTGATAAATGCTTCGCTGTTTTCTCAACCGTTTGCGCACAAGATGAACACGTCATGCCCTCAATGGCAAACGTCATTTCTTGCGTTGGCTGAACGACTTCGTAACCTGCTTGGTGAACTGCCTCGCTAATTTTTTGAACCGTTAATTCTTCTTCATTATATGAAACGGTTAATTTTTCTGTTGCTAAATTGACTGATGCTTCTTTCACACCCGCTAATTTTTGTACTGTTTTTTCAACCGTTTGGGCACAAGATGAACACGTCATCCCTACCACCGCAAAACTTTCCTTCTTCATTTAAACACTCTCCCCTATCTCTCTGACTTAAACTGCTGGATAGCCGGCAGTTGTAAATGCTGATTGTATCGTTTGTTCATTGACCGTTGTTTCATCAAATTGAACCTTGACTGTTTTAGTTGCCACATCGATCGCTAATTCATTGACACCTGCGACTTCACTCAATGCTTTACGAATATTACTCGCACAACCCTCACACTTCATGTTTGCTACTGTATATGTTTTTTCCATCATTCTTCACTCCTAATTTTTAATTTCGTTTACGAACGTAATCATTAATTCTTCTTTACTATAAACCTTTCGATTACACTTGTCAATAGATAGATTCCAAACCGTTAAAAAGAATAGAAAGAAGCTACTTCCGCTAAAGATGACATCGAGTATTTTTTAACAAAAAAATGATTGCATAGATAGTACACACTTGATTCCTTCATAGAAAGAAAGGGATATCTACCATGAAAAAAAAAAGAATTTCTTCGCGATTTTCGTTTTATTCTTTTTCTTAACTTCCTGTTCAACTGCAGGGAACACCACCGATATTTAGAACTGGAAAATAAAAGCGTCATAGACATCACCCTTACAGCAACCGTTACGACCAGCCAATCGCAATTGAAACTGGGATAGGGTTACTTTCAGCCGCTCAAATCCAAGCATCTAATCTCGACTCCAAACAAGTCCCTAATGTTTATTTCAATAAAATCGATGCTCATTTTACAATTACTGAAACAAAAAAGAAACAAGTGACCCAATACATGGTAGTTGAAAATTATACTCCAAAAGATCAGCGAGATTAAAAACATCCCATTTACGATTGTTGAATAATTTTATGATTTTCTACTTTTTATTTTTAAACATTAATCCTATAGCTTACTCTTATATTAAATAAGGCGAAAAAAACATGACATTAATGTCATGTTTTTTTCGCCTTATTTAATATAATATGTATCCAATCACTAATATTACTTTATAATGATGTGCATGTACTATTAGTGAGTATTAAAAAAGAAAGGGGGATAAGAATGCTTTTAAAGAAAAGTATTACAGGTTTCTTTTTAATGGGGGTATTTGTTATCGGAATACTTTCATTTCAGCCACAGATAACTAGAGCAAGTGAGTCGAGTGATACTATTAACTCTGTATTTTCTGGTGGTTGGATAGAAGGGGAAGGCGAATTTGGAAATAAGCCAGTCAGCCATAATTCTTTGAATATTTCCACAGCTTCAAACGATTTTTGGCATAATGGCGGTACTAAAGACAATACAACTGGTAATAAAACAGCTTATGCACAAACATTTTGGAGAAATGTTTATCATTATTCACGTGCACAATTAAAATTACGATTTATCGGAACAGTTAGAGTAGACTCTGGTAGACAATATGGTTACGAGCTTTCATATGCTGAAGCTTCTGGAGTTCCTGATTTAGTAGCATATAGTTATTGGGGAAGTTAATATTTCTAAAAAATCAGCTCTAAATAAAGAAGTATACCAGACTTAAATATCGGGTATACTTCTTTATCAATATTTTTAGAATTGAGGCGAATTTTATTGCGAAAAAAACTTTTTTTTGTGACAAACTTTATTTTTCTTATTGCAACGATTATCAATGCTTTTTCATTGTTTTATTTTTTCCATCAAAAAAATCTAGATTTTATTTCAAATAATTTCGTTTCAAAAGAATCTGTACGTTTAATGGTTAACAAGGATTTAGATTCCAAAATGTGGGGAGATTTATTAAGTAATCAAAAAGACATCCTCGTGGTTAAAACGCTAGAATCAAATTTTTACTCCAAAGCAATTTATACTAATTACAAGTGGGAGCTTCCTCTTATAAAAGGGAGAAACTTTATCCATACCGATTTTTTTGATGGAAAAAACCGAGCAATTATTGGCGCCGAATTACTTAAAGAAAACATGGTTGATCAGAGCATCCAGATTGAAGGAAAAGAATATGAAATTATCGGTATTTTAAATGGTGATTACTCAAAAAATTTATCTAGGATGGCCTTAGTTAATCTAAATTCCTTGACAAAAAATCAAACCTTGGGTGTTTATCAAATAAATTCAAATCAAACCACGATGAACATGTTGCAAGAGACACTCAACGATAATATCTCGGCTATCACTTACTCCGATGATTCCAAGGTGTATAATCCTAAAAACAAAAAAAACAATAACAATATCTTACGTTATTCATTTCAACTATTATGTTTATTTGGAATTGGAATCTGCCTATCTTTCTATCTCTCTTTATCAAAATCGACACAATATTTAAAACAAATGATAGGAATTCCTCAACAAATTGTTTTAGTAGAAGAATTGAAATATTTGTTACTTATTTGGTTTGTCGAAAGTATACTTACCTTTAGTATTCTCTATTTTCCGTTTAAAAAATTGATCTATGATTCCATTACAACATTTACTACTCAATTTTTCTTCTCGCAGCTAGTTATAGTCGGTAGTGCTACAGGTATTTTCATCTGGGTTTTCTTACGAAATTGGAGGGGTATTGATGAAATTAAGTGATGCTTTATTAGAAATTGTCGAAGCCTTTCAACGAAAAAAAAATTCCTTATTTCTTTATACATTATTTTTATTTTTTTCATTTGCACTCTTATCTATTTCTAATATCTTGTCTCAAGAATACACGAGTGAAATCGACAGAAAATCTTTAGAAGATACTGAAACATATAAATTAGTAGACTCTTTGATAGGAGAAACAGAAGAAATCTTTTTAAGGAACCTTCAGAGTACCAGATATCTTCACGGAATGTATCATGAATTATCAGAAAATCCTATCGGCAGCTATCAAGTGATGAACAGTCAAGGAGTTTGGCTTTTAGAACCTAACGACTTAGGAACTGAATTTATTGCTAACTACGAAAATATAGCTGATAAAATTGACACTCTCAAAAAAGAACAACTTATGTATAACTCTTTACAAGTAAACGAGAAAACATTATACCGTTTCAAACCAAGATTAATAGCTGGGAGAAGCTTTCAAAAAACAGACTATCAATACAAAAATAACATTCCGATTCTTTTAGGGAATGATTATTCTAAATTTTATTCTTTAGGCGATAAAATTCCACTATCTTATCTTTTCAAGAACTTCGAAGGAGAAGTTATCGGTTTTATTGAACAAGGGGAACGCTTGACGTTTGATGAAAATACCGATTATCTATTAGATACTTATATTATTTTACCATTTATTGAAAGTATTCCTCAACAAATGAATGAAGAGGACTTTCTGTTTTTTCAAAGGCATTTATTAAATGGCATTAATGGGTACTATCAAGTTGCGAATTCATTATCACAAGAAAAGCTCTATATGATTGTCAATGAAATGGCCGATACTTATCAAGTTGGGACTATTCAATTGATAGGAAATTCTCCCTTTCATATCTCATCTGCTCTTTTTACGATTTCTAAAAATCGTAAAATTTTAAATATAGTTGTCTATTTTTCAATCATGCTATTAATGACAATGACTGTGGTTTTCTCTTATTTAGAGCTACATCGTGATAAAAAAAATTATCAACTACATTTATTATTTGGTGCAACAAACAAAGATTTAAGAAATTACTTTTTAATAGAAAAGTTAGTAATTTTATCTATTGTTTTCTTCCTAAATTTAGGTATCGTTCACTACTTGGGTAAAATTACATTTACCTTTCTATTTACTTTACTAGGTGTATCTTTCAGTCTTTTCTTAATTTTCTTTTTAACATCTACAATCACTTTAAAGAAATGGAGAATGATAAATGATTAGTGTAAAAAATCTTTCACTCACTATACAAGACGGTCGCAACAACAAAGAGTTATTTCAGAATCTCAATCTCTGTTTAAATGCTGGTCAAAAAATTGCAATTATGGGGAAAAGTGGCAGTGGAAAAACAACTTTATTAAAAGCCCTTTCCGGATTAATCAAGACTGACAAAGGAACGATCCTTTTCGAAGGAAATGATTTAAGAAATATGACTGCGAATGAATTAAGTTTACACCGTCTCAAGAATATTGGTTTTATTTTTCAAGACAACCCGATGATTGCCAGTAAAAATATTTTAGATAATATAGCATTGCCCTTAAAATACCTCAGACTAGAAAAAAAAATGATAGAAAATAAGGTACATCATTTAGCTGAAAAGCTGGCTATTCAGGATTTGTTATTAGAGAAACCCACTTTTTTATCCGGTGGGGAGAGACAACGAGCTGGAATTGCTCGTGCTTTGATTACTGAGCCAAAACTTATTTTAGCTGATGAACCTACAGGATCCTTAGATTTTGAAACGGAGGCAATTGTCTTAGATATTTTTCAAAAAATTAAATTGATAGATACTAGTTTTGTAATGGTCACACACGATCCAGCTGTCGCTAATATTTGCGATAACGTTTATACTTTAAATGACAAACAATTACATATACACTAAACAGATATTAGATTCTAATATACATCTCTGGTTGTATCACGAATTATGTGTAATTGGGAAATCCACTCCACTATTTAAATTAAAATATCGAGTCTGATGTAGACTGAACTTCTTTTAATCCTTTGTAAATCCGATACAAAAGTTTTTGATTGATGGTGGAAGGTCACAAAATGTTAATATGGCAGTATCCAAGAGCAGTTTGACTATCCTTGGATACTGCTTTTTCTATTTATATACATTAGTTTTTAGATGAAAACTAATGTAAGTTGGTAATAATAACACGGATATAAATACATACGACCTCTAGTTATCCTTACGGATAGTGTACTATCACTACCATCGAATACTGCACAGAAACCCAAAATAGCCTGTCAGTTAAAAATTGGTGATCAGACTTTCATATTTATAACGAGGCTAACCAATATAATTTAATGAGTATTTAGGCAAAAGTCAATCATTATGATTAACTATAGTTATATAAGACATATTTTATTGTTTGCGGGAAAATAGGTATGTGTCGAGGAATCGATGGTCTTGCGAGTGTTATATCTGATACTTGTAATTTAGATCTATTTGATGATGCTCTCTTTTTATTTGCAGTAGAAAAACGGATCGTTTTCAAGTTTTATATTGGGATTAAAATGTTTTTAGGATACTTTGTATTGAACAATTACCTAATTGGGATTTCTTTAGAATACCTGATTTATTAGAAAATTATTTTCCTTGGACAAATCAAATTCACTTAGCGTACAAACAAATAACGACACAGCTTCAATAATTAGATTAGCATCCTGATTATTGGCTCCGTACTCTTATTATGTCCCCGTATTTTAACTACCGGCTGATAAATAACTTTTTTCACTAGCATTCATAAGCGTTTTAAATCTTTTTCCATTTCTAATAATATGTGATCGTGCGCGATATTATCGCCTAGCAACCTCGCTGTTTTAGCAGCAATCCTATACATTTCTTTCGCTTTTTTTATATCACCCATATGAAACAATAGGTACTTTCCTTCCATCATTTGTAAGATGGGCTTCTTTTGAAATTCTTGATTCTCCTCAGAAATCGTCTTGGAAATATCTAGCAATTGTTTGTACGTTTCATAGTCTTTTAGTTTAGATAAAAAGTGCAATGCAAAAATATGAACCCTGATTGCAAGGTATGCATTCGAATCATTCGAATTGTTCGAGTTATTGATTATTTTTTGTAATACCTCATTAGTCGTACTCGTCAACTTATAAGAGGTGCTTTTTCCATATGTGTACAAGAGATATAGGTAAATCAGTAGAAAATCAAGTTCTCGTAGTTCTTTTTTTAATAACATTTGTGGAAAATATTCTTTTAGCAATCCTGATTCAAATTGAATGTTATTAAAAACTAAAATGTCTGTAGTTGCTCTCAAAATATCAATAGTCAATTGTTCTTCTTCACTAATGCGATCATAAAATTTATCGTACATTTGATCAAACAATAGGTTAACCCTCTCTATTCGCGTCGGATCTTTGTACATCGTTTGCTTCATGATTTTATTTTTTAATAAGAGGTATTCTTTTGGTACTGTGATATACGATTCATCAATGAGGTAGCTTAAGGAGAGATTTAACTTGTTTGCTAGAAAGGTGAGTCTCGTTAAAGTTGGCAGTGACGCCCCTGATTCTATCCTAGCTAGCTGTCGAATGGTGATGTTCGATTCGTCTTCACAAACCATTTCGCGCGTTAATTTTTGATTTTCTCTGGCTAATCGTATCTTTCTTCCTAAATTTGATTTCATTTTAGTTGCCTCCCTTTCAACTACTTCTCTGTGTATTTTTTAGAGCCATACTTTGATTACTCTATTCAACTTATTCTATCACAATCAAGTCTTGTATTCCTATATTTTTATCCATTATGCATTAAAATATATATTAAAAATTCTATACACCAAAGAAACTCTTCAATTATTGTTTCATTACTCCATTTTTTAATTTCTAGATTATAATCAATAAATAAAAAAATAGGAGTGACAAAAATGAACTATATTGTAGATTTTTTAGTAAATTTCCCTTGGTATGCTAGGTAAGTAAACTATATCCAACGATATTTTTATAGACCTTAAATATTGTTGTGGTTTAATATCGCAATTTAAATATTAAATATATCATACGAGGAAGGTAATAATTATGAAAAAAATTGTAATTTCATCTCTACTTGCATTAAGTTTTATCCCCATTGGCATCACTAGTAATATTAAAGTTTCTGCCGATCAAACACCAACACCCCGAATTAAAATTGCTGTCGTTGAAGATTACTTTACTGTAACTCAATACAAAGATGGTTCATATTCTCCAAAACGTGATAAAACAACTCGAGACTTACGTTACAACACTAACTTCCAGCATACTGGCTATAATAATATCAGTCAAACATCCTCGGGCACTTCAACGATATGGAGACGACAAAACACTTATAATGTTTGGTAATAAAAACTGGCTTCGTTATACGAAGTCAGTTTTTATCTTTTCATTACGATAAAAGATTGATATATTTAACAATAAGTAAAAAAACAACATCAGCGATTTTAGGGAGGTACATATGTTAGAAATATCGAATTTAACGGTCCGTTATAAAAAACAGCAAGTATTGAATCACTTAACGCTCCAATTGAACGAAGGCGAAGTCTTAGGATTAATTGCGCCGAATGGTTCTGGGAAGACTACTTTTCTCAACAGTATCGTCGGATTAGTTCCTCGAGAATCGGGTTCTTTCGTGTTGAATGATTCGATTGCTTATGAAAAACAGCGAGAGGCCTATTTAAAAGAAGTCTTTTTCCTTGAAAGTTCTCAAAACTTGTACCCTGATTTAACGGTTCAACAACACTTAGAGATGGTTAAAGACCTTTGGCAATCCGATTTATCGGTCACCGACACATTAACTATTTTCCATATCGACCGTTTTGAACATAAGAAAGTACGACAACTGTCATTAGGGATGAAACAACAATTACTGCTTTCTTTATATTATATCAGCGATGCCCGAGTGCTCTTGTTTGATGAGCCTTTAAATGGTTTGGACCCTACGAATATTCAACTTTTCAATTCATTGATTCAATCATTCGTCAAACGTGGCAAAACGATGATGATGTCCTCTCATAATTTAGGGAACATTGCTGAATTATGTACGAAAGTGGCTTTTTTACATGAGGGGCAATTGCACGAAACAAATAGTGTCACCGAAAATCTCCAAGAGCAATACAATCAACTCTTCAACGCTGCGGAGGTATTTTTTTAATGAAATATGAATTTTTGAAACTGAATCGTTGGCTTGTGCTCATCCTAATCACTTTTTTTATTGGGATTGGTACTTTACCATTGCTACAAAATAAGACCAATCAAACGAATAGCGACAACCAAAAAGAGCACTATTATCAAGAAAACTATGACTTATTACAAAGCGCCGTTCATTCGATGAAAGCCACAGAGGCACCGGATGATTTGATTGTAGCCAGTGAGAAAGAATTGGCTGCTTATCAAGAAGGGTTAAGCGGCATTGCTCAAAAAAATAAGCAAAAGCAGATAAAAGCGGAATCAGACATTGCGAAGATTCAACTTGAAAAAGCCAAAAACGGCAATTTACTCGGTGCAACCATTCCTGAATTGGAACTAAGAGTTAAGGAACTTGCGTTTTTTGAACATTCAGAGATTCAATGGGTTGATCCCTTTTTTACAGCCGTTCTACCTGCGAGTCATTTTTTACTGAATACTTTTTTACAACTATCCTATCCTCTCTTACTAAGTATGGGTGCGTTATTGATTGCTTTGATTTGTAGTTATGAACACCGCAAGGACACGGTCAACTTTATGCGTAGCACACCTCAAAAACAAAGCAACATCATGTGGAAAAAAATCGGTGTCATGATGGTCGCACTTTCAGGATTTCTAATCACGGGGACGTTGGGAATTTTTCTAATTTCTGCACTGAAAGGTGGAATTGGAAGTTTTAATTATCCTATTTTCTATTTAGATTCGAAGCAGCTCATTCATCAAACAACGATCGGTCATTATTTATTGCTCCTGCTTTTTAGTACGCTACTCTTTTTCTTTTTACTAACACTAATCGGTTATTTACTGCAAAATATTTTCAAACAATTCCTTTTCAATTTTTTATTTTTACTACTCTGCATTTTCCCGCTAGCATTAGGTGGCATGAGTGACTTTATTCCTGTCTCAATTGCTAAATGGTTACCTACAAACTATTGGGATTTCCCTCGATTGATTTTAGGAAATAACCCTTGGGATGCCGCGACAATTACTTTCGAAAAGGGGATTTTCTTAATGCTCTTTAGTATCGGACTCGTCTTTATGTTCAATCGCGTCGTTATGAAGCGAACGGAAGTATATCAAAATCAGCCAGCGATAAGTAGGTGAGCGTATGAAATGGGAAATAGAAAAACTACGAAGTAAAAAAATAAACGCTCTACCACCGCTGTTATTTTTGCTACTGCTGCTAATTCCTTGCGCGATGCAATTAACGCTCTCACAAAATAGCCGAGAGGAGCAAAGAGCGCTTAATATTGAAGCGACCCGAGTAGCGAACGAACAAGAAATCGAGCGACTCCATCAAAATAACGGCAATCAAAACAGAATCGAAACACTAGAAGAGAAATCGGTACTCTATACGCAACAACTTGACGCTATAGAACAATATAATAATCGAAATCAGTTACAGGCAGAAAGTCGAATCGCGAAAATCGATTACGAGGAGATGTTCGCCTCGAAGCAAAGCGGACCCTCTGTTGATGAGCAAAAAATTCTAGTAGCAAAACTTGATTACTTTATCGAAAACGACATGACAATCTTTGATCCCCTTCATTCACAGCAACTGCCATTGGTTAATTATCTCCTCTATTTCAGTCAGATGATTCCTTTTGTCGCTGTTTGGGGAATCGCACTTCTCTTTCTAAGTAAATTTTTTACGGATGAGTCTACCGATAAAACCATTGCGTGGAATTGGCTTGTTCCAAGGAATCCCTTTAACATTTTGCAACAAAAAAGTTTGATTTATGGGCTGTGGATACAGCTTAGCCTCTTATTACCACTAGGCGCTGTTTCGGGTGCGATTGGGATTTGGAATGGATGGGGTGACCGTCAGTATCCTTTATTTTTTATCGATCAGCAACAAAACGTTGCAATGAAATTGGCCGGTCAATACTTGTTGCAACTGCTCTTCGGAACATTTCTTTTAATGATTTTTTTAACTTCGCTGTGTGCCTTGATCGCAGCGATTTGTCACAACTATCCACTGACGCTTGGAATCGCCTTTGGTTTCTCGTTGCTTAGCACTTGGCTTTCGAATGATAGGCTTGCAGCTAGTGGGTTCTATCCTGGAAATTTCTTTCAAATGCCGAAATTCATCGCAGTAAATCAAACGACTACGATTTATCAGATGTATATTGCTTTAGTTCTCTTCAGTTTCATCTTCTTTCTCTTACTGAAAATAGTGACGCAACAAAAAGAAAAAGGCAGAGGAAGAGGCTTCTTCCGAATTTCTCCATAAACAAACAGAGCGAAAAGGACATGCCTGCATGTTCTCTTTGCTCTGTTTGTTGTAAATGATTATTCAAAAACGAGAAATAGCCCCTCGATTTAGCCAAGATTTGACTCACCTCAAACGCCAAACAATATATGAAAGCAACATACCTGTGATAAATCCGGCAATACCAGCAATTAGAGAGTGTTTGATTTTAAAAATTGGCAGACTTCTTTTTTTAATCATTCAAAACCCCCGATTCTTTTCATCTCAGCGAAAAGAATCGGGGGTTTTTCAGATTGTTCGTGCGCATCGAAAACCCATATTATTGCTTGCTGACATCCCGGTATTGCCATTTCTAGCAGTAATCCGATAACGATTGCAATAGGAATCGTGGCATAAGAAAGAGCCGCCTTTAATGGCATACGGTTGGTCATCAATCGTTTGCAACTTATTCCAAAACTCGTTGCCTTGAAGCTGATTAAAGGCACTGAGTGGGATGCCTCTTGGATTGACGCACCATTCCCAAACATTCCCGACGACTTGATACAAGCCGTAACCATTTGGTTCAAATGTTTTAACCGGCGCGGTGTTACTGTAGCCATCTGCTAACGTGTTTTCAACTGGAAAATTTCCTTGCCAAATATTGCATTGGTATTGTCCATCGGCTAAAAATTCCTCGCCCCACGGGTAACACTCATAGTCCGTGCCGCCTTTTGCTGCGACTTCCCATTCGGCTTCTGTCGGTAATCGTAAGCCTGCCCATTGGCAATAGGCAATCGCGTCATTTCGTGAGACATGCACAACTGGGTGATCCAAGCGTTCCGCGATGTTCGATCCCGGTCCTTCAGGATGACGCCAGTTCGCGCCATGCACGCCTTTCCACCATTTTAAATTGGGGACGGTTTGTTTGTATTGTTCGTCTAACTCTTGGATGAAATAGTCAAAAACAAACGACCAACCAAACCTTTCGGATTCGGTGACGTAGTTTGTCGCTGCAACAAATGCCGAGAATTCTTCGTTCGTCACCGGGGTTGCTCCCATTTCAAAAGCCTCGAGCGTCACTTGGACTTGTGGGCCTTCTAAATCACCCGAAAAACCCACCCCATCATTCGTTCCAATCGTGTATTGACCTGCGGGAATTTTAATCATTTGCTCGCCCTGCTTTCTTCATGCGTAAGGCATCGTATTCAAAAATTAAATTGTCATTGTGCTCAACCATCCACTCACGTAAGGCATGACGCATGTCTAAGAGCACTTCGCTGTAAGTTGCTTGATCGACTTTGTTATCCAGTTCATACGGGTCACTCGCTAAATCGTACAACTCATCGATATCGCCACAGTTAAAGACATACTTCCAATCGCCTTTACGAATCATGCGTTGCGAGAATAATATACTACCGATTCCTGAACACTCCGTCACAACGGTCTCGGGCCAATCAACGGCTTGGTTTTCTGCCAGTGGTCGAAACGATTGTCCATCGCGATCACGTAGTGTTTTTTCGACCCCTGCGTAATCTAAAATCGTCGAATAAATGTCACACGTGTTAATAAATTGGCTAACTTGTTGCGAATTGGTTTGGTTCGCCGCTTTTAAGAAAAGTGGAATACTATTGGTTTCCTCATACATGAAAATCGCTTTGTCACACAAACCGCCATGAATCCCCAATGATTCTCCGTGATCGGCACTAAAAATAATAATCGTATTGTCGTATAGGTCGTTGGCTTTTAAATAGGTAATCAGACGCCCAATTTGCGCATCGATATGGGTAATACCGGCCAAATAATGCTTCACAACCGGTTCGATTTCTTGCCAGGACGTAAAGTCACCGCGTTTAACATCATGAATACGTGGTTTATCGGAAGCTATTTCACGGAAATTCTCCCATGGTTGCAACTCGACGTCATCATATAACGCTAAATATTCTTCTGGTACAAAATATGGCTCATGCGGTCCCCAGAAATTTAATTGGAAATACCAAGGCTTGTCTTCTTTTTGGAAATCATCAATCACCGTCATCGTTCGATCGACTAAATAATGTTCAATCGTCGAATCCGCCCCTGTCGTAACCACGCCGGCTTGATGTTGTTGATAGAAGTCTTTAATAATATTTTCGATTTTGAAGTCCTTGCCTTGTTCCTTTAGAGCATTTTGGAATTGCGGATAATAGTGACCGCCAAAACCATGACCTAAAAAGTCATCGCCCACATAGCCACGAGTCGTTGGTTTGGCATCGTTTTGTAATTGATATTCCGGAAATTCAATGCCTCCCATAAACTTTTGAATATAGGCGTCCTTTCGAACATTATCCGCACCTGAACCTAAATGCCACTTCCCGGTAAATCCGGCTTGATAACCGTATTCGGTCAAACGACGGCTCAATAATTCTGGTGTGTCTGGCAATTCTTGCACCATGTTACCGTAGTTATATGAATTGGTAATCATCCCATGATGCATCGGATAGAGTCCTGTTTGAATCGATGCGCGCGCCGGTGTACAAATCGGACAACTGGCATAGGCTTGTTCAAACACGGTCGATTCTTCGGCTAACTGATCGATATTGGGCGTAAAACACGGAATATCGCCATAAGCCGTTAACGTATCTTTCCGGTGTTGGTCGGTTAAAATAAATAAAATATTGGGTTGCGTCATGCGTTGTTTCCTCCTTGAATACGCGCTTTAAGAAAATCTAGCGATACTTTCGTATGATTTAATTTCACGAGTTGTCCGTCTTTGACAAAGCCTTCTTCGCGATGAATTAATTTTCCGATTAAAATCTGACGCAGTTGTTGCGCCCTCTCTGGAACTTCGGTTAAGCAATCATGGCGTTCATCAGGATCATTTTTCAAATCAAAGAGTTGCTCTTTTCCTTGGATTGGAAACCAGATGTATTTCCATTCTTTGGTTAAAATATATTGATTCGATTCCCAGCCAAAGCTATGCTCCCCATGAAGAAATTCACGTGTGCAAAAATCAGGATTTGTTAATGTTTCTCTTAAAGACACCCCATCGACATTTTCAAGTGTTTGACCGGTTGCCACATCAACGAGCGTTGGTAAGACATCGCGCAATTCCACAATTTCTTCAATTTGACGAATCGAACCGTTCAAACAATTTCCTGGATCATAGATTAAAAACGGGACGTGGATACTACTTTGGTAAGGTAACGCTTTACGGAAATAATGATGATCACCGAGTTGGTCACCATGATCGGATAAGAAAACAATCACCGTATTATTGGCTAATTCATGTTCACCGAGCGCCATTAAAAAGCGCCCGATTTGATGATCAATGTGTGTCACGAGTCCATAGTAAGCCGCACGCATGCGATCGAGCTCATGCTTTTTCAATTGCCCTTTAAAAGCCATAACCGATGCTCGTTCATTCGTCCCAATCTCACTGGCCCATTCACCAATTGTTATTTCAGGAAATTCCGCCAGCAAATCTTTATACATGTCGTAATAAAAAGGGGGTGGATTCAGTGGTGAATGCGGTCGAACAAAGGAAAGATTTAAGAAAAATGGCGCTGTCGGATCACGGCGTTCTAAAAATTCAATCCCTTTCGTCACTACCCAGTTCGTTGGATGTAAAGCTTCTTCTTCCATAAAAGGACGCGCTACCCACGAATTACAATCCAAGCCATCATCGATAATATCAGCTGCCACACCTTTTTTCTCTTTTAACCAACGCAAATAATCATCACTACCTGTATATTGGGTTAAATGTTTTTTATTTTGGTTCCGATTGGCATGTAAATAGCCATCGTGCAATTCAACATGATCAAAACCAATTCGGTTACGCTCGGGATAAACATGCATTTTCCCAATGACTTGGGTTTGATAGCCCGCTTCTTTAAAGGTGCTACCGAGCGTTTGTTCATAATCCCAATACACACCATCTTCATAACCAACACGTCCATGATTTTCTTGCGACAAGCCCGTCATCAGTGCCGCTCTAGCAGGAATACAACTCGGGACAGCCGCATAGGCATTTTGGAAATTATGCCCATTTTCTGCCATCATATCTAAATTCGGGGTTGAAATAATCGGATTACCATTGGCGCCCATCGCATCAAAACGCATTTGATCGACGACCATTAGAATAATATTCGGTTGTTTCGTCATTTGTTTCACTCCTAACGATTGTTGATTTTAGCTTAACATCCGATAAAAGCCCTTTCAATGGAATATCTTAGCTTTTCAGATGCAAAAAAATCAAATCGAGCGCGTTTAGGATGATTCCCCCAGCATTGACAGCCAAAAGAGACGTAAAAAAAGCCGAGAACCGCTTCTGTTGTGGAGCATTAGACAAATTCCTTATTGTTTCTCATCGCTTTTTTTATTTACCACGATTCCTAAAACGAATAAAGTGATAGGAAAGATGTAAAGTCCCCACGAGAAGGCACTAGAATTGATGCTAAATAAATAGTGAATACACAAAAACATAAAAAATGAGCCTGTTAAATAAATCGCTCTAGCAGTTTCATTGTTCTTATTCATATTGATCTCCTTTGATTGATTATCGTCGGGTTTCATAACGATGAATATACCATAGATTTCATAGTTAAATGTTCCATGATTTTGAAATACCCAGAAATAAGAACCACTTTTAAAGTTCCTATTTGTTTTATCAATCTATCCTCACTCCTCAACGAATCGCACCGTGTATGAAATTATCAAACCATTCCGCCATTTCTTCTTCACTATCGACTGCTAATATTTTGAAAATCTCATAAGCAAATGCTACAGCTGCCGTTTCATTAGCCGTAATAAAACCTTGATCGACAACTACCTGTGCTTGGACATAGTGTTCTTCTCCAGTGTAACCTTTAATTGTTTGAAATTGTTCCAATGAATCTCCTGTATGATTAATATTATTTAAAAATCCTTGCTTGCATAGGAACTCTGTCGCTCCGCAAATTGCTGCAATCGGGACTTCCTGTTTACTGGCTTTCTTTAAAAAATAAGCAATTTCATGGTAATCTTTTTCCATCCACGAAAGTCCACCAGGTAAAATTACCATTGCTAAGTCCGTAAAATTATTAAAAGTATTCATAGTCAAATCGACTCTAGCACGGATTCCACCCATTGAAACTTTATCCATCTTGTCAATCGCCACTGTTTGTACCTTATAGTCAGTAAAAGAATTAGCTACCGCAATCGCATAACTGGCTTCCCAATCATTCCAGTTCTCTGTTAAAACTAATAGTATTTGATCTTTTTTCAAAATCATTCCTCCCGCTAATATAAATGAACCTCTCTTCACCAAAGTAAAGAAAGGTTCATTATTATAAATTATTCGTCGTCTGATTTCGCAACCATTGGCGCATCGTACGCTTCACGGTTAAATGTGCCATCCCAACGGTCAACAGCAATTGCTGATACCATTGCACCGGCAACGTTTAACATTGTACGACCCATATCAATGATTGGGTCAATTCCGAAGATCGCACCGATACTTGAGATTGTGTGACCGAAACCTAAACCGTTCAATGTCACTGTTGCAGCAACCGTTGCAGTTCCTGGTACACCGGCAATCCCGATTGAACCAACTGTTACAACAACGACTACTAATACGTAGAATGAAAGGTTTAATTCAGCACCAACGGCACCTGCGATTAATGTTCCTAACATCGCTGGAAAGACACCCGCACAACCATTCATTCCGATTGACGTTCCTAACGTTCCAACAAAGTTAGACGTTTCACCTGAAACACCTAAATTCTCTTGCAACGTTTTTAAAGTGTATGGTAATGTCCCAACACTTGAACGTGAAGAAAAGGCAAAGACTAATGTCGTAAAGGATTTTTTAAAGAATGTCACTGGGTTTAAGCCCATTGCGACTAACATCACCACATAAACGAGTAACATAATAATCACACCTGTGTAAAGTGCTAAGATAAAGCCTAACATTCCCATAATCGCCGCTACACCGTTTGAAACGATGGTATTCGCAACTAACGCTGTTACACCATAAGGCATTAATTTGATAACGTTTGTTAACACTGAGTTAATGGTTACTTTTAATGATTCAAGTAATGTCACAAACGGTGCCACTTCTGCTGGCTTTTTGACTTTCAAGAAACGAATCGCACTCGCAAACATCGCACCGATGATTACAACCGAAACGATACTGCCGTTGTCACTCATTACTTGCGTCATGTTACTTGGAATTAATTTTAAGAAAAACTCTGGGAAACTTTGAGCCGCAATATTTCCCATGAAGTCCGCTTTTGAATCGGTTAAATCTGCCGCAAAGCTTGCACCTTGTAAGTTAAATAGCTTAACCACCAAAATACCAACTAAAGCAGAAATCGCTGTTGTTCCTAATAATGTTGCAAATGTTCGACCAGTTAAACTCTTAATTCGGTCGCCTTCAACATCAACAACCACTTTAATAATCGATAAGAAAACGACTGGCACTGCAAGTAATTGAACCAGTTTTAGGAAACCGGTTCCGACTAAACCGTACCAAACCGAAATTTCCGTCCGTCCATAATCGACAAAAATCGGATTCGAGCTACCAATTAAATCAATACTAATTCCTAAAATTAAACCAATGACTAAACCGATAATCATTCGTTGTGAGAAACTTACTCGTTTATCTTTTAATACTTTTAAGAAAATTAATGCGCCAATAAAAACAATAATAGCAATCAAAGTAAAAAAGTTACTAATTTTTAAAAACTGCGTAAAAAATGCTGAATCAATCATTTGCTTTCTCCCCTTTATTTAGCCGTATTTGCTGCCACATTGATTACTTCCCAAGTCGAAGCAAATGGTGGTGCATAGGCGTAATCGACAAAACCTAATTCTTTTGTTGTCATTCCTGCATGAATGGCCGTCGTTAAGCCGGTTCCACGTAAGACTGTTTCATTTTTACCAAACATTTGAGCGCCATATAAGACAAATGTTTTTGCATCATAGATCAGTTTTACCATAATTTTTTCTTGCACCGTGTAATAGTTGGAATGGTTATACGTCTCAATCGTTGTTGTTTTGAAATCAAAACCTAACGCAGTCGCTTGTTTTTCGGTTACACCTGTACTGAACGCTTCATATTCGCCAGCTTTAATTGCACTTGATCCGAGTGCACCTGGGAATGCTAAACGTTCTTCTGGATTTTCAACGGCGATATTCGTTCCAATTAAACGCCCCATTTTATTGGCAACTGTGGCTAATGGTAAGTAAACGTCTCCGGCTAAACGATGCGGAACACTCGCGCAATCGCCTGCTGCAAACACGTCTGGAATCGATGTTTGACCATAGGCATCTACGATAATCGCACCATTTCCAAGCATTTCTAGTTGTTCACCTAAGAATTTCGTGTTCGGTCTAAAACCGACTGCTACAATCACAACATCTGCCGCATACTCGCCTTTATTCGTTTTGACCGTTGTTACTTGATCGTTCGTTGTTACAAATTGTTCAGCACGTTCTTCCAATTTCACTTGAACGCCGGCTTCTTCAATTGCCATCGCTAATTTATCTGAGAATTCAGCATCAAAAGGACCGCCCATTACTTTCGTATCGGCTTCGATTAATGTGACTTCTTTTCCTTGGTGTCTCAATTGCTCTGCGACCTCGACACCAATGAATCCTCCGCCAATGACCACAACGTTTTGAATCTCAGGTAAACGATGTTTCAGTTCTGCAACTGGTCCAGGTTTGGTAATCGTGTAGACATTACTCGCATCGATTCCTGGAATTGGTGGCACGATTGGGTTGGCACCCGTGGCAATCATCAAACGATCGTATGGCTTTGTTTTGCTTTCTCCACTCGTTAAATCCGTAAATGTAATGACCTTGTTTGTAAAATCAACGTTCGTCACTTCATGTTCTAAGAAAAGATTAATCCCACTTTTTTCGATTTGTTCTGGCGTGCGAGCAAACATCTCTCTTTGATCATCAAATTGATCACCTAAATAATACGGCAACCCACATGCGCCGAAAGAAACAAATTTTTCTTTCTCAATGACAGTAATGTTTGCTGATTTATTCGTACGTGAAGCCTTTGCTGCGACACTCATTCCAGCCGCAATTCCTCCAATGATGACTATTTCCATTTAATTTCCTCCCTTGTTATTTTCCACTTTTTTTATTGTACCGTTTCTTACTGTTTTTTGGAAAAGATTCCTCTTTTTTTGGACAATTTCATTAAAAAACAAAAAAGGAAACGCTGTCATTTTATCCAAAAGAACAAGTCATACAGGCATATGACACCAAAAACTTACCATTTCCCCTCCTTTCCGTCAATTCTTTTTTGTTATTTATCATCTAACTCTTATTTAGATATTTTATAACTCGTCAAAATAAAACTTTTTTTATATTGTCTTTCTCTTTCTAAAAACACTAATTGACAAGCCCTTTCAAACTATGTTACTTTTGCGATACGTTATTATATTATTATATTTTTTTTGAATATGGACAACCTGGAGGATTTATCATGAAAATGAATACAAAATTATTACATGCATATCCTGTTATTTGTAAAGAAACAGGCGCTTCATCCATTCCTAAATTCCAAGCATCAACATTCCATCAACCGGATGCCTTTAATCACGAGGGTTATAATTATACTCGCTTTGGTAATCCAACCATTACAGCAATTGAAGAATGCATTAAAACCTTGGAAGATTCAAAATATGGGCTTGCTTTTTCTTCTGGAATGGCGGCAATTAATGCGGTCCTTTTTTTACTTTCACAAGGGGATCACTTTATCTTAGCAAAAAATATTTATGGTGGTACATTCCAAACAATCCAGGAGTTTCTCGTCCGATTCGGTATTGAATATACAATGGTTGACGAATCCGATGTAAGCGCTTGGGAAGCTGCGATTCAACCAAATACTAAAATGATTTATTTAGAATCACCCTCTAACCCACTTTTGACCATTACTGATTTAAAAGCGGTCTCAAAATTGGCGAAACAACATGATATTCTTGTGGCTTGTGACAACACCTTTATGACACCACTTGGACAAGAAACATTACCAATCGGCATTGATATTGTGATTCATTCCGGTACCAAGTTTATTAATGGCCATAGCGATGTCATCGCTGGACTGGTAGCAACGAACGATGAAGCGTTGCACAAACAATTAAAAATTCACCAAAAAGCACTTGGTGGTGTTTTAGCCGTCGAGGAAGGTTGGCTCTTATTGCGTGGCGTCAAAACGATGGGCTTACGTATGGAACGCTCGATTGAAAATGCGCAACAATTAGCCGAATTTCTACAAACAAAAAAACAAGTGAAGCACGTTTATTATCCAGGACTTCCGACCCACCCTGGTTATGCGATTCATCAGCAACAAGCTAAAAATGGTGGCGCGGTCCTTTCCTTTGATCTTGAGACTCAAGACCAAGTCGAAGCGCTCTTTAAAAACTGTAAAGTCCCAATCGTAGCCGTTAGTCTCGGTGGTGTCGAGTCGATTCTGTCTCTACCATGGCTGATGTCGCATGCGGCAATGCCAGAAGAGGAACGCCTAAAAATGGGCGTAACACCAACACTCGTCCGCCTTTCTTGTGGGATTGAAGACATTGAAGATTTAATTGCTGACTTAGATCAAGCGATTCAATAACAAAAAAGAACTTTCGAGTAACAGTTAAATCTGTTACTTGGAAGTTCTTTTTGATAACCTCTAGTTAAACGGTATAAGATGAACAGTCACTCAGAGATAAGACGCCTACGATAAAAATGAAAAAGCCATTTTTTCGTAGGATTTTCTTATCTTTCGTGCCTAAACGTTCCCCTTATAACCTCTATCTAAACGGTATGAAAAAATCAACGACTCGGAAATAAACAATCTGGAATAAAATGAAACAACCATTTCATTTTACTCCAGATTTCACTTTATTTCTCGTCGTTAAACGATTTTTTGATAACCTCTATCCAAACGGTATGATATGAGCAATGACTCGGTAATAAGCCAGAATCTTTTTGAAAGTAAAGAACACTTTCAAACGATTCTTTGCTTATTACTCGTCATTAAACGCTCACCTCATAACCTCTATCTATACAAATCAAATCTGCCTTTGGCCATGACTTCTTTAACGCCACCGGTATCCATTAACGATTTGTTCATGATCATTTTTTTAACGAATGATGCTGGGTAACCTTTAACGTTCATTTTACCAACTAAGCCGAATGCATGGGCATTACCGATTGATGCCACAGATCCTAATGATTGGAATTTAAAATCTTTCGTTGGTTGTCCTGCGATCTGTAGTAAGATATTTCTACCTGCATGAGCACCCATTTTTAAAGCAATTTGTGCGGTTGTTGGGTATGGGCGATTATTTTCTGGATCCATTACTGCACTCACGTCACCAATTAAATACACATTATCATGCGCTGGGTCAGTTAAGTTTTGTTTTACCATCACACGACCGCGACGCTCCTCAAAACCAGATTTCCCAATAATTTCACTTCCGCTAACACCCGTTGTCCAAATAATTGTACCGGCGTGTAGTTCTTTTTCAACTTCACCGTCAGCATAAATAACCGTGTCTTGTTTTAGCCCTTTGATCGCTTTACCGGTCATTAATTCAACGTCCCATTTTGCTAAATTATCTAAACAATATTTACGTAATTCATCATTAAACATTGGCAAAATACTTGGTGCTGCTTCGACACAATAAATCGTTACGTCGTCTTTTTTGACACCTGCTCGATCGGCAAATGCTTTTTTATTTTCAACAAGTGATCCGACTAATTCGATACCTGTAAAACCAGCTCCACAGACAGCAATGTTTAAGTATTTACGGTCATTTGTTTCTTTGTATTTATCCATTGACGCTAAAATATGGTCATAAACTTTTCTCGCAGAAACAATATCAACCATTTCTAATGCAAATTCTTCTGCCCCAGGAATACCGAATGTTTCTGAACGGAAACCTAATGCCACGACTAAATAATCGTAACTGTGAGTCCCTGTTTTTTCTAATTGTACTTCTTGTTTTTCAGTATCAATTTTTAACACTTCATCTTGGATAAATGTAGTCATACGTGGATTCACCACATCGCTAATTTCATAAGTAATTTTTTCCCAGGGTTGTGTTCCTGCAGCTACTTCATGTAAATCTGTTGATTCAAAGTGATAACTATTACGATCAACAATGGTTACTTCAAAACCTTCAGTTTTTTTCTGTAATTCTCGTAATGCTCGTAACCCTGCGTAACCTGCCCCTAAAATCATTACTTTTTTCATAATTGTCATCTTCTTTCTTTTTTATCTGGAAATAATGATACCTAAAAAATAGGTACATACTTGAACGGTGGAACCAATTGCTAATATTTTAATGGCCGTTTGGAAAGTGACTAGTTTCTCTTGTTTTTTCAAAAAAATCGTCGTTTGTTTCCAAACAAATGGCACAATTAAATAACTAAGTAAAACGGTTTTGGGTGCAATTCCAAGTACAACGGACGCACCAATACTAATAAATGCAATGATGTTAAGGACGATAAAAAGCTGTAGTGCTTTTGATTTCCCTAAGTAATGGACTAACGTATATCGCTTGTTATGGCGATCTTCTTCTAGGTCGCAAATATTATTCGCTAACATAAGATTCGCAATCCACATCGTATTCGGTAAGGCGATCACTGCAATATTCAGTAGTTCTTGTGCTTGCCATTCGAATACCTCAAATGCATTGAGATAAACGGTAATTAACGCAATCATCATACCCATTGTAAAACCGGAGAAAAATTCTCCCAATGGTAAACTGGATAAGGGTTTTGGACCCGAAGAATAAAAAATACCGACTAAATAACAATACAGCCCCATCCAAAGTAATGGCCAGCCAACTTGTGAAGCTAACCAAATACCAATTCCTGCTGAAACAATTACCATTAGTGTAATCATCCAGCGAATCAAAGACAAGGATAAATTTTCGCGCCCAATGACATTGGTTTTATCTTTATAATCATGGACATCGGTCGCATTTAAGTAGTCATTATAGTTATCTAAAATATCGACGGCCATATTAAAAATGAACATCGCGATAAAATAAATCGTTACATAACCTAAATGTAGGATGCCATAGTGATAATAGCTGTAACATAAGCCGATTAAAAAGGGTAGGACGCTCGCTGTTTTGGCTTTTATTTCGACTAATTCGAAAAAAATCTTAATTGACATGTGAACTCCTTTACTTGGAAGGCATAAGATTGCCTTTTTACTATGAGATGCGTTAAAATAATAAAGAATGCTTTTAAGAAAGGATACATCTGATGCTTACTTACTGGAACAATTATCCCACGATTCAAAATAAACTCCAAACCGTTTGCTCATTAATTGAGGAACGTCTAAAAGTTGAAAACCCTGATATTCAAGACGCCTTGATCGAAATGACTCAAGCAGGTGGGAAGTTTTTACGCCCAGCCTTTTTCTTTTTCTTTTCGGATCTAGGAAATCCCGAAAAACAAGATTCCGACCAACTGATTAAAATTGCTGCTTCTTTAGAGCTTTTACATATGGCCACACTTGTTCACGATGACATTATTGACGACTCTCCTTTACGCAGAGGCGTCTCAACGATTCAATCACGCTTTGGAAAAGACATTGCTGTCTATACAGGTGATTTACTATTTACGGTTTTCTTTGATTTAATTATTGAAACAATGAATGCTTCAGAGTATATGGCGGTTAACGCTTTAGCAATGAAACAGTTATTGCTCGGTGAATTAAATCAAATGGCTAGCCGTTATAACAGTAAGGGTTCCGTCGAAAATTATTTAAATAATATTAATGGCAAAACCGCTGAACTCTTTTCACTCGCTTGTTTAGAAGGTGCAGCTTTTGGACAAACGTCACCAGAAATTGCCACGCAAGCATCTGAGATTGGCCGAAATATCGGTATGGCCTTTCAAATATTTGATGATATCTTAGACTACACTGCTGATAAAAAAGAACTCAAAAAACCGGTCTTGGAAGATTTTGTCCAAGGGGTTTACACATTACCGCTACTCCTAGCCAAAGAAGCACAACCTGACGTCTTTTCACCTTACTTTGAAAAAGGCAGTCAAGTGACTTTGGCAGAAGCAGAAGAAGTCATGAAACTGGTTATCAAGCATGGTGGTGTAAAACAGGCAAAGAAATACGCCCAACGCTATACCAATGATGCTCTGGAAAGCATTGATCGTTTACCAAAAAGCGATACACGCAAAGCCTTAAAAAAATTAACGACACAACTCTTAATACGTACTTATTAATCTCATGGCGGAAATTTCCGCCGTGGGATTTTTTACTATTTGTAACAGTGAAAAAAGAGTAGCGATGGCGGAGATAAGTGATCACTAGAATAAAATCAAAAAGCGATTTTTTCTAATGCTCTCTTATCGCTTATCGCTGAGCACTCTTTTTATAACCTCTGATTTACGGTGCAATTGAAGCAGCGTCTCGGTAATAAGCCAAAAGTTTTTTGGAAGTAAAAAACACTTTCAAACACTTTCTTGCTTATTACTCGACACTGAACGCTTCAATTACAACCTCTGAGATAAACGGTGCAATTAAAGCAGCGTCTCGGTAATAAGCTAAAAGTTTTTTGAAAGTAAAGAACACTTTCAAACACTTTCTTGCTTATTACTCGACACTGAACGCTTCAATTACAACCTTCCTTCATCTATCGTTTTTAGTTTTTTATATCTTGGGTTGGTTTTTGCGAGTTCTCTTGGGTTGCCGGACATTTCTAATTGGCCGTCTTCAATGAAAATGACTTGGTCCATTTTTTCGATTCCTTGTAAATGATGAGTAATCCAAATAATGGTTTTGTCACTTAGTGTTTCAAAGAAGGTGTCAATTAAGGCTTGTTCTGTGATTGGATCGAGTCCGACTGTTGGCTCATCGAATAAAATGATTGGCGTTTCTTTTAATAATAGACGCGCTAATGCTAAACGATGGCGTTCACCACCTGAAAATCGTAAGCCGGCTTCATCAACCATTGTAAGTAAACCTTCTGGTAAGCTTTCAACGAGTGTTTTTAATCCGACTTTTTCAAGAACATCCCAAGCTTCTTCTTCACTGGCTTTTTGGTTACCTAATCGTAAGTTATTTAAAATCGTTGTATTAAATAAATACGGGGTTTGTTGAATTACACCAATTTGCTCAGAGATGGCATCACCAAATGCTTTCGTTTCGATGCCACCAAGTGTGATTTCTCCCTCACTTGGTGCTAAATCACCACGGATTAAGCTTGCTAACGTACTTTTACCAGAGCCACTACGACCTAAGATAGCTAGTTTATGACCAACTGGTAAACGAAGACTTAAATTATCTAAAACTTTTTTTGTGGTATTTGGATAGGTATAAGAAACATTTTGAATTTGAATTTCTGGTATACCATTAAACGTTTCTGTTAATTGTGCTTCTGTTCTCGTTGGCACCTCGTTCAAGCGTACCAACGAGTCTTTGTAACGATTCGTTTCTTCTGCCGCAGAGGGTAGAACATTAAAGGCATCCACTAAAGGAAAGACACTTAAGACAAATGCTGCAATCCAGTTGGCCGGACCACCATGGTTTCCGATAAATGTTTGACTCGTCCAAAGTACGAGTGCAACAACAATCACACCAAAAACACTTTCAACTAAGAAATCACGACGATTATTAAAGCGTCGAACTTTCTCTTGTAGATTAAGTAATTGTGCCTGACTTTCTTCATGTAACGCCACATACTCTGTGCCCCGCTGACTAAAAATCCAGTCGGAAACACCTAATACGTTGTCCGTTAATTCACTATAAAGTGCTGATTTTAATTGTTTTTCTCTTTCTTGTCGTGCGCCATTGATGATCAATGACCATAGTGGAAAGACTACCACGATAGAGAATAATAACAACGCCATCACTAACGCAAACCATAACGAGAAGAATCCTAGAGCAATCACAATCGCAATGTACAACAGCCAGGCGATAACCGTTGGGAAAATCGTCCGTAAATAAAGATCTTGAATATGGTTAATATCTTCCGCTAGCATACCTAAAATATCACCCATACGATAATTTCGTTTAAAGAACACACCATCGGTTTCAAGCGTTTGATACAATTTCAAACGTAATTTCGAGGTCATCTTCAAAACCCAATTATGGCTCACTAAACGTTCTAAATAACGAAAGACTGGGCGACTAATTCCGAACCCACGTGTAAAGACAATCGGAATATAAATCATCAAAATATTTTCTGGACGTGAAGCGGCTCGAGTAATTAAATAACCTGAAATAAACATCAAACCACCGGCACTCAAGAATGTTAGAAATCCAAGAGCTAATGCTAAAATCAGCGCATTTTTATACTTTTTCATAAAAGGTTTCACCCATGTATCTTGGGCAAAAGCCTCACGGAGTGGAATTTTAAACATCGCTATCCCCCCTCATTTGTTTCGTTAAATCATAGAAGTGATCTTGTCGCTGAACTAATTCGTCAAACGTTCCCATTTCTACAATTTTACCTTCTTTCAAAACGATGATTTGATCCATCTGATGCATCCAATGCAAACGGTGCGTGGCAAAGAATACGAGGCGATTTTCCATCAAAGGTAACATTCCTTCTTTAATTTCAATCTCTGTCTCGATATCTAGATGAGCAGTCGGTTCATCAAAAACTAACACTTTACGTGAGTGGTCTAAAAAAGCACGCGCTAAAGCAATCCGTTGTGCTTGCCCACCACTTAATGTTCGAGCCCCACCTCCGAGTTGCGTCTCCAAACCATCTGGTAGTTCGGCTACCAATGCGGTTAACCCAACGACTTCCACGGCTTGTAGCACTTCTGCGTCCGTTGCATCTGGGGTATAAAACGTTAAATTTTCACGTAAAGATAATTGGAAAATATAAGGATTTTGCGGAATATAGAGTAATTGTTTCTGCCAATCTTCTTGTGCAAAATTCGCTAATGGTTGGTCATTCAACATCACACTGCCTGATTTTGGCATTAAAAAGCCACTTAAAATATTCATCAACGTTGATTTCCCGGAACCACTCATCCCGATGACGCCAATTTTTTGATAGCCTTTTGCTGTAAATTGAATCGATTCAAGCGCTTTTTGTCCATCATAATCCAGACTCACTTGCTCCAGTCCTAATGTTGAGGATTCATCCCATAAAGGGACTTCAATTGGCTCAGTCACCGTTTCTGGTGTCTCTAACACTTCACGAATCGCGGCCATCGCATTTTTCCCATCGAGTGTTGCATGATAATCCGCAGAGAAATCACGAATCGGCAAGAAATATTCAGGTGCCAAAATCAACACGGTTAGTGCCGGAAATAAAAAGACCACACCATTCAATAAGCGCAAGCCCAACATAACCGCCACAATCGCTACGGAAAGTGTCGTGAAAAAGTCGAGGGCAAAACTCGAAAGAATAGCAATTTTTAAAGTACTAATCGTGGACTTACGAAAAGCCTCACTTGTTTTATAAATACTTTTACCATAGCGTTTACTAATACCAAACATTTTTAACGTATCCATTCCACGTAATGAATCAATGAAATGATTGGCCAAAATTTGGAAAGACGCGTATTGGCGATCCGCTTTGGCTTGTGCTGCGTAGCCTAGGATAACCATAAATAAAATAATTAGCGGATAAATAAAAATTAAAATCACGCCTGAGCGAATATCTAAGTAAAAAATAAAGGCTAAAATAATCCAGGGAATAATCATTAAATTCATCATTTTAACTAAAATCAAATGAATATAATTCTCGACTTGATTCACACCTTCAAGTGCCATTGTCGTCATATTTCCTGTACCTTTATCTTGTACAATACTTGGACCCACACGAAATATCTTTTCTAATAATTGCTTGCGCAACACTTGTGCTTGTTTCGCTGCATATTGATCTAACAGGTGGTTTCGTATCCAAGTCACGCCATGACGCGCTAGAAAGATGACGAAGAAACTTGCTAACCAAATACCTTGTCCTTGCATACTGTTGCCTTCCCATAGGTGGGTAATCACTGTTGCTAACGTATAAGCTTGTCCAATAATAAAGAGAGCTTGCAAAACGGCTAGTCCTGCAAGCATCCCCATTATTTGTTTAATCTTGGATAAGCCCATTAAAGCTTTATCCATCATTAATAATGCTCCTCCATTGGCTCATCATGTCTGATACGCCCTCTAAAGATATAGTAAGACCATGCGATATAGCCTAGTACAAACGGTAATATCGTTAACGAAACCATACTCATGATTCTTAAAGTATACGGTGTCGATGTCGCATTTTGAATCAAGATATCATATTCCGGCGAAATGGAACTAATCATCACACGTGGGAATAAACCAGTGAAAAGTAATGCGACTAACGCAACGATCGTAAAACCACTTGCGATAAATGCTAAGAGCTCTTTGTGACGGTTAAGCGCCACATTCGCAATCACTGTTAAAGCAACCATCACAACCAAGAAAGCCGTTGTTAGCATGAAGTTGTTTTCAAAGAAATCAGTATTGAAGTACAATAAAATACTGAACAAGGCTAAGCCTGCATATAAAACCCAATACAATGCTTGCGCATGATTTTTTGCTTTAATACGGACAGGACCTGTTGTTTTAAGCGCTAAGTAATTCATTCCATGTAAGTATGAAAGCAATGTTAAAGCAATCGCACCGACTAGTGATAACGGGTTAATATAGTCCGTAAAGGTTGCCATCATATCACCATTTGCATCGATTGGCATGCCTTGAATTAAACTCGTAAATAAAATACCAAAGAAAAATGGTACCATAAAGCTCCCAATGGCTAACGTCCATGTCCATAGTGATTTATGCTTTTGACTTTTCCCACGGAATTCAAAAGAAACACCACGAATAATTAAACCAACTAAAATCAATAATAAGATTAAGTAATAACCACTAAAGAGTGACGCATACCAAAACGGAAAAGATGCAAACATCGCGCCACCGGCAGTGACTAGCCAAACTTCATTTCCATCCCAAACTGGACCAATTGTCGCAATCACTTGATTTTCTTCTTCTTCATTAAATGCCAATGTTTTTGTCGACATTCCAACACCAAAGTCAAAGCCCTCTAAGAAGAAAAAGCCTGAAAATAAAATACCGATTAAAACGAACCAAAATAATTGTAAACCACTCATTAGTAGCCACCTCCATCAAATGGATCTTTTGCTGCTTGGTTTTCGATTGCTTCAAGTTCTTCCGCATGTTCCGGTCCTTTATGTAGTTGACGATTCACAAAGTAAATCATCACACCACCTAAAACTAAGAATAACGTGAAGTAAGTGATATTCGAAATCAGTAAGGACGTCGCCGAAACATTCGGTGAGACACTGTCTTCAATCTTAAATAAACCATAAACCGTCCATGGGAAGCGACCTAATTCAGTCACTAACCAACCAGAAGTATTCGCTAAAAATGGCGTGATAGTCATTAATGAAACCACCCATAACATCCAGCGTTTTTCATAAAGGATTGGTTTTTTCTTCCTTGTAAAGAATAGTCCTGCACTTGAAACAAGTAATGTTAACATGCCAATCCCGGCCATAATTCTAAATGTCCAGAATAAGGTATTAACTGGTGGGAAATAGTTTCCTTCACCATGTTCTTCAACCAGTTCTGCCTCGATTGTATTCATCCCTTTAACATAACCCGATGGCTTGTTATAAGATAAAATACTTAACATATAAGGGATTTCGATCCCAAATACGCGTTCTCTCTCATGTGTATTCATCCAAGCAATGACTGTCCAAGCAGCCGGATCACCCGAGTCTTCATATAATCCTTCTGTTGCAGCGAATTTCATTGGTTGATCTTCAACCAACGCTTTCATTTGTAAGTCACCAGTACCTAAGACACCCAGTGAACCGACTAACGCAACGATAAAACCAATACGCATTGATTTTTTATAAATATCGCGTGTGATTTCACTCATTGTTTTTTGTCTTAACAATTGAATACCTGCCATACCTGCAATCACTGTACCACCCATAATAATCGCACCTGAAATCACGTGAGTGAACTCATACCAAACTTGATGACTGGTAATTAACGCCACAAAATCGGTCATTTCTGCACGCCCATTATTAATCGTATAACCGACTGGATGTTGCATAAAGGCATTGGCTACTAAGATCCAAAAAGCAGACATAAATGTTCCAAAAACCACCAACCACATGAAAGTAACGTGTAGTTTTGGACTGACTTTATTCCACGTAAATAACCATAATCCAATAAAAGTTGATTCCAAGAAGAAAGCAAGTAGCGCTTCAATTGCTAAAGGCGCCCCAAAAATATCTCCTACAAATCGAGAGTAGTCTGACCAGTTCATTCCAAATTGGAATTCTTGGATTAAGCCGGTTACAACACCAACTGCAAAACTTAGCAAGAAAATACTCGCCCAAAATTTCGCCATTTTTAAATAAATATCTTGTTTCTTAATAACATACATCGTCTCCATAATGGCTACGATCAATCCCGTACCAATCGAAAATGGTACGAAAAAGTAGTGAAACACTGTTGTCATCGCAAACTGAATGCGTGCTAGTGTCACAATATCCATTGCTCTCCCTCATTTCTCGTTGTTTATACTCGAAAGAAATTCGCAAAGTTGTCTGAAGTAATAAAACAGCGTTAAAAAAAATCGAAATAATGACAAATAAATTTTTCACAAATAGATTGATTCTTAGTGGCTGACTTTACAATACAACATTAGTCTTTCTTTATAAGCATAGTTTTTATTACAAAAAAAGCAACTAATCTGCTTGTGAGATTAACTGCTATATCTGTGTTTCTGCAAATAAATCTCTCGTTATTCTTTAAAGGTAATGCTGTTACAATATTAACACAAGTCCGTTATAGATATTAATCAATAAAACAAAAAGAATGACCATTTGAAAAACAATTGTTACCTTATCGCTAGACAGCAAACCACTTAGTTTCGCACCTAAAAATCCGCCAATAATCGCGGCTGGAATCACAAAAAGCAATAAACGCAAATCAAAAATGGCAAAACCACTCGTTAATCCAATTGAAATCAATTTGGCTAATTGTGAGAAAAAAATCGTGCAAATCGAATAGACGGTTGCATCTTTCATCGGTAACGCAAAAAGTAGCATTAAGAGTGACACGTTAATCGGTCCTCCCCCAATTCCCAATAAACTTGCTAATGTCCCTAAAATAAATCCACATAACACGTACCATCCAACATGCTGTAAAGACAGCTTCGGTCGATCATATTTTGTATAGACAAAGGCGAATAGTAGTGTGACAATCGTTAAACCAATCTGAATCAGCTTCGCATACCCTTCATTTGGCAAACGTAGAATAAACCAATCGAGTAAAGCCGTACCGACAAAACCGCCAATGACTGCACCAAAAGAAACCCAAGCTGCAAAACGCCAAGCGATTTTAATGCCATTTTGAACTTGTCGATAGGTCGAAACAATCGACATCACAAAGACTGCTACGGCTGCATAGAATGATATTTCCGCCACTTGGTGGACACCAACTAAATCAAAAATCGGTTTAATAATGACTCCACCACCCATGCCAGAAATTGCCCCGATCGTATTTGCTAAGACAATAATCATAAAATAAAGCATTCCTAATATTCCAATCGTCAATCCACTTCACTCCCTTTTCCTTATCCTTCTATACTACTTGATTTCGGCTCTTAAAAAAAGAGGAATATTTTAGCAAATTTTAACTTAAAATGCAAATCGCATCTTGCTGATTTTTTACTTGAAATAGCGAAAAACCAGGTCTTTTCTAAGGTCTTTGTGAAAGATGAAAACCAAAACATTGATAAACATGTGTTACGAAAATAAATTTTCACAAAGAAAACCAATATAGGCCCTTTTTTTCCATTATACTTACTCGTTTTTCATTATCGCCTGTTTTCTAATATTTGTTTCGACTAAAAAACGAGCTAAAAGCTGATAAGCTCAACTTTTGTTAATAACAACTTGACAACACTCCCTTCCTTTTGACCTTTATCGACCTAAATGATTTATCTTAAAGCTTTCTTAAACATTATTATTTAAAATTTCTTGTTTTTCGAAAACAAATCTACTATTAGACGCAGTTTCATTTTAAAAAGGGCCCTTTTTAAACAAGAGCTAATAAACGACACCTTTGCGAACATGCTATTTTAACTGCGAGGTGATAAAAATGTTACATACTATTTTAACGAAACCAGAACAAATCATTTTTGATATTCTTATAGCCAATCCGATTGAAGAACCAATTGCGCTCGTCTTTTTCGCCAAAAATAAACAACAAACCAAAGAAGGTATTCTTCGCCAAATCAAAAATTGGTTCGATCAACTGTTAAATCAACCCTATCGAAAGTTTTTTCAATTAACACAGCATTCGGTCCAATTAACTTGTTCAACGACACAATATCTTAATCTCTTTGCGCATCTCTATCAACAAAACCAGAGCTGTCAAATTTTATGGGCGATAACTAACATTCACTCCACGACTATCAATGATTTAGCTCGACAGTTACACTTAAGCCAATCAACGATTAAGCGAGCTATTCGAAAAACAGTCACTGCACTTGCTCCTTACTCAATCGAGATTTCCTTTCAGACTGATCCCATTTTAAAAGGATGCGAACTGTCTATTCGCTGGCTTAGCTTTTGCTTATCGTTAATTTTCGATTCCCCTTTAAACTGGTTTTGTAAGCGAGCGCTTTATGAACGCTTTAGCGAAGTTCAACAATTACGATTGCGTTGCGGGCAAAGTTTGAATCACTTTCTCCCGACAAAAATAACTGGGCAAGCGTCCTTTTCTTTCCACTTGAGTGAAAAAGGCTGGAATCATATCGCCCGACAACTGTTTGGCTTGATTGAAACCATTATGCCAGTGACCGACTTGTCGTTTCTTTCTCTTGATCCACGCATACTCCTTTTTTTAACCGACTATCAAAATCGATTACTCACTCAAACGCCATACCAAAACAATGTTTTACTTATTGCTGAAGACACAAAAGACCTGAATTTCCGATAATTAAGTCGGATTTCAGGTCTTTAATTATTTTTGAATATTAATTTCTGAAATAGTCATTATTTTTGGATCAACTGCTTGGCCATTAAAAAAAATTGCCAGTTCGTCATTTTTTGTTTCTTTTTCTAGCAAGACACTCTGCGTAATACTCGTCTTGTTTGTCGTAAATAGGTGGAAAAAGTTAAACGAGCCATAGACCATCCCAGTCAACTTGTCATCTTTTTTAGCTAATAAAAAATCCTCATTAATGACTTTAAAAAAAGGATTCTTTGAAATCAAGCGACTATCGATCGTTGTATTCCAATCACGATCAGCATCTCCACCATGATAACCCCAATCTCTAACGATGTTCATTTCTGTTACTTCTATTTGCTTCGGATTAGCTTTAAACGTTATGGAAGATAAAGCCTGATTTCCAATGAGAAATACAGCCAATAGCGCCACCCACATGAATATTTTTTTTGCTTTTGTATCAAAACTTAATTTCTTCACAATGGTAACATCCTCTCTTAATAGTTCATCTAGCGACGTTTCGAGCAAGTCGCAAATAACAACAATCATTTGCAAATCCGGATAACTCCGACTTGTCTCCCAACTCGAAATCGTTGAGCGTGAAACTTGTAGTTTTTCGCCTAAATGTTCTTGTGTCATTCCTTTTTCATTTCTTAATTTTTTTAGTTTATTTCCAAAAGTCATGTTATTTCTCCTTTCAAAGTCAGATTAACCATTACGGGGTCAAAAGGCTAGCGCCATTTCATCACATCCCTTAAAATCGACTGACAAGTTTCTACACACGTTGATTTAACAAGGTTTGTTCCCCTTTCGACTTCCTTATATTTTCCCATTAACACCTTAAAAAAGAAAAATTTCATTGACTATCTATCGTTCTAATTCGTGTCATTACCTGAAGAGTTCCCTCTTCTTTGGCAAGGTGTTGCGTTTAATTTGACAATTCAAGACACAAAAAAACACCCACTGAAAAAGGAATCATCTTTTCCAACGGGTGTTTGTGGGTAACAAGATTTATGCTGCTTTTTTCTTCATGTTTGCTAACATGAATAGTGTTGTTCCAATAACTAATAGACCAACTGAGATGTAGAAGCCCATTACTTTAGAGCCTGTTACGTCTGAGATTTGACCAGTTAATGCTGGAGCAATAATTGACGACATCATTCCGAAGAAGTTGAATACGCCTAGTGTTGTACCAATTCCAACTTTAGGTGCGTTGTCGCCTAACCAAGAGATAATGATTGGTTCAACTGCTAATTTACCTAAGAATCCGTACATGATTAACGCAATTAATAAGAATGTTGAGTTTGTCGCTTGAACTGTAAGTAACAGCATGATTGCTGCTGAGAATTGTAAAATAACGATAAAACGAACTTTATGATCCATGAACTTATCTGCTAAACGACTGAATGCTAATGCACCAGGAATTGAAGCAAATGATACTAATGCTGCTGAGAAGCCAATTGCAGCTCCTTCGAATCCACGTTCTGTTCCTAAGAAACTTGGTAACCATGTTACTGTCATGTAGTATGCATAACATGTTGCAAAGTATAAGATGTAAGCAAATAACATTTTTGGTTGAAATAATGTTTTCATTGATGCTTTTTCTTTTGGTGCTTCTACTTTTACCTCTTCTTTAACTGCTGTTTTCACAACTTCATCTGATTTAGACTCTTTAATGATTGTTTGGAAAGCAATTAACATGATGATTACTAAAGCAACTGTGATATACATCATTGTTTGCCATGGTAAACCACGTTGTGCAACTAAGAAACTTGATAAGATTAATCCTAAACCTGAACCAACTGCTGAACCACTGTTAACGATCGCTGTTGAGAAGCTACGTTTTGCTTGAGGAATGTATTCTGACGTTAAGCTGTAAGCTGAACCGTAGAATGATCCACAACCAACACCGGCTAATAAGCTTGCTGCGTAAATTACGCCAATTGTTGTTGCTTGAGAAATGATAAATGCTGCAATCCCGAATAAAATAAATCCAGGAATTAAAACTTTTTTCTTACCAATTCTATCAACTAATAATCCTGCTGGAATTTGCATTGCTACATATCCTGTAAAATAAAAACTTGAAATAAGTCCTAATGCTGTATCCGAAGCGCCACCTTTTAGTGAACTACTAATTTGTGGGTAAATCGGTGATAGTGCTGAACGATAAATCCAAATTGCCATCCAACCAGCACAAAGTAGGATAACGATTTTTTTCCAGTACGCAAAACCTGTTTTGTTTTCTGTTGTTTCCATTTTTTTCCCTCCATGTAAACGATAACGAAATACTCGCAACATTTCTTTTTACTTACCTGAATTATTGTAAACGATGCCACAATCCGTTACATTGGCGTTATCTCACAAACATAAATTTACGATTGTTCATTTCATACAAAACAGCTCGTTTATTGTTGAAAAGCACCTATACCACTGATTTCAATCGGTGATAGATCATCTGAAATCAGATATTTGTACATGCAAAACAACCAAAAAGCACTGAAGTCTTCACAAACTTGAGCGCTCTTTTTTTAATTAAATTTTCGTCACAACAATTTTTTCTTTTAGTTTATCTAATTTATCCGGGTTGATATGGCCTGTTTTTCTTTCCATCGCATTCAACATACCTGTTACCATGCCATACTTTAGAACTTCTTCGACGGAAAAATCTGAATCTAAAGCAAACGCCAGACCGGCAATTGCCGCATCGCCAGAACCAACGGGGTTCACGACCGCAATTTCTGGAATTTCTACGCGATAAAAATCAGTCCCTTGCTTAACAATTGCACCTTTGGCACCTAAAGTGATGACAATCCATTCCACACCTGTAAAAATATCACCAGAAAGAAGAAGCTTTACTTGTTCCAAGTCCTCAATGACTAATTCTTGACCCATTAAATCGGAAATCTCTTCAGTATTCGGTTTAATTAAATACGGTTTTTCGGTATTTTCTAAACTCGCCTTTAAACTTTTTCCTGAAGTATCGAGTAATGTTTTTACGCCATATTGGTTTGCAATACTTAATAATCGTTGATAATAGTCAACTGGAATGCCTGTTGCTAAGCTACCCGAAAGCGTTACGAGCGAAGCCTCTTTTAATAACAGATGCAACTGTTTTTCAAAAGCCGCTAACTCTAAGATCGATACCTCGGGACCTGCTTCTAAAATTTCAGTTTGATGGCCACCATCATGTAAAATCGCAATCGAATTACGTGTCTCACCAGCAATTTTAGCAAACTGATGATTAATGCCCTCTATGTTTAGCTGACTTTGAATGAATGCACCATGATGCCCACCGAGTAATCCAGTAGCTAAAACATCGCCACCTAATTGATCAATTACACGGGTCACATTCAAGCCTTTTCCACCTGCAGTTTTACTGACAAACGGTACGCGGTTCACCGTATCTAGTTTGAGTGTTTCTAATGGATATGAAATATCAATTGAAGGATTCATTGTAACAGTTACAATCATTGGTTTTCCCCTTTCATTAGCTCTCTGCTGTTCTGACATGAGTGATTTTGTAACGGAATTGATCGGCACGGGCCACACTCAACGTAAACTCAATAATTTCATTTTCAGCATTATACGTTGTGCGAATCAAGTTTAAGACCGGAGCCCCCTCTGGAATTTCCAACTGACGTGCATCTTTCGCTCGCGCAATGCTGGCAAAAAATTCTTCATTCGCAACTTTAATTTGTTGATTAAACTCTTGAGAGAATAAATCATAAAGCGGTTTTTGCTCAAGCATCTCTTCGGTCAAAGCTAGAAATTTCTTCAATGGTAAGTAAGAACGTTCGACCATCATCGGTTGCCCATCGGCTGAGCGTAGACGTTTTAATTTAATTAACTTTTCACCCAAACTCACGGACAATTGACTAGCCAAATATTTATTTGCTTCTATAATAATGAATTCTAAAATTTTGGTTTCTGGTTGCTTACCTAACGAAACCATCTGTTCCGTAAAACTGTAACTTCCGGCTAAATTCGTCACGTGTTTACTTAAATCGGATACAAATGTGCCTTTACCATGTTGACGATAAATGTAACCTTGTTTTTCTAATTCTTGTAATGCAAGGCGCACAGTTGTCCGACTCAACCCATAGCGATTCGTTAATTCGCGTTCCGAGGGTAACATATCATTGGCTTCCATTTCCATTTCAATCTTTTCTTTTAGCAGATCAACTAATTGTGTATATAATGGTTGTTTACTTAATCCTTTTTCCATATTTTCCACCTCATTTCCTCTTCTTTAACTGGTTACTACCACGTTATAAGAGTACTATTAATTCCCTTTCCTGTCAACGAAATATCCTGAAACAGCAACAAAAAAACAAGACCATTCGAATCAAACATTCGATTGTCTTGTTTTTTTCGTAAAGCGCCTTATTTACGCTATTTCTGTTGGTTTGGCAAACTTATTAACTAGGAAGAAGATTGTCGTTCCGACTAATATAATTCCAATCGCTAAATAGAAAGCATAAATCATTGAACCCGCCACATCGGTAATCTTCCCTGTTAATGATGGAACAATTACTGAAGCAGTCATTCCAAAGAAGTTAAAGACACCGTACGTCGTTGCCACACTTTTACGTGAGGTAAATTGACTTAACCAAGAGATAATAATTGGTTCAACGGCTAATTTACCAAAGAATCCATAAAGGATGATTCCAACGACTACTAATGATTGACTTTGCGTTTCAATCATAAAGAATAACATGGCTGCTGCCATCAATTCTAATCCAATAATGATTGGTACTTTTTTATGCGGAATCATATCGGCAATTCGACTAAAAATTAACGCTCCAGGAATCGCTGAGAAGAATACTAAGGAAGAAACTAAACCAATTGCCGTTCCTTCAAAACCACGCTCGGTTTCTAAGAAGTTTGGCAACCATGTATCAATCAAGTAATAAGTATAGAGTGTTGAGAAGTATAAAACATAAGCGGCAATCATTTGCGGACGGAACAATTGTTTCAATAATGTATTGCCTTCGCCTAATTCTTTTTCTTTCACTTCTGTTGTTTTCGGTGTCGCTTTTACATAATCACTTTTAATAAATTTAATAAATACTAGAACCATAATTGCAATAAAAGCAACGGTAATCCAAATTAACGCTTGCCAAGGTAAGATGCCTTTTCCGACAAAATAACTTGAAGAAACGAGACCGAGTCCACTACCCACAGCTGTTCCACTATTAACAATAGCTGTCGCTAAACTTCGTTTGTTACTAGGTACATATTCTGCAGTTAACGAATAAGCCACACCATAGAACGTCCCACAACCAATACCCGCTAAAACACTACCGGCAAATAACATTGGTAAAGTCGTTGACATTGCAACGAGTGCTGTTCCTAATCCAAAAACAATAAATCCAGGAATCAAAATCTTTTTCTTTCCAAGTTTATCAACGAGTAATCCCGAAGGTATCTGCATCACGACGTAACCAAAAAAATAAAAACTCGAAATATTTCCTAATTGCGCATTGCTTGCACCACCAAAATAATCACTAATAATTGGATAAATCGGCGTCAATACGGTACGGTAAATCCAAATAACAATCCAACCAACTGTTAAGATTGCGACAATTTGCTTCCAGTATGGAATGGTTTTCTTCTCTAACATTCTTAATTCCCCCTAAATCTTTTAAGCAAAAAGGAAAGGTTGAAGACAGGACGTCGACAACCTTTCACTACGTTATTTTTTAATAAATACGCCTGGGAATTCTTTTGTTACTCCCTCTTCTTGGCTATAGATACTTTGTCCACGTAGAATCGTTTGTACAACTTGCGCACCAATCTCACGACCAATATATGGGCTGATTTTGTTGCGGTACTCTAAATCTTCTGCTTCCAATACGTAAGATGCATTCGGTTTAATTAACACGAAGTCTGCATCCTTACCAATACTGATGCGTCCTTTGCTTTCTAGACCAAAACGATCAGCTGGATTCGTTGCAATTAATTCTGCAAATTTCGTTAATGGCAAGCCACGTTTTTGTACGCCTTCATCAAATAAGATATCAACGTTATTTTGGATACCTGAGATACCACCCCAAGCTTCAAACGCATTTTCTTTGTCTTTTAATTCTGGTGTACATGGTGAGTGATCTGATGTAATAAAGTCTAACCCACCGTTAAATGCATGCTCCCATAAACCGGCTTGTTGTTTTTCGTCACGGATCGGTGGTGAACATTTCACAACTGGTCCAATCGCATCCAACTCATCGGTTGTAAAGTATAAGTAATGCGTACATGTTTCACACGTTACGTCTACACCTTCTTGTTGGGCTTTGATGACTTCATCCACGCCTTCTTGACAAGCAATATGACAGATATGGATACGACAACCTGTTTCTTTTGCTAAGAAAATCACACGACGAATCGATTCAACTTCTGTAAAGACTGGACGTGTCGCCACGTAAGCTTTTAGTGTTGTTTCGCCATTCTTATAAGCAATTTCACCTAAACGGTCAGTAATGTCTGGGTTTTCTGCATGAACTGCTAATACTTTTCCTGTCTTAGCAATTTGCTTCATTCCTTCATACAATGAATAGTCGTCAACGTTTTCGAAGTCGCCATCAATTGTACGGTCACCACAAGTACCTAAGAAACATTTGTAAGCTGCAACACCGTGATCGTTTAATTCTTGAATGCCGCCTTCTAAGTTAAATGGTACTAAACCACCATAAGAAGCAACGTCAACTTTTAGTTTGTCTTTTCCAGCTGCGTATTTAATTTCAATACTTTTACCATCCACTGTTGCTGGAATTTGGTTTAGAGGCATTTCCATAAATGATGTTACGCCACCTTTAGCACTTGCAGCAGTCCCTGTTACATAACCTTCCCACTCATCGCGGTAGTTACCACCTGGATCTGTAATATGCACGTGTGCATCGATCATACCTGGGCTGACAATTAGACCATTTGCATTAATTGTTTTTGCCCCTTCTAAGTTCTCACCAATTGCAGCAATCACACCATCTTTTACTGCGACGTCAGTTTGAACTTCTCCGCCTTCTAAAATAACTAAACCATTTTTAATGACTAAATCGTAACTCATATTCTATTTCCTCCCTTATTGGTTTTCAACTTGTTTTGTTGTTACTGCTTTACTTGTCGCTTTTGGTAATAATAGGTAAATTCCAAAACCTGTAGCAAATCCGACGAACCATGAGATATCAGAAATGCCTTTTAAGGCTGGAATGAACTGACCACTTAATGAAAGAACTAGCGCAATAATCGTTGCAATATAAGCCGCTTTATTGACACCATGATAAGGATTACCTGCGTTATCTTTATCAACGTCCATATATAGTGCATCTAAATCAATGTTTTCTTTTTGAACAAAGAAGTAATTGGCAATCATTACCCCCGCCACTGGCCCTAATACAGCACCAATCGCATTTAAGAAAATAAAGATACTATCCGCATTTGCCATTAATTTCCAAGGCATAATTAGGAAACTGATAACACTCGCAATTAAGACACCTGAACGATAATTTAAATGTTTAGGGAATAAAGCAGTTAATTGGTAACCCGCTGGAATAATATTTCCTGTCGCATTGGTTGAAATTGTCGTTAATAAGAACACCGACATCGCTAAGATAACCGCCGGGAAACTATCCCAACGTTCGATTAAATTTAAGATGTTCCACTCTTGAATACCGTAATGAATTGATCCACCGATTAAAATCACAACACTTGAGAAAGCAAACATTAAGTAAGCAACCATCAAGCTTAGTGTTTGTCCCACCATTTGAGCTTTTGTTGATACCGCATTTTGCGTAAAGTCAGAAACACTCGCTCCTGGCGCCGCCCAAACGGCAATGACTGAGTTAAAGATAATTAAGTAAGCCCAGATTGGATTGATGCTACTTGTTGCATCAGAGATATTGTAAGCTAAGATTGGTCCGATTCCGCCTGCAGCACGTAATGCCCAGACTGCCATTCCACCAATAACAACATAGATTAGTGGGCTTAAAACTGCGGTGAACTTGTTTAAAATACCGCCGCCACCTAAACCGATTAAAACGTTTAATGCCCAGAAAATTGTGAATGAAATTAAACCTGGAATACCGATACCTAAGATTTCCGTTCCACCACCAATTGCTAAGAATCCTGGCCAAATCTTTCCGATAATCACCAATAGAGCCAACGACCCCGTATAGTTTTGTAAACCAAACCAGGCAATCGCCGCTACTCCCCCACGTAAGAAACCAGGAAGTTTGGCTCCAAGGTCACCATAAGTTGAGCGCAGATGCATAGCAAATGGAATCCCATATTTCGAACCGGCTTTTCCGTTAAAAATCATAAATGCTGAAACAAATAGGGCACTTAGCGCAACAGCTAACATCACATTAATTGGTGATAACCCAAGGAAGATAAAGCCACCTACCGCGGTATAGTTCGGAATATTATGAACCGATCCCATCCAGAGTGTAAAGAAGTTTTTAACTCCCATATTGCGTTTATCTTGCGTCTTTGGTAATAAGTCGTCATTGTAATTACGACTCCTGAAACGGTCAACTTCTTCTTGAGTTAACGGGTAATCATTTGTTTTCACTTGAATTTCTCCTTTTCACAAATAAAAGCCTTTTCATTTAATGTCCTTTTACTTGTCCATACTATAGTTGTGTCTAATCGGTGCGCACGCGATTATCGTGAGTGTTGCATATATAGCCTTTAAGCCTCATTTAAAAAATTCACGTTTTTCTTAAATGATTTACAAGTTCATTGTAAGCGTTGTCCTCTTTTCTTACATCGTGTCAAATTGACAATTTTTTTTTACCCTTTGTTCAAATTGACCAGTGAACTCCTAAACTGAATTTCCGCTAAAACGGAGAACCACTAATTTAACACGGATAAAATCTAGTGATAACCTTCTTACCTAAACAAAAAATATTTCGAACAAATAGAAATGTTTTAAAATACTTTCGTCGTATTTCTCGAAAAACCGAATACATCCTTTTAATTAAAAACAATAACAAAAGGCTATAAACCAGCGTTTAAACAGCTTTTAACCCTCGATGTATCCCATTATCCTTCTCTCCTCTTATTCATGATTCCTTCTGAATTCTTTTCAATTTAGATCTATAAAAAAATAATTACCTTGATTATTTCAACACTTAACCTTCCTCTTGTTTTTCTTAAACACAGGGACATGGTTCTACCAATCTCTTTGTTCACTTTGGCCTTTTTGATTAAAAAAAAGCATTTTTTTTACTTTCGGCCAATATATTGCCCTTTTTTTATTAAAAATAGCTAAAAAATCCCTAGGAATTCATAATGAAAATACTAGGAATCTTCTCCTTTTCTAAAAAACAACTGCGATTGATGCTTATTCATAAAATTAAAAGTTCATTATTTTAAACGACAGTCAAAATACAGTTGTTTAAACAGACTAAAATAAATGATTATTCATTCATTTTGAACTAATAGAAAAATCAGATTTTAATGCCTAATTTTTTTAATATTTGCTAGAAAAACAAAAAAATAACCCCCAATTGAGTTATTTTCTTAGTATTTGTACGATTTTTTCCCAAAAATATTAAACAACCGCGAAGATAAGTCAAAACCGCAGAAAAATCATAAAGCGATTTTTCTGCGGTTCTTCCTTATCTCTTGTCGTTTAGCGCTTTTACTCGAACCTTTCGATATAATCCATTGGTATTGGGCCGGCTACTCCGACGCAAATGAAACGTTCATCACCTGTGTTTTTCATCCCATGTTGTTCCCCTGGGCGTGAAAAAATTAAATCGCCAACTGTAATTTCTACTTCTTCATGATTTCCAGGATAAAAGGTTCCTGTTCCTTGAATACAAATCCATAAATCATCTGCACCTGAATGGGCATGCTTAGGAATTTCTTGACCTGGTTCTAAACACCAAACCGCTCCTGCTGTTTTGTCTGTTTCGTAAAAAATGGTTTTTTTGCCCTTCTCTGGATCAAACTGCGCAACTTGATTAATATTAAATAAGCGTTCATTCATTTTTGTACTAGACATTCTTTATTCTCCTTCTTTTTTAAACGTTAGTGAAAAAAGTAACAAGCAATAGTAATAAAGAACATCTGACAAAGACCTATTGCTAGCGCACTTTATCAGATGCGTTTGACATTTTATTTTAAGTATTCTTCTAAAGCATACGTACTACCTGCACCGTAATCGAATTCGTAACCCACTTTTTTAAGAACCGTTTCAAAAGCACTTAAGAAATGTAGGACGTTTGTTTGGCGACTACTATAACCCATGTTTCCGACACGCCAGATTTTACCTTTTAATGAACCAAATGATGAAGCAATTTCAATTTTAAATTGATCCAGTAACAAACTACGAACTTCTTCGCCATCAATCCCTGCTGGAATTAGAATTGGAATAACGGTACCCATTTTTGTTTCACGCGCTCCGTAAATCTCTAGACCCATTTTTTCCATACTTTCCGTTAAAATACGGTCATTTTTCGCATGGCGTGCATGGACATTTTCAATACCTTCTAAAAGCATTAGACGTAACGCTTCATGTAATGCATAAACCATTGATGTTGCTTCTGTATGGTGATTGATACGCTCTGGACCCCAGTATCTTTGTAGTTGCGTTAAATCAAGATAGTTACTTGACACAAAACGATCACTACGTTCATCTGATCCTAAACCTAATTCTTTTTGGTAACGCGCTTCAATAAATTGTTCAACACGATCGTTATAAGTAATTAATGACATACCTGATGGTGCACTCACACATTTTTGTGTACCGGCAACAGCCACGTCAACTTTCCACTCATCAACTTTTAACTCGATACCACCGTAAGTTGCGACCATATCTACGAAGAAGAAGACGTCATTCTCACGACAGAACGCTCCAATTTGATCAAGTGGTTGCATTTGTGCATTGGCTGTTTCACCATGAACCATTGCAACAAGTTTTGGTTGGTGCTCTTTAATTGCTGCAATCACATCTGCTTGGATAAATGGTGAATCCCATTCTTTTTCTAAGTACACGACGTCAGCCTGTGCACGTTCACAAATCTCTCCTAATAAATAAGCGAAACGACCGTATGCTGGAACTAATACCTTATCACCTGGTTCAATCAAAGCGATTAGACCTGCTTCTAAACCTGAACGTGACGTGCCATCAATGGCAAAGGCTTGTTTATTCGTTGTTCCAAAAGGTACTTTAATCATTTCTTTGACTTCATCCATAATTTTTAAAAACTCCGGATCAAACTGCCCTAAAATTGGTTGTACCATTTGACGTAATACGGCGGGATGAGCTTCGACTGGTCCGGGTGTCATAATTGTTCTTCCTTCAAAAATCGGTTGTTGATACATGTAAATCCCTCATTTCATTTATTTTGTTAACTCTATTCTAACTAGAAATCGCTTCCTTAGCATTATCCGTTTCATACTAAAAGTTAGTGAAGTTTATCACTTTCGAACAAAAACCTTTGTTTCCTTATGATTATGCTGTAAAATAAGGTGATAGCATAAAAAAGGAGGACATTTTTTGAAAACATTACAAGACCTCTTAAGTTTACCACGTTTTTCAGATTTAGTCGTTCTTTCCACTCATAAGAACTTGAACCAACCCGTGGAAAGCGCTGAGATCACTGAAACACCTGACGTCGCAAATTTCATTCCAAAACATACAATTATTTTAACGACTGCCATGAATTATCGCGGGCATCAAATGGACCTAAAAAAAATGATTGATGAGTTAAAAGACCATGAAGCTGCTGCTCTCGGTGTTAAAACAGGTCGATTTATTGAGGATATCGATCCTGAAATTTTAGAATATGCCTCAAAGGTCGATTTGCCCATTATCAAAATCCCAAATACGCAACCTTTAGGTGAGTTACTCCATCAAATCCTTAGTTATTTATGGGATGATAAAACACAACAGATGACTTACGCCTTTGATATTCAGAATCGTTTTTCAGACTTACTAATGCATGACGTTAGTAACGCCAGATTTATCGCTGAATTCGGGAAAATCATCAACGTTCCAATTATTTTATTGAGTCCTTGGCGAAATGTCATTGCGCATTCCCGTCATTTTTCAGAAGGCGGAAAACCGGCTTCGTACTACGTCAACCAACTAACGTTTGAAGATTTTCAAAAAACAGAACGAGAACAAACGTCCTTTTTAATTGAAGATATCAATCAAAAAACCATTCAAATGACCAGTTACCCAATTAAAGTCAACCACTATTTCCCTTTTTACTTAATGATTTTGACACCTGAAAATATCCCTTACCCTATTTCAGAATTCGCCATCGATCAAGCGATTCTTGTTTTAACACTGATGTTGTACAAAAACCAAGAAGTTCAAAAATCATTTGAACATTTACAGACTGATTTTTATTCCCAACTTTTAGATGCTAAAACCAGTCAAGTTCCGCGGAATTGGTTAGACTTAGGTAAAAATTATCAACTTGTGAGTAGCCAATCTTACCAAATGGCCATTGCTTACTGCGTCTCAAGTGAAGAGACACAGCACCATATGCGCTATCAAAAAGAAGAAGGCCAAGTTGTTGCAAACTGGCTGACGGAGCAATTGCCACTTAAACAAAAGGACGTCGCCATTTTCAAGTTGCGTAATACGAATAACATTTTACTCTTATTTCAAACACCCAATGAAAATATTGACACGATTCTAGAAGAGTTGTCTAATAAACTTCAACAGACGTTACCGATTACTTTACGTTTCGCTTTTGGTGGTGTTTACGATACTGTCAATGGGATTGGTGACTCTTATTTAGAAGCGTTGGCTGCACTGGAATCAACTAAAGCATTATTATACCCACCAGTTATTCAGCACTACCAACAAACTGGTTTAAGTGGTTTATTCGATAAAATCAATCCGAAAGATGTGCGCTATTTCTGTGAAAAAACCTTACAAAATTTAGCCTATCCGACCGACCCATCCATGATTGAGTTACGAAAAACCTTAAAATATTTCTTAGCTTATAATTGCGAAATCACGAAAACAGCCAATGTACTGTTCTTGCATCGTAATACGATTAAATATCGGATTAAACAATGTGAAGAACTATTAGGTCTTTCGGTCCAAACACCAGAAAGCAGTCTGACATTACGTGTCGCCTTAGAATTATCCGATAGCTCAGATTGATAAAAACCAAATTAATTGGCTCTTGATTGACTTAAACTAAATTAAGAGTCCTCATCAGAATACGTACCGGTTTTTCTCTCTGTGTTAAACGGTATGATTGTATAATATTCATTTAATTAAGAAGGACTTTGGTTCTTCTTTTTTAGTATTTTATTTCATTCCTCTACTGAATCGATGCTTCTTGTTAAAGAATTATGGATTAAAAACCCATTCAACTTAGCCATAAGGAAGACGGCTGTTTTCAATTAACAAAGCAAATATCCCAATCAAAATGGTAGCTCCAGTTTTTTTGCTCTACCGGCTTTTTTCTCTTGCAAAGAAGGGCTATTTCCCTACGAAACATCGTCTTGTGCAACAAAAATAAAGAACGTTTATATTTTTATGAAGGAGACATGAAAAATGGTGAAATTCAAAAATGTTTCAATGACATTGATTGACAAAGGTTGGTCAGGAGATAAAAAATATTGTATGACAAATGCTCAAGGGGAAAAATATCTATTGAGAATTAGCCCTAAAGAAAAATATGAATTCATAAAAAAGATGACCGATATACAGCGAACAGTTACTGCTTTAACTGTACCCAATCCTCAAACAATCGATTTCGGAAAATGTGATGACGGTGTTTACCTTGTTCAAACTTGGGTTTTTGGTAGTGATGCTAAAGATATCATCCCTCATCTTTCTAGTTCAGATCAATACAGTTATGGAATAGAATCTGGTAGACTACTTCAAATCATTCATTCGATTCCTGCACCAAAAAACCAAGTGAATTGGGAGTCTCGCTTTAATCAAAAAATGAATAGTAAGATTCAGAGCTATAACCAATGCGAAATCCAATTTGAAGGCTCCGAGCATTTAATTAATTACATCAAAGCTAATCGTTATTTACTGGCGAATAGACCACAATGTCTTCAACATGGTGATTATCATATCGGAAATATGATGATTGAAGATGATAAAATCGTCATTATTGATTTTGAACGCTACGATTTTGGTGATCCATGGGAAGAATTTAATCGGATTGTTTGGTGTGCCCAAATTTCACCAAGTTTTGCTTCAGGTATGCTAGATGGTTACTTCAACGATGACATTCCGGATCAATTTTGGCGTTTACTAGCACTTTATATTAGTAGTAATTTACTTTCTTCTATTCCATGGGCAATACCATTTGGAGAAAATGAAATACAGACTATGCTTGAACAAGCAAAAGAAGTATTAACATGGTACGACAATATGACAAATACAAGTCCAACTTGGTATACAAGGAAGTGTTAATTTATTTGATTCTACCTATTTAGTGCCACGAGCCCCTTATTTCATAGAGGTATCAAAAAGATTTACTCTTTTTTCAAGTACTAAAAAATACTCCTTAAACTTTTTTACCTATGCGCTCCCTAGCAGGTTACCTAGACTTTAACGGACCGTTTCGATAAGGTTTCGCAACTTCTTAATTCAGGTGATTTTTCTTAAAGAAGACTATAGCCTATTCAGATTATCATATAGAATTCGCCTGATAAATCTGGCTTTCCTGAAATTCAAAATGTATACTTTCCTTAGTATAAAAAACGATAGCCAGTACTTATACAGAATAAGTCTGGCTATCGTTTCTATTTTTGTCGCTTACACATATGCTAATTCATATAATGTGTCTGCTAAGATTTTGATTCCTTCAATTAGATCTTCCATGTTTGTTTCTTCGGCTGGGTTGTGGCTAATTCCGCCGATACTTGGTACGAAGATCATTGCACTTGGGTAGTGAGGTGCGATGACTTGTGAGTCATGACCTGCGCCACTGTGCATTAGACGGTATTTGTAGTTACCTTCTTTTGCTTTTTTCTCGATTGCGCTAACGATACCTTCGTCCATTGGAACTGGCGCTTCGTCCATCCATAGGTCGATATCAATTTCTAGCCCATCTTCTTCAGCAATACGGTGCATTAATGCTTCTAATTCAGCAGTAAATGCTTTTAAAGCTTCTGCGTCTGTGTGACGGCAGTCGATTGAGAATTCAACTTCACCAGGAACCACGTTTACTGTATTTGGTTTTGGAATCACTTTTCCAAATGTTAATACTAGTGGATCACCGATAGCTTTTGCTTTTTCGATTCCTTCAACACAGATTTTTGAGAAAGCATAAACAGTATCACGACGGTAGCCCATTGGCGTTGTTCCGGCATGGTTTGCTTGACCTTCTAAAATCACTGTGTAACGACGTTGACCGGCAATGTTGTTAACAACACCAATTTGTAGCTCTTGGTTTTCTAACACGTTACCTTGTTCGATATGAATTTCAACGAAAGCTTTAATATCTTCACGCATTTTTTGTTCTGCTTTAAAGTCAAAGCCTTGGCGACGCATTTCATCGACAAATTTTAGACCTTTTGCATCGGCAATGTCAGCAACTGCTTCGTTGTTCGCTTCGCCCATTAAGTTTTTACTGCCCCAGAATACAGTTGGGAAACGACTTCCCTCTTCTTCTGCTAATGAAAGAACTTCCATTGAACGTTTTGGTTGGCCGTGAGTTGCAACTAAATATTCCATTGCTGTCACAGCTGCTAAAATACCAAATTGTCCATCTAAGTGTCCGCCATTAACAACCGTGTCAATGTGTGAACCTGACATTACTGTTTCTTCTGGTAATTCTGATCCTTCAATACGACCAAAAAGATTCCCAATTTCATCGTAACGCGTTTGCATACCAAACGCTTCCATTTCAGCTTTAACGTATTCTTGTCCTTGTTTCCAGACATCCGTATAAAGTAAACGTGTTAATCCACCTGTTGGATCGCTCCCAATTGCAGATAATTCTTTGTCACGTCTTTGATAAGTTTCTTCGATTCCCATAAGTCTGTTCTCCTTTGGTGTCTGTCGAGAGGATTCCCTCCCGACTGGATTCTCAACACAATGTTCTTTTTATTGGTGATTAACCAACGATGCGCGTGCCTGCTTTACCTTGTAACGCTAAGTCTGCTTCATCTAATGCACAAACGATTGCTGTACGGCCGCCACGTGCGAAATCAATTGCAGCGCCCATTTTAGGACCCATACTTCCATCTGCAAAGTGACCTTCGTCCATGAAGCGTTGTGCTTCTTCAACTGAAAGTTCTTCTAATTTTTGTTGGTTTGGTTTGCCCCAGTTAATGTAAACGTTTGGTACGTCTGTTAACATCATGAAGACATCAGCGTCAACTTGTTCTGCTAATTTTTTACCTGTACGGTCTTTATCGATTACTGCTTCTAAACCAGTTAATTGGCCATTTTCGTCACGAGTAACAGGGATTCCTCCGCCGCCACCAGCGATAACGATCATGTTGTTTGCTGCTAATGTTGTAATCGCATCGATTCCGTGAATTTTCACTGGTAGTGGTGATGCTACTGCACGACGGTAACCGCGGCCTGCATCTTCCATCATTACCCAACCTTTATCAGCTGTTAACGCTTTTGCTTCTTCTTCAGTGTAGAATACACCGATTGGTTTTGTTGGTGTTTGGAATGCTGGATCTTTTTCGTCAACTTCGATTTGTGTTAATAATGTTACAACGTTTGCTGTTGACTCGCCTGTGCTTAGACGGTTTTTGATGCTTTGCTCTAACATGTAACCGATGAATCCTTGAGATTCTGCATTACATACATCTAATGGGAATGGTGGAACGATATCTTTTGCGATTTCGTTTTGTTGTAAAATGTTTCCAACTTGTGGACCATTTCCGTGAGTTAAAACAACCTCATAGTTTAATGCTTCGATGCGAGCAACTTGCTCTGCACTGATTTTGATGTTCTCCATTTGTACTTCTACTGTTGCTTCTTGTCCAGGACGTAAAATTGCGTTTCCTCCAAGAGCCATAACGACGCGTTGTGCCATTTCTTTCTTCCTCCTCATTTCGACTAACGTTGCAGTTATTCCCGCTAACGTGTCTGCTCCAGACGTTTGCCCGTGAGCTAATATTGCTTCTATTATTTGTTTTACATCGATTTCTTCTTTAGGTTGAACTAAATAGTCAGCTAGTTGTAACAAAGCCTGACTATAGCGTCCCTCACTTGATTGTCTTAAGTAATGACGACTCACATCAGTTGTGTAATAAGGACTTTCTGCCTTTTCTAAAATCAACTGATTACTTAAACTCGCGTTACCGCAAAGTTGTTGAATCAATAACCAGCCAATTAAAAAGTCATCGCCCGAAGGTGTCAGTCCTTTGCCACGCCCAACTAAATACGTCACACTCGCTTCTTGCGCTGCTTTATCAGCAGTAAACAAGCCCTTAACAGGGTCAAACAAGGCAAGCGAATGAAAGGATGTGAAATCTTTTAGTAAGATTTCAAATCCTGTCATCGTCTGCAACTGCTGTATTTCTTTCAAAAAAAGACGCCCACCAGGTAAAGTCGAAGGATTCATTTGATCTAACGTTGAATCAAAAGTTGATCCAATGGCTAGTTCGATGGTCTTTTTTTCAAAAGTAAAAAGAATCTGGTTACTCGTGAACTTTACGAACTTCAACGTTGATAAAGCTTCAAACACTTGATTAAAAATACCCATTGGCAAATAGATTCCTCCCGGTAATTCCGGGAGTGAATCAGGAGCGACAAGAATTAACCGGTCTTTTGCCCCATTGGTTAAATTAAATGTTGTTTGAAATGCACTATGAGTAAACCACTGAGTTGATTTTTTTTCAGTGTCTAAAAGATGAATATCGACTTTCGCTTGTGAGAGTCTCATATTGTTATTACCCTTTGAATCCTAATTTTTCAGCGTATGCAAGAACTGCTTTTTCAAATGCTTCAATTGGAGGTGTAACTGTACCTGCACCAATTTGTCCAAGACCCGCTTTTTTGTTTGCGATACCTGTGTTGATTACTGGTAAAATACCTGTTTCAACAACTTTACGCGCATCGATTCCGATTGTGATTCCTTGGAAATCCCATGTTGGAACTGGGAAGTTCGGGTTGTGGTCTAATGTAATTTCTGTCATGTCTTCACTTGTTTGTAAAGCATCTTGGAAACCACCTGAACCAACGAAACGAGTAACCGCAGGAGCTGCGATCATTGCCATTCCACCTACACCGTAAGTTTCTGTAATCGCACTGTCACCCATATCTGGTGCAGCATCTGCTTCAGAGAAACCTGAGAAGTATAGTCCTTTTGGTGTGTTAACTGGACCAGTAAACCATTGGTCACCCATTCCAGCGATACGGATACCAAACTCATAACCGTTACGGCACATTGCTGTAACAACAGTACCTTCTTGAATCATACGAGCGCCATCCATTACAGCTTTTGAAGCAGCCATCATGATGTTTAAGAAGAATTGGTCAGTATCTGCTAAGAATTGCATTACTTCTTCTTTCGCTGTTTGATCAACGTCTGTTAATTTAACAATACTTGGTGCTACTTCTTTTAGGAAAGCTAAAGAACCAGCGATGTTACGTTGGTGGAACTCGTCACCCATTGCAATACATTTTGCAACAAGTACGTTGATGTTCATTTCACCACGAACTGCGATTGCTTTACTTAATGTTGGTGCTAAAACATCACGCATCCAACGTAGACGGTTAATAACATCGTCACCGTTTGCACCGAAACGTAATACCGCTCCGATACCTTCGTTCATCGTACAATATGCACGGTTACCGTCTGTTTTGTTTTCTACTACTAATAAAGGCATGTGCGCAGAAGTAATTCCGCCCATTGGTCCTACAGCGTCAACGTGGTGACAAGGAATTAATGTTACGGCACCTGACTCTAATAATTCACGTGCTTCTTCACGAGTTTCCGTCCACTCTTCAAACATAACTGCTCCAATACAAGCGCCTTGGATTGGGTCTACCATGTTATCAAAAGTGATTGGAGGTCCAGCATGTAAAAGAACTTTCTTGCCTTCGCCTAATTCACTAATTACTGTATGTGCTGGAACTACGTCTAATAAGTACGGAGAACCGGCAACGATTTTTGCAACAACTGCTGTATTTGCTTCATCGATTGTTTGATAAATCATATTATTTTACCTCGCCTTTCAATGATACTTTATTTAAGAAATTCAACGCTTTTTGTAACTGAACGTTTCCGCCAGCAACTGGTTGCCAGTCGAATTGGATTGCTTTTCCGCCGTGGTTAATGATTGCATTAACGAAGCTACTTAAACCAATGTTCAAGAATTTATCTGTTGATAATAATGCTGCTAATGATTTTGCAACTGCTGGAATTTCAGCAACTGAACCCGATTTTGCAACAACTGCTTTTGCTTCTTCAGTTAATGGTTTGCCGATTAATGCTAAAGCTGTTTTCACTGCTTGTGCATTACTTTGGCAGATGATTACGCCCGCTTCTTCTAAGATTGCGCGTTGCTCATCCATGTTTTGAGGATCTTCATCCGTTCCAACGATTGTTGCAATAATCGCTAATTCGCGACCGTCTGCTTTTGCGTCTGCAAGAACTGTTTTGATTGTTGGTGCTAATGCTGATGCCATATCATCATGTGAACCGTAACCTAATACGATATCTAATAAAACAGCTGCTGTTTCAGCATCTTGTCCAGCTTTTTCTAACATTTCTTTACGTTTTGAAGGGTCGATCATTGGGTGAGGTTTACCTTGAGTATACATATCATCTCCAAGGTCCATTACTTCATGTCCTTGTTCACGTAAAATGAATCCTTCAGCTCCATCTAAAGAGTCTGTTCCTAAAGCTTCTTGAATTAACATACCCGCTTCATATGCTAACGTTCCGCCTGAGTAGAAACCTTTGATGTGTGTTTGTGTTGGTTTTAGAGTGATTGCTGGTACAACAATATCGTCTGCAACAGCTGTTACTGCTTCACCTTTAGCTAATTGAACAGCGATTTCTGCTGTTTCTTCTAAAGTATGTGCATGGTATAAACCTTCTTCATGTTCTGCAGGTTTTTCACCTAAGAAGATTGTAACAACTTGTTTCTTAGAACCACGTAATAAAGCTAAGATATCTTCACGAACGCGTGCTGCTGGTGGTTTAGATAAAGCAACGATTACGTCTACGTCTGGATCTTGCTCTAATAAAGCGATACTGTCTTTAAATGTGATACCGTTAACTTCTTCTTTCAAGTCACGTCCACCAGTACCAATTGCGTTTGTAACACCGCCACCTAATTTGTGGATGATTGTTGTTACTTCTTGGATACCTGTTCCAGAAGCACCGATCACACCGATGTTTCCTTTACGTACTGCGTTTGTGAATGCTAAAGGAACACCGTTGATGATTCCAGTACCACAGTCAGGACCCATTAATAATAAGCCTTTTTCGTGAGCCATTTGTTTTAGACGAACTTCGTCTTCTAATGACACGTTATCACTGAAACAAAATACGTGTTTATCGTTATCTAATGCTTTTTCGATTTCTAAAGCAGCGTGTGTTCCAGGAATTGAGAAGATTGCAACAGATGCGTCTTCACCAATTTCTAAAGCTTTCGCCCAAGTTTTAACGCGTTCTTCTGATGCGCCACCCTTGTTTTTCTTACCTTGTTCTTCTAGGTAATTTTTTGATGCTTCAACGATTTGATCGATGATATCCGCGCTATCTAAGTCTGCTACGATTACCATGTCGTTTGGTGTTGCTGTTTCTAATTCGTCTGTATATAAACCACCTGTTTTAAAGATATCTTTGTTCGCTGGAGTTCCCATCATAACAGAGATACTGTTAACGCCTGCCATTTCTTCTAAATGGTTCGTTAGTAACATTAATACGATTGAATCTTGGTAGTTATTTTTTTCAATAATTGTATGTAACATGCAATTCGTCACTCTCTTTCTTGGTTTATTTAGCAAAGGCACCTTTGCCGCCATATTGGTCAAAGTGAACTGTGTCACTTTCTAAGTACTCTAAAATTGGTGTTGCAACTGGAATACCTTCAGCCATGTATTTATCATGGATGATTTTTCCAAGTTCGCCTGGATAGTAAACTTGATCAAAGCCTTGAGCTGGTTTAATCTCGTGTAACTCTTTCACCATTTTGCTGATGTTTTTTGTAAATTCTTTTGGATCCGTGAATCTTGCTGGATCAATTAGTAAATACATTTGACCTAAGTTACGTTTCGCTGTTAAGTCGTCGTACATTGAAGATACGCTCTTACCAAACGGTAAACCTAGTAATGAGCCGGCTAAAACGTCAACCATCATCATTAAGCCGTAACCTTTAGGACCTGCGATTGGTAATAACCCTTGAACCGCATTCGGATCAGTTGTTGGGTTACCCTCTTTATCCACTGCCCATGTTGACGGGATTTCTTTTTGTTTTGAACGAGCGTCCAAAATTTTACCCCAAGCTTGAACGGTTGTTGCCATATCAAAGACAACTGGTGTGTCATCTTCGCTTGGAACTGCAAAAGCGATTGGGTTTGTTCCGAAATAGTTTTCGCTACCACCAAATGGGACAACCATTGGATCTGATTGACACATTGATAAGGCAACGTAACCTTTTTCAGCGGCTTTTTTAACGTAGTAAGATAAAGCACCACTGTGTCCTGTGCGTGACACACCAACAAATGCAAGTCCTGATTCTTCAACCATTTCTAGCGCATAGTTTAATGCTTGATCACAAACGTATTGTCCCATACCGTTATCGCCGTGGACGATTCCCGTTGAAGGACCTGTTTTTTCAAACGTAATTTTCGGATCTAATGTCGTTCCGCCTTTTGCGATGCGTTCTGCGTAATAATCGACACGAACGGCACCGTGAGAGTGAATCCCACTTGCATCAGCGAAAACTAAGTGACGAGCCGTCTCTTCCGCATGAACTTCTGGTAAACCAGCTTTCATTAATTTGTTTTTGATTAAGTCGTGCAATCGTTCGGGTTGAACGACTGTAATATCTGTTTCATGCATTTTTTATTCGCTCCTTAAATCTGAGGGTCTCGATTACAGTCTTTCGAGTAAACGTAAGCTAATGGCTCTTTGCGACCAACCGCGTAAGCTGCTTGGTGTACGTATGAACTCATGAAGATGTAGTCGCCTTTTTCTACTGCGAACCATTCGTTATCTAAATTGTACATGCCTTTACCACTTAATAAGTATGCGCCATGTTCTTGGAAGTGTGTTTCAACATATGCGTGGCTTGCTCCTGGTTCAAATGTTAAGATATGTAAGTTCATATCAAACGCTAAATCTGCTGGTAAAAATTCGTAGTATAATACGTCAGACATGCCTTCGTATTCAACCGGTGTTAAATCTTTTACGTTACCGATTACTTTGTAAGGTTCGTGCCCTTCTAATGGCTCGTAACGTTTCTTATATAGGAAGACTTCTGTATTTTCTGATTGTGCGTTCTTCATAAACATTTTTACACCAGCTGGGTAATATGCATAGCCGCCAGTTTCTAACGTGTGCTCTTCTTCGCCATCAGTGACTGTTAATTTACCTTCGATTACGTAGATCATTGTTTCTACGCCATCTCCACCAAATCCTGTTTCATGTGCGCCGCCTTCTAAAAATGTTGCAATGTAGTCAACAAAGTTTGCCCCTAAACGAGGTGATCCTAAAATTGAAATATCAACATTGACAAATCCAGGAATTGAGTTTTTCACCAAGCCATCATGTGGAAGTATTGCATAGCTATCCTTCTTAACAACTGCTCTCGATGTTAAAATCTCTTCTTGGTAACCTGTGCGGTTATTTCTGTAACCCATAGTCACGTCTCCTACTTTCTATTCATCATTAGTTATTTTTGGTTTTGTTTGTGAAGTCTTTTTTCAATAAAAAGGCGCCACAAAACAGCCCATAACCTTCTATATCATTGTAAGCGGTTCACGCCTTTTCGTCATTGTTCATTAGTTACAAATAACTCTTTCGTTTTGTAACTTTGTGACGTAAACTAATAAAAAAGAAGGTTTAAAATGGATAGAATAACGTTAAATCAGGAGGTTGCCCATGTTTACCAAGAAAATTTCACAAATTTCAACCGAAACAACACCAATAATCGAAGCAACGATTTACACATCAAATAATATTTCAAAAGAACCCATCATTTATTTACATGGCGGAGGACTTGTTTTTGGCCAACGCGACGATTTACCAGAGGCTTACTTAACTTTATTAACGGATGCTGGCCATCCAGTCATTGCACTGGATTATTTACTTGCACCCGAAGTAAAATTACCTCTTAGCCTAAAGACCTTGAAAGAAACACTTGAATCTGTGATTTCGCAATTGCCTGAATGGGGCTTCTCAAGTGACTACCATCTAATGGGACGATCAGCGGGTGGTTATTTAGCCTATTTGTTAGCCAAAGAAGGCTTCAAACCTAAAAATATGATTCTGTTCTACAGTTATTATACCTTAGAAGTACCGAACTTCCGCCAACCAAGCCCTGCCTACTTAAAATTTCCACGTGTCGCGCCGATGGATTTAGAGGCTTTAATCGAATCGCAACCGATTGTTGCCGGCGAAATGGGCAAGCGTTACCCGATTTATTTATCTGGACGACAATTCGGTAACTGGTTGCCTCGTCTACTGCCGTCGCTACGAGATATTCCAGTGTATTCATTAACTGAGGAAGATTTGCAACAGTTGCCACCTGCAATTTTAATTCATAGTACGGATGATTCCGATATCCCTTATGATTTATCGGTGAATGCCGCAAAGTTCATCCCACAAAATCAATTGGTAACAATTATTGGTACTGAACATGATTTTGACCGTCAAGTCAGCGATGAGACTTTGGCTGTTTATCAACAAGTGATTGATTTTATCGGGTAAAATAAAAAATCGTATGAACCAACCTTCTCCTTTGAGATTTTGGTCATACGATTTTTTTGTACAATTATGATTATCAGAATAAGCTATAGTATAGATAGACGAAGATTACACTACCCTACGAAAAATCGCATTACTTAAAGAACTGCGAGACCGTCTCGAAACGGCATTTTTTGAACAGACACTCAGAGATAAGACATTTTTATCTTTCGCGTATACACGTTCCAAAATAGCCTCTGATACCGCCTCGGTTGTTAAGCCTGCATGACAGCTTGGAAGATTCAAATTTTCTTCAGTCCGCTTGTCTGTTTTTTCGATTATTTATTTCGTCTGTTTCCAGATATTCCATGGGTATTCTGCTGGCGCTTTCGCTTGGACATAAATCGGCTCTTTTTTAATCGGGTGGTCAAGTGTCAATGACTTCGCCCATAAAGCGATTTGTTGCCCGACTTTACTGGTTTTTTGACCATATTTTTGATCACCATAAATCGCATGACCCATAGCTGATAATTGGACCCTAATTTGATGCGGACGTCCCGTTTCAAGTTGAACAGCGAGTAAACTAAAGCCTTCACGACTTGCTAAGACTTGATAATTCAAAATCGCTTTTTTACCTTTCGGGTGTTGACTGGAAACGACAGCGACTTGATTTTTTTGACTATTTTTGTGTAAGTAATCTACGAGTTGGTTCTTTTTTTGTTTCGGTACGCCGTGAACGACGGCTAAATATTGACGCTCGATCACGTGACGGCGCATCATATCTGACAATCGTGAAGCAGCTTTCGAAGTTTTAGCAAACACCATTGTTCCTCCGACGGGTCGATCAAGACGATGCACGAGTCCTAAATAAACATTCCCTGGTTTTTCATCACGAATTTTGATCATTTGTTTTAAACCGGTTAATAAATCCAAATCGCGACTACTATCTTCTTGAACAGGAATATTTCGTGGTTTTTCTACCAATAATAGATGATTGTCCTCATACAATATTGGCACCTTCATACAATCCTTCTCCCTTAAAGTATAATGTTCCCATCATAGCATATTAACGGCAGAAAGGGCGTCTTACGCCTATTTTTACTAAACTTTAATGTAGCTATAACCCTTTGTTTGCAATTCAACTAAATCCAATACCCCCGCTGGTACGACAGTTACTTGTTGCGGTAGTTGTTCTTCTGCTATTGCTTGGCCACGCAAGGCATTGCGACAAGCATGAAAAGCAATCGGTGTGTCAGCAATGAACGCCTGGTTATCTTCAAGTAAATAACCTTTCACCGCATCGCTATTTGCGGTAATCACAATTTGGATGGTTGGCGTTTCTTTTAATAAATTCTGAACATTGGCACGTACGCGTCCCCAACGTTCGACATCATCAATATGGAAAACAACTTGCATCTTCATCCGTCCTTTTGCGTTATTTTTTAATAATCATATTAATTGCTTGTTCGACTTTTTTGGCTTGTTCTTCGGGGTCTTTCTCCGGATCGACGAAGCAATTTTTCAGGTTTTCAGCCATAATGATCCCCATCACTCGATCAATTCCTGAACGAACCGCACTGAGTTGCGTAATCACATCAAGACAATCTTGTTCTTCTTCCATCATCTTTTGAATACCTCGTAGTTGCCCTTCTGCGCGGCGAAGACGATTCATGATTTTTTTATTTCCTGCTTCCATTGGCCTCACCTATACTTTCTATGTTCACTTTGCTGTAGTTAACTCCTGAGACTCAAGTGTCACGCTTCCTTATTGTGACTAATTTTTCTGAATCAATTGGCATTTACACTCTCGTTTCATCTGCTCTCAAAAATAATATACCTTACTAGGGTATCATCGTCAATTAATTTAAATTATCCATCATTCAACTTCTACACTTGACAAACATAGGGAAAGATTGTTTAATATACCCCGTAAGGTATTTTAAATCAAAGGAGAAAAGCCATGTTTGGATTGTTTAAAGCGGTTCCTTCCATTACTACATCAGAATTAGAAGCACGATTAAAAAGCCCTATGACACTACTTGATGTCAGAACGCCTAACGAATACCGTGGAGGGCATATTACAAAAGCAAAAAATGTACCCTTAAATAAGATTCATACTTATAATGGGTCGCCAGACGAAAAAGTTTACGTCATTTGCCAATCAGGCATGCGAAGTAAAAATGCAGCGAAACAATTAATGAAGATGGGATACCAAGTCACCAACGTTCGCGGCGGTATGAGCCAATGGACGGGTAAAATTAGAGGAGGAAAATAAATGAAAGTCATTATCGTCGGTGGCGTTGCTGGAGGCATGTCTGCTGCCACACGTTTACGTCGCCTGAATGAAGAAGCTCAAATTATTATTTTTGAAAAAGGACCTTATGTTTCCTTTGCAAACTGCGGATTGCCATATTATGTTTCTGGTGAAATAACGGACAAAAGCCAACTTTTAGTTCAAACACCTGAATCGTTACAGGCTCGCTTTAATCTTGATGTGCGGCCAAATCATGAAGTCGTAGGCATTGATGCTGTAAATAAAACCGTTACCGTGGCGCACGATGGTCAGTACTCGACCGAAAGTTACGATCATTTAATTTTATCCCCTGGTGCCAAACCATTTGTCCCACCAATCGATGGCTTAACGGAAGCAACAAATGCATTTAGCTTGCGTAATGTACCAGATTTAGAAAAAATTATGGCCGTTGTTGAAAAACAAGCACCCAAAAATGCCGTTGTGATTGGCGCTGGATTTATCGGTCTGGAAATGGCTGAAACGTTGCACGCGCGAGGATTAAATGTCACCATCGTTGAAAAAGCACCACACGTTTTACCACCATTAGATGAAGAAATGGCTGCTTTTATTACAAAAGAGCTTACAGCAAACGGTGTGACGGTACGAACGTCTCAATCTGCTGTTGCCTTCAAAGAGAATGGAAAAAGAATTCTATTAGAAGACGGGAGCGAACTCGCTTCTGATTTAACGATTCTTTCTGTTGGTGTCACACCAGAAAACAGCTTAGCCAAAGCGGCTGGCATTGAACTTGGTTTGCGTGGCGGTATTTTAGTTGATGAACGTTACGAAACAAGTGTGAAAGATATTTATGCGGTTGGTGATGCGATTGTCGTTAAAAATCAAGTTAGCGGTGAAGATGCTTTGATTTCATTAGCTTCACCTGCTAACCGTCAAGGACGCCAAGTAGCGGATATCCTTTCCGGTATGAAACGCACGAATAAAGGCAGCATTGGTACGGCAATCGTTCGAACATTTAACATGACGGCTGCTTCTACCGGATTATCCGAGCGCGCCGTTCGTTTATTAGACAAACCGTTCGCAGTCGTTCATACTTCTGGTAAGGACCATGCCGGTTATTATCCAGGTGCTACCGATATTCATATGAAATTAATCTTTAACCCAGAAACCGGCGAAATTTATGGTGCTCAAGGCGTTGGACAAAAAGGCGTCGACAAACGCATTGATATTTTAGCAACAGCCATCAAAGGCAACTTAACCGTTGAAGATTTACCTGAGCTCGAATTTACCTATGCCCCACCCTTTGGTTCTGCCAAAGATCCTGTGAACATGCTAGGTTACGTCGCGCTAAACGTGATGGAAGGTTTGACAGATATGATTCAATGGCATGAGGTGACTGATGCCACACAAAGTGGTAAAGTCATTTTAGATGTGCGTAACGATAGCGAGCGTCAGCAAGGTCAATTTAAAAATAGCGTCAATATTCCATTGAATGACTTGCGCACGCGTTTGCATGAACTCGATAAGGACACTGAATACATCATCACTTGCCACAGCGGTTTAAGAAGTTATGTGGCTGAACGTATTTTGAAACAAGCAGACTTTAAAGTCGAAAATCTAGACGGTGCGTTTTCACTTTATCACACCGTTTTACCGGAGGAATTAGACTATGTATAAATCAACAGGAATGCCCGAATTTTACCAAGAAGCCAAACGCAAACAACTGCCGATTATTGATGTTCGAGAAATCGACGAATTTGAAGCAGGACACGTGCCAAATGCGAAAAATTATCCGCTCAGTACATTAGCCGATAATTTTTCGGAACTTGATCCAGAACAAGAATATTATCTGATTTGCCAAGCAGGCGGACGCTCGGCTCGTGCAGCCGAATTCTTAAGCGAACAAGGCTATGACGTGACAAACGTTTTAGGCGGTACGTCCGCTTGGCCAGGTGAAATGGAATAAACCGATTAATAATGAGGAGAGATTCAATATGAACAATTTAACCACCGAAACATTTGATCAAACAATCGCAACAGGTGTCCACTTAGTTGATTTTTGGGCGCCATGGTGTGGCCCTTGCCGTATGCAAAACCCAATTTTAGATGAATTAACGAGTGAAATGACCTCAGACCAAGTACAAATCAGTAAAATCAACGTCGATGAACAAGGACCGCTAGCGGCACGCTTTGGTATTCAAAGTATTCCAACGTTGCTCGTCTTCAAAGACGGACAAATGGTTGAACGTCTAATGGGCGTCCAACCAAAACAAAAATTACAAGCCGTATTAAATTCATTCGTTGACTAAAGAATGATTCGCCCACTCTCCCCCCCATGATTCTATAGGGTTTAGAGCGGGCTCTTTTTTTCGTTCATTATTCACATAGCACAACTAACTATTCCCAACAATAACAGTAGCAAATCTTATCATTTCTGTTAATATAGATAATAAGCAATTATAAAAAGCATCGAATACAAAAAGGAAAGACGAATTCAAGCATATTCATTTGAAAGCGCTTGAATTCGAACTTCCTTATAAAGTGGATGAGGAGAGATTAGAGGATGGATAAAGTGGATGTAAAAAAGAGGGGACGTATTCGCGCATTTCTCGCGAAAAAAGAAGTGGAAATTAGTTTTGAACGATATTTTATCGATGCTTTATCTTACATGGCACTCGGATTGTTTGCCACACTAATCACAGGAGTTATTTTCGAAACCGTTGGAGGCAGTTTAAATCTAACTTATTTCGTTGATGTACTGGCACCACAAGCCAAAGCCGTCGCAGGACCAGGAATTGCGGTCGCCGTCGCGGTTGGGCTAAAAGCACCCCCGTTAGTAATTTTCGCTTCGGTGATTAATGGGATGGTTGGCTATGAACTCGGTGGACCAGTCGGCGCCTTCCTAGCAGCCATTGTTGGTTCCGAATTCGGGAAATTGGTCTCGCGAGAAACGCCAATCGATATTGTCGTTACACCGGCTGTGACGGCGATTACGGGTTCAATTATCGGTTCGTTAGTTGGTCCAAGTATTAACCAATTTATGATTAGCCTCGGCGTCTTAATTAACCGTGCGACAGAATTACAACCGATTCCGATGGGGATGATCGTTGCGGCAATTATGGGGATTTCCTTGACGCTACCGATTAGTAGTACCGCGATTGCGATTATGATTGCGATTGCCGGACCTGCTTCTGGCGCAGCCGTTGTTGGCGGTTGTGCGCATAGTATTGGTTTCGGAATTCAAAGTTTACGTGAAAATGGTTGGGGCGGATTTGTCAGTCAATCGCTCGGTTCCCCAATGGTTCAAGTCGGAAATATTATGAAAAAACCAATCATTATGGTTCCACCGACCATTACCGCCATGATTTTAGGTCCTTTAGTCACAACTTTATTCCCAATGGAAAGTATCCCCGCTGCGGCTGGTACTGGAACATCTGGTTTCGTTGCACCACTTGGCGTGTTGTCTGCCATGACAGAGGCTGGTTACCCTGCGAGCGAAATTTGGATTAAAATTATCGTCTTTTGTTTTGTTTTACCCGCTGTACTGACTTGGTTTATTTCAGAACTCTTCCGAAAATTCGGTTGGATCAAAGCCGGCGATATGAAATTGAATTTTTAATGTGAAGATTTAAATAAAAATAACCTCAAGAAAAATTTGTGCCTCTGATCGTTCGATTCCTTTAGATCGAAATTTTTAGAGAAACTATAATCCTGAGGTTTTTTTGTTGTCTGCTCGCCTACGATAATTCTACTCGAACCCTTAAAACGGACATAACTCCAAGGTTTTCATCTGAAAAAAAATCATAAGTAAAAGAAAGAACTTGATCTAAAATCAATCCGTTCCATAATTCCAACTTTCTAGGAGAGTCTTTAAATATTATTTTTAACCCAACGTTCAAAAAGCTCTGGCCAAACAGCAACTTGCTCATTGACTCCGTAAGCCTCTCTGGATGTTGCGACAGTTGCTAGGCTCAAACCGTGCCCGCCATTTGGAAACAAATGCAATTCAAAAGGAATCTTTTGTTTTCTTAACTGACTGGCAAATAACAAACTATTCTCCATCGGAACTACCCCATCTTCTAAAGTATGCCATAGAAATGTCGGCGGCGTCATTGCATTCACTTGATTCTCGAGTGACATTTCAACTTTCATCTGTTCATAATTTTCTGCCAAAAGGGCTTTGAATGAGCCTTCATGTCCAAACTCTCCGCTTGAAATAACAGGATAAGCAAGTAATAAGCCATTTGGTTGCCAGCTTTCTTTGTCACCCTTCATTTTTTCAAGTAAATAAGAACTTTGCCAAAAAACACCTAAACTGGCGGCTAAATGACCGCCCGCAGAAAATCCAGCTATAATAATTTTATCTTGATCAATTCCCCACTCTTGATGGTTTTCCCGCACAATTTGTACCGCTGTAGCTAATTCTAGCAATGCTTGTGGATAGACATTTGGTTTCACACTATAGTTTAAAACAAAGGCATGGAATCCCATGTTCATCATTTTTAAAGCAATCGGTTCTGCCTCACGATCAGACGTAAACTCATAGCCACCACCTGGACAAATGACAACAGCTGGCCGCTTCCTCTGCTCATCGACTTCCAGTGTATTACTAATGATGTAACTTGTTAAACTTGCAGTTTGATTGTTAATATGAATATTTCTTGTTTCATAAATCATCTAGCGTCCTCATCTCATCTTGATTTTAATCGTAAGTGGATACTCTCCAGTTGGTTTCTGAGAACGAACGATTAATCCTTCATTACTAATTTCCCAATCTACAAACACATCATCTATCCCTAAAACAGTCACATCTTTAATAATTCCATGGAATTCTGGTAAGTTTTGATCGGCACTCACTTTCAAAGACGAAATCATAAATGTCTGGTGATTCATAGGATTCATGATATAGGCATAGAGCGAATCACCTTGAACTGTAAAACGAATATCTTCTTGCGTATACTGTTTAACCGTTGCCTCTTGAAATTGACCAGACACGATTTTTGTTGGTCCCTCACCAGATTTTCTCCACGGTTTAGATTCATAAATTCCTTCTCCATTAATTGCCAACCAGCCACCGATGTCACTAATAATCTGCTGATCAGTTGCTGAAAATGAGCCATCACCTTTTGGTCCAATGTTTAATAACATATTTCCATTTTTACTCACAGCTTCGATTAAGTCTTGAATAATTTCCTTTGGTTTTTTATAATCTAAAGTCGTTGTATAACACCAAGAGTTTCGGGCGATAGCTGTATCTGTCTGCCAATAAAATGGTTGTGCCTCACCAAATTTTCCTCGTTCAATCTCAACAATTCCACTCCCAAACATCATCGCATCATGTTTGTAGCAAATACCGACTTTCTCGCCCCATTGCGTACCACGATTATAGTAATAGGCCGCAAATATTTTTAAATGTTCCCGAAATGCCTCATGTTGAATCCACCAGTCAAAGTATAAAAGTTTGGGTTGGTAACGATCGACAATCTCGCAAATTCTTAATAACCAATCATCTAAAAATTCTTGGGATGGATACGGCTCACTAAACAGATTTTGATTATCAGGTTCCGGCATCGCAGGCCAATAAAAATCCCCTTTTTCTAAATTTTCTCCAATATCACTTTCAAATTCTCGTCCATGTCCCATAAAAAACCAATGCTCTGCTCGATGAGAGGACGTACAAAACCGAATATTTTCATTCTCACACGCCGATTTTAGTTCTCCTAAAACATCTATTTTAGGGCCTTTTTCATAGCTGTTCCATTCAGAAAGATCACTTTTATACATTTGAAACCCATCATGATGTTCTGCTACTGGAAAAACATATTTAGCCCCACTAAGTTTGATTAATTTTGCCCAGTCCTTCGCATCAAATTTATCTGCTGTAAATGACGGAATAAAATCCTTATAACCAAAATCTTTTTGCTCTCCGTAAGTCTTGCGATGATGTTCGTATTCGGGATGGCCCTTAATATACATATTTCGAGAATACCATTCATTATTAAAGGCCGGAATACTATATAATCCCCAATGGATAAAAATACCAAACTTCGCTTTTTTAAACCATTCTGGCAATTCAAATTGTCCGAGTGATTGCCAGTTCGGATAATACGGACCTTGATTAGCAATTTGTTTAATTTCTTTCAAATTTATCATGCTACACCTCATTCTCTATGATTTTTGTCATTTCTAGCCATTCTTGTACAATCAGTAAATGCCCCGCTAATGAGACGTGCACCCGATCACTGCTTAACACATACGAAGATTGATATTTCAGGAATTGATCGATTTTTTTTTGCACATCACCATGGACTAGTTGGTATTTTTCGGATAATTTTTTGACAATGGAACGATAATCGTCCACCATTGATCGCATCGGATCTTGATGGTTTGCTTCTACCATGAAAGGTGACATTAGAAAAACTTTAATGCCCTTTGCTAGTGTTTCTTCAATCAACTCACGATAAACTTGTTCAAATACTGTCGGATGAACGAATTCGCTTTGACAAAAAGTACCATCAAAATGACGCCATACATCATTAATCCCAATCATAATGGTCACGGTATCAGGTTTAAAATCCAATACATCCTGTTGCCAACGCGACTTCAAATCCACAATCGTGTCTCCACTAACCCCTTTATTCACTACCATATATTCTTTATCCGGCAAGAGTGCAGTTGTGTACGCATTAATTAGATTGACATAGCCATCTCCAAATGAAGACCATCCAGCAGGGATTGCTTCATAATTACGATTACTATCTGTAATAGAATCGCCTACAAAGAGCAACCTTGATTTTTTTCCGAGCGTCATTTTATTCCCTCCAAAAAAGGCTTGGATGCTTTTTTGCATCCAAGCCTCCGTCCTTTTTTATTTTGAAACTGCGACACGTTGTTCATTTTGCGCTTTTGCATTTTCCATATCAAATTCTAAAACTGTTTGATAACCTAGACCATCTGCCGTTTTTTGCATTTCATTTAGAAGTGTTTCAAATTCACTATTATCTTTAGAAAATATCATTTTCCAACTATATTCAACAATTGTGGACTTCACTTGATTTCGTAAAGTCGAAATCTCGGCACTATCTTCTGGAGCCACATAACTAGCACCCGGAGCGACCAATAGTTGATTATTTTTTTCAAGGTACTCCATTGTTGTTACTGCTCCATCCATGTGTGAGGACCAATCTTCAAGAACTGGATTCGTATTATCTCTCTGATAACTTTCCCAAAGTGTATAACTATACGAAAATCCATTTTCAGGGTTTTCATCAATCGGTAATACTGTATTAATGTTCAACGCTGAAACTCCATCTTTATATGTTCCACCACCATATTCTGAAGGCATGTTTGCATCACCGTCTAATAATGCCTTTTTACCAAAATCAGTTAGCACAGGTTCTCCATCTTTCATCTCCCATGTCAGCCCCTCTGGCCCACTGCTTCCACTTGTCTGTGAAGAATTCGCTAATACTCCTTCGGGAGAGTATAACCAGTCAATAAAATCAGCCAAACGCTCCGGATCTTCTGCATTAGAACCGATACCAATAAATTGTTTGCCACCATATACTTCTGCTCCATAAGAAAATATTTTTTGATCTTCAATCGGAACCATCATGTAACCTTTTCCTGCATTTAAATTTGTTTGTGTATTGAAAGCTGCTTGCCCTAACCACGGCCACCAAGAGAATAATACTTGTCCATCTTGAAACTTAGCATATAGAGTATCATAGTTTTGTGTAGTAGATTCTGGATCAACTAAGCCCATTTGTTTTGCTTCAAAATAAAATTTTAAAGCACGAATATATTCTGAATCACTATCCAAAATGCTTTGATAGTCTGAACCATCTGCCTTAGCTAAAACAAAACCACTTTCATCATATCCATAATATGTTGTTAATTGTTTTCCCGCATTCAGCATATTTCCATCCCAGTCAGAAAATAAAGAAAAACCATAGATTTTCTTTCCAGACTCATTTGTAGGATTTTCATCTTGCATCGACTTAATAACAGGTAATAAATCTTCTAATGTATCAACTTTAGGATAATTTTGAGTTCCATACAAATCCCATCTTAAATAAGCTCCAAATGTCGGTTCTAATCCCTCCGAAGGACTAGTAGCGGGAATTGATGACACAGAAGTTGGAAATCCATACAACGCATCCGTTCCTTCATTCATCTTTTGAACTGCTTCATCAAATCTAGCCATGTTCTTCATACCAGGATAATATTTTGTCATATCATATAGTAATCCAGCCTGTACAAGTTCATTATACTGCTGTCCTTTATCTACAATAATCAAATCTCCTAAATCTCCGGCAGCTGTTCTTGTTTGATACAACGTCTCGCCATTCCCAGCGACGTTTGGTGCGATAATATTTAATTCCATATTAAATTTATCTTTAACGATTTTGGCAAACCAACCTTCTTGTACTCCCATATAGTTTGCTAAACCATCGAAAACATCAATAGTAATTGTTTCTTCGTATGTACCGTCTGCATTTTTAGAAGATTTTTTCTCCTCAGCTTCTGATTTCCCACATGCTGCTAACCCACTCAGGAGTGTTACACTTAATGCCCCAAAAATCATAAATTTTTTAAAACGATTCATTTTTATTTCCTCTTTTCGTTTTTTGTTTTTATTCATTTAATCTTAACCGAATAAATTGGCTTAGGAGGTTCTTCAATTACATACATTTTTCTTTTTAATTTTCGAGTCATTTTCCGGCTTACCCAATGGCTATCTTTATTTAATTTTTTCCAGTATATCAAATCATGAGTAAGTGATTATCCATGTCTCAAACATTTGTAAAACCATTTTTTAATAAACTATCCCTTAACTGCTCCCAACATAATGCCTTTAACAAAATATTTCTGGAACAACGGATAAATAAACATAATTGGTAACACAACAATGATAGATACCGTCATTCGAATCGACGTCGGTGTTTGTGTCGTTGCAGCTGAAGCAATATTCGAAAGTGATGACCCTGCTGTATTCTTAACCATTTGAGCTAATGAGCTTGCTTGGTTGATAAACATGTAAAGTAGGTATTGTAAAGAGTATAAGCTTTGATCGGTAATATAAAGCAGTGTATCTTGGAAAGAATTCCATTGTCCAACTGCCGAGAAAATGGCAACAGTTGCTAAGATTGGGGTACAGTTTGGTAAAATTACTTTGAAAAAGACTTGTAAAATATTTGCCCCATCCATTTCGGCTGCTTCTTGCAATGATTTTGGTATTGATTCAATATAAGTTTTCACTAAAATAATATTAAATGGTTGGACAATCGCTGGTAAAATATAGACCCAAAAACTGTTCGTTAAACCTAAATTTTTCATCGTAATAAACATCGGAATTAAACCCGCGTTAAAATACATCGTCACAATGATAAAACGATACCAAAATCTTCGCTTCCACATTTTTTGCTGAGTAAACATAAATCCTAAGAAAGCGGAAGCTAAAACAGTACTTGCCGTCCCAATCACTGTTCGCGCAACTGAGACAGCCGCAGCTAGTGGTAGCCCTTTTAATTGCAATGCCTCTTTATAGTTTTCAAAATGAATTTCTGTGGGCCAAAAACGAACTTGCCCCAAGGCACTTAATTCATTATTACTAATTGAATTGATAATTAGATAATAAAAAGGATACGCACAAATAATCGTAATTAATGCGAAAAACAAGTAATTAAAACTATTGAAGACCTTGTCTTCACTTGATAACGCCTTTTTCTTTCTCTTATACGACTCATTCTTTTCTATCGAAAGTTCCATTTATATAGCCCCCTTAAATAATTGATTCTCCACGGATTTTTTTCGATGCTCCGTTAACAAATACGAGTAAACCAACTGAAACTAAACTTTTCAGCATACTAATAGCCGTTGCTAAAGATAGACTGTTTCCACCCATCCCTAAGTTATAAACATATAAATCAAGTACTTGGATTTGATTTTTATTGAAGGCATTTTGGAAGACGAAATATTGTTCCATCCCATTGTTTAATAGATTGGCAATTGATAACATTAACATTACTAAATAGGTTGGCATCAAAGCTGGTAAGGTAATATAGCGCATTAAATGAAAACGATTGGCACCATCAATTCGAGCAGATTCGTAAAGTTCCGGATCAATACCAGAAATACCTGCAAGATACATAATTGCTCCCCAACCAAGACCTTTCCATAAATTCCATAGCGTCATTACTAACCATGTATTCTTACCACTGTCCAAGAACTTCACTGCCTCATCTACGAGACCATACTCTTGTAGCAAAGTATTTACTAAACCCGTTGTTGAGAATAAGCTAAAAGCAATCGTGTAAACCAATACCCAACTAATAAAGTTTGGTAGCGTTGTCAATGTTTGAACGATATTTTTAAACCACTTAGATTTAATTTCATTTAAAAAAATAGCAAAAAACACTGGTAACATTGATGTCGCAATACCTAAGAAACTCATCGCAAACGTATTTTTTAAGACTTGCACAATTTGATCAATTTGTGTCTGACTAGAAATTAACATCTTAAACCATTGCAACCCGACAAATTCACTTCTTCCTAAGCCTAAAGCTGGTTTATAGTCATACAATGAATAAATCCAGCCATGTAGCGGAAAATATGAAAAAACAAAAACCAGTAATAGAAAAGGTAAAATACATAAGAACATAATTTTTCCTTCTCTATTTTTTTGTTTTCCAAATATTTTTGGTTTCGAACGTTCTAATTCCATTTTAATCCCCCTATTATTTGTAACCGCTTAATACATTTATGATAACACCCTCCTAATTCTTTGAAACCGGTTAAAAATACACTTCTTTACGTACTTTTTAGTTCATTTTATGCTCGAAAATATTAAAAAGGTTGATTTAACAACGTAAGAGAACGTTTTCTATTTTTTTTGTAACCTTTCATATACACTCGATACAGAGTAAAATGTAAAGTAGATAAGAACACTTCAAAAAAGGAGAATCACTATGAAATTCAACCCCGATAGTACTTTTTTTAAAATAACAACAACCATTTCTCAATTTATTGTGCTAAATATTTGCTACTTAATTGTTTGTCTACCAATTATCACCATTGGTAGCGCAACTTCGGCTTTGTTTTCGGTCACTATGCACTATGCAGATCACGAAAAAGGCTATCTTGTAATAGGTTTTTTTAAACATATAAAAGAAAATTGGAAATATTCTTCGCTCATATTTCTATCACTTTTACTCCCAATTGTGGCACTTAGTTATAGCGGTATTTTTTGGATTAAACTCAACTCTTCGATTTTTTCCATGTTGGTTGGAATTATCGCCCTATTCATTGCATTTTACTTAGCGCTCGCTTTAATTTATGGTTTAGCACTAATTGGACGTTTTGATGCTCCATTCCAGCAAACAATTCAAAATGCCCTTTACTTACCGCTTACCGAACCTTTTCGATCACTACTATTTGTTCTTGTATCCATCACCATCGCTGCACTGCTCTCTTTGATTCCAGGATTACGATTGATTTGGGCATTGTTTGGTTTTTCTTTTACGAGCTACTGTTTCGCTTTTTTATTTTTAACGATTTTCAAGAAATATGAGGCCTGATTATGAAACGATTTATTCTGAGATTAGCTCAACGCCTGAGCTCTGTTTCTATTCAAAAACAATTATTTATTGTTTACGTCCCACTTATTTTTTTAGCGACTATGTTCATTGGTACGTTTTTAATTTATGACTCAACACAGCAACTTTTGCAAAATTATAAACACCTTGCGGCACTCAACACCCAACGAGCAAAATCAACCGTGTTTAATACAACAAACACTTTTTTAAATACAGCCACTACATTATCGAATGATTTAAACCTACGTGACTTATTAACAACGAATTATCAAACAGAAAACGAGGCCATTGTTGCAATCAATAATTATCTAGTTCTAGATAATATTCGAGATTTACAACCCTCCATGTCAACCATCACAATCTACGTAACAAATGAAACCATACCTAACTACACATACTTTACTCAAGTCGATGAGAGCATCGAAAAAACAGATTGGTTTCAAAAAGCTTATACGCAATCAAGTGCTTTTTGGATGACACAATCTGATGAAAAAACGCCAAATCATTTGTTTTTATTTAAATCATTACCACTTCCATTATCAAACGAAAAAGCAATTTTATCCCTGCAATTAGATTACAATTTTTTAAGTAATCAGCTACGGACTTCAGCCTATGATTTAGAGCTACAACTAAATGATGATCCTTTATTTTATAACGATGAACTTAAACACGTCGGTAATGTTCCCAGTTTCAAACTAGAAAAAACAATTACTCCAAAAGAAGTAATGCAAAAAACAGAGGGCCCTTTGGCGGTTGTCGCAGTCAATTCATTAAAATTATTAAATTCACCCGATCGGATTTATTTTTATTCTATTGACTATCAAGCTTATACTAGTTTAAAGAAAAATATGCTTCTCTGGGGAAGTATTATTTTGATCATTCTACTAGCAACACTCTGTATCATTGTTTTATTTGCACGATTTTTCTCAAATCGTATTCAACAATTACAATCTGCTGTCTACTATGCGTCACTTGAACAGTATGATCAATTACAAAATGTCAGTGGGAAAGATGAAGTATCAAAAATATCACTGGATTTCCATAAGATTATTCATCACATTCATCAAAAAGAAGAAGAAATTTATCGTTCTAAAATACTTGAACAAGAACTGTTAAACAAACAACAACAAATGGATTATAAATTGTTGGCTAGTCAAATTAATCCTCATTTTCTTTTCAATACATTAGAAACGATCCGTATGATGTCACTCAAATCTGGGAATTCTGATGTGGCATACGCAATTAAGTTACTAGGAAAATCGATTCGCTATACTTTAGAAATACACGGGACAAAACTAACAACTCTTGAAAAATCACTGGAATTTGTCCATACGTATGTTCGAATTCAACGGATGCGCTTTGGGGAACGTGTCAATTATTCATATACTGTTGATAATACGCTGAATGCTAAAGAAGTCCAAATGCTGCCACTACTCATTCAACCCTTAGTTGAAAATGCTGTTAGTCATGGTTTGGAAGGTCTCACTTCAAATGGAAAAATTGAGCTCTCGGTGCTAAAAAAGAATACCGACATTGAAATCCAAATCAGAGATAACGGAATTGGAATCCATCCTAAAGAACTTCAATTATTACAACAAAAAATTCAGGCATCTTCTTCAAATTCAAAGGAAAGTATTGGTCTTAGCAATGTAAATCATCGTGTGAAAATGTATTACGGTGAAGCATATGGTCTGACAATCAGCAGTATTATCGGAGAAGGTACAACCGTTTCGCTGTTGATTAAAAATATTTCTTAAGAAATATTTTTAATTTTAAATAAGAGAACAGATCAAACAAAAATACTGTTTGACCTGTTCTCTCTTTATTTCTCATAATAATTAATTTTTTCCATTCGGAGTCTGTTCCCATCGCTTAATGGATTTGATGCATAGATCCCAAGCATTATCCCGGTAAAAACACCTCCAACTTCAGTTGTTAAATAGTGTGTTTCACCTTCACCGATTCTTTCAATCTCCTCTTGATCCACTTGGTAAGAAAACTTATAAGTAGACGGTGTTCCTTCTAAAATAAACGTCACTTCTTTTGGTTCTTTTACTAATAGGATTGTTTTTTCTGTTTTCCACAACGAACCGATTCGACGACGAAAATTTAAAGATAAGACTGAATCTCGTTCTAAGTAAATCTCATAATGGTGTGTTGGATTTAAAAAGGCTGTTACTCCAATCTCTCCGTTAACTAATGGTGTAACCAAGGTTGCTGAAAAATGAAAATTAAAGTGTTGTTGTCTAACCCCAATCCAAGCCATCGGTTGATTATCTGAAAGGTTATTGTTTGATGGCACAAGTTCAAAACCAGATTGTGTCTCTGAAATGTAAGGTGCGTTTCCACCAAATAGTGTCAACCAATCCAATTTTTCTCTTATGATTTCTTGTTTTATCGTTTGCGGTAAAGGTCCACTCATTATTTCTTTAACTTGGCCTTCCTCACCAAAGACAGGCCAATCTCGTTTCCACACTACAGGCACAAGAAATGTCTCTCTACCTAACAAATGGGCTCGAGGATAGGCGATCGGACGGATACCTAAACAGACCGCCCACCAATTACCGTTTGCATCCTGAACTAAATCAGAATGACCTATTGCTTGAATCGGAGAGTTACTACTACGATTCGTTAATACTGGATTTCCTTCAAACGCTTCATAGGGGCCCGTGATTTTTTTACTTCGAGCCATGACAATCATATGACCATAAGAGGTTCCACCTTCAGATATCATTAAATAATAATAACCATTTTTCTTATAAATATGTGGACCTTCTGGATCGGCTGCACCAGTCCCTGCCCAAATATCTAGACGTTCTGTTGTTTCACCGGTTACCAAATCAATTTCTGTTAAAAAGATTCCCCCATCTGCTCCGGTATAATAAACTGTGCCATCATCATCCATAAACAGTGATGGATCGATTCCAGGCAGATCAATCCAAATCGGATCTGACCATGCACCTTTAATATCATCTGTCCAAATGATAAAATTACCCGTTCCTTGCCCAATATGCGGAACGTTCGTGCAAATAATATAAAAACGATTATTAATATAACGAATTGTTGGGGCATACAGGCCAAAAGCATTTGGATTCTTATTTGATAATGTTAATTGTGACTCGCGTTCAATTCCGTGTCCAATTAATGTCCAATCGATAAGATTTTTACTATGAAAGATAGGTAGTCCTGGGAAAAATTCAAACGTACTAGTCACCAAATAAAAATCATCATCTACACAACAAATACTTGGATCTGGGTGAAATCCTGGTAAGATTGGATTTTTAAACTCCATCATATACGCTCCTTTATAACGTTTGCGTGCCTTCTGAGACGTGTTTTTCTACAACTTGATCGTCTTGATGTAAGACAATCGTCGCATCACCTAATCCTGTAATCGTTACTTCAAATGATTCGATCGTGGTACGTACGACTGTAACTTCTCCAGCCTTCACTCCTGCTACATCATAGACTGTTGTACTTGCTTGATCTTGTAATTCATAGACATGAATACGTGTGTTTTTTGCGTAGTCATATTCTGCTTGATTATCAATTGATCCTTCCACAATAATTTGGTTCGGTTGTACAAGTAATGGTAAATGGAAATAGTCATAGTTTTCTTTGTACCATTGACCACCAAGGTATTTTTTATCTGTTAAGTAATCCGTCCAGAGTCCAACTGTTTTTGGAACATAGAAAGAACCTTCACCAGTATCATTAAAGATTGGAGCTACGAGTAAACTATCACCCAACATGTATTGACGATCAAGTGAATGTGTCATCTCATCTTCTGGGAATTCTAATACCATTGGTCGCATCATTGGAATTCCTTTATTCGCAGTATAGACCGATTGTGCTTGTAAGTACGGCATTAATGATAGCTTTAACTTTGTAAATTTACGCGCCACATCAACCGCTTCTTCACCATAAATCCATGGCACTTTATATTCCCAACTGCCGTGGTAGCGACTATGAGAAGAAAGTAAACCAAACTGTGTCCAACGTTTGTACAGATCTGGTGTTGCTCCTGCCTCAAAGCCTGAGATGTCATGACTCCAATAACCAAAACCACCTAAACCAAAGGATAACCCAGCACGCAGTGATTCTGCCATTGATGGGTAATCAGACGTACTATCGCCACCCCAATGCACTGGTAAGCGTTGTGAGCCGACAGATGCTGAACGAGCAAAGACAATTGCTTCTCTTTCACCTTTAACTTCCTTCACCGTATCAAAAACAATTTGATTATATAAATAAGCATAATAGTTATGCATTTTCTCTGCATCCGAACCATCAAAATAAATCGCATCTGTTGGAATCCGCTCACCAAAATCTGTTTTAAAACTATCGACACCCATCGCCATTAAATCTTTCAAGTGACCAGTGTACCACGCCACAGCCGCTGGATTAGTAAAGTCCACAATCGCTAATCCTGCTTGCCATTTATCCCATTGCCAAACATCGCCATTCTCACGTTTTAAGAAATAACCATTTTCCATCCCTACATCAAATAGTGGTGATTTTTGACCGACATACGGATTAATCCAAACACAAATTTTTAAGCCTTTATTTTTTAAACGTTGCAGCATCTTTTCTGGTTCTGGGAACGTTCGTTCATCCCAAATAAAGTTACACCATTCATACTCTTTCATCCATAAGCAGTCGAAGTGGAAGACTTCCAATGGAATATCTCTTTCAAACATGCCATCGACAAATGAATTAACCGTTTCTTCGTTATAATCTGTCAAGAAAGATGTGCTTAACCATAAGCCAAACGACCATGCAGGTGGTAAACTTGGTTTCCCTGTTAAATCTGTATATTTTTCAATGACAGCCTTCATGTCATCACCGGCAATCAAAAAGTACTCTAATGATTGACCAGGATTACTAAATTGGACTTTTGAAACTTTCTCACTACCAACCTCAAATTCCACACGATCAGGTGAATTAACAAAAACACCATAGCCTGCATTACTAATGTAAAAAGGAATATTTTTATACGATTGTTCCGTCCCTGTTCCGCCGTCTGCATTCCATAAATCAACACTCTGACCATTTTTTACGAAATGTGTAAAACGTTCACCTAGACCATAAACGAGCTCACCGACGCCGATATTTAACTGCTCACTGATGTGTGTTTTCCCCTTTGGATCAATGACTAGCGCTTTACTACGAGGATTACTAGATGTTAACAAACGATCTTCATAGTAAAAAGAAGTCGTTAATCCTTCACCTTTTGTAATTTCTACTCGTAACTTCCCAGATTGGAAAGTATATATCTCTTCATTTTCAGTAATAACTGGCGTGATTTCTTCCGTAAACAATTCAAATTCAGGCGTTTTGGCTTGAACGCCTTTGTAGTTATATAATTTAATACCGACGATATCTTCTCTTGGTGACTTCACTTCCATTGTTAATAAACCACCATCTAACGTTGCCCCTTTATTTGAAACATAACTATAAGGTAAATACAATGTTAATTGGTCCTTTGTTTGACGAGCATCGTATACATGCACCGCAAATTTGACTTCATATCCTTCTTTAAATAACCATCCACCATCTGAATACTTCATTTTCTTCCTCCTTGAGTTTCAATTAAATGTAAAGCGCCTAAAACACCTGAATTATTATGATGTAAACATGTAACTAATGGCACTTTAAAATCGTGCCAATAAGGATTCTGTTCTAATGCTTTTTCGATTATGGGAATTAATCGGTCGTTTTGACTAATGCCACCACCAATTAATATTTTTTGTGGATCAAGTGTCACGGATAAGTTATAAATTAAAATACCTACATAATGACTCCAATTTTCAATCACTTCGTGTATGCCTGGTTGATCAATTTCAGAAAAAATAGCTTCTTCCTGTATAAATGAATCTCCTTTAACTCGACGATACTCCGTCATTAGTGCACTTGTTGAAGCAAGCTCATGCAACGAACGATAGCTGTTTTGGTGAAAGTCAGTCACCATCATTCCAAATTCACCACCACGAAAATGAGCGCCAGATAAGATCTGACCATCTACAACAATCGCACCTCCAACACCGGTTCCAAGCGTTAACAAGACAAATGATTCCGTTTCTTGAGCATTACCCGAATACATCTCAGCTAATGCAGCACAATTAGCATCATTTTCAATAAAAATAGGATACGTTTTTACTAGACGTTGCGATAATTCATGACAAATATTTTTACCATGTAATGGTGCAATCGCCCCGGAATAAACTGCTTCACCTGTTTTTTGATTAATAAATCCTGGAAAACTTAAACCAATAGCTGTTATCTGATACGTCTTCTCAATCTCTGCTATTAACTGGCAAATCGGATCGAAAAAATCATCGATACTTTGACGTTGAGTAGTAACTTTCCCTTGAATTTCCCATTGTCCAGCAGTATTAAAAAGACCATATTTAATATACGTTCCACCGACATCTAAACATAGACGCATTTATTAAACCCCTTCCATTACAGCGCTTTCAATTGTTCAACTTCATTATATAAAAGCTCTCTTTAAAAACCTACCACCTAATTTAGACATCTATACAGTTAAAACTAGTTATTTTCAAGAAAATAAAAAAACATCTGACTTTTGTTAGATGTTTTTTATCTATACATTCTAAAAACTAAAGTGTAGATAGATTTTTGCCATAGTTTAATTTTTCCGAAATTCATTCGGTGAAAGATGAAAATGGTTTTTGAATTTTTTATAAAAATAATCAACATTACTATAACCAACCATCTCAGCGATTTCATAAACCATAAAATTCGAGTGTAATAAAATATCTTTGGCTTTTTCCATTCGAATTTCTTCCAAATAAGCTAAGTAGGTCTTTCCGGTTTCTTTCCGAAATTTCTTCCCCAAGTAAGCACTATTATAATTAAAACGTTCACCAATAATTTTTAAGGATAAATCTTTTTGGTAATTTTCTTGCGTATAATGCTTCATTTCAGAAATGATATCTTGGCTATTTAATTGGTTCGACACATCCAGTTGTATTTTTTCAATTTCTTTTTTCATTAAATTAATTAATTCAGTGATGGATTTCGTTTGGTAAATATCACCTTGTACATCTTTGGATTCCCAAATCAATTCGACTGAAAACTTGCTTTGAATATGCTGGGTTAACCAGTCTAAATCTTGCAGCGCTTGCCATTTGATCGCTTCTTCTGGTTTTTGTTGATAAAAATAATTTTGTTTATATGGTTCCCATAAATTTAGAAGTTGATTAATATTTAAAAATTGTTTGAGCATTTCTTCAAGTAAGTCGTCCTCAAATGACATCTTTGCTTTTTGTTTTTCTAAAAAAGTATAAGAAAGTTCTCCTTTAGGGTAGAGGTAGCGATATTTTTTGAGCTCCGAGATAACTGAGACAAGCGGTTTTAAACTATGCTTAATCGGCATCCAAGGCGTCACAATAACCGCTTCTCGACCAACTTCTTTTAAACCTTGCTGAACAATCTCGTGATTCGCTAAAAAAAGCTGGTAATATTGCTTTTGATGATAAAAATCAAGGACTTTAATTTCTGTAGGATGATCTAGATGATTGACTCCTTGACTGCGGGCACTTTGGGACTGAATCAATTGACCATATTTATAGGATTCAAAACCAGTCTGGTCTTTTCCAAATAATTTCTCTAATACCATATATCGTTCTTCTTCTGCTTTTTCCTGATCGACTTTTTTAGAAAGTTCTTCTAAAATAATTAATAATTCATCTTCATCAATCGGTTTGAGCAAGTATGATGCCGTTCCAAGCTTAATAGCTTGTTTGGCGTATTCGAAATCAGAGTAACCAGATAAGATAATCGAATGAAAATGAAATCCCTCTTCCTGAGCCTCTTTAACCATTTCCAATCCTGTTTTGGCTGGCATCTGAATATCTAGCATCACTAAATCAGGCTGATATTTTCGAATCATCTCCAGACCAACTAATCCATTTTCTGCGGAAGCAATAATTTGATAACCAAGTGACTCCCAGTCGACAACATAAGGAATCCCTTCGCGTATCGCAGCCTCATCATCAACAATTAACACTTTTTTCATTTTATTCCTCCAATCTCCTCTATTTATGACCTGATATCTATTATGAGCTAGTTTCTAATTTTCGCAAACAATTTTCGAATGGCAGAAAAAGAGAGGGAAATTGTAAAAAGACATAGACACTTTTACAAATATTCCTTCTCTTATTCGACTAAGCTAATTTAATAATTTTAACTCCATATGGCGCAACTGTTAAATCATTCGATACGTTTTCATCCGTTAATAAATCTTGCCCAACGATATCAATCGACAGCTGCTGTTCTTTTCCTAGATGATTTAAAATAAATTTAAAGCGACCATTGTCATTGCAACGTTCAGTCACTTCAATGCCTTCTGGTAGATACAGGGACGTTAGTGTCGTTGCTTCTAGTATTTGATTAAATAATGTTTCCATTCCCTGATCGTCTAACATAGTTCCAACGTAATAAGCTTGTCCTTTTCCATATGAATGGCTCGTAATTACCGGCATCCCTTGATAGAACTCGCCTTCCCCATAGGTTGCAATAGCTTGTGCGCCTTCTAAATGAATAATATCGCATAATAGCGTGCCATGCCCCATTGTGTCAGTAAAGTGTACCGGGATTTTTTTACTCATCGGCATCGCATCAAATTCTTCCACCCAAATCCCCGCAACTTCTTTTAGTGGCCCAGGATAACCACCCAAATGGATGTTATCATTTTCATCGACAAGTCCACTCATCGTTGATGTTACGAAAATACCACCATCTTTCGTATAATTTTCAATTTTTTGTGCGGTTTTATCATTTAATAAATATAAGCATGGCGCTAAAATGACATCGTATTGTGAAAAATCACTATCAATCGCAATTAAATCGATTGGAATATTACGTTTGTATATTTCTTTATAATAATGGTGAATTTGGTCAACATATTTCAATTCAACGTTTGGCCCAATCGCGTATTCTAATGCCCAGTAATTATCCCAATCAAAAATCAAACCGATTTTAGCTGGCGTGCGGGCATCGAGCAACGCGCCTCCTAATTTTTGTAATTCATTACCTAATTGAGTCACTTCTCTAAGAACACGGGTCTCTTTATTACCAACATGACCAATTACAGCACTATGGAATTTTTCGCCCGCCCCGACTGATTGACGCAATTGGAAAAACTGAACCGTATCGGCACCATGAGCAACTGCGTGATAACTCATCTGTCTCATTTGTCCAGGTCGTTTTAAAGAATTAAATGGCTGCCAATTTTGTTGATTCGGTGTTTGCTCCATCAACATGAAAGACTGCCCATCTTTTAAACCACGCATTAAATCATGCATCATACTCGAATAACTAAATGGTGTATCAAAGCTTGGATACGCATCCCAAGAAACAATATCCATTTCCTTTGCAAATTCAAAATAATTCAACGGTTTATAGGCACCCATTAAATTGGCCGTCACTGGCGTTTTAGGATCGAATTCGCGAATCGCTTCTCTTTCATCAATAAAATTCTGCATAATCGATTGAGAGTTAAAACGTGAATAATCCAAAGACAACCCGGCAAAAGAAGCTTTGCCGTTTGGAATACCATCTCCTAAATAATTTGGAGGAACAATCTCTTCAAGTGAATAAAACGTATGACTCCAAAAATTAGTATTCCAAGCTTGATTAATCGCTTCAATCGTATCGTATTTTTTCTTTAACCAGATACGAAATGCTTTCGCACAGTTATCACAGTAACATTCTCCACTATATTCATTTGAAATATGCCAACAAACAAGATTTTCTAAATGTCCATAACGCTCTGCAATTTTATTAGCTAGACGAGCACTATACTTTCTAAACGTCGGGCTATTCGGGCATGCGTTGTGTCGATGCCCAAATTTATGAGGAATTCCATAAAAATCGGTTCGATTCACATCAGGATAGCGATGACTCATCCAAGCGGGCAAGGCTGCAGTAGATGTCCCCATCACGATTTGATAGTTATTTTCCACAAGCATTTCAACAATGTCATCTAACATTGTAAAGTCATACGTTGATTCATCTGGTTGTAACAACGCCCATGCAAAAACATTTATCGTTGCCGAGTTCATCTTTGCATCATTAAAAATCTGCATATCTTCTAGCCAAATTTCTTTAGGCCACTGCTCTGGATTGTAATCGCCACCGTATAGCATTTCTTTGAATACTGCCATGTTAATCTCTCCTCTTTATAAGTCGTTCGTTAAATTGTCACCATTCGTTTCAATCACTTTTTGATACCAATAAAAACTATCTTTCGGAATCCGTTCCAGCGACCGTTCTTCTTGATTGTCACGGTCAATATAAATAAAACCGTAACGTTTTTTATACCCATTTAACCAACTTAATAAATCAGTAAATGACCAAGCACAATAGCCTAGAACTTCTACTCCATCAGTAATCGTTTTTTGCAATTCAATTAAATGATCCTTTAAATAATTAATCCGATAATCATCATGAATTTTTTTGTCTTCCGTTAATGTATCTAGCGCCCCTAAACCATTTTCGGTAATTAGAACTGGCAAGTCATACTCCGCATAAACTTTACGTAAAGCCACCCGGAAACCAACCGGATCAATTTCCCAACCCCAATCGGTTTTTTCTAAATGTGGATTTTCGATTGTTTGGAACATACCACTTTCAATCGTAATTTCTCCTTCTTTTGCTGCCATTTGATAGGGATCGATACTCGAATATTCTTTTTCTTTAGCTTCTTTCGTCAGTTCTTCCCATTGATTCGTTTTTACGGTTCCACCATGGTAATAATTAATTCCTAAGAAGTCAGGTTTCACCGATTGCAATAAGTTTTCGTCTACTTCTGTCACTTCTGGTGCAATACCCATTTTTTTCAATTGTTTCATCATGAAAACAGGGTATCTTCCTTTACAATAGACATCTAGCCACCAACGATTATTAAAAGTATCCCCATTTTCAGCCGCTAGAACATCTTGTGGATGACTACTTGCTGGATACGTTGCACCATAGCCAAAACTTGGACCAATTTTCCCTTTTGGCACAAACTCACGAAAAGAGGCTACCGCTTCTGCATGTGCTAAATTAATCAAATGATTGGCTTGATACATGCGCTTCACATCACTCACTTTTGGTGGATGTGCTTGCCAGCGATAACCCAGTGCTGTAAATACATTTTGCTCATTCATCGTAATCCAGTAAGTTACTTTATTAGCAAAACGCTTAAATAGCACTTCACAGTATTTTTTAAATGCTTGAACCGTTTCACGGCCTTCCCATCCTTGATATTTTTCTTGTAAGGCAAGTGGTAAATCCCAATGATAAAGAGTCAACAGTGGTTCAATCCCATTTTCGATCAATTCATCAATTAAATCTTCATAAAATTGGACACCTGCTTCATTCACTTCTCCTTCTCCATCAGGTAAAATCCGAGCCCAAGAAACACTAAATCGATACGCTTTTAAGCCCATTTTTTTCATCAATTGAACATCTTCTTTATAACGATGGTAGTGATCAACCGCTACTTTACCATCAGTATTTTCAAAGGTATTTCCTGGAACTTGTGCATATTGATCCCAAATTGTCAGACCTTTCCCATCGGTATTCCAACCACCTTCAATTTGATAAGCAGCTGATGCCGCACCCCATAAGAAATTATCTGGAAAAGAATCAAGTTTCGAATGATACATATTGTCCTCCTAATTGTTCCGTTTTTTATAATAAAGCCTTTACATTTATTATACGGATTCGTACAATGAAAGAGCAATCTCAATTTTTATGCATAAAATTACAAAATTTGAAACAGGTGAATCTGATGCGTTATAGCTTTAGTCAAAAAATTCGTAGTCTTCCTTTATTCGTCGACAGCCTCGGCTATCAATGGCAACAAGAATCCATTAAACGCCCAAAAGGCTATCACTACGTCCATTGGTTACATACTCAAAAAGGTGAAGGTATCGTAGAAATCAATCAAAAAAAATATCATTTAACTGAACACTCAGGTATTTTAATTAACGAAGGCGTTCCCCACAATTACTATGCCCTGTCAGACGATTGGACGACGGCCTATTTTACTTTTGGCGGTGTCCTCATCCAAGATATGATGAATTTACTTCAGTTTGGTGATTATCAATTGTTAAATACAAACGTTCCGACGATTGATCGTTTCATTTCAGAATTGCTCGATCAAGAGATAAAAGAACACATTGAGTATCAATACGAAGCTTCTGGACTAGTCTATCAATTTTTAATGTTAATCAAAAATCATACCGATCGAAAACATTACTCAAGTGCTAAATATCAGCAAATCGTTCAACCAATTTTAAACTTGATTGAAACCTCTTATGCAAGTGACTTGAGTAATCAAAACATGGCAGACATTGTTGGTTATACCCCTCAATACGTTAATAAAGTTTTCAAAGAACAAATCGATATTAGTCCCACACAATATTTAGCGAGTTATCGGATTCGAAAAGCCAAAGAGCTAATGATTCAAAAAAACAAAATGAGCATCGAAGAAATAGCCCTTCTTGTCGGTTTTCAGACGGTTAACTATTTTATTACCGTTTTTCGTAAACAAGAAAAAATTACGCCTTATCAATTCAAACAATCCCTGCAATAAGAAAACAGGTACGTATCAAAATTTCGATACGTACCTGTTTTTTTATGCTTTTAACTCTTTTGTTGAGCAGGACAAAAAGTGTAGCGACTGCGGAGATAAGTGTCCTTAGAATAAAATCAAAAAACGATTTTTTCTAATGCCCTCTTGTCTCTTGTCGCTGAGCACACTTTTTATCACCTTTGTTGAACGGGATAATTGAAGCTATGACTCGTCACCAAACGCTTCACTTATCACCTTTGTTGCGCTATAGACCTTCTGATAAACCAGATAAATCTTTTGATATTTTTCCACGTTTTGTGGGTTTGGTGTTGCGCCTGGTCGGTAGTTGACGAAGGTTTCTGAGCAAGCTTGTAAGTCTTCAAACCAACCGAGTCCTGTGGCGGCTAACATTGCAGCGCCTAAGCCGGGTCCTTCTTCTGCTTCTAAACAGACGATTTCACTATTGAAGATATCGGCTTGCATTTGTAGCCAATCCGAATTTTTGGCGCCTCCGCCGACGGAGACGATTTTTCCAAAAGTTTTACCGGCAATGGTTTCCATTAATTGTTGGCTATCTTTTAACGAAAAGGTAATGCCTTCTAGTACGGATTTTGCAAAATGCGTTAGCGTATGACTCGTATCGATGCCAATAAAGCTGCCGCGAATCTGGCTATCAACATGTGGCGTGCGTTCGCCGACAATGTACGGTGTAAACAATAAGCCACCTGCTCCGGGTTCAATCGTATCAACGCCTGCCAAAAGTGTTTCAAAACTTTGATCTTTCGCAAAGGTATCTTTAAACCAGCTCAAACTATGACCGGCAGCTAGTGTGACACCCATTGAATAATAGCAGTCCTTAATGCCGTGGTTAAACAAATGCAGTTTGCCTTGGTACGTCGGTAATTGTTGATCTTCGTAGGATAAAAAGACGCCTGATGTCCCGATGCTCACCATACCGATATCGACAGTTAAAATCCCGGCACCAATCGCTGCACAAGCATTGTCTGCCCCACCAGCAAAAATTTTGACTTCTTGCTGAATCCCATATTTTTCGGCTAAAGGACGGTTTAATGTCCCTGTTTGTCCACTAGAATCAATCAAGGTTGGCAAGTAGTCCGTTGGAATATTAAATTGTTCAGTAATCGCTTGTGACCACTCTTTTTTGGCAACATCCAATAAGAGCGTCCCAGCTGCATCGGAATAATCCATATGCATCGTACCGGTCAACCAGTAACCTAAATAATCTTTCGGTAACAAAATATGGCGCACTTGTGCCCAAAGTTCGGGTTCGTTTTCTTGTATCCATAAAATTTTAGGTAAGGTAAAACCTTCCAACGCAATATTTTTCGTAATCGCTAATAGTTCGTCACCGAAATCGGCCATTATGCGTTCACATTGCGTCGTTGTTCGTACATCGTTCCATAAAATCGCGTTGCGTAAGACACGGTTGTCTTCATCAAGTACGACTAAGCTGTGCATTTGTCCTGAAAAACTAATACCTGCCAACTGCTGACCGAAATCAAGCACGGTTGCGCTCAGTTGTTCAAAGACACTTTCGCACGCTTTTAACCATTCGTTGGGGTCTTGTTCGCTATAACCAGATGCCGGATGAATCAAGGGATAGTCGGCAGTCGCACTGCCGACGATGGTTCCTATTTCATCCATTAATAAGCCTTTTAAGGCACTTGTTCCTAAGTCTAGTCCTAAAACATATGCCATTTTCTTTCTCCTTTATGCTTAGAATAAATAGTCGTTCAAACGAGATTTGACGAATTCTAAATGACTCGATTCTAATGTAATATCATCATTTTCAAGCGCATATGCGGTTAAGCTTTCGAGGTCTTCTTCACCAGCGACGATTTTCGCGCCGATGCCTTCTTGATAACTCGCATAGCGTTTTTCTTTTAAGTCATCAAAGAAACGGTCTTCTTTTAATGCCGCAGCAGCTTTTAATCCACGAGCATATGTATCCATTCCGGCAATATGCGCTAGGAATAAATCATCCATTTCAAAAGAAGAACGGCGAACTTTCGAGTCGAAGTTGATGCCCCCAGGTGCGATGCCGCCATTTTCTAAAATTTCATACATCGCAAGCGTTGTATCAAAAACATTGGTTGGGAATTCATCGGTATCCCAACCAAGCAATGGGTCGCCTTGGTTAGCATCAATTGAACCGAGTGCATCATAGGTACGTGCGACATTTAATTCGTGTTCAAACGTATGACCTGCAAGGGTTGCATGGTTGGCTTCTAGGTTTAATTTGAAGTCGCCTTCTAAACCATATTTCAAAATAAAGGCCATCGATGTTGCGGCATCAAAATCATATTGGTGCGTTGAAGGCTCTTTTGGTTTTGGTTCAATCAAGAATTGTGGTTTATGCCCAATCTTCTCACCGTAAGCAATCGCCATTTTAAATAAGCGTGCAATGTTGTCTTGTTCAAGACCCATATCGGTGTTTAATAAGGATTCATACCCTTCGCGACCGCCCCAGAATACATAGTTTTCACCACCAAGTTTTTTACTAATATCCAAGCCTTTTTTCACTTGAGCCGCTGAATAAGCAAAGACATCGGCATTGTTTGAAGATGCTGCTCCATTGACAAAACGTGGGTGTGAGAACATATTCGCCGTATTCCAAAGTAATTTAATGCCCGTTGCATCCATCTTTTCTTTAATTAAATCGGTAATTTCGTCGATATTTTGGAAGAACTCTTCTAGTGAGTCGCCTTCTGGAGCGACATCAATATCATGGAAACAGAAATACTCAACACCTAATTTTTCTAAAATTTCAAAAAAGGCTTCTACGCGATTTTTTGCTGTTTCCATCGGTGTCTCGCCCCACCAATTACGGATATTGACTGGTTTACCAAACGGATCGGAACCGTCTTGTGTCATTGTGTGCCAGTAAGCGACGGCAAAGCGTAAGTGCTCCTTCATCGTCTTACCAAGGACGATTTCCTCTGCATTATAGTGGCGAAAAGCAAACGGATTGTCTGACTTGACCCCTTCGTATTGAATCTTTTCTACATTTTTAAAATAAACCATTTTTGTTTCCTCCTCATTTTTATTTGATAACTCCTCGAACATTCGTTATATTGATGTGGAAAGGAGCGTTTTTAATGTTGAATGAATTTGAACTGATTGCACACGACCAAACAAGTGGCGTGCACGCCTTCTTAATTGATATGAATTATCGTCGACCACACTTACATACTGATTTGGAATGGATTTATGTGTTGGATGGTCAGCTGACGCTCACGATTGAAAATCAAACCTTACATATGAAGCATGGCGAACTGATTGTCATTAACTCTTGTCAATTACACGAACTAACGGCAATAGAAACGGCTAAACTACTGATTTTACAATTGAATACAAAAGAATTTGATGCTTTTTTCCCACAGATCAATGAACTCTCTTTTGCTCCACAAGTACTTTCCAATCACAACAACACCCATTTTCAAGCGCTTCGTTTTTATTTTTTCAAAACGTGTTTGGCTTTTTTCGAAGAACAAGCATACGTTGCACTCGAGTGTCATGGTTATGCTTCTTTAGCCTTGGCCGAACTACTGCAATCTGCCACGTTTGAACGGATTCCTGAAAATAAACAAGGTGCTCACCTCGTTCGCCAGGAGCGGATTCGACGGATTAGCCAATACATTTATCAGCATTACCCTGAAAAAATACGATTAGAAACCCTCGCCAAACAAGAAGAGTTATCGGTCAATTACTTGTCGCATTTTTTTCAGCAAAATTTTGGCGTGTCTTTCCAAAATTATTTAAACATGATTCGCTGTGAAAAAGCCCATTACTTATTAACACATACCGAGCATAGTATTTTAGCAATTAGCGAAATGACGGGCTTTTCAGACATGCGCTATTTAAATAAAGCCTTTAAAATGAACTATCATTTATCACCCAAAGATTATCGTAACCAACAAAAAACAAAAAGCGTCCTTTTCAACGGTCCACAAATAGGCGAGCAACAAATGATTCACTCTAAATTTGAAAGCATTCATCTCTTGAAAAAACTATTTCATGATTTGAAACCAAATGAAACGCCTTCATCACTTTAATAAAACGTTTTCACTTATGACACTATCTTAACAAAGCCTTTTTCAAAAAGCGTGAACGTTCTTACGCTTTTGTATAGACAATCTTGATATTGCCATCAAAAAGACATCTTTTTTTACTATGATTTACTTAAGGAGGGACCGTATGCAAAAACTATTAATTGTCGATGACAACCAACAGATTACTTCGATTTTAGCCGAGTACGCTAAAAAAAATTCATACGACGTTTTGCTTGCTTACGATGGGGAGACAGCGCTAGAAATTTTCCATAATGAACAACCAGACGTCGTTTTACTCGATGTCATGATGCCTAAAAAAGACGGGTTTGCGGTCTGTCGAGAAATTCGCGAGACATCGAATGTACCGATTTTAATGATTACCGCTCGTGGCGAAGATTTTGAACGCATTATGGGACTAGAGATTGGCGCAGACGATTATATCGTCAAACCTTTTTCTCCTGGTGAAGTCATGGCTCGAATTAAAGCCGTCATGCGTCGGGTGCAACAAGATCCCGTCAACACCCAACTTTTTTCTTTCCATGATTTGACGATTAATTTAGAAAATTATACCGTTACCGTTGATAATCAACCGATTTTACTGACTAAAAAAGAATTGGATTTGCTGTGGACACTTGCTAGTAATCGCAAGAAAGCTTATTCGCGAGATGAACTGTTGAACTTGCTTTGGGGCTTTGATTATTTTGGCGATACTCGAACCGTTGATAGCCATATTAAACGGCTACGTAGTAAGTTAAATCAAGTCGACCATCCATTGTGGGATATCAAAACCATTTGGGGTGTTGGTTACAAATTCGAGGTTTTAAGCGATGAAAATTAGTAAGATTGCGTTAAAACTCGCCAGTTATTTCGTCAGTGCCTTGTTATTATTTGCTTTAACGATTGGGACTGTCTTTTTCTTTTTATTCCGTGACTATACCATTGACGTTCAACGCGACGAGTTAGTTCATTACGCTGAAGCTTTAGCCGATGCTTTTTCTGACCAAGAAGACGCCTCACATCATGAACAAATGATGAGTAGTAGTGATGATTATTTGAAGTTCATTGAAGAAGTCGCTGGCAACGACGTTTGGTTAGTCGATCGCGATTTCAATCCACTCGCAACGAGTACGATGTCGCGCAATCGTGGCAACGCGTCGATGAATTCGCACAGCAATCCACTACCAATCGAGATTGTCCGTATTCTTCCAGACGTCTTTCAAGGAGAAACAATTATCGATGAAGGGTTTAGTGAGCAACTACAGCAAAAAACCTTAACGATTGGTGTTCCGATCACAAATAACCAAGGTGAAATTTGGGCTAGTGCCCTACTCCAATCACCGATTAGCGGTTTAAATACCGGCGTACAAAAAGGGCTAGGTATTTTTGCCATTAGTTTATTGATTGCTTTACTACTCGCGCTTATTTTTGCCTTTTTCTTATCGTATTCTTTTACCAAACCATTGTCCAAAATGAAAAAGACGGCCTTACAATTAGCCCACGGAGATTACACGGCTCAAACGAAGCTCACACAACAAGATGAAATTGGCGAATTATCCGAAACGATTGATACTTTGGCTATTCGCTTGGATGAAGCCAGTCAAGAAAGCCAGAAGTTGGAACAACTACGTCAAGATTATGTAGCAAATATTTCTCATGAGCTACGCACACCGGTCACGGTTTTACGTGGCTCACTTGAAGCACTGACAGAAGAAATTGTTACCGATCCACAAAAAATCAAAGAATACCATCAACAAATGTTTATTGAAGCGACCTTCCTTGAACGACTCGTTGGTGATTTACTCGACCTTTCACGCTTACAAAATTTGGATTTTCAAATTGAAAAAGCACCGGTTAGCTTACAAGAAATTATCGCGGATACGTTACGCAGTGCTCGACAACTCGGACAAGAAAAAGAACTGACTTTCGAGACGCAACTTGAAACGGCCCCTCTTCTTTTCCTTGGGGATTACGGTCGTTTACGTCAAATGCTGTTAATTGTTTTAGATAACGCGATTAAATTCTCACCCGTTAACGGTACCTTAAGGATTGAATTCACACAAAATCGTTTAACGATTAGCGATCAAGGTGAGGGGATTGCAGCCGAGGATCTGCCTTATATTTTTGACCGTTTCCATAAAACCTATGGTGAAAATAATAAAGTCGGTACTGGTTTAGGCTTAGCGATTGCCCGACAAATTGCAGAACGCCATCAGATTCTTTTAACAGCTGAGAATCGTCCGACAGGTGGTGCACAATTTATTTTTGATTTCTCAAATCTCACAACCATTGATGTCACCACTTTAGACACTTTTTGACACATCTTTGCCACACTTCTTTCGTATAATGAAGTTATAACAAATAAACAATTATGTAAGGAGTGTTTTTTTTATGAACAAAAAAATAAAGATTGCTCTTGCAGCAACGATCATCTTAGCAGCTGGTGTGACTTCTGTTTCGGCTTTTGCTGCATCAGACAATAGGAATGACAATTCGGACTCTTCCTACAACGACACATGGGAATCAGGACGCCAAAATCATTTGGATGAACAAGTCCAACTTGGCAATCTAACGCAAGAAGAAGCCAATGAAATGAACGAACGAATGGATAATAACCAAGGTTCTTGCCATGGTGACAATGATGGTTTTATGAATCGCATGCACAATAATATGCGTAGCTCACATCGCGGAATGATGGGTTATTAATTAAAAATCAGATCAGCCCTTACGAAAATACTCGTAGGGGTTTTTCATTGTTCATTTTAAATAACTGTCGTTTCTTTAAAATCATTCATCAAAAAACGTTTGACAAAAAAACATCGCATAAGTTATGCTTTTTTCAGGTTTCTAAAAAAAATAAAGGAGACGAATTCATTAAAATCGGAAAATAGCGCCAGATCTGTATTTACAGAAGACGAGGAAGAAGCTTATCGAAATATTCGGCGGGTGGCTTCAGGGACTGCACTCTATAGATAAAAGACAAACCTTTCTTGCAAAAGAAAAAACAAAGCTTTTATCCGCAGACAGAAACCTACGAACAACTTGAAAATTGAATAAGAAAGTAGGAAGACATATTATGTGTGGAATTGTCGGAATGATTGCAAATGAGAATGTTTGCGAAGTCCTTTTGAAAGGCTTAGAACGGTTAGAATACCGTGGATACGATTCAGCTGGAATCTATCTCGCCAATCAAGAAGAAGGAGGAAGCTTAGTCAAAGCGCAAGGTCCGATTAAGGCATTAGCTCATAAAATCACGCCTGCGATGCATGGCACGGTTGGTATCGGGCATACGCGCTGGGCGACCCATGGTGTACCAAGTGAAGCCAATGCGCACCCCCATCGTTCGGAACATGGAAAAGTCGTATTGGTGCACAATGGTGTGATTGAAAACTACAAAGAACTAAAGGAAATGTATCTCAAAGATACTACCTTAACCGGGGAAACCGATACGGAAATTGTTGTGAATGTTATTGAACAATTGATGGCTAACGAGGGACTTGATGCTAAATCAGCTTTCAAAAAAGCCTTAACACAGATTCAAGGTTCTTATGCTTTCGCTTTGATTGATCCGACACAACCGGATCGTTTTTATGCTGCCAAAAATAAAAGTCCGCTCTTAATTGGTTGCGGTCCTGATTTTCATTTAGTCGGTAGCGATGCGCTCGCAATGATTCACCAAACCAATCAATTGATTGAGTTACAAGACGGTGAAATTGTGACTTTAACAACGGACAGCGTCATCATCGAAACACTCGATGGTCAAAAAATTCAACGTACGCCTTATGAGGCACAAGTTGATAACGACAGCATCGATAAGGGCACCTACCCTTTTTACATGCTCAAAGAAATTGAAGAGCAGCCACTGGTGATCCGTCGATTACAGCAAAAATATTTTGACCAGACAGGCAACGTACGAATCGACTCAGACCTTATTCAAAAAATAGCGGCTAGTGATCGCTTATATATTGTCGCTTGTGGTACGAGTTATCATGCTGGACTAGCTGCGAAAGCAACCCTCGAAGCATGGATAAAAACCCCTGTGGAAGTCCATGTGGCGAGTGAATTCGGCTATCATATGCCTTTACTTACGCCCAAAGCCTTTTTTATTTTCTTAAGTCAAAGTGGTGAAACAGCCGATAGTCGCCAAGTTTTAGTTAAGACGAATCAATTGCATTTACCATCCTTGACGATTACGAATGTACCAGGTTCCACATTGGCACGTGAAGCCGATGCCGCTTTATTTTTAGAAGCAGGACCAGAAATTGCCGTGGCTTCAACCAAAGCCTATACCGCTCAAATTAGCTTGTTAACGATTTTAGCCTATGCGGTGGCGCAACAAAGAGGCGGTAATTACGGACAACCGTCTGATTTATCTCATGAATTTAGTTTAATCGAAGAAAAAATGACACAGATGATTGAGGATAAATCCGCGATTCATCAAGCAGTGAAACACTACTTACCAACGACACGCAATGCCTTTTTCATTGGTCGTGGTGTCGATTATGCGGTCGCTTTAGAAGCCGCACTCAAATTAAAAGAGATTTCTTATATCCAAGCGGAAGGTTTCGCAGCTGGTGAGTTAAAGCATGGTACCATCGCTTTAATTGAAACAGGAACACCAGTCATCGGTCTAATTACCGATGAGGCGACACATACACATACACGCGGAAATCTAGAAGAAGTCAAAAGCCGCGGTGCCGAAACCATGATTTTTGCCAAAGCATCATTGGCTCAAGCAGATGATTTGTTTGTTTTACCCGATGTACCGGATTATTTAGCCAGCCTTGTAACGATTATTCCATTGCAATTACTCGCTTATTATGCGAGTGATGAGCGTGGTTACGATGTAGATAAACCAAGGAATCTAGCCAAATCAGTGACCGTTGAATAGACTTCAAAATAGCCGACTGCTTTTTAGCATGTCGGTTATTTTTTTAGCGATTGAAAGGCTTCAAGTACTAGACTTTCTATCTTTCTAACAAACAAGCAACGTCATTGCACTTCGCATACGATTGATGAAATTGGAACAGCTCTTTGGTAAAAACTTGTTATAATAAAGAAAGAATCATTTACTAAGGGGGTTCGTTCTTTGGAACATCAAGCAAATATTTTGCGTAGCATTACTTACATTAAACAACATTTAAAGTCCCAGTTGACTGCGCAACAAATTGCGGACCATGCTGGCTATTCAACCTCTCATTTCTGTAAAATTTTTAGCCATTATCAAAAAATACCATTGATGGATTACGTGCGAACAATGCGCTTAATTGCTGCTAGACAAGAGTTGCTGCATCGTGCCAAAATCATCGATGTCGCTTTAGACTACGGCTTTCAAACAGCAAGTGGTTTCTCAAAGGCTTTTCGTAAAACGTTTGGTTACAGTCCCTCAATCTATCTAGACCGTCACGCTACGCTTGGTTCGGAAACACCTTCTTCCTTTGTTCATTTTAATCCAGAAGAAGTGATTATTGATTTTCGTTACAAGCGTTCGTTTAAAGTCGCTGGTTTTGGGATCGAAACAACCAGCTCTCGTGAGTCAACAAAAGACATTGCGGCTTATTGGGAAATGTATGTTGGCGAAAATTTAGAACAAAAAATGTATGATTTGCTCGATCCCCCTGCACACGGCGAAGTCGGGGTTTGTGTATCCTCGCCAGAAAGTAAAACTGTCACTTATTTATTTGGCGTCATTGTGCAAGATTATTTCAAAATCACCAAGGAAATGATGACTTGTACCATTCCATCTGCGAACTACGTCGTCTTTACCACCCCACCAGTCGATAACATCGAAACGGTCTCTTCTTATCAGGAAGACCCGCTAGCTGAAATGGTTAAAGAAACTTGGCGTTATATTTTTTTAGAATGGTTTCCAAAAAGTGGTTATCTCTTTGATGAAAGTAAGCTTGATTTTGAATTTTATGATGAACGTTGTCATGGTTTAAAACAAGTAGTGATGGATATTTATATTCCGATAAAAAAAGCATAAATACGTATGCTTACAAATGAAATGACTGGAGGAAAAAAAATGTTTGATTCTTATGGTCCACTATGTACCGAAGTTTATGATTTCACCAAGCCTGTCGGACACTCGATTAATGGGGACATCGAATATTATCTTGCTCGACTGGCGAACACTAAAGGGAAAATACTAGAAGCCGCGGTCGGCTCTGGACGTTTTTTGATTCCCTTGCTGGAACAAGGACTAGACGTTGATGGTTTTGATGCTTCTTCTGCGATGCTCGATTCTTGTCAAAAACGCTGTCACGAGCGTCATTTATCGCCTCGTCTCTATGAGGCTGATTTTGCGACTTTTTCATTCAATCAAGTCTACGAAGCCATTGTCGTTCCTACTGGTTCTTTTTGTCTCATTGAATCATTGGACGACGCACAACAAACCTTGCTGAATTTTTATCAACACCTTGAAAAGAATGGTCGATTGATTATTGATTTAATGCTACCTAGCGATTGGCAAACCGGAACGATCAGTACATCTACTTTTTCGCTGTCAGCGGATGAAGGTATTTTACTGGAAAACAAAGCCATTGCAATCGATTGGGTCGAACAAACGACCTTGTCTTATTTAACTTATGAGAAATGGCGTCAAGGGAAACAAATTGCTAGCGAATTACAAAAATTTTGTATGCGTTGGTACGGTCTAGAAGAATTCAAAAACATGCTCGAAAAAATTGGATTTACCGCTATTACTTGTTCCGCTGATTATCAATATAATCAACAACCTACGTCGAATCATTCGATTTTTACTTTTGAAGCCATTAAAAAATAAGTAAAAATCGGCAGCTGTTATCTACATTCAAAGGCTGAAAGACTCGATCGTAATCGATTAAAGTCAAACGGCTAATCATTCGATGATTACGCGTGATGGTGTTGATAAACTAAGGAACTCTGCCAAATCAGTGACCGTTGAATCGACAAAAAATAGCCGACTGCTTTTTAGCGTGTCGGCTATTTTTCATTGATTTAAGGGCTTCAAGTACCAGGCGTTCATCGCTGAATGTTCCGATCCGACTAACGGTTCGGTGAGTAACGTGAAACCAAATTTCTCATAGAGGCGACAAGCGGCCTCTAACTCGTGCGTTGTCTCTAAATAACAAGCAGCATAATGGTCCGCCGCATATGCCAAAGCCGTCTCCATTAATTGATTGGCTAAACCTAGACCTTGCGCTTGAGGGCTTAAGTAAAGTTTTTGTAGTTCGCAAATCTTCGCTTGTTCATCAAACGGAGCAATGCCTACACCTCCAACGACCTCACCGTCACGTTCGACAATCCAATATTTCGCCTGCGATAAGTTGTTGTAGTATTGATGCAAATCAGCTAATTGCGGATCAAAATAAGCCGTTCCAGGAATCACTAGCCCTAGTGATGAGAGCGAATCTTGAATAATTTTTTTAATTGCAGCATTGTCTTGTTGGGTTATTTCTCGAATAATCATGGACGCTCTCCTTTTTTCAGTTTAAATGAATCAAACTTTTTACTATTTATAGATAGATTGATGGTAATCCTAAGTAGAGAACACGTCAATGAAAGATGGCTCGCTCACCACAGAAAGGGCAACTAATTTAAAATTCACTTGATTCTAATTTTAATATTTAACTTGAAAACATAAGGATTAAACACGTTAAAAAGTAAAATAAACCGAATATACAGCGTTTTAATTTAATATTTAACGCTAATTTCTTTTAAAACCTCACGTTAAATGTTAAAATAAAAAAAAGGACGTGTTTTTTATGAATATAGATATAGATGAACTTTACTATTCTGATGATGCAACGGAAAACGATAAAAAGCTAAAGAATATGATAGGTGAAATCGTTGATATTCTCGATACCAATCAATTAATCGAGACGATCGATCAATTAAAAAAACCTTTCTACACAAAAAAATTGCAAGATTACCTGATTAGTGAAAATCTCCCTCCACTCGATTCACAGGAGTTTGCATTTTTAGTTCAATCCGCTAAATATAATGGCAACATTGTAAAAAAAATCATTCGGGAATCAGGTATTAGTAATTATAATATTGATAAGTATATTGCTAAATATCAATTAAATGAAATCAATCGAGGGATTTATGTCTTTCCGAATAAACCAATCGATGCGCAGTTCTTATTTCAAGCACAGTATACACGTGCTGTCATTTCCCATGAAACTGCTCTATATTTACATGACTTGAGTGATGTTATCCCTCGATACACGATTATGAGTATACCGCTAAATTACAATTTTTCACAAATAGAGAAAAATGAAAATCGTTATATAAAAATTAATACCTCTTCTTACAATAACAATAAGGCACTGGTACTTCAATATGATCAAAACGATTCGATCTATTTAGTTAAAAACACACCCATTAGCAGCTCACAAATTAAATCTAAAAAAACTATATATGGAAATGATATTCGAGTAACATCGATGGAGCGAACAATTGCGGATATTTTCAAATCAAATACAGAAGAAGAAGTGAAGCAAAACGCACTCAAAAAATACCATCAGAAAAACCCCGACGATGATAAGAGACTATTACGGATTGCTAAACAGCAAAATGTTGAAACAAAGGTCAAACAATACTTATGGGAATTGCAGATTTATTAAAATAAAGAATTAGGAGTATTTTCATGAATTCAAATCGTTTAAAAGATTTAATTAAAAATCAAAATAAAAATATGAGTTTTGAAGAATATAGAATTAGATATGCGATTGAAAGATTCTTATCCAGACTTCAAATAAGTCAATACAAAGAAAATCTTATCTTAAAAGGAGGATTTCTTTTAGGCACTATTTTTAACATCGAGCAAAGAACAACAAAGGATTTGGATACACTAATCTCAGAAATAAAAGCAGATAAAGATCAGATAGAAAATGTGCTCCTTACGATTATTGAAATTGATTTAAATGATAATGTAAAATTTGAACTCATTTCCTTCGAGTACTCACAAATGCACAGAATTTATGATGGATTTAAAGCTCAATTCAAAATGACTTTTTTAGACGAACGAACTTTTATTATTTTTGATTTAGATTTAGGCGTAGGGGATACAATAACTCCCGAAGTGCAATTAATAGAAATACCTTTACTATTCAACGAAGCAAAAGGAGAACAAGATAACCTATTATTGCTTTGTTATCCAATTGCGACTATCTTAGCGGAAAAAATAGAAACCATTCTAACTTTAGGTACCAAAAATTCTAGAATGAAAGATTTTTATGACATTCACCTGATACTCAATGACCCACAAAAACCGAATATTAATGAGCTGTATGAAGCTTTCCAAAATACTTGGATTTTCAGACATCCAACACTTGAGATAAATGAGGAAAGGTTTGAAGACTGGTACTATGTTGTGGATTCTATTTTAGAGGATGTACAAATGAGTACGAGCAGTTGGATAAATTACACTAAGGACAGAATATATGCACAAGATTTAGATTTTCAAAAGATCATTCTCCAATTAAAACAACACTTAACAGAATTGGAAATTATTTATAGACGTAGAACTGATATTTGATTAATGTATCGTATTGCGTTTATCTCCTCTCACTCCATGAATACGAATAAAATACTAAACTTATCTCAACCTTTTTATCCCTAAACGGATACCAAATAGTAGCATTTCCCCTTGACAAAGACCGATAGTAACCTACAAGTCAAAGAAAGGAGCCCTCAGCCATGGATAAAGATAGGAACACACTGCCATCACCGGTGCAAGATTTCCTAAGCCTACTCCATCACGAAATCAAAACACTTTTAAGCGACGATTATTTAGGCTGTTATCTTCATGGTTCGCTTGCGCTAGGTGGCTTCAATCCTCAAAAAAGTGACATCGATCTTTTGATTTTGATAAAAAAGCCCCTGCGATTGGAGCAAAAAATCGCCTTAGTCAAACAGTTACTGCAGTACTCCAATGAACCTTTTCCGATTGAGTTAAGCATCTTAACCATCAATCAATTAAATGAACGAAAACATCCCTACCCTTTTGACTTTCATTACAGTGAATTTTGGCGTACCCGTTACACGAATGAACCGGAAAAATGGCTGAGCGAATCACGACAGACCGATTACGACTTAGCTGCACACTTAACGATCCTTTATCATGCTGGTCTTTGTTTTGATGGACCACCGATTAAAACACTCTTTCACCCCATTGCCAAAAAAGATTATCTATCCGCCATTCTAGCTGACTACTATGATTGTTTAACCCATTTTGAAGAGGAGCCCGTTTATAGTGCCCTCAATAGTTTTCGCGTTCTAGCTTATTTAACAGAATCAAGCATCCTTTCCAAGTATGAGGCTGGTCTTTGGGCCATTCAAACCTTCCCCGTTGACTTTCAACCGTTGATCCAACGCCTACTTGACGGTTATTCAAGTGCCGATGTTTTTGAATTAACCGCTCATGAAAAAACGATGCTCGCGAATTTAAAACAACACATCATCAAAAAAATGCCGATTAAACAAACGAATTGGAGTGATTAAAATGACAAAAATAGCTGTGACCGTCACACATGATTTTCAACTGATCCCTGAGACGATTTATCAAGCATGGACGCAACCGGAAATTCTCAAAAAGTGGCTCTTTCATGATGGCGAACTCATTCAATGTGACAATCACCTTGAAATCAATGGCTACTTTATTTTTACTGACCATCGAAACGGACAAGACGTGCAACATATCGGTCATTATTTAACTTTAGAAAAACCCAATCGACTGCAATTTACTTGGGGCGTCGTGGATGACTTACCTGCTTCCAGTCTGGTCACGATTGATATTCAAGCGACTCCCAGTGGGTCGCAAGTTACTTTAATACACCAAATCGACAAGCAGTGGGAAACGTATGTCCCACAAATCAAACAATCATGGGCAAAGATGTTGCAACAAATTGAGGATTTCATCGTTTAAATAAAAGGGCACAATACAGCACTCACCTAAGAAGGTCATCGCTACATTGTGCTCTTTTATCTTCTTTTTTCTATCCTTCGACTTGTATCGTTACTTCTTTCTTAAATTCGCCATACGTTGCGACTAATTTGATTTGATCCGTTTCTGGTAACGTACGTACCCAACAAACAGCCGAACCGCCAATCACGGGAACATCATTGCCACCCAAGACTTCGCCACCTTCATTTTCTAAGCGAACGCTACCCATTAAGAATGGGAGTAAATTACCTTTTTGGTCAACAATTTTCATCGTAATTTTAGCCGCTGCCCAACGATCCGATTTAATTAACGTCTCATGACTCGTTTCAACGACCAAATCATGAAGTACCGGCTCATTGGTATATTCTTTCGTCACGACGACTTCTCCATTTAGATACCCAATCACATCAAGTGGTCCAAACGGCTCACCCCATAAGAAGTTGAATTCTTTTAAGACAATTGGCGGATACGGCAGATGACTGAACTTACCACCTTCTTCACGTTGATAGAAACCACGTGATTTGCCATTGTAGCGAACTTCAATTTCATCACAGTTTGTAAACACATAAATCGGCACACTTTGCGCCATGTTGCGGTCACCACGTGTCCAATTGGTTAATGGCACCATAATTGGGTTTTGTTTTGGATCTTGTTGACTCGCATAAACACTCGCGGCAAATTTGCTCACGCGGAAATTATCCATCACGCCATGGTAACAAATTCGGTCGCCACTACCAAAGTTTTCGTGTGTATGGTAATCAAAGGCACACCAACCGACTGCACCACTAATGTTTGGATTTTCATAAGCCGCATTCACAACGACCGCATGACGCATCGCATGTTCAATTAAACGTTCTTCTTGATCAAAGCGTTTGGTCGGATACATGTGACCGGCATACTCTGTCACTAAATAAGGGACCTTTTCGCCCACAACTTGTTCGACCGTCCGCAAACCTTTACGCTCCACTTGCACGTTATCATACGTCGCGACTTCAATTTCACGTTTCAAGCGCTCCGTATCGCCCCCATCATAAGAGAAATCATTCATTGTGTAAACATCTTCTAAAAATTCACTGCGCTCTAAATAACGCACGCCACCCGTTTGACGTGTCGGATCGAGTTCGCGACATAAAGCATTGGTTTTCGTATACAGCTCATGATGGTCATCGGATTCATTGACACGCACACCCCATAAAACGACACTTGGATTGTTGCGATCACGGACAACCATCTCGCGGACATTCTGTAGTAAAACATCGTGCCACTCGCCTTCACCGATGTGTTGCCAACCTGGAATCTCTTCAAAAACGAGTAATCCTAGCTCATCACAGGCTGCAATAAAGGCTAAACTTTGTGGATAATGCGACGTTCGAACCATATTTAAACCTAATTCATGTTTTAAGACACGGACATCTTCAACTTGCCACTCTTCTGGCATCGCATAGCCAACGTATGGGTAATCTTGATGGCGATTCAAGCCAATAATTGAGTAGTTTTCACCGTTCAAATAAAAACCATCTTTGGTAAATTCTGCCCGACGGAAACCAACTTTTTGTTGATACAAGAGGTCTTCTTCTTCTAAAATCACTAACTCATATAAATGGGGATTTTCTGGTGACCATTCATTGACCGTCATTTCCGGGAAAACAAATGTATTCGCGCCAACTGTCGCATCAATCGTACCCTCAATCGCTAAATCTTCACCCGTTAACAGCACTTGCAACGTTCCTGCTTCTTGGACATTAAAAACCAATTCTGCCGTATACGTATTTTCTGCTTTATTTTTGATTTTGAAAAATGGTTCTTCAATAAAGACACCGTGACGTTCGACTAAAAAGACATCGCGGTAAATCCCACTGTAGGTTAAATAGTCAATCGCTGCACCAAATGGTGGGACATCATCGCGTTCAGAACCATCGACCACCACCGCTAAAAGGTGCTCCGTTTGGGTATTGGGCAATTCAACTTCAAACGGTGTGTAGCCACCTTTATGTGTCGCAACGTGTTCGCCATTTAGATAAACTTCTGCTACTGCCATCACGCCTTCAAAGCGAATAAAGTTACGGACCATTGGATCGATGGTGACTTTTCTAAAATAACACGTTTCCTTTTGATAGCTTTTCTCGTCAAAATATTGATACGGCAAATTCACCGTATTGTGTGGCAATTGTATCGCCTCAAAAGTTTCAAGCTCCGTTTCTTTTTCTAAATCGGTTTCATAAGTTGAGCTAAAAAACCATTTGTCATTGATTCGTTGTCTACTTTCCACTGATAAAACACTCCTTTTTCTTCGTTATTTCATCTTTACACTTATTATAAAACAGCCTATACTAAAAGGACAATCTCATTATTTGAGCGAAAAATTATACGATTTGAAACGAGGTTTTTTTGATGCGTTACTTATTTGACCATCCAGATAAACGATTGCCTTTATTTGTCGATAGTATCGGCTATGATTGCGAACAAGAAGACGTTTGGCGGCTCGGAGGTTATCCTTATATTCATTGGATTCATACAAAAGAAGGACAAGGCGAAATCACGATTGATGGACGAAAAATTTTACTCACTGCTGGAACAGGCGTCTTTATGAATCAACAAATTCCCCATCAGTACCAACAAACAATCGCCACTTGGAAAACGGCTTACTTTACTTTTGGTGGCGCACTCGCTCAAGAAATCTTAGCCTTGCTACAACTGGATTCGATTCTTGTCGTGACCGAAAACATCGCCGAAATCGATGCCTTTATCCTCTCACTATCCGAACAAATTACCCGTGCGACACCCGGTTATCAATACGATATCTCTGGCACGATTTATCAATTTTTGATGTTGCTCAAAAAGAATAGCTTGAGCCAAACGAACGATGATTATACCTATCAAACGATTGTCGCGCCCTTGCAACGTTATATCGAAACACACTTTACTGAAAGTTTAAGTGATGCTGATTTTTCGGCACGTCTCGATTACTCGACACAATACATCACACGTGTGTTTAAACATGCCTTACAGATGACACCTAGTCAATATTTAGTCAATTACCGCATACGACAAGCCAAAGTTTTACTCCTACAAGACCGCCAATTGCCGTTAGCTGAAGTCGCGCAACAAGTCGGTTTTCATAATGTGAACTACTTTATCACGACCTTTCGGAAATTAGAGCAAATCACACCTCATCAGTTTCGGCAGAAGTATCGTTAAAAAAAACTAGCCTTCGTTCTGAAACAATTGAAGGCTAGAGATTATTAGGTTATTAGATAGGATATATCATTCTTTCCTTGAGTTAACACCGTTGTTTGTTTCATTTGATTTGGCAAAACAAGCTGAATTTTCTGTGCTTTTTCGGTCGTCACAATGATTTCGATTAATTGACTGGCTTCCCATTTCAAGTCGACTTTGAGATTGCCACGACAGCGAATGCCTTTAATTTGTCCGTCTTTCCAGCTAGGAGGTAAAGCTGGAAAAATCTCTAAATACCCTATTTGGCTTTGGACGAGTGCTTCTTGTACGAGTGCAACATAACCTAAATTGGCATCAATTTGAAACGGTGGATGAGTCGCAAACAGGTTTTGGTTTAGACATTGTGTCAAAAACAGCTCAATGATTTGCTCAACCATCGCACCCTCTCCAAGGCGTGCCCACATCAGACCACGGTGAATCATACTCCAACCGGTCGTCCCTAAGCCACGATGCTCTAATGACATTTTAGCTGCTGTTGCTAGCTCGGTTGTTTTTTGGATACGATGCATCGGATACAGACCTAAAAGGTGTGACACGTGGCGATGATTGTCTTGATATTTCTCGACACTACCAATCGTTGTCTCCTCAAACCATTCTTTAACTTGTCCGTCAGCACCCACTTCTTCCACTCGAATCTGTTTAGTTAACGCTTGCCATTTCGGCACGTTTTCTTGATCGCAGGCGAGAATGTTAGCCGCTGCAATCGTATTTAAAATCAGTTGCTGAATCAGACTATGCTCATAGACATTGCCCAGCGTAATTGGACCATGCTCGGGTGAATAAGCTGGTGCTGAGTAATAATTGCCATCATTTGCTTGATACACCAATGCTTGTTCAAAAAAACGCGTCGCTTCTTTTAACATCGGATAGATTTTTTGTAAATAGATGGAATCGAGCGTAAACAAGTAAACATCATAGAGATTTTCTAAAATCCACGGAATCGCAGCCGGTGACCAGCCCCACTCAAAATCCCAACCTGGACCAGTAAAGCCAAACGGCGTTGTTTGGGTATGGGCGACAAAACCATTTTCAGGATTTTCTGCATCGCTGACAATTCCATGATAAGCTGCTGCTGTTAGGCGTCCTGGCTTGCGTAAATGTTCAACATATGCGACTAAAGGTTCCACTGTTTCAACCAAATTCGCTCCTGATGCTCCCCAATAATTCATTTGTAAATTGACGTTCAAATGATAATCGGAACCCCAAGGCGGATTATTCGTTTCGTTCCAAACCCCTTGTAAATTACTCGGTAAGCCACCTATTCTAGAAGAAGCAATCAACAAATAACGACCATAATGGTACAATAATTCAGCCAACGGTAACCCCCCATTGGTGATAATTTGATTCACTGGTAAGTCTTGTTCCTGTGCTACAAGCTGCAAATCCACCCGATTAAATAACGCTTGATAATCTACAAGATGACGCTGCTTTAACATTGTAAAACGGTGCTGTCGCCCCTTTGTGATTTGCTCGATTAATCGTTGATTCGGTAGTGATTGTCGGTACTTGGGGAAATCCGGTGCGTAATTTGTCACAATCCCCACTAATAATGTCACCTCGGAACACTCTTTGAGCTTCAACATCTCGCCTGATACTTCAAGCGTCCCTTGATCAAAAAGCAACGTTAACTCAAATGCAAATTGTAGCTGATTGTCTTGTAAATATCCTTTTACTTGCCAACCTTGTTCTGTCTGGTCCAATCGATACGGATGCTCCGACTGAAAAGCAATCAACAAATCAATCGCTGTTTGACTCGAAAAATGATGAACGAAAAGTTGATCTGGCTCGCTAATAAAACTTTGTCGCCTGACTTGATTTTGTCCGACACAAAAACTTGCTCGATGAATAGCCTGGTCCAAATCGAGTTCTCGACGATAACCCGATACTTCCGTTTCAGCAAACTGATAACCAATCACCAACTCGCCTAGATTTTGATAAGCGCCATAGCCTGCTTCTAAACCGACCAATTGCTGCTGACAAAGCATTGCAGCTTTCTCATTTTCTCCCGCCAATAGTAACGCTTGAATCTCTTGTAAATCTTCTCCTCGGTTCGATGCATTGCCATGTTGATACATTTGATCGGCTAGCGGTCCGCCATTAAATAAAGTCTCTTCATTGAATTGAATCACTTCTTGAAAGACTTCCCCACCAAGCATTGCACCCATTCGACCATTTCCTAGCGGTAAACCAAAATGCGACCATGTACCATCGCTGGCATCTGGCTGACTACGTTTCGTCAAACGGCACGGTTGTTCAAAATACATTTTCTTACGCATCGCCTAGTCCTTTCTTACACCCTATTTTAGTAAAAAAACACCTGAATCACATATGATTACAGATGTTTCAAATAAATTCTGTTCGTCAGCCACTACTTTGAGTTCAGCTACTCCCGAACCCATTTTTCGAGTAGCCTCTCTACCTCTCATAGCCAAACGCTCACCTTGAGACCTTGATTGCGAATGTCCATTTGAATTGCTCGTCGTTAAAGCGGTATTTTTCTTTTAAGTACGGACCACAACTGTAGGAACCGATACCATTTTGTTTGTAGTCAATCGTTAAATAATGACCGCTAATTTCTGGTAAGTCATAGGAATGTGCCGCATTTGTTAATTCCGTTGCCGAGTATGGAATGAACGAGAAATTAAACGGTTTTGGACTGGTAATTTGATACATCACTGGTCCAATAATATCAGCTTTAACTGTTTTCCAGTGATTGCCGTTTTCTTGTGGTTTGAGATAATTTTCAAACATTGCTGAAATTTCTTGCTCATGCTGACCAAAATGGCTAGCATAATGTTTGTCGATATAGCTATCATACGGACCGTAGCCTAGATATTTTGCTTTATTGAAGGCCTTTTTCAATGGGAAGACAACACCAAACCGCGGCATATCTGGTAAATTATTGCCTTTTTTGACATCAAAATCGTATTGAATTTCACCAAAATTATCAATTGTGACGGTTAAGTCCATGACTAAAATATGTTGGATACTTGGCATGCCTAAACGATAGCTACCTCTGAAGGTGACACTCGTTGCTTCTTCAATGATGTCCATAGCTATCACGTTCCACTGACCGGCTTCATAGCCTGCTTGACGCCATTGACTGGTAATGTGTCGATCGTTATCAATTGGTGCACGCCAAATATGAATAAAGCTCGGCGCAACAAGTAACGCTTCGTCATCAACGTTCAATTGTTCGAAGCTACCCGTACGAGCATTAAAGGTATAACTGAAATCGGTGCCCTCTACTTTATAATAGGATTGCTCCTGTCTGACACGTAATGACGGAATCGACAAGTCACAGATTGCGATGGTCGTCTCTTCTTTGGCTTCTTGAATCATTTTTTGCTGACGTGCGACAATCTCTCCTTGATTATCAAATAAAATCAGATCGACAGTCACGTAGTCTGCGGTGGTTACTTGCGGATATTCAAAAGAAATTTCGACTTCGGATAACGGTGCTAGTTGGGTCAAGTCAATCGGAAGGTCACTTCTTTTTTCACCATTGACATGAATCGATAACTCCGCGCTAAAAGCTGTGCCCGTTAAGAAAGATTGGATATTCCTTAAGGTAATTCGGTCGTTTTTGACGCCTTTTAATTGAATCGGTGAATGAATATTCCGGTACTCAATAGCACTACTTGTCAGGCTACGATCTGGGAAAATCAGACCATCGACACAGAAATTCGAATCATGTAAGGTTTCACCAAAATCGCCACCATAACCGAGTACGCGCTGGCCATTTTCATCTTCTAAATACATCGCATGATCCGCCCATTCCCAAACAAAACCACCAATAAAACTTGGATATTTTTCCATTAATTGGAAATAATCAGCTAAATCACCTGGCCCATTCCCCATCGCATGGGCATATTCGCACTGCATAAACGGTTTTTTAATCGCCGAACTTTCACAATAACGTACGACGTCTTCAAAAGAGGAATACATGCGACTAATCACGTCTAAATTTGAAAAATCATTTTCCCTAAACAAATCAGGCTGTGCGGCCCTTTCATTATGAATCAACCGCGTTGGATCAAGCTCGCGGACTTTCTTTTGAGCCTGTTCATAGTTCACACCATAACCCGATTCATTCTGCATCGACCACATAAAAATCGATGGTCGATTTTGGAACGGAATCACTGAACGAATAATTCGATCCATAATAATTGGACCAAATTGCTCATCACGCGCCATTAAATTATAATCAGCACTCGCACCCACTAAATTCACCACGCCATGCGATTCAACATCTGCTTCGCTAATTACATAAAAACCCATTTCATCAGCTAGTTCATAAAACTCTGGTGATTTCGGATAATGTGCCGTCCGAATACCATTCATATGTAACGCTTTCATTTTTAACATTTCTTCGTAATAATCACTCTTAAGTAACGAAGGTCCTAAGTCAGGATGCGAATCATGATGGTTGACGCCATAAAGCTTAATCGGTTGCCCATTCAAATAAAGCACACGGTCTTGAATCGTAAATTCTCTGAAACCAATTTTTTCACGAATGTACTCACCTTTAGCTTCAATAATTAACGTATATAACGTTGGCGTTTCCGCTGTCCAATACGCACAGTCTTCAATAATCAATGAAAATTCTTTTTTACCTGTACCTGCTAATAACTGATTACCTTGTGGATCAAATAACGTATACGACACTTCACCTTCATATGGCGTTGTAAACGATAAAGTTCCTGTTTGTTTAGCTAAATCAACGGGTGTTTCAATTTTATAATCCCAGATACCTGCTTTTTCACGCGTGACTAAATACACGGAACGAGTAATCCCGGTTGTGCGGAATTTATCTTGATCCTCAAAATAAGTGCCGACACACCATTTCATCACAAGAACGGTGAGTTCGTTCGTACCTTTTTTTAAATAAGCACTCACATCAAATTCTGAATTACTATGCGTTACTTGATCGTATCCAACAAATTGACCATTCACCCATAAATAAAGATTTGAATCCACGCCTTCGAAGTTTAAATAATACGCCTCATCACCAAGACTCTCAAGTTCAAACGATCGTCGATAGATGCCACAAGGGTTATCATATGGCGTGTATGGCGGATCGTAAGGAATTGGAAAACTCACGTTAACATATTGATGTGCATCATAGCCATGATTTTGAATACAACTTGGCACAGGAATTTCTTTGGTTAAAGGTAGTTGTGGAATTGCCGAAAATTCAACTGGAATCTCATGAATTGACGGATAAAAATCAAATGCCCACTCACCGTCTAATAAACGAAATTTACTAGAATCGGTTCGATCCTTTGCTTCGAATGCTTCAGTTAAATTTCGAAATGGCACGTAGTAATTCCGTAACTTCGCTGCATTGACAGAAAGCACGTCTAACTCTTGATAATATTGATTTTGAAACATATATACACCTCATCTTTTCTATTGTTTTTTATTCATACTAGACTTATTATGACAAAGATTGAATCCGTTTCCAATGTGTTAATTTATTTAATAACAGGAATATTTTATACCTCACTAAAAAGCAAGTTTGGAATATCTGTCATCCTTTTTCAGAACATTCCAAACTTGCTAAACACTATTTTAGTTGTAACCACTACTTGCTGCATCGCGGTAATTAAATCCTGAAAATTCAACAGGATTGTCTACCTCACAAAATAATTGTTTCTCTTCCAATAATTCTTCTAGTCCTGTTCCTGTCTGAAGGTAGCAATTAATTTTTCGATTCGTTGTTTTCAAGCGAGAAATACTAGCTGCGTACCGTCTTTCTAGCACTTCCCAACCGTTTGGCTTATAAAAATAATCCCAAATTTGTTCATGACTGTCGTATAATTGCTCAAATTTTTGAATTAATGGCTCAATGACGGTCAATTGAATACTTTTTAGCTCCGCCTTATTTTCTGATTGACGAGCCTGTTGCAGTTGAATTCCTAAATCTGATTTTAGCGACAACACTTCAGCTAACAATGTGTACCTTTGTTTAATAACCGAAAAGATACCACCATCATCAAATCCATTCTTGGTTAATTTTACAGCTAATTCTTGGTAGTAATTACCTAATGATTGCTCATACATTTGATTGTACAGCAAAATATGTTTGTCATAAATTCCTAATAATGGGTCTTGCCATAAGATTGATCGGCTAATGTTACCCATCATCGGATTATCCCTTTGCACGCCATAAACTTCATCAAAATAAGTCAACGCGTATAAAAACTGATACGCCTCCTCTCCTAGCAAACTATTCATTGAAACCTGAATATTTTCTTGAACAACATGTTGACTGTAAATCGTTTCGCTATAATAATAAGCACTAATCAAGGCATGAACATGTTCAATTTCTTGTCCATCATCTCCCCACGTTGTTAACATGACACGCTTTAACTCAAGTTCTTTACATGCTTGAATTCCTGCAGTCATCGTATTAATCGACTTTCCGTGGTTCGGTGCTATTTTGCCAAAGATATGGGCACCTGTAGCTAACATATAATGGTCTTTATCACAAAATTCTAAGTGATTCGCTATGACTTTTTTGTATTGTGCCACCTCTTCACAACCGTAATCCCAATGAACATACGTGAGATTTTTTGGATATTGTGTCGCATACTCTGGATTGATTTTTGCTTCGGGATAATACAAACGACTTGTATTTGTTGTGTCTAATACTTTATAGACAAAGTCACTCCAAATCATTGGTTCCAAACCAGCTGCTTTAACCATACCGACGACTTTTTCTAAATGACGAAGAATTAACTCGACTCGTGGAACAAAACCATGTAAATCTAAATATCGGCCTAAACCGGCTTGATAAGCTTCATCCATTCCTAAATGAATACGTTTGGATTGATACATTATTTTACACGCATCAATCATCCGTTGAATTGCTAGGTAACTACGTTCTTCATCAATTAAGATTGTATGCGCATCTTCTTTTATCGTTTCCATCATTGGCCAACGTAAAAATTGTGTTAAATGAGCGAGCGTTTGAATTGCTGGAACGACTTCAATCCCAAATTTAGCCGCATATTGAACGATTGCTTGGATTTCTGCTACTGAATAGCGACCTCTTAAATAACCAAAGTAGTCTTCTCCAGCGACTTCATAGGTATCTTCAGTGTACATGTATAATGTATTGACACCTAGAGCTGCAAGATAAAGCAAATACGTTTCAATTTTTTCAACGGTCATAATTGCATTTCTAGAAAAATCCAAAGAAACAGCAACTTCTTCTATTGGCGTCACTTCGATTCTTTTTGTTTCTCTATTTGCTAGCATTTGTGGATAGACAGTCAATAGACCTCGGAAAAAAAACACGTCTTCAGAATATGAAATATGAAGTACTTCTCCAATGATTTCAACAACCAATCTTTGCTCTTCAACCTCTAATTTTTGACCAACAACTTCTCTCTCCTGTTTAAAAACAGCATTGGCAATCTTTTTTATTTTAAATAACTCAATTGCTTCTTTTAAATGTGGTGCGACACTGAAATTCATTTAATTATTTCTCCTGTCATTAGTTTTGTTGTTTTTTTCATTGCTAAATACAGATTTATTTTACTCAGGGCTGCTAAACCACCAAATAGTATAAATGCTGGGAAAAATGAAATAAGAATCAAAAACAAACCAATACTACCTATTTGTAACAAACTTGTTGGTAATGCATAAATAGTGTAAAAAAACAGACTTTTTAAATCCTTACGATGTATTAACTCATCTAAAAACAAGAAACAATTCAAACCAAAAGCTAGTGTTAAAACTAAAGCCATTGCTGATAGTGTTCCAAATAATATGAAGATTAGTGGCGATAGTTGAAAACAAATCCGCGTATTAAAAAACAAATAAATACTTAGTAAACTAAGACTCCAACCATAAACATTCGCCTTTATAAAATTACTCTTATATGCTAACCAATAAGTCATGATTAATTCGCGCCAGGTCTGTTGTTTGACGAATTTTATAGTAAAAAGTAGCGCAGATAATGCAGGGAAAATACCAAATAAAAATAAACCTAGAATACTAGAAAAAAATGCGAGAAAATTTATCAGTACATATTTAAAAACTATATCGAAAAAACGGGTCCATGCGTTATTATTCATGTTACTCTCTCCTTTTTTGGTAAAAGAAAAAGGTAAAAGATTTCATATCTCACACTTTGAATACCTCGAAAAAAATCACGCATTGGTATTTTTTGTGTGTCTCCAAAATCTTTTACCCCTTATTTTATTCGATTATTTTTTACTTAACCATTCATCATATTGACGTTGTGCTTCTTCTTTCATCTCTTGATTCCCTGCTTGCTCAATTTTCTCGAGCATTTCGGGTAAGACTTTTTCTGGGTCCATCGTTCCTGTTTTCAATGAAGGAAGGTATTGATCTAAGATACTGTTAATACTTGCCATTTGTGTTCTAAAGTTTGACGAATCAAATGAGAACCCTAAAATTGGTGATTCTGGTGATTCATCTTGGAAAGCTTTGGCAATTTCAGCATTTTTTTCAAAATCTTCCGTTTTTGGTGTCGTACTTGAAATTAAGTAGCAGTCAAGTAAAGCCCAAGCGCCTTGGTAATAATCTTTTGTATTTGTCATTGTAATTGAATCATCATCATTTCGATCATAATGTTGACCTTCAATTCCATAAACTAATAAATCAGCCACTTCTTTGTTGGTATTCACATAGTTCAACAGTTTTAATGACTCTGCTTGACGTTTACTTGCTGCTGATATCGCATGCATTCCTACACGAGCAAATCCTGTTGTTTTATAGGCTTTATTTAAAGGTTTTAAGATTAATTCACGTTTTGATAATCCTTCTAGTGCATTTTTAATAGACGTTTCATCACCACCCGATTCACGTTTTACTAACCAATTTCCACCTTCTAATGGGAATGGATTTGAGGTGATTGTTGCCGCATCTTTTAAAATATAACCTTTTTGGTAATAATCGTGCATCGTTTTCATATTTTCTTTCATATCTTTTGAATCATACACGTTGACAATTTCTTTAACGTCCCCTTCAAAAGGTACGCCCAATGTTTGTCCGTTAATAAAATCGTATGGTGCATAGACACTCGTTGATGTCATGCCAATTGGTGTAATTGATGGGTCATCATTTTTTTCAGTAAATGCTTCTAAAACAGGTCCTAAATCTTGTAATGATTGCACATTTTCTACATCTAAGTCATATTTATCCACTAATTCTTTATTAAATACCCAGTATTCTGTCGTTGCTAATGCGTTATTTACTGGGAAGGCAAATAAATTTTCACCCATCGAAGCACCTTTAACGAATCCATCATTCAAACGGTCAGTTGCTTCTTTTAACTCCTTATCTAAGTGAGGCGTTAAATCAATAAACGCTCCTTTATTCCCATAGTTTACATAGTCACTCCCATTAATGAAGGCAATATCATACTCTTCTCCCGAATTGATCATCACACCCATCTTTTGTTGGTAATCACCATCAGGAATTAAACGCATATCAAGTTCTAGACCGATATCGTCCTTCATTTTTTTATTCACTTCAGTTAAAACTTGGTCAAAATCTTTTGGTTCTTCTCCAACTTGATACCAGATTACTTTTGTTACTTCCGTATCTGATCCGTCTTTGGATTTCGTTTTTGCTTCTCCTTCACCGCTTCCACCACCACAAGCTGCTAGTGCTAATGCTGAACTAAATAATACTGCCCCTGTTAAAACTGTTTTTTTCCATAACTTCATTTTCTATTCCTCCTATTCTTTTACGCCACCAATGGTTAAACCTTGAACAAAATATTTTTGGAAAAATGGATAGACAATTGCAATTGGAACCGTTGCAACAACAACCATTGCCATTCTTATTGATTCTTGCGGAAGTGAATTTTGAATCGATTGCTGTTGTGCTAATGTCATATCCGTATTTCTTGCCATATAATCAATTGTATTTTGAATTTTCATCAGTAAATACTGCAATGGCAATAATTTATTATTGTCGATATAAAGTAATGCATTAAACCAGTCGTTCCAATAACCTAATGAAGCGAATAAACCTATGGTTGCAACACCTGGTAATGCTAATGGTAATACAATTTGGAAAAATACACGCATCTCCGTTGCTCCATCCATTTTGGCTGATTCAATGATTGACTCTGGAATGGATTTTTTAAAAAAAGTACGTAAAATGATAACGTTATATGGGCTAAATGCTAACGGTAATATTAGCGCCCAAATAGTATTTTTCAATCCCAACATTTTTGTCATAATTAAGTACGAGGGAACTAATCCTCCTGCAAAAAGCATGGTGAAAAATAAGTAAAATGTAAAAAACTTACGAAATGGAAAGCTATTACGAGAAAGAACATAAGCATACGTTCCTGTCATAAAAACGGCGATTACCGTACCTAATACTGTAATTAGTAAGGTTATACCTAATGAAGAAATTAATTGACTTCCCTCACTAAAAATATATTTATAAGCTTCCAAGCTCCATGTTTCTGGGATAAATTGATACCCATTGATAGATAAGGCAGCTTCATCTGTTAGGGAAATAACCAAAACAAATAGAAACGGAAAAACACAACTAACGGCAAAAATTACTAGCAATATTTTAAATAGTATTTCTATTTTTTTCGAAAAATACATTTGTTGCCTGATATTGGACTCCATTTATTATCCTCCTTTTAAAAAAGTGCCGAACTTGGATCAATTTTGTTTACTACTTTATTTGTGATTAAAATTAGAACAAATCCAACAAACGATTGATATAGCCCAGCAGCCGTTGACATACCAATATCACCATTATTCATCATGCTTCGATAAACATAGGTATCTAGTACATTTGTTACACTAGTCAAAGCGCCTGAGTTTCGTGGCAGTTGGTAGAATAATCCAAAATCTGCTCGAAAAATATTTCCGACAGCTAAAATCAACATAATCACAATAATTGAACGTAAATGTGGCAACGTTACATATTTAATTTGCTGCCATTTTGTTGCACCATCAACGAGTGCTGCTTCATAATATGTTGAGTCTATTCCCATAATCGAAGCATAATAAATAATTGATCCATAGCCTACGCCTTTCCACAAACTTGTGAACACAATAATAAAAGGCCAATATTTTGGCTCACTATACCAGTTAATTGCATCCATGTTAAACGTTTGTAAAATACTATTTAATACCCCTTTATCTGTGCTTAAAAAGGCGTACGCGAAGTAACTAATAACAACCCATGAAAGAAAATTTGGGAAAATAACAACCGTTTGCAAACGTTTAATGAATTTTTTACTTGAAATTTGGCTTAAAACAATTGCAAAAGTAACAGTCATAATTGTACTTAAAATAATACCGGTTACATTATACAATACTGTATTACGAGTAATCACCCATGCATCTTGTGAAGCAAATAAAAATCGAAAATTTTCCCAACCCACCCAAGGACTATTATACAAACTACTAAAAAATCCATTTGGAGAAATCCGATAATCTTTAAAGGCAATAATAACCCCAAACATTGGCAAGTAGCAGAAAATCAAAAGCCATATCGCCCCGGGAAATAACATCAGTAACAATGCTTTGTTCTCTTTAATCTTAGTGAGTAATGACTTCTTTTTTCTTACTTGTTTTTTAACTTTAATTTGTTTTAATCTTTCTACTTGTTCCATTAAAATAACTCCTTTCACATTAATTGGATAACGCTTACAAAAACAGTATACAAGGGACACGGTTATAAAAATAGGAACGATATATAGCTGAAATTGCACAAATTATAGATACTAAAAAAAATCAACAACCTGGTTTTAGACCAAGTTGCTGATTTAGAATAAATACCCATTTTAAAAATTCTCAAAGTGTTTTCCGATATTTCAAGGGTGTTAAACCAATATGGTTTTTAAACATTCGAATGAAATAGGTTGGTGTTTGAAATCCCACGGCATGGCTAATTTCATCAACACTCCACTCTGTTTGGTGTAATAATTCTTTCGCTTTTTCTATCCGATAATTTAATAAATAGAGATTGAATGGTTCGCCTACCTCTTTTTGAAATAGCTGACCTAAATACGCCGCATTATAATGCAATTTTTCTGCTAAACCATTTAAGTATAGATCACTAACATAATCTTCCTGAATTACCGCTATTAATTGATTCGTTACTTTCGAAAACTGTTCTCGTTGCTCAATTCCATGTTTTGGACTCTCATCAATAATTTTTTCAATAACAGTTGATAATTTTTCAAAATCAATCGGTTTGGTTAAATAGGTTCGAACACCTAAATCAATACTCTCTTTAGCGTAATCAAAATTATGATAGGCACTTACAACAATTGCTTCGAATTCCTTTTGCTTTTGTATTTCTTTTATTAATTCCAATCCTGTCATATTTAACATGCAAATATCCGTAATTAAGATATCAAATGATATTTTTTTCAACTCAATTAGGGCTTCTTCCGATTGGAGATATGTTTTTACAATAGATAAATCATTCGGAAATCGCTCCTTCAGAAAAAAATTAAGCCCTTCAACAATCATTTTTTCATCATCAATAATGACTACTCTTTTCATTTGCTTTATCGACCTACTCTTTCTCAATCATTATTTTCACAAAGAAACCTTGATTTGGAATATTTTTAATTTCGTACGTAACATCTGTTTTATAAAATAATTTTAAACGTTTAATTGAATTGGCAATTCCTATATTTTTTCCGGATCTATCGCTACTTTCAATCCGCTGATGTATTTCTTCAATAATTTCAGGAGTCGCACCTCCTCCGTTATCAATAAAACTAAATACAAAATGATTTTTCGTCTCGATACATTTAACAACTAAATAATTCTTTTTATCCGGCCGCATTCCGTATTTAATATAGTTTTCAACAAAAGGTTGGAGTGCAAATTTCGGAATTTGTAATGATTTAATCTTTGAAATCACTTGATATTGAAAACGATCTTCCCAACGTATTTTATAGATGGTCAGATAATTTTCAATCATCGATAACTCCTCCTCTAACGTGATGACGCTTGATTTACTCAAACTTTCTCGATAGAGTCGACTCACTTCAAAAATAAATTGACTGACTTCATAATCTTTCTTCAAAAAAGCTTTCATACGGATAAATTCTAAATTATTAAATAGAAAATGAGGATCAATTTGATGTTGTAAATTTGATAGCTCTACTCGCTCACGTAACAGTAAATTTTCATATTCTGCCTTAATTAAATCTTCGCGTTTCTTTACTGATTTATTAATTTCATCCGCAATTTTTTGCAAATCACCTGCTGGATCGATCATTTCAATTTGTTTAAAATCGGTTGTTTTTGATGCATTCTCTCTTAGATGGCTAACAATAACATGGTATTGTTCTAAATATTTTTTAAATGAAAGTTGTAATGACAACCAAATGACTATTAAAAAAATGAATACAACAGCAATCGCAATTCCTATAATCTTAAAAAGATTCGATATACTCGTATTTTTATAGACTAGTATATTACTGTTTAAATAATTCCTGGTCTCTTCTTGTTTAAAGTAAGATAGATTTTCTAATTGAGCATCGTTCGCCAATATATCAACATCGTTATCCATATTTCGAATGGAGTAGAAAAAGTCTTCATTCATTTTTGAAGATAAATAACTCAAATCATAATAAAAATAAAAATAAAGCCCTTTATATTTTTCTTGTTTTTCCACTAAATAACTCGCATTTTTACTAACAAGTAAAGCGTGTGTTTTAGGTTTTCGTTGCAATCTAAAGAGACGTTCATTATCAAAATAAACGGTCACGCCAATTAAATCAGTTGAGCTATTCATAAGATTTTGAAAGGTTCCCTCAATATACTGTGAAGGTAAACCTTTTATCAGATTATTTTCAACATATTCATTGACTGGCATGGTTAAATAGGCTGAAAAATTCTCTCGAAAGAGGCTGTTTTTGTATAAGTCATCAACTATTTTTTTTGATTTTTCCTGAGTAGAGTCTAAAAAATTGATGATATTGGTGATATTTTCTGTATTCTTATTTTCTCGCTCTTCTTCTTTTGAATAGAAAAAGAAAATAGAGAGTAACGTAATCATAACAATAACGAATAATGCAATCAAAAGAAAATATCGTGATAGAATTTTCTTTATATCATTTGTCATTCGTCTCACCACATTTCATTTTTACTTGGATTATTGTTGATACCTTACTTAGGGATGCAATTGACTAAATTCTTCATAAGTCAAATAGTGATTAGTGTTTGTGTTCCAGGCTTTTGTTGCTAGCGCTTGCAATTCTTTTTTTATATCTTGGGTAATGACGTCTTCCGATACAATTTCTGGCCGATCACACCAAACTGCTAAGCTTGCTCCCCCAATTTTAGTGTCCTCATTTAATAACTGATTACTTTCAAATAGTCCTGGCATCCACTCATTAAAAATGCGTTGATCTTGATTTAAAAAATCGAAGGAATGATTCGTACGACCATCCTCGGGGTGATCCGGTCTTAGGACATAATAAAAATAACTCGCATTCACATTATAAATCTCTTTAACGCCTCTGTTCAAAAAAGTATCCAAAGATGCAACACTCGGATTCCAACCCATTTGTGACCAAAAATCAACAGTTGTCTGTGGAAACAGTGCTATTTTTTGTTTTGGTTCATAAACTTCCTCTTCATCATAAAAAACTCCATCATTCCAAATTCTTGGAATAAATCCAGCTTGCGCAACATGCTCAGAAATTTGATTAATATAATTAACAATGACATCTTTCCAGTTATATTCCTCACCAAATGTTTCTTTTGCAAACGCATTAAGTATTGGCTTGTATGTTGTTGTAAATGGTGCACGGTCAAATTCCATGTACTCGTCGCCACCAATATGAAACACCTGACATCCCGTGAACAATTCTATATATTCACTATATAAACGTTTAATAAACTGTACTGCTTCGTCATTCGTTACGTCTAGTGCAACATCACTCAATTGGCCATCGACACCCCGTTGACCATATTCTGGATAGCTTTTCAAAATGTGTTCAACGTGCCCTGGAGTATCAAGCGAGGGAATAATTTGGATTCCATACTTTTGTGCAATTACTAGAATATCTTTTATATCTCTTTTCGTCAAATAACCGTCTTGAGAAACAATTCTTGGGGCCGTTTCACATTCAATACGAAACCCTTTATTTTCAGAAAAATGTAACTGAAGCGTATTCATTTTTAATTTTGATAATTGTTTTATCCGATTGATAATCCACTCTTTAGAAAAGAACTTTCTCCCCATATCGACATGCAATCGACGCTCTTTCAATTGCGGATAATCAACGATTGTTCCTGATGGTAAGCACCCCTCATATTTATCAAGCAGTTGTTTTATTGTGTAAAAAGCATATAAAACCGCATGAATATCAGCTACATTAATCTCAACAATATTTTCGTTGATTTCAATTCTATAGCTTTCTAGGCTCACTGATTTTGAGGTGATTTCTGATAATTGTACCTTATTAATCAAAATATTGGATTTCGTTGGATCGATTGTCTGTTCTATTTGAGGTGAATTTTTATCTTTATCCTTTTGATCGAAAACGATTAGAAACATCTCGATAATCCGCTCTTTGTTGTCAATTAAAAGATCAGAAATAACTAATGCTGTTTTTTCTAACAAACACCATTTTTCATCTTTTTTATTCGTTTTGTACTCTTGTAACACAGGAATAACTTGCTTTTCCAGTCCATGATTCATTTATCTATCGCTCCTTTTTAAACCGTTTTATACTTCTTTAGCATAGCATAATGAATGCGCTTAGATTAGATGCCTTTTCTAGTAAAAACAGCACTTTTTATAGGTTTTCAATCCCATTCAAACCTAAAATAAAACGTTTTCTATGCTATACTTAAAGGGTAGATTTTAACGTTACTGGAGGAAAGTCGAATGATCCCTGTCTTAATTGTTGATGATAATCAATTAGAGCGTCAAGGCATCCGTTTTTTATTAGAAAAGCAAGAATACTCGCTAGAAATAACCGAATGTTGCAATGGTATTGAGGCACTCGAAAAAATCAAAGAACAGCACTTTGAATTGCTGATTACCGATATTAAAATGCCGATTATGAATGGTGTCGATTTGATTACTCATATTCGTGAGTTCAATCAAACGTTACAAGTCATCGTCTTGAGTGGTTATGATGATTTTAATTATGCTCGTGAACTATTGAAAGCCAATGTCGTTGATTATTTATTAAAGCCGATCAATCCAACTGAATTCCACACTTGCGTGGCGCAAATTTTAAATCAATTGATGGCACAAAAACCATTTACGAACGATAAAATCATTGATAAAGTACTGACAATTATCCATCATGAATTTGATCGTGATTTGACCCTAGAGGATCTTGCGACTCGAGTTTTTCTTTCTCCTAATTACTTAAGCATTTTATTTAAAAAAGAAATGAACATTGGGATGAACAAATATTTGAATCATTTCCGACTTGAAAAAGCTTGTTCACTCCTACGAAATTCGAATATGAAAGTAATTGATATTTCTAAATATATTGGCTTTGATAATCCCTCCTATTTTAATCGCTTGTTTAAAAATACGTATGGGATAACCCCTTCTAGCTATCGAGAGGATAAAATCCAATCATGAATTTAAACAAGCTCCGTCAGCCTAAAACCTTTAAAGATAAATTATTTCGCTCTTTTTTACTCGCATTAGCGGTCCCCGTCATGCTTCTATCCTTATTTGTTTTCATTCAAACAAGAATGATCACACAGCAAACACAAGAAGAAGCCTTGAATGATTTACTCTTACAGACCGAACGAAATTTAACGACCCATATTGATGATTTCCGACACTCACTTAGCTTACTAACCGAAAATACGGCTTTTCAAAGTGCGCTTTATACCGATAATATTTCGATGTTTGATCGTTATGTGTTTTTTAGAGATACGTTTGATCCTTCACTGACATACATTCGCATCACTAACCCGATTATTGATCGAATCTTGTTTTTTACCGATTCTAGTTATGCCAATCAACGGTTAAATATTTTAACGTTAGATGACATGGCTAAGTTTCCACTGCCGACTGAAAATTTAGGGGGGAATAATGCCCAATGGGTTGAACTAGATGACGAGACTCTCGGCGTCTTTGGCGGCTTTCCTGGTTCGACTTCTTTTCATACTTTTGTCTTAATGACGGTCAAGAAAAAAGATCTTTTTCCAGCATTTTATGCGAATGAGGGACGTGTCTTAGGTGGTGTTTTCTCTGAGGAAAAGCAACTCTATCCAACTGAACATGTCGATGCTGCCGAACATTATCAGGCAGCTATCGATAATACACCGTGGACACTTTACCTGAGTAAATCTTCATTACCGCGCACAAATACGTCGTTTATTTTGGTGACGCTTGTGGCCATTACAAGTTCAATTGTCATTGCCTACGCCATGACGCGTTTTTTCACACGAAATATCAACCAAGAGATTACACATCTAAAACAGCGTGTCCGTTTCGCTTTGCGTGATGAACCGAAAAACATTGTGATTGAACAACAAGAAGAATTTTTTGAACTCAGTAATGATATTCAAGATATGCTGGAGATGGTATTGACCTTGCAAGAAGAAAATTACCATAATCACTTGGAAAGCAAGGATCGTGAATACCAGGCGATGATTAATCAAATCAACTCACACTTTTTGTACAATACGTTATCTGCCGTTAATTGGCACGCGGTTTTATCGGGTCAAGAAGAAATCAGTTACGCGATTCAATTGTTGTCTAAATATTATCGCACAACATTAAATAAAGGGAAAAATAAAATTTTATTGCAAGATGAGCTCGACAATGTTCAAACATACATTGATTTACAACTATTTTTACATCCAGATCGTTTTACAGTTGAATATGCGATCGATCCAAAATTATTGCATGTACCAATTATTCATTTACTCCTGCAACCAATTGTCGAAAATGCGATTGAACATGGTTTTAGTCAGGATTTAGACAATCAATTACTTTCAATCAAGATTCAACGGGAAACGTCTGATATTTTTTCTATTAAAATCGAAGATAATGGAACTGGTTTTGATGTTCAGCAATTGGATAATATCTTAATTGCCAAAACACATGGTTATGGTTTGAGTAACATTAACGAACGGATTAAATTTTATTTTGGCAACAAGTACGGTCTTTTATTTGATAGTAGCCTAGGTTTGGGAACATTGGTCACGATCTTACTGCCTATTTTAGCTGACGATGCCAAAATTCAAGAATTTTAACACAAAAATAAGAAGGACGATCGATAATCAATCGAACGTACCTTCTTATTTAATGTCTTAAATTATTTTGCCCAACGATCGTACGCTTGTTGGTAGACTTCAACGTATTCGTTAACGCCCATACCTTCAATTGTTTTCACGTATTTATCCCAGTTTTCGATTGGCTCAACACCTGTGATAAATTTCGCTTCCATTTGCTCAACGTATGTTTTCAAGTCAGTAGCTGCATCACGAACTTTTTCAGACTCTTCATTTGTTAAGTATAATAATGGGAAGGTTACTTTTGCGAATGGTTCAATTTTCTCTGCTGTTTCTTTAGCTAAGAAATCATTGAATGTTGTATCGACTTCATCGTTTGCATTAGCAATAACTGATGGGAAATCGTCTTTACTATCCGGGAATGACATCGTTGGTACCGTGATTCCATAGTCAGGCGTAACTTTTGCACGAGATTCTTCCGTATTTTCAAGGTTTACGCCTTCAGTAAAGATACGAACTTTTTCACCCTTGTCATTTTCAGCATACTCCCATAGCGCGCCTTCTGGTCCAACGTTCAAGTAATCACGACCTTCTGGAGAGTATAGGTAATCAACCCAACGTAATGTTGCTTCTGGTGATGGGTTCTTACTTGTAATGGCAAACGTTCCACGTCCCATACGAGTACTTGCAGGTGCTACAGCCTCTGGACTAATCTCAGAAGTTAATGGGTGGAACATTAAATCAATCACTGATTCTTTTTCATTACGACCTGTTGTGAAGAATGAGAACCAATCTGGGAATAATCCTAATTGATTGTTTTGCCCTTTCGCTTTCTTCTGCTCATCGGCTTGAGAGTAAACTTCTGGATCTAATAGTTTTTCAGAATACAATTTATTCATGTATGTAACGAATTCTTTATAGTTTTCAGTAATTGGTGCATAAACAACTTTACCGTCAATTTCTTCAATTGTACGATCCGTCAAACCGAATGCGCCTAATAACCAAGGGCGTGTCGAGTCCATCTTCACATCAGTCAATGGAATTTCATCTTTTTTGCCGTTACCGTTTGGATCTTCATCACGGAAACGAACGAGTAAGTCATAAAATTCATCGGTTGTTTTCGGTAATTCTTTGACATCTAATGCTTCTAACCATTCACCGTTATACCAAAGTGGTCCACGTGGCCAAATGGCAGTTTCTCCTCGATGAATCATTGGTAGAGTATAGATATGCCCATCTGGTGTGGTAATCGATTTACGAATATCTGGATTTTCTTCTAAAATTTTGCTAAAGTTCGGCATATTTTCTGCCATTAAATCTTCTAAAGGAACTAAAATTCCTTGGCTACCGTAATCCATTTCCATCGCTGGAGTCAATGAGTTAGTATCTGTTCCAAATAAGACATCTGCTAAATCACCACTGGCGAATGCCAAGTTTAGCTTTGTCGCAAAGTCCGCACTTGGAGGAGTTGTGAAAGTAAAGTTAATGTTTGATTTCTCAGCCATTCCTTGGAAGAATGCCATGTCTTTCCACTCAGCCATTCCGGTTCCTGGACCCATCATTGTCATTTCAATTTTTTCTTTAACAACTGGGAATTCACCGACTGTACCAAGTTCAACGCCGCTTTTATCTTTATCTTTGCCACCAGATGCGTTCCCACTGCCATCCGTTGTTCCGCCACCACAGGCAGCTAATAAAACACCACAAGCTAATAAACCGATTAATACGTTTGTTTTCTTCATTTCTTTCTCCCCTTTAGAACGTTATTTTATTAAATCGACAATTGTCGTTTTAAGCATGATTTAAGTATTACCCTTTAACTGAACCAACCATCATTCCTTTTACAAAATACTTTTGTAAGAATGGATAAATCATGATAATTGGTAGTGTTGAAACGATCATGACACCGTATTTGATCACGGCCGCAAGTTGTTGTTTTGAATACATTAACTCCGCCATTTCACCTGTCATCGTACCACCAATCGAGTTTGAAGACATGTCTTGTAAGACTAAGATTTCACGTAATACCATTTGCAATGGATACATTGCTTTGTCTGATAAGTAGATTAAAGCGCTGAAGAAGCCGTTCCAGTGTCCCACACCGTAAAATAACGCCATTACTGCGATAATTGGTGTTGAAAGAGGTAGAACAATCTTCATGAATAGTTTAAAGTCTGAACAGCCATCGATAATCGCAGCCTCTTCCATTTCACGAGGAATCGTTGATTGGAAGAATGTTCTTGTAACAACGATGTTATAAACAGAAGCTGCACCAGGTAACACTAATGCCCAAACCGTATTTAACATGCCTAAGTTTTTAATTAATAAGTAACTTGGAATTAACCCACCGCTGACAAACATCGTGACTAATAAGAAAGTCGTGAACGTTTTATGTCCATAGAAATCTGGACGAGACAACGCATAAGCTGCCGGTAGTGTCACCAATAAGTTAATACTCGTTCCTAAAGCAGTGTAATAAATTGTGTTTAAGTACCCTCTCCAGATACTATTGTTTTCTAAAATTGTTTTGTACCCTTCCCAAGTGAAACCTCTTGGCCAGAGCCACATTTCACCCGAGTTCACAAATTGTGGATCACTGACTGACGCACTAATAATATAAACCAACGGATATAAAACGATCGCTACCGACAGAATAATAAAAACGTAGTTGAAACCCATGAAAATTTTATCGGATTTTGTATCTTTGACTAATCGATTGTTCATGAGACTGTTCGCTCCCTTCTAGAATAGGCTTGAATCGCCAAGTTTCGCTGCAATTTTGTTCACTGAAATCATTAGAATCGCGTTAATTGCTGAGTTGAATAAACCAACCGCTGCCGCGTAACTGTATTGCGCTTCAAGTAAACCTTGTTGGTAAACGAAAGTTGCAATCACGTTTGATGATTCCATATTTAATGGATTTTGCATTAATAAGATTTTTTCATAACCTAAGTTCATCACAGATCCAACGTTCATGATTAATAAAATGACCATTGTTGGACGAATTGTTGGTAAGTTGATATGCCAAATACGTTGTAGACGCGTCGCGCCATCAACAATTGCGGCTTCATGTAACTGAGTATCAACCCCTGCTAATGCAGCTAAGTAGATTACGGATCCCCAACCGGTTCCTTGCCAAACACCTGATAGGACGTAAACTGTTTTAAACCAACGTGGATCTTCCATAAAGGAGATTGGTTCCATTCCTAACAATTGAACAACGTGGTTAATAATACCCGTTGATGGGTTTAGGAAAGCTAAAATCATACCCACCATTACGACCGTTGAAATGAAGTTCGGTGCGTATGTAACCGTTTGCGAAAACTTCTTTAATGGACCGTCTTTAATTTCGTTTAAGGCTAAAGCTAAAATAATTGGTAGTGGAAAACCAACGACTAGCGAATAGACGCTAATTCCTAATGTATTTTTTAATAAATCCCAGAAATAATAAGAATCAAAGAATCGCGTAAAATGTTTTAAGCCTACCCATGGGCTACCCCAAACACCTAACGTTGGAACGTAGTCTTTAAACGCAATTAAAATACCGTACATTGGTATATAAGAGAAAATCAAGAAGACTAAGAACGTTGGTAAAATAAATAGATATAATTGCCGACTTGCAATAATTCGTCTTTTACGTTCTTCACCTTTCGTTCGTTTACCATTCACACTTATTTCCATTTTAATTACTCCCCCTTTATAAATCATGCAACCGCTCTCTTGAATACGTTTTCATAATACGATATTTACCAATGGTACTCAATGTGTATTTAATGAACCTCTAAAAACGTTGTCAAATCAACGTTTTTATTTGACGAATATTGAAGGCTTTTCTTTTTGACTACCTTTTTTCTTCATCTTTTGGTCTTAATTTCTTCAAACTTTGGATAAAATTCATTCGATTATCTCTCTTTTTTGAGTCCATCTTGATTTTTATGCCTCTTTATTTAGAGCCGTTTTCATACAAAACAAATTACCAACGAAGCAGTCTTCACCTTTTCGTTGGTAGTTTGTTTTTGTATATTTCCCCTGAAGAAAGAAATCTTCCGAGCCTTCGCGCGCTAGACCATCCAACTCTTAACGTGCAGATAAATAGTTCCGAGCATTTTCTAATGAGATTTCAAGTCCTTTAATATTGTCTTCAATACCCTCAAATTCAATCGCAAAGTCACCCGTATATCCTTGGTTTTTTAAAATCGTTAAACATTGTGCAACGGGTACTTCCCCGTGTCCAACAATCGCGCCTCGTAAATAATTACCTGCACGTGATTGGAAGAAACCAGTTCCTGGGTTTGGTTGATTGCCTGATTTAACATGGAAATCTTTCAAATGAACATAACCTGCGACTCGTGCTAAACGGCTCACGGCATCAACCGATGATTCGTCCACACATAAGAAGTTCCCCATATCGACCAATAATTTAAAGTTCGGATGATTGACTGCGGCATACAATGCTTCCATACGAAGACTATCTTGTGCAAAGAACCCATGATTTTCGACTGTTGTCTGAATTCCCTTTGATTCACCGTAGCTAGCAATTTCACGACATAAAACAGCTAATTCTGGTAAAACTTGCTCGAATGTTTTTCCGGCAGCTCCCCAAGTCGCATCATGACGAACTCTTGGTGCTCCTAAAATTGCAGCATAATCAATCATTTTTTTGATACGATTGACCTCTGCTACTGAATCGCCATCTGAACCGTTTAATAAATCGGCACTAAAAGTGAAAGAAGTGATTGGAAAATTTAAACGATCTAATTCTGCTTTTAATTCTTGAACGTAAACTTCTTCTTTTTGACCTTCTGCTGGCTCTAATCCAACAATTTCAATCGCATCAAATCCAAGTTCTTGTGCTTTGGCTAATGTTTGAAATTGCGTCAATTCGCCCAAATTGATTAATTGTTGAAAACTATACGTACTACATGCTAATTTTGTCATTTTTTCACTCCTATAAAATTACTTCATGTCCAGTTTCAGCTGATTTGTAGATTGCTTCAATTATTTCAGTAATCATAACCCCTTCAGAAGCAGGTGATAAACAAGGTTTGTCTTCTAAGACACATTCAACAAAGTGACTGATTTCATTAAAGAATAAGCCATCCATTGATAGCGCTGTCGGCATTTTTAATTGAATATCACTCATATAGCCATTCATTTCTGTATGCAACTCTAGAGAAGGATTCAATGATGCGCCACCTTTTGTACCGAATAATTCAATTTTTTGTTCATCGTCTTTTACGTTTAAACTAAAACTTGTTTCAATTGAAAGGACTGCGCCATTCTCAAATCGAATCATCGCACTTGCTAAATCTTCAACATCACAAATAATTTCGCCTGGTGTTGATGAAATATAGCCTTGTTTGTCTTTCACGTCTGGACGATTGAATAGTTTTTGGAAAGTCACACCATAAACCGAAACTGGTTTTGGTTGCCCCAATACGTAAGTCAGTAAATCAATCACGTGAACACCTAAATCAATTAATGGCCCGCCACCTGAACGTGATTTATCGCCAAACCAACCTTCTGGGTTCCCGTGGCGACGTAAATAAGTTGCCTTACCATAATAAAGTTCACCAAAGAAGTCATTTTCTTTAAATTCCATCAAGATATTCGTGTCGTTACCAAAGCGACGAACAAAACCGATCATTAGTAGTTTATTGTTTTTTTCTGCCGCTACTTCCATCGCTTTTGCTTCTTCAACCGTTGTCGCCATCGGCTTCTCACATAAAACATGTTTCCCTGCATTCAGTGCTGTAATCGCACATTCAGCATGCATCGAATTCCAAACACAAATGCTCACTGCATCAATCGCTGCATTGGCTAACATCTCTTCTTTCGTCGCATAAGTTTCAGTCACTCCGTAAAGCGCTGACATCTTTGCTAATTGCTCATCGTTAATGTCACAAAAGGCAACCAGTTCAACATTGGGATGTTTTTGATACGCTTGAATGTGTTCATGTGAGATTGATCCAACCCCAATAATTCCAACTCTTAATTTCTTCATCGTGAAGCTCCTTTTCTTTTTAACCCTCATTTTTTATTTAAAATAGAATCAACAGCCTCAGCCTAACAAGGCCGTACATTTAGTCTAGCATGTCGATACTTGAAGTAAATAGGTTAAATAAAGCCTTTTCATTTTGCATGAATTACACATTCCAAAACATTCGAATCTCTACACTCTTTCTTTTTGCACACCTAACTCTCTCAATCAATCACTCTGAGGAACACCCCTATCTGTCAACAGATAGCCAAACTAATACTCAAATCCTTTTTCTATTTCAATTAATCGAACAAGTTCTCGATAGTTAATTAAAAGTAAGTACAATGGCAGACTAAACAATAATAAATAGAGAACTTTCCAAGCAGTTAGAGCGACTACTAAATAAAAGACAACAATCACCAATAGCGCCATCAATGATTTTAGAGGATTTTGAATCATAAAAAAGAGCGTGTTAATCGCAATATTCCGACCAGACATCTCAAAGCGACTAATTAATAAACAAGCCACAAAAAAGACGGGAATCAGCCCACCTAATAAAATAAGCGTTGGATAAAAGAAAAGTGTCATGCGACCAGAAGCCATCATTAACTGCAAATTGTAAGTGAGTAATGAAATGAAAATGGCTACGAGTGCCGATAATCCGATTGTTTGCCAAAAATTGGTTTTATATCCTTGCCAAAATCGTTGCCAAACACTATATTCTCCCGTACACATATAGCGCCAAATGACCGCATAGCCACCGACGAGTGCTGGACCCAGGGGAATAGCCGTTAAAAATATAGGAATCAGATTTTCTGTTTTTAACGGAATAAAGACGAGACTAAAAACAAATGGAATATTCGTTAAAAAAATTAACGTATTTACTAGAAATAACGTTCCGACAAAAATAGTAATCTTATATAACGGTCCTGATAAGCGACTAATCATTCTTCACACTTCCAATCTTTTATTTGCAAGTTAGATCTTGTTCTTTATTTCTAAAAAAAGTTCTTCCAATAGGACATCCTACCAGAAGAACCCTACATTATTTATTTTGGTTCCATAATTTTTGGTTCAGAAGCAAACGTTAATTTCGTCACTTCTTTTCCTTCTGTTTCAAAGACTGTAATACGGTTCGCACCTGTTTTTAGTAAATCATGTGGTAAGTACATTGTGTAGTAAGGACCAATTTCCCAATAACGGCCAATATTTACACCATTAACAAAGACCACACCTTTGCCTAAATCAGACATATCAAGGAACGTATCTTGTGGTTCGCCTTCGATCGTTACATTGAACTCATAAAAAGCGGGCACATTTTCTTTCCATTTTCTTGAAAAATCAACCGTTTCGTCTGTTTCTAATGGCAACGTTGTGTGTTTCCATTCAGAAATAAAGTATAAGTCTTGACGAACACCCGCACGAATTCCTTTATTTTGTCTTGGCGACGTTAAATATGGACCATAGTTCGTACGACCACGGTTCTCAACTAAAACTTGTACATGATCGTTGTCACCAATTTCTTTGATAATAATTTCTTGACCAATCTCATCATCGATTTGTGTGACTACGTGTTCATTATTATGATAAAATTGCACACGATCGTTCGCATCCACAATTTCAAAGCGACCTGAGTGGGTTTGAATCGGATTAACGGTATCGTATAAAATATAGCCGTAACCTTGACCCAACGCTTCCATTGGTTTCGTCACATCATGAATCGTTGTTTCTCCAACCGTATCTAGCGTTTCAAACAACGATACTTTATTCGTCGCTTCAACCGATTCGTAGGCAACCGCTTCTGAAATAATCGGCTCTGGCAAGACTTTATCAGGGTATAATTCTTGCACCACTTCACGGAATGCATAATATTTAGCTGTCGGATTCGCATATTCATTTAATGGCGCATCATAATCGTAAGAAGTCACTTGTGGCACATAGCCTTCATGACGACTTTCGTTTGCACCATTCCAAAAAGCAAAGTTCGTTCCACCGTGGAACATGAACATATTCACACTACCAAGCTCCAAAATTTCACGGAAAGCTTGTGCTGTTTCTTGAGGATCACGGCGAATCACCGGCTTGCCCCAGTTATTAAACCAACCATCCCAAAATTCCATACACATATATGGTTTTTTCACATTGTGTTTCGTCATAATACGTTCCAACGCCGCAAAGTTTTCCTTCGCTCGAGAACCAAAGTTGGCTGTTGGTAAAATGCCTTCTTCCATCATTGTACCCGCTTCTAATACCGCATCCCAACCACCATCAGAAGTCATCAGTGGCACATCAACACCGTACTTCACTAACAGATCACGATTCATTCGTAAGTATTCTTTATTATCTGAATACGAACCGTACTCATTTTCAACTTGCATCATAATCAAATTACCACCGCGCGTAAATTGATAATCTGTTACACGGGGAATTAATTCTTTGTAATACGCATCGACTGCCGCCATATATTTCGGATCACGGCTACGTACACGATCACATTCTTCTAATAACCATGCTGGAAAACCACCAAAATCCCACTCCGCACAAATATAAGGTGCGGGACGTAAAATGATATATAATCCTAATTCTGTCGCAATATCTAGGAATTTAGGTAAGTCAGCAATTCCTTCGAAGTTGAACTCTCCTTTTTTAGGTTCATGCATATTCCAAGGAACATACGTCTCAACTGTATTTCCACCCATCGCTTTTAAATTATGCAGACTTTGACGCCACTTTCCTGGCGTAATTCGGAAGTAATGGATCGCTCCTGAAATAATTCTTTCTGGTTTTCCATCAAAATAAAACTCTTCTTTAATCTCGAAATGCATTGTATTCTCCTTTAAAATTTACTTTTATTTTTATCACAACCATTGTAAACGTTAACAAACGAAAGATATATAGTAATTTGTACAGTTTCCATATACTTTTTTTAGATTTTAAACACATGTGATTCATGAGGCATAGCAGTGAGTGTAATCTGATTATTTTCCCAAACATATGGTTTGTTCCACACTTCAACCATTTTTTTGTTCTCAAATTCAAATGACAAATCATGAATTTTTTTAGGTAATGTTGCTAAATCAAGTTGGAGGGTTGCTGTTGACTCTCCTTTATTGAAAACTAGAATCCCTACAGTATCATCTACTAATACCTTAACTAAAACATCAAATGCGCCTTGTTCGATAACAACGGCTGGTAAATACGGTTGGGATTGATTGAAACGAATGATTTCGGGATTCGTCACAATTTCTAAGGCACGATTGCTGACAGATAAGTCCCGTTGCCCGTTTACCATAAATTCTCGCACATCGTTTCCTAGAATTAGAGGTGCGGATAAGAAGGCCCATAGAGCAAAATGACTTTCATTTTCAATCTCCGACAACGCACCATTTCCAACTTCTAACATATCCGGATCACCATACGAACCCTCTTTTGCAAAAGGAGCCACTGCTACTGCCTTTTGATAGCATGTAAGAACTGAGTCCCAACTATTACGGATGTCGTGATCAATGCGATACTGATTAGCGATTGTTTGCGCCCATGTCCATGGCTCATTTCGACCGTGTTCACAAATTGAAAAAACATACTCTTTTTCTCCGTAAGCTTTTAGTAATGCATCGCTCATCGTTTTGTAACGTAGCATACCATCAGTTTTTTGATCTTTAATGGGATTAAAAAGTTCAATTTTTTCAATTGGTTGATCTAAGGTGATAACCATTTGCTCCCTACCTGTCAAACTCCAACCGCTAGACGTTGGAAAATGAATCACTTCTTCTTGTTCATCCAATTTTAAAACAAGTAATTGTCTTTTTTCATTCTTTCTTTTTTTGAACTTTATCGTAACTGCGTAGGTGCCACTATCTAAAGATTGATTAAACGAAAGCTTTCCTTTGCCGGCTTCTAAACCAGAAACGTAGTTCACTTCTTCTTGATGAAGTGTAGCCTCATCGCATAAATCTCCGTCTTCGACCAAACATTGAATTTTTTCTTTCGTCGCTAGGTCATAAAACTCAATTTGATTGACATAAGGTGCATCAATTAACCATTTTTCATCACTCGTTAAATCGACTACGTGACAATAGTCATACTTTAGAAAATCAACACCCCAACGTGCAAACGTTTGAGCGTCAATTTTTTCATGTTCATAACTCCCAGGTAGATCTTCACAAGTCATCGATCCACTTGAACTATACAAGCCTACCTTCAGACCTATTTTGTGTAATTCTTCAATTATTTTTTCACCACTGGGGAAATTCGATAAGTCAAATTGCAATTCACCCGCTTGATTACGTTTGGATGAGTGCCAACAATCATCCAAATTAATATACTGATAACCGGCTTCCTTTAATCCTGATTGCGTCATTGAGTGACCAATCGCTAAAATTTCCTCTTCATTAATCGACTGCCTAAAATAATTCCAAGAAGACCACCCCATAATCGGGGGTAAGATTTTTTTCATGATTTATTCTCCATTGCATTTTTATTATTCTTTAACTGAACCTAGTACAAGGCCGTGAATCAAATATCTTTGTAGGAATGGATAAACTAATAAAATTGGAATCATTGAAACTAAAATTTTTGCAGCATTTAGCGTAATTGTCGATAATTTTGATAGCGCAATCAATTCATCTGAAGATAATTGCCCTTGTGCTGCTTGTTGTGTTTGGATTACTAACTGTTGTAAATAAGTTTGTAATGGAATTTTATTTTGGTCATTAATATAAATTAAACCATCAAAAAAGCTATTCCAATGTGCAACAATCGTAAACAAAGCAATCGTGGCTAAAGATGGTAATGAAATCGGTAAAAATATTTTCCATAGTACCGTTAGTGGACTAGCACCATCAATAACGGCAGCTTCTTCTAATGAATCAGGAATCCCTCTGAAAAAATTCATTAATAAAATCACGTTAAACACAGGAACTGCTCCCGGTAGAACCAGAGCCCAAATGCTATTAATTAAACCTAATTTACTAATGATAATATATGTTGGAACAATTCCACCACTAAAAATCATCGTGAACATTAAAAACCACATATAAAAATTACGATACTTAAATTGTTTAGTATTTCTTGAAAGTGGAAACGCCATCAAAATACATAATAACATATTTAGACCGCCACCAAGTATCACTCTTTTAACAGAAACCATAAAAGCGCTAATAAAAGCATCATCATTTAAAATTTTTTCATAAGATGCAAAAGTAAATCCTTTTGGCCAAAAATAAACATTACCCGCACTGGCTGCCGCGCTATCACTAAAAGATAAAGCAACTGTATTTACAATTGGTGCTAAAGAGATAAAGGCTGCTAAAATTAATAGAAAATAAACTGTGAATTTTCCCATTCGAGCACCCAATGTTTTCGATTCAATCATTCCAGATTCCTCCCTTAAATAATTCTATAGCCTGCATATTTATCCGCCAGCTTGTATGAAATAACGATTAACGTTGCACTCACAACTGATTTTAATAAACCAACTGCCGTACCAAAAGAAAATTGCATATTTACAAGTCCCATTCGATAGACATACGTATCAATAATATCTCCTGTTTGATAGACAATTGGATTATACATATTGAACACTTGATCAAATCCAGCATTTAGGACGCTTCCTAAATTGAGTGTAGCTAACAAAATAATGGTAGGTAAAATTCCTGGAATGGATATATGAAGAATTTGTTTTAATCGATCCGCTCCATCCATTGCTGCTGATTCATACAATGCAGGATTAATTCCGGTTAATGCTGCTAAATAAATAATTGTGCCATAGCCATAACCTTTCCAAACATCCGTAGCAACTAAAATCGGTCTAAACCATTTATTGCTTGCTAAAAACATAATTGGTTCAATATTAAAGAATGCTAGCAAATCGTTAATCATACCTTCGTATGAAAAAATCATTCCCATCACCGTACCTAACACAACCCAAGATAAGAAATTGGGGAGGTATACGATTGTTTGTACACTACTCTTAAACCATTTTACGCGTGCCTCATTTAATAGTAAGGCAAATAAAATAGGAACAATCATCCCTATAATGATTTTAGATACCGCAATAATGATTGTGTTCATGAAAATTTGTTTACTATCTGGGATTTGGAACATATATTTAAAGTGACTTAGTCCAACCCAAGGCGATCCTAAGATACCTTTTGCTGGAATATAATTTTGGAAAGCCATCACAATTCCAACCATTGGAACGATGCTAAAAATAATCAATAAAATAACTCCCGGTAAAAGCATCAAGTGATAATATAATTGCGTTTTGTTCTTTTGATACGTTGTCGCTTTTATTTTTTTGACTTCTGTAGTCGCAGGTGTTGCTTCCATGTAATCTCTTCCTTTCTTAGACAACTTGAGACAAAACAGCTTCTGTCTTGTCTCAAGTCACCCTATTTTACTGTCCTTTTACGACTTCGTTTACTTCTTTCGTGATTGTTTCCCCACCAATTTTATTCCACTGACTAACAAATTCGTCAAAGTATTCAATTGGCTCTTCACCCGTAATAATTCGCACAAACATTTCATCTTCTAATTTCACTAAATTTGTCCATGCAGTATCCATCGTTGGTGTTGTATCAAAGAAATTTACGTCAATTTTTTTAATTCTTTCATCAAATGAAGCTTTTTCACCATCTAAACGAGCCTTAACATCACCCCATGCTGTTAAATCAGATTTTGGTCCATCCTTTTGTAAAATTTCATAATTATTGTAAACAGGTAGTAAGTCTAATCGCAAATCTTCTGATGATCCATCATCAATTGCTTCTGTTAATGCTGTATAAATTCTAGTTGTGATATCGTTAAAATCTAGTTGTGCAGGAACTTGCACTAAAATATGATCCCATCGCGTTTTCATGTCTGGAATTTCTTGTTGTGTAAATTCCTTTGCTTCCGGTGTCAGTTGATAAATAAAATCTTGTGACAAGTTCATTGACTTCACAATTGCTTCAGGATTTGAAAAATCTTTTCTAACAACAATGACGCCTCCAATAGGGTCATTTTGTGTTACATTGATATTTCCTTCCTCGTCTTCAGGAGCAGAAATCGGAATCCAATCTGCCTCAGGATCATTAGCAATTGCTTGTTGGATATCACCATAAGGAGCCCACCATGGATAAAATAGCATTCCTAATTTACCAGATGATACTAAGGCTGATAGATCCTCTGTTTTTCTAACAGCAAATTGTTTATCAATCACTCCATCTTTGTATAGCTGAGAAAGTTCTTCTAATGTTTCTTTTGTTTCAGGTTGAATTGTTCCATAAACTGTCTCGCCATCTTTTTCAATCCATTGTCTTGGGTACGATTGATTTGCATAGAAAATCGGATTTAAACTATACCCACTATTGTAAGTTCCGGCAATTTTAGTTCCCATTGACAATCCGACTGTTTCACCATTACCGGCAAAATCTTGTTTCACAAATTCTTCTGCCAATTCATAAACCTCTTGTTTTGTTTTAGGTAAATCTTTACCAGACTTTTCTAACCAGTCTTTACGAATCCATAGTAAATCTTGTTGTCCACCAATGCTCGTTAATGGTAATCCCATTAATTTTCCATCAACGGTAATTTGATCTAGAATAATATCGCCAAAAGAATCATAAATTTCTTTAAGATGATCCGAGGCTGTTTTTTCGTAAACTTCTGTCATATCTGCAATTAAATCATTATCTACTAGTTGCTTAAATTGTTGTCTGTTCACAATCATGACATCAGGAATATCTCCCGTTGAAATTGAAAGGGCAATTTTTTGAGCCGTATCTTGCGATTCCCAGGCCACTTTAGCGTGCACATTCGCCATTTCTTCTACATATTTTGTTCCAGTATTATCTTCTATAGTCATCCCTTCTGGTAAGCTTCCACCACTATAAACGCCTCGACCAATTGTAAATTCAACAGGTTCTTCATATTTACCATATGGTGTTAAATCTTGTGCCGGACCAGCCTCTTTAGGGTCGGCCTTACCACTAGAACCACATGCACTTATTGCCAATAAAGTTAATCCTAACAAACCAACAGAAAACATCTTTTTTTTCATTTGTATTCCTCCGCTTCTTCTTTCTACAATTCAATTGTAAACGTTTACCGACGTATCTTATATAACATTTTTCTACGTTTTATATCACTTTTTAAGCGTTTTCAATATATTGCAGATTAAAAAAACTTATCTAGCAATACTTCGCTCAATAGATACGAGTTGCTAGATAAGTTCCTATTTAAATAATTTCCTTCAATGATCCCGAATCAATATTCCCTCCTGAAACGACAGCAACGGTTTTACGATTTATTAACAAATGGTCTAGAGCACCACTCATAATTGCCGCAGCAGTTAAAGCTCCTGCACCTTCAGCTACAATCTTTTCCTTGTAAGCTAAGTACTCAATTGCTTGTTTAATGACTTCTTCTTCGACCAAAACCGTCTCATCGATTAGAGGTGAAAGTACACGGTACGTAATATCGCCGGGAATCGCGACATCACAGCCATCTGCTAATGTACGATTGGAACGATTCGCAGTGATTTGTTGATTCCAAATCGAACTGAGCATTCCATGAACGTTGTAAGATTGAACACCTATGATTTTAATGGCAGGATTAATGGTTTTTGCAATCGTTGCAACCCCTGCAATTAATCCGCCACCACCAATTGGCAAAATGATTTGATCAACATCGGCAATTGTTTCTAAAATTTCTAAACCAATCGTACCTTGACCGGCAATCACAGCATAATCATCATAAGGAGGAATAAAAATTTCATTTGTGATTACCGATTCATCTAAGGCCGCTTGTTTGGTTTCATCGAATGTTTCACCAATTAATTTGACCGTTGCGCCATATTTTTCCGTAGCTTCAATCTTGGTAAGTGGAGCTGTTACTGGCATAAAGATACGTGCTTGAATGCCAAGAATCTTAGCTGAAAGAGCGACACCTTGCGCGTGATTGCCTGCAGAAGCAGCAATCACACCCCGTTCAATTTCACTAGGAGACAGTTGCGCTAGCTTATTATATGCCCCTCGAATTTTAAAGGAGCCCGTTCGTTGTAAATTTTCTAGTTTAAAAAATATTTTTCCTTCTTTTAATCCAGACAAAATATTACTTGGAACAAGCGGTGTCTGGATAACGACGGATTCTAAGCGTTCTTGTGCCTCGTATATTTGATTGATTAATGGTTTTTCCATCGTTAACATATTATTTTCCACCTGACAAGGCAATCCCTTCGATAAATTGTTTTTGGAAAATCAAGAAAATGATAATTAACGGGATACAAGCTAAGAACGAACCTGCCATCACCATTGGGAAGTCTGTTCCGTATTGACCACTTAACGAAGCCAATCCTGCAGACAATGTCATTTTATCGGTTGACGTGTTTACGATTAATGGCCACAGTAAGGAATTCCAACCATAAAGCAAACTAAAAATTGAAAGTGAAATCAATGCCGATTTTGATAATGGTAATATGATGGTAAAAAATATTTTAATTCGCGAAGCACCATCAATAATTGCGGCTTCTTCTACTTCCGTAGGTATCGACATAAAAAACTGACGCAATAAAAAGGTCCCAAAAGCAGAAAATAAACCTGGTAGAAATAAAGCTGGAATAGAATCTAATAGTCCTAACTTTTGGACCGTTAAATATTGTGGAATTAAAAATGTTTGTCCTGGAACCATTAAAATTGATAACAGTAATAGAAACAAGAAATTTTTAAACGGAAACTCCAAACGAGCAAATGCATATGCAGCCAAAGCACATAAAAATACTTGCCCAAAAGTGATAACCAATGTGGATACAATTGTATTTACATAAAAGTTTCCAAACGGGAAAATTTCAAATATTTTCGAAAAGTTCCCCCATTGTGCTACTTCTGGTAAAATTCGCGGAGGCACTTGTATCGCTTCTGTCTTCGTTTTTAAAGCAGTAATAATCATCCAAATAAAAGGAAAAATCATAATACCTGATCCTAATATTAATAATAGATGCACAACGATTTTATTCGATTTTTTCTCCTGATTCATGTGACGTCCCTCCTATTTAATGTAGTGAACCCATTTCTTTTGTAATCCAAAGTTAATTGCTGTAATGATTAAAGTGATCATTAGTAGTAACACAACAATCGCTGCTCCGTAACCTTTTTCATTAAAGACAAAGGAATAGCGATAGAATAAAAATGAAATGGACTGTACACTTTTCAGCGCCGGGTTCGTTTCAGAGAACATCAGATAAATTAAATCATAGATTTGTAAGGCACCGATAAGTGATGTAATTAAGTTGAAAAATACCGTAGGCGTTAATAATGGTAAGGTTACACTAAAGAATTTACGTATTGGTCCGGCACCATCCATCTCTGCTGCTTCGTAAAAAGATGAAGAGATACTTTGAAGACCTGCTAAATAAATCACTATTGATGTTCCTAATGAACTCCAAATTCCCACAATTACTAATGAAATCATCGCCCAATTGGAATCCGTTAACCAACTAGGTCCGTTAATCCCAAAAACACCTAAAAATTGATTCAAGATACCAAATTCTGAGTTAAAAATCCACTTCCAAATCATCGCAATCGCTGAAGTCATTGTTACAGCAGGAAGAAAGTAGATTACTCGATAGAAACTTTTCCCTTTGATTTTTGAATTCAATAATACAGCAATAAAAATAGCAATAAACATAGCCACTGGAACGGTAAAAATCGCATACGTAAAGGTGTTTTTTACGGCCCTCAGTAACTCAGGGTCCTTAAATAATCGTTTATAGTTTTCTAAACCGATAATTTCATAGCCACCAAAAATTCCCCACTCCGTAAACGAGTAAAAGACACTCTGGAAAATAGGGATTAAATAGAAAATGATAATCCCTAAATACAAAGGTGAGATGAACAATAAAGCTGTCAATACTTGATCTTTTTTGTATTTACCCAAAAACTTTTGCTTCTTTTTAACTGGCGTTATCGTCTTTGTTTCAGACATTACGAACACACTCCTTACACTCAATTGATAAAAAAAGAAAAACGCTAACACAAAAAACCGATTATGATTTTTCATGCTAGCACTCATCCATTTGTTATTTTTTAATCTCGCTAAAAAATCTCAGTGGTCTTATTTAGCTAGCAGCGCATTCGCCTTTTCAGCAATTTGTTTGCTCGCTTCCTCGACTGTCAATTCACCTGTCCACGCTTGGTTGATAAGGTCTTGTTCAATCGCAATTGCTGCTGAAGAATTTTTGTATCCTGGTAAAGGAACCGCGTATTCAACTGCATCAATAAATACTTGAATGTTTTTATCCGGATGTGCGTTCACCCAAGCATCTTGCGTGCCTTCTAAAACAGGAATAATCCCACCGGCTTCAGCAACTGTTTTCATCGATTCTTCTGACGATAAAAATTCAATCCATTGTTTCGCTGCTTCTTTATTTTTAGAACCAGAGAAAACAACGTTCGCTAAAGAGTTTGATGTTGTTGCGCGTTCTTTTCCTTTTGGTAATGGTGCGACATCAATATTTTGAATGCCAAATTCTTCTTCGAATAAGATTGGCACTTGATAGGAACCATCGACAGCCATTGCTACTTTTCCAGACAGCAGTAATTCATTTGAGTTCGTATTCGTAATCAGTTCAATCGGTGTTCCCGAACCATCTTCGACAAAGCTATGCCAAAATTCAATGCCTTCAATCGCTTCTGGTGTATCAAAACCAGATTTTTTTCCATCATCAATAAATGGTGAACCGCCATTTTGATAAATGGTTTCATAGTAACCACCTTGCCAAGTTGGTGCTACAGCCATTCCATAGATTCCCTCTGCTTCGTTGGTTAATTGCTTCGCAACATCACTCCATGTTTCCCAAGTCCAGCTTTCATCTGGGTAGGCAATTCCCGCTTCATCAAACATTGTTTTATTATAGAACAATGCATTGGTATCGAAATCTTTTGGAATACCGTATAACTTGCCATCACTACCTGTATAAGATTGTAAATACTGTTCTGGAATCTTGTCTAACTCAACATTAATACCATCTAACGGCTCTAAGACACCATTTTCAATATAATCGATCGCTCGAGGAATATTGACGTTAAAGACATCCGCCGCATTTTTTCCAGTCACTGCCGTCTCTAGCTTTGTCCAATATTGTGCCCACGGAGTAATTTCAAGTTTCACTTCAATACCTGTTTCTTCTTTAAACTTATCAGCAACATCTTCTATGGCCGCAGCATATGATTTATCCCACAAAGCATATGTCACAACTTTGTCACCTTGAGTTTTACCTCCTGCATCAGAACCATCTGTTCCACCGCCTCCACAAGCAGCTAATAAAATTGTTGATAAACCTAGTAACCCCAACGTTGATACGAATTTCTTTTTCATTATATTCCCTCCATGATCTTTCAATTTTTGGTGAAAAATAATTAAAATCTGGCAAGTTTAGTTTTAACTAAACTTGCCAAATTCATTTTTTATAGAGCGATACTACGTTTTTCATCCGCTGATTTAACTTCTGCTTCTGCAATACGGATTGTTTCCATTGTGCTTTCTAATGGGCACGCAATGGCTGGATCGACATTATCTAAAATCGATTGTGCGAAGTGCTTGATCTCGATATAGTAGCCACTTTCTTTGCTGATTTCTGGCTCAAAACTGTCTTTTCCATACGGATAATCAACCAGTTTTCCGTTTTCTAAAATGATTGAACCATTTTCAAAGGTGAAGCGGTAACGCATTTCGAAACCAAAGTTGTCGTTGTTGATTGTCCAGTTATCCGCGGCATTTGCTACAATATTGTCGTAGTGATAGTTCGTTGAAACGATATCGTAACCACTACCTTCAAATACCACACGGCCTGCTGTATTGACAGAATGCGGTGTGCCTAACATCCAGTTCAACGTATCAACGTCATGGATGTGTTGGTCTAGTAAACAACCACCAGAGCGTTCATTCGTTAATAACCAGTTTTCCCATGACCAAATTGGTGTCGTTCCACCACGGAATAAGTTGACTTCCGTTAATTTACCGTAACGTTCCGTGTCTAATGTTTCTTTTACGTATTGGTATGATGGGAAGAAACGTAATGTTTGACCAATCATTAAGAATTTTTCGTATTTTTTCGAAGCGTCGATCATTTCTTGACAGGCTTCAGTTGAAATCGCCATTGGTTTTTCACAGAAAACGTGTAGCCCTTTTTCCATCGCTTTGACTGCATACGGTGCATGTAAGAAGGTTGGTAAGCATAAGTCTACGTAATCTAGTTCTTCATTGGCAATCATCTCTTCCATGTCTGTATAGAAGTTAAATTGACTAAAATCAATACTCTTATCGCTAATATCAATGTTTCCTGCTGTTAATTTACCTTCACGTTTTTCTTCATTTACGTCACAAATAGCAACGAGTTTAATTGGAAATCCTTCTTTCATTAAGCGCATATACATTGATAAATGCGAGCTTCCCATAAATCCTAATCCGACTAATCCAACTTTTAACATCTTTCATTCCTCCGATTTTTTATAAATTTACAATGTAATCCAGTGCACGGCTTGTGTCGTAGGCTAATTGCTGACCATTTTCAGTATAAGCACTCAACTCACAAGTTAACGGACCTGTGTAACCAATTTCATGGATTGCTTCAACAAGGTTTTTCCAGTTTAAGCTACCATTTAATAACGTTGTAAAACCATAAATATTACCAATGCTTGTGTTAAAATCTTTGACATGAATTTTTTTAATGCGATCGCCTAAAATTCGAATCCATTGTTCTGGGAAACCAAATTGTAAGACGTTCCCTGCATCAAAATACATACCGACAAATGGGCTATCGATTTTATCAATAAAATCACGGGTTTCGATTGGACTTAATAGGAATTTATTCCAAACATTTTCGATTCCGATATAAATTTCTTTGCTTTCAGCATATGGTGCAAGTTCTTTTAAAGCTGCTAACGCGCGATCGTAACAAACATCATACGATTCCGTTTGTTTGACTAAGCCTGGAACGACTAAGACCGTATCACCACCGAGTGATTGGCAGACATCAATCATTTTTTTGACAATCTCGATGCCTTTTTGACGTGTTGCGGCATCTTGGTCGGTTAGCGAATAGTTCCAGTGTAGTGACGTCGAAATACTTGTAATTGGTAGCTCATATTTATCACTTAAGGCACGAATTTCAGCTAATTCAGTCGCTGTTACGTCTAGGGTTAAAGTCGGGCTATCATTTAACGCCAAATCTTTTGAGACAATATTGTCTTGTGGTTGGCTTTCAGATAAGTTCAACTCAATCGTGTCGAAACCAGCATCTTTCGTTAAAGCAAATTGTTCTTCAATGGTCAATCCTGCGGGTAATGTCCAAACGTTCATTCCTTTTAATAATGTCATTGTTTTGCTCCTTACTTAAATTGTAATTATTTTTTTATCCGTTGCAGACTTGAAGGCTGCTTCCGTAATTTTGACAGTATACAACCCATCTTCACCCGAAACTGGTGATGGTAAGTCTTGTTCAATCGCTTCAATAAAAGCATTAATCATACGAGAATCCATGCTTTCTTCAAAGAAATATTCTTCAACCGTACCGGTCAAATCATCAAAGATTTTTAGTTTTCGACCGAAACCATCCACGGTCATTTGACCTTTTTCAAAGACCAGTTCTAAAATCGCATCGCCCCAAACTGGATACGTTGCTGGACGGTTCCAAGACGTGTCTAGGGACATGATGACACCTTCAGACATTGTTAATTGAATCAATCCAATGTCTTCAACAGGCAGATCTGCTTGGCTCTTACCAGCGTATGCATAGACTTCTTTAGGCTCAATCCCGAATAAGTAGTTGACCAAATCACAAATATGTACAGTATGGTCAATTAAGGCGCCACCACCTGATAGTTCTGGGTCAATAAACCAGCCACCTGGATTCTTTCCGTGGTTTGACGAGTTAATTAATTTCAAGGCACCTAATTGGCCACTATCAATGACTTTTTTAACATTTTGGATTGGCTCTGCAAAACGAACGGGGTGCGCGACAACTAAAAGTTTTCCTGCCGCTTTTCCAGCAGCAACCATCGCTTCAGCATCTGCTGTTGACAAAGCCATTGGTTTTTCAACAATGACGTGTTTCCCGTATTGGAACGCTTTTAATGCGTATTCTTTATGGAAAGCATTTTCGGAACAAATATTCACTGAGTCCGACTCTAAAGTCAGTAACGCTTCTAGTTCCGTAAAAAATGGGATGTCGTATTTTTGCGAGAACGCTTGACCTAACTCGGGGTTTCGGTCATAAACACCGACAACTTCAATGCCTCTTGTTTGAAATTCTGCGACATAACTGTGGGCGTGCATATGAGCGACACCAATAATTGCTACTTTCATCCGATGATAACCTCCATCTCTTTTGCTTCATCCACTTTCTCTACAAAAGAAGCAATGTATTCTTCTAATTCTGCCGTCAACGGCTTAGCTGCATCAAAGGAGACTGACGAGACATACGGTGTACCCGCATAAGCATTGTCTGCTTGCGTATCGTATTGGATCATACCGTTTTCACCAACAATTTCAATTTTTAAAACAGGAGTTGTGACCTCTTGCCAACTTGAAAAAGCTAAATTGACTAAGCATTTTTCGTTAAAATCAAACGTTACAAGTAAGCTTGTATCATTTTTTAAAATCGTAAAGTTTGAAGGTTTTTCTTTTTTCAAAGCTAAAACTAGGCGTACAAAGCCTGCAATCGCTATCTTTTTGTCTGGACTCGCAAAGCGTTGATCATAAAAAGATGAACGAATAAATGAAATCTCGCCTACTTTTTTCAAGGCTATAATTTGTTCTAAATTCTCGATAATTTCCATCTTGCACCTCTATTTTCGCGTTGAATACGCTTTCTATTGATTGTACCAAGCATAACAGAAGACTCTTTTGACCTGATTTAGAAAAAAAGGTTTGTTCCTTACAAAAAAAGGTTCAGCTAAAAAGGCAATGACAAACCCCTCTTAGATATGTGATACTATCTAAAAGAGGAATTGGAGGTCCGTGTCGTGTCCGTACAAATAGCTATTTTTTCAACAGGAATGATTCAACAGATTACAAATATCGCCTTTTATGAGTTTACAGCGAATCAATCGTATACCATTGCTCCCGTCGAAGAATGCAATTTACTTTTTGTCGATTATGGCGAGCTGGAAATGACGATTGATGGACAAGTCCACCTTTTAAAAGAGGGGCAATCTTTTCTAATTCCAAGTCAGGCCACCTACGCCTTTCAAGTCAAAGACAACGCGGTTAATTTATTATTAATTCGTTTTTTACCTCAAACGACAAATATACTCGATGTCATTTACAAACAAACAATCACCCTTGAGCGTACGCATCGACAGTTGTTCGCGCAAATTATCTATGAATCAAAAACGATTTTTCCAGCAGTTACGACGAATGTCTTTCATGTAGCAGACAATCAGCGACTGGATAACAGTCCGATTGGAGCAGAAGATTTGATTTACTTATATTTGTCGCAACTATTGATCTTTATGGCGCGAGAAAGCCAAGTTGTGATTTCCGAAAAACCGAAGCCTTCAACGAGTTTGATTCAACGACATTTTGAAACCCAAGAAATTGACGACATCATTAGTCATATGGAAGCTAACTTGGACAAGAATTTATCGATTGCCGAACTGTCTGAACATTTCTTTGTAAGCCCTTCCTACTTGAAGAAAACCTTTAAGAAAGAAACCGGCTATAGTTTGATTACCTTTTATCGCATTTTAAAAATGGAACGTGCCAAGCAATGGATGCGCGAAAATGAAATGAATTTTACTGAAATTTCGTGTCGCCTAGGCTATGACACACTCCATCATTTTTCGAATAGTTTTAAAAAATATACAGGGCTCAGCCCAACTGCCTATAAAAATTCGATTCATACCATTGAAACGAAATTAGAAGGTTTACACGAAGGAGGCGATTCGCGATGAAGATGGAACACCAAGCAATTTTACAACAAATCCAGATGGATCAATTAGGAAGTGTCACTTTTTCTCGCTATGATTTGGCGACAGGTATTGAAACACATGCGCAACTCGAATTAATGTTAAAAGAAGCGTTACAGTTTTTGCTTCTGTGCCATCAATCACCACTAGAGACCGTTTATGGATCTTATGAAGCTGAGCATCATATTTATTTGATTACGATGCAATTTAAAAATCAAAGCTTGTGTAACTTATTTATCGACGCGTCAGATGCCAACCAACAAAATTATCAAAAACAAATTGAAATCGTTGGAACCAAGGGCTTGTATCAATACAATTCCGCTGATCGACGGGGATTTTCGTCGAATTTTATTTTACCTGGTAATTATCAAGTCGATTATCAAGAAGCTTCACTCGAAAACATTGGGCTTTCGAATCTCGTTTTTCAAATTAAAGAAAGCATTAAAAATAACGAAACGATAACGTTTGGAGGATAGAACATGAAAGTTGGGATTATTGGTTGCGCCCATATGCAGGCAAAAATCTATTGCCAAGCGCTACAAAGTTTAGGGGTCGAAATTACTGGCGTCTTTGATCGAAACCCATTACGTGGCACGACTTTTGCAAAAGAACTCGGAATTCCCTTTTTCCCAAGTTTAGAAAAAATTTTGAAATCACCAATGGATACGGCTTTAATTTGTTCTGAAAATAGTCTGCACTATGACTATACATTGGCTTGTGCCTATCATAAACGACACGTGATTGTGGAAAATCCACTTGCTTTAAACGCCGAAGATGCAAAACGGATGATCCTAACTTGCGAGGAAAACAATGTGAAACTCCTAGTTGCGCATCCTGTTCGTTACGCTCAAACGATTCGTGATTTGAAAGCGATTTACGATGCGGGGCAACTCGGAAAAGTTTTAGCAATTGTCGGAACAAATCATGGGAAAAACCCGGGCGGTTGGTTTATCGATAAAGAACTCTCTGGTGGTGGTGCGTTACTGGATCACACCGTCCATTTAGTTGATTTGTCGAAATGGCTTTTTGGCTTTGAGATTGATTCGATTTACGCACGCACAAATTCGCATAATTATGAAGACATTGAAGACTCTGCTTTGCTACATATTCACTTTACAAACGGTGTCTTTATGAGTCTTGATACCTCTTGGAATCGGCCAGACAATTATCCGATTTGGGGCGATGCCGCTCTTAAAATCGTAACCGAAAAAGGAACCGTTTATGTTGACGGTTTTGGCCGCCGTTCAGATATTTATTTAGCCGATCAACCCGCAATGAATCACCTTTATGAAATCGATATGAACACCACGATGCTGGCAGACTTTAAGCGTTGCATTGAAGAAGATTTACCTGCGCCGGTGACTGGTCTGGATGGACTTTATCCCGTTGAAATTGCGAATTTCGCTTATCAATCAGCTCGAATGAAAAAAAGAATAATCCTTAATCAAAAAAATAAAATCGAAGAACAGGAGACAAAGCAATGACAATTCGTTTTGGTATTATTGGTTTAGGGAATCGTGGGTATAAATATGCCTTGCGCACGATTCAACATCATCAAGAGGTTGAACTGACAATGGTTTGTGATGCTTTCGGAAATAATTTCCATCATTTTCCAACGGTTGCTCACACAACTGATTATCATGAATTACTCGCGAATCCTGAGGTTGATGCCGTTTTTATCGCAACACCTGATGATACACATGCAGAAATTATCTTAGCTGCTGTTAAAGCCAACAAACACATTCTATGTGAAAAACCCCTCGAGATTAGCGATGAAAAAGTCGCTTTAATCGAAGAAGCACTTGAAGGGTATGATAAAGCCTTTGAAGTCGGCTATGTCTTACGTTATGCGCGCAGTTTTAGTAAGATTAAAGAATTTATTGAAAATGGTGCGATTGGTCAAGTGATTATGGCGCACGTCACGGACCACGTCCAATACGGTGGCTACGCTTATTTCCATGACTGGCATCGAACGCGTGAGAAATCAACCTCTCTACTCTTACAAAAATCAACGCATTCATTGGATTTAATTAACTGGTATTTAGATAGTAAGCCCGAAAAAGTCGTCGCTTTCGGCGATTTGATGGTCTTTGGTGAAGTTGGTGCTAGGCAAAAATTCGGAAAACCAGTCGCCGATGATTTACATTGCGGGAATTGCCCGATTAGCTCAACTTGTGAAGAAAGCATTCAAAATTTAGCCAAAGAGAAAAACATTTCATGGTCGGATAATTGGCCCGACAATTGTGTCTTTAATAGTGAAGTTGATGTTGATGATCATCAAACCGTTATGATTCGTTACGCGAATAAAGCCAAAGCCACTTATCAACTTTGTCAATTTGCAGCTTTTTATCAACGTGAGTTCCATTTCTTCGGCACGAAAGGCGAATTGTATTTTGATGACGTTAGTAATAAAATTATCATTACCGATCGCTTAAAATCGGAAACACTGACTTATGAAAATAAACATGAAGAAAAAAATATGGAACCCGGTGATGAAGAACAATTACAAGACTTCATTGATGCGATTCAAACCGGAAAAACACCTGTTTCAAATTTGGAGTCAAGTGTACTAGCAGGAAAACTTGCTTTGGCAGCCCAACGTTCAATTGATAACGAAACCATTGAGACAATCAAATAGTACATTAAAAAAGAGCTGTTACATAAAACAGTTCTTTTTTGTTGTGCATTGTTGTGCTTATTCTAAAATCATTTGGGCACTTTTCACAAAGATTCTTTGAATTTTGTCTTTTTCGCTCATAATTATTGAAACCCCTTTCAATCTTTGATACTATCAGAAAGTAAAATAAATTATTCGAGCAAAGGAGATTGTTTGTTATGCCAAGTTATTGTCAAATTATTTCATCCGCATTGCCACTCTCCCTTGAGAGCATCGGCAATGATTGGATTCAAAAAACCATCGAGCGCCCAAATGGGTACCCACTTTATCATTGGGTACAAACCACCTCAGGAGAAGGCGAAATTTTGATTGAAGGACAAACCATTACATTATCTGAAGGGCAAGGAATCTTAATTCCACCACATATGCCTCATTCGTATAAATCAATTGATTCATGGCACACTTGTTTTGCAACGTTTAATGGAACAATTCAAGAACGAATCCCAAAAATCCTTGGTACTGATCAGTGGGTTTTAGGTGAAAATACAACGAAATTTTCTTATACGCAATGGATTGAAGAAACACTTGAGAAGTATGAATCGCATCAAATTAACTCATTAACGACTTCAAAAGACGTGTATTCCTTCTTACAGCAACTTTCATTCGGAAATGTTCGAACACCAATGAAAATTGCCTAATCGGTTTGAATCTATCGCTAAAAGGAGTCGTTATGACGCAACGCTTACCCAAAAATGCCCATCAAATCTTTGAACGTGAGCATTTTACCTTTAAAAAAATCAAAGAAACACATAATCCGACTGAAGTAGAACAAATTAAACTGGCCTACAAAGAAACTTGGCAAGCTTGGAAAGCGTTACAGTTAGACGTTTTCGCTTCCCTTTCCGTGGTCGATTCTTTTGAAAAACCGAAGATTGAGAGTTGGACGAATGGTTGGAACTTACGAAATCACTTTTGGGCGGCTTATCGTTTAAGCGACGCACCCAATAGCAATGCTTGCTTAGCTGTCTTATTTAACCGTAAGCAACTGCAAATTTACTTAATGTATCAACATTATCGGAGTGAACAGCGATCAGGGGACATCGAAACATACAACGCAATGCTCGCTCATTTACCGAGTTGGAGCGAAGCGATCGACCTTCACGATTACTATATTTGGCCACAACAAGAGCATGAATTAGTGGATCACTTATTGCTGCACGACTATTTAGTTGATGCCGAAAAGCAAGCAGCATTACAAGCACAAGCATACGAAAAAAGCTTTCAACTTGGAAAAATTCGTTATACAACGAATGATCTAGGCGATGAGAAAGCCTTTATCTTACAAGGTTTCAAAGAGTTAACCCCCTTATTACAAATCATTATTAATCAAAAATAAACCGCGACACAAACAACAAAAAGTTGAGTGTCGCGGCTTATTTATTTTTCTATCGAAGTTCAAAATCCAAGAATTCTAAATCACTTTCACACAGTTCCAAACGAACTGAAATTTCTGCTTTTATCTCTGATAGACGAACTGCCCATTCATCATCGTGGCATTAACATTCGTTGTTAAAATTTCTTCTTCTGAACACGTTAAAAGATTGCGTGATAATAGGCAAAGGTCAGCTTTCATTCCCACTCGAATCTCCCCAATATCTTGTCGACTCAACGCTTGTGCCGCACCTTTTGTTTGGGCGTATAAGGATTCTGCAATCGACAATACTTCGGCTGGCATTAAACGTTCGACTGGTACACCTGATTTTTCACGTCTTGCGACAGCATAATAAATCGACTCAAGTGGCGTTACACCGACGACCACTGGACTATCTGTCCCAAAAGCTAAGGTTGCTCCATGATTTAAGAATGATTGGAAAGGAAACATCTTCGCTGCTCGCTTTGTACCGACTTCTTCATCTAATGTCTCATATCCGACTAATAAATGGCTCGGTTGCACAGAAATGACGAGTTGCTCTTGCCCGACTTCAGCTAAATCGATTGGGTCCATGACTTCTAAATGTTCCAATGTATTAAACTTGCCTGATTCTAAAGGAAATTCACGCTGACTTTCTTTAAAATATAGTAAAGCTTGGTGAATGGCCTCGTCACCGATGGTATGGATACGCATCGGCCATCCTTGTTGATTCGCCATCAAAATAAACTGACGCATTTGTTCAACAGGAATCAACGGTCCCCCAACATCCCCTTGATAATAAGGCGTTTCATAGACGTCTTTTAAAAAGGCCGTATGGGTACTCGTTACGCCATCGAAAAATTGCTTAACGCCACCCATTTGCACTTTCGCTGATTGGTAAGTCGCTGCAATTTTTTGTAAGTTACTAAGCTCCTCGCGCATTGCTGGATAAAAAACCGCACGTACTGTCGCTTCGTCTTCAATCGCTTGATAGTTTTCTGGATAAATTAAATCATCCCAACTCTCACCTGTTAACGCCACATCGCCGATTGTTGTCACGCCCATTTGATTGAGTTGTTGCATGTAGGCTAAATAAATTTCCGGCGTTTCTTTTTGAAAGACCGTTAAAACATGTGCTAAATAATGAATTGCCACCGCTTCTAAAAAACAACCCGTCAATTCGCCTTGACTGATCAACGCTTCACCACTCATCCCTTGAGGAATATTTTGTACCGTCATGCCTAATTGCTGCATGCCTTTGGTGTTTAACCAAATACTATGGGCATCGCCAGCAATTAATAATACCGGCACATCGGCACAATATTTGTCCAACGATTCCTTTGTTGGGTAAACATTTTGACCAAAATCACTACCAAACCAACCAATACCGATTTTCCAACCATGAATCGTCGGTAAATCAGGTACTTGTTGAGCAAAGGCTGCTTCACTGCTTCCTTGTAATGCTGTTAATTTTCCGGCATGCATTAAAGCCGATAAAAAGAAATGCACGTGACAATCAATAAAACTCGGAATAATCATTTGATCGCCACAATCAATGACTTCTGCGTCCGATGGGCACTCATTTAAAGGACCGACTGCGATAATTTCTTCGTCTTGAATTTGAATATAACCGGCAAAGGTTGTTTTTGTTTGCGTATCAAAGATTGCATTCGATCGTAAAATCATCACCTATAACCCCATCTTCCATTCTAAAAATAGGTCGTTATATAGCTCAACCGTTTCTTGCCCAAGGTACTCATAATGCTCCATTTGCTCCAATGCTTCTGGTTCTGGATAGAAGGTTGGATCTTCCGTTAATTCTTTCGGTAACAATGCCTTCGCGCCTTCATGCGGTGTCGCATAGCCGACGTATTCTGCATTTTGTTTGGCATTTTCTTTTCGTAACATAAAGTTAATGAAGGCATAGGCGCCATCAAGGTTCTTGACCGTTTTCGGAATGGCAAAATTATCGGTCCAAATCACACCGCCATCTTCTGGCACAACATAGGCAATCGCTGGATTTTCAGCCATCACAAAAGCCGCATCACCTGAATAGGCTAAACCAATCGGCGCATCCCCTTGAATCATCAACGTTTTAATTTCATCGGTCAAAACCGCTTTAATATTCGGACGAATGGCTTCTAATTTTTTCATCGCAGGCGCTAAAGTCTCACGGTTTTTCTCATTTAAGGAAATACCAAGCGACTGCATGCTCATCCCCATCGTCTCACGTGAACCATCCATCGCTAAAATTTGATTTTTAAAAGCCGGATTCCATAAATCATCCCAACTTTTAATTTGATCAACCGGGATTTCTTCCGTATTGACCATCAAGCCTAACGTCCCCCAGAAATAAGGCAACGAGTATTGATTCCCTTGATCAAAATTTTGATTCATTAAAAAGCTTGATAGCTGATCCATTCCCTCGATTTTATCGTGGTCTAAAGGAAGTAATAAGCCGTTTTCGAGCATTTTAGGAATAATCGATTCACTCGGAAAAACCAAATCATACGCCGTTCCGCCTTGCTTAATTTTGGTCTCCATTCCTTCATTGGAATCAAACGTACTATAAATCACTTTGTAGCCAGTTTCTTCTTCAAATTTCTGAATTAAATCAGGATCGACATACTCGCCCCAGTTAAAAATCGTCACCTGTTCTTTCGTTCCACCAACCGCTTCACTATTGTTATTCTCCGTTTGATTTAACCATGTTCGTCCACTAAACAACACCGCTAAAAGGAGTAAAATTCCGATCACAAATACCAATAAACGCTTCACTTCTTCGATCCCTACTTTCAAAATAAATTGCTTTGCAAAGCATACTCAATTTTGAAAGAAAAGGCAACGATTTTTGATTGAAAAATCAGGATTCATTCGTAAGATTCAAACGAACAATTATTCACCTTGACGATACAAGCTCGCTTCAAAAACGTCCATTATTAAGACTTCTTCTTTTTGAGCATAATATAAAAAGTCATCGACACTGCCAGAAAAATAAATACCGTTAATTTTCACGCCATTTTTTTCAACATAAGCCAGCGCTTGTTTCAATTCATCCATTGTCACTGATGCGTCAGGTATGTACGACAACAGCTCTTGATGATCGATCAAATAACGTAACAAGGATAAATAATGTTGTTCGTAAGTTTCCGCCGTAAATCCAGGTCGACTATATAAATATGCAAATGGGAAAAGCTCAGGGTACTCTTTATTCATTTCCATAAGAGCTTTATTTCCATGTTGAGCAGAAATACCATGCATCAAATCCATTCCTAACCCATGTAAATCACCATTGTTTTGACTATCTTCTAGTGTTTGATTTTCTACGGACAGCCCACGAATATTCACTCCACCAAATTTTCCAAAAAATTCAAGCATTTCTTGTGTTGTTAAGGCTTCTTTAAAGGTAAAAAAACCAAAAACACTGCCACTTTTAGGGAGTTGTTTGACTTTATTTAACGTTGTTGCTTTGGTTGTTTCAATCATCTGAGCGTTCTCTTGCCGATCACTATATAAAAACATCGGATAATGCTCGACATCCAATAAAGGATTTTCATAATTGTTAGGATAAGTCACTTTTCCTTTTTTTATTTGATAGGTGACTTGTAAACTTGGCGTTTGATTCAGTGCATATTTTTCTTGATAATAATTTTGAATTTGATAGTTACCACCCGATAAAGGTGTCGTTTGGCTATAATTCCATTCGATTTCCGGTCTGGTCAGTTCCGTATACAGCAAATCATAGATGGCTAAATCGGAAAGTTCACTCTCCAAACTAGTCACCGTGGGATTATAATAGAAGCGATCCATTACCTTCTTACCTATATAATTTCCGATACCCAAAATACCCACTAGACACAACAGTACTAAAAGAATTTTGATAACAATCCGACGATTTGTCGCCCGTTTCATTTTTTGAAAAGACTCTTCTGGTAAATCCATCGCTGGTTTTTCTACTATTCTTTCCCATTCATCTTCTAATAAGTAATCTTGAAATGCTTGATACTCCGCACGTTTTTCTTCAAAGAGTGCTTGCTCTTCTGGGGTTGCTTGTTTATTTTTCACTCGTTTGATTAATGCTTGCCAATCAGTCATCGCCTAAATCCTCCTTTAATTTCTTGCGTCCACGGTACAAAATCGTTCTTGTTTGTCCATTTGATAAGGCTAGATAGTCAGCAATTTCTTGAATCGACCAATCTAAAAAATAAAAGAATACAAGAACTTCTTTGTAAGGGGGAGTCAATTTTTCAATGCTACGGTAGAGCGCTTGGTGGCTTTCTTTTTCAATTAACCACTCATCTACTTGTTGCGTCTGGCTTTTCGCCTCGTGATGAAATAAGGTGAACTTCCAGCGCTTTTTTCGCCGTTGTTGATCCAGAAATCCATTTTTAATGACACGGTACAGCCAAAATTTGATTTCTTTTGGTGCCGTTTTTTGTAGCGCCAATTGATAAAACGCCTCGCTGACAAGATTTTCCGCATCACTTTTGTGTTTCGTTAAACTCCAAGCATAAAGCAGCATCCCTTGACCATATGCTTGATAAAGTCTTTCTATCGCCTCTTGCTCCAACCTACTCCCCCTCCCTTCATTAATCAAACGTTTGATTAGCTAAAATGTCACAAAAAAGGAGAAAGAATTTCTCCCCTCTCCTTTAACGATGGATTCCTAACTTAAATCCTTCAAATAAACATAATCATCCATAATATAACCTTGACCAATATCATTTTGGCAAGCTTCAACGCATTGAAAGCCTTGATGTTCATAAACAGCAATCGCGCGCTGATTGTATTTATTCACATTCAGGCGGATTTTCTTGCCGGCAGCTAGTTGATCATACCAAGCAAAAACTTGTTTCCCATAGCCTTGACCACGAGTGCGCTCACTTAAATACAGCTTACTCAAATAGATTTCATCCGACGACGCACGATAAGCCGTATAACCAACGGGCTGATCATCCGCCATTAAAATAAAATATTGATCCCCTTGTGCGATTTCTTTTTTGATATTTTCAAGTGATTGATACGTTTCTAACATATAATTGACTTGCTCTGTCCCAATAATTGGCGTATAGATTTCTGGCCAAATGTCTTTCACTAATTGATCCACGATTCGCATTTGGTCTTTTGTCATGACTTTTTCGATGCTTAAAATACGCCATCCCTACTTTCTTACGTTAACGTTAAGGCATCAATTTCCGCTAATTCTTCTTCTGAGAACGCGAGATTGTTTAACGCTTTTAAATTATCTTCTAATTGTGACACTCTTGAAGCACCAATCAAGACGCTGCTGACAACTTCTTGACGAATATTCCACGAAAGCGCCATTTCTGCTAATGTTTGTCCTCTTGCTTCAGCAATCTTATTGAGTTCTTTCACCTTCGCTAACGTTTCCTCCACACGATCGGTTGATAAAAACGGACTATCGGAACGCGCTGCACGTGAATCTTCCGGAATGCCATTTAAGTAACGATCCGTTAATAAACCTTGAGCTAAAGGTGAAAAAGTAATCGCACCAATGCCTTCCTCTTCTAAAACTTGAAACAAACCTTCTTCCGGCGTCCGTTCGAACATACTATATTTTTGTTGATGAATAATAAATGGTGTTTTTTGTTCTTTCAAAATTTTAGTCATCGCTGTTGTTTGCTCCGCAGAATAATTCGAAATCCCAACATATAGCGCTTTTCCTTGACGCACGAGTAAATCAAGCGCATGGGCTGTTTCTTCTAACGGTGTATTCGGATCTGGACGATGGTGATAAAAAATATCGACATAATCAAGGCCTAAACGTTTTAAACTTTGATCACAACTAGCAATCAAGTTTTTCTTGGACCCCCACTCACCGTAAGGTCCTTCCCACATATAATAACCCGCTTTTGACGAAATAATCATTTCATCGCGGTAAGCGCTTAAATCTTCTTTTAACATGCGTCCAAAATTACTTTCAGCTGAACCGGCTGGCGGACCATAGTTATTCGCCAAGTCAAAATGCGTAATCCCTTCATCAAATGCTTTAAAAATGAGTTTTCTTTGATTGTCTAACGGATCGACATCGCCAAAATTATGCCATAAACCTAAAGAAATTAATGGGAGCTTAAGACCTGACTTACCAACCGAACGATATTGCATGTTTTCGTAACGTTTTTCTTGTGCTTGATACATTTCTCCACCTCATTATTGTTTTTCTTTTAGTATACCTCTTCTCCTCGAATCTTAGTAGGTGCTTTTTGACAAAAAAGAACTCCAACTGTCCCTTCTTTTCAAATTATGCTATCCTTATCTTCACTAGGGAGGGATTTTATGAAGTATTACGATCAACATTTACATACCTTTTTATCCTTTGATTCCAATGAACAGTTTGAAAACTATTTGATCCACCAACCCGAATTTTTTGTTGCCACTGATCACTTTGACTTAGAGAATTCAGGGACGGGCTTTAAAGATGATATTCCTGATTATCATGTCTTAACGAAGAAACTGGAAGAACTACAAGAAACGACAGCTACTAAGCTCTTACGAGGGATTGAAATCGGTGTCGTTCCTGGCCAAGAACAAAAAATCATGGATTATTTAACGGCACATCCGTATGATTTAAAGCTGTTAAGCATTCATCAAAACGGAAAGTTTGATTACATGGACGATCGTGTCTTAACGATGGACAAATTAACTGTCGTTAAAACCTATTTTGATCAAATGTTAGCTGTCTTAGAGAAATTCCCAGACGGACATATTTTAACCCACTTTGAATACGGTTTGCGTCGTTTTGATTTTACTGAAAAAGAGCTCGAAGAACACTTCGAAAAAGAATTAACCGCTATTTTCAAAAAGGTCATCGAGCGTGACTTGGCTTTTGAAGTCAATGCTAAAAGTTTTGGTAAGTATCAAAATGCCCACTTATACCGTTATGGCATTCCTTTGTACCAAAGCTTAGGTGGAAAATTATTTACACTTGGTTCGGATGCCCATGTCGCGGAAGACTATCGCTTACTTTTCCCGGAAATGAGCCAACTCCTAAAAGAATTTGATGTCAATCAACTCGTTGTCTTTCAAGGAAAAGAACGCTTTTTAACTGAATTACCTTAATAAATGTTTCACGTGAAACAAAAGATACGCCCGACAGTTTTTAATTTGTCTGGACGTATCTTTTATTTTTTATCCCCAAGCATCTAAAAGAACTTTAACACTCGCAAACGCATTGTTCGCTGCCAATTCCAATGTCGCTTCAAACGTTTCGGGCGCTTCTTGCCCGACATGATCTGAGACACCCCGAATATTTAACACCGGAATCTGATAAAAATGAGCGACTTGCGCAATCGCCGCGCTTTCCATATCAGAAGCCACGATTGTTGGAAATTTTTGGCGAATCGTTGCAATCGCTGAAAGGTCACTCATAAATGAATCACTCGTGACAATTAACCCTTCTCTCGCATCGATTTCCGCTTGTTTTAAAATCGTTGCCGTTTTTTGCAACAAGGCCTCGTCCACCGGATACTGCGCTGGCATTTGAGGCACCTGACCGACTTTGTAACCAAATCCTGTTGCATCAACGTCACTATAAAGGAACGTTGGACTATAAATGACACTTCCTAAAGGAATATCCGATTGAAAAGCGCCCGTTGTTCCAGTATTAATGATGAGATCTGGTTTGATTTTTTCACACAACCAAGCACTCATTGCAGCGGCGTTCGTTTTTCCAATGCCTGATTCGACAAGGTACAAATTGGCATGGACTTCTTCAATGATTGTTTTGCCACGTCGCCAAACCATTGTTGAGGGGAAAAAATTTCGTAACGGAGCTAATTCCTCGGACATTGCCGCTATCACCGCTATTTTCACTTTATTCCCCCCAGATTGTTTCAATCGATTCTTCGACTTCAACTTTTGTCCCATCAAAGGTTTCTTCAATGTATGCTTGGACTTCTGGTGAGTGATACAATTCACCTAATTTTTGGAGTGCCGCTTCATTTTCGCGTCCTTCTTTCGTAACGATCACGTTAATCGTGGCACGTAAAGCCGTATCCGCTTCTTCATGGAAAATAGAATCCTTTAAGACATTTAACCCGCCTTCTAAGGCAATCGTATTACTAATTAGAACGACATCAACGTCGGGTAAAATTCTTGGTCCTGTTAGATCATCGATTAAGGTAAATTTCAGCGATTTCGGATTTTCAATAATATCGTCAGGCGTGCCGATCCCATCATCAAAATCCGCTTTTAACTTAATTAATCCTGCAGTTTCTAGTAAACGTAAGCCGCGCGTTGTATTCGATGGATTATCCGCTAATGCAATGGTTGAACCTTCTGCAATGTCTTCAACCGATTCAAATTTCTCTGAGTAAATCCCTAAAGGTTCAACATACGTTGTCGCAATTGGTACTAATTTATCTGGACTTGATTCGTTAAAGCTTTCTAAATAACCAATCGACTGAAACGCATTCGCATCCACATCTCCATCAACGGTTGCCGCGTTGGTAATTGGTCCGCCGGTAATATTTTTCACTTCAATTTCGATGCCCGCTTCTTTCGCTGCCTCTGATTTGGAAATAAAAGTCCAAATATCTGCATCGGAACCAACCGATCCAACAATCACTTTTTCGACTGCTTGTTCTGAAGCGATTGATTTTTTCTCTGGTGTTTCCGCATTTGATGCTTTGCCACAACCGCTAATTAGTATAATACTCGCAAACAATAAAAACCCATAACCAACTTTTTTCTTTTTCATTTTCATTCTCCTTTTTATTAGTGCATTGTCATACCACCCGTAACATTGATGCTTTGTCCTGTCATATAACTCGCTAATGGACTGGCCAAAAATAAGACCACATTTGCCACATCTTGCGGTGTTCCTGTTCGACCGAGCGGTACTTGACTTTGATCTTCTGCTAAGACTTGCACCGCACTCATCCCTCGTAGTTGCCCACCTTCGACCCGTTCACGATGTTTCATTGGCGTCTCGATAATACCCGGACAAACGGCATTGACTAAAATGCCTTTTGAGGCGACTTCAATCGCTAAGGTTTTCGTTAGACCAAGAACCGCATATTTCGAAGCCACATAAGCAGACATCCCACGATAGCCATTTTTTCCGGCTTGTGAAGCGATTAAAATCACCCGTCCAGATTGTTTGAAGGTGGTCATTAGACGGACAACATACTTGCAACTGAGATAAACGCCGCGCGCATTGACTGCTTGGACGCGGTCGTAATCACTCGTTTGACTCTCAATTAAAAAGTCCATCGTTGAAATCCCTGCAACAGCTACAAAAATATCAGGAACCAACTGATATTCTTCTAATTGCTTAACCAAAGCAATCAGACTGTCTTCTTGTGAGACATCAACCTGTATTTGGTGCAACGTTTCCGTTATTTTTTCCAATTTTTTTGAAGTGTAAGCAATATCCGCAGCAATGACGATTGCGCCTTCTGTCAGAAAATGCTCAACAACTGCCTCACCGATGCCTTGTGCCGTCCCAACCACTAGGACAACTTTCAAGCGTAAATTCGGGAAATACATTAGCCCACTACGCGTCGTTCAAACGCATCCTCACTAATGCCATCCGCCAATACAATTTTGGCGTATTCTTTGGCACCAAATAGTGAATGATCGCGATAATTGCCGCAACTTTCAAGCGATACACCTTGAATGTCTTCAAACTTTGTTTCATAGGCGATAATATTCAAAACTTCTGTCAAAGCAATCGCGATTTCCTTTGCACTTGGCACACCCCAAGTAATTAAATGAAAACCCGTCCGGCAACCAAAAGGTGAAATATCAATAATCCCATCAATCCGATCGCGTAATAAGTCGGCTAATAAATGTTCAAACGTGTGGACAACCCCCGTTGGTAATTCTTTTTCGTTCGGTTGTAAGAATCGAATATCGTAATTGGCAATGACATCCCCTTTTGTACCTTGTTCTTCTGCAATTAAGCGAACATACGGTGCCTTTACCTTTGTGTGATCTAATGTAAAACTTTCAACTTCTGCCATTTTTTTCTCCTCCAAAAATAGATTATAAAATAAAAAAACCGCCCCTTCGCCAAAATGAATTGACGAAGGGACGGATATTTTCCGTGTTACCACCCAAATTTATGTTGTTTTCACAAACAACACCTCAACAGTTTCAAATAAAACCTGACAATGTAACGGTCGCACCCGTCCATAAAGCGTGAACCTTATGGAAAACTCTGAGTTCATCTTCACGATTTTCTTTGTTCCTCTTTTTCACCAAACAGAGGTCTCTACAAACAAAAGCCATCGTTACTCTTCTCATTAACGTTTCATATGAAATTAATGATACTTTAACGAAACTTCTTTTAATTGTCAAGTGATAACCTACAATTAAATTAAAGAGTCAATGATTCACCGACTGCTAAGACTTGGCCGATACCGGCTAACTTCGCCACAAATGCGTGCGGATCTTGTTCAATTATTGGAAAGGTATTGTAGTGAATCGGTACAACTTTTTTGGCTTTTAAACGCTTAGCCGCACGGACGGCAGCCTCTGGTCCCATCGTAAAATTATCACCAATTGGCAAAAAAGCCACATCAATGTCATATTGTTCACCAATCAAAGACAAGTCGCTAAAATCTGCCGTGTCGCCGGCATGAAAAATCGTTTTTCCTTCCGCTTCAATCATGATTCCCGCAGCCTCTCCCATATAAAGGGTCTGCTCGCCAAAAGTGTAGCTTGAACTATGCAAAGCCGGAGTGAGCGTCACTTTTCCAAATGGAAAATCATACGACCCACCCAGATTCATCCCATGTGTTCGTTTTACTCCTTGTGTCGTGGCAAAATCACAAATCTCAACCATACTAATCAATAAAGCCTCATTCGCTTGACCGATTTCAACCATATCACCCACATGATCATTGTGACCATGTGTGACCAATACGTAATTGGCTTTGACTGTCGTAACTTCTAAATCGGTTAAAGGATTCCCCTTAATGAACGGATCAATTAATAAGGTTTCTCCATTTGCCAATTCTATTCGAACAACAGAATGCCCATGATAATAAATCTTCATGCTTTTTCCCTCCTTAAATTAAAACGCTTTCTTATATTGTATCATACAAAAACACACGAAAAAGTTTCCTTCGTCGTGTGCATGTTGTAGCTATAAATTATTTGATGACCATGAAACGCTCAGCGTCATTCATGAATTCTTTTTCAGCAGCTGGTGCTTTGATTGAACCAAATGGCATTTGTGCTGTTAATTTCCAGTTTGCTGGAATATCCCAAGTTGCAGCAACTTCTGCGTCAATGATTGGGTTGTAGTGTTGTAAGCTTGCGCCAATGTTTGCTTCTGCTAAGGCTACCCAAACAGCGTGTTGTGCAATTCCTGTTGATTGGTCTGACCAAATTGGGAAGTTTTCTGCATATAAAGCAAATTGTTCTTGTAACGCTTTAACAACGCTTGTATCTTCAAAGAATAAAATCGTGCCTTTACCTGCTGCGAAACTTGCTAATTTTTCTTGAGTATTTGGGAAAGCTTCTGCTGGTGTTAATGGTTTTAATGTGTTTTCAACGATGTTCCATAATTTTGCATGTGCGTCATCCATTAAGATAACAACACGAGATGTTTGTGAGTTGAATGATGATGGGCTTGCTTTAACAGCCGCTTTAATTAAATCTGTTACTGCTTCTTCTGAAATTGGTAAATCATTTCCTAAAGCATAAATTGAACGACGGTTTTCTAACATTGAAATATAGTTTGACATGTAATTTTCTCCTTTTAAGTAAACAAATTAGTTTTATTTCGAGATATATTACCTCGAATTCGTACTAATCATAATCGATAATAAAACAATCGTCAAACAATTGAACTCGAAAAAGAACAAAAAAAGAAAATAGCGTCTTCGGCCATTTCCTTTTCTTGAGTTAAATAAACGGATTGTAAAAACGTCCGCCATTAATTTTAAACAGGCTTAAGCTGATACCAACAATGAAAACAGCGAGCAACATCAGTAGAAAATCACTTCTTTTAAACGGTTGTTCCACATACCATGTTCGGGTTTTCTTTTGACCAAAACGACGCAACTCCATCGCTGTACTAATTGTTTCAATTCGATCAAGACTTGAGAAAATAAGGGGCACGATAATTTGTGCAACGCCTTTCACGCGTTGGATAAGCTTCCCTTTCTTAGACATTTCATAGCCTCGAGCTTGTTGCGCTTGAGAAATCGTGAAAAACTCCTCTTGAATATCTGGAATATAACGCAAAGCAAGTGCGACTGCATAACCAATTTTATAACTGACGCCAATTTTATTTAAACTCGACGCAAAGGAACTCGGATTGGTCGTTAATAAAAAGACAATCGCTAGCGGAATCGTACAAAAATATTTCAGCGCTAAATTAAACAAATAAAAGACTTGCTCTTGTGTCAGAGTAAAACGGCCCCAGCCTTCTAAAAGGACATGACGCGTTCCGTAGATAAAAACACCATATTCGGGTTCAAAAATATAAACCATCACTAAATTTAAGATTGAAAAGACGGCAATAAATTTAATGACAAACGAAATTTGATGCCATTTTATTTGCGATAAAGGAAATAACCCAATCGACAACAGACTGACTACGATTAAAAATCGCGTGTCATAAGTTGTCATGCAAGCAATCGATACGAGTAATAAAAAGACCAGTTTGGCGGTTGGATTCACACGATGAATCAAAGTCTCGCCTGGATGGAACCCCAGTGTTTGTTGTTCTTTCATCTGTGAGTCACCTCTTTTTCGCTATCGATAAAATGTTGGGTAAAACCGATTGGATCGACTAAGCCAATTTGTTTGGCAAAGGTGAATAAGCTCGTTTCTTTGAGTGACGCTTGTTCAACAAAGAGTGGTGACGTTAAGATTTCAATCGGCGTGCCATCCGCTAAAATGGTTCCTTGATCGATCACCAAGGTTCGTTCACTATACTCGAGCATCAGATGCATGTCGTGCGTAATCATCACAATGGTTTTACCTAATTGGTTCAACGTATCTAAAAAGGTCATCATTTCCGTGTAGTGGTGGTAATCTTGACCCGCTGTTGGCTCATCTAAAATAATCATCTCAGGTTCTAAAACTAAAATCGAGGCAATCGTTACGCGTTTTTTCTGTCCGTAACTTAACGCTGAAATCGGCCAATTACGAAATGGATACAAGCCACAAATCGTTAAAACTTTCTCGACTCGTTCTTTGATCATTTCTTCCGACACATGACGTAATCTCAATCCAAGTGCGACTTCATCAAAAATCATTTTTTGAGAAATCATCTGATTTGGGTTTTGTAAGACGTAACCAATTTTATCCGCTCGTTCTTTAATTGAATCGTGCGTTAAATCGATTCCTTTCCAAGTCATCGCCCCTTGGGCCGCAATAAAACCACAAATGGCTTTAAAGAGCGTTGATTTCCCCGCACCGTTTCTGCCAACAATACTGACTTTTTCGCCTTGTCCAATGGTTGTTGTTAAATTCTCCAAGACAAAACGGTCATGCTTACGGTAACGGTACGTGATATTTTCTAGTGCTAACAAAGGTTCTTTCGCAATGGCTGGCTCTTTAACTAAAGAATCCCCTTGCCAATTTTGCATTTGTGCTTTTAGATTTGGACCATTAACTGTTTCAACATCCGCAATCGCGGTAATTTGGTCCAAATCGACACCGGCTTTTTTCATTGCGGTAATATATAACGGCTCCCGAATACCACTTTCAGTTAAAATATTCGTCTTCAATATTTTTTCTGGCGTATCATCGGCAATGATTTTTCCTTCGTTAAAAATAATAATACGATCGACAGGACTCGCTAAAACATCTTCTAATCGATGCTCAATAATCACGATTGTCGTTTCATTTTTTTGATGAATGCGATCAATTAAGTGAATTGCCTCTTTACCTGCCGCAGGATCTAAATTGGCTAACGGCTCATCGAATAACAAAATTGGTGCCTCATTAATCAAGACGCCTGCCATCGATACTCGCTGTTTTTGTCCACCAGAAAGATCTTGTGGGCGCTTGTCTAAATGGCCATCAATCGATACGACTTCGGACCAATAAGCGACTTGTTCGTGCATCTTTTTTTGTTCAACGGTATCATTTTCAAGCACAAAAGCAATGTCTTCTGCCACAGTTAAGCCAATAAACTGACCGTCTGTATCTTGTAAAACTGTACTCGTACTGAAAGATAAATCAAACAGGGAATGGCTAGCTAAATCTTTGCCATTGATCTGAACTGCACCACTTAAATGCCCTTCGTATTGATTTGGGATCAGCCCATTGATGCAATTGGCAAAGGTTGACTTCCCACTTCCTGATGGTCCGACAACAAGAATTTTTTCGCCTTCGTTAATCGTCACATTCAGATTTTTTAACGTTGGCTCTGACTGACTATGGTATTGAAACGTAAAATCAGTAAACTGAATCATTGGTTTTTTCATCTTGTCTTCCTTTCTCTTTTTTTCGATACGATGCACCAACGACAAACGAAAAGCCGAGAAATTCCTCTCGGCTATTTTGGTTTACGGGTTTGAATGCGCTGCTGACACAAAACACGCATTCGTTCACCTTGGTTAATCTTTTTTCAAGCTGCCTGCTTTAACTTGTGTTGCTGCATAAGCTTTCATTAATAATGTCCCAATAATTGCGACAGAAATCGCATTAAAAGTAGCTGAAACAATCCCTTGTGTGAAGACTTTTTTAGCTGGTTCTGCATAAATTAAAACATCTAATGCTGGAGCTAATAACCCCCAAACAAGTGCATTACCAACGATTTGATATAAATTAAATGTAATAATTTCTTTTTTAGCAAATATGCCACTTTTCAAATCAATTTTACGCCCTGCATAGCCATAAATCAAGCCCATGACACCGGAACAGATAATCCAGCTCCACCAAGGTGTCCCGTATGTTAAATCTTTTAACGTATGACCGATAAAGCCGATTAAGCCACCGGCAACGGGTCCAAATAAAACTGACATTAAAGCTAAGAATGGATACGCTGTTTCTAAGTTAGTATTTGGCACGCCCGGTACTGGAATCACTGCAAAACGCCCTAAAATAACAAATACCGCCGAACCGATTCCGATAGCTACAATTGTTTTAACTGAAATTTCTTTTTTCATTCGTTTTCCTCCTCGAAGACAATTTTCTTCGCTTTTCTTAATTCAATTTTCCAATCAATCCCCGTACCAATTTGATACAACTCTGAAAAAGATGCTTGGTTGACTGCCACGCCTATATTGACCAAGGAATTGATATAGACTAGTGGTTCACCAACGTTAACATCCGCAAATGATTTGGCAAATTGTAATAAGTTTTGATAGACTTTTCGCCCTTGGTGGAAAATCGTTACTTGTAATAAATCTCCATGTTGAATATTGGATTCTTTAAAGAAAGCTAACGGAATATTGGTCCAAAGTGAACCAAAACGCACATCTAACACATCAATACTTCCCGTCAAACGACCTTCTGATAATTGTGCTTCTTCAATGGTTAACCATTCAATGCTTTCGAGCGCTACGACTTCACCTAGTTCTTCAAAAGTAATTTCTTGACTAGCCAAACGTGCACCATTATAGGCATAAATATCACGTCCGTGGAACGTATGACTCTCTTCTGAATGCGGTAAACGACTCGTCACCTCATCAATTTCGCGAATCTCTTCAATTCCATCATAATGCTGAATATGTGTCAGCGTGCCGTTATCTGGCGTAATAATATAATGGCCTGATTTTGTTTTACAAACAATGCTTCGACGCGTACTTCCAACCCCTGGATCGACCACCGAAACAAAGACTGTACCGACAGGCCAATACTTCACCGTCTGATACAAGCGATACGATGCCACCCAAATATCATATGGTGGAATTTCATGTGTCAAATCACTGATCGTAATTTCGTTACTTACCATGCGTGCTACACCATACATCGCACTCACTGCACCGTCTCCTAACCCAAAATCGGTTTGCAGTACTAAATATTTCCCCATTCTTTTCACCAACCCTTTTCAAATTTCCCTTTTTCATCACTTAAACGAAAAAGACACCGTTATTGTACCATTAATCCCTTATCAATTGGCGACTTTCCTTGATTTACTGCTGTCCTCTAAAATAAGAATGATTATAAACTTGAAAATCGCGCTCTTTTAACTCTTTTGCCGCATCGGCTAGCCAATTGGTATTTCGAATCAGGCCTCGACCAATTGCGACCAAGTCGGTTTGATTGGTCTGTAATAGAAATTCGCATAAGCCCGGGTTGTCGAGTAAGCCGACCGCTGTCACTGGAATCGAAACCGCTTCTTTTATCTGCGTGGCAAAAGGAACTTGATACCCTGCATGAATTGGCATATTTGGTGTCCTATCAAGTAAGCCGCCAGTCGATACATCGATGCAATCGATCCCATCGGCTTCCAACCATTGTGCCAATGTTTGCCACTCTTCTAAGCTATTTTGCGGTTCCGAATAATCGCTTAGTGAAAGACGAATCCACAAGGAACCTTGATAAAATTGCCGAATTTCTTGAATAATTTCTCGGACAAAACGATAGCGATTTTCTAAAGTTCCCCCATACTCGTCTTTTCTTTGATTCGTTTGAGGGGCTAAAAATTCATTCAATAAATAGCCGTGCGCACCATGAATTTCAATCATATCGACACCCGCTGCAATGGCTCGTTTCGTTGCGTCAATAAAATCTTGTTGCGTTTGTTTGATCATTTCTTTGGTCATCTCATGCGGCCTTTTGTACGTCTCGTTAAATGGAATCGCACTTGATGCAATCGGTTGTACGGCATCTTTGGCTTTACGTCCCCCATGACCTAACTGGATACCGACTTTCGCCCCTAAAAAATGGAGGGTTGCCACTAGTTCTTTTAGTTTTTGTGCTTGTTCTTCATTCCATAAACCTAAATCTTGGTTCGTTAAGCGACCGTCCGGAGCTACAGCTGTCGCTTCAATAATAATCAAACCAACTTGCCCAATTGCTCGTGCACCGTAGTGAGCAAAGTGAAACGGTGTCGCAACCCCATCTTCTTTGTGGACTTCATACATACACATCGGTGGCATCACAACGCGGTTTTTTAACGCTAATTTAGCAATCTGAACAGGTGATAATAATAATGACATGCGATTCTTCCTCTCTATTTATGATTATCCTTACTTTACCAAAAAATAACTTCTTTGCCTATTTTGGGCCAAGGCAAGTTCGTTGACCCTCAAAAAAATGCATGCTACTTTAGACCTACAAATTATGTATCGGAGGATGACATCATGCATTTTCATCAAAAACCAAATACGATTGTGACTGAGGTTCAATTGAATGTCCAAGATTTTTCAAAAATGAAAGATTTTTATACAACCATTTTAGGCTTAAAAATAATCAACGAAACGCCTTCAACGATAGCATTTACAGCGGATGGTCAACAAGTCTTATTAACACTCGTTGCGACACCTGATTTTTCACCACGACCAAAACGTTCTGCTGGGATGTATCATTTTGCCCTTTTATTACCAGAACGCTCAGATTTAGCTAACTTTACCGCTCATTTACATCAAGCCGGTTATCCTTTTGCCGCAGCCGATCACAGTGTTAGTGAAGCTCTTTATTTAACTGATCCTGAGGGCAATGAAATTGAGATTTACATTGATCGCGTACCAGAAGAATGGACATGGCAAGACGAACTCGTTGAGATGACGATTGATCCGTTGAATTTCAATGCACTTGCACAACAACAAACAGCCGCTGGTTGGCAAGGCATCCCAACGAAAACGATTATGGGTCATTTGCATTTATATGTTTCGGACTTAGAACAAACGAAAGACTTCTACACGAAAGGCCTTGGCTTTGATATTGTTAGCCGTTATGCCAATCAAGCACTCTTCCTTGCAACCGGTCAATATCACCACCACATCGCCATTAATACATGGATGGGTGTTGGCGCACCAAAATCCCAACCGAATCAGTTAGGCATGGCTTTTTATACGCTAAAATATCCAGATATAACGGCTTTAAACCAAGCAATTGAACACTTAGAAGCACTCGGTCATAGCGTTCAAAAAAATGAAACAGGTGCAACCGTGACGGATCCTTCAGGCATTCGTGTACAACTGGTTTCTGCTTAACGACACTAAAAAAAACAGCTTCTTGGCCAATCACGCCATGGAAGCTGTTTTTATTATTCATAAACTTTAGCCATACTGCCTTCAATATCGACAAAATAATCTTGTTGTTTTTCTGGATCGACATAAACCGTTACCTCGTCACCTAAAAAAGGGAGTGGATTCAAGCGTAATAAACGACTTTTGAAAAGGAAATAATCGCCTTTTTTATCTTGATACGTGCAAGTAAGATACATTTGATATTGTCGATTGACTTGAACATTTGAACTTTCAATTGTTAAATTCGTTGCTTGAATTTTCTTTCCATGTGCTTTTAATGCTTCTTCTCTTTTTCGTTTACGACTGTTCCGAAAAAGAACGATGCCACCAATGATTAGTAAAACCAATGCTGGTAAGCCGAACGAGGCTAAGAAAATCAAGCGGAAAAGGATTGTTTGCTCTAACGGCAAGGTATTCGTTGTCGGACTGATGACTTGAGCAAATAACGCCAATGCAAAAAAGAAAACACCCATACCGATCAAAAAATAACCGATCCAACGCGTATTCAAATAGACACTTTTTTGTTTCATTTGATCTCGTTCCTTCCTTGTTCCTTATGAATGATTTTACCATACAGACAGCGAACATCGAGAATACTTTCTTCGTTTTGTTTTATTTGTTACACTTGAAGCAACAACTTTAAAGGAGGACATTATGACGAATAAAATTATTTATACCGCTATTACCTTACGTCCTGAATATTTGGATACTTTACAAGCTCTTGCTCCCAATTATGAATTTCGTAATCCAGAGACCCCCATTTCTACGGAGGAGCTCGCTCAGGTGGAGATGTTACTTGGTTGGCATCCTGAGATTGGTCAACAAATTTTAGCTTTAGAAAATCACTCTCTCAAGTGGATACAAGCCAATAGTGCGGGTGTCGACTATTTGGATTTAGCTCAGCTTGCTGAACAAGGCATTTTACTAAGCAACATGAGCGGGATTCATGCCATTCCAATTGCTGAATCGGTTATCGGTATGCTTTTAACTCGTTACCGCGGCATTCAAGCGTCTATTTTAGGACAAGCCAAGCGTGAGTGGGTTTCTTATGAGACCATTTCTTATGATGAGTTAAATGGTAAAAAAATGCTGATTATCGGTCCTGGAAAAATCGGTCAACGATTAGCACTTATTTCTCAAGGTCTAGGGGTAGAAGTTTCTGGAGTGAGTCGCAGCGGTCGCCAATTGGAACATTTTAAAACCATCTATAAACAAGCCGATGCCGCACAACATTTCGCCGAATATGATATTATCGTCAATATTTTACCACTAACGAAGGAGACGCATCATTACTACAACGATTCTTTCTTCCAACAAATCAAACCTGGCGCAAGCTTCATCAACGTCGGGCGTGGCCCAAGCGTTGATACAGACGCTCTAATTCGTGCGTTGGAAACCAAGCAGCTAAGCTTCGCTGGATTGGATGTTTTTGAAGAAGAGCCTTTGGCAGCAGATAGTCCACTATGGGCGATGGAAAATGTATTGATTACACCACATATTTCTGGTTTAGTTCGTCATTTCCAACAAAAAGTCACTGAAATTTATCGCGAAAATTTGACTAGTTATCTGACGAATCAGACCTTAACACGCAATCCAGTTGATTTAACAGCTGGGTACTAAAAAAGAAACGGATGCGTAAGAAATGGCTTTTTACTAGCTACTTTCTTACGCGTCCGTTGTTTTTATTTTGACTCGTTTACTTTATCAATGAAACGTTTGGCAATCGCTTCGACACTCCCATAACCAGCTGTTGCAACGTCTTGCGTTAACGCACCACCCACTCCGACTGCCCAAGCACCTGCAGCCATCCATTGATCGATATTATCGATTGAAACACCTCCTGAGGGCATCATCTCAGCAAATGGCAACGGACCATGTACGTCTTTAATGAAATTGGCACCGAATAGACCGCCTGGGAAGAGTTTAACGACATCTGCGCCACTTTCCATCGCGGTAACCATCTCCGTTACGCTGCCACAACCAGGTAAATAAGGAATCGCATAACGATTACACACCACACTAATTTTTGCATCGAAATGTGGACTAACGATAAATTGCGCACCCGCTAAAATGGCTTCATTAGCCGTTGCACTGTCTAGAACGGTCCCTGCACCAACGACCACCTCTACATCCGTATTTTTTTCCACAAATGTACGAATCGCCTGAGCAGCATTTGGTGTTGTGTACGTCAATTCTATATTTTTAATGCCTCCTGCCACACATTTTTTGGAAATAATTAACGCTTCTTCAACCGATTTCCCTCGAACTACGGCAAAGACATAATTTTCTTTTAATTGATTTAAAATCGTCATTTTTCTCGACATTTTTAACGCCCTCTCTGTGTGTTTTCTTTGAATTCTTGAAGTTCTACCAAAGTAGGTAACGCTTCATTATCACTAACATGTTGCACTTGGATGGCCCCAATCGCATTGGCATTTTCAACTGCTTCTGGCAGTGAAAGTTTTCGGAGTAAACCATCAATAATGCCAACCGCAAAACCATCGCCTGCTCCGACCGTATCCACAACTTTTTCCACTAGAAACCCCTCAACCAACTGCTTCTCTTGATTTTGGCTTTTGACAAACGCTCCTTGTGCCCCATTTTTAACCACAACGTGTGACACGCCACGCGTTAAATAATAATCCGCGATTTCCTCCGTTGTCGTTAATCCTGTCAACAATTGTCCTTCCTCTAAACCAGGTAAAAAAATATCTGAAAGGACCGCTAATTCATTAATCGTTTGAATCATTAATGCTTCGGATTCCCATAAACTTGGACGTAAATTCGAGTCAAACGTCAATAAGCAACCGCTTTCTTTTGCTTGCTGTATCAAATAAAAGCAGGCTTCTCTAAACTCTGGGCTAAGTGCGGCTGGAATGCCGGTTAAATGGACAAGTTTTAACTGACTGAAATCAATCCGGTCAATATCTGCTTTCGTCATTTTCGAAGCCGCACTGCCTTTACGATAGTAGAGGGTTTTTGGATCGCCTTCTTTAACCTTATTCTTATACATGATACCGACTGGCAAGGTCGGTTCCCTTAAAATATAAGGTGAAGCCAATTGCTCTTTTTCAAGCGCCTGATAAATATAATCACCCATTTCATCCGTACTAATTTTCGTTAAATACGAAACTTGGTGCCCCAATCTTGATAAACCAATTCCGACATTGACTTCCGCTCCAGCAAGTCCTTTCGTAAAATGGTTCACTTCTGCTAATGAACCATACTCTTGCGCATAAAATAAAACTAGCGGTTCTCCGACTAACATTACATCTGCCATTTTCAGTCTCCTCTCTTGTTATAAATGCTTTCATAGCTTTATGTTTATCGATAAACATAAAGAGTGATATAAAAACCGATTGCTCGGTTTTTAGGGTTTGATTTGAGTTGATTCCCTGATTTTCAAGTGCGCTGGAAGTTTGGTTATCTTGGCTTGCCCAACTGTCTTTTGATTGATTTTGGCAACAAGTTGGTTCAATGATTCCACACCTAAATCATAGGAGTTTTGGTGAATCGTTGTTAACGCTGGCGTCATGACTTTAGCCCAAGCTAAATCATCAAAGCCACAAATACTAAAATCTTGATTAATCACATAGTTGGCTTGTTTCATTAATTCCAAAAGCTTCAGAGTCATCAAACTATTGGCGCCAAAAATAACGCGTGGTTCCGGATAAGTGTAAAAATCCTGTAAGGCAGCTGCCAATTCCGAGTCCATCGCTGGATTCCTTAAATAAACGACCCCTTTTAGGTTCTTTTCCGCTTGTGCTACCATGACTTTTTCAAAACTATTGCAGCGCTCTTGCCGAACCGTATTCGAAAGTTCATCACAAAAAAAGCCAATCGAGCGAAAACCTTCATCCACAAGAAACGCCAACATGTCTTGCACAGCACCTTGGTTATCAGTCGTAACGGTATCTATTTTTCCTTGACTGACGCCACGATCCAGTAAAATCATTGGAAAGCCACTTTCGTTTAAGACTAGCAAGTAGTCCTCGTTATCACCGGACGTATTGACGATGAGTCCATCGACTTGATTGTCCAAAAGTTTTTCAATTTGTTTGCGTTCATTTGCTGCCGAGTTATCAGAAATCGCAATGAGCAAAGTGTAATCCAACGCTTCACATTTATCACTCAATCCTTTAATAATCATCGCTGAAAAGGGATTTTCGATATCGGCAATCACTGCGCCAATCATCCGACTTTTTTGTGATTTCAACGAGCGTGCCATATGATTCGGTCGATAATCGAGCTCTTGAATGACGGTCGCAATTTTATCACGGGTTTTTTCAGACATGTATTCGTATTTCTGATTTAAATAACGGGAAATCGTCGTTTCACTGACGCCAACTTTTTGAGCAATGTCTTTAATTGTAACTGATTTATTCATACTTTAATTGCTCACTTTCTTTTTTTGTTTATCGATAAACATAAACCGCTTACAAAGAGAATAAAAGATTTCAGGCCGAATGTCAAGACCTGAAATCTTTTATTCTTTATTCAATTGGTTGGATTACTTTTGAATGTGCTTGATGCTTGGAACCAAAAAATAAAACAATTAGTCCGACCAAAGCAAGTAAGGAAGAAACCGCCAATAACGTTAGTAAGTTTGTTTGTTCGAGTATGACCCCGCTTAACGGAGCACCGATGCCACTACCAATTCCTAAATAACAAACACCCACGGCCGCTTGCGCTTTTACGGAATATTTTGCCGGTAAAACGGTCCGAATAAATTGAATATTTCCTGCCCAAAATAGCCCGTTACCAAACATTTGTAACATTTGCGCGAAATTTAAAAAGAACAGATTCGGCGCAAGCATAATTAGGAAGATACGTAAAAAAGCAAAGAAGAATGACATGAGCATTAAACGACGAATACCTACACGATCCAATAATTTCGTAAACAAAATGGCTGCTGGTATTTCACTTGAAGCAAGTAAAAACGTTCCGATGCCATAGCTTTGATTGTCGCCACCTAATGAACGATAAACATCAATCAAGAAACTAGAAGACATCTCTTTTCCAACAAATGAAAAAATCACTGCTAACAAGAAATACTTAAAAACGGGATATTCTTTAAAGAGTGCTTTAAAGGAAACTTGCGCTTCCTTTTCATCGTGTGCTGCTTCAATGCCTTTAATTTTTTCAATACTTAAAACGGCCAATAGTAACGGAATAAATAAGAAGAACTGTGCCATTAAAATGGTCTGTGCTTCGACCAATGAACCAATTAATAAGGCACTAATCGCATAACTCAAGGAACCTGCTCCACGTGCCACAGGATAATTGACTTTTTTTCCTTGGTAAAAATACAACGTCGACATGGCATCAATAAAAGACACCATGCTAAAAGATGAGACACCGTATAAGATAAAGACAAAGGTCATCCCCAAAAAGGCAGGTTGTAGCAATTGCACACCGGTCATCGCCATACTAACAACAACCATTGCGGCAATCAGTTGATTAAAGGAAATTTTTGCTTGAAATTTTTCCATAAAATTCGCAATGGCTGGTTGAAAGATCACGCTAAATAACGCCCTTAATCCTAAAAATAAGCCGATTTGTGAATGATTAAACCCTTGTTTTTGCAAAACAGGAACCATATAACCAATAAAACACGCCGAAACAGCGTAAAAACTACATTGCAATAACACATATTGATAGTGCAGCTTCTTTTCCATCTTTACTCCCTAACCATCTCTATTATTTGATTAAACCATTGAACTAAATAAATACTTCTCAACTAACTGATACGTTGCCTCGATTGAATCGCGATGTGTTCGCTCATACGCATGACTTGCTTCAATCCCAGCCCCGATCAATCCGTGTTTTACATCCGCTCCGGCACGCATCGCCGCTGAAGCATCACTACCATAAAACGGGTAAATATCTAATTTGTATGGAATATTATTCGCTTGGCAAAGCGCCACAAAATGATTGCGTAAATCTAAATGATAAGGACCCGATCCATCTTTCACACAAATCGATACCGTATACTCATCGGTTTGCTGGTCATCGCCCATTGCACCCATATCAACCGCAACGTATTCAACGACTTTGTCATCAATATTGGAGTTGCCTCCATAACCGATTTCTTCGTTATTTGAAAATAAGAAATGAGTTGTATACGGTAATTCTTCGCCTGTTGCTTTGATTTTTTCTAAAAACACTAATAAAATCGCCGCACTGACTTTATCATCTAGGTGACGTGATTTAATGAATCCACCATCGGTAATTTCGGTTCGTGGATCAAAACTGATAAAATCGCCAACTTCAATCCCTAACGCCCGTGTTTCTTCGGCGTTGGTCGTTTTTTCATCTAAACGAATTTCCATATTGTCCTGATTACGCTCAGCCGTTGCCGCATCTTTATACACATGGACACTTGTTTGACGCATTAAAATCGTCCCACTAATTTCTTTCCCTGTTTGTGTATGAATCGTACAATATTCACCTTCAATCGCATTAAAGGTAAAGCCGCCGACGCGATCAAGTTTTAGTCGACCATTTGGACGAATCCCACGAACCATTGCGCCTAACGTATCAATATGCGCCGTAATAAAACGATGCTCTTGCGTATTTTTACCGGGAACGGTTACAATTAAGCTCCCTTTTCGATTTTCTGTCGTTTCATAACCCATTGCACTTAATTTGTTCGCTAAAAAATCAATAATCGTACGCGTATACCCCGTCGGTGACGGAATCATCGTTAATTCCTTTGTTAATTCCAATAAATTTTCCATAAAAACACTCCTCATCTACTTGATTGAACTTTCTCTATTATATCTGACTTACCGCCTGATTCCTATGCTAATTCGACGAGAAAAACAGAATAAACTGCTGAAATGTAATGGACTTAAAATAATACTCATGGGATTCTCAATGGACATCCATTTTCGTGACCTACTTGCTTATTGCTCCTTAATTACCAATAAAAAGGATTCAATAATTACAAACTTCGTAGTATTGAATCCTCTCAAATTGACTTTCTGGGATACGTCGAGTCAAATCACATATAAATGTTTCATAGTTCCATCTTAATTATTTTCAAATAAAATAAAAAGCGATAAAATGACTGTCAATTCAGCCTTTCTATCGCTTAATATTTCATAATTTTCTTAACATGAATAAATTATCAGAATCGTCATTTGTGAAAATTTAAATGAAACATCATTTCAGATACTCGTGGAATGTTAAAACAACCTTTACTTCTAATTGTTTTTTATCCGATGTGATAATTAACAACAGCACCGATTAAATTAGCATCATTTTCAAATTGACAAATCGCAATATTGGGACGAATCCCAATCTGCTTTTTCCCTAAAAATAATGTTTCAAATTTCGCGTTTATTCTTTGTAGTAAATCACTTCTTTTTGAAATTGCACCACCAATTAAAATAATTTCTGGATCAATACTCATCTGTAAATTATATAATCCAATTGCCAAAAAATGAAACATCTTCTCAACTTCCTCGAATGCTATCGGATCATTTTTATCCGCTAAATCAAATACTTCTCTACTCGTCATTTTATCACAAGAATAGCCTTTTCTTTCTGAAACTCTCTTAGCTAATGCTACTGGTGAAGATAATTGACTAAAATTTTGTTCCTCATTTAGTAGCATATAACCGAATTCACCTCCTACTAAGTGATAACCTTTTTCTAATCGTCCATGCTTGATGATTGCTCCACCAATCCCTGATCCTAAAACAAGGACTAAAACATCTTTCTTTCCTTTGGCAGCACCTAAAGAAACTTCTGCTAAAGCAGCACAATTTGCATCATTTTCTAAGCGAATAGGTAGACCTAAACATGACTCTAATGATTCAATAAAGGTCTCTTGATGAATATATTTTATCGCACTTGTTCCCTCAATTATTTTTTCTTCCACATTTACTGTCCCTGGCAAACTACATGCGCATCCAACCAAATTGTATTTCTTTGCGAGTCGTTCTTTAATTCCAACGACTTTTTCTAAAAAAGAAGTGAATGTTTTAGGTGTTTTAAATTTTCCCTTTTCATGTAACTCTTCCTGGTACCAGACAGAATATTTCACAGCGGATCCACCCAAATCTAAAACAAACAATGATTGTTCAGTCATTTTACTCATCCTTTTCATTCCCAAATCGTCAAACAGTTTTAATTTCTAAACCACATAACTTCATGATGTATTCAACAAACATCGCATTTGACCAAGAAAACCACTCGCGAGTATAAACAAAAGGATCATCTTTATGAAAACCTTCATGAACTAAATTAGTGTCTGCATCTGTTTTCTCAAAGTAATCCAACAACCGCTGATGATCTGCTGGATTAATAGATGTCATCCCTTCAACTGCCAAACTAATATGCCAAATATAATCTGGATGTGTATGTGGACTACCAATACCCTTTGCAAACTCACCTTCAAAATAGTATGGATTTTTTTTACTCAGAATCATTTTACGTGTATTCTGATAAATTTCATCTTCTACATCACAATAACCAATATAAGGTAGTGACAGTAGACTAGGTACATTCGCATCATCCATTATCAATGTGTTTCCTAAGCCATCGACCTCATAGGCATATACTTCACCAAAATCACTATCATTAATCACAGCGTTCTTCTTAATACCATCTTGGATAAGATTTCGTAATGTTTCCACTCGTTCAGCCAGTGTCATATCTTGATAAAAAAAATTATTTATTTCTAAAATGTAATTTAACACCACTGTAGCAAACATATTCGATGGAATGAGATAACCGTATTCACAACGATCATCACTCGGTCGAAAACCTGACCAGGTCATTCCTGTATAAGAAACCTTAGTTCCTTGCCCATCATTTGGTAAAATTGACGTATATCTCGCACCCGGACGCTGAAAAGTATAATCAGATTTTTTAAAATGTTCCTGTTCAGTTTCCCAAACATCTAATATATTTAGTATGACTTTAAAAAATAAGTCATCAAAATGATTACTCTTTCCAGTATTCTTCCAGTACAAATAAGATAACTGAATCGGAGAACAAAGGGAGTCAATTTCATATTTTCGTTCCCAAACATTTCCGGTCATTTTGGTCAGATCAGTTTGATGCCCCTTATTATTGTTTTCCTCGTTAAATGCATTAGCATAAGGATCATGTAATACACATATTTTTAGTTTTTTTATTACCCCTTCAATTACTCTTTGCAATGACTCATCGTGTTCAGCAATCAATAAATATGGTCTTAATTGATTGACAGAGTCACGTAGCCACATCGCAGGAATATCTCCTGTCACCATAAAAGATGTTTCTGTTTGCTCATCATAAGACAATGTAGTTTCTAAAGTATTTTTATAACAAGCTTTAAACATTTCGACGATTTTAGGTCTATCTTGAAAAACAATTTCTACTCGATTGATTACATCTGCTTGATTTTTCATTCTATCTCCTCAGCCTCATCACTTGATTACTAAACCTCAAATCCGTTATTTTCAATAACTTCTTTAAACCAAATACCTGATTTCTTCAAGGTTTTTTCTCCCGTTTCTAAATTCAAACGATAAAAACCATATCTATTCTTAAATGTATTGATCCATGACCAACAATCGACAAAAGTCCACATATGGTAACCTTTGCAATTTACGCCTTCTTTCATCGCCTTATGAAGCCACTGTAGGTGTTCCGTTAAGAATTCAATACGATAGTCATCTTGAACAATACCATCCCTGATAAACGCCTCTTCGTCTTGAATACCTATACCATTTTCAGAAACAAACCACGGAATGTCTCCATATAATTTTTTTATATTGATGGCAATATCATAGATTCCCTTAGGATAGATTTCAATGCCTCGAGAAGTATTCATCCGACGACCTGGCATAATGTAAGGATCAAAAAAATTCTCAGGCATAAATACACCGTTGGGATTAACTAGACACTCTTTGGCTTTCACACGCCTTGGTTGGTAATAATTAATTCCCAATAAATCAATTTTTGTAGCTTTTATTAATGCTAATTCTTCTTTCGACACTTGAGGAGGTAATTGATTATATTCTGTGAGAATCTCAATTAATTCTACGGGGTATTCCCCTTTTAAAATCACTTCATTTAAACTTCTCGTATAAAATAAATCAGCCATTCTTGCAGCTTCCATATCTGCGGGGTGACTACTCCTAGGATAGACAGGTAAGACATCCATAATAATTCCTATCTGGTTATTTCGTTTCTTTTTACGAAAAACACGAACAGCTTCACAGTGGGAAACAACAATGTTATGGAGTACTTGAGCCGCTCGCTTAAAATCAACAACATAAGGATAGTGTCTATCATGTAAATAGCCTGCCTCAGCTGGAATCATTGGCTCATTAAAAGTGAACCAATAATCGACCAAATCTCCAAACAAGTCAAAACAAGTTTCCGCATAGTTCTTATATGCTTCGATAGTATTTTTATTTTCGAATCCACCTTCTTTTTGTAGCGCCATTGGCATATCAAAATGATAGAGATTTACAAAGACAGACAAGCCTTTTTCTCGCAGTTCTGTAAAAACATTTTTATAAAAGGTAATTGCTTCTGGATTTATCTCACCCACACCATTTGGTATCAACCGTGCCCAAGAAATAGATGTTCGAAAAGAGTTTAGAGAAATATCACTAGCTTTTTTTATATCTTCTCTGTAATCTCGATAAAATCCTGAGACTTGTTCCGTTGTGATACCATGATAGAATCGATGATTATACTCTTTTGAAGAATAATCCCATATGTCCATCCCTTTTTGATCCCCTGATACTCTACCTTCTGATTGCACAGCACTTGTGGCAGTTCCCCAAAAAAAGTTTTCGGGAAACTTATATTCTTTTTTCATAAATAGGCTCCGTTCTTGATTACTCTTTTCTTTTTCAGATTACGTCTAGTAATACACGACCGTTTATTGTTTTTCCCATGAATCATATGCATCTTGATAAACTTGGATGTAAGCCTCGACACCCATTGATTCAATCGTATCTATATACGTATCCCAGTTGCTAAGTGGCTCAACACCAGTAATAAACTTCGCTTCCATTTGTTCAATGTACGTCTTCAAATCCGTTTCAATCGCGTTAACTTTATCTTGCTCTTCTTTCGTCAAAAAGATTAATGGATACGGAACTTCTGCATAAGGGACAACTTTTTCCTCTGTTTCTTTTTCAATAAATTGTTGGAATTCTGAAGAATCCGGGTCATTTGGGTTTTCTTTTGGTCCTACAAGTGGAATATCTGCTGACGGTAGTGGAATACCATAGTTCGGAGTGATTGCTCCTCTTGTTTCTTCTTTTTTCGCTATATTGACGTTTTCTGCGTAGATTTTTACTTGTTCTCCTTTATCATTTTCTGCATATTCCCATAAGACACCTTCTGGACCTTGACTAATAAATTCATATCCTTCTTTTGAATAAAAGTAATCGGCCCATCGTAAAGATGCTTCTGGACTGGGGTTATTTTTTGTAATCAAGAAAGTTCCTCGATTGATTCTAGGACTCCCTGGAACGACTGCTTTTGGTGATTGTTCACTAGTTAATGGATGAAACATGTAATCATTTAAACTCTCTGATTCACTTGATCCTGTTGTAAAAAAGGCGAAATAATCTGGGAAAACCCCAATTTCATTATTTTGTCCTTTTGATTTCTTTTGTTCATCTGACTGTGAGTATACTTCCGTATCAAGTAACTTTTCTGTGAATAATTTGTTCGTATACTCAAGAAAAGCTTTATATTCCTCTGTGATCGGTGTATATCGGACAACACCATCTACTTCTTCGATTCCTAATTCTTTCATACCAAAAGCAGCGAGTAACCATGGACGAACACTGTTTAATTTAGAATCAGTCAATGGAATCTCATCTTTTTTGCCATTACCATTCGGATCTTCATCTCTAAATCGGACTAATAAATCATAAAATTCTTCCGTCGTTTTTGGTAACTCTTCATTACTAATATTCAATTTTTCTAACCATTCGCCTTTGTACCATAAAGGGTTTTTCGCCCAAATTGATTGCGGTAATCTACCAATAGCTGGTAAGGAATAAATATGTCCATCTGGAGTTGTAATTGATTTTCTGATATTTGGATCTTCTTCCATCAATTTATTAAAATTAGGTGCGTATTCAGGAATTAAATCTTCTAACGGTAGGAGTAATCCTTGACTACCATAAGCGACTTCCATTGCAGGTGTTAAATATTTTTTACCCGCGCCCATAATAATATCTGGTAAATCACCACTAGCAAACATCAGATTTAGCTTAGTCGGAAAATCACTCATCGGAGGTGTAGTATATTCAAAACTCATATTTGTCATCTTCTCATATTCTTGCAGGGTTGGCATATCTTTCCATTCTGACAAACCTGTTCCTGGAGCCATCATTGTTAATGAAAGTTTCTCTTTCACAATTGGGAAATTCGCCATCTCTACATCGACCTGTATCTCTTCTTGCTTTTTACTATCTGCTTTTGCTTTTCCACAACCAGATAATAAAACACCACATATTGTGGCTACAGCGAATAATTTAGACATTCTTCTCATTTATTCTCTCTCCTATTCATTTCTAATTTAGTCACATAATATAAAAAAACTTTTTTGAAAGCGCATTCAACATGACTACTTAAAGATAATTTATTTTTGATATTTATTCAATATGTAGTTGTTCTCTTCAATTAACGTTGATATATAGCCTTTTATCACTTTTAGCTAATGATGGAGTATGTAAGTTTTGACTTTTTTTAATATCCTAAGTCTATCTTTCTCTTTTATCTTCTTCAATTTATATACTAGTTATTGAAAATCCCTCAACCATTAAGATAAGGTTGAGGGATTTTCAGTAAAGTTCAATGATTTGATTCTTATTTGATAATTAATTACAACCGAATCATTGAGTTTTCTTTTCTATTCTCTTTTCTATACTGACCTGGAGTAACACCAATTATTTGTTTAAATTTTCTAGTATAATTTGACACATCATGGTAGCCTGCATCATTCACAATTTCTTTAATTGTTTTTGGCGTATAAATTAGCTCTTCTTTTATTTTCACTAATCTTAATTCTTGAACATAGTTAGAAAAAGTGATTCCAACTTGTTCTTTGACGACCCGACTGAGATATGAAACTGAAAAGTCAAAATTGACCGCAATTGCTTCTAACGACAAATCCATTGAAGCATAATTTTCATGGATATATTTCATTATTTTTTGTCCTAAATCTTTCGTTTCTTTTTCTTTCATGAAGTTCATCACACTACAAAAATCATCTGTTATTTTTTTCAACTCTTCATGAATATCATCTAAAACATCCGAACTCATCAAATGATCAAAATTTTTAACTATAGATTGCTGATTCTCTTGACTCACGCAATTGAAAACCGTGCTTATTACATCATAGCAATAATAACGTTTTTCATAGATACTCATTTGAGCGATCTTATTCTTAGAGAAAATAGATTCTAATACTTCTTTTGCTACTACTTCATCGCCTTCCATTAAACTTTTATGTAATTTGCTTTTACTATCAATTGGTATACTTGAAAAATATACTTGTCGATGAGATATCTCCTCATAATAAATAATATCCCTATCTGTGTCTTTAAAATATTCTGCAGCTGTTAACGCATCGATATACGATCGATTGATGTATAACAAGTTGTCATAAAAATTTCCAACAGTAAAACTCAATTTTGCAGGTAAGAAAGTTTGACTAAATTGCTTTAACTCACTAACTGCCAACAATGAATTTATTTCTGCTTTGGTTGTACAACCCAGCATAACAATTTGTTTCTTTGTAGCTAACTCAATCAAATGATATGTTGTTCCTTTTATCGTTCGGGGGAACTGATCAATAAAAACCGTTTTTATTTTTGTATTTTCTTCTTTATTCTCTGACCATTCCGATGACATCACAACAACAAAAAATGCTTTACCAGCTAATTTAAAATCAAGTTTTTCCATTTCATATTTTAACTGATTTTCCTCTCGATAGTGCCCACTGATTAAGCTCTCTAAAAAGTAGTTTAATAAATAAACTTTCTGCTCACTTACAATTTGATTTAATTCCAAGTGATTTTTCAAAACCAAATTAATCTTATTTTCAAAAAATAATCTATTTCCATCTTCAAAATCAAGTGATTCTTTTGATAAAATTTTTTCAAATGAATCTTCTATTTTTTTCATAGGCAAATATTTTTTTAGTCCTAGAATATAACTAAAAAGGCTTCCTAATATAAAAATTAGTGCAATTAACAAGTAGAAAAGATTCCTTGTTTGTATAACTGGCTTTAAAAATTGATTATCTTCAACTAATAAAGCCAACGTAATTCCTGATATTTCGGATTTAAAAGAAGATAAATCGTATTGCTTATCAGCATATTCCAATTTTTTGTTATTCAATGTTTCTTTTTCTATTTTAAGGTCAGCATGCTCTTTGCCTGATTCAGTTAGTGAGAGTAAGGTACTGTAGCTTTCATCTAAGAGGTACGTAAATCCTGGTAAATCATTTGATGTCATATTCATCATTTTTTCTAACTCACTGTTATTCAAAACAAATAAAACGTTACCATAAGTAATCCCACTATTTTTCAAAGGAACATAATACTGAAACAATTTATCTGATACGCCACTACTATAAAGTGTAGCATTTAGTTTTGGGTGATTCTTCGTTAGATTTTCTTCTAATTCACCTGCTTCAAAAGCGACTGTCTCATACTTATTGAATTGAAAAGTCGCCAAATCATAACTACCATTTTTAGAATAAAATTTTTTATCTTGATCATAGTAGACATACATTTCCTCAATAAAACTATGGTTTGCTTGTATTCTTCCTAATTCATTATTGCTATCTAATGAGTAGAACGGATGGTTGAGCATAAAACTTGATAGTTTTGGGTTAAATTGAATCGTATCCGTTAATTTTTCTAAATCTTTTAGGCGCTCATCTAAAAGATTCATTGCTTGTTTTAAACTATTTTGATTCGTTGAATAAAGTTGTTGCTTTAATCCTATAATAGCTGAGTAATATAATACAGTCGTTAGCAATAAAAATGGAATCAAAAAAATTAAAAAATAAGAGATAAAAGCAGTGAATAGTGACCTTTCGTTCTTCTTTTTAAACAAACTCATTAGCCAGCCTCCTCATTTCTATTAATAAACATACACTTCATGTAGACAAAATATCTTGTATTATCGTCAACAACTTTTTATTCCTTTTTAGAGTGTATTATTGACTTTTCAATCAATAATTAAATGGCTTTATCAATATGAGAAATGACTAATTTTACTTAGAATCATTATTTACTCAAGCACTCTCCACCCACAGCTATATATTTTCCTTTACAGGTTTAGCCATTCATTATAATGTTTACAAGAGAATCGTAGCACGTTAATTTCATTTTGTAAACGTTTTATTAATCATGGAAATCTAGTTTCACATGCGTAATAAAAAGAACAAGGAGCTTCTCCGCTCCTTGTTCTTTTTATTATCTTTGATTACGTTTGGCTAAGACTTCTTTACCGCCTGTGACTTCGATAATGCTGCCGGTCAGGTAATCGGATTGCTCATCACATAAAAAAGCAATGGTTCGTGCAATATCTTCGCCGACACCCGGGCGTCGCTTACCTTCGAAAGGTACTTGCATCGCCTCTTTAATCGTCATTTCTTTAAACGCTCCTTTTATATCGCCCGGACAAACCATATTGACTGTAATACCGTTTTCGGCTTCTTCTAGAGCGACGGTTCTCGTCAAAGAAGCAGCGCCACTTTTGGATGCAGCATAAGCACTGCGATAACGCCAAGCCGGGGCGTTACCGACTTTTTCAAAACCAAGCATCACGATGCGTCCCCATTGATTTTTGATCATTTCAGGTAAGACCGCGTGTAATAGATAAAAATAACTATTCAAATTCCCATCAATCATTGACTGCCAATCACTTAAGTCGTATTCACTCAATTTCTTTTGTTCTTTAATAAAAGGGCCGGCATTATGCACCAGAATATCGATACGTCCAAATCGAGCTTTCGTCTCGGAAACTAGTCGTTGAACATCGTCTATTTGACGCATATCGCCTTGAACAATGAGCGTATCGACTTCATATTTCGCTTGAATCAGCCCGGCTGTCTCTTCGGCTGCTGCTTGACTATGAACGTAATTAATCACTACTTGGTTGCCTGCTTTGGCAAGTGCAATCGCTGTCTGCTTCCCTAACCCGGTGGCACTCCCAGTGATAATCGCTACTTTTTTCATCGGAGCATCCCTCCTAATGTTCTCTAATCAATGACAAAAATTCACCGCGCAAAGCGGAATCCGTTGTAAACGCGCCACGAGTAGCTGAAGTCAAAGTGACGGCACTGGATTTTTTAACGCCACGACTACACATGCATAAATGTTTTGCCTCGACGACTACCATAATGCCGGTTGGATTCAGCACTTCCTCTAGCGCCTCGACAATTTGCGTCGTTAATCGCTCTTGCACTTGAAAACGACGCGCGTACCCCTCAACCATCCGCGCGATTTTCGATAGACCAGTAATTTTTTCGCCTGGAAAATAACCAACATGTGCGACGCCAAAAAATGGGGCGAGATGATGTTCACACATCGAATAAAATTCAATGTCTTTGACGACAATTAGTTCTTGATACGGCACATCAAAGACCTTTTCCAAGTGTTTTTTCGGATCTTCACGATACCCCTCTGTATATTCTAAAAAGGCCTTCATGAAACGATACGGTGTTTCAATCACACCTTCACGTGTCGGATCGTCGCCGCAAACAGCCATCAATCCTCGGAGCGCTTGTTCAAAAGCGGCTACCTTTTCTATTTTTGAATCCATCTCTGCTGAATCTGCTTGAATGGATGGGAAATACGTTTGGAGTAGTTGTTTTTCTCTCTCATAATCATTTTCATATGGAACCATCTGGCTTCACCTCTTTGGTTTACTTTTGAAACACGATAAAAAAATACGTCTTGTTCTTATTATAGGAAGAAAGCGTTTTTTTACAAAGAGTTACGCTCATAATCGCTTTACGTGCGTAAAAAACTTCCGAGCGGTATACTGAAAGTAGTACGAATACCAAATAACTTACGATCAATCTAGGAGATGATGAAAATGGCACACGGTGTTGTCATAGTTGGTGCTTCAATTGCAGGGTATAATGTTGCGAAGGAATTACGTACGAAAGGGTACCAAGGAAAAATTACATTAGTCGGAAAGCAAGCAAGTTTGCCGTATGATTTGAAAGAGTTGTCAAAAAACTGGATGTTGGCGCAAGAGACCGTATCACCACCTGTTTTTCGCGATGAAACTTTTTACGAAGATGAAAAAATCACCTTAAAATTAGGAACAGAAATTGTTTCGATTGACCCGGAAAATCACACCGTTCAAACAAATAAAAAAGAATCGATTCCTTACGATCAGTTAGTTTTAGCGATTGGTTCAACTTTACGAATGTTCAATGCACCTGGCGTTGATGCAGAAGGGATTTTTTATTTACGCGATTTTGAAAACGCTCAAAAAATTAAAGCTTGGGATAAAAAATCAAAAGATATCGTGATTGTTGGGGCGGGCTTCATTGGCCTCGAAATGGCGTCAACATTCGCACAAGTTGGATTAAATGTAACGGTCATCGAACACGCACCCTTGCCACTTGGTCGAATTGTCGGTGAAGAAGCATCCCATTATTTTAGCAATATGCATCGTTCGCACGGCGTTACTCTTTTGACAAGTGAAGATATAACAGCATTCGAAAAAGATGAACAAGGTCATGTGACAGCAGCTTTGACGGCGAGTGGGAAAAAAATTAACTGCCAAATGGTGATTATCGGTATTGGCGTCGTTCCAAATACATCCATCGCCCATCCTGATTTAGAAGTGCAGCGAGGGATTGTCGTGAATGAATACGGTGAAACTTCTTTACCAGACGTTTATGCCGCCGGTGACTGTACCGTTTGGCCGTACCAAGGTGAGCTTGTTCACGTCGAACACTGGGAACACGCAAGAGCTCATGGGCGTTGCGTGGCACATAATATTATCCAACCAAAAAGTGAAGTCTATGCGACACGTCCTTATTTCTGGACAGATGAATACGATCAAACCTTTGAATATTTAGGTCATACGTTAACTTGGAACCAAACCGTGACTCGTGGTTCAAGCGACGAACCGAAGTTCACGATTGCTTACCTCGATGAAAATCGTCGCCCATTGGGTGTTCTTTTTGCAAATAATGCCGAAAAACGAGCAGACATCGCCGCACTAATGGATAAAAATCTACCAATTAATCTTGATAGATTTAAAGACCCAACGATTTCAATTTTAGAAACAACAGAATCATCCTAAAATAAAACTGAAAAAGAGAACTTCAGGGTTCTCTTTTTCTGTTGTTACGGCTACGATTTTATACTACCGATAACCCAGCACCAACTAAACTCGCATTGTTTTCGTATTGACTCAAAACAAGTGCTGCCACACTTTCTTGTTGAACTGGTAGCATTTCATTTAGCAAACGTTCTTTTAGGAGTGGCAATAGATACGGATTGCGCATCAACACACTTCCGCCTAAGACGATTTGTGTCGGATTAATCAGCGAGGTAATGATATAAACACCATGTGTCAATGAATCTAAAAAGTCATCGATCAGCTCGACTGCTCGTGCCTCATTTTGAAGATATTGTTCAAATAATCGAGCTGATGTCATTGTAGCATCGACATAACGTGCTTGTGCTTTCGCTTCTAAAGCCGAACCACTGGCAACAAATTCTAAGCGTTCCGTCTTCGTTCCATTCGCCGTCCGAACTGGTACAAGCCCGACCTCACCCGCTAACCCTCGACCACGAATCGGTACGCCCCCTTCAAAAATTGGACTCGCAATTCCCGTTGAGATCGTTAAAAACACGAGGGAATCTTCTTTTGTTAAACCCGATGCCCGCCATTCAGCAAATCCAGCATGTACAACATCATTATCAATCTTAATCATGTCTACTTTAGGAAAGGCCGCTTGTAATCGATCACGAATCGGAAAATTTTCCCAGTCTAAATTATTTTGGAAAATAGCAATACCATTTTTACTGTCGACAATCCCTGGAACGCCAACGCCTAAAGCAATTTCCTCTTCTGCTAAACCGACTTTTTTTAATAACGAACGAATCGCGTCGACCACAATCTCAAACATCGGCTCCCGATTCCTTCCATCACTCGCCACAATCAATTCTTCTAAAACAGCCCCACTCAGATCAATCAAGCCCACCGCTACTTTTGTCCCGCCAATATCGACACCAATTAATTTCTTCACTTACACTCCCCCTAAAAATAACGATAACTATCTTATTTCAACTCTTAAAATGATTGTAACATTTGCAGACAACAAATTAAATAAAACGCTTACTTTCCATGAAAGGAAATTACTGGGAAGGAATCTCTAGTTGCCTTGCTCGCCTTTTATTTTGTCTGAAAACACTTATAGACTGAGTGAAATCAATCGCGATTTCGCTCAGTCTATATTGAAACAAATCTTATTGGATTATGCTTTTTACCACATATCACTTTCTCGACCTAATAACCTTAAAATGCCTTCCGTAAAGAAATAATCTCCATAAATAATGGGCACATGTCGGCCTCGTTCACTATGATATTGAACGGTTCCCATTGGAATAATGCCTGCTTCTTCTGGATTCCAATTAGCAATTTTCTCGACCGCTAATAAGATTTTAAATGCTACATTTGTATAAAATTCTTTTTCTGGGCCATCCAACCAATTCGCGATTTCTAGCAATCCACATGCCGTAATCACAGATGCCGTACTATCATAAATTTCTGGAGTTGAAGGGGCACGATAGTCACATTTGGCTAAATAATTTGTTTCTTGTAACTGACTAATGACATAGTTGGCTACTTGTTTTGCCGTTTCTAGGTATTCCATCTTTTGCGAGTATTTATAACTTAATGCAAAACCATAGATTGCCCAGCCTTGCCCCCTTGACCATGAAGAATCCGCGGCATAACCTTGGCCTGCTACTGAATGTAAATAAGTACCTGATTCCGGATCAAATACACCAATATGATTAACGGATCCATCTTTTCGTACTAAATATTGACGGACAGTTTCAGAATGAGCCTCAGCTATTTGACTAAAGCGTGGATCATTGGTCTCGCTGCTTGCCCAGTAAAGTAACGGGATATTCATCATGCTGTCAATAATTACCCAGCCAACTTTATCTTCATTCCAACAACGTAGAAATTGACCTGCTAAATTAAAACGCCCTGCCAAAATAGTTGCTGCGTGCAAACTTCTTTGATAAGATTTATGACTTCCAAGTTGACGATACTGGGCTACTGATGTGTGCAGCCACATAAAACCGACATCGTGATGGATCTCTTCGAACTCTTCTAGTGGTTGGTCTAAACGATTTTCTAGTGCAACTGCCGATTCTTTAAATCCCTCTTTTTGAGTTGCCCCATATAACTGCCATAAGAGTCCACCCCAAAAGCCATTTGTCCACCATGATAAATCAGTTGCTCCGACGTCTATGTAACGATTATTTTCGGGAATATACGGAATCCCTCCCGACAAATTCACACGTTCTTTCTCAATTTTTCCCTCAATTTTTCTGACAACCTCTTCTGCCCACTTTTGTTTTTCCGACAACGAAACAACCTCCTAGTTTTACCACTCTAAAAAAGTGATTTTTGTACTAACCTTTTACACCTGAAGAAGCAATTCCTTCAACGAAATATTTTTGCATGGATAAGAAAATAATTCCAACTGGTAAAATAGAAATGACTGACGCGGCCATAATCAAGGCATACTCTGCATCATATAATGACACGAACATCTTTAATCCTAATTGAATCGTTTTATTTTCTGTTGATGTTAAATAAATAAACGGTCCCATATAATCATTCCAAGTATTAACAAATGTAATAATCGTTAAGCTCGCTAAAGCTGGTTTGGTTAAAGGTAAAATGATTCTTCGATAAATGCCCCACTCAGTTAAGCCATCAATTCGTGCACTTTCACATAATGAATCTGGAATACTTTCATAGTATTGTTTTAATAAAAAGACACCGAATGCATTAAATGCTTGCATTAATACAAGTGATAGCAAGCTATCCGTCAACCCTAATTGACGCATCATAATAAATTGTGGAATCATATAGACTTGCCACGGTACCGCAATTGTTCCAATATAAGCTAAGAATAAAATATCTCGACCTTTAAATGCCATTTTAGAAAAACCATAAGCTGCAAAACTGCTTGTCAATAATTGAATCAGTGTAATTGTCACACTTAAGAATGCCGTATTTTTAAAAAATGTGACTAAAGGAATTGTTGTCCAAATTTCAGCATAATTTTCCCAACGAAATTTTGTCGGAATCCACTGAATGGGTACACTAAAAACATCATTGTTTTCTTTGAGTGACGCTGAGAGCATCCAGATAAATGGAATAAGGACTACTAGAGAAAGAATCGATAACACCGCAATCATAATGCCTTCTCGGTAATTCAATGTTTCTTTTTTTATTTTTTTCTGCGTTCCTTTTAACACGGTTGCTTCTTCCATTGCTTCCACCTTCTACACCCTCTCCATCCGTTTATTCCAACTAAATTGAATCACTGTAACTCCTAACACAATCACAAACATCACTAATGAGATTGCTGACGCATAGCCGAACTCAAAATTAACAAACGCTTCGTTATAAATTTTATAAACTAAGACATTTGTCGAACGACCTGGACCACCATCCGTCATTACTTGAATCAGATCGAAGACTTTGAAACTATTAATAACCAACATAACCGTTACAAAAAAAGTGGTCGGTCTTAGTGAGGGCAGAGTAATATTCCAAAATTGTTTCCAATTATTTGCTCCATCCATCGATGCTGCCTCATATAATTCTTTGGAAATACTCTGCAATCCTGCTAAATATAAGATCATATAATAGCCCATCCCTCGCCAAACACTGACAATCACAATTGCCCATAAAGCCCAGTCAGAACTAGATGTCCAACCTGGTGGGTTAGCAATCACCACTTTTAACAACTGATTGATTGGTCCCATAGTTGGATGAAATAACATATTCCAAACAACTGCTATCGCGACTAAAGAGGTCACGTAAGGGAAGAAAAAAGCCGTCCTAAAAAAACTAACCCCTTTAATTTTTTGATTCAATAATAGCGCCAGACCTAAAGCACAAATCAGTGTTAAAGGTACCACCCCAACGGTATAAACAATGGTATTTTTGAAAGAAATCCAAAAAGAAGTATCGTTCCACATTTTTGTGAAATTTGCTAATCCGACAAACTCAGGTTTACTAAAAGAATCCCACTTCATAAAAGCAAGTATGAATGAGAAAAACACCGGAATAACCGTAAAAACTAAAAATCCAGCAAAGTTTGGTAGAATAAAAGATAAACCTGTAAGATTCTTTTTTATTTTTAAGCTATTTGTTTTTTTCTTGATTACTTGTGCCATTTTTTACACTATAGATAGTCGTTTATCTATAGTTCCTCCTCTCGACAGAAGCTTGAAAGAAAAGAAGAATCTTGAAGATGATCTCTCAGACGCAGATTATCTTTTCCTCAAGATTCTTACTCACTTTGATTATTCCACTTCTGTTTCTATTCGTTTGGTTATTTCTTTAATGCCTTTTTCCACTGTATTATCTTGAACCATAATTAAATCGTGCTCTTCACCTAAAATGGTATTGATTGCCGCAGCTTCTGGTCGTGCTAATAATTCCCAACCATTATGATCAGGTTTTAATGCTTTTTTAAATTGTTCGTCTTGTGGCATTCCTTCAACACTGGCTAAGACATCTAAAACAGCATCTGATTGATAAGCAGTTGTCATTCCGATTGCAGAAACAGCCTTCGCTCCTTCTTCACCTGAACAGAATTTTACAAATTCCGTTGCTAAATCTTTGTTTTTTGAATGGTTACTCACAGCAAATCCTGTTGGTCCACCGTATGTTTTAATCTCACCCTTTTCATTTTGAGGGATCGTTGTTACGCCCCAATCAAGGTCTAAATTATTGGTATTAATCGAATTAATCAATTTTCCTAGGTAAAAACTTCCCATGATCATCGTTGCTGTTTTTCCCGTTTCAAAAACGGAAGAATACGTTGTGCTTGTTGTTTTAATTGTTGCGTAGTCCATTGCATGACCTTCATTTTGTAAACGTAAAACGCGATCATAATAATCTGCTAAAAAGTCATATTTACCAGACATTAAATCATTTCCTGTTTGATTGGCTGCCAATGCTTGAACTAACGGATACCATGTATGATAGTATGTTCCATAAACCTTGCTATCGGCTTCGCCACTAGTTAAATCCGCTGCTAGTTTTTCATATTCATCCCAAGTTAAATCGCCGGGATAGTCTACACCAGCCTCATCAAAAATCCCCTTGTTATAAAACATCATATAAATTTCTTTTCTAAAAGGCATGGCAAAATACTGATCTTTTTCTGTCTTATAACCATCTAAGTTGCCTTTATAATTTGCAAAATCATCTTCTGAAAGGCCTTCAATCGCTTCCGTTAAATCAACTAGTTGATTTTTGTTTGCATAGTTCACATAGCTTCCAACATCTTTCATTCCTAAGACGTCCGTTGTATCACCACCAGCCAACATCGTGGTTACTTTGTTTTCATATTGATCTGCTGCAATATCGACCACTTTAATTTTTACATTCGGATGTTGATCTTCAAACGCCCCAAACATTGCTTTAAATTCAGGATTCGCATCGTAACCCCAAACAGAAACCGATAATTCTGTCGTCTCATCTTTTGCGGTCTCGTTTGTATCTGACCCCACATCTGCCCCTGCTTCAGATTCTTTTTCCCCACATGCTGCAAACGCTAACAATGAACCTGTCGCCAATAAACCTACCAACCATTTACTTCTCTTTTTCAAGGATATCTCCCCTTTTTTTTATTTTATTTTGTTGAACAAAACAAACTTGTTCAAAATTTTCCCACTAAATATTTCGTTATTGCCTTTTGCTTGAGTTTATTATAATATACATTGTAAGCCTTTTCTTTGCTAAAAATGGCGTATTTATTGCGAAAAATGACATCAAGAAAGGAATTTATAATGGATTATATTATTGAGCACTTTCAAGATGGTGCAGATTTTAGCCATCTAATCAACCATGGTCCACCTGTAGAACTCCATGTTCATAACTATTATGAGATTTATTTATTTATGGATGGAAATGTACAATTTTTTATCGATAATCAATCACTGATTTTAAAACCAGGCGATTTAATTTTAATCCGCAATGACCAAATTCACGGACCCAAACCTTTAGGTAAAAGTATGTATGAACGCTATATTATTCACCTTCCCAGAAAATTAATCATCGAATTATCCAGCAAAAAAACGAACTTACTTGTTTGTTTTGATCCAGAAAAAAAGCATTCATTAATTCATTTAACTTCACCTGCCCGAGAGAAACTGATTTCTCTATTTGATCAACTAACAGCCATTTATAAATCCTTAGATTATGGTGAAGATGTACTGACCAACTCTTTGCTCACGCAAATTCTTGTTCTAATTAATCAGCAATTTTTCCATGCTCCAAAAATAGTTCCGACGAATCATTTCTCCGATATAATTCAAAAAATGTTGAATTATATTCAAGAAAATATTACTTTAGATATCAGCTTAACTTCTCTAGAGGAGCAATTTGGTCTATCCGGCTTTCATTTAAATCGATTGTTTAAAAAAGAAGTTGGTAGTACCATTTATCAATATATTTTATTGAGTCGTATTTCTCTCGCAAAACAACTGCTTGAGACACACTCCAATGTTACCGAAGTTTGTTTTTTAAGCGGTTTCAATGATTATGCAAACTTTATTCGAACGTTTAAAAAAATTACCGGCTTAGCTCCAAAACAGTATGCGAAACAAATTTATGAACAAAATAAACTAGACAGATAAAAAAGATGAACACTCTCAAATCAGAAAGTGAGTTAATTATGAATAGAAAATCCTTTGATAATCATTACTTTTACAAAATTTCACAACTTATTTATTGGGCGCTCCTACATAACCTTAGTTTTACTTTGATAAACCTACCGTTATTTTTAAGCATATCTCTTGTTCCTTTTTCTTTTAAAAACATCTTTCTATACACTCTTACTTCTTTAACTTTTTTTCCAAGTTTGTTTCTACTTTTACACTCTGTGAACACGTTTGATCGTCTTCAGCTACTTCCAACACCCAAAGAATATTTAACAACGCTTTTTCAATCCATAAAGAAAGCCCTTCCTTTTTCATTCATCACAAATTTATTGTTTTTTGTCGTTTATACATCAATCAATTATACTATTAAAACCGAACAATTAAAATTTTTTCCACCAATTTATCTGTTATTATTTTTCTTCGTATTCGGTATAAGTTTAACCTATCTCTATTTCTCAATTAGAAATCCTTTTCAGCCAACAATTGTACTCTTAAAAACAGCTTTTTATTTTAGCATCCAAAAAATATACCTAACCTTCATCAATACTATTTTAATCAGTTGCTTCCTTGTACTCTTATTCATCAAACCAATCCTTAGCTTCTTTTTACTCCCTAGTATCGTTGCTATCATTTTATTTAAAAATAGCACATTGTTCATGACTAGCGGTAACCGCCCATGACACTAACTAAAAAAAGAATGATCCTTTTCATTATCGTACTTGTTAGTTTTATTTTTACTTTTAAAGGAATGATTCCGAACCAAATGCCAACCACAAACTACACCGAAGATTACTTGGCTTCTTTAAAAGAAAAGGCTGTCTTATATGAAGATTCTGCCTATCACGCGGAGGAAATTCCGATGCGAACACTAATCAAAGCGACTGGTGTCATTACTAAAACAGATGGGAAAAATAGTCCGTCTATCCAGAAAGCGGATCGATTTGTTTTAGAGTTAGCCGATGGTCAAACAAGACTTCATATTATTAACCAATCAACGACTGATTTTTCTCTACACAATACCGTGACTATCTATGGCGAATATAATGGTATCATCAAAGCGGATTTAGTCGAGATTTCCATGCCTTAATCTTCTACATCAAAAAACCATTCTCGATTTTTTAAAATCTGCGAATGGTTTTTTTGATTATTTATTCTGCTTTAAACAAGATTAATATCGTGACAAGCCCTTTTCCTGGTTAAATTTTTCCTGTAATAATAGGCGTTGAACTTTCATTGTCGCTGTACGTGGAATTTCATCGAAAGCATAAATTAGTGGTTCGTTCATATGTGGCAAATCCGCAATTGCCTGCCACCAAGCGTCCCAATCCATTTGCATGTCAGACTTTAATGCAACAATCGGCTGGGTTGAGTAATTTTCACCACGAATAATCACCACTTCATCTAAAAACGAAAGCGAATCAAGTAAAAAATCTTCAATCGCTAACGTACTATCGATTTGATCAATCACATCAACTTGGCGATCTTTTAAATACAATTGGCCCTCCTCATCGATTGAACCATAATCGCCACTATCCCACCAAGCGTCATAAACATTTTCATCAAAACGCTCAGATTCTTTATAATACGTTAATGCACGCCCTTTTGAGTAAAATTGAATATGCCCATTTGTATTGACTGGCAACTCGACACCTGCTGCATCGGTAATTCGTGCTTGTGTGAAGCCTTCTAAACCATGTCCCATATTACGCGAATCGGTTTGGTTAATCGACTCCAAACGATGCGATTTTAAAATCATTGGACCGCACTCACTTTGACCATAAACTTGCAGAAAACGAGCATTTTCCTGATTAGAAGCCGTTAAAAATTCTTTCATCGTGCCTAAGTTAATCGCATCAAATGTTGAGTGATAATATTTAATCGAATAAAAGGCCTCAGCCGCACTCGTTGCTAATTGACGCCATTGGACAAAATTATTTGGATGGGTCTCAAGCGCAATCGGTTGATACAATGACAACATCGCTGAGACATTTGCTAATTTTGGGTTGTTCAAACACAAAATTTCAAAGCCCAGACTCATCAAAGAAGTCATGCCAATATTGTAACGCGAATGAACAGGTGAAATATGGAAGCTTAACAATTTGTTATCGGATTCGATTTTCTTAAAAATTTCTTGCTGCCAAGCGACACGCCATCCCATCGAATAGGCTGAATGACAAATTAACTTAGGAATACCCGTTGTACCCGATGTATGTGTCATATAAGAAATCTCATCATCCGCTAAAAATTGCTGCGCCACCTCTTGATAGGGCTTCAAAACTAAATCACGTGTATGAATTTGTTTGATTGGATCACTTTCTTTTAATAAGCTGACTGTCGTTTGTGTTTCATGATCAAACAAAATAAATGGCTGATCCAAGCGCTCATTGAAGACTTTTAGTGTTGCTAGTGAAAAATGGTACGAAACCATTACAGGAACAGCACCTAAATAAGCACACGCAACCGCTAATAAATAAGTATCCATTTTAGGACTCTTATAGATCATCACTTTGTCGCCTTTTTTAATTCCAAAACTTGCCAACTGAAACGCTCGTTGTTGAATTAACGGGACTATTTCTTGATAAGTTGTTTCATATTTAATTTCAGGAAAAGCACCTAACAATTCATCTGAAATCAAACGGTTCTCTGGATATTTTTTAGCAGCTTCATAAAAATTCGTATATAAGTTTAGTGGTTTTACTGACATAGTTCTCCTCTTTCTTACATCATTGTATATTATTTCACTATAGAATAATAACATACTTACTTGTAAATTTGGAGAGTAAAAATAGCCTGATTGATAATTCTTACTCAGCACAAGTCAAAACTAAGTGACTCATCCAAATACAAAAAAGTAATGCTCTATGACAATGTGCCATTGAGCATTACTTTTCTAGCTAATTCACTTCTCGTCCATAAGCCTCTACTTGGGTCAATGCTGGAAACGGTGATTCATCTTCGTTTTTTATTAAGTCTTTTAAGGTGATCGACGTTGTTTTTGTTTCAGGTATCGCAAAATATTGACGATCGAGTTGATTGGTTGTCTCCAAAATACGCTCCTCGCCATTTGAAAAAACAACGGTGACTTGTGTCCAATAACTATCGTGTGGGTAATCACCACGTAGAACTAGAGCTAGCTTATCAAGTCTTACTTCGCGACCAAAATCGATGGTGATTTCGGCATCTTTACGTTGGTTAATGCCCCATGATTGGTAAGGATACGGTCCATGATCTTCATTGGCTAATATGCCATCAATTGCATTACGGGCAAAGAAGGTTGAATCATTTCTCGTCTCAACGTTCGCATGGGCGTGAGGATAGGCGTTCGTATCGTCTTTTTGGTCGTGGGTATTACGAGCCAAGTTACGGTAACGTTGAGTTTCTTCTGCTGTTGGCAACCAAGCACGAAGATAATGTTCACCACCTATAAAAATCTTACTCGGATAAGCCAGTCGTAATTGTTCTTCTACAATAATCGGGTATTCCCAGTTTTTTTCTGTGACATAAATCAAACTTGGCTCTAGCGCCTCATCGACTTGAACCCAAACCAACTGATTGGCTTGCTCAAGTTCCAATTCAATCACTTCTCCGACACTATATTCCCTACCTTGAAATGCTAAATACGTTTCTTCCTCATGACTTCGCTCTGCTATGACCCTATCTTCTTTTTTTAATCGTAATGTTAACAATTCAATCGCCCCTATCTATTTATTTTTTCAATCCTTTTTTCATTACCGAAACGGTACCATAAAACACTCAGAAACATCAGTATAATTGCCACAACCACTGCTGCGATTCCCGCAAAGATGTTCATATTTTCCGACAAAATACCGGTAATCGTTGGCATTAAAATCGCCCCAATACCACCGATAATTAAAATCCAGCCCATCGCCATCGGATGCTTTTTAATTGATGCACCTGCAATCGTCATCGCTGTTGGATAAATCCCCCCCATCGAAAAACCCAGACCTGTAATCGAAATTAAAATCATGGTTAAATTCGTACTATTTAATAATAGAAAATAAAAAATAGTCATCCCAAAACTAATACCCGTAATTAAATTGCCTTTAGTAAAACGACTACCATAAAAGACACAGAACAAGCGTCCTAACAAAATTGCTAACCATAATAATGAGGAAATTAATTGTGCCTGACTGACTTGTAACGTGTTGGTATCAATAAAATATTTTACAAGCCAACCTGTGATGACGGACTCCGCGCAAAGGTAAAAGAATAAAATCAACACGGCATTCCAAAAGAAGCGATCTTTGAAGAACGAATAATCTTTGACGTTTTGTGTCTGTTTCTCTTCAACCGTGTCCTCAACATCCATTCGGCTAAACAATATCTGTGAAATTAAAATTAGCACAATCATTAAGCCGCTAACCCATTTCCAACCCGTATGACCAAATAAATTTGTCGTACCAATTACTAGAAAAGGGGAAATCAACGCTCCAATAGCAAAAATACTATGCAATAAATTGAGCGCAGCGGGATCACTGTGAGATATATCATTCACAGTTTTATTATTAAAATTGGAGATACTTCCACGACTAATTCCAGTGAAAAAGAAACCAGAAAGAAGTAAGATTGGATTGCCTGTCACAATCATAATCAGAAAACCAACCATCACAAAACTACTCAAAAAGAGAATCGATTTCTTGCGTCCGTAATAAACCGGTAAAATACCAGCCACTAATCCGGCAATTAAATTGCCCATTTGATGCCCTGATAACAGTAAGCCACTCATCGTATCACTTAATTGGTACTCTGTGCTAATCAAGGGAATAATTGCACCAAAAACCATTGCATAGAGACCATTCACGAAGAATATAAAATAACAACAAAGTAGGATATACCTGTCTGAGTGACTTAAATTTTGATAATTCATCTATCATTGCCACCTTAATCATATAATCAAACAAGTCTAGGATAAAAAGCGCTAATGCGTTTTACCTAGACTTGTTAAAATAACGCTTACGTATTTATTTAAAACATTTAAATTTATGGTTGTTTTCCAATCGATGCTAAAATACCACCGTCAACATATAACACATGTCCATTCACAAAGTTTGAAGCATCCGATGCCAAGAAGACAGCCGGTCCTTGTAAATCTTCTACTTCTCCCCAACGAGCGGCTGGTGTTTTATCAATAATAAAGTTGTTGAAAGGATGTCCTTCTTCACGTAATGGTGCCGTTTGCGGTGTTGCAATGTAGCCTGGTCCAATCCCATTACATTGAATGTTGTGTTCACCAAACTCGGCACAAATATTTTTCGTTAACATTTTTAGCCCGCCCTTAGCCGAAGCATATGCACTGACCGTTTCGCGTCCGAGTTCACTCATCATCGAACAAATGTTAATAATTTTACCGTGCCCTTTTGTGATCATTCCCGGTATTACTGCTTTTGATACGATAAATTGACCGGTTAAGTCAATATCAATCACTTGGCGATAATCGGCTGCTGACATTTCTAGCATTGGAATACGTTTAATAATCCCCGCATTGTTGACTAAAATATCAATCGTTCCAACTTCTTCTTCGATTTGTTTAATCGCTGCCGCAACCGCCTCTTCGTCGGTAATATCAAAAACATACCCTTTGGCGTCAATCCCTTTTGCTTCATAATCTTTCTCTGCTTGTGCAACCGCTTCCGTTGTGTTGCTGTTATAAACAATCGTGGCACCGGCTGCAGCCAAAGCTGAAGCAATCCCGAAACCGATTCCATAAATACCACCGGTGACTAAAGCGATTTTTCCATCTAAGTTAAATACATCCATCTTAAAATTCGACATTCTCTTTCTCCTTCTACCTTTTATTTAAGGTCTTTCATCGGAACCATATCCATGTCTGTATAAGTAATATTTTCACCACACATCGCCCAAATAAACGTATAATCCGCCGTTGCTACACCCGTATGAATCGACCAGCTGGGTGAGATACATGCTTGTTCATTACCGATGACTAAGTGTTTTGTCTCGTCTGGTTTACCCATGAAATGGAAAACACGTGTATCAGGATCCATATCAAAATATAAATACGTCTCCATTCTTCTTTCATGCGTATGACAAGGCATCGTATTCCAAGAAGAACCTTCAGCTAAAATCGTATAACCCATTTGTAATTGACAACTTTCACACACATTTGGATGAACATATTGATAAATTTTACGTTTATTTAACGTTTTATCTTCGCCCGTTTCAAAAGGTGTAATTTCATCGATACTAATTTTAACGGTTGGATAAATTTTGTGCGCTGGTACAGATACCACATAGAATTTCGCTGGGTTGTCAGCATCGTCTGACTTAAATTGAACGTCTTTTGTTTCTTTTCCGATGTAGTAGCCGTCTTGATTTTTCATTGGCTCTTCCTGGCCTTCAACAATCATTGAGCCTGGACCACCGATATTGATGACACCCAGTTCTCGACGCTCTAAGAAATAATCGACACCGAGTTCCGTCGATAATTTAATTTCTAAAGCTTTTGTTGTTGGTGTCACACCACCAAAGATCATTCGATCATTGTGAGTGTATGTTAACATTACTTTCCCTGGAACAAATAGTTCCTCGACTAAAAACTCATCTCTTAGCTGTTCTGTTGAAAAATGACGAATCATTTCTGGACTACTACCGTATCTTGTTTCCATCTCCATTATTATTCCCTCACTTTAATTTCCTATTAAGAAATATCTTTTCTAAAAAAGAAATTCTATACTTTGATTATAAACAGTATTTATTTTATTGCAACCCTTTTCAACAAAAAAATCCAACAATTAATATTGTTGGATTTTTTCCTCAATTTGTTCTTTGGCCTTTTTCATTTCTGTAATCACGTAATCAACATTTTCTGGCGTGCCTCTGAATTTAGGCATACTGACACTAAAGGCACCTTCCATTCCATCGCGTCCATTAATCGGCATCGCAATACAAAAACAATCCTTTTCCATCTCTTCATCATCATAGGCGACTTGTGTTTCATGAATCTTTGCCAGTTCTTTGATTAATAAAAATTTATTCGTAATCGTTTTTTCCGTGTACGTTTCCAAAGTAACCTCTGAAAAGTATTTAACTAATTCTTCTTCTGTATAATCACTCAAGAAGATTTTCCCCATACCTGTACTGTACAATGGACGACTCATACCGACTTTTGACGACATAAAAATCGACTGATGTTTTGGTTCTAATTTATCAACATAAACTAATTCAATCCCGTTTAATATCCCTAAATGAATGGTCTCATCGACTTTCGTTTGCAAATGTTCTAAAATAGGCGAAGCACTATTTTTTAAAAGTGAATGGTCAAAAAAGCGACTGCTGTATTTAGCTAAAGCGGGGCCTAAAGTATAACTTTTATCGGCTTCATTTCGACTGACATAGCCAATTAACAATAATGTATCTAAAATTTTCAAAGTGGTAGAGGCTGTCATTTTAACCTCTTGCGCAATATTTTTTAAAATAGCTCCTTGTTCAACAGTCGCCAAATAATCTAAAATTTTCGCTGCTTTGATTAAAACCGTTCCATAAGGTTTTTTGTTTGTCATTTCTCCCACGCCTTTCCTATTAGGAAAATATCTTTTTATATAAGAAATTCTAACACAAATTTTTAAAATGACAAATGAAATCTTTTCGACAATAAAAAGGGCGTGTGACAAAAGTTGTTTTTCTCTAAATAATCAGTGCTACATTCGATGACATGAATGAAAAAGGAAGGCTCTGACAACCGTCACCGCCTTCCTTTTTATTATTCTCGCTAGCCTTTCAATAACTGAACGGTTGAATGTTTAAACGTTCTACGATTAATCAACCAACCAGTACCGATGACTAATAGCAACATGAAGCCAAACAAGCAGATAAATGGCAGCCAGCCGATCGCCAATTCCCAGTGAAAGACCTTCGTTAAACCGATTAAAATCATATAAAATATAGCTAGCAAGCCACCGGTTAAACTAGCCAGTAAAAGATTTTCGTTCCATAATAATCGATTACGTAGTTTTTGATTGAAACCAAATGTTGCTAGTAACCCCATCATTTGTTTGCGACTAGCTTGTAATTTTCCAAGTAGAATTACCGTCAACAGTAGACAAACAGCGATAACTAAGCCTGCAATAACGAGAAAGAGCGTTTTTATTTTAGTGAAAGATTGTAAAATCGTTGTAACTTGCTCGACCGACATTTGGTGCTTAATTTTCTTGTCGGTTAACATTTGGCTGATTATTGGTACATCAGCAACATTTTTAACATCAAAGTGAAGGGCATAAACGTCTTTTAGCTTGAGGTCTGACGGGTAAAGCATTTGTTCACGATCCGAGCTGAGATAAAAATCATCATAACCAGCATTGTAAATACCACTGATTGTTAACGTCAAATTTTCCCCCGCAACTTCAATCATCATTTTTTGTCCAACTAATGTATCAATTTTTGGCGTAAACTGCTTAGCTAGCGTTCCACTCAAGGCGATTTCATTTTTTCCTTTACGTGGCATGACACCATAAGAAAATGTCGCCTCACTTTTAGCCATCGGAAATTTTTCCGGTAATTGAAGTGTTTGGCCCTCTATTGTCAGTTGAATATCTTTTAAAACTGTTTGTTGATAAACCTCTTCTAAACGTGGATCGATCAGAAGTTCCTTAAATAGCTGTTGATAATCAATCGTTTCCGATTTCGTTCGAATCGAGCCATTACGCAAGACGTCATTTTTTTCTTGAAAGGCGAGCAGTGAATCCCCAACCAATTGGTTCGATGACAAGGTCAATAAAGTACAAATTCCACCAATCGCAAGCATCGCCGCAATCAAGACATACGAGCCTAAGCTCACACGGAATTGCTTGATTGCTAAGTGCCAAGTTTTGACCTTAGGATAGGCGGTTAAATGAAGGGACTTGGGTGGATTTCCGCCTCGATTTTCACTCTGCTTTTGAACGACAATTTTTTGCTCTTCTATCGTAATCACTTCATCGGCATACTGGCACAGACTCGCATCATGGGTAATCATCACAACTAAACATTTTTGTGCCATTTGCTGCAACATCGCCATCACTTCGTCTGTATTTTTCCGATCGAGTGCACCTGTTGGTTCATCCGCTAAAATCACACGTGGCTGATTCATCTGTGCGCGAGCCAGTGCGACTCGTTGTTTTTGGCCTCCTGATAAGGTTTCAATTTTTTGGTCAACTTGCGCTGTGAGTCCAAGCTGTCTCAAATAAGCCAGTGCTTGAGTCTTAGCTGCTTCGAACGGTTGCGCTTGTAGCTGCATTGGATAGAGCACGTTTTCTAGTGCCGTATAACCTTCCAATAATTGATAGTCTTGAAAGACAAAACCGATCGTATCTTTGCGATAATTGGCTAGTTGATCCGGTGTATACTGTCCGAGTGACTGTTCGCCAATTGTCACGGTTCCTTGATAATCGGTCTCAAGTCCGGCCAGAATATTGATTAACGTACTTTTACCAACACCAGATTCACCGAGTAGACAAACGAGTCCTTGTTCGGGAAATTGGTAATTAACATCAGATAAAATCGTTTTTCCAGCGTATTTTTTTGTTAGATTCGTTAATTTAAACATTATTTCTTCCCTACCTTAAATGCACGCATAATCGTTGTCTGACGGCAAATTAACTCGGTCACGAGACTACTGAAGCCAACTAAAGCCAACAATAAGATGGCGACAAGTGGCAAGGTCTCCGCTGTCAGCATTTTTTGTGAAAAAATCTGTGTACTTAGTTGATTAATGACCGGAGATAGCACGATTAAGCCAACAAATGCCAAGATGCCTTGAACCAACCCTTCACTAATCGTCAATCTTGTTAGATTGGCTTGATCATACCCACTTAATTTAAAAATCGCATATTCTCGTCGACGAAGTAATGCAGTAAAGGCATAGACCGCAGCTACGAATACGAATACGATAGCAATCATCACACGGTTAACGACCGTCGTTTGTGTCGTCGACTGGTCACCTAATCGTACAAGATCTTCGACCACTTCAAAATGACCGGATGGTACAATGCCCTCTTGATTGAGTTCATCGCGAATCGCTAACATTTCTTGTGGTGTTTTTGCGCGGACAACAAAGCTCAATTCGGTCACTTCTTTGTCAATCACTTTTAATAAATTGGTTAACGCTTGATGACTAAATAAAAATGAATCTTCAATCACATACTCAAAGTATTCTCCTTCCGAGTTCATGACCATCGTCGTATCCATCACTCCGACAATTACCGCTTTGGTTTTCGTCGTTTCAAAAATGGGTTCGTTGCCTTCCCACCGAACAATTTTTCCTGAAAAATCAATCGTTTTTCCTAATAACGCTTCTGGTTCTTTACCTAATTTTTTAGCAAAACTTTCAGGAACCACCACTTCTTCTCCTGCACCCGTTGGCATTTTCCCCGCAACTAGCCGATTAATTACCGGTACATTCCCACTACTTGTGATTGCATGGGTTTCTGAATCAAGCGAGACTTCAATTTGATCAAAAGCTTGTGTATAGGCCGCAAATTCAACGCGTGGATCTTTTAAATACCGTTGATATAAGTGTTGAATGTCTTGATTGACGTCCGCACTTGGCCCGTCCTCAGAATCATCACCAGTACCTACCGCACTCGTAAAGCTTCCATAGAGCCCAATATCTAAAACACTCGGTCCGTATACATCAAAAATCGCGTCAAAAGCTTCTTTATTTCCGGTTTCGACATTATCCCCAACACTTGTCACAAGTAAACTCGTTCCAATCAATAATGTTAAAAAGGCCATCGCAACACGACCTGGATGACGTAACAAATTCGTCTTCGTTAGACGAAACAAAGAAACTAGACTCAACGATTGGTTTTTTTTCAAGGCGACATCAACGGTATTTGATGTTTGATTGGTTTGATTTGAAGCAATCACTTGACCATTTTCTAGCTCTATAACCGTATCTTTAGCGGTGATATTGCTTTGATCATGTGTCACAATCACTACCGTTCGTGTTTTAGCCAACTCTCTAAAAATAGCCATAATCTGTTTCGCCGTTTCTTGATCTAAGGCACTCGTTGGCTCATCCGCTAAAATAATAGCGGGATCTTTCATTAATTCACGTGCAATCGCCACTCGTTGCTTTTGACCGCCAGATAAGTTTTTGACTTTTTGTTTCGCAAACGACAAAATATTTAAATCGGCCATCGCCTTTTGAATATCTTGCGCCGCTTCTTTTTGTAAATACAGCGGTAATTGAATGTTTTCTTCGACCGTTAACTCTTCTAACAAACGATAATCTTGCCAGACAAAACCCAGCACACGATTGGCTAAATAGCTTTTTTGAGCAGCTTTTAACGACTCTAATGCATGCCCCGAAATTTGTACACCCCCTGAATAGTTAGCATCAATGCCCGCAATAATTCTTAATAACGTTGACTTCCCACTTCCAGAACTCCCCGTAATAAATGTGAGTCCACTACCGATTTCTAAGGATAAATCGTCTAATAATATTTTCTCTTGCTCTTTTTTGATTAAATGTTGAATCTTGATCATCTTTTTTTCCCCTTTCGAATCTTCTACGACTATCCTACCAAAGGGCATGTTAAATCGCTGTAAAGAAAAAAGGAAGTGTCACAAATTTTTGATTTGTGACACTTCCTTTTTGTTATTTCGGCAAAGTGATGCAAAATTGCGTACCTGTTCCCTCATGCTCAACGATTTCAATCGTTCCCTCATGCTTTGTAATGATTTTCTTTACAATCGCTAGGCCGAGTCCGGAACCCCCAATCTGTCGATTCCTTGATTCATCGACACGATACAATGGATTAAAAATCGCCGCATGGTGTTCTTTAGGAATCCCAATACCCGTATCGGTCACCCATATCGTCAGCAACTGCTCGTCTTCTCTCGCGGAAATACGAATCGTTGCTTGCGCTTCACTGTACTTTATTGCATTGTCAATCAGATTATAAAACGCTTGATAAAGTAAATCCAAATCACCTTTGATGACACTTTTATCGGATACATCGAACGATAAACTCATTTGTTTCGCGTTTAATTTTTCAGTAAAATCGAATTGAATGCTTTCAAATAAATCAGACAGCGCCACTTCCGATTGCTCAGTCATCTCATCATCATTCGTTAACTCTAATAATTTTTCAACCATTTCAATTAAACGCGTGACCTGCTTGTCTAAATCTGCCACAAACAATTGCGTTTCTTGATTTAATGCTTGATTTTTACGTTGAAAAACAGCTAATTTCGTTTTAAGTACCGTTAACGGTGTTCGTAATTCGTGAGCCACATTGGCTGAAAAAGTTTTTTGAAACGTAAATGCTGCATCCAACTGCCTTTTTAAAGCATTAAAAGAACGAGTTAATTGCGCGACTTCATCATTTGATTCAGGAATTGTTAGCGGCTCTGATAGATTATCCAACGAGCTTGCTTGAATTTTTTTATTCAATTCACTTACCGAAAGCAACGCCTCACCGGCAAAATAATAAGCTGCTAAGCCACCAATTGAAATAATGAGAATCATATAGCCAAAACTCGTCCAATAATAGCGTTTCAAAATTTGATTTTGTTCAATTAATGTCATAGAGACTCGGGCTTGTTCTGCTGTCTCAGGCGTTGTCTGGGGTTGTTCAGCCGGATCAATTATCGCAGCTGGTGTCGTCACCTCAGCAATTTGAACTGACATTTGTTTTCCGGCATAGCTGATAATTAACGTCAGCCCCACACTACAAATCACTAATAATAATGTTGTAACCATGGTGATTTTGATCCGTAAAGGGAGTCGCTTAAACATCACCGATACCCCCTTCTTTGACTAAATAGTAACCCACACCGACTTTTGTACCAATCACTTCATAATCAACATAATGCTGCAACTTTTTTCGAAGTGACGCAATATGCACCCGAATCGAACTACTAAACTGATTGGCACGACTATCCCAAACATGTTCCAGCAATTCCTCTTGACTAATAATCTTGTCGCGATTCAATAGGAAGTAACGTAAAATCGCAAATTCTTTTTTCGTTAGTTGGAGCGCTTCATCGCCAATCGCCACCGTACCTTCTGAAATGTTTAACGTGATATTACGAAATTTCAGGATATTTTTTTCTTGAATAAACTGACGCCGTAACAAATTACGAATCCGCGCTTCTAATTCAATAAAATCAAACGGCTTTGTTAAATAATCATTCGCACCTAAATCTAAGCCCTCGACCTTATCTAAAGCATTTGATTTCGCACTTAAAATCAAAATTTTCAAATCGGCATTTGATTCACGAATTTGTTTCAAAACAGAAAACCCGTCAATTTTAGGTAAATTTAAATCGAGCAATACTAAATCATAAGCTTCCGTCGTTAGCAGATACAATGCTTCTTCTCCGTCAGCCGTTTCGTCGACCGCATAGTGACTCATCCGTAAACCTTCCACCAATGCCAAGCGTAAATCATCATCGTCTTCTACAACTAATAACCTCATCTTTTCCCACAACCTTACTTTTGATCTTTTATGTAGTTTAACACAAGGACTCCTTTGCCTACAAAAACCAGCAATCGCCTGAATCAATTGTGTTTAATAGCCACAATTGAATTCAATTTAATCTATGAATCTTTTGCGAGTTGAGGAAAAGGTTCTCTAATGTCCTGAATAGCAACTAAAGAAAGCATTCGTCTAAATATCGGATAATTAAAATTCAGTTTCATTTCAAAATTACTATTCATTTATAACGATACCCAAATAAGTCTTCTATGAGCGTTCTTCGATTGATTTCGTTGCTAAACATAATCTTAGCCTGTAGGCAATCCAACTACCTTAGGTAAGCTTAAATCGACCTTTCACAAGATTCTACCCTTTAACTGTACTGAATGGCTTCAAAAAAATAATTATCCCTTGAATTGTCAAATTAAACGCAACACCTTGCCAAAGAAGAGCTCATAAGGTGTTTTCCAACCTAAGCACTTACGCGGACGTTTATTTAGTTTTTCGATACAAGTATTGATGTAGTCTTTTGAATAACCTGTTAGATCGTCTACTTTTGGAAAATACTCTCTTAGTAGCCCATTGATGTTTTCGTTTGTTCCTCGTTGCCAAGGGGCATGAGG
>NZ_BMDT01000002.1 GCF_014635985.1 Enterococcus alcedinis | reverse complement strand
AGCTCAGCTTGGTAGAGCACTTGGTTTGGGACCAAGGGGTCGCAGGTTCGAATCCTGTCTTCCCGATAGTCAATATTTTTACGGGGCCTTAGCTCAGCTGGGAGAGCGCCTGCTTTGCACGCAGGAGGTCAGCGGTTCGATCCCGCTAGGCTCCATATCATTTGAATAAATGATTCTTGTTTTATTTTCGCGGTGTAGCTCAGCTGGCTAGAGCGTCCGGTTCATACCCGGGAGGTCGGGGGTTCGAACCCCTTCGCCGCGATTTTTTTAGAGCCTGGACCTTTAGCTCAGTTGGTTAGAGCAGACGGCTCATAACCGTCCGGTCGTAGGTTCGAGTCCTACAAGGTCCATCGTGGCATTGTATATTCATCTCTAAATATTTTTTTCCGGAGGATTACCCAAGTCCGGCTGAAGGGAACGGTCTTGAAAACCGTCAGGCGGGTAAAACCGTGCGGGGGTTCGAATCCCTCATCCTCCTTACTGAGAAACACAATACTTTAGTATTGATGTTGAACAGTACTTGGCGAACAAAGTGAGCGAAGTTTCCTAAAAAAAGAAACATTGTCACTCATGTAAACCTAAATTCAACATTATTTTCGAATGTTAATCATTCACTTATCGCGGGATGGAGCAGTTCGGTAGCTCGTCGGGCTCATAACCCGAAGGTCGTAGGTTCAAATCCTGCTCCCGCAATTACTGTTAATTAAACAGTACACTTATAACAAAATCACCATATATGGTTTGGTAGTTCAGTTGGTTAGAATGCCTGCCTGTCACGCAGGAGGTCGCGGGTTCGAGTCCCGTCCAGACCGCCATGCGGGTGTAGTTTAGTGGTAAAACCACAGCCTTCCAAGCTGTCGTCGCGAGTTCGATTCTCGTCACCCGCTTGATTTTGTTATAACGGGCCTATAGCTCAGCTGGTTAGAGCGCACGCCTGATAAGCGTGAGGTCGATGGTTCGAGTCCATTTAGGCCCATTGCTACGTGAACTTCATTTCAGCATGAAGTATTTATTGTAGTAAAACATTCATAATGGTCCGTTGGTCAAGCGGTTAAGACACCGCCCTTTCACGGCGGTAACACGGGTTCGAATCCCGTACGGATCATTTATATTTTTATTTTCGGAGGATTACCCAAGTCCGGCTGAAGGGAACGGTCTTGAAAACCGTCAGGCGGGTAAAACCGTGCGGGGGTTCGAATCCCTCATCCTCCTTTGCTGAGAATCACTACAATTTATTGTAGATGATGAACAGTACTTGGCGAACAAAGTGAGCGAAGTTTCCTAAAAAAAGAAACATTGTCACTCATGTAAACCTAAATCCAATATTATTTTTGAATGTTTATACATTCCTTATCGCGGGATGGAGCAGTTCGGTAGCTCGTCGGGCTCATAACCCGAAGGTCGTAGGTTCAAATCCTGCTCCCGCAATTACTGTTAATTTAGCAGTATACTAGTTCCATGGTTTGGTAGTTCAGTTGGTTAGAATGCCTGCCTGTCACGCAGGAGGTCGCGGGTTCGAGTCCCGTCCAGACCGTTTTACAATTTTCAATTTACACTTGTTTTTGGCTCGGTAGCTCAGTTGGTAGAGCAATGGATTGAAGCTCCATGTGTCGGCGGTTCGATTCCGTCTCGCGCCATTACCCATTGCGGGTGTAGTTTAGTGGTAAAACCACAGCCTTCCAAGCTGTTGTCGCGAGTTCGATTCTCGTCACCCGCTTTTGGTAAAATTTAGGGCCTATAGCTCAGCTGGTTAGAGCGCACGCCTGATAAGCGTGAGGTCGATGGTTCGAGTCCATTTAGGCCCATTTATATCCAATATTTATAATATTGGGGAAGTACTCAAGAGGCTGAAGAGGCGCCCCTGCTAAGGGTGTAGGTCGAGAAATCGGCGCGAGGGTTCAAATCCCTCCTTCTCCGTTTATAATTGGTCCGTTGGTCAAGTGGTTAAGACACCGCCCTTTCACGGCGGTATCACGGGTTCGAATCCCGTACGGATCATATTGAAGCATTCATTTTGAATGCTTTTTTTTTGTGTAAAATTTGACGTAAATGAGAGAGGCTTCCTGTATAATGATGGTAATACAATCAAACGAGGTGTCCTATGGAAAATAAAGAACAAACGATTGAAACATTATTTGGGAGTCAACCAAACATATTATTTATTCTTTCCGATGACCATGGTTATAGTGATTTATCTTTTTATGGCAGGGATGAGGCGGTTCATACACCGAATCTGGATCGGTTAAGAAATTCAGGCATGTTATTTGAGCAAGGTTTTGTAAGCGCTCCAATTTGTTCGCCTTCACGTGCCGGATTAATTACGGGAAGTCATCAACAGCGATGGGGAGCCGAATGGTTTGGTAACTCGAAATTTGCACCAAAAGGCTATGCGATTCTCCCAGAAGTTTTACAACAAGCCGGTTATCAAACCGGTTATTTTGGAAAAGTCCATTATGGACCCGATGTTCCAGGAGGAAGAAGTTGTCCGGATCAACATGGTTTTGATACTTCTTTTTATGGTCTAGCAGCGCAAGGGATGGGGCGTCTCCATTATATGATACATGTTAAAGATGCGGAGGTTGCATATGGTGAGGCGGCGAATCGGCACGGGATGCACGCCATGTATGAAAATGGTCAAGCAGTCGATTGCCATGAACACTTAACAATTGAATTTGGGAAACGGGCAAAAGCTTTTATGGAAACATCAATTGCCAAAGAGGCACCGTATTTTTGTATGGTTGCTTTTAATGCCGTACATAACTTTGCTTGGCAATTACCACAAGAAGAACTCGATAAACGGAACTTACCGGCTTATCCTGATTTTAATCCAGAGATGGATACGTATTTGGATTGGTATGACGGTGCGATTTCGCCAAATCTACCGAATGGGCGCGCTTATTATTTAGCTCAACTAGAATTAATGGATCAAGAAATTGGGCGACTGCTTGATACGTTAGATGAAACAGGGACAAAAGAACAAACAATCGTCGTCTATTTAACGGATAATGGTGGTTCTTCTTGTAATTATGGCGTGAATGCACCATTAACTGGGACAAAATATAGCTTATTTGAAGGTGGAATTCGTGTACCTTATTTGGTTAGTTGGCCGTCAGTTATAACCGCTGGTAAGCAAACGAATGAGTTGGCATCAAGTTTGGATTTAATGCCGACTTTTGCCTACTTAGCAGGAGCGACAATTGCTCCAGAAGTTCCCATCGATGGTTTAAATTTAGTGCCGCACTTCATCGGTGAAGGCAAAGGGCATGAGGCACTCTATTTTGATACGGGATTCCAGTGGAGTGTGCGGACCAAAGATTGGAAACTGCATGAAGTCCATAGTGATGAAGAATCACAAAACGCTCGTCGTGTGATGCAAGAAGTTGAACATTCCGATATTGGGCAAGGGCAAAGCTTATTTCAATTAACGCAACGGGTAACTGAAAATCCGGCTGATAATTTACTGGAAGCTTATCCGGAACGTGCAGTTGAAATGACAAAAATGTATGCGTCTTGGGCCAATAAAATTAAACCCAAGAAATAAAAATGAATCAATGCTATTCCTCGAGAAGTTTGAGTAATCAAGCTTCTTTTTTCATTTATGAAAGCAATCTCTTGAAAATCGGTAAAAAGGCAAGCAAAATAATTGAAAATTTGCTATAATCAAAGGCGTTGCAAGTTCCCGAGAGGATTCGCTTAAAAAAGCGGAGATGCCTTGTAACCGAAAATTAATCAGGGGGAATCACATTGAAAGAAAGACATTTATTTACATCAGAATCTGTTTCAGAAGGCCATCCAGATAAGGTAGCCGATCAAATTAGTGATGCGATTTTAGATGCATTATTAGAGCAAGATCCAATGGCTCGTGTAGCATGTGAAACATCTGTTACAACGGGTTTAGTTTTAGTCTTTGGAGAAATTTCAACAACGGCTTATGTTGATATCCAAAAAGTGGTTCGTGAAACGGTCAAAGACATTGGCTATACACGTGCGAAATTCGGCTTTGATGGCGATACGGTGGCGGTACTCGTCGCGATTGATGAACAATCACCCGATATTGCTCAAGGAGTAGATGAAGCACTCGAGTCACGTCAAGGCGGTTCAGACCTATTAGATGAAATTGGTGCCGGCGACCAAGGTTTAATGTTTGGTTTTGCGGTTGATGAAACGCCAGAACTCATGCCATTACCAATTGCTTTGAGTCATCGTCTCGTTCGTCGTTTGTCAGAATTACGTAAATCAGGCGAGTTAACGTATTTACGTCCGGATTCGAAGTCACAAGTAACGGTTGAATACGACGATCAACAACGACCGGTTCGTGTCGATACAGTAGTCATTAGTACTCAGCATGATGAATCGGTTGATAATGTGACGTTACGTCAAGATATTATGGATCAAGTTATCCGTGCCATTATCCCAGCAGAATTGCTAGACGAACAAACGAAGTATCATATTAATCCGACAGGCCGTTTTGTCATAGGTGGGCCTCAAGGAGATGCGGGGTTAACAGGCCGTAAAATTATTGTTGATACGTATGGCGGTTATTCACGTCATGGTGGAGGCGCGTTTTCTGGTAAAGATGCGACAAAGGTTGACCGTTCAGCAAGTTATGCCGCTCGTTACATTGCCAAAAACATTGTCGCTGCAAAACTCGCTACAAAAGCAGAAGTCCAATTGGCTTATGCGATTGGCGTTGCACAACCAGTATCGATTGCGATTGATACGTTCGGAACGAGTCAAGTTTCAGAAGCAAAATTAATTCAAGCGGTTCGTCAAAACTTTGACTTACGTCCAGCAGGAATCATTGAAATGTTAAATTTACGTCGTCCCATTTACCGCCAAACAGCGGCATATGGACACTTCGGTCGTACAGATATCGACTTGCCATGGGAAAAAACCGATAAAGTGGAAGCTTTGTTAGCAAGTGTGAAGGATTAAAAGAGGCGGCTTCTATCATTGGTTAACCCTTGTGATGGAAGTTGTTTTTTTGTATTGTTTAAAAAGGAAAGAGGGATGAGATGGAGAAAAAAAGAGAAACAAATGTATTAATTGTCACGATTGCCGTTTTTGTAGCGACTTTTATGACTGCGATTGAAGGAACAATCGTCACAACTGCCATGCCGACAATTGTCGGTTCATTACATGGAATTGAAATGATGAACTGGGTCTTTTCAATTTATTTATTAACAAATGCTATGTTTACACCGATTTATGGAAAGTTAGCGGATAAAGTCGGTCGTCGCCCCATTTTTATATTAGGAACAGCTATTTTTATTATCGGTTCAGCAATGTGCGGTATGTCGAATACGATGCTGACATTAATTGTAGCGCGTGCGATTCAAGGTATTGGTGCAGGTGCAATGATGCCTGTTGCCTTGACGATTTTATCGGATATGTATGCAGCTGAAAAAAGAACAAAGATGTTAGGGTTAAATAGTACTGCCTGGGGAATTGCGAGTGTCGTAGGTCCATTAACTGGTGGGGTAATTGTTGATACCGTTGGTTGGCATTGGATTTTCTTTATTAATGTACCGATTGGGATTGTTTTAATCGTTCTTGTTTCGCGTTATTTAGTTGAAGAAAAACGTGAAAAAGATCAAAAGAAAATGGATATTATGGGAAGTTTATCTTTGATGTCGATCTTATTGACACTGTTACTTTCGTTTCAGTTTTTAAGTGAATCCGGTATGGATATTAAATTCTTCGGTATGCTAGTTGCCTTTATTTTATCGATTCTTTTCTTTATTTATGTCGAGAAAAAAGCGGAAGATCCTGTTATTTCACTCGATTTATTCCGCAATCAAATGTTTGTGGTCGTTAACTTAGTGGCTGCACTGATTAGTGGATTCTTAATGGCTGTCGAAGTTTACATTCCAATGTGGATGCAAGGTGTGTTGGGCTATCCGGCAGGTTTGGGTGGCTTAGTCTTAGCGCCGTTATCGATTCTATGGATTGTTGGATCGATTTTTGCAGGTGGTTGGATGGTTCGCCGTTCGGTCAAAGTCGCCCTTTTACGTTCGTTAGGAATTGCCTTGATTAGTAGTACTGCATTGTTATTTGTTCCGATGAATGCACCATTTATTGTCTTTTTGATTATCTCATCGATTACAGGTGTGGGTGTGGGAGCAACCATCGTGGTGACGACTGTTGCTGCTCAAAATAGTGTCGGTGCGGATCAACTTGGTGTTGCAACGTCCTTTAACACACTAAGTAAAACGATTGGTCAAACGGTTATGGTTTCGGTCTTTGGTTTGGTCCTAAATACGGTGACTCGTAGCAAACTAGCAACAGCCAATTTAACGGATGATCCAGATATTATGAATAAATTAGTCAATCCACAAACAGCTAAATTATTACCAGAAAATCTTCTTGGTCCATTAAGAGAGATTTTGCACGATGGCCTATGGGGAATTTATGTCGCAGGTTTTGTTCTAGTTGTAGGATGTATTGGCTTTGTGTTGTTATTGAAAGAACAGAAAAAAACAAATAGTTAAAAATAAAAAAGTTTTCCTTTGAATAAAAAAGGAAAACTTTTTTATTTTGTTGGTTGAAAAAAATATTTTTTCCTGTATAATAAAAAATGTAAACGCATTCACTCGAAACTTGCGCAAGTTTTCCTATAGTCGGTGATACGTTGGCATAATTTTTTTGATTACAATAATTCAATGAGAAGAGGTTATTAAATGAAAAAATTAATGGTTTCATTATTGACTGCAACAGCAATTTTATCATTAGCAGCATGTGGCGGTAGTGGTAGTCAGGATAGTGGAAAAGGTTCTGATGTGTCTAATTCTGAAGCAGGTGGTAGTGAAGCAAAGCAAACAGAAATCACTTGGTGGGCTTTTCCAACATTTACGCAAGAAAATACAAATGATGGTGTAGGAACGTACGAGAAGAAAATTATTGAAGCCTTTGAAGAAAAAAATCCTGATATTAAGGTGAAATTAGAAACGATTGATTTTACGTCAGGACCAGAGAAGATCACAACTGCAATTGAAGCCGGAACAGCGCCAGACGTATTATTTGATGCACCGGGACGAATTATTGCATGGGGAAAAGCGGGTAAATTAGCAGACTTGAATGATTTATTTACAGATGAATTTGTACAAGATGTGAACAATGATGCCCTTATTAAAGCGAGTAAAGCTGGTGACACAGCTTACATGTATCCAATCAGTTCGGCACCGTTTTACATGGCTTTAAACCGTGAAATGTTAAAAGACGCAGGTGTAGAAGATCTAGTTAAAGAGGGCTGGACAACCGATGATTTTGAAACAGTTTTGAAAGCGCTTAAAGAAAAAGGTTATAATCCAGGTTCATTCTTTAGTAATGGGCAAGGTGGGGACCAAGCGCCTCGTGCATTCTTTGCCAACCTGAACAGCAGTCCGATTACAGATGCAGAAGTAATGAAATATACAACGGATACACCAGAAGCGATTGCAGCGATGGAAAGAATTCATGGTTGGATTACGGATGGTTTGTTAATGAATGGCTCTCAATTTGATGGCTCGGCGGATATCCAAAACTTTGCCAATGGACAAACGGCTTTTACCATTTTATGGGCGCCGGCACAGCCACAAACACAAGCACAGCTATTGGAATCTAGTAAAGTTGATTACCTAGAAGTGCCTTTCCCTTCAGAGGATGGTATTCCTGATTTAGAGTACTTAGTAAATGGCTTCGCGATTTTTGATAATAAAGACTCAGATAAAGTTGCTGCTTCAAAAGAATTTGTAAAATTTATTGCGGATGACGCTGAGTGGGGACCGAAAAACGTGGTTCGTACAGGTGCTTTCCCAGTTCGTACATCTTTTGGTGACTTATACGATGATGAGCGCATGGATATGTTAGCATCATGGACACAATATTATAGTCCTTACTATAATACAATTGATGGTTTTGCAGAAATGCGTACACTTTGGTTCCCAATGGTACAAGCGGTTTCTAACGGTGATGATACACCAAAAGATGCCTTAGTTGATTTCACTAAAAAAGCAAATGAGACAATTGAGAAAGCATCGAAATAATTAAACTTATGCTACTTTTCTTGTCCAAAGCTATACGATAAGAAAAGTAGTTTTCTTTTTATTAATTTAAACGATTGGAGAGCAATTATGAAAAAAGCAAGTGTATCTCTAACCAATGAAGTTTTTTCAGGTTCAAGAGGTAAGACCAAAAAACGTAATAAGCTAAAAATGCGTGAAACAATCGTCGCTTACACATTCTTAGCACCAGTGTTAATTTTTTTCGGTGTCTTTGTTTTGCTACCAATGGTGATTGGTTTTGTGACTAGTTTCTTCAACTATACAATGACCGATTTTACCTTTGTTGGCTTTGATAACTATGTTCGAATGTTTAAAGATCCTATTTTTATAAAATCATTAATTAATACGATTTTGATTGTTGTCGGTTCCGTACCAATTGTTGTTTTGTTTTCTCTTTTTGTAGCTGCACAAACGTATGAAAAAAATATTTTCTCTCGTTCTTTCTACCGTTTTGTTTTTTTCCTACCTGTTGTTACAGGAAGTGTCGCGGTAACGGTTGTTTGGAAATGGATTTATGACCCACTTTCGGGTATTTTAAATTATATTTTAAAATCAGGTGGTATCATTGAACAAAATATTAGTTGGTTAGGTGATAAACAATGGGCGATATGGGCAATCATGATTATTCTACTGACGACTTCTGTAGGACAACCAATTATTTTATATATTGCAGCCATGGGAAATATTGATTATTCACTTGTAGAGGCATCAAGAATTGATGGTGCGACAGAGAATCAAGTCTTCTGGAAAATAAAGTGGCCAAGTCTATTACCGACGACATTATATATCGTTGTGATTACAACGATTAATTCGTTTCAAATTTTTGCATTAATTCAACTGTTAACGTCGGGTGGTCCGAACTATTCAACGAGTACTTTGATGTACTACTTGTATGAAAAAGCATTTAAACTTTCCGAATATGGTTACGCAAATACAATGGGTGTTTTCTTAGCGGCCTTAATTGCATTTATTAGTTTCGCCCAGTTTAAGATTTTAGGAAATGATGTTGAATATTAAAGGAGCGTAGAGATGAAAACAAAAAAAATAACGACAACAAGTATTCTTTCAACCATTGTGTTGTTAGCATTAACCGTTTTTTTCGTATTCCCATTTTATTGGATTATGACGGGTGCGTTTAAATCACAGCCAGCAACAATAATGGTTCCGCCTCAGTGGTGGCCTGCTGAACCAACGTTAGAAAATTTCCAACGCTTAGTTGTTCAAAACCCCGCTTTAAAATGGCTGTGGAATTCGGTTTTTACTTCAGGTGTAACAATGATTTTAGTTTGTATTACATCAGCATTAGCAGGATATGTGTTAGCCAAGAAACATTTTTATGGTCAAAAAATCTTATTCTCGATTTTCATAGCAGCGATGGCATTGCCTAAACAAGTTGTTCTTGTACCGTTAGTTCGAATTGTCAATTTTATGGGTATTCACGATACGTTAGCAGCAGTGATTTTACCATTAATTGGGTGGCCTTTTGGTGTCTTTTTGATGAAGCAATTTAGTGAAAACATTCCAACGGAGTTACTAGAATCAGCACGTATGGATGGCTGTGGGGAACTACGAACGTTTATAAGTATTGCTTTTCCAATTGTAAAACCAGGATTTGCAGCATTAGCAATTTTCACTTTTATTAGTACATGGAACGATTACTTTATGCAACTAGTGATGCTTTCCTCGCGTGATAATTTAACCATTTCATTAGGTGTCGCAACGATGCAAGCCGAAATGGCAACCAACTATGGCTTAATTATGGCGGGTGCATTTTTATCCGCGGTACCAATTGTAGCGATCTTTTTAATTTTCCAAAAATCATTTACTCAAGGAATCACGATGGGTGCAGTGAAAGGATGATACGATGATTTATGATACGTTTGAGAATGTGCAAAAATACTTAGGTATTCATCCCAATTTAGACAGAGCGATTGCATTCATCCAACAAACAGATTTGAAACAACTCCCTTTAGGTGTAACCGAAATAGAAGGACAAGAGGTTTATGTGAACATCATGGAGGCAAATTTGAATCCAGCAGATGCCATTCAATTTGAGTATCATAAAAAATATGTTGATATTCAATTTGACTTAATTGGGGAAGAACAGGTAGCGATTGGTTTTATTGAAAAATCAGAGACAAATCATTATGAGGAGAAAAGTGACTTTGGTACGATAGAATGTGAGAAAGAAATAATCGTACCATTAGGAGAGAATCGGTTTATTATTTGTTTTACCGAAGAAAAACATAAACCGGGTATCCAATCGGATCAACACCATTTTGTCAAAAAAGGGGTGATCAAAGTACGGACCAAACCGTAAAATGAAGGAGAAAATAAAATGATAAAAAAAGGAAAAAAAGTTGGGTTAACCTTACAAATTCAAACCAGTTATAATCAACTCACAAAAGCTGAAAAGAAGGTCGCCGATTATATTTTAGCGAATCCCGAGAAAGTGTTATATATGTCAATTACCGATTTAGCGAATGTATGTGAAGTAGGAGAAACGAGTGTTTACCGCTTTTGTCGGACCATGCTTTTTCAAGGATACCAAGAGTTCAAAATGCAACTATCATTATATCTAGCTTCAGAAGAGAATAATGACTCCGCACTTGATTCAAGTAAACTAGAAGATCGAGTGATGTCTAGTCATATTCAAGCGATTGAAGAATCGTATCAATTACTCGATGCTAAAATGTTGCAACAAATGATTGAAATGATGGAAGAATCGAAAAAGATTTATTTTTTTGGTGTAGGTGACAGCCTACAAATAGCACAAGACGCATGGAATCGATTTATCCGAATTACGGATAAAGTCAGTATTATTAATGATCCACATATGCAATCGATGGCGATATCCTTGGGTGGACCAGAAGATTTACTTGTTTTGTTTTCTTATTCAGGTGCAACAAAGGATATTATACATATTGCGAAACAAGCAAAAGAAGCGGGCGTTAAAGTGGTTTGTATTACACATTTTAAACAATCACCCTTAATTGCTTATACAGATGCGTATTTATTATGTGGTTCCAAAGAATCCCCATTAGAAGGAGGATCAACGTCTGTTAAAGTAGGTCAGTTATTTTTAGTTGATTTGCTTTTTCAAACATATCGTAGTCGAAACAAGGCCGTTAGCATAGAAAACCAACACAAAAGCACCCGTGCAGTTGTTGAAAAACTCGTTTAAATGAGAGAAAGGAATAAATATATTGAAAAATCAAGCATCATTAAAACAAAAAATATTTGGACTTGATAATAAATTTATGCGTATTGCTACGAAAATTTTTAATTTAATGATTTTAAATCTTTCTTTTCTCATTAGTTGTTTACCGATCGTAACGATTGGTCCAGCGCTTGTAACGATTTACCGTGTGGCGGGTCGTCTAAGAGAAGAACCCAATATGCTTGTGATTCAAGAATACTGGAACGAATTAAAAAATAATTGGAAACAAGGTGGCTTGTTAGGGGGAGTCTCTCTACTTATCATCGTTTCGGTTTATTTGAATATACGAATTTTTTCCAATATCGCCCATCCGACCGCTTTTGTTTTACAAGTTATCAGTTATGGTATTGGTTTTATTAGCCTAATTGTGGGACTGTATGCTTTTCAAATTAGTGGGCAATTTCAGTCTAGTTTTACGCAAACGATTAAGAATGCTTTTTTATTGAGTTTTTTGAATTTTTTGAAAACGATTCAGCTGATAGTCCCGATTATATTCGTGACATTACTTTTAATGCTCTCACCGTTAACGATGCTTTTAACACTTTCGATTTTATTGTTTATTGGTCTAGCATTGATTGCTTACGTACAGACAAAAATAATAGAACCAGTTTTTAAAAAGTATCAATAACAACAAAAAACATTGGAAGAAAGGACTAAAAAGTATGAAAGATAAGGTGGAAAATGTAAAAGACAAGCTGATTGTTTCCTGTCAGGCATTACCAGATGAGCCGCTTCATTCGTCATTTATTATGGGAAGAATGGCGGTTGCGGCAAAAGAAGGTGGCGCGGCAGGGATTCGAGCCAATTCAGTTGTTGATATTCTTGAAATCAAACAGCAGGTTGATTTGCCGATTATTGGGATTATTAAACGAGATTATCCAGGGGCAGAAGCGTTCATCACAGCGACAATGACAGAAATTGATGAATTAGTGGCTGCTGGGCCAGAAATTATTGCCTTAGATGCGACGTTTTCAACGCGACCGAATGGCGAGACGTTGGATCAATTGTTTCAAAAAATTAAAGACAAATATCCAGACCAATTATTGATGGCGGATTGTTCAACGGTGGAAGAAGCGTTGTATGCTGATCGATTAGGTTTTGATTATATTGGTACGACGTTGGTTGGCTATACGAAGCAAAGTCAAAATTTAAAAATTGAGACCGATGATTTTGCCATTATGCGCGAAATTTTAGCTCAAGTGAAGCACCCTGTCATTGCAGAAGGGAATATTGATTCACCTGAAAAAGCCAAGCGAGTACTGGATTTAGGTTGTTATAGTGTTGTCGTTGGTTCGAGTATTACCCGACCACAACTAATTACGAAAAAATATACCGATATTTTGAATGAAAATTAAAGGAGTTCAAACTGATGAGAGATTTAAGTAAATATGAAGGTATTATCCCGGCATTTTATGCTTGTTATGATGAAGCTGGAGAAATTAGTCCTGAAAGAGTTCAAGCATTAACGAAATTCTATATTGAAAAAGGCGTAAAAGGTGTTTATGTCAACGGTTCATCCGGTGAATGCATTTATCAGAGTGTTGAAGATCGCAAAATCGTCCTTGAAAATGTCGTGGCAGCGGCGGAAGGAAAATTAACGATTATCGCCCATGTAGCGTGTAATAATACGAAAGACAGTCTGGTATTAGCAGAACATGCAGAACAACTGGGGGTCGATGCAATTGCGGCGATTCCACCGATTTATTTCCGTTTACCGGAACATGCGATTGCAAATTATTGGAATGCGATGAGCCAGGCGGCACCAAAGACGGACTTTATTATTTATAATATTCCACAATTGGCCGGGGTGAGCTTAACACCTGCGTTGTACGCTGAAATGCGCAAAAATCCGCGTGTGATTGGTGTGAAAAACTCCTCGATGCCTGTACAAGATATCGAAATGTTTGCCTCAGCGGGTGGCGAAAATTATATCGTCTTTAATGGACCTGATGAACAATTTTTAGGTGGGCGTGTGATGGGCGCTCGTGGTGGTATCGGTGGAACGTATGGCGCGATGCCAGAACTGTTTTTAAAGTTAGATGAGCTGATTACTCAAAAAGAGTTGGCAAGAGCGAAGGATTTACAATATGCGATTAATACCGTGATTTATAAAATGGTTTCCGGACATGGAAATATGTATGGCATGATTAAAGAAATTCTACGAAGAAATGAAAATCTAGATTTGGGCAGTGTTCGTGAACCACTAGCGCCGCTCAATGAGCAAGATTTAGAAATTGCCCAAGAAGCAGCAAACTTAATTAACGAGACAATTGAAATCTATTGTAAATAGGTGGTGAGTCTAAATGACTTTTTATGCATGTATTGATATTGGTGGTACGATGATTAAATATGGACTGGTGGATCAAACAGGGAAGCTAATGCATACTGCGAAACGTCCAACGGAAGCCTATCTTGGAGGAAAAGGCATTATTCAAAAAGTCATGGCGATTGTGGATCAGTATTTGGCAGACTATGATCTCTCAGGCATCGCTATTTCAAGTGCTGGAATGGTTGATCCAGAAGAAGGTGCTATTTTCTATTCAGGTCCACAAATTCCGAATTATGCGGGTACACAGTTTAAACAAGTATTAGAGAAAAAGTATCACATTCCTTGTGAAATTGAGAATGACGTGAATTGCGCAGGGCTGGCAGAAGTCATTTCAGGTAGCGCTAAAAATAGTCAAATAACGGTTTGTCTAACGATTGGTACGGGAATTGGAGGTTGTATCTTATTAGGTGAAAAAATTTTTCGAGGCTATAGTAATAGTGCTTGCGAAGTGGGCTACATGCATATGAACGGGCATGAGTTCCAACAATTAGGTGCAACAACGGCTCTGGTTGAAAAAGTGGCAAATCGTAAACAGGACAAAATGGCGGAATGGAACGGATATAGAATTTTTGAATCCGCTAAAGCAGGCGACCAAATTTGTATTGATGCAATTGATGAAATGGTCGATGTTTTAGCGACAGGAATTGCTAATATTTGTTATGTTATGAACCCTCAAACCATCGTTTTAGGTGGAGGGATTATGGAACAAGAAGGGTACTTAAAAGAAAAAATGGAGGGTGCTATAAAAAGACAATTGGTTTCAAGTTTGGCTGAAAAGACAACTATTGTTTTTGCTGAACATAAAAATGATGCCGGATTACTAGGTGCCTATTACCACTTTAAAGAACGTCAAAAAAAATAAAATACAAGGAACAGCATCCAAAAGTGGAGGCTGTTTTTTTATGGATAAGTCTAAAAATAGCGTTCTGAACTGTGAATACTGACCAATATTGATGAAGAGATTAAGGGCATGGCACCAGTATTTAGCGATTTTTTTGAAAATAGTGATACCCATATTGCTTTACGGGGGAAAAAAACCACTGTATACTTTTTAGGTGAAGGAGCGCTTTCAAAAAAAGATAGGAGGAATATTTATGACAAAAACGAAAAAAATCATCTGCATTTTGCTAAATCTTATTTTCTTTCTTTATCTCGTCATTGTTTCCTTGTCGTTGTACCCGATTATGGCATTACCGGTGAATCTACATTTCTTTACGCAGTTAATTTTAGGAAATGTTTTAATTCTTCAAGTGTTATTCTGGTTATCGATGGTCTTGGGTATTTGTTCCATCTTGTTATTTTTATATATTATCTTTTATCCAAAAAGTGAAAGTCAATTTACCGTTTCAGGAAGTGATGGTTCGTTAACAATTGATAAAAAAGCCATCGAAGGACTGACCAAAGCAAGTTTAAATGAGAAAAATTTTGTTTCCTCACCGAAAGTAAAAGTGCGAGCGATTCGTAAGAAGTTGCATATCAAAGTTATCGGTGAATTAAAAAGAACGTCGAATTTAATTGATCAAGAAGTCGTATGGAAAAATCAATTGAAGCATGACATCAAGCAATTAGTAGGTAGTGATAAAGGGATTACAATCGATATTGATTTTCGGGATTTATATAAAGAAAAAATTTCAGATAAAAAAGAACCACGAGTGGTGTGAAAGGGGACAAATTGATGAAAAACATAATAGAAGATTATAAGTTGCCAATCATTGGTGGAAGTGGCGGTTTGTTAATAGGCGTGTCCATTGTAAGCTTCGGTTTTTTCAAGACACTCTTTGTCCTATTACTTGTGGGGATCGGCTTAAGTATCGGTTATTACATTCAGCAACAAGGAATGTTTGACAAATAGATGAACGAAGGATTAGGAGGAATTATTATGGTAAACCCAGTAAATACAGAGAAAATGATTGTACCTAAGGTTGACGAGTCAGCTTCAGGAATCAAAGGTGAGTTAACTTTTGATGACAAGGTTGTTCAAAAGATTATTGGAATTGCTTTAGAAGAAATTGATGGTCTATTGACCGTTGATGGTGGGTTCTTTTCTAATATCGCTGAGAAATTAGTCAATACAGATAATGTGACTTCAGGCATTCATGCTGAAGTTGGTAAAAAACAAGTAGCAGTTGATATGGATGTCGTTGTTGAGTATGGCAAAGATATTAAGGATATTTACAAACAAATGAAAGAATTGATTTCGGAACAAGTCGGTAAAATGACACACCTAGATGTGATTGAAGTCAATGTTAACGTGGTTGATATTAAGACCAAAGCAGAGTTTGAAGAAGAGCAAGAAACCGTACAAGATAAAGTAACGCATGTGGCTTCTTCAACGGGAGAATACATTTCTAAGCAAGCAGACAAGGCGAAAAAAGGCATCAGTAAAGGGGTAGACAAAGCCGACGAAGCTTTAGAACCTCGAGTAGAATAAATAAAGGAGGTCTGACGTATGACAGACAAAGGAACTGGCGATAAAATTAAAGGCAAAGCGAAAGAAGTCGCGGGTGACGTGACGGGTAATGATAAAATGAAAGCTGAAGGGATGTTTGATCAAGCTCTCGGAAAAGTTAAAGAAGTTGCAGCCGACGCAAAAGATAAAGTCGAAGAAGTATCAAAAGAGATCAAACACAAATTAGACAAGTAACATCGAGTCAAATAAAAATCGAGCATTGATGACGATTGAGCGTTCACATGATTGTGAGTGTTCAATCGCTTCAATGCTTTTTTGTTGTGGCGAGAAAACTGGATTCTTTGTCGTTACTTTCTTTGTAAAGGTTATTCGGCCAAAAATTTACAAAGGTTAACAAAAAAGAAGGCCTGAATTTTACATGCCTTCGTTATAGTAGGTTTCAGGAGGTATCGACATGCTAAAAATTGAGAACATAAAAAAAACATTCCATCAAACACAAGTCTTAGATGATGTGAACTTAGAAATTCAAACAGGCGAAATTGTTTCGATCTTGGGTCAATCAGGTTCGGGGAAATCGACGCTATTAAATATTATTTTAGGTTTAGAAGAAGCCACAGAAGGGAAACTTTATTTTAAAGACAAAGAAATTACCAAGATGCCCATGGAAAAACGCCCTTTTAACATTGTTTTCCAAGATTACGCTTTATTTCCTAATTTAACGGCGTATCAAAACTTGACGTATGGGTTACGTAACTATAAAGAGAAAGCGACAAAAGAAGAAGTCGATGAATTAATCGAATTGTTAAACTTGGGTGCACACTTAGACAAGCCGATTGATCAGCTATCAGGTGGACAAAAACAACGGGTGGCTTTAGGTCGGACGTTAGTCATGAAACCTGAAATCTTACTATTAGATGAACCATTAAGTGCACTGGACGGTGTCATCAAAGAATCGATCAAAGCGAAAATTAAAGAGATTTCAAAAAAGTTAAACTTAACGATTATCATTGTGACACATGATCCAGAAGAAGCTTTGACGATGTCAGATAAGATTGTGGTTTTAGATAATGGACGGGTCGCACAATGCAGCACACCAGTCGAAATTGTCAATCAAGGCACGTCGGATTTTGTCCAAGAATTTATCGTCAATCAACTAGCGATTAAACAACAAAATATTCAACGAATCTTCCAACAAGCAGCTGCGCAGAGTGTGCTCGCATGAAGGCGATGAATGCCAAACGGCTGACGCAATGGTTGGTGTTACTTTTCTTTCTTTCATTCTTGGCGCTACCGCTAGTCAAAGTTCTCATAACAGCGTGGCCTCAGCAATCAGACAATCCATTAGCAGAAATGAGTCGCGTTTTTAACCAGAAATGGCAAGAGTCATTTAAGAACAGTGTGATGTACGCCTTAATTGCGACGTCTTGTTCGACTTTACTCGGATTTTTATTAGCATATGGCGCAAACTTCACGCAAATTGGTCGACGATTTATTCGTTTCAACACGCGAATCTTACTATTACCGATGTTACTACCGACCATCACTTATGGTTTTGTCTTGATTTATGCCTTTGGAAAACAGGGTTTATGGAGTAAAATAATCGGCCAACAATGGTTCAATATTTATGGAACCATTGGTATTTTACTGGGATTCATTATTTATACGTTACCCCCGATATTTATGCTGATTAATAATAGTATGAAGTATATCGATACGCGTTTGTTTATTGTCTCGCGTCTCATGGGAGATAAATGGTATACGTCGTTACATAAAACAATTATTAGCCCACTCTATCGTGTATTAGCTGTCGCATTCTTACAAGGCTTTTTTATGACTTTTACCGATTTTGGGATTCCGAGTGCACTGGGTGGTCAGACACCTTTTATTACGACCCTGTTATATGAAGGATTTATGGGCACAATCCCAGACTTTCAATTGGGTGCGATGGTTGCGTTAACGATGTTATTACCATCGATTATTAGTGTAGTTGTTTTGAACTACTTACAAAAGAAAATGGTGCGCTATGAAAAGCCACAACGTTTAGTCTTAAAGAAAAATGCCTTTCGTGATGGTGCGTTTCGTACCTTGTTTCTTATCACATCTACTTTTATGCTCCTTGTGTTCTTAGTGCTATTTGTCATTCCGTTTATAGGAAGTTGGCCGAATGATCTGCATTTCACTTTGGTCCATTTTCAAACGTTTATGCAAGATCAATTCTTAATGAAGACCTTGAAAAACGCCTTGATGATGGCTTTCTTAACGGCGATTTTCGGAACCGTTTTGGCTTATTTTGCAGCAATCGTCACGTCACGTGGCAAAGAACAGAGTTGGTTTAAAGGAGCGATTGATAGTATTTCAACGATTACCAATTCGATTCCCGGTATGGTTTTAGGGGTCTCTTACTTATTAATTTTTAGTGGGGGGATATTACACAATACATTGGCGATTTTAGTGATTGTGACTATCGTCCATTATTTTTCAACCCCGTATCAAATGGCAAAAGAAGCGTTACAAAAAATGAATATCAACTGGGAAAACAGTGCGCATTTAATGGGAGATAGTTGGCTAAAAACGATTTGGCGTATTTTAATCCCAAATTCAAAAGAAACGATTTTAGAAATGATTGGCTATTATTTTTCCAATGCAATGGTCACGATTAGCGCGGTCATTTTCTTATCAAGCGCCAATACAATGGTCATCACGACCAAATTAAAAGAATTACAACACTTTGGTAAATTTAATGAGATTTTTATTTTATCCCTGTTCTTGTTAACGATTAATTTAATTGTACAAAATGGGATTCAATGGATTAGAAGGAGCGTTTTAAATGAAAATGAGAAAAAGTCTTTTACTAGGATTGGTTACATGTTCCGTTCTTTTCGCAGCGTGCGGTAAAGGCGATGCGTCACAAGATAAAGTGATTATTTATACGAATGCCGATGATGAACCGGTCCAAGTCATGCAAAAAGTTTTGGATGACAACGGCTTTAAGGATCAGTACACGTTACAGACGTTTGGCACGTCGGATTTAGGGAGTAAATTATTGGCCGAAGGGACAAACATTGAAGCCGATTTGGTCACGATGAGTACTTTTTATTTGAAGAGTGCCCAAGAAAGCAAACAAATGTTTCAACCATTGGAAACCAACCTAAAACCATTAGTGGCCGATGTTGATTTCGCTGCCCCTTTTTCTGTACAAGAAGGAGCGATTTTCTATAATACGGATGCGTTAGCGGAAGCGAATGTGCCCGTTCCGGCAAGCTTAAAAGATTTAGCCGATCCCAAATATGCCAATCTGATTTCGATTTCAGACATTAAGCAGTCATCTACGGCATGGTTGTTGTTCCAAGCCTTAATTGATGCATACGGCAAAGAAGAAGCACGCGATATTTTAACAAAAATCTATGAAAATGCGGGTGATCACTTTGAAAGCTCGGGTTCTGCGCCGCTTAAAAAAGTCCGTTTAGGTGAAGTTCCAATCGGATTTGGATTACGTCATCAAGCCGTTCTAGATAAAGAAAATGGCGAGCCCATCGGTTACGTTGAAGGAACAGAAGGAACGTACACCTTGACAGAATCTTTTGCCGTTGTTGATAAAGGCGATAAAACCAATCCAAAAGCTCAAGAAATGTTAAATGTCATTTTAGAAAAAGGTCGTACGGATTTGATTGAGATTTATCCAAGCCCAATTTATGAAGGGGAAACGGCCAATAGTGCACATGCCGCAACCAATCAAAAAGTCTTCCCAGCGGAACTAACAGCGGAACTATTAAAAGAACACCAAGAACTAATGGATGGAGTCAATTAAAATGAATTATAAATTACTAACACCTGGGCCACTTACGACGTCGGATACAGTCAAAGCGGTAATGAATGTCGATCATTGTACATGGGATCAAGAATACAAAGACATTACCCAAGAAATTCGTGCCGAATTACTGTGTTTAGCCGAAGTTTCGGAAACTGATTATACGAGTATTCTGATGCAAGGCAGTGGCACATTTGGTGTCGAATCGGTGATGAGTTCCATGCTTTTACCGACTGATCATCTTTTAATTTGTACCAATGGCGCCTATGGTCGTCGTTTGAAAGAAATGGCTGAATACGCCAATCTACGCTATACTTTATATGAAGTCGCAGAAGATAAAATCCCCGATCCAAAAGCCGTTCGTGCCGTTATTGCGGCAGAACCAACGATTTCAGCGATTGCAATGGTTCACAGTGAAACGACTTCAGGTATTCTAAATGACCTTGAAGCTATCGCACAAATTGCCAAAGAAAAAAATCTTTTATTAATCGTTGATGCGATGTCGAGTTTTGGTGGCATCCCATTAAATGTCGCTGAACTAGGCATTGATTTTCTCGTTTCCAGTTCAAATAAATGCATTCAAGGCGTACCAGGATTCTCTTTTGTGATTGCACGCAAAAAAGAACTCGAAAAACGCAAAGGGCATGCGCATTCATTATCGCTTGACCTATACGCGCAATACGAGGAAATGAATCATGATGGTAAGTGGCGTTTTACGTCACCAACGCATACGGTACTCGCTTTTCAACAAGCATTGAAGGAATTACAAGCAGAAGGTGGCATTGAGGCACGTTACGCACGCTATGCTAGCAACAATCAATTGTTACGCGATGAAATGGCGAAACTCGGTTATGAAGCGGTCATTAAAGAGCATCAAGGACCGTTTATTACGTCGTTTTATTATCCAGAAAATGGGAATTTTACCTTCCAACCTTTCTATGATTATTTAAAAGAACATGGATTTGTCATCTACCCTGGTAAAATTAGTGAGTTAAACTGTTTCCGCATTGGGAACATTGGCGAAATTTATCGCACAGACATTGAGCAATTATTAGTTGTAATGAAAGCATACACGGAGGAAAACAATGACAATTAAAACGATTATTTTTGACTGGGCAGGAACAACGGTGGATTTTGGCTGTATGACACCTGTCATGGCATTTAAAAATGCTTTTTTAGAAAAAGGCATCAACTTAACACTCGACGAAATCCGAGAACCAATGGGTAAATTAAAACGAGACCACACAGAAACTTTACTGAATTTACCGCAAGTCCAAGCACAATGGCAAGAAAAATATGGACAAGTACCAACCGAAGCCGATGTCGATGCGATTTATGAACGTTTTGAAGCATTATTATTCGAAGATTTAGCAGAAAACTCGAGCTTAAAACCCGATACGTTAGCTGTTTATAACGAATTACGCGACCAAGGTTACAATATTGGAACGACAACCGGTTATACAAGCTCAATGATGGAAGTTGTGAAAGACGTTGCGGCAAAAGCCGGTTATGCACCAGACTTTATTGCGACAGCCGATCTTGTAGGCAACTTAGGACGTCCATATCCATATATGGTGTATGCCAACATGGCTCATTTCAAAACGAAAAGTGTTGATGAAGTCGTGAAAGTCGGCGATACCATTTCAGATATTGAAGAAGGTTTAAATGCCGGCGTCTATACCGTGGCAGTTGTTGTCGGAAGTTCAGAGATGGGCTTATCACTTACGGAATACGAGGCATTAACGAAAGCAGAACAGGAAACGTTAATCCAAAAAGTCACCGATAAATTTTACCAAGCAGGCGCGGATTTATGCGTTAACGATCTAACCGAATTTTTAGAAAAATTACCGACGATCGGATAAATAACAGGAACAAAACAAGCCTTTGCTCATAGAAGAGTAGTGGCTTGTTTTTTTTTTACTAAGGAGAGGATAAGCTCACGCTTCCTTACGAAAAATTGCCTTGCTGGAGGAGCTGCGAGACCGTCTCGAGCCTGTAGTCTCTCGACTTGGAAGCTTCACACTATTTGTAAGTGCTAAAGCACCAACAAATAGTAATTCACATACCATCTTTAGGCGCAGCAGCACGCAAGTCATTTTTCTTCAGTCCGCTTGTCGGGTATTTTGTATATTTGTCTGGTAAGAACGAATCTTCTGCAATGAAATCATTAGCGTATCGGAGAGAACGCTTGTCGTCAGATCCGTTTCAAGATTATAGTAGCATTGCTGCTTTATCGGCTTTAGGATACGTTTGAAAATCGAAAGACGTAAGAGACCAAAGGCTCATTATTTCTATATGTAAAAAATAGTGTGTCAGGTGGCATCCATTGTATCAGGGAAAGAAAATATCGATTTTCGGTAAAATACCCAATTTATGTAAACGGATACATAGAATAAGGATAACTCCCTTTTTTATGGATTGTGTTTATCGAAAAAACAAGCAATAATAAAAGTGCTTACAACGTTAGTCGGCCGACATTGTTGTACAAAATAAGGAAGAGATAGTGGAGGGAAAAAAGATGAAGAAGAGATTTCGGAATATGATTGGGTTAACATCGTTAGCGGTACTGGGATTGACATTGGTTGCTTGTGGTAATGAAGCAAAAGATGAAGGGGCTACAGCGGATGGACAAACAGAAATAAAAATTACGTGGCGCGATACGGGTGAACATGACAACTTACGTAAATATCTAAATGAAGAATTTATTCCCAACTTTGAAAAAGAAAATGAAGACATCAAAATTGTTCTATCTCCAATTACTGCCAGTGAAGGGGATTATTTCTCTAAAGTCGCATTATCGATGCAATCGGAAAGTACCGCACCCGATGTGGTGGCAGAAGATTCATTTATGCTAAATTCTGATGCCAATGCCGGCTATTTAACCGCCTTAGATGACTACGTTAAAGAATGGGATGAGTGGAGCAATTATACCGAGAACTTAAAAGCGGGATCGACGGCGCAAGATGGTAAACTCTATGCGATTCCAGGAACATCCGATTCTCGAGGATTATGGTACAACAAAAATGTCTTTGAAAAAGCGGGTCTAGATAAAGAATGGCAACCAAAAGATTGGGCAGAAATTATTGAAGCAGCTGAAAAAATTAAGGCAACACAACCGGAAGTCATTCCATTTGGGATGGGAGTAGCGAAAGCTAATGGTGAGTCGGTTTCGATGCAAACATTTGAAATGCTGCTTTATGGAACGAAAGATACATTATTCGACAGTGAAACCCGTAAATGGCATGTCGGTACAGATGGTATTTTATCTTCCTTGAAATTTATTGATGAAATCTACAATCAGAAAAAATTAGGACCGTCATTATCGATTGCGATTAATAGTAACTACGGTTCGGTGATGATGCAAGATAAATTCCCGAATGACCAAGCAGGAATTATTTTAGATGGTTTCTGGAATACAGGAAACTGGAGTGAAGGTGGCGCAGCGCCAGTAGAAAACATGACAGAACGTTTTGGTTTTGCGGCAATGCCAACTGAAAATGGCGATGAACCAGGATCGACGACAATGTCTGGTGGTTGGACATGGGCAATTCCTGCTAAAGCGAAAAACAAAGATGTTTCTTGGAGAGTGGTTCAGGCGTTAGGTGGCGAAGAGGCTCAAGTGAAACGTGCGATGTCTGAAGGAAACTTAACGGTACGTAATGACTCAGCAGAATTACCAGAATATACGGCTTTACCATTTATTAAAGAGGCAACGGCCTTCTTACAAAATGCACACTTTAGACCGGCAGATGATAAATATCCAAACGTTTCTGTAGAAATTCAAAACATGGTTGAAGCGGTGGCAACGGGAAGTAAAACACCGGAACAAGCAGCCGATGAGTATGCAAAAAATGTTACGCGAATTGTTGGAGAAGAAAATATTAATTAGTTCTTGCATCAACACGTGTTTTACCTATTGGATAAATTGAACAAGCCGATGGTCTTGTTCAATTTATTTATAGGCTATCAAAAATTCTTAATTAGAAGAAGGTGGAACGTATGGAGCAAGGAATACAACAACCGAAAAAGAAATTATCAGATAACGTCAAATCTATTTTTTTTCTATTCCCGAGTTGGATATTATTATTAATCTTTTTCATCGGACCAATGATCTTAACCGTTATTTTTTCATTCTCTAACTTAGCTTTAACGGGTACCAATGCGAGTCAGTTTCAATTTATCGGCTTTGATAACTTCGTACAAATGTTTCAAGATCCAAATTTTCGAATTAGTATTTGGAATACGATTGTTTTCGTTTTTTTCTCAGCGGTCATTGGGCAATGTTTTTTAGGATTTTTAATTGCCTTTTTAATGAGAGAAAAAAACACGGCATTTCGTCGAGTGATAGGTCTAATTATTATCGCCGCTTGGGTAACACCAGAAGTCGTTGTGTCCTTTTGTTGGGTCGCTTTTTTAGGTGAAACTGGAACAGCCAATTGGTTATTAGGACTGTTAAATATCGAACCGATCGCATGGTTATTCACTTTCCCAATGATTAGTGTGATTATCGCGAACGTTTGGCGAGGAACAGCCTTTTCTATGATGGTTTTTCAATCGGCATTGGATGATATTCCAAAAGAAGTCGAAGAAGCAGCGGTAATGGATGGCGCTTCTCGTTGGCAAATCGTGACCAAAATTACAATTCCAATGGTTAAGGGGACAATTGCAACGAACTTAATGTTAGTAACGCTTCAAACGTTGGGCGTCTTTACATTGATTTATACGATGACTGGTGGCGGGCCCGGTGTCAGCACGGCGACCTTACCTGTATTTATGTATCAACAAGCCTTTGTTAGTTATCAACTAGGTTATGGTACAGCGATTTCGTTAGTTTTATTAGCAATTGGTGCCATCGCAAGTTTAATCTATATGAAAACATTAAAAGTGAAGGTGTAGGTGAAAAATCATGGCAAAAAAAAGTTATAAGATGGAAACGATCATTCACTACGTGTTGCTTAGTTTATTAGGAATTTTATTTTTAATGCCACTGCTTTGGATGATTTTCGCCTCGATTGATACGGGTGCGATTCAAGCATTAAAAATGCCAACTGCCTTTACTTTGGCAAACTTTCAGTCCATCATTACGGATCCTGCCTTGATTCGATCGTTTGGTATTGGACTAGCGATCTCTGGTGGGCAGTCGATTTTAATTGTGATACTGTGTGTGTTGGCAGCCTACCCGTTATCACGGTATAGCTTAAAATATAAGAAATCATTTATGATGACCATTTTATTTATGACTTCCTTACCGATGACGGCAGTGATTGTGCCCGTCTTTCAAATGTTTTTATACTTGAAATTTCAAGATTCTTTAATTGCGTTAACATTCTTCTTAACTGCTTCCTCACTGCCTTATGGTATTTGGATGATGAAAAACTTTATGGATTCGGTTCCGTTAGACTTAGAAGAATCGGCTTGGGTCGATGGTGCGTCCGTGTGGCAAGGGATTCGAAAAGTGGTCACACCATTGATGTTACCAGGGATTTTTACGGTAGGAATTTTTACTTTTACAGGTAGTTGGGGTAACTTCTTTGTACCCTATATCTTAATTCAGTCGCCAGAAAAAATGCCAGCCTCGGTTTCTATTTTCCAATTTTTTGGAAATTTTGGAATGGTGAATTATGGCCGACTCGCAGCATTTTCTGTCCTTTATTCTTTACCCGTTGTAATTTTGTATGGGTTATCTCAAAGCTTTATGTCTAAAGGATTTAGTATGGGTGGTGCCACGAAAGGTTAGGAATACGCAAGACGTAAAAATGATGTTTAAAGACAATAGCGTGAAAACCACTGGGGATGCGGAGTGGTTTTTTGTCTTTCATATCTCTCTAGACTGTGTCATAATTTTAGGGGGAGGCGATTGTCTATGAAACAAGGGAGTATTTATCGAAAGATCTTTTTTTCATTCTCGGCAATTATTATTATCTATACCATTATCATTTTGTTTACAGTGATTAGTAAAGAAGTGTCTCGACAAAAATACGAATCGGTGACGGAAATTGAGTTTTATTTAGAGCGAGAAGCAAGTCTGATGGACTCGAAATTTAAAACAGCGCTTGATTCCACAAAAATTTTATCGGAAAACCCTTATGTTAAATTGCTTGCTGAAAAATCGCAGCAAAGTTATACATTATACGCACAAATATTTGATCAAATGAAAGCGAGTCTCTTTTCAGGCGATCAGTTTGATTACAAGGTGGGAATTACAACAGGCGAAGATGAGATTGTCGTTGGCTTAAATGGCTATTTTTTATTTGATGATTATTTATCGTTTATTGGTTTAGAGGATAGTGCGGAAATAGCGGCGTTTTTTAATACGGAAGATTTGAATGGGATGACTTTTTTCTCCTTTAACAATCAAATTTATCTGATTCGAAAAATGTACATTCCCGAGGTCAATGAATCCCTTTATTTTATCCTCAACTGGAATGAAAGCGCTGTATATAAATCGTACAGTCGCTATCCAGAAGGGAAGTTTTATTTTGTCAGTGATGACTACCGAGGGGGCTTACCTTTAAAAATGGAGAAAGGTTTTGAATCGAGCCATTTACTTAATAATAACGGGATTGGTACACAAGTATTATCGAAAGATACCGTTTTTTGGAAACGCTCATTATCAGTGCCAGATGTCTATTTTGTTTTAATCTATCCGAATCGTGCGATTAGCCAAGTACCAATTGACACGGTCTGGTTTATTCTTAGTCTGTTACTTGGATTATTAGCATTCGGTTCTTGTCTAACATTCTACTTTAGTCGAACCAGTTATCGACCGTACCAAAAGATTATTTCAAAAATCCAACAAGATGCGCAACCAGAAAAATTGAATATGGATGCCATTTTAGAGCGAATTGAAAACCTCAAAATGACAAATTATGACTTAGGACAATTTAAAGAAGAAAGCATGGACGAGATTCGAGAAATCTTTCTAAAAAATATTTTGCTTGATAAGTACCCACAAAGTGAATTAAGAAGGATGGCACCAATCCTTGGCTGGGAAGCGCTGGATCATGGCGGAGTCGTCGTTGTTTTAACGATGAATGGCAAAGCAGTGGATGAAATTGAATTGTCTGATAAGCAACTCGTTAAAGCACGCAAGAAAATATTAGAGTATGGGACATTGGCAGATAAATCAACATTATTTATCCAACCAATGAATTATGATCAGTTTCTCTTGATCTATTTAACAAAAGACCAAGAATTAATTATTCAAACAATGGCCACGTTGAGAAAAATTATCAAACAAGAACTATCAACGAATGTAGCGTTTGTGATGTCAGCGCCTTTTAACAATTTAGAGGAACTTCCCCGTAGCTTACAAGATGTCGTTGTTTTAAGTGTAGAGACGTCTTTTAGAAACGAAAAATTAACGATTAACGAACGGGAACAAAAAGGGATGACGTATATTTACCCTGTTGAAATTGAACAAAAACTTATCAATTTAGTAAAAAGTAAAGAAGTCGATCAGGCGAAGCAAGGGCTAGAGAATTTATTAAGAACCAATTTTATTGAGCGTCGTTTGAATACACAAGATTTAGAAACTATGAAACAAGCACTGTTAAATACACTCAAACGCTTGATGCAAATCAACAATACCGATTATTCTTTGTTTTATCAGGAACATAAAGAGCAATTTGAAAAATTGATCGGTACGGATCAAAAGATGCTATACCAATTGTTTCAATTGATTTTCTCGGAATTTTTTGAACAGACACAAGCGGTTGAGGCGACAAATTATGATGTTGTTAGCCACGTGATTGAGTATATTGATGGGCACTATACTGAAGACCTATCACTAGGCGATTTAGCGGGGCGTTTTCATCTAACGGAATCGTATTTGAGCAAGCTAATTAAAGAATCTACGGGGATTTCATTTAAAACGTATTTAAATTTATTGAAAGTGAATCGTGCGAAAGAACTGCTTGCTCAGCGTAATCAAAATGTGACGGAAGTAGCAGAGGAAGTCGGATGTAAAAATGTGAATACGTTCATTCGAATCTTCAAGCAACACACTGGGACGACACCTGGGAAATATCAAAGCTACTTAATTGAGGACTAATGTTCAAAGATATCAAGAGCCATAGTTATGCACGAAGTCAATCGTTGGTCTTAGTCATACACTTTAGGATTATGTGGATATTCCCAATATTAATGAGGTTCAGTTCATTATTTTGCTTGCGTATGTTTCATAAAAAGCTTGAATCTGAACACAAATGATCTATACTTTTCGTCCATTATATAGACATACTAACAAATAGCCCTTAAATACGTTCTCATTTTATTTATCTCTTTCAAGTAAATAAACTTCCTAAACAACAACCGTCGGACGAATTTCGTTTGGCGGTTGTTTTTATTTAACTATTTTTTAGCATGTAGAGATAAGGATCAAAAAATTCGATTCTTTAACAAAAAGTACGGGTGAAAATTTAGGTGATTTGTTATTTATCTTTTTTTGAATAGCTCAGTATGCGAAAAAAATGATACATCTCATGACATTTTTCAATTCATTACTTATAGAACAATAAACGATTAATCATACTGATTTGATAAAGGAAGGGAACTGGGAAGCTGTTTATCAATATAAATGGACCAACTGTTTAGGAGCCGTTTCTAATACTTTTTGAAGTTTACCTGACTGAGTAAAATGTTTGATAAGATCAATCAGATGATTTTAACAAGACTTTCCAATGAGTTGAGCAATATGAAAACAATCAATTGCAGTTTTCGCTTTTTGGAAAGAGATCTTTGGTTAAGGGGATGTGCTAAGCATACGAGTTTGTCGTAACGATTTTCACTGGGCCTCAATCGTTTAATGAATAATGCTGGAAATATATTTCAATCTGCGGTCTAAAATATCTAATAGGCGTGTGTACACGGTCAGTAAGAGTACAGTTTTGGGAAAAAGAACTCGATTGAAATCTATCCAAGCAAATGCCTCACTGATATCATTTTAAAGTCCAACTTAACGTGTTAAGTTGGACTTTTTTTATGGTTTATTCAATAAAAGGGTTTACAAATAAAGTGAATATGGTATTATTGCTTTGTACTTAACACGTTAAGTTAGGAGGATGAACGATGCAGCCCAAGTATGAAGTAATCAAACAAGATATTATTAGGAAAATAGATAGTGAAGAATTTAAACCAGGAAAAAAAATTTACTCTGAAGGGGAACTAAAGAAAATCTATGATGTGAGTAGTACAACTGTTGTACGTGCGTTGCAAGATTTAGTGATTGAAGGCTACTTGATTAGACGTCAAGGAGAAGGTACCTTTGTTCGAAGAAATTTGAAGCATAAAAAAGTGTATTTTGATGAAAATGGACCTCTTATTAATACGAAAATAAAGAAAAAAACAAATGACATGGTCGAACAAACAGCAACAACTATTCATCGTAATGTGGTTCAAAAAGACATTGCTAAGTTACTAGAGCTCAATGAGGAAGAACAGCTAACACAAATTGTTCAGCTGGCAATGATTGATAACTTCATTTGGAAAATTCAAATTCGCTATGTAGCAGATAGTATGCTAACAGATGAAATGATTCGTCAATTCCAATCTGGAGGTAGTTTGTCAGAAGAATATAAATTAAAACACAATTTAACCAACCTACCGATGAAACAGGAAATTAAGTTCGGACTGCTAGCAGGTGAGTCAACGATATTAAATCTAATTCCTGAAGAAATGGCGAATATTGAATGGCCAGTGAACTTACCAGTTGTGAAATTACAAAAAAAATACTTTGATAATAACAAGAAACCGATTGAATTTTCTTACAGTTTAATACATCACCAACATTATTCGATCAATATAGAATTTGAAGGGATATAACAATGAATAAATTAAATATTGAAAATATTGAAAATAGCCACAGATTCATGAACAATGGTTTTTTAACAAAAGAGAAAATTGAACAAGCGATTGAAATTGCGATAAAAAAAATAGATCATAACATGAGCCGTTTAGGTGAACGATTTCCATCGACGAATACTATCAATCACAGTTACGATACGATAGAAAATATCGAATGGACTACGGGATTTTGGACAGGGATGTTATGGCTTGCTTATGAGTATACGAAAGATGAAAAATATAAAAAGTTAGCAGACAAACACGTTGATAGTTTTTTACATCGAATTGAAAACAACATTGAAGTTGATCACCATGATTTAGGTTTTCTCTATTCACCATCTTGTGTAGCAGGGTATAGACTTACTGGCAATTTAAAAGCACGCCAAGCAGCTTTGCTTGCAGCGGATAAGTTAATGACACGTTATCAAAAAAAGGGTGATTTTATCCAAGCGTGGGGTGAGCTAGGAGCCACAGATAATTATCGCTTAATCGTGGATTGTTTGTTAAATATTCCACTTCTTTATTGGGCTTCATCAGAAACAGGAGACCAACGATATAGCGAAGTGGCAGATAGACATTATCATACAACAATTTCATATGCTGTTCGCGAAGATTCATCCGCTTTTCATACTTTTTATTTTGATCCAGAAACAGGTAAACCAGTTGGTGGTCGAACAAGACAAGGGTATTCCGATGATTCTAGTTGGGCAAGAGGACAAAGTTGGTTAATGTATGGGATTGCATTAAATTATGCATATAAACCAAAAGAAGAAGATTTCCTAAATTATGAAGCAGTAACGAATTATTTCTTAAATCGACTACCTCAAGATTTTATTTGCTACTGGGATCTAATTTTTGATGATCAATCACAACAATCAAGAGATTCGTCGGCTGCTGCAATTGCTGTTTGTGGAATGAGTTTGATGAATAAGTATTTACCAGAAACATTTGATAAAAAACAATTGTATGCGCATTCACAACACAGTATCTTAGAAAGTTTGATTGATAATTATACCGAACAATTGAGTCAAGGGACGGTCTCTCTGATAAACCATGGTGTTTATTCATGGCACAGTGGGAAAGGTGTCGATGAAGGCAATATTTGGGGCGACTATTACTATTTAGAAGCGCTTATTCGATTTTATAAAGATTGGGAAATGTATTGGTAGAAATACCAGAAAGGAAGAATAATAATGGAGACAAAACCAAATGTAAAGATGATCCGTATCGATGAACGCTTAATTCACGGTCAAGGACAATTATGGATTAAAAGCTTAGGGGTTAATTTAGTAATTTGTGCTAATGATAAAGTTTCATCTGATGGCATGCAACAAAGTTTAATGAAATCAGTTGTCCCTCAGGATGTTGGTTTACGCTTTTGGAATATTGAAAGAACTGCAAAAGTTATATGGAAAGCTGCAGATACGCAATCTATTTTTGTTGTTGTTTCTTCACCAAAAGATGTTTTAGCCTTAGCTGAACAAGGATTTCCTGTCAAAGAAATAAATGTTGGGAATATACATGCAAAAACGGGTAAAGAAAAAGTATCTCAATTTATTTATCTTGGCGAGGAAGACAAATTGGCACTACGGACATTACGGGACAAATATGGATGTACTTTTAATACAAAAACATCACCTGTCTCAAATGATGGAGCACAGTCACTAGATAATTTAGAAAAAATTTTGAAATAGGGAGAAAAGAAGATGGATATTTCAATGACTCAGGCACTACTCATTGCCTTAATCACAGGATTTTGTTATGCAGGTCAATTATTAGGGATTTATACTAACCGAGCACTAATTATGTCGTTTTTTGTAGGAGTTGTACTAAATGATATTCCTACAGCTTTAACAATGGGAGCAATTGCCGAGCTTGCATATATGGGATTCGGTGTTGGTGCAGGCGGTACGGTACCTCCCAATCCAGTGGGACCAGGGATTGTTGGAACAATTATGGCAATAACGATGAAAGATCAAGGCGTAACACCGGAATCAGCTTTAGCACTATCATTTCCATTTGCTGTACTTTTCCAATTAGTGACAACCGCTTTATATACGATGTTTTCAGGAACAACGAAGAATGCACAAAAATTAATTCAAGAAGGAAAGTTTAAAAAATTCAATCTCTTAGCAAATTCTACGTTTATCAGTTTTTTAGTTACAGGATTTGTAATCGGTTTCTTCGCAGCGGTTTCTAGACCTGCATTACAAAGTTTTGTGGAAGCTCTTCCTGAGTGGTTGATTAAAGGATTCTCTGTTGCAGGGGGGCTGATTCCAGCAATTGGATTCGCTATGATTATGTCTGTTATGTTGGAGAAAAAATTAACACCGTATGCTTTGTTAGGATATATTTGTGCAGCGTATTTACAATTACCAACGATGGCTATCGCTTTAGTTGGAACCGTTTTCTCGATGATTGTTTACTACGGAAAAGAAGAGGGGCCAGCAGGTTCACCTAATTTAGCATCGGCTAAAACTTCTTATAACGATTTATCCAATATTGATGAGGAGGATTTTTCTGATGGAATCTAAAAATTTGAAATTAACTCAAAAAGACTATATAGGTGCGGCGCTTCGATCCTATTTATTACAAAATTCATTTAACTACAACTCTTATCAAGGAATTGGTTATTTATACAGTATTATGCCGGGATTACAAAAAATATATGCAGATGATCAAGAACAATTGAAAGAAAAAGCTCTGGCTAATATTGAATTTTATAATGTTAACCCACACATGGCACCGTTTGTAACGAGTATGCAGTTAGCAATGTATGATCATGGAGAAGATATTGAAGATGCGCGCAGTATTAAGATGGCTTTAATGGGTCCTTTATCTGGTATTGGTGACTCTATCGCTCAATTTGGAATCGCACCATTATTTTCCACAATTTTTGCTGGACTAGCTATGGATGGAATGGGTTTTGCTCCAATGGGCTTTTGGACATCAATGTTAGTTTCGATGTTTATTATTAAGATATCAATGGGGTATTTAGGTTTTAAATTGGGTACAAGTATTATCGATACACTGAGTACAAAAATCAGTAAAATTTCTGCAGCTGCAAACATTGTTGGGGTAACAGTTATTGCTGGATTAGCGACTACTTTTGTAAAGGCCAATATTCCTATTCAATATGTATCACAAATGGCTGATGGCACAGAGCAAGTAGTGGCATTGCAAGAAATTTTGGATAAAATTATGCCTAAGTTACTCTCGGTTGTTATTACAATTATTGTTTATTATCTAATCAAGAAACGTAACTGGACAACGTACCGCTTACTTGCATTATTGTTCACCATTGGAATTTTAGGCTCAGTTTTGGGTGTTTTAGGCTAAAAATATAACGAGACTTTCGTTTATTAGTAATAGGGAAGCCTCTTTTTTGAAAGGAAAGCCAAATGAATTTTGAAAAAATAGCTCAATATAATTACTTGTTTTTCGAAAATCAAGTGATAGAACAAGAGGTCAATAAAAATAATTCTTTTTTCGAAACAATTTTAAATCGCGGTGAATTCTTAAAAGAAGGGAAAATTATTTTTGATGATCCAATGGATATGGAAGCTGTCAGAACTCCTTATGATTTATGTTTAGCACATTTGCTGGAAAGTCCCAATGGTGATCCAGAATGGTGCTATATGGTCAGTCGTAATGGCTATTTGGTTGATTTAGGGATTTTGTTTGCCTATACAAAAGACGAAGTGTATTTTGAACTTTGGAAAAAATTACTCTTTACCTTTATTGACTGGCAAGAAAAAAGCCCGCATGTTTGGAGAAGTTTAGATGTGGGACTTAGACTAAATAATTGGATGAAGAGTTTTGTCTATTTTTCAGATTTAGAACATCGATTATCAGCCAATGAAAAAAAACAATTGAAAGAAGCTGTTTTAAAACAGATTATTTTTTTGAAAGATCATTTCCCAACAAAAAATTATTTGAGTAATTGGGGCGTTTTAGCGGTGACAGGAATTTTGGCAACGTCACAACTATTACCTGGATTGGTTTCGTCTGAGGTTGAAAAGTGGGGCTGGACAACCTTGACAGAGGCGTTTAAGCTTCAGTTTTTTGATGATGGTATTCATTGGGAGCAAAGTCCGTTATATCATCATCAAGTTTTAATGTGTGCTTGGCAACTATGGTTAAACAGTATTTACTTGGCACTACCATTTTCACAAGAAATAGAGCATATCTTGCGAAGAGGCATTCAATCTAGTATCTATTATTGCGATCAAAAATATTATTTATTACCCTTGCATGATAGTGATGCGGTTGATTTTACATATGTGTATAATCTTTACAGTTTATCGGGATTTTTAGAAATAGAGATTGAACAAAATCCAGGGGTTTTCTATGTTGGTAACAAGATTAAGAGACAAAAAAGAAAGCCATTACCATCACTGTTTAGAACGGGAGAGAGCGGTTTCTTAGCTTATAAAGATTCAAATGTCTATTTAACCTTATTTAATGGTCGACATGGAAGTGGTCATGGACATGCATCTTTAGGTTCATTGACTTTTACTTATCAAGGGAACACAATAATTACCGACCCAGGACGGTATACTTATCAAGAGAAGAGTTTGAGAGTCCACTTAAAAGAAGAATTCAGTCATAGTTCACTAATAATTGATGAAATACCACTTACTAGAATAACTTCCTCTTGGACGTACGAATCGATGGCTGAACCCTTGTATCACAGAAGTATTGAGAATAAAGAGCAAGTGATTTTTGAAGTGGGGTGGAAAGGACGATTCAATGGTAAGTTAGTTATTTTCAAGCGGAAAATTATTTATTTTAAATTGTTTACCGTTCTGATAATAGTTAATACGAGTGAATGTATAGGAGACCATTTCTTGACTACTCGCTACCAGTTAGATGAAAAAATAATTCCAGAGTTGGATGGAAGAGGCATTTATTTAACAGGAAGCCCTTTTGTTTTGCAGCATAGTACTGAAAGCATGCCTTCAATTAACGATAAAATAGGTTCAAAAAAATACAATGAGAAAAATTCATACAAAGAACTGACTTTTCAGCAAAAATTTCAGGATGAGTTATTATCATATGAATACCTCTATCCGAAGGGGAAAATATTAATAGAAAAAATTGATTGTTATCAAAATAATCAAACAAATTTTTGTCCAGATATTTTTTATTTTGGACTAAGACTGACTCATTTGGCGGGAAAGTATTCCAATGAATACTATCACAGTGCTAGAGATACATATTTAGGGGATAAACTATACTTAAGTGAGTGCGGTAGATTATTGTACGGAAAAGATAAATTATATGTAAAAAGATAGGAGAAAAAGAATGATTGGATTTATTATTACAGGGCATGGTAGTTATTCTCCCGGAATGTTGGGAGCGATGGAAATGATTACGGGGGTACAAGAAAAAGTAATCGTGGTTCCATTTTTACAAGATATGACATTAGAAGAATATTCTCGAGAAATGACATCGGGAATTTCTACATTAAAGCAAGATGGGCTTGAAATCATTATTTTTGCTGATCTTTTAGGAGGCACACCGTTTAAGACATCCGTGGTCAGCGCAAATGAGTACACAGGTGTCGAAGTAGTCTCAGGCACAAACCTACCAATGCTAATTGAAGGTTCTATGCTTCGCTTAGGGATGACTTGCGCGAGAGAGCTAGTTGATACATTATTACAAACTGGACAAGAGGGAATTCAATACTTAGATTTGACTGTCAGATTAAATGAAGAGGTATGTGGAGTAGTTGAAAATGGTATTTAGGAAGGCTTGACGCAAGAGAAAATATTAAGACGTTCAACCTGATTAATTTAGATTTTTTCAACAAGGTTACTTAAATATCATTGAAGAATCCTTCTTAATTTTTTGTTTACTTATTTTTCATAAAATGGTTTGAATCTGAACACAAATAATTCATATTTTACGTCTATTATATAGACATACCAACAAACAACCCTTAAATACTTTTTCATTTTATTTACCTCTTCCAAGTAAATAAACTCCCAAAAAAACAACCGTTGAACGACTTTCGTTTAGCGGTTGTTTTTGTTTATTCTTTTTGTCGGATGTAAAGATGACAGTCAAAATCAGAGATATATTGTGTTTGTTTAAAGTTCAAGTTGTAAAGTAATTGTTGACTACTGGGATTGTTTTTAGGGACTAGGCAAATAATATTAAGTGTTGGATAGCGTTTTTCTAGGTAAGGGAGAAAAGTTAGGAGCGCTTCTTGCATGTAACCTTGTCTTTGAAACTCTGGCAAGGTCGCAAACGAAAGGGCAAATGATTGATTGCGATAGGTCACTGTAATATCACCGATTAAGGTTTGGTTTTCTTTGAGTACGATAGCAATTTGAATGTATTTTTCAATTGGTGTGTCGCTCGTTTCAGACATAAAAAGGTCCAATTCATCAAATAGTGTCGTTTCTTGATTTGGATGCGGCTCGATTGTCGATGTATGATGTGCATGTAAGTGGCTATAATCTTGTAGTTGAAAGGGGCGGAGTATTAAACGTGTTGTTTGAAGCAACATAGCGGTTCATCCTTCCTTCAATTTGCTTTAAGCGTAGCACAGAGTTCATCAAAAAACGAACGATAGGCTAAAGCACAAGCGAGAAATTTTCGTATAAATAGACAATTATTGTTATAATAACGAAGAGAGTATTAGAAGGAGGATGATTACGAATGATCGAGCAATTGAAACAAAGTATGTATCAAATTCACAAAAATTTGAAATTGTATTTAGAAAGTGTCTTCTTTTTGCGCATGTTACGAGTCCTGATTGCTTTGCCCTTGTTGTCTTATTTATTCTTACAAATTTTAAACGTAACCGGCCTTTCGAGTATTACCGAAAATACCATTTTTGAAGTTCTCCGTCACCCAGTGGCGTTGGTTGTTTTGTTAGTGCTTGGTTTGACGAGTATCTTTTTTATCTACTATGAGCAGGCCTATTATTTTATGCTGGCTCACTTGCAAGACACACAAGAACCGTATCGATTAAAAACGATTATTCAAAAGTTGAATAACAAAGCACGCTATATTATCAACATTCAAAGTGTCGTGTTTTTAATTTACTTTATCTTAATTTTACCGATCGCATCAATTGGTATGAGTCCCGGTTTAGCAAGTAATTTGTATATCCCACACTTTATTACCGATGAATTACTAAAATTTAATGGCGGTTGGCTGATTTATTTCGGTGTCTTTGCTCTAATTATTTATTTAAGTTTACGTCTGATTTTTGTTGTCCCATATTTTGTGGTCGAAAAAGAAGCAACGATTTTACAGGCAGTTAAAAAAAGTTGGCAGCATACACGTAAAAAAAGTATCACTAATATCCTTTATTTGGGAATTATCGTAGGTCTATATGCGTTGGCTATCGGAACATTGACGGGTGTATTGTTAATTCCGTTGATGATTATTGAACGTATTTTACCTGTAGCAGCACCCGTTGTAGCAGGAATCACGCTGACATTTTTACAAATCGTTCTCTTTTTTTCTTTTGGTTTATTACAAGGGGTGTTCGCCAATGTCTTATATCGGCTAGCTTATAATCGTACGGGAGCACCATCGGCGATTAAACGTGACACGAAAAGTTTTTTCTTTCGACCATGGTCAAAAATCCTTTACCCGATTCTAGCGATTGTTTTTATTAGTACGGTTGTGGGAAACACGGTCTCGTTAACAAAAATTTTATATCAACCAACGACGCAAATCATTGCCCATCGTGGCTATATGGCAGAAGGGGTTGAAAATACGATTGGTTCCTTGCGAGCAGCGAAAACGGCCAAGGCTGATTTTGTCGAAATGGATATTCAGCAAACGAAAGACCAGCAATTTGTGGTGATTCATGATGCCAATCTTGGACGCTTAGCCAATCGACCAGAACGAATCCAAGACTTAACGTTGGCACAATTACAAGAAATTCAAGTGTCAGCCGGCGGGCATAGCGATTTTATTCCTTCTTTTGAAGACTATTTAGCGGTAGCCAAAGAAATCGATATGAAGCTCGTCGTCGAATTGAAATTACACGGCGATGAATCAGACGATATGGAAGAAAAATTTGTCGAAATCTTACAAAAAGCCGATGTAACGAAAGAATATATCGTTCAATCACTAGATGAAACAACGGTTGCACGGGTGAAAGAACTTGACCCTGAGATCAAAACGGGCTATCTAGTAGCCCTGAATATTGGTAATTTACCAAAAACGTCAGCTGATATGGTTGTCATTGAGGAATTTTCACTGAATCAACGTCTAATGGAGCAAGCGCGCGATCAGGGCAAGGGAATTATGGTTTGGACAGTCAATCAAGAAAACTTAGTCCGCCGTGCATTTGGTTTGAATGTCGATGGGATTATTACCAATGAACCAAGTAAAGCTTTTGCGATTCGCGAAACATTCGATCAAGAGCGTACGTTAGCGCAACGAGTTCAAGAATTACTGGAATAAACGCTAAAAGTCGGATGATAAATCGATATTAGGTATAAACAATCGTATTTAAATGAGAATGTTTGCCATTTCAGCAAAAAAGACTTGAAATAGCGATTGTTTTCGATTAATACTAGACGTAACAATAACAAAAGGGAGTTTGATTGAAGTGGCTTTTTTATCGGATATTGAAATTGCATTACAAACAACAATGAAACCGATTCAAGAAATTGTAGAAGATTTAGGATTAACAGATGAAAGCTATGATTTATATGGCAAGTACAAAGCGAAGTTAAATGTTCGCGAATTGGATCAATTGGCGGAGCGACCAAATGGAAAATTAATTTTAGTGACAGCCATTACACCGACACCAGCAGGCGAAGGAAAAACAACGACTTCTGTTGGACTCGCGGATGGGTTATCTGCGATTGGTAAAAAGGCGATGTTAGCCTTAAGAGAGCCGTCGTTAGGTCCGGTTTTTGGGATGAAAGGTGGCGCTGCAGGTGGTGGTTATGCGCAAGTTGTTCCGATGGAAGACATTAACTTGCACTTTACCGGTGATTTCCATGCGATTAGTGCAGCTAATAATTTATTAGCTGCGTTACTAGATAATCATATTCATCATGGGAATGCGTTACAGATCGATTCACGTCGCATTACTTGGAAGCGTGTTGTCGACATGAATGACCGTCAATTGCGCCATATCGTCAATGGGTTACAAGGCAAAGCTAATGGTGTGCCACGTGAAGATGGTTTTGATATTACCGTTGCATCTGAAATGATGGCGATTTTATGTTTATCCAATAGTTTGACGGATTTAAAAGAAAAACTAGCGAAAATTATTGTCGGCTATAATCTTAATGCTCAGCCTGTGACAGCCGGTGATTTAAAAGCGACGGGTGCATTAGCAGCTTTATTAAAAGATGCGATTCATCCAAACGTTGTGCAAACATTGGAGCATACGCCTGCCTTGATTCATGGAGGCCCGTTTGCCAACATTGCGCACGGTTGTAACAGTGTCTTAGCAACGAAAATGGCGTTAAAATATGCCGATTACTGTGTGACAGAAGCCGGATTTGGTGGCGACTTAGGGGCGGAAAAGTTCATCGATATTAAGTGTCGTATGGCCGAATTACAACCGGATGCCGTTGTTTTAGTCGCAACGATTCGCGCCTTAAAAATGCATGGAGGCGTAGCAAAGAGCGAACTTGGAGCCGAAAATATTGAAGCAGTACTTGCAGGTTTACCGAATTTAGAGCGCCATTTAAGCAATATGCAAGAGACATTTGGCTTGCCAGTTGTCGTAGCAATCAACCAATTTCCGACCGATACACAGGCAGAATTAGATGCTGTCCAAGCCGCTTGTCAAGCACGTGGTGTCGATGTTGTCATTTCAGAAGTTTGGGAAAAAGGTGGCGCAGGTGGAGTTGCTCTAGCAGAAAAAGTGGTCGAGCTAGCTGAAAGAGAAAATCATTTCCAATTTGCCTATGATTTAGAAGATACAATTGAAGAAAAACTCAATAAAATCGTTCAAAAAGTTTACGGTGGAGAAAAAGCCGTATTAACACCTGCTGCTCGTTTTGAAATGAAAGAATTAGAGCGTCTTGGTTTTGGAAACTATCCTATTTGTATGGCGAAAACGCAATATTCATTTTCTGATAACCCAACGTTAATCGGAGCACCAACGGATTTTGACGTGACAATTCGCCAATTAAAAGTGTCGGCCGGAGCCGGTTTTATTGTCGCTTTAACGGGTGCAATGATGACCATGCCAGGCTTGCCAAAAGTTCCAGCGGCAGAAGGCATTGATGTCGATGAATTTGGTACGATTACGGGTTTATTCTAAAAAGGAGTGTGGCAATTGACACAAAATGTCTATAACAATCCAACTTTTTTCGAACAGTATGCGCAAATGTCACGTTCAAAACTCGGTCTAGCCGGAGCGGGTGAGTGGGACAACTTACAAAAAATCTTACCGTCATTAACCGATAAAAAAGTCTTAGATTTAGGTTGTGGCTACGGTTGGCATGCACGATATTTCCGAGAAAAAGGGGCATCGTCTGTTCTGGCGATTGATTCATCTGAGAAAATGTTGACCGTTGCTCGTGAACAAACAACCGATGATAAAATCACTTATCTGTGCCAATCCATTGATGCATTAGATACGCTAACAGAAACATTTGATTTGATTTTTAGTTCGTTGGTCTTCCATTATATTGAGGATTTCCAAGGATTAGTCAAGCAAATGACGCGCTTATTAAATCCTGGTGGGCAATTGATTTTTACCGTCGAACATCCAATCTTTACCGCGGATGGCCGTCAAGATTGGATTTATACAGAAAACGGCGAAATTGATCATTTTCCAGTTGATCGCTATTACGAAGAAGGTGTGCGTGAAGTCTCGTTTCTTGGCACCAAGATGACGAAATACCATCGGACATTGACGACCTATTTGAGCACGTTACTACAAAATAAATTGGAATTAACCCACGTGATAGAACCAATTCCACCAGTAGAAATGCTCGATTTACCAGGTATGAAAGAAGAAAGCCGCCGACCAATGATGTTGATTATTTCGGCAACCAAAAAATAAATAAACACACAAAAAAGACACCCAAATGGAAAATTTGGGTGTCTTTTGTCGATTAGTATGTCATTCTTTCTCGATAAATCCATTTTCTAAGAGCATTTCTTCCGAGCGTTTTAGACTGATTCCGTTAGAAACATCTCCTTCAAAAGTCATACCAGGGATATTGCGTATTGCTTCAATATCAACAACTAAATAATCAACTTCGACCACTTCGATAAATTGATTTTCTTGATAGTCGATGGTTTCTGTTAAGCCTTCATAGCCTTGATATTGTTCAACAATCGGGTCAAGAATTGCTTTGGCTTCTTCTTGGGTTGTGACTCCTAGGCTTGAATAAGGCATAGTATTCGTCGTTTTTTGATGAATCACTTTATCCCCTTCGTAAGTGTAGATCATCTCAGTAGTCATTTCAGGTGACTCGTTGATAAATGTTTTGGATTGTGGTTTGGCATCGGAACCTGGACTACAGGCAGTAAATAAGACCAAAAGAACAAAAAATAATAGACTAAAAAATCCTTTTTTAATTGGCTGTTTCATGAGAATCGCCTCGCTTTCATACCGTAAATGTATAATGATGTCGAAGGATTCGTCAATTTTATTGCTTGAAAAAAAGGGAACAAATGGCGTTAAATTAGGATTGCCTCTGTTTTTTTATCAGATGTATCGGTATAATGGAGGAAACGTTTACTGTGAAAGGAAGAATGTACTCATGCTCATTGAAAAAGAAACAAAAGTTCTTTTTATCGGAGATTCTGTCACGGATGTGAATCGAAATTATCAAAGTACTCCAGGCAATTTTGATAGTCTTGGCGAAGGCTATGTCTCAATGATTTCGCAAGCTTTAACGGCGGTGTATCCAGAATACGTCATCAAGGTGATTAATAAAGGCATCAGTGGCAACCGCGTGACCGATTTAGCGCAGCGTTGGCAGAGGGATGTCCTTGATTTAGCCCCTGATTATGTGGCAATTTTAATCGGAATCAACGATGTTTGGCGCTTTTTTGACAGTGCGTTTCAACATCCGACTGATCTAGTCACTCTCGATGTATTCGAACAAACGTATCAAACCTTAATCGATCAAACAAAAGAAAAAGTCAAAGGGATTTTTTTACTGAGTCCTTTTATGTTTGAAAAGAGTTCAGACGATCCGATGCTGCAGCAATTAAAGAAATACCAAGCGGTAGTCAAACGACTAGCTGAAAAGAATCAATTGCCTTATTTTGATTTACAAGCAGTAGTGGATGACTACTTAACGCAACAATCAAGTTATCTATTATCGGATGATCGGGTGCATCCAAATAAAAATGGGCATTTCTTAATTGCCAATGCCATACTAAAAGAAATGGGGTTTCAATTTGGAAAAGAATCAAGTAACCTTTGAGTCAATTGAAGTAGAAGAATTACGTAGCGTGTTAGAAGGGATTTTTGACGCACAAAACGAAGCAGCAGGTATTGAAAAAATCGAGGATGAAATGATTGCTATCGCAGCCGTTTATCAAGGGAAAATAGCCGGAGGATTAATTGCGAAACAAACGTATGAATCGATTTACATCAATTTATTAGCCGTAGATGAGGGTTACCGTGAACAACGAATTGGTAGCCAACTTATGCAAAAAATTGAAGAAATCGCGCGACAACGTGAGATGATTCATTTAACGTTAACAACAAAAAGCTATCAAGCACTTGAATTTTATCAAAAAAATGGGTATGAAATTTTTGGTTCATTAGAAGACATGCCGATGCGTGGTGTCACGAAGTATTATTTACACAAACGTTTAAAAGCGTAACGATTCTCTAAAAAATGAAACAAGCAATCAAAGTTTTGGTATACTAAGACCATCACTTTGATTGCTTGTTTTTGTCGAAGTCAAAGGAATGAGATTGAGGAGATGAATCTAATTAATACAAAGCAACAACTTTTAGCAGAAAAATTTGGTTACTCCGAGTTTCGTCCGGGGCAAGAAACCATTATCGATGCGATTTTAAACGGTGAGAATGTGTTAGGAATCATGCCAACAGGCGGAGGGAAATCGGTTTGTTACCAACTACCGTCACTCATGTTGGAAGGTTTGACCCTTGTGATCTCGCCGCTAATTTCACTAATGAAAGACCAAGTCGATCAATTGAATGAAATGGGGATACCAGCGACTTATATTAATAGTACGTTGTCACAAGAAGAAACCAATCAACGTTTTCGCCAAGTGGGGCAAGGGGAAGTCAAACTTCTTTACGTTGCACCTGAACGTTTAACGAGTTTTGATTTTCAAGAATTATTACGCTACGTGCCGCTTAGTTTATTGGCAGTCGATGAAGCCCACTGTATTTCACAATGGGGACATGATTTTCGTCCAAGTTATTTAAGTGTCGCTGAAACGATTCAACAATTCGACCAAAAACCACCCATCGTGGCACTAACGGCAACCGCAACACCTCAAGTTGCAGAAGACATTCGCAAACGACTAGGCATTCCCATGGAAAACGAAGTCAAGACAGGTTTTGCTCGTAAAAACTTATCTTTTCAAGTTGTTAAAAACCAAAAGGATGTTTACTTACTTGAGTATTTACGTCTAAACAAAGACCAAGCAGGCATTATTTATGCGAGTACTCGTAAAGAAGTCGAACGCATTTATCAATTATTAACCCATCATAAAATCAAAGCCGGTCGCTACCATGCAGGTTTAAGTGAAGTCGATCGTTCGAGCAATCAAGAAGCCTTCTTGTACGACCAAATCGCTGTGATTGTCGCAACCAATGCTTTTGGAATGGGAATTAATAAAAGTAACGTTCGTTTCGTCATCCATGCGCAAATGCCGGGTAACATTGAATCGTATTACCAAGAAGCCGGTCGTGCTGGACGAGACGGTTTGCCGAGTGAAGCAATTTTGATGTACGGTGCACAAGATATTCAAATTCAAAAATTCTTTATCGAACAATCGGAATCCGACATCACTTATCGTCAAAGTGAACATATGAAATTACAAGAAATGAATCAATACGCCCATACACAAATGTGTTTACAGCAGTATATTTTGCGTTATTTTGGCGAAGAAAATACCAGCGAATGTGGGCAATGTAGCAACTGTTTGGATGATCGTGAGGTCGTTGAAATTACGGTTGAAACACAAAAAGTCTTATCATGCGTTAAACGAATGGGTGAGCGCTTTGGTAAATCACTAGTCATTAAAGTACTCTGCGGATCGAATGACCAGAAAGTCAAACAGTGGCGTTTTGAGCAATTACCGACACACGGCTTGATGAAAGATTGGACCCAAAAAGATTTGGGTGGACTGATTGACTATTTAACAGCCGAAGGTTACTTAACCCCTTCAGAAGGACAATTTCCAACCTTGTCTGTTTCAAATAAAGGCGTTCAAGTCCTATTAGGTAAAGAAATAGTCTCACGCAAACAAAACGTCGTCAAACAAATTGTCGCTGACGATGAATTGTTCGAGAAACTACGCAACTTACGATTAGAGATTGCGCGTGAACAAGGCATGCCACCGTACGTTATTTTTTCAGACCAAACCTTAAAAGAATTAGCCGAGAAACAACCACAAAACTCGCTGGCATTCTTAGACATTAAAGGTGTTGGACAAAATAAATTAGAAAAATACGGTGAAGCGTTTTTGGCTGTATTGAAACAGGACTAACAATGTTCAAAAACAGTACAATAATTTATACGTAGTCTGATAAGTTTTATCATTTTCGTGATGAATTTCTCTGAGACGACAAAGGAAATTCAAGTATCTGACACAAGTATCGATTTAATTACGAATACTGAAAAAGAGCAACACCTACAATTAAGACCATATGAAGTGTTACTTTTAAAGTTAAACAAAAATAATTAAGCAAAGTATAATGACCCTCAAAAGTTCGACCTAAGAAGTCCAACTTTTGAGGGTCATTGTATTTGAATACCAGTTCTTATTTCACAACTCGTAATTTCCCAGTATTTGGATTAATCACAAATCCGCGAACTTCGACGTCTTTTGAGATGAGTGGATGATTAATGATGGCATCCACCGTTTTTGCCACGGATTCTTCCACATTATCAAATCCTTCTAACCAGCGAGCAGTATCAAACTTGTCCGAGTCAAATGTTTCAAAGGCTTCTTTTGAGATGCCGCGTTCTTTCATTTTTTCAATTAAAGGTGAATTATCAACATGGCTCATACCGCAATCATCGTGTCCAATTACCATTACTTGTTTAATATCAAAGGCATAAATCGAAACGACGAGACTACGAATGGTTGATCCGACAGGACTTGTAATCATTCCGCCCGCATTTTTAATGGTTTTAGCATCACCATTCTTAATACCAAGCGCGGCCGGTAATAATTCGGTTAAGCGACTGTCCATGCAAGTTAGTATCGCTAATTTCTTATTCGGATTGCTATCTGTTTGGTAGGGGAGATACTCCTTATTTTCTACAAAAGCTTCATTATACGATAAAATATCTTTAAAAACTTGTTTCATTTTCTCGTCTCCTTTAAATTAGCGTAGCGTGATAAAGTTTCTTTTCTCAGCACTTCTTAATATTATAATAAAAAGAATCAGTAAAAGTAAAATGATTGAGACCGCACCAAGGAGTGTTTTGGTTGGAATGTTCGGTTGTAGGATACCAGCTAAAAACGCGCCTGAGACCGCAACAATCCAAATCAATAGATCAAGTGCCGGTGATTTCCATGAAGCTTTCTTTTGCAAGAGTTGTGAAAGAGAGGCGCCAAGTGAGTGTAAAACGCCTGAGAAGAACGTTCGACCAATAATTTTATCACCGACTTCAATTTGAATCGCATTTTGCAAACCCATCGCGATGGTCAATGGAAGATGGGTCCACTCATCCGAGAAGGTGAAATGAAGCATCGTATAACTTGTTAAAATTAAGGCTGTTTCAACAATTAAAATACTAATTAATTTGTATTTAGGAAAATGGCTCTTGAGTTGGTCACCTAAAAAAGCACCGAAGACAAAGCCTGAAATAATTAATAAGTAGGGGAGGGCTTGGCGAAAATGACCATCCGCTAAATAAAATGCAAAACGCGTCGAATTACCACTCATAAAAGATAGAAACATGCCACCAATGCTAAATAATCCCAAAATATCAATAAATCCGGATAAGCCACTGAGAAACAGGGCTAATATGATTTTTCGTTTGTAATAAGGTTCTGAATTCATCTTTTATCTGTTCCTTTCGAATAGAAGTAAAGCGTCTCAAACGTTGTTAATGAAGAAAAGCTTGTTTATTTAGTATAACTTTTATCCACTAAAAAAAGCAAAAAGTTATTGAGAATAGTTCTCAATAACAGAATCGGTTTCAAAAGTCAAGATTGAAATACACAATATATGGTGTTAAAATCAATCTATCGGCACTATATGTTGTGCTTAATGATTTTAAGAGGTGTTTTGAATGATAACAATGCAAATCGAAAATTTAAATAAAATTATTCCTGATTTTCCGGGGATTTATCCGATTACAACAGACATGAGACAACAGTTCTCAGGTATTTCACGCTTAATTATGCTCGATCGTTACGCGGCAAAAGATCCGACAGGTGAAACGCTTGTTATTGGAGACTTGGTTGTTTTGACAACCAAGCCTGATCCGCAATATCCGGCACGTGGTTTAGGTCATGTGGTGAATATTGAAGCTGAAACCGTTGAAATCGAAGTCGAAGAAGAATTTCGCAGTGTTTTAGAAGGTGAAGAGGCAAGTAGCGGTCGTGTGATTCGTCCGATAACGGAGATTGAAAAACCGTTGGAACTTTATTATGAACAAATTGCCAAGCGTGTGGCGCATGGAATCGCGAAAGAAGAGCAATCACCGAAAAAATACGCAGCCGCTTTTGATGCGTTCTATGAGCAATTAGTCAATCAAAACTTAATTCCAGCCGGCCGTGTTCTTTATGGCGCAGGCACCGATTCACAAGTGACGTACTTTAACTGCTACGTGATGCCATTTATTCACGATTCGCGTGATGGTTTAGCCAATCACCGTAAAGAAGTCATGGAAATTATGAGTCGTGGTGGCGGTGTCGGAACGAACGGTTCAACGTTACGCCCACGCTCGGCGATCGTCCGTGGGGTGAGCGGTAAATCTTCCGGTTCGGTTTCTTGGTTGAATGATTTAGCCAATTTAACGCATTTAGTCGAACAAGGTGGCAGTCGTCGTGGCGCACAAATGATTATGATGGCCGATTGGCACCCAGATATCTTTGAGTTTATTTTAGCAAAAATGCAAAATCCATCGATTCTACGTCATTTAATCCAGACGACATCCAATGAAACGATTCGTCGTTTAGCACAAGAGAAACTCCAATTTACGCCACTTGATTTTGGCGAAAAAGCGATGCTGGAACATTTAATTGCTTCTGATTTTGCGAAAGATGAAAACAACCAAAAATTTATCGCTGAAGCAAAAGTGAAATTGCAACAAGGTGGTACGTATAGTGTGACTAACAGTGAATTCTTGTCCGGCGCCAATATTTCGGTTTGTTTAACGAAAGACTTCATGGACGCCGTTGAAAAAGATGGCACTTACGCTTTACGTTTCCCAGCAATCGAGCAATACACACCAGAAGAAATGGCTGATTATGACCAAAACTGGGCAGAAATTGGCGACGTCCGCGAGTGGGAAGCAACAGGACGCAGCGTTAAGACGTACCAAGAAATTCAAGCGCGCGAGTTATGGGATTTAATTACGTTTTGTGCGACTTATTCAGCGGAACCAGGGATTTTCTTTATCGACAATGCGAATGAAATGACCAATGCGACAGCTTACGGTCAAAAAGTGGTCGCGACCAACCCGTGTGGCGAGCAGCCTTTAACACCGTATGCGGTATGTAACTTAGCTGCCGTGAATTTAGCGAACATGGTCAATAACGAAACGAAAGCTGTTGATTTTGAAAAGTTAGCTCATGCGGTAGAAACAAGTGTCCGTTTCCAAGACAACGTGATTGACGCGACCCCTTATTTCTTTGATAAAAACGAAAAACAAGCCAAAGGAGAACGTCGTGTCGGACTGGGCGTAATGGGCTTAGCTGATTTACTGATTTATTGTGAAAAAACGTATGGATCGGTCGAAGGTAATGCCCTTGTCGATCAAATTTTCGAAAAAATCGCTGTGACAGCGTACCAAACATCGATTGACTTAGCCAAAGAAAAAGGGAGCTTCCCATTCTTAATCGGTCAAACTGATGCCGAAACACGTGAATTACGTCAAAAATTCATTGATTCAGGCTACATGAAAAAAATGCCAGCTGAAATTCGCGAAGGTATTTTAGAGCACGGGATTCGTAACTCACACTTGTTGACAGTGGCACCAACTGGATCAACGGGAACAATGGCCGGTGTTTCAACCGGACTCGAGCCGTACTTCTCATTCTCTTATTTCCGTAGTGGACGTTTAGGGAAATTTATTGAAGTCAATGCAGCAATCGTTGAAGAGTACTTAGAACGTGAACCAAAAGCGATCAAAGACGCATTACCAGAATTCTTCGTATCGGCAATGGAATTGGCACCGGAAGCTCACGTTGACGTGCAATGCGTCATTCAACGTTGGGTCGATAGTTCGATTTCGAAGACGGTTAACGCACCACGTGGCTATTCGGTACAGCAAGTTGCGAAAATCTACGAAAACTTATATAGCGGAGGCGCAAAAGGTGGCACGGTTTATGTCGATGGCAGCCGTGAATCACAAGTCTTAACCCTTGAAGCAGTTGAAAACGACACCTCAATCGTGTTAGACGAAGAGCAAGAAACAGTTGCTGTTCCCGTTCAGCTAGACGCAATTGAAGTCGAGAAATGTCCGATTTGTTTAGAAGGAACGATCGAAGAAATTGGTGGTTGTAGTACGTGTACGAATTGTAAAGTTCAATTAAGATGTGGCCTATAAGGAGGAACCCCACGTGAAAATCTATACGAAAAGTGGCGATCAAGGTAAAACCAGTATTATTGGCGGTGAGCGTTTAGCGAAGTCTGACCCTCGCGTCCATGCATATGGCAGTTTAGATGAAACGAATGCTTGGATTGGCGAAATTATTTCCCAATTGGCTGACGACCATCTAGCACTCCAAAAAGAACTGTTGCAGTTACAAGTCTTGTTGTTTGATCTAGGCACCGATTTAGCGACACCAGAAGGCGTACGTGACTATATCGTCAATCAACAACACTTACTCGAAGTCGAAAGTCTGATCGATGCTTACGCCAAACAAGTCCCACCAATTGAGAAATTTGTCTTACCAGGTGGTCACTTACTAGCGAGCCATTTTCATATTGCACGCACGGTCACTCGTCGCGCCGAACGTGAAATTACCCAACTCGTCAGCGATGGGATTCCGATTAACCTGCACGCCTTTAAAGTCGTGAATCGCTTGTCCGATTTGTTCTTCGTCCTAGCGCGTTATATGAACTTTGTCTACGATGTCAAAGAACCCTTTTACGAACGAGCAGGAAAAGTCTTTCATAATGATTAAAAGATAAAATACGAACCCCACATTTCTTTTAGCAAGAGATGGGGTTCGTATTTTTTTGTTTCATTTTGTAATGATTGTGGCGTCTTCGATTTAAAGACCGTGCACTGTGATGGTATCATTTAATTCAATGGCTAAATCGCATAATCCGATCAAATTCTCGATTAAATGAATGGTTTTTTCTCGATTCACACGCTCTTTATACCTCTCGGAAGTTTCACAATCATATCCGATAGGTACGTCAAAGTTTTCCGTTGCCAACGTAAATAACTGTTTCCATGCAATGAGTATTTCTTTAAACTTAGGAATATCATTGTCGATAATTGACGGTCCAATGTAATCGAGACCGTTTCTGGTAACATCATCTACCCAAGTAGATTTTATCCAGAAAAAAGTATACTCCATATAATCATATAAAGATGTAGGAAATTGAATGACTTTGTTCGAATCGGTCGAACGACTTAAAGAAAAATCAATACTTGATGACACGTTATCCACCTCATTTTATTTATCTATCGCCAAAATAATCGCTGTTTTCAATGATAATGATAGCGAAAATAGCCATGCAATCAATGATTTTCTCCTAAACGGTTAATAAAACCGAATCCATGTAGTATCAATCGATTGCGTATTCGAATTCGATTTTCGAGAACTTCTGCTTTATTTACCCTTACCAACGAACCAAAAAATAAGATTTAATTTTATAAAATGAAACTTTTCGACTCTTTTCCGTCTCTAATATAATAGGTACTAAAAAATAAAAGGGAGGTTGCAAGTTGTTAAATGATTTACTCTCGATTAAGCGAGCGAAGTCTGGCAGCAATGAAGATTTTGTTCGTTTGATGAAAAAAAACGAAAAATATCTCTACAACATGGCACGGAAATTTTTAAATAATGAAGAAGACATTGCAGATTGTCTACAGGAAACAATGATTGATGCCTTTAAAAATCTCAAAAATTTGAAAAAAGATCGTTACTTTAAAACGTGGCTTTGTCGGATTTTAATTAATAACTGCCATGCGATTTTAGAAAAAAACAACAAACCAATTGATTTCATCGATTGGTTACCGGAAGCCGCGAATCCAAATAGTGAATCATTTGAACTGAGGGAACACTTACTTGCATTGGATGTCAAATACCGTCTTCCGTTGGTGCTTTACTATTATAACGGCTATTCCATCAAGGAAATTAGTCGTATGCTTGATTTACCGATTAATACCACAAAGACACGATTAGCAAGGGCAAAAGCCAAACTAAAAGTACAGCAATCATCGAAAGGAGAAGCGTAATGGGACTATCCGAAGATAAATTGAAAGAAACGATTAGGAAAGAAGAGGCGGTATCAAGTGTCGTACGTCATCGATTGGATGAAACCTATAAAACAATTTTAAACGAACCCTCTTTGGTAAAAAGAAAGCCACGTGTGAGATGTCACTCAATTTACATATTAGTCGCTGTTTTAATGCTATTGGTGATCACTTCGATAACACCGATTGGATTAGCAGCGATGAATTTACTGCGATTTGGTGAATTTACTTCTGAACGTTTGAAGCAAGAAGGTTTCGTAAAGAAAGGACCTTCTGTTGCGATTGATCAAAATATTGAAATAAAATTGCTCGAACATTATGCAGACAGTCAGACGCTAGGCTTGCATTTTTCGATTCATTTACCAAAAAACTCAACATTATTGTCGTCTGATTTAGAAGACTATCACTTGAAATTCTCGATTGAAAATCAAGCCAAACAAACAGTCATTAACTTCAACTCAAAAAATCAGGTCGCTTCAACTGAAATTAATCCGATTCAATCCGTCCAAATCGATTATTCAATTGATCGAGCAACCGGTAAGCTAGAACTCACCTATCGGTTAAATACAAAAGATATGGAAGAATTGCCAGATTTAGACGATGCCACACTGATTGTTGAGAGCATTTCAGCTAATCAGCAACAAGAGTTGAAGCAGGGCGAAAATAAACTCGTAATTGAGCAAGTGAGTGGAAAATGGGAAATCCCCTTGAAACAAACAACGAGTCAATTTCCGCCAATTCCTTTTTATACAACAGAGGATTTAAAAAACACGACACCAAGTGCGCTTGCGTACCCAACATCCTTTGTCGTAACGATTTCCGAGGAATATTTGAAACAAATAGCGCCGAAACCTGGGGATCAATCTTTTCAATTGCAAGTCAATGAACAGGGAAAGAATCAATCTTATTTACCTAAAAAAACTAAATTTAAATACAAAGAGGGTCAAAAATCCCTCGAATTAACATTCGATTACTCAGGCTATGATCAAAGTTCTGAAGTCTTATTTGTTATAGAAGAGAGGGAAAGCATTCCGTTATCGAGTGAATAGCATAATGATTTGGGTGACGGATTCCCACTATGTTGATTCTCGGCTTACTGATGACGTCTTTCGGATGTGGAATATCCGACAATGGAACGAAAATAATATGCCGTCTCCCTTTTATATATGGTAGCTGTACATCTGAATAAGTTAATTTATCACATTAAAATAACCGATGCGAAGTTAAAGAAAGCGAATACAAAAAAACAGGTGATATGTTATCATAAAAATGAAAGTAGGAGGTTGAAATGATAAAACGAATAAATGAACAAACAAACAACATTTCCTTACTAGCTGTTAATCATTCGAACTCTCTATTTGGTGAAGCGTTGCATTCCACACCAGAACAAGTTGGGAAAAATTTAACGTTAAAGGTATCAGAAGCCATTAAAGAAGCGGCTGAGATTCCTTTTGCTGAGGCATACTTTATTTGTCTCGATCAAGAAATCATAGGCTACACGGCAGTTGTTTTTGATGAGACAATTCCGGAACCAGATAAGCGTAATTGGTTATGGCAGTTTATGATTGATCAGAATTATCAAGGAAAAGGCTATGCCTCAAAAGCTTTAGCGCTTGTTATTGACCACATGTTTCAAAAAGCCAAAGAAAAAGTCATTACCTTATCGACCAAACTAGATAATGAGCCTGCATTACAGCTTTACAAGAAATTCGGTTTCATTGAAACGAGCGAGAAAAATGGTGACGAAATTATTTTACAAAAATACCGTGACGCAAATGAGTCAAACGACTAATCTTGAAGAATCGCTTCAAAAAATCGCTACAATGAATCATAGAAAAGTTATCTAGCATGAAGAAAAAAATCGGATTCCTAATCGATTGCCTATCTTAATGGATTCAGTCCCTGTTTATAAATATCTTTTTAAAAAAATAGCCACACGCTGTTCAAGCAATCGAATAGAGCGAATAACCGACAACCTTAATTGTTTTGGATTGTCGGTTATTCGCCTTATTTTGTTAGTCGTTGCCTTGCACTTCACTCTTTCCCATACTCTCTCAAGAAGTGCAGAGCTAATTGTAAGCTCAACGTTGCCTGCGAAGTATCGAGTGGATAGCCGAGGATTTTTTCGATTTTGGTGATGCGATAAAGCAAGGTGTTGCGATGGATAAATAAATCTCTTGAAGTCGTCGCTAAGTTCAAATGATTGTCTAAGTAGGCGGTCAGTGTTTCAAGTAAATCTTGATTTTTCGGTATGAGCAGTGGCGCAAGGTAGTGTTTAACATAGCTCATCGCATCGTCTGTTTGAATATGCTGGCGCAAAAAGAGTTCAAAGTAAAAGTTTTGCGCGAAGTAGATTTTGCTTTGTGCCGGCTTTTGATAGTCGATGATGCGTTTGGCTTCCCGGTAACTTTGGGTCAATGAATCAATCGCTTGTTTCGTTCCGACATAAATATTGAGATAAAAAGAAGACGGCACGTTTTTTAATAAATAGGCTTGAAAGGCTTCAAAAAACTGTTGTTCCATCGTAGGTGAAATTTTTGTTTGTTGCTTGGCGTGTCCGACGAGACCGATAAAATAACCCCCTTGTTTGAAAAGGTGAAGTTCCGTGAAAATCGGGTCTTGGAAAAATTTAGCGGCGGCAAAAACTTGACGAATCGTGCGCTCTTCTTCGTATTTTTGTTGAACTAAATTGGTTGTGTCCTCATTGATACTATCGAGTGCCACGATAACAACGGTATAAGGAATCTCATAATTAAACTCAATGTTAAAGGCACTCAGATCTTCAATAGAAGAATGACCAAAGAGTAATTCTCGATAAAAATCGCGTAAGACTTTATTTTGGATACGTTCTTTTTCGGTACGATGGACAATTTCCAGTGCAACAGTAATCGATGCATGCTCCAAGGCTAAATAATCTTTCCGATTTAAATCGCGATTTTTTTGTAGGACAATCAAGTAACCATAAGTAATGTCGTTAAAGAAGACGGGTAAAATCGTCCCCGTTTGTTGGTTGTTCAAAGCAAAACTCGACGGGTGCTTTAAATAGGCTAAATTGGGTGGTAACGTATCAAATGCTTCTTTTTGAAAGTGCATTTGATGCGTATTTTTTTGGATATAAGGTAAAAAAGCTTCGTCAACGTGCTCAACGAGGAGACTCCAATCTTGATTGGTAATAATTAGAGGATTACCGAGTAACGTTTCCAATTTATGCTGAACCTCCGTAAAACCATCGCCTTTGAGACCGGCTTCTAAGAGGTCAGAACTAAAGTCAAGCGCCATTTGATTGGCTTCGTTCGACTCATTTGATAATAAGTTCATCACGGTGTTTAAGATTTTTGAAAAAGCGATACCATAAGGGATTTCAATCAAAGGAATCGCCAGTTCGTTACAGCGTTCAATCAATGCTTTGGGTAAGGGAGTCAAGTAAATTTGGGGCTTAATACAAATCCCGGCAATGTTCAAGCGATGAAAATGCGTTAAAAAACGTTCAAGGGCTTCGGGGCTTTCGCTGAAAAAATAACCTGAAGTCACAATGAGTTCACCCGGAGATAACCAGTCAGAAGCTTTTGGATTATCCAAAATATTCACACCGGTAATTTGATGATGCGTTCCGTGTTCTCCAGCGAGTAAAGTAAAGGATTTAGCGAAAGGCAATTTTAAAAAATCAGTAATATCCATGAAATCATTCTCCAATCGAATTTTTGGTTAAAGTATCTAAAAAAAGGCGCGATTTTCACATACAACGACTATATAAAAGCGATTACATTGAAGTTAGAATAAGGGTGTAAATCAAAAGGAAACGAGAGAAGTGCAAACTATGCTTAACTATAATGGATTTATTAGTGATAAATCAAGCGAATACTATCAGAATCAGCGAATTGAAGGAGAAATTGTTGATTTATTTGATCAAACTGCAAATGTTGTATTAAATAACCAATTTCCTACCTTATTAACGATTGGTTCCTCCGTTGTTTTAGGCAGTCCAAACAGTTTGTCTTTTCCGATGTTTGACCAGATACGACTACAATTACAAGTCGGAGACCGAGTAGAGTTATTCGAAGGACGTCTTTTTAAACACCCGAAATTTCATGCGACGTTACAAGTAACGCTAGAAGAAACACTCAATCCTCCTTGGAAAATCATTGATACGAACCGACTAGCGGACTTAAAAACAAAGGTGAATGATTGGCAGACAGACGAACAACCGTTGAGTGCGGTGCCATTTTATCAACTATTAACCAAAGAAATCGTCGCTTTTCAGTCGGCTTTCTTACAGGACGATTGGCAAGAAATCCAAACGCAAATCCAACGAATTCTTGGTTTAGGGCTAGGCTTAACACCGTCTGGCGATGATTTTTTAACTGGCATTTTACTCGTTTTTTGTGAGAAAACCAATCACACGAACCGATGGCAACAAATCATTACAGATGAATGGTACCGAACCAATCGGATTAGCCAGCATCAATTGTATTTTGCGCTGAGCGGGCGGGGAAAAAGAAGTTTGCTGCAAGTCGTGCAAGGGATTGGTGAAAGCAAAGGTTCCGATGCTGATTTTCGACAAGCGATGGCGCAGACATTCGCAATTGGCTCGACTTCGGGGCATGACTTATTGTGGGGCGTTTTAACAGGCTTTGACCTATGGAATGAAAAAGGAGAAGAGAGAAAATGAATGTAGTTGTAAAAGTAATTTCAAATCGTTACATCGATTCCGTATCACTAATGGCACTATCAACCAAAGCCAATCAAATTGACGGAATTAACCAAGTCATTATTGCAATGGCAACCGAAATGAACAAAGAAGTCATGAAAAATGTCGGCCTGTGGAATGAAATCGTAGCAAATGCGGAATCGAGTGATTTAGTCATCGTTTTATCGGTGGAAGATCCGACACAAGAAGCTGAAATCTTAGCTGAAGTTGAAGAGTTACTGAACCGCAAAGAAAAAGTCGATGTCGCATCAAACAAAGTCAAAATTCCAAAGACCATTCAAGAAGCTTATGAAATGGACGAAACAGCGAATTTAGCGTTGATTTCAGTCAACGGTCACTACGCCGCACGAGAAGCACAACAAGCATTGGAATCAAACTTAAACGTCATGTTGTTTAGTGACAACGTGAGCGTGGAAGAGGAGATTCACTTAAAAGATTTGGCGCTTGAAAAAGGTTTGCTGATGATGGGACCTGATTGTGGCACGGCGATGATTAATCAAATTGGTCTAGGATTTATGAATGCAGTTCGTTCAGGAGAGATTGGCATTGTTGGTGCGTCAGGGACCGGCTCACAAGAAATTGCCGTTCGAATTCATGAATTTGGTGGGGGAATCTCACAATTAATTGGTGTTGGTGGTCGTGATTTAACGCAAGAAGTTGGCGGACGCATGATGTTAGCTAGCATGAAAGAGTTGGCAGAAGATCCGAATACGAGTGTGATTGTTCTTGTCTCGAAAGTGCCCGATCCAGCAGTAGAAGAAAAAATGATTCAACAAGCCAAAGCCATCAATAAACCAGTTGTTGTCTGGTTCTTAGGTCAATTAGAAGATCGGGTCGATGGGAATGTACACTTTGTCGGCAAGTCAAAAAATGCGGCGCTAAAAGCAGTCGAATTAGCTGGAATTGATACAAGCACACTTGATTTACACCCACTGAACTGGCCGTTAATTGAAGAAGTTCGCGGTAAACTAAAGCCCGAACAACAATACATTCGAGGGCTCTTTTCAGGCGGTACGCTTTGTGGAGAAGCCTATGCATTAGCCAAAGAAAAATATGCCAATGTTTATAGCAATACGGCTCACGATCTGAACCAAACAAAAGAACAAGCGCATACCTTTATTGACTACGGTGCTGATGAATATACTGACGGCAAACCGCACCCGATGATTGATCCAAGTAGTCGTTTAGCGGACTTCAAAACGATCGCAAAAGATCCAGAAGTCGGTGTGATTTTACTTGATTTCGTGTTAGGTTATGGTGCGCATGAAGATCCAGTTGGCGTGATGGTACCGGCGATTATTGAGGCTAAAAAAGCAGCAGAAGCGCTAGGTCGTCATTTAGAAGTCATTGGGTATATTTTAGGGACGGATATCGATCGCCAAAACTTAGACGTTCAATTGAAAAAATTAGAAAGCACTGGTGCTACGTATGCGAGCAGTATGCAAAATGCCGCGTTACTTGCCCGTGAGTTTGTAGAGAAAGGTGACGAAAAATGAACGCATTATTTCAATCAGAATTAAACGTAATTAACGTAGGAATGGAAGCTTTTACGCAAGATATTGAAGCACAAGGCGGTCATAGTCAACAACTCGACTGGATGCCACCAGGTTATGGAAATGAAGCGGTTTTAGAGGCATTAAAAGTATTGGAACAACCAGAAAATGCCGCGAAAATCGCGGAAGCTAACGAGCGAGTCTTTGAACGAGTGACATCTGCTAGTATTTATTTAACCGGTTACGGTCGTGCACTTGATGTCGTGCCTGGCATGAAGAAGAACTTGATCTTACACGCAGGTCCACCAATTAAATGGGAAAACATGAATGGTCCAATGCAAGGCGCTGTTTTAGGAGCGGTTGTTTTTGAAGGTTTTGCGGATACCTTAGAAGGTGCTCGTGCGGTGATTGAAGCGGGTGAAATCGAATTTAGTCCTTGTCATGAACACCAAGCAGTCGGTTCAATGGCCGGAGTGACTTCGGCATCGATGTATATGCATATCGTTGAAAACAAAACGTATGGTAACGTGTCTTACACCAACTTAAGTGAACAACTTTCGAAAATTTTACGCATGGGTGCCAATGATCAATCGGTTATTGACCGTCTAATTTGGATGCGTGATGTCTTTGGCCCGATGTTAGCCGAAGCGATGACTTTTATTGAAGGAGGCATTGATTTACGTCTATTAGCAGCGCAAGCGGTGCATATGGGCGATGAATTGCATAACCGTAACGTTGCCGGAACGGTCCTTTTAATTCAAGCACTAACGCCAGGGATCATTCAAACGAGCTTTTCAGTTGCGGATCAAAAAGAAGTCTTTGATTTTATTGCAAGTAGTGACTATTTCTCAGGTCCGACATGGATGGCCTTTTGTAAAGCGGCTTTAGATGCGGCAGTCGGCGTAGAAGAATATAGTTCAATCGTCACGACAATGGCGCGTAATGGAACGGAATTTGGGATTCGCTTAGCAAGTATGGGCGCAACCGATTGGTTTGTCGGTCCTTCGCAAAAAGTCATTGGCCCAATGTTTGCCGGCTATACCGAAGAAGACTCTGGTTTAGATATTGGGGATAGTGCGATTACTGAGACATTTGGTTTAGGTGGTTTTGCAATGGCAGCGGCACCCGCAATTGTGGCGCTCGTTGGTGGAACAGTCGCCGATGCGCTGGATTATACGCAATCGATGGAAGAAATTACGACTGGGCAAAACCCAAATATTACGATTCCAGCGCTCAATTTTATGGGCTTACCAAGTGGGATTGACATTATCAAAGTCATTCAAAGAAATACGCTACCTGTGATTAACACAGCAATTGCACACAAAGAAGCAGGGATTGGTATGATTGGTGCCGGTATTACGTATCCACCATACGAAGCGTTTGTGAAAGCAATCATCGCATTTAGTAAAAAATTTAAGTGAGGCGAGAGTGATGGCAAAGGATGCATTCATTTTTGAAATATTAACGAACAAATCGACGAGTGAGATTTTACAAACATTCGAACAAATCATTGATTGGGATTTAGAACTGGTCAACGAGCAAGGGCAATCACCGCTTCATGTAGCGGTGATGCATAACCAAGTAGCCGTGGTCGCTTATTTATTAGGTAAAGGCTATCGACCAAGCCAAAGAGATCAGACGCAATTATCGCCCTTTATTGCAGCGGCGGCCAATGGTTTTAAAGCCGTCTTTGAATTGATGTTGCCATTCTCACCTGAACTGGCACAAGTCAATCGCTTTGGTGGAACGGCTTTACATCCTTCTGCTGAAAAAGGCTTCTTACCCGTCGTGGAATCGGCATTAGCAGCGGGTGTGCCGCCAGATGAAAAGAATCGTTTAAGTTGGACACCCTTATTAGAAGCAGTCATTTTAGGTGATGAGGGATTTCTTTACCAAGACGTCATTTTGGCATTACTAGATTATCAAGCCGATGCGTCAATGACCGATGATTTTCAAATGAGTTCGATCGATTATGCCGAACAATTAGGGCATCAAAAAATTACAACGATTCTAAAAGAAAAGGGGCGTGAAGATGTTTTTACCGTGATTCGTCAATTGTTACGTGAAGGGAAAATCACGACAGCTATCGCGCAACTAAGTCAAATGCCAGGAAACTTAGGGGTGTGGTATTACCTAGGATATGCCTATGAAGCGCTCGGTAGTGATGATAGTGCCACTTTTTATTATCAAAAGGGCCTCGAACAAGACATTGAATTTTCTTATTACTTAGCGAATTTAGCCAAACGTCAGGGGAATCGCGACCAAGCGCGTCATTATTTTGAACAAGGAATTGACCAATCAATCAACAAAACGTTTTATCGTTACCATTATTCGAACTTTTTAAGAGAAATTGGGGCACATGAAGAAGCAATCGCCATCATGGACCAGTTACTTGCAGCTGACCCGACTCGTGTGGATTATTTATTCCACAAAGCCAATAGCTACCGTAGCCTAGCCATGCATCAAGCCGCTTATGACACGATGATTGAAGCGCAACGCATTCAACCAAAGAATCCGTTATACGGCGAACATGCGCAACAATCAAAGGATTTGATTGAAAGGAAGAGGTAAAGAAAATGGAAAAAGTGTTCGAACCAATTCAAGGGGAGCCACCAAAAGAAGAATTGATTGATTTTTCATCAGTGGCCGAAGAACTACGCCCGAAACAAGCCGAGGAACGTAATTGGGGCGTGATGGAATTTACAACGTTATGGATGGGATCAGTCCACAATATCCTATCGTATATGACCGTCGCCGGATTTTTCGTTTTAGGCTTAAATTCCAAACAAGTGTTAGCCGCTGTGATGACTTCGGCATTGATTGTTTCAACGTTTTATGTGATTAACGGGGTGGCTTCTGCTAAATACGGCATTCCGTTTACGATGGTTTTACGTTCTGTTTTTGGGACAAAAGGCTCGATCATTCCAGCATTAGCTAGAGGATTGATCGCAGGGGTCGTTTTCTTTGGAACGCAAAGTGTGGTGACTGCCAAAGCGATGGATGTGATTTTCTCAAGAATTATCCCAGGCTACATGACAATTGGTGGAGATGCCAATATTTTAGGTTTGCCGCTTTACACGGCATTGAGTTTTGTCCTCGTTTGGGTCATTACTGTCGGACTTTTCATGGGTGGGACAAAAGTGATTGATAAATTAGGCACGTATGCCTCACCAGTTGTCTACATCTTTATTATTGGCGCTGCAGCATGGGCGATCAATACGGCAGGTGGCATTGGCAACGTAATGAGTTATTCACCAGAGAATCATCAATTTAGTGCTGCGTTATTTATTGCTTGTGTCAGCGCGCTTGTGTCAAACTGGGCAGGTCCAATTGTTAATATGGGAGACTTTACACAAAAAGCCAAAGACATTAAGTCCATGGCAATTGGCTTACCACTTGGATTTATCTTATCTTATATTTTATTTGCAATTACGTGTGTCAGTTTGTTTGCTGGAACCGCGATTGCCTTTCCTGAAATGCAAAACTTCGATATCGTGATGGCGATTAACCAAATGGATTCAAGTTTAGCAGTCATTGTTTTAATTATGGCATTAAACTTAGGTGCCACAGCTTTTGTGGTCTTCGGAAACTTATTCCCGGCAGGTTTACAACTAACGGCTCTAGCACCGAAACTCTTCACGGTTAAAACAGGCGGTATCTTGACTGGATTACTAGGGGTGTTCATCTTACCGTGGAAAATAATTAATCACTTGTTCTTATTCTATAGTTTCATTGGTTCGATGTTTGGTCCAATTGCGGGTATTATGATTTCTGATTTCTTTATTAATAAAAAAGGCCAACTCAACTTACAAGAAATTTACGCCGCTGAAGGAAGTACCCAAAGCCGTGACTACAATACACGCGCGGTTATCGTGCTAGCGATCAGCTTTACCTTATCAATGATTGGTGCCTTTTTCCCACAAGTTCCACTCTTAAAAGCAATCAATGATTTCGCCTTCTTCTCCGGTTTAATTAGTTCATTTGTGTTATATACCGTATGGAATCTGATCGACAATCAAAAATAAAAAAAGAGGAGCGTTTAACCATGAGTACAGAAATGAATAAATACTTTGATTTAGCAGCCAAAGCCACAATTGAGGGCATGAAACGCAAAGATGGCGGACCATTTGGCGCAACGATTGTTCGTAATGGTGAAGTCGTTGCAGCCGTTGGTAACACGATGATGCGTGACACTGATCCATCCGCTCACGCAGAAATGGTGGCTGTTCGTGAAGCGTGTAAGAAATTAGGCACGATGGATTTATCCGATTGTGAAGTGTATGCCACTTGCGAACCATGTCCGATGTGTGTCGGCGTGATGATGTGGGCCAATATTAAGAAAGTTTACTATAGTAGCACACGCGATGATGCCGCAGTCCACGGGTTTTCAGATATGCACTTGCGTAATTATCTCGACGGCAGTGATCCAAAGGCTTTCGATATGGAAGCTATCGGAGAACGTCCAGAATGTGATGCGTTATGGCAAGAATTTAAAGACTTAAATCCAGAATAATAAAAAGAGATTCGGTGGCCTGATCCACCGAATCTCTTTTTGCGTATTGATGAAAAGATGCGTATAATAAATGAAACAAAACGTAAACGAAAGCAGGGATTGAATGAACGAAGAGCAGCTTTTACTAGCAGGGAAAATGTATAATCCAGGTGACGCCGAATTAAGGAAAATAAAATTGAAAACGCATAACTTATGTATCCGTTACAATCAAATTTTAGAAGATGAGACGGAAGAACGCCAAACGATTATCCAAGATATTTTTAAAGCAGTTGGCGAGGCTTCCTTTTTTCAAGGCCCGATTTATATCCATTATGGTACGCACACAACAATTGGTAATCAATTTTTTGCCAACTTTAATTTTACCGTTCAAGATGATGCGGAAGTATTCATAGGTGACAATTGCAGTTTTGGTCCAAATGTTACAATCGTCACACCGATTCATCCACTTGTCGCCAGTGAACGACTAGGCGTGAATGTACCAGGTGCGGAAGAGCCGAAAAAATGTTATGCAAAACCCGTTAAGATTGGTAATAATTGTTGGTTTGGTGCCAATGTGACCGTTTGTCCGGGTGTCACCATTGGCAACGATGTCGTGATTGGCGCCGGTAGTGTGGTGACAAAAGACATTCCCGATAATGTTTTTGCCGCAGGTGTTCCTTGTAAAGTCATCCGTGAAATTACGGAGGCAGATAGTGTCTTTTTGAAAGAAGAGTTATTTTAAGCGCAGTCAAGCTGCCTGAAGGTGTTTTGTGCGTGCGGGTTTTGCTGTCATGATTACCTAGGTGATTTTATTGCAAGGTTTGAAGCTTTAGAATTTAGAAATGTTCTTTAAGTTTTTATTATTTCATAAAAAAAACTCCTAGCTAAAACTTGATTTGTGCATTACATTGTAATACAATTAACGTATATAGTTGAGGAGGCGAATAAGATGAGTGTTACTACAATAAGATTAAACAAGCAAGAAGAAGCACTTTTTCAAAGTTATGCTGAACTAACGGGTCAACCCTTATCAACATTAATGAAACAAGCGCTAACAGAAAAAATTGAAGATTTTTTAGATTTGCAAGCAGGATCTGAAGCTTTAAGAAATTTATCCGGTGAATCTGTCTCTCTTCAAGATATGATGAAGGCTGAAGGTTTATGAAATATCACGTTGAATTTGATAAAAACGCACAAAAAGAATTTTTGAAGTTAGACACTCCCATTCGAAAACAAATTTTACTTTGGTTGAATAAAAATATCGAAGGTTGTGAGAATCCTCGTTGGACTGGAAAAGGTCTAACTGCTGAGAAAAGTGGATTGTGGCGATATCGAGTAGGAAAATATCGATTGATATGTGATATTCATGATGATTATGCTCTAGTTCTTGTTATCAAAGCAGGTAAACGCGAAACAATTTATGAAGGATAGTTAATAAAGAGTAGGAAAGGGGCTGTGACGGATGTCACGGCCCCTCTCTTTGCTGAAAAATGAGAAAACCTTGTGAAAAAAGAGCGAACTCGAGGCAAAATAAATTCGAATTAAAGGATAGAATGGTAGAATAAGAATACAAGTCATGTAGAGGGAAAAAGATGGAGATTATAAACTATACAAAGAAGCATCAACAAGTAGTGTTACAGTTAATTAAACAAACGATTCAAATTGTGAATCAGGCGGACTATTCACTTGAGCAAGTGACGACGTGGTCTGCGATTGATGAAGAACGTTGGGAGCAAGACATGCACCAAAAAATGGGCAAGTTAGCGATACTGAATCAGCAAATTGTCGGATTTTCCGATATAACGACGGATGGCTATATCGACTATTTCTTTGTCCATCATGCTTTTCAGCGACAAGGAATTGCCAAAGAACTTTTGCGTCAACTCGAATTGATGCATAAAGGTGAAAAATTGACGGTTGCAGCTTCGATCACCGCACGTCCCTTCTTCGAAAGTCAAGGATATCAAGTGGTGCAGCAAAATGAAGTCCAAGTTAGAGGCGTGTCTTTTATTAATTTTTTGATGGAAAAACAGCGATGATATACAGTGTGAGCATATTTGTTGAATACCTTTCGAATTCGTAATAATATACGAATATAGAGAAACGGAGGAAACAATATGTTAAAAACAACAGGGATTCATCATATTTCATCAATCGTAGGTCACGCACAACGTAATGCGGACTTTTATGCAGGCTTTTTAGGATTACGTTTAGTCAAAAAAACATTAAACTTTGATGATAAAGAAAATTACCACCTATACTATGGAAATACTGATGCAAGTACTGGTTTGGTGACAACTTTTCCTTGGACGGACGCGGTAGAAGGTAGAATAGGTGACGGGCAAGTTGGTGTCGCAAGTTACGCAATCGCACCGGATAGTTTTGACTTTTGGCGCGACCGTTTTAGACAGTTTGATATTCCTTATTTTGAATACACACGTTTTAATAAACGCCGGATTGGTTTTAGAGATCCAGATGGGTTGGAGTTAGAATTTATTGAAGGCGACTACGGGTCTGAAATGTCTTGGGAATACAATGGCGTTAAAAAAGAAAATGCGTTTATCGGTATTCATAATGCCGCACTTTACTCAGGAGAACCGGATAAAACACTCGACTTATTGACCAATATCATGGGTTATGAAAAAATCGATGAAGATGAAGAGTTTATTCAATTAAAAGTCAGCGATGATTTAGGTGGCGTGATTGAATTGAATAAAAAAACACGTGGACGTGGCCGAATGGGAATTGGTGCTGTTCACCATATCGCCTTAAAAGTGACAGCTGCTGAAATTCATGATTGGCGTGAAAAATTAATTAAAGCTGGTTATTTACCAACAGAAGTTAAAAACAGAAAATATTTCCAAGCATTGTACTTCAGAGAAAAAGGTGGCATTTTAATCGAGCTGGCGACTGAAGGACCAGGAGTTACGCTAGATGAAACAGTTGAAAATTTAGGCTCAACGTTATTAATTCCACCGCACTTTATCGATCAGACAGAAGAAATCAAAGCGAACTTAATGCCCGTGGAAGTAGAACCAATTACGAAAATGCGCGAGTACGGTTATCGTGATCGCTATGAGTACGATGTGTTACAAAAAAAAGCGGAAATTAAAGAAAAAATTGACGAATTAAAAGCAATTAAAAATGAACGTGAATTGATGCAAGAAGAAGAGAACGAGTTAAATCGTCTACGTCATCAACTCGTTAAAACAAAGTAAAGGAGTTCGATCATGAGACATATTCATATTCCAGGAAAAAATAAACATGCCATTGTATTATTACACGGAACGGGTGGCAGTGCATCGAGTCTATTTGAAATCGGCCAAAAATTAGACCCAGAAGCAGCTTTAATCGGTTTCCAAGGCGAAGTCGAAGAACAAGGCATGGCGCGCTACTTCGCTCGCTATAGCGATGGTAGTTTTGATTTAAGAAGCTTAGCAAGTGCGACTTACGATTTTAAGGACACCCTAGAAAAAATGATTAAACATTACGGATTGGAAGATTTTACCATTACGGTTGTCGGTTATTCAAACGGGGCGAACTTAGCAGTGAATGTTTTTAAAGAATTCCAAGACTTACCAATTAAAAATGCCTTGTTGTTCCATCCATCACCGGTTCGTTCAGAGATTCCGTTTAAAGAGCAACCGAACTTGCAGATGTTTATTACGAGCGGTGATAACGATCCATATATTACAATCGATCAATTCAATCAATTACACGAACAGCTAAAAGCTGCAAATATTCAAGTTGAAACGTTGGTTCATCACTATGGACACCAATTAGTTTATGAAGAAATAGAGCAAGCGAAAGCATTGATCAACTCATAATAAAACAAAGACGATAAAAGGAGATTTATTCAAACCTTTTATCGTCTTTTATTATATAAATTAAAGATTTCGGACTATTGAGTCTGATTGAAAAATAGTATACTTATTCAAAAGAGAAAAGGAACGATTCAATCTTTATCGGGATTTAGTAAAGAGGATCAATAATAAGGAAGATGTGACTAGAATGAAATTGAATCTAAAGAGAATTAGAGTCGAGGATAGTGAAGCGATAACTAATATATTAACAAAATCATTTAATTATGATACACAGTTGTATTTTGGTGAAGGTGCAGAAGATGGACCTAAAGGGTATGATAGTGGTGAAATAGCCAATAAGGTGTTGAATGATGGTAGTCATTCGTATCTTGTTTACACAGAAGATTGTGAGCTGGCTTTTATATCAGTCGATATCAATAAAAGGGAAGTCAGATATTTTTGTGTCCTACCAAAGTATATCGGACAGGGCTATGGCAAAAAAATATGGAGCCAAATGGAGGAGCTCTATGGTAACGATGACTGGATAGTAGAAACACCAAGCTACTCAATTAGTAATCATTATTTCTATGAAAAGTTAGGATTTATTAAAACTGGTGAAAAGAGCTATGGCGAAAATGCAAAATCATTTATGTTTAAAAAATAGTATGTACTGAACTCTTTCTATCCGATTACGTTAAAAAATATCGTAGACCACATAGATCGTAGTTGATTTAAATTGAGGGAATTACACATGATTTATAACGAAAAAACCCTTGAAGTAGCCAGTATGCGGGCTGCCTCAAGGGTTTTTTATTGATTATTTAATAATTAAAGTTGTTCCTGTCATTTCAGCTGGTTTTTCAACGTCTAATAAGTCTAACATTGTTGGTGCCAAGTCTGATAAGCGACCGTCTTCACGTAATGTTACATCATTTTTCGTTACGATTACAGGAACTGGTACTGTTGTATGAGCAGTATGTGGCTCGCCGTTTTCGTCAAATAATGTTTCCGCATTTCCGTGGTCAGCAGTGATAATTGCGTAACCACCACGAGCTAAGATTGCATCAACGACACGACCTAAACCTTCATCAACAGCTTCGATTGCTTTGATGGTTGGTTCAACCATACCAGAGTGACCAACCATATCAGGGTTTGCGTAGTTTAAGATAATCGCTTCGTGATTTCCCGCTTCGATATCAGCAACTAATGCATCCGTTACTTCATAGGCACTCATTTCTGGTTGTAAGTCATAAGTTGCCACTTTTGGTGAAGGAATTAAAATACGATCTTCTCCAGGGAATTCATCGTTGCGACCACCATTCATAAAGAATGTTACGTGTGGGTATTTTTCTGTTTCAGCAATACGTAATTGTCTTAATCCAGCATTTGATAAGACTTCACCGATACCGTTTTTCATTTCTGTTGGTTCAAAAGCTGCTGTTGCAACGATTGTTGGTGAGTAGAAAGTCATTGTTACTAACTCGATATCTTTTTTCGCACCACGGTCAAAGTGATCCCACTCTGGTTGTGTTAATGCTTGAGATAATTGAATTGCACGGTCAGGGCGGAAGTTCGCAAAGATGATACCGTCTTTGTCGTCGATTGTTGCAACAGGTTGACCGTCTTTTTCAATCACAACTGGTTCGATGAATTCATCGAAAACTTTTTTGGCATAGCTTGCTTCAACGACTTCAAGGGCAGAAGCAGCTTTTGGTCCTTGTCCATGAACAATCACGTTGTAAGCTTGTTCTACGCGTTCCCAACGAGTGTCACGATCCATTGCATAGTAACGACCAGAGATTGACGCGACTTCACCAAAGTTTAATTCAGCAAGAGCAGCATCTAATTGTTGCACGTAAGATTTACCAGAAGTTGGTGAAACGTCACGTCCATCCATGAAGATGTGTAAGAAAATATTTTTTAAGCCTTTTTCTTTGGCCACACGAACGGTTTCGAGAATGTGGTTAATATGGCTATGAACGCCACCGTCTGATAATAAACCAAAAAGGTGTAATTTTGAATCATTTTCTTTTACGTGATTCATGACTTGATTAATTGCAGGGTTTTTTTCAAATTCATTGTCCAAAATCGCTTTGTCTACACGAGTTAAACTTTGGTAAACGACACGGCCGGCACCAATGTTTGTGTGACCGACTTCAGAGTTACCCATTTGACCATCAGGCAAACCGACATCTAAGCCAGAAGCTTTTAACTGTGTGTGTGGGTATTGGTTATAGTAACGATCAAAGTTTGGTTTGTTTGCTAGCGCAACAGCATTTCCAACTGTTTCGTTTCGTAAGCCAAAACCGTCTAAAATAATTAGAGCAACAGGTACATGTTTCGTCATGGAAATATCCTCCTAAATTTAAATGAAACTTTTCATTATATTGTGAAACAATATCACTTTAATAATAGCACTTTTTCTATTATTTTTCTAGGTCTGGCTAAAAAGAGTTAAGAACTTTTTAATGCGAATTTTGGAATAGCAATCGTTGATTTGACACGACTGCAACCACCAGTTGACAACTTGACTAGTAGACTTTCTTGTCGTAATCGCATAAAAGACGGTATAATTATAGTGAAAAGAAGGAGCGTCACTTTCAAAGAGATGAAAAAGGAGTGTTTGAAATGTTGGGAGATAAAATTATTGCCTTAAGAAAAAAATCTGGGTGGACACAAGAGGACTTGGCTGAACAGTTAAATGTGTCGCGTCAATCTGTATCCAAATGGGAAGGTGGACAATCGATTCCAGACGTGGAGAAGATCATTCAAATGAGTCAAATTTTTGACGTAAGCATTGATTATTTATTGAAGGAAGAATACAGTGAAACGCAGGAAAAAGTAGAGGTAGATTTTAATGAAAAACCTTTACGTACGATATCATTAGAAGAGGCGAATGATTATCTAGACAAATCAGAATCAGCAGGTGGAAAAATTGCTTTTGGTGTTTTCCTTTGTATTCTATCACCATTTTTATTAATGCTTTCTTTAGCGAATCGAACGGCTATTTGGTTTTTAATCTCAGAAGCATTCACATTAAGCATCGCAATTGTCGTTTTATTAGTGATGGTCGCAAGTGCGGTTGGTTTATTTATTACAGGTGGCAAACAATTAGAAGCTTACGAATTTTTAGAAACTGAAATTTTTGAAACAAAATATGGCGTCACCGATATGGTCAACAAACGAAAAAGAGAATACGAGCGATCACATACACGTTTAATGGTGATTGGTGTGATGTGTTGTATCCTAGCAGTTTTGCCGATTGTCGTGAGTAGTATTTTAGTTGGAACCGAAGGGATTGTCTTTCTCGGAGTCGCTCTAACGCTGATTTTAGTTGCGATTGGCGTCTATATTATTATTGAAACAGAAATGAAATGGTCGAGTTATGAGAAATTACTACAAGAAGGGGAATACAGCCGCAGTAAAAAAGCCAGTCGTGGTTTTTTAGAACCAATTGCTGGAGTCTATTGGTTAATTGTTGTTGCAGGCTATCTTGGCTATAGTTTCTTGACGAATGATTGGGAGAGAAGCTGGATTATTTATCCTGTCGCTGGGGTTTTATTCGGTATCATCGCGATTATCTCTGAAACAATCAATAAGAATAAGCTAGACAACTAGAAAATAAAAAACCGTGTCCTTTTTGGGTCACGGTTTTTTGTGTTCAGGTACTGATTTTTCAAAAATATTTGCTTTAAAAACAAATGAAAAAATGGCGAAGAAAGAAATGATACTCGTCATGGTTACGAATGAATCGGTATCGAGTGAACCTGCGAGTAAAAAAGTAGGGAAAAGCGCTACACATAACTTCTCAGCAAATAAAATTAGGCGCGTTACTTGTTCTTTTGTCCAATTAAACAGTTTTCCTGCAATAAAAATCATCAGTCCACTTACAAGAAATATGCTGAAAAATAGAGGAATCAAGAAAATTCCGAGTAAAAACAATTCTTCGAAATCAATTTTTAAGATTTCAAGTAAGACAGCTTGTTCAGACACTCGAAATAAAAATAAATTGATAATTCGTTTGATGATAAATAAAAAAATAGCAATTAAGGCAAGCGAAGCAATCATATGCTTCAAAGAACGAAAAACACGAGACCATTGATTCATAGAAAAACCCCCTTTTAAACAATTATACCCCAAGGTGCAAAAAATAGCGCTTTGCTCGAGGTAAGTGTGAAGCAGTTAAAAGCAGGTAGCTAGACGAAAAAGGTCTGGCTGCCTGCTTGTTTGTTTATATTTAAAAAACGGCGGGTGTGACAGAGAAAATGATTTTAACAGCTTGATCGGTATTGTTTTCCCACTTGTGATTCATAAAGGGGGGGATTTTAACGGTATCACCAACTTCTAAGATGTATTTTGTTTCTTCTAAATATAAAACAATTTTTCCTTCCATCACGTAGGCAATTTCTTCGCCTTTGTGACCGATGGGTGAGTCAGAAGAAAGAGTATTACTAGGCACAGTCATAATAATTGTTTCTAGCTCACCAGAAAGATCGGGTGATAATAGTTCATACGTGATATCACCAACGCTTATATTTCTTCGCTCATTGTGACGCACAATTAAGTTCTCTGTCCGATTCTCTTCTAAGAAAAAATAAAAGATGGGAACGTTCAAAGCTTTTGACAATGTCTTCAGTGTTTGGATCGATGGATTTGCTAATCCTCGTTCAATCTGACTTAACATTGAAGGTGTGATTCCTGTGATTCGAGACAATTCTCGCATACTATATTCTTTTTCTTTTCGATATTTTTCAATTTTTTTCCCAATATCAATTGATTCCATAAAACCCCTCTATTCTCTTTTTCGTTCAATTGTATTTAACGAGTGTTCAATTTCACTTTACACTTGTATGCTTATGTGGTATTCTTTTTTTGAAATCGTTAACAAAATATTCTCGAAAGTTCAAAAAATACCTGTATAAAGATTTTTATAAAAAGAATTCATCTGTTAAATTTCATTGAATATCCATTTTGTTAATTATATAGAATTTTAGCAGATTTTTAAAGACTTAAGCGGAATGTTTCAGACGATCAGCAAAGAAAATAAAAAATAAAGAGACGAATAGTCGAAAGGTAGGAATAGTCATGAAAATTAAAATGGACGATTTTTTAACTGAATTGAAAGATTACAAAGAGGTATGTTGGAAAAATCCTTACTACGGTCAAGAAGGTGAAACGTTTTTTAATCTAGCAGATATTGAAGATGCATCGGAACGTTTAGAACGTTTTGCTCCTTACATTGCACAAGTATTTCCAGAAACAGCGTCAACAAATGGTATTATTGAATCAAAATTGGTAGAAGTACCAAACATGTTAGCAGCGTTAGAAGAAAAAGATTCGGTTGAATTGGATGGGAAATTGTACTTAAAATGTGACAATGATTTACCTATTTCAGGTTCAATCAAAGCTCGTGGTGGTATTTATGAGGTTTTGAAATTCGCAGAAAAAGTTGCACTAGAATCAGGGGATTTCTCCCTTACCGATGATTACCGTAAATTAGATAGCGATGAATTTAAAGCGTTATTTGGTCAATACGGAATTGCGGTGGGATCAACTGGGAACTTAGGTCTAAGTATTGGTATTATGGGGGCAAAACTTGGATTTTCAACAACGGTTCATATGTCTAATGATGCGAAAGCTTGGAAAAAAGATTTATTACGTTCAAAAGGAGTGATTGTTGTTGAGCATGAAGGGGACTTCAGTAAAGCAGTAACACTAGGACGTCAAGAAGCAGAAAAAGATGAAATGTGTCATTTCGTTGATGATGAAGGCTCAAGAGATTTATTCTTAGGCTATGCCGTTGCAGCATTGCGCTTGAAACAACAATTTAAAGAGGCGAATATTACTGTCTCCGAAGAAAACCCATTATTTGTTTACCTTCCTTGTGGTGTTGGCGGAAGCCCCGGTGGTGTCGCATTTGGTTTGATTACTGTTTTCGGACCAAGTGTCAAAATCGTCTTCGTTGAGCCAACGCATGCGCCATGTATGTTGCTCGGACTGTATACAGGATTAAATGATGAGATTTCAGTCAATGATTTAGGAATTGATGGTAAAACAGCAGCGGATGGTTTAGCGGTAGGGCGTGCATCTAACCTAGTAGGAAAAGTAATTAAACCAATTTTATACGCAGAAACAACAGTGAAAGATGATCGTTTATACGAATATTTAACTGTTTTGGCAGATGCAGAATCGATTTTTGTTGAGCCTTCTGCAACAGCAGGTGTGGCATCATTTGTGGACCTTAACAAAAAATTAGGTGGGCAAGAAGCAATCGTTAAAACGGGGACACATATTATTTGGGGAACAGGCGGTAACATGGTTCCAAAAGAAGAAATGGATCACTACTATGAAACTGGAAAAAACTTCCTATCAAAATAGAACGGAGAAAATGGCATTATGGCAGCTCTTGCGTTAGTTATATCAATTCTGGTCTTAATTTTCTTAAGTGTTAAAGTAAAGTTACACCCATTTTTCGCTTTGTTGACCGTCTCTTTTGTTTATGGATTATTGTCTAAAATTGGTTTTTTATCGATTTTAACATTGATGAAGGATGCGATGGGTTCAGCAACGGCCAACTTAGGTTTAATCGTTATTATTGGAACAGTGACGGGGGGCTTACTGGAAGTCAGTGGTGCAACCGATGTCATTGCCAAAAAAATTGTGGCGATTACCGGACCGAAATTTGCCTCAGTTGGATTAGCACTAACCGGTTTAATTGTTTCAATTCCTGTGTTTTGTTCATCGGCGTTCATTTTATTAGCTCCTTTAGCTAAAAAAATTAGTAAAGAAGCGAAAATTGATTATATGGTGATGATTATTTCATTAAGTATCGGTTGCTTAATCCCGACAACCTTTATCCCACCGACGCCTGGGCCTTTGGCTGCGATGAATGTCTTATCACTAGATATTGGTCGTGTGATTTTGGTCTCGTTGTTATTTGCCATTCCATTACTAATCGTCCTTTACTTTTGTTCAAAATGGTTAGGAAAAAAATATCCCTATCCTGAAACAGACACCGATATCCAAGTCGAAGAAGTTGAAGCCAAATTTGGCTTTGCATTAGCGATTGCACCAATTTTATTACCGGTTGTAATGATTATGCTCAAAACTTTTGTCCTAGACAAATTAAGTGCGGGCTCATTTGTGTACGGATTTTTAGATATCATCGGCACAACGGAAATTGCGTTAGCGCTAGGTCTCTTATTGGCGCTCGCTTTATGTTTGAAAAATGAAAAAGATGATACCATCTGGCAGTTTGATGGTATTTTCGGTACGTCATTACGTACGGGCGCACAAATTTTAATGATTATTTGTGCCGGAAGTGCGTTTGGTGCTGTCTTACAAGCAACCGAATTAAAAGATCTTTTAGCCGATATTATGGTGGGTTCTTCACTAGGTTTAATTACACCCTTTTTGATTGGTGTGATTTTCAGATCAGCTATCGGTTCGATTACGGTATCGCTATTAACAGCAACATCAATTATTGCACCAGCGATTCCAGCAATGGGCTATGATTCATTTACAGGCACCATCTTAATTTTTCTAGCATGTGCTTCGGGTGCATTCATGGTCTTCCACGGAAATGATGATATGTTCTGGTCAGTCGTAACAGCTTCAAAAATGGACTCAAAACTGGCCTATAAAGTTTTACCATTGACGAGTATTATTATTTCTCTCACTGGCTTAGTGACGGTTCTAGCGCTTTCATTTATTATTTTATAAAAATGAAAGAAATAGTTTATTTGAATAAGAACAGCAAAATAGCTTCCAGACTCAACCTTAGAGTCTGGAAGCTATTTTTAATTGATTATTCTGATCGTAACGCAATCGCCGCGTCTTTTTTCGCTGCCATTCGTGCAGGCATGTGCCCACCGATAATGGTTAAAACAGTGCTGACGATAATTAAGGTAATCGCGTGTACAGGATTTAAATGGGCCACATTTTTTAAATCGGTCATGCTGTATAGCAAGGCATTAATTGGGAAGGTCAGTAGCCAAGCAATAATCACACCTAGCGAGCCTGAAGCGACACCTAAAATAAAGGTTTCAGCATCAAAGACACGAGTGATATCTTTTTTACGTGCACCTAAAGCTTTTAATACACCAATTTCTTTAGTTCTTTCAATGACGGAAGTATAAGTAATGATACTAATCATAATCATACTTGTGACAAGAGAAATACCAGCAAAAGCGATTAAGACATAAGTAATCGCGTCCATAATCCCACCGGTTAAACTAGTCATTGTGCCAGCCAAATCGGTATAAATAATTTTGTCTTCTTTCGATTTCCCTTCGTTGTACTCATCTAAATAAGCAAGCACGTCTTCTTTTGCTTCAAAGTTGTTCGGATAAATATAAATGTTGGTTGGGAAACTTGCGCCACCTAAGTAGCCAATCAATTGTTCTTTCGAAAAGTCATCTAACGGTTCGTTCGTCATGACGTTGGTTTCGCTGTTCTTTTGTGCTTGAACAATTTCAGAGTTTTTATTTTCCTCAATAATCATTTCAGCTAAGGTATCACTGTAAGCAATCCCTGGAGCCAGTAAATCCATCGTCGCATCGGATTGGACACGTAAAACACTCGTAATGGTTAATGTTTTGTTATCCGGATTGTCATACATCTCTTGATTGACTTCAGAAGGTAAAAAGTTGCCAGTTGGTACTTTTGTGTAATAGTTATCGTTATTGACTAGCTGAATGGTTGTACCGATGAAGTCCTCAAAATTGATTTTTTCACCTTCTTTGACATCAAATCCAAGATTTTTTAAAGCATTAATATTGGTTTTGTTGTTTTTATCGACAACTAAAACGATATCAGTCGCTTCTTTTGGATAGTTACCAGCCAGTAATTGATAATTCTGTTGTAAAAAGCTTTCTTCATTTTCAACGAGTTCTCTTGGGAAAGTCGATACACCCACACCCATCGATGCGTTCATCGCAGACATGCCTGTTGTCGTTGCCGATTCATTTGAAAAGCGCACGGCTTCGACGGTCGAGTCAACTTTTCGAATCAGATTCATGCCTGTTGCACGACTAAAGCCAATGTTTTGACTTAATTTTGGATCTAACTCATTGATGTAATCCATTAATTCTTGATCGATTTTATTGAAATGTTGGACGGAATCTTCTTGCCCTTTTTCAACAGTAAAATAATCGCTGTCTGGGAAGTCTGTATCTTTGGATGTCGGATGCTCCATCGCGGTTAATTCAGCGGCGACTTGCGAAATCGTTACTGGAAATTGCGCCAACGTTTTTGATTGGGTGTCATTAATTTGTGTTTGGAAACCAGTAGAAAGCGATAAAACCACCGCAATACTAATAATCCCAATACTAGAAGCGAAAGCCGTTAAGAACGTCCGCCCTTTTTTTGTCCGAATATTATTGAACGATAAACGCAAAGCGGTCGCAAAAGACATTTTCGTCCGTTTGAATTCAAATTGATCGCCTTTTTGACCTTCGATATGTGGATTCGAATCCGATTTCACTTTTCCATCGGAGACTTCGATAATCCGATTGGCATACTCATGAGCCAATTCTGGGTTATGCGTCACCATAATCACGAGCTTTTCATTTGAAAGCCCCTTGATTAATTCCATAATTTGGACGCTTGTTTCAGAATCGAGTGCGCCAGTTGGTTCATCACAAAGTAAGATATCCGGATCATTGGCTAAGGCACGGGCAATCGCAACCCGTTGCATTTGACCACCAGAAAGTTGATTCGGTTTTTTGTGCATATGGTCTTTTAGACCGACACGAATCAAGGCATCCATCGCTTTTTGTTTCCGTTCTTCTTTTGAAATCCCGCTTAAGGTCATCCCAAGTTCGACGTTATCAATAATGCCAAGGTGGGTAATTAAGTTATAGCTTTGGAAAATAAACCCAATCGAGTTGTTACGATAAGCGTCCCAATCACTATCTTTAAATGATTTTGTTGATGTCCCATTAATAATTAAGTCCCCCGAATCATAATTATCCAGACCACCAATGATATTTAAAAGGGTTGTTTTACCCGAACCACTCGTTCCTAAAATCGAAACAAATTCCGTTTTTCGAAAAGCGACAGAAACGCCATCGAGTGCTTTTGTGACCGTTTCACCAACGGTATAATGCTTTTTAATATCTTTAAGTTCTAACATTTATTTAAATTCCTTTCGTTTCCCTAACAACTTAATAGTACTTCTTGTTGCAAGACTTCGTCAAACTTTACAGGAAAGTTTCATAGAAAAGTCAAAGTTAGGGGAGATTGTCAGAATTTCCGAGGTCTGTATTGCCTGTTGGAATGAAAGAGCGTAAGATAGCAGTGAATGAAAGAAGAGGAGCGATGACGTTGAATATCACGCCTGATTGGTTAAAATCTCTTGTCCATACACCAAATATTTATACGAATATTAAATTATTTGGAGGACACCAGCAAACCGTTCCCTATCTATGGAAAGCGGAACGAGAAACGCACTTTGCTTTTGAAATTAATTATGTTTTGTCAGGCACACAACGGACGATTTTGAATGGCACTTCTTATGATTTTACAGTTGGAGATTTGATTTTAATCTTTCCGGGTTTAGCTCATGAAAATCAGTGTATCTCAAAAGAAGGAATGACTTATTTCTGTATTCATTTTGATATTGATGACCCAATCATTCAACAAAAATTATTAATGTACTGTCCTTTATTTTTAAATAAAAACAATCAAGCATATCCTCAATTACTTGCAGTATTAGAAAGTTATATTGAGATTTTAAATGTTGGAAACTTTGATTTGAAAGAAAAGCTAAATATTCAAAGATTGATGATCGAATTAATCATTCATTTATTGGATTATGCCGAACATGCGGAGCAAAATGTCAAAAAATCAAATAATGCCACTTTGCTCTTGGCAACAGAAATTGCAGCCAGTTTACAAGAAAACTTTCGTCAATTCCGAAAAGCGCCAATTGATGCCAATCGTGGTTATTTATCGTTGCATCAAATTGCCGAGTCATTAGGTATCAGTGAAAGTACCATGCTAAAAGAATTTAAAAAAGTCTATTCAGTGAGTCCGAAACATTACCTCGATCAACTTCGATACAATGAAGCCAAGGCACTCTTAATCCAACCAAGTCTTTCAATTAGTGATATATCCGATGTCATTGGTTATCAAAATGTGTCGCATTTTTCACGCCAGTTTAAAAATTGGAGCGGACAATCACCGAAACAATACCGACAAGAAAATAAAATCTAACAACGAAGCCTTCTACATTCAGATGAAAAGTAGCGAGGCTTTTTTTGTCGTTAAAAAGCAGGACTTGCTCAGTGATTTAAAAGTCATTTACGGATTATGGTAAAAGTTTGCTGAATTATGATATGTCACTTTGTGCGAAATTCTCTTAAGATGAAGGCGTGATGAAAGTGGTTACAAAAACAAAAAATACATAAAAAGAGAAAGGAAGTAATGAGCGATGATTCAAAATCCAATTATTCCCGGAATGGCTCCGGATCCGTCGATTATTCGAGTAGGAGATGTCTATTATCTTGCAACATCAACATTTCATTGGAATCCAGCCATTCAAATTTTTCAATCAACCGATTTGGCGAATTGGACATTGATTGATTATGTCTTAAAAAAAGGTGAAGTCGATTTGAGGGGGACGAACACACCGGCAGGTATTTGGGCTCCACATTTATCTTACGACAAGGAGTCTAAGAAATATTGGTTGGCCTATTCACATATGGTGAACATGGCTGGACGAGAATTTAATTCGGATTCGTATGCCATGTCTGCAGATAGCATCCATGGCCCATGGTCGGAGTCGATCTATCTGACTTCTATTGGATTTGATCCGGCAATTTATCATGATGATGACGGTAAGAAATATGTCGCCATCTTAGAATGGGAGACAAGAGAAGGATATCAAGCCCCAGGTCATATTGTCATTGCAGAAGTGAATTTAGCAAAAGGCGGTATTATTGGGAAATGGCATCGTATAAATCATGGCTTCACGACACGTGGTTGCGCAGAAGCGCCACAAATTTATAAACGTAAGGCGTATTATTATTTAGTTATCGCCGCAGGAGGGACCGGTTATGCACATGGGGTAGAAATCGGACGTTCGAAAAATATTTTTGGACCTTATACGCCACATCCTTCTGGGGAACCAATCATTACGTCCTCCCCACGTCATTTGTTTTCATTAGGTGATCCAGATGCCGGGCGGTTTGATCGTTATAATCCAGAATCAATCATGCAAAAAGCGGGTCATGCTTCACTTGTAGAAACACCAAATGGCGAATGGTACATGCCACATTTAATGTCACGTCCGTTAGAAAATACATTGCTCAATCCTTTAGGAAGAGAAACATCGATCCAAAAGATGACATGGACAGCCGACGATTGGTTAGAAATGAAAGATGGTAGCAACCTCGCCAAAATGACAACAGAAGCCATAACGAATCACGAAATACTAGCGCCAATCAATCATGATGTTTTCGATTCATTTAATGCGTCTTATCATTTACGTTTTATGACACCCTATCGTAATCAAGAAAGTACTTGGGTCAATACGACTGAGAATCCTGGACATTTAAGAATTCATGGCGCAGATTCCTTATTTTCACAAATGAATCCGGCAATTATGGCTACACGAGCGACAGCATTCGACTATTCAGTCGAAACACGCGTCGTTTTTCAACCCGATCACTACTCTGAAACAGCAGGGCTCGGTCTGTATTATGATTCGAATAATTGGATTTATCTTCATGTCACTTATTCTGAAGAAAAAAACGTTCCTGTTTTAACACTATTACAAGCGAAACATGGTAAAAGAATTGAATCTCCGTATTTGAGAATAACGATTCCAACAGGAGAAGTATCACTAAAAATCATCTATGAAAACGGGCAAGCTGGTTTCTTATATCGCTTATTTGATGAAGAGGAATGGATGCGATTAGGGCACAAAATCGATGTTAGTTATTTGTCAGACGAGGGCGTGAATGGCGAGCCAGGAGAGATTGGTGGTTTTACGGGGTTATTTAATTTTATAGGTTCAGTCGATGCCCATCAACGGGATTCTTATGCTGATTTTTCTTACTACAAAGTCGAATCAAAATAAAAAACGGAGGTACAATCAATGGAGAATCAAATGGAGTTACAAGACACAACAAAAGTAGGGGTACTTGAACGCATTGCTTATGGATTTGGTGACTTTGGCTGTAATATTATTTATACAGCCATGACCACTTATCTATTGTTTTATTACACCGATTACGCGGGCGTAAATGCAGCAGCTGTCGGGTTTATTATGTTGATTTCAAGATTTTTAGATGGCCTGACGGATGTTGCGATGGGGATGATTGTGGATCGAACGAAGACGAAGTATGGAAAAGCGCGTCCGTGGATTTTAAGAATGGCGATACCTTTCGGGGTTGCAGGTGTGTTGCTCTTTTCTGTACCAACCCAATGGGAGAGCACGTGGAAACTCATTTATGTTTTCTTAACGTATAATTTGGTATCAAGTGTGTTGTATACGGCAATCAATGTGCCTTATTCATCATTAAATGCGCTAATGACGCAAGATCCATATGAACGCAGTGTTCTCAGTATCTTCCGCAATTTGCTTGCGACTTTAGGGACACTCATTATTAACTCTTATACCTTAACACTCGTCAATTATTTTGGTGATGATGCGAGTGCGTGGACCAAAACATTTAGTATCTTTGGTGTCTTTGCTGTTTTGGCTTTTATGATTAACTTTTTTGGTACAAAAGAGCGTGTAAAACCAATTAATGAAGAATCGACAGAGATTTCATTTAAAGAAGGCATTCAGGCGCTTTTCAAAAATAAATATTGGATGATGGTCACGGGCATTTTAATGTTACTATTTATTAACATGGCATTAACGACAGGTTCAACCGTTTATTATGCAAAAAGTATTTTAGGAAACAACCAGATTGCACAAATGATTAATTCATTAATGAATATCGCGCAGATTGTAAGTATGTTTTTAGTCGCACCATTCGTCAAACGTTTAGGTAAGCGAAATTCAATGGGAATTGGTTTAATTATCCAATCAATTGGAACCGTTTTAATTGTGGTGCTGGGTGGTTCGATCTTTGGGATTTATGCTTCAAGTATCGTGCGTGGAATTGGAGGCGCTTTTTCAGGAGCGGTGATGTGGGCGATGGTTTCTGACACGGTTGACTATGGCGAGTGGAAGACTGGATTGCGAATGGAAGGATTGACGAACAGTGCAAGCAGTTTCGGCTATAAAGTTGGAAATGGTTTAGGATCGGCTTTACTGGGAGTGATTCTTTCATTAGGAGGTTATGCAGGCCAAGCAACAGTACAGTCGGCACAAGCGCTTATCAGTATTAACTTTGTTTTCTGGGTGTTGCCAATCGCAATTAACATGGTGATTTTATTAGTATTATTTTTCTATAAACTAGACGGTGAATTTGAAGGCATGGTTGCTGATTTAAATCAGAGAAAAAATCAATAACAGAACGGGAGTAATGACAATGACAACAAAAATAAAAGGCGTCAATCTGGGTGGATGGCTCGTGCTAGAAAAATGGATGACACCTGAATTATTTATCGATACGCCAGCAGATGATGAATATTATTTGGCACATGATCTATCGAAAGAAGCCTATGAAGCGCGAATCAATACGCATCGGGCAGAATTTATGACAGAAGCGGATTTCATTCGAATGCAGGCAGAAGGGATTAACTTTATCCGGATACCTGTTCCGTATTTTATCTTTGGTGATCGACCACCATTTGTCGGAGGGATTGAGTATTTAGACCGTGCTTTTAATTGGGCACAAGCCTATGATATTCGTATTTTGCTTGATTTACATACCGTTCCAGGAAGCCAAAATGGTTTTGATAATGGCGGGATTTCAGGTGTCTGTAAATGGGGACAAGAGGAGACGGACGTGACATTTGTTCTTTCCGTTCTAACGAGTCTGGCTACTAGATATAAAAATCATCCAGCGCTTTGGGGTATTCAGCCAATTAATGAACCGATTACAGAAAAAATGTGGGAAATTATGCGTCCACTCGATCGTTATCAAGCACGAGACGTTAAAATGGCAGAAGGAAGTCGCCCACTAACCATGTCTTTTTTACAGCAATTTTATCGTGAAGCTTACAAACAATTAAGAGTGATTTTATTGCCTGAAACAGTCATTGCCTTTCATGATGCTTTTGAGTTACACGCTTGGAAAGATTTCTTTGAAAGTGGTTCTTTTGAAAATGTTATGCTTGATACCCATCAATATTTAATGTTTGCTGAAATGGAAGGAACGAAACAAGCAGTCGAATCTTACTTAACTTATTTAGATGGCCTTGGAAAAGAGCTGGCAGAGGTTGCAGCGTATATACCCGTTTTTGTTGGTGAGTGGTCATTGTTTAACTCCTACACAGCTGGGGTCGATACGCAAGGAGGCATTAATCCTACGCAACAAACATTTGAGGCAAATAATCGTTTAGCGACAAGCGAGTTAGTTGAAGCGTATCAACAATTGTGGCAAAAATCAGTTGCAACTTGGAATATCGGTGAGGGTCATTTCTTTTGGACCTATAAATTGAACATTGATACGATTAACGAACCGGCTTGGTATGGCTGGGATTCATGGGACCTTAGTCGTTGCCTATCAAAAAAATGGGCGAAAATTTAAATTGTAGTAAAAACTCAGCTACTTGATGGATGAATCCATTAAGTAGCTGAGTTTTTTTGAAAACAACTTGAACGACTTAGCTTATAACCCACTAAGCTTCCCATTCGCCTAATGCTCTTTTCTCATTTATAATAGAAGCATCAAGTTTTTTGAAAGGGGTAAAAGAAATGGGACTATTAGTAGAAGGTAAGTGGCATGACCAGTGGTACGATACGAAAAGCACAGGTGGACACTTTGTTCGTAAAGATTCACAATTTCGTAATTGGGTAACGGCAGATGGAAGTGCAGGACCGACTGGTGAAGGTGGCTTTAAAGCCGAACCAAATCGTTACCATTTATATATTTCTTATGCTTGTCCGTGGGCAAGTCGTGCGTTAGTCATGCGTAAATTAAAAGGCTTAGAAGAGATGATTTCATTATCGGTTGTGCATCCTTATATGCTTGAAAATGGTTGGACGTTTGAGCCGGGCGAGGGGGTCATTCCCGATCCGATATTAAATGCTGAATATCTGCATCAAGTGTACACACACGCCGAACCAAATTATAGTGGTCGTGTAACCGTTCCTGTTTTGTATGACAAAAAAACCGGTAAGATTGTTAACAATGAATCTTCTGAAATTATGCGTATGCTCAATTCCGCTTTTGATGAAGTTGGTGCGACGCTGGGGGATTACTATCCAGAAAACTTACGTGAAGAAATCGATGCGATGAACGACAAGGTCTATCATGGCGTGAATAACGGGGTTTATAAAGCTGGATTTGCGACAGAACAAGCAGTGTATGAAGAAGAAGTTCAAAAGTTATTCGGTGTGTTAGATGAATTAGAAGCACATTTGAGTACTCGTAAATATTTAGTTGGTGAGCAGTTAACCGAAGCCGATTGGCGCTTATTCATGACGTTGGTTCGTTTTGATTCCGCTTATTATGGGCATTTTAAATGCAATCTTCGTGAGTTAAGAGAATACCCAAACTTATGGCGCTACACAAGAGAGCTCTACAATTATCCAGGAATTAAAGAAACGGTCAATTTCTACCATATTAAACACCACTATTATGGCAGTCATCCAACGATTAATCCAAATCGCATCGTGCCATTTGGGCCGATTTTAGACTGGAGTATTTAGAACGTAAGCTTATTTGACAAGTATTTGCTTGTTGAATAAGCTTTTTTGTTATAATGAAAAAAGAGAATCGAGCAGTAAAGAAGGAGAAAAAGCATGTTACTACTTTCAAGAGAAGACATTCAAGAATTTTTTACATTAAAAGAGACTATGACAGCAGTCGAAAAAGCTTTTCGTTTATATTCAGAAGGAAAAGTTGAAGTGCCATTACGAACGCAAATTGGGACAGAAAACGGCAAAGGCACCTTTATTTATATGCCCGCTTATTGTAGCGAGGAATCCGCTTCAAGTATTAAAATTTTAGGGATGTTTCCGGAAAATAGCCGAAAAGGGTTACCGACCATTAACGGACAGGTCCTTGTTCTAGATAACGAAACAGGAGCCATTACCGGAATGTTAGACGGGACGTACATTACAGAATTACGAACAGGGGCAGCGTCAGGTGTGGCTTTTGAACAATTAGCCAAAAAAGACTGCCGAAAAGGGGCGTTAATTGGGACCGGAGCTCAAGCAGCGGCACAATTAGAAGCGATGCTGATTGCCAGATCACTTGAGGAAGTCCAAGTGGCAGGGCGTGATTTTGAGAAAACCCAAAAATTTGTCACTGAGATGAAGCAAAAATTGCATCATTATGGTGTGAAGATTATGGCTGTTGAAGAGGCGAATGAAGCGATTACAGATGCCGATTTAATTATCGTTGCAACGACGGCAACCAGTCCGGTGTTTGATGGGGAATTAGTGAAAGCCGGTGCGACAGTTAGTGGTGTTGGGTCGTATCAGCCACAGATGCAAGAAATTCCAGCATCGTTGCTCGTTCGTAGTCAAAAGATCTATTTTGATTCCGAAGAAGCAGTGTTATCAGAAAGCGGCGATTTATTGATTCCCTTAGCAGACCAAACGATTACAAAAGAGCAGTTTACAGGCGATATCGGTGAAGTCATTAACGGTACACTGGTTGGGCGAGAAAATGACCAAGAAATCATCTTTTTCAAATCGGTTGGCATAGCGGCGCAAGACGTGATTACGGCTAAAATGATTCTTGAGCAAGCAAAAATTAAAGCAAAAGGACTCGAGTGGGGTTAATGTCGTTTTTCTGGAGCTGAAAATGGAGGAAGGTTCATGAATTTAGATCAAATAATGCAAGATTGCTATGGGGGAATGGCACTTGAGCCACAAATGTGGAAAAATGATCCGCTGTTTGAGTTATTTGATTTAGCTAAAGATCAATATCAATTCTTAGAAAATGGCGAATACAATGAAACGATGTTTTCATCGGCTAGAAAGGAAGTAAGTGTGGTTATAAACCAATTATTTCCTGGAAATCAAGAAGTTATCATCGTCATTGACACTGCTTCCCAGACCGTAAACGGGAAGCACCATGGATTTGTTCGGAAAATTATCAAGCAAAGAAAATCAGTTATTTTTAGTAGTCATCAAAGCGATTATCACAAGGGAGAAGGAGAGCAGTTGATTTTGACAACAATCAGCCAAAATATTGATTGGTCTAAGTTGATTGTTTGTTTGCTGAATCAAGATTTCCTAAACCGTAAACCGCGATTTAAAACAACCAAAGAAGCAGATTACCCAAGTGTTTATCTCATTCACCCGCAAAATGGGATTATTCTACATGTGTATGATGACCGAGGTTATGTGATTTATTTCCCTGATGAAGTCATCAAAGAAGCTTTTGAAAAACAAAAATAAAAAAGAATCACCTGACCGACTTCCAAAGAGTCGTTTCAGGTGATTGTTTTTTTATATTTTCTGATTGAGTTCCGCTGCTAATTTTCGATTCTCCATTTTTGAATATGCATAAAATCCTAGCGTATGGCCAATTAATGTTAGAAGCACAATCCCGATGATGTAGGGTTTGATAAAGTTGAACATTGTTGGGGAGAAAAGATAAACGGCTAACGTACCGCCGATTGTATTGAGCACGGTGCTAATGGCAATGTTGATACTTGCTTTAAAAGTTGAATAATTCCATAAAAAGGGATAAATCACTCCAAAGATGAAGCCGAAGATACAGCCGATGGCAATCACTGTCCAGATAGGGTGGAGTGGTGTTGTTTCTTGGAAGTTAAAAATGGTTGCTAAGATAGCGATCCAGATAATCGAACCGACTGTTGTTTGCGTAAAGTTATTTTTTAATTCATTGATCATTGTAATTTCTCCTTTATTTGCTTGGCATAGTGGCGACTGACGATATACGATTGATTGGTTGTTGTATGTACTTCTAAACGGGCGTGTTCGCCGGAATGAAACGATTGAATCATGGCGATATTTAAAATCGTCGCGTTATTAATTTGCTGAAAATGATGCAAGTTCATTTTAGGGATTTCCTTTAACCGTTTTTGAATGAGATACACGTCTTGTTCTTTCGTGAAAACTTTGCATAAATGTCCAAAGGATTCAAAGCATTCAATCTCGGTTAAAGGAAGTAATAATTTTCGATCATTGGTTGGATTGATAACGGACAGGTTGGTAACAGTGTTCAAATGTTTCGATATTTTCTCGACTTCGGCTTGATTTTTTTCGTTCGCAATAATATTTACTTCATTTAAGGGTTGTAAAGGGTCCCATTGATACGTGATTTTCATGTTTCGCTCCTTTTTACTGTACAATAGCAAGTGTTTTTTATTGATGCTTTCAGTGTAGCGTAATGCATGTAAAAGCGCACGTCTCTTTCCTTAAAAGGGGCTGATTTTATTTGATCAGACGTTTTTCAAAGCGCATGTAGAGAGAAAGGCCAACAAGGTGCAGACAGACGGTTAATACGAAAATACCGATTAGCGCCGGTTGCAACCAGTGGAACATTAATGGTGAAACAATGTAGACAGCCAAGCTTCCAGCAACTGTATTGAGTAGCACGCTCGTGGTTAATTTCGTTCTTGTTTTGAAAGAGGCATGTTGCCATAACATGGGATAAGCAATTCCGAAAACCAGTCCAGCGATAAGACCAAGTGCAACGACTTTTAAAATCGTCATTTCTGGGAAGTCGAAGATCGTTGTTAAAATTGCAATCCAGATAATTGAACCGAGTGTTGTTTGTGTGAATGTTTGTTGGATTTTTTTCATGATAAGTGTTCTCCTTTATGGTTTGACTGAATGTGACGGACGACAATGTTTGTATGTGTTTGTTGCTGTGTGTTTCTTTCTGACCTAAGAATAGCAAGTCCGATTCAAAAGGGCTCGTCCTTTTTGCTTTGTTGCAAGAAAATCATACTTCGTTGCAAATTGATCGATATTCTTTGCTTTAAGTTCTAAGTTTTCTCTAAATATCTGCTGATGTGCTAGCGAAACGTGTCGCCTCAATCTATGATAAGTAGAGTTATTTTTTAGAAAGAGGGTTTAAAATGAAAATGATAAAATGGCTAATGTTAGTCGCAGTATTGACCCTCGTATTGATTCCTGTGTATGCTTTTAAAATCGAACCAAGTTTTGTAAAAGTCAATCACATGACCTTTGAACAAGGAACAAAGGAAAATCAGATGAAGGTCGTTCAAGTTTCAGATATTCAATTATCTGAAGCCTATTCAGAAAAACGTTTGGATAAAATTGTCCGCAAAGTCAATCAAGAACAAGCAGATATTCTTGTTTTTACAGGTGACTTATTTGATAACTATGCACAATATGCACCCGTCGAAGAAGTCGTTGCGGCACTAGCTGCGATGCAAGCAACAACCGGTAAGTATGCGGTGTGGGGAAACCATGATTACGGTGGTGGTGCGTCTCGCATCTATGAATCGGTGATGAATCAAGGTGGTTTTACGGTTTTAAGAAACAGTGGACAGACGTTAACGATGCCAAATGGTGGTGTCTTATTTATTGGAGGAATGGATGATTCGTTATTAGGTAATCCATCCTCTGCAGAAGTATTAGCGTATCGTGAACGCTATGATTATTCGATTATTTTAACTCATGAACCAGATGTGGCGGATGAATTTATTGATACGGATACACAATTGGTCTTAGCCGGGCATAGTCATGGTGGACAAATCAATATTCCCTTTATTGAAGCACCGACACCACCTTATGCTCGTAAATACAAAAAAGGTCTGTACCAATTATCTGATGGTACGTCTTTATATGTAAACAGTGGCTTAGGAACGGCAACAATTCATGCCCGTTTTCGCGTCCCACCAGAAATCAGTTCATTTACGATTCGATTTTAAACAATCAAAAAAAACAACCGACCCCTCATGTGAGTGCTCGGTTGTTTTTTATTGTTCCACAAAATGTTTCACGTGAAACGAATCGGTTTAAGTATCTTTTGGTAAGCAAATGGTAAAGGTCACGGTATTGTTTTCACTCGTGGCTGTTAACGTGCCATCAAATGCCCCAATGATCTCTTTAGCAATCGGCAATCCAAGTCCAGTACCACCACTACTCGTTCCACGAGCGGTATCCATCCGATAAAAGGGTTCGAAAAGGCGTTCAATTTTTTCAGGTGGAATCGTTGGCCCTTGATTACTCAAGGAAATCTGGATTTGTTCATCGACGGATAGGCTGAGAATAAGTGTCGTATCGGAGTAGCTATAATTGATGGCATTACGGATAAGGTTATCAAAGACGCGTTCCATTTTTTCAGCATCAATGGTGACTTGGCAATTTTTTTCAATCGCTAAGTGCCAAGATAAATGCTTTTCAGCTAGAATTGGTAAGAATTCATAACTTATTTGTTCTAACATCAGACTTAAATCAACGACCTCTTTATTTAAAACGAGTGTGGTTAAGTTGAAACGCGTAATTTCAAAAAACTCGCCAATCAGTTGTTCGAGTCGTTGCGCTTTATCGAGTGCGATTCCTGTATAACGGGCTCTGGCAGTCGGCGAAAGGTCAGGTTCTTCTTGTAGTAAAGTTAAATAGCCGATAACGCTTGTCAAAGGGGTGCGCAAGTCGTGAGCTAAATAAACAATCAGGTCGTTTTTACGTTGCTCTGCTTCTTTCGCTGCACGTTGGTTGTGATTGTTTTGCTCGCGTAACAAGTTCATTTCTTCTTGAACGTTAAATAAATCTTTGGAAAGATACAGCCGTTTGTCAGGCTCGTCTAGCAGTTGACTTGTCCCTTGGATGACTTCGTTTAAATAACCGGTCATTTTGGTCATAAAATAAGTCGAGGTAATAATCCAAATAATGAACACACCGACAATGACAATCGCTACTAAATTGTTCCCTACAAAAGATAAAAAAGGATAGAAGAAATCTTTTTCCTGCCATACGCGTTGTAGTAAAATGCGTCGAAGCAGCAAAGGCGTACCGCCAAGAATAAGCAAAAGAATCAAGGTCGTTAAAAAATATTGGATTAATATCTTTTGGATGATGGGATTGATTTTTTTATTATTTTTCAATGAGATAGCCAACTCCCCAAATGGTTTTAATGAATTTTGGTTGACGTGGTTGTTCGCCAAGTTTTTCTCGTAGGCGAGCGATGTGTGCCATCACGGTATTGTTGTTATCTAAGTATTTTTCTTGCCAAACGGCTTCAAATAACGTTTCGGAAGAGACAACGGTCCCTTGTTTTTCAAATAAATATTGTAAAATTTTGAATTCAATCGGTGTAATCAAGATTTCTTTTTCATACAAAAAGACTTTATGGCTATTTTTAATTAACGTTAGCCCATCCTTTGAAAGTTCCTCTTCAATCGATTCTTGATTCGCAAAATTATAGCGTTTGAAGCGACGCAATTGTGTTTTTACACGAGCGACGACTTCAAGTGGATTAAATGGTTTCGTAATATAATCATCGGCGCCTAACGTTAACCCAGTAATTTTATCGAGGTCTTCGCCTTTTGCTGTTAACATTAAGACGGGGAAGAAGTAACTTTGACGAATGGCTTGTAAGAGCTGAAACCCATCTAAACCAGGCATCATCACATCTAAAACAGCCAGCGAAACCTCATTTGTTTGAATAAAATCAAGAGCTGTTTGCCCATCATAAAATGTATGGACGTCAAACCCATCATTTTGTAAAAAAGTTGTTATTAAATGGGCGATTTCTTTTTCATCGTCAACTACGACAATTTTTTCCATAAAATGCTCACAATCCTTTACATGTCTTTCTTTCATTATAGCTTAGAACCATAACGACCGTATCAGTAATTCTTTGTTTTTTTCTAAAGTTTTGCTGCAATCCAAAAAAGCCTGACAAGCGGATTGGAGGTGTGACAAAAGTCGTTTGACTCTCAGAAACTGGCGATCAATTCGAAAAATTGGGACTTTCAATTGCTCGAATTGAGTGAAGTTTGCGATAAGCAGACTTTTGTCACCCGTTTATCCATCAAATGTTCATATGAAAAAAATAAGGCCGTGACTGGTGTCACAGGCCCATTCTAGCTCCGTTCATGAATTTCACTTTTTACTGAGGATCGACAAAATAATGGCTGTCTTCCTTATATTTAACCAATGCTTTATCCCAAACGGCCGGTGCGTTCATGACACATGTCTGACCATTTAAGACTTTACCGATCTTGTAATCGACGCCCTCTTCTAAGATATTTAAGACACGGTCATAGCGTTGTTCGTGGCGAGAAAAATCATGACGTAAAACATGCATCGTGATTTTTTCATTATTTTCTAACGTGATGTCGTAATCATAATTGGTCGTAAATAAATAGTCAGGTAAGATTTTTTCTTCGACACCATGCAAGCTTGTATTGCGAGCAAACGGTGCGCCGAGCATAATGATTTTACCACCACGGCGATAAGCCTCACTTAAAGGTGAGTTCACCCCAACTGGTGTATGGTCTTTGTAGTGGTTTTCGGTAAAACTTTGCGCATCTTTGCCCCAAACAGCTAAACTATGAGTTGGATGGACGCTGCGGATGACGTCTTTTGATAAACGCATCGTTTCAGGTAGGATGCCAATACAAACAGGTGTCGTCGTTACGTTAAAAGCAGGTTGTTCGGGGTGAACATTTTCATAACTAAAGGTCGGAATAATGAGTGTGCCTTTTGAGACCGTTTCTTTTAACGCTTCAATGACGGCTGCTGGTCCACCTTCGATTTGTTGATCGCCACGTAAACCATTATAAGAGGAATGCACGACAATAATATCGTCTTCTTTGACACCTAATTGGCGCAAGTCAGCAATGATTTTTTTTGGATTTAACATAGAAAGCCCCTTTACGGATTTTATTTTTATTGCATCTGTTCTTTTCATTTTATCTATCTTTGCAGGCGGATGCAATCGACAAAACAGGATTCCGATAAATCAATGGAAAAAGGGGTCTTTCACTCGTTTTTGAATCGGACAAATGATAAGATGAATAGGAAATAAAATATGATATTTAGGAGAAGTATACATTCATGGCGGTCTTATTTTTAACAATTATTTATATCACATTTATTAGTTTAGGGTTACCAGATGCCTTGTTGGGTGTTGGTTGGCCCGAGATGTATCCAGAGTTCGGTGTGCCACAAAGTTTTGCCGGAATTGTTTCAATGACGATTTCACTTGGCACAATCGGCTCCAGTTTTTTTAGTGGAAAATTAATTCGTCGTTTTGGTACAGGAAAGTTAACAGCGTTCAGTGTTTTAGCGACAGCTTGTGCGCTGTTGGGCTTTTATGCTGCACCGCACTTCTTGTGGCTATTACTCGCTGCGGTTCCGTTAGGACTAGGTGCGGGTGCAGTTGATGCAGGGTTGAATGATTATGTTGCCCGACATTATCAAGCACATCACATGAATTGGCTGCATAGTTTCTGGGGAATCGGGGCGTTAACGAGTCCATTAATTATGTCGCGCGTCTTATCGCAAAATGCTTCTTGGCGCTATGGCTATTTAATCGTAGCTTTGATTCAATTTGCACTTGTCCTGGTTTTGTTTTTGACATTGCCAATGTGGCGAACACGTGAACCACGAATTTCGGTGAAAGAGGAAATGAGCGATAACCCAACGTTTGAAGAAATTCGCTTCTTTAAATTTATTCAATCGAAAAAAGTGCGTGCGGCCTTGTATGCTTTCTTTTTATACATCGGTGTCGAGGCAACGGTGGGCTTATGGTCAAGTAGTTATTTGATTCATGCCAAAGGAATTGATGGCGCCAAAGCAGCGATTGCGGTTTCGAGCTTTTTTGGTTTTATTATGCTTGGACGTTTCGTTTCAGGTTTTGTTTCGATGCGCTTAACGAATCGTCAATTGATCCAATTAGGGCAAGTCTTAATTGTGTTAGGTGGCGTGCTCTTATTTTTTGCCAAGAGCTATCCGTTACTCTTGTTAGGGATTAGTTTAATTGGTTTTGGTTGTGCACCGATTTATCCGGCGATGCTACACGATACGCCGCAACGCTTTGGTCAAGAAGTTGCGCAACAAATGATGGGTGTTCAGATGGCTGTTTCCTATACCGGATCGGTTGTTTTGCCACCACTCTTTGGTTTTGTCGCACCCAAAATTGGCATTGAAACCTTACCAATCTTTTTAATTGTGTATGGCATCTGTATGTTTTTAGCTTCGGAAAGTCTAAACCGAAAAGTCGATCGTGAGAACAAACAAGCTTCTTCGCAATAATTGTTAAGGGAAAAGGGGAGGATGGAAGATGAATGCCAACACGTTAGGTATTTTAAATTTAATGAGTCATATTGTGAATGAAGAACACAACACGAGTGACTATGCGATTACGAAGTATTTGTTGCAAAATCTTAAAATCCTAGATCAAGTGAGCATCAACGACATTGTAGACCATGTGCACGTGTCGAGATCATCGGTTCGACGGTATGCGTTACGGTTGGGCTATGAGAATTTTAGTGACTTAAAACATTCCTTTTCTGATATTGCTTTTCCTTCGAATATTCACTTAAGAGACTATTACAGCTTTGAAGAATATAAAAAAATCCTTGATGAACAATTGTTACAAATGCGATCGGATATCTCTGCTTTGGTATCAAAAGAAGTCATTGATTCGTTTTGTCAGCAAATTCGTGCGTCCGAGCAAGTCTATGTTGTTTGTGGGAATAATACCGCTAGTACAATGGACAAATTCCAACAAGAGATGCTTTATGCGCATAAACTAATCGAAGTCGTCTCATCGAAGTTTGAAGAAGGGATGGATTTTAGAACAGCCAATGAAGGTGACCAATTTTTTATTGTGGTTTCTGTATCCGGTGTTTTTAGTGAGTCCATTCAGGAGCAAATGAGTCAGTTAAAAGGCCGGAAAATCTTATTGACGGCAAATCGCAGCGAGGCATTTATCGAACAATATGATGATATTTTGTACTTGAGTGCAAAAGATATTAAAGAAGACAAATTAGGATTGATTGGAAAATATGGTGTGACGTACTTTTTTGATTTGGTGTCACAGTCTTATATTTTTCAGACTTACTCGCAAAACGAGGCTACGAAATAAAGTAGCCTCGTTTTTGTCGTTTAAGGTGGTCAAACACGGATCAAGAATGCTTACTCGTTACTATCGTTCAAAAAATGAACGACGGTATTTTTCGAACAGGCTTATAATAAAGGTGTCAGTACGAAAGAACGATAAAAATAAATCAGATGAAAGGGCGTCGTAAGCATGAGAATTACAGCCAAAAAAGTACAAGCACCGAAAGTAGAGAATGTGACAGAAGTTGTTCAAATTAGTGAGGCAACGATGGAACAAAGAAGAGCAAGACTCATCGAAGTGATGAAGCAAGAAGGCTTTTCATCGGTGATTGTTTATGCGGATAAAGAACATGGAGGAAACTTTGAATATTTAACAGGTTTCATTCCTCGTTTTGAAGAAGGGTTACAAATTTTTAATATTGATGGCAGCAGCACCTTAATTTTAGGAAATGAGAACTTCAATAAAGTGGGTTACTCAAGAACGAAAAGTGCCGGAATTAAATGTAGCTTATTCTCGTTACCGAACCAGCCGATTAATGATTTAAGTGAAATGCAAGCAATCATGCAACAAGCAACAATTGATACTTCAGGAAAAGTTGGGATTGTTGGTTGGAAAGTTTTACCAGGAATGACCAAAGATTATGATATGCCAGCATTTATTGTTCGTGCGATTCAAACAGTTGTACCAGAAGAGAAGTTATTCAATGGTACGTATTTATATATTGACCCAAGTTTTGGTGCAAGAATTGTGAATAACGCCAATGAAATGGCACATTACGAATATGGTGCTTCGCTTGCATCGGATTCCGTTTTAAATGCGATGAATGCGTTAGAAGTTGGTATGACAGAACAAGAGGTAGGGAATTATTTGCAAGCCAATGGTTTTTATCCAAACGTTGTAACGATTTCGACATTTGGCGATCGTTTTATTGGAGCAAACCTTTACCCGACAGCTAGAAAACTTGAAGAAGGCGATAAAGTGGCATTGACGATTTCTTATCGTGGTGGTTTATCGAGTCGAAATAGTTATGCGGTGAAAGACAGAGAGCAATTGGAATTAGCCGACCCAGGTTACTTTGAAGAAGTGGTACTGCCTTATTATCGTGCTTATCATTTCTGGCTAACAAATATGAAGTTAGGTGTTGTCGGCGGGGACTTCTACCGTGATTTTAAAGCGCACTACCCACAAGAAACATACGGTTGGGAATTAAACCCAGGACACTTAACTGCAAACGAAGAGTGGATGAGTTCACCTTTATATGAAGATTCAACGGCTACGATTCAATCGGGAATGATTTTCCAAGTCGATTTCATTCCGATTCAAAAAGGTTATAACGGTGTCTCGGCTGAAAGTACGGTTGCGATTGCTGATGAAGCATTGAGAACGAGTATTGCAAAAGAATACCCAGCATTATGGGCGCGAATTGTTGAAAGAAGAGCGTACATGAAGAATGAGTTAGGGATTGATTTAGCAGAAGAGTTGTTGCCACTTGCAGGAACACTGGCTTACTATCGCCCATTCTTATTAGATAAAGAAACAGCTTTAGTTGTAGATAACGGGTAAAAGAAAATAAGGTTTTATAATTATGGGATTGATGAAGTTGCTTTCAACTTCGTCAATCCCATTTTTTTAATACTCAGTAATCACTCAAATTTTATAAGATGAAGGCTCATATATTTTAGATAAATTAGTTATTTTTCTTTTTAATTCTGAACGAACATGTAAGGGTTCTAAGCATTCGCATCGTTCTCCAAAGCTTAGCAGAATACCATAATGGTAATCATTTTCTATAAAAGGGAAATTCACAATATAAAAATTTTCACCCTCTTTCGAGAATTGATCATAGGCGCAATAATCAAGTAATTGCTCCATAAGCGATTCATGAATACGAAGCTTTATAGTTGTTCGCAATTTGTCCAGTATGTCAGTAGTATCTAACAATGGTTTTTCATAGTTCTTTGGTGAAAAACAACTATTTTCTTTTTTTAAGTTGGATAGGCGAGTTAGTTTAAATAATCGAAAGTCATTCCGTTTATAACAATAGCCTTGAAAATACCATTGACTGCTTTTTAAAATCAGTTGATAAGGTTCAACCTGACGTTTTGTTTGATATCCTCTGTGATTGATGTATTCAAATGAAAGTAATTTTTTTTCTTTTAAAGCATCTTTTATAACATTTATATAGTTTTCTAAATTTCTATTACCCATCCAAAGACTAAAGTCGATATGCAACTGATCCGGTTGAAGATGAACCGTTTCTATATTTTCTGTAGGGATTAAATTTTTTATCTTTGTAAGTGTATGTGTAAACTCATCATTTTTCATTATATTTGGAATGCTAGAAATCCCCATTAAAAGAGTCGTTAAATCGGCTTGAGAAAAAGTACTTTTATCGATCTTGTAATTTTCCATGATTTCAAACCCACCACCGACACCAGAAGTTGAATGAATTGGAATACCAATCATACTAATAGCATCTATATCACGATAAATTGTTCGAGTTGAGACTTCAAACATGTCGGCTAATTCTTTTGCACTTATTCTTTTTTTATCAATGAGAGTTAAAATGATGCTAACTAGTCTATTTACTTTCATTTAAAATCCATCCTTTAATTTTTTTGATTGTTGCCATAATGATGTCAACAATCAATAGGTATAATAATAACATAACCAATAAATGGAGGGAAATTATGAAAACAATTTATATTTATGTGTTAGATACGCTGGCAGATTGGGAAGTTGGGTATATTTTAGCCGAGTTAAATTCTAGGCGTTTTTTCAAGAAGAATGCACCATTAGTAACGATAAAAACGGTTAGTCACTCGAAAAATGCTATTACAACAATGGGAGGGATAAAAATCATTCCTGATTGTTTAGTTGAAGAGATTGAAATGGGAGAAAATACAGTGATCTTACTACCGGGGGCAGATACATGGGATGAACCCCAAAACGTAGAAATTATCAAAAAATCAAATGATTTACTTCTTGGAGGAGGTACAGTAGGAGCTATTTGTGGAGCAACAGTCGCACTGGCAAACTTCGGTATATTAAACAAATACTCACACACTAGTAATGGCGTCGGTTTTCTTGAAATGTTTTGCCCTACATATCAAGGAGGAGAGCTGTATTTAGATAATCCATCTGTATCGGATAATCAATTGATTACAGCGGGTTCGACGGGAGCATTGATGTGGACGAGGCAAATCATTGAAAGTTTAAATGTGTTTGAAAATAATACACTCGAAGCTTGGTATAATTACTTTAGTACAGGCAATTCTAATTATTTTTTTGAGTTAATGGAAACGTTGTAGATAACGGGTAAAAAACACACAGACAAACGTTTTGAGAACGTGCGTCTGTGTGTTTTTACTTTGAAATCCCAAGGTTACAACTGATTGTAAAGCAGTTTGGCGTCGGTTAAGTTAAATTGCTCCGTATTCGGATCACCGTTTGCGCCAGCTGAAATGAATAGATACAGCTCACCATTAATTTCGGCGATACTCGCTAAACAAAGGCCGGCTTTTTTCGTGTAGCCTGTTTTACCACCCAAAAGAGTGCCATGCTGTAAGGATAAATCGTTTTTTTCTTTCAGTAAGGTGCTCGATAAAGCGTAGCCTTCAGGTGCAAAAGGACTTGTATTTGTTTGGTGTTCAAAAGTGGTGAAAATTTGATAGAAGTCTTGATTTTTTAAAGCTTTGTTTAAAAGTAATCGTAAGTCACTGACTGTCGAATAGTGCCCAGCTTCATCCAGTCCCGTGGCATTTTTAAACTGTGTTTGCTCCATCTTTAAATCTTGGGCGTATTGATTCATCTTTTTTGTAAATGCTGCTTCACTACCAGACAGCCAATTGGCGGCGATCACAGCAGCGTCACCACCAGAAGGGAGCAAGATACCATAGGCAAGGTCTCGTATTGTTATTTGGTCGTTCGATATAAAACCGGATAAGGAAGCTCCTAGGGTGGTTAATTCATTGATGACTTGCGGATCGATTGTTAAGTTCGCTTCTAAATCAGGTGCTTCGGTTAACAGGATATAAGCGGTCATGATTTTTGTTAAAGAGGCGATGGCGATTTGTTCGTCTTTATTTTTTTGATAAATAATTTCTTGGGTATCCAGTTTTTGTAGAATAACATTTTGACTATGCAGATTCGATACCGTCAGTCTGTGATTGTTTTTTTCATTATGAGATAAAAAAGGTGGTCGTTTGGTTGGGAAATAGAAAGAAACCAAAAAAATGCCGAGACCAATTAATAAGATGGAACTAAGAATTTTACGTTGCTTTTTCATTGAAAACCCTCTTTTTCTTTATTTGATTGCTTACAAAAAGCATAACAAAAAAGAACCGCTGAATGTTTCGCAACAACTGATGAACTTCTTACGATTTTCTGACAATTGTAAGAAGGATTGATAAACAAAAAAACGTTCTTTTTCTCAAACAACAAGAAAAAGAACGTTCAGCGAATTAATCAATGATTTCTGCGGTACCAGCAGCTTGCATCGCAGCTAGATGATTACGCATTTGTTGAATGATCGCTTCTGGGTGGCGTTCCCACGTTTTCAACTCAGCGATAACTTTTAGGGCTTGCTTTGAACGATAAGAACGTGTTGGATTTCCAGGGAAACGTTTATCGGTTAAGTTCGGATCGTTTTCAAAATCACCAAGCGGTTCGACGATATAAATCCGTTCCTGTCCGTCACCAACCGCCAATTCAGCGCCCCATTTAGCAGCATCGAGTGTTGCGGTAAAATAAATATAATTGGATATTCGTTTTTCTTCATAATTGGACTCATATTTCGGCTGTAATAAATCGCCTAATGCTAATTTGGCCTTTGTGCCATGAAAGAAAGGTCCACGATCAAGGACTTGTGTTTGATTTTCCATCATAAAAACCTCCTAGAAATTCGATTGAAGTCTTATTCTACGCTTTTTTTGTTGAAAAAACGAGGAATTTTGTTTATCGTGAAGAGAATGATTTTGAAGGAGGAAAAAAGATGCAAGAATATACGATTGAAGAGTTGTCCGCAGCGAAAAAATCACTTGTTTCAACCTTGAGTAAAATTGAAAAAGCGATTGTTTCATTAGAAGAAAAGCAAACGAAAGGTGGCAGCTACAAATCGCAAATCACGTTATCCAAAAATCGAGTGGCAGCACTAAAATTGTCCCTCGATCTAATTGAGCGTGAAATCGCTAAAAAATCTGAAAAATAAAAGTCATCTTATTCGTTTACAAGGCACGTGTCTTCTGTTATGATGGAAAACCGGCCAAAAAACCAGAAGGAGGTTGTTCGATGTCGAATACAGACCGTATTATTCTAAAAGGTATGAAACAAAACAATTTGAAAGACGTGACGCTAGAGATACCGAAAAACAAAATAACGATTTTCACGGGTGTTTCAGGTTCAGGAAAGTCTTCGATTGTTTTTGATACGATTGCCAACGAAGCAGGACGTCAAATGAATCAAACGTATAGCACATTTGTTCAAGGGTTCTTACCGAAGTACGAGAAACCAGATGTTGAAAGTATTGAAAATTTATCACCCGCGTTTATTGTCGATCAAAAACGATTAGGTGGAAATGCCCGATCAACACTCGGTACAAGAACGGATATTTACACGTTTTTACGTTTGCTCTATTCACGTGTCGCGAAACCCTTTGTCGGTTACGCACATACGTATTCCTTTAATGACCCTGAAGGTATGTGTCTCACTTGCCAAGGGATTGGTAAAGTGATTGCTCCCGATTTCAAGAAGATTGTCGATTTAACGAAATCATTGAACGATGATGCTGTTTTATTCCCAGCCTTCGCAAAAGGAACATGGTATTACAACTCTTTTGCAGAGTCAGGATTTTTCGATAAAGATTTGCCATTAAATGAATACCCAAAAGAATTACTTGATAAACTGCTTTATGGACACGGTGAAAAAGTCGTTGTCCCTCATAAAGATGGCACCTTTAAAACGGATTACGAAGGGATTATTTATAAATTCCGTCGTTTGTTTATTGATCGTGACTTAAGTAAGCATTCTGAAAATACCCAGCAGAAGGTCGCAGAATTTACGACTTTTGATACGTGTGAAGACTGTCACGGGAAACGTTTGAATCCAAAGTCGTTAAGTAGTACGATTCATGGAAAAAATATTGATGATGCCGTTCATATGGAGTTAAGCGAGTTATTAGACTTTATTCAAACCATTACTGAATCTGAGGCACAACCGATTGTCGAAGAAATGTCGAAACGCCTTCAAAATTTAATTGATATGAAGTTGGATTATTTAACCCTTTCACGTGAAACAACGACCCTTTCCGGTGGAGAATCCCAACGAATTAAAGTCGTGCAATATTTAAATAGTAGCTTGAATAATATTATTTATATTTTTGATGAGCCAAGTACGGGACTTCATCCACGAGATGTTCAAAATTTAAATAAAATGCTGCAAAAACTCCGAGATAAAGGCAATACGATTTTAGTCGTGGAACACGATCCAGATGTGATAGAAGTCGCCGATTTAATTGTCGATGTTGGTCCACTAGCTGGTAGTCACGGTGGTGAAATCATGTTTACAGGAACCGTTGAAGCATTGAAAGAAGCCGACAACTTAACTGGTAAATACTTAAATCGTCCAATCGAGTGGAATGAAAAGCCACGTGAAGCAACCGAGTTTTTTGAAATTAAAAATGCCACAACCAATAACTTGAAAAATGTGACAACAAAGATTCCTAAAAATGTCTTTACTGTCGTGACCGGTGTGGCTGGTTCAGGAAAAAGTTCATTAGTATTTACGGACTTTATGGAACAACATCCAGAAGCCATCGTGATTGACCAAAGCGCTCTACACAAATCGAACCGTTCCAACTTAGCCACTTATACGAAAATTTTAACAACCATCCGTGATATTTATGCGAAGAAACACAATGTCGACAAAGCTTTGTTTAGCTTTAACTCTAAAGGTGGTTGTGAAAACTGTAAAGGCAAAGGTTATACAGTGACGGATTTAGCTTTCATGGAAGGCGTGAAGACGACGTGTACGGTCTGTCAAGGTTCGCAATATAAAGAAGAAGTTTTACAGTACGAGTTAGACGGATACAATATTGTTGAAATCTTGAAGATGACAGTCAGCGATGCATTAGCCTTTTTCGAAAACAATAAAATTACGAAAACACTCGCAACACTGGAAGAAGTCGGACTCGGTTATTTATCACTCGGTCAAATGATGGATACCTTGTCCGGTGGTGAATGCCAACGTATTAAGTTAGCTAGTGAGCTACACAAGTCAGGAAATCTCTATATTTTAGATGAACCAACGACCGGTCTACATATGGCCAACGTGAGTGAACTCCTTGTCTTACTACAAAAACTAGTCGCTAACGGCAGTTCCGTGATTGTGATTGAACACAACACCGACGTCATGCGCCAATCCGATTGGTTAATCGATATCGGACCAGAAGCCGGTAAAAACGGCGGAGAAATCATGTTCTCAGGCTACGTCAAAGACATGAAAAACGTCGATTCAATCACAGCAAAATATTTATTTAAATCAAGGTGATAAATGAAGCGTTCTGTGACGAGTAATAAGCAAAGAATCGTTTGAAAGTGCTTTTTACTTTCAAAAAGATTCAGGCTTATTATTGAGTCACAGCTTCAGTTATCCCGTTCAATCCAGGTGTTAAAAAGTGTGCTCAGCGACAAGAGATAAGAGGGCATTAGAGAAAATCGGTTTTTGATTTTATTCTAGTGACCACTTATCTCCGCAGTCGCTACACTTTTTAACCCGTTCAACCAAGGTGATAATAAAATCGTTTTGGTCTGAGCTACTGGAAGGACGGTCATGAAATCGTGAACTTTCGATTACATGACTTTTCTGAAGTAGCCGAAGGACAGATTTTATTGTCCGGCTCAACCAAAGTGATAAATGAAGTGTTCTGTAACAGTTGATAAGTAAAGTAGGATGGGACTTAGGTTTCATCTTTTTTTTTGCTAGACGAATGCTTCGACTTGCTTTAAAGTAAAGAAGAACATGATTTTCAATACGATATTAATAGGAGGAAAATCAATGAATTTTGGTATTATTGGTTATGGCAATATAGCAAAACGTTTTTTTGAAAGCATTCAACACACTAGTGAGGGAAAAGTCACCGCAATTGGCTCCAAATCACTTGCTGCCAATCAAGAATTTCAACAAGAATACCCAGAAATTCAAGTCTACTCCACTTATGAAGACTTATTAGCAGATCCCAACATTGATGCGGTGTATCTTGCTTTACCACATCAATGGCATAAAGAATGGTCAATTAAAGCCTTGCAACAAGGGATTCCAGTTTTATGTGAAAAACCGGCTGTTTTAACCACTGCAGCAATGAAGGATATCATGACGGTTGCACAAGAAAATCAAACACTCTTTATGGAAGCTTTTAAAACGAAATTCAACAAAGGATTTCTACAATTAAAAAAAGATATGGAACAGATAGGGGAAATAAAACGAATCGAAGCGAGCTTTTGTTTTGATGTCGGTGAAGATCGTGATACCACATCCTATTTATTTCAAGCGGATCACGGAGGCGCATTAAATGATGTTGGCACGTATTCGATTGGTTTTGTACAAGCTTTAATCGCAAGTGCGATTCAGAACGTACAAGCGAAAGCTGTTTTTTTTAATGGGGTGGATGAGTACTTTAAAGCAACACTCACGTTTGAAAATGGTACCATGGCTATCGTAGAAGGGGCGATTGATCGAGAAAAAGAACGGATCGCAACAATTATTGGGGAACACGGAAAGATTACAATTCCATATTTCTATCGTTTAGAGCAATATACAATCCAATTAAATAATCAATCGGAAACGACGTACCATTTCCCAATCAAAGGGGATGACATGACCCTCGAAATTGAACATTTTATGGAACAAATCAAAGAAAAACAGTGCGAATCAAGTGTTCACAGCTTAGAAGATACGTATCAAATTATTGCAACAATCGAAAAAATTAGACAAAAAATGTAGCCCTTTTAAAGGCTACATTTTTATTTTTTTAGAATGATTAATTGATTCCGCCATTTAAATAAGCTTGTTCAATAATCCAACTCAATTCAACGGCTGTATCAATCCCGTATTCTGGTGGATTTGGTAAGCTTGGATCGTCAACCAATTGAGAGAAGACAGCAATTGGGTAAGGGTGCTCTGCTAAAGTGGAACCGTCAATCATTGTTTTTGTTTTATATTTTTCATCAATTTCTGATTGAATCATAATCGTATCTTCGGTGTCACCAGGTGAGCCGTAAACTAGGATCGAACCTTGTTGTCCCACTACCTCTAAGAAGTTTTGTCCAACATTTGTCATAAATGAAGTAAACGCCGTACCGATTGCTTTGTTTTCGAATTTCATAACCGTTGTGGAGTTGTCCTCAATCCCTTTGTCACCAAATTGCGTCATCATTGCTTTGACTTCCACAGGTTTACCACAAAGGTAAGGTAACATCGCTAAACCATGGCAACCAAGATCCAGCGTTGCGCCACCACCTGATTGTGTTTGATCGTACCAGTAAGCTGGAAGCCAATCATTTAAAACACCGCTGTGCGCGCGTCGGAAGTAAACCGAAACGACATCGCCAATCGTACCAGCATCGATTTGTTCTTTGACAAAGCGATAACTACCTGAAATTAAGGACTCAAGTGATAAGACAAAACGACAATCACTGTTGTCCAGAGCCTCTTTAATTTCCAGTGCGTCTGCATAATTCGTTGTCAACGGTTTGTCGACAAAAATATGTTTACCATGAGCAATCGCAGCTAAAATTAATTCTTTATGAGACGTTGTGGGTGCTTCAATTACAACTGCTTGAACATTGGCATCGGATAAAACTTTTTCTAAGTCCGATTCATAAGGCGCGCCATATTTTTCGGACGCTTTACGACCTCTTTCTTCAATCGAATCCCAAACATATAAGCATTCATCTTGTGGAATTTGATTTAAAAATCCTTCTGTGTGAACGTGCCAATCTGTTAATAATGCGTACTTCAAGTGCGTCATCCTTTCTATCAAAACATCATTTTGAAATCACTTACAGTATAGAGAGTTGTAGCGAAAAAAACAATGGAATAATCCCTTATTCTTGATGGAGAAAAACAAATTTATTGACGGAAGAGTGTGTTTTTGAAAAACGATAGTGCGGATGGTCGAATTGCTTAATTTCATCGAGTGTTTTGACTTGATTTTCAGCTAAGTAACGAACCATCTCACCACGTGCCATTTTGGCTAAAGTCGCTTTGACTTTTAGCTTGTTGTCGATGGCATGCATAAAAGCAATGTCAATTAGTTGATCGTTTTCTTTTAGATAAGGGGTCAATGTTTTTGAATATTCTTTGGAAGCTAAATTAATGACTGGCTGTTGATCTGCGAATAAGGCCGTATAGATTTTATTCCCCCAGAAATCATAGAGGTGCTTTGATTTTGCGATAGGTAAAGGGGCTTGCATTTCTAAACGATAAGGCACAATCCCATCAAACGGGCGCAAAACACCATAGAAACCAGAAAGAATCCGCAAATTTTCTTGAATATAAGTCAGCGCGGGTTCGGTAAATAAATCAGGGGCCATGTATTGATATTGTAGTCCTTTATAGCTGACAATCGCTGGCGTGAGATTCTGGTTAAAAACCATTTGCTGAATGCGTTCATAATTTTCTAAAGCTAAGGGGGCGCTACATTTCCAAAGTTTCGTCGCTTCTTCAAGCGAAAGCTTTTGTAAGTGGGTGAGGATTTTCTTCGTCTCCGCTAAAAAGGCCGGTTGACTTTGTGGTAAAAAATGATCGGGTTGAGTCGTCATTGTTTTGGTCGGTGAAATAATAATTTTCATAAATAAATCCTTTCGTGTACGTGTGATTCTTTGTTCTATTGTACCATTGGATGAAGTAAAAAAGTATTCAATGAAGTTTTTTCAAAAAGGTGCATTTTTTAACCTTTTTAACCCATTAAGGCCTGAAATGTGAGGAGTTATTCGGTTAATAATGAACTTTTAATCGTATTATCATTCTTTTCGTTCGTGTTTTATATTGATTATTCGGGTGAATCCTGTTATGATAACCAAGGAAGAAAAACCATATAGTTCTGGTAATAAGGTCTAGAAGTTTCTACAAGCTACCCGCAAAGTAGCTTACTATGGCAAGGGTCGTTTTTTTGTCCTTTTTGTCATTGTGATTGGTTTTTTTAATTACCAAGGAGGAGAAAAAAGAAATGAAAGAAAAAATTGATCAGTATTTTGGAATTACAAGATCAGGATCGACTTACAAACGTGAATTAACAGGGGGCTTAACCGCATTTCTAGCGATGTCTTATGTCATCTTCGTTAACCCGATTATTTTAGGGCAAGCAGGTATGCCACAAGATGCAGTCTTTATGTCAACCATCTTATCATCAGCGATTGCGATGTTAATTATGGGCTTATGGGCACGATTCCCACTAGGGTTAGCGCCATGTATGTCAATGAACGCCTTCTTTGCTTATTCGGTTGTTTTACAAATGGGTAAAACGTGGCAAGAAGCATTAGCAAGTGTGCTTGTTGCATCAATTTTATTTTTAATTCTAGCAATCTCAGGTGTCCGTTCAAAAATTATTACGGCTATTCCGACAACGGTTAAACAAGCCGGTACGGTTGGATTAGGGATTTTTATTGCTTTTGTGAGTTTCAAAAACTCAGGTATTATCGTACCAGACGAAGGCATGTTCATTAAATTTGGTGGCTTCGATAATCCAAACGTCATCATCGCATTCTTCGGTTTACTAGTTGCAGCCTTCTTCTTAGTACGTAAAAACCAATACGCGGTTTTCTTAGGAATGATTGGCGCAGCACTTTGCGGGTTGTTCATTCGTTTTGGTGCAACAATGGACTGGTTTAACTTAAGTGAAACGGTCGTAGCAGGTCTACCACAATTACCAGCAGGATCACCTGTCGTAATACCAGTTGAGCCAATGCAAGCGATGTTAGATGAAACATTCCTTGTGGCCTTTAAAAACTTAGATAAAATGTTATCATTGGATTCATTTATTGTTATTTTAACGTTCTTATTTTTAGATTTCTTTGGAACAGCAACAACGCTTTCTGCAGCAGCAACACAAGTTTCAGATATTAAAAGTGAAAAATTCGAAGACAACAAGCGCATTTATAGTGCCGATGCATTAGGTACATTCTTTGGTTCGCTTTTCGGAACATCAAGTTTATCAACATATATCGAGTCGGTTTCAGGGATCATTGCCGGTGCTCGAACGGGATTAATGAGTGTCGTTGTGGCAATTTTATTCTTATTGTCAGCATTCTTTTTCCCATTACTATCACTTGTAACTTCGGCAGTAACGACACCAGCAATGGTCGTTATCGGAATTTTCATGATGCAAAATATTCGTAACATTCGTTGGGATGGCCCGTTCGAAGAAATTATTCCTGCATTCTTAACAATCGTTATGATGCCACTAACAGGTTCAATCGCATTAGGATTGGTTCTAGGTTTCTTATCTTATGAAATCTGCATGATCTTCGCAAAACGTACAAATGAAATACCAAAAGCGATGCATGTCATTTCAATTATTTCGATTGCATACTTGTTTACATTGTAAAATCCTTCAGCGCAAAGTAATAAGCAAAGAATCTTTCAAAATTATTTTTGGAAAGAGGAGTTCTTATTGCTTCGCGCTTTTTTTTTATTTTCTTCCTTAGTAACCGCTTTATTTATAAGGTATAATGAATCGAGAAAAAGTATTTTGTGAGGAGGTTTACATATGCAGTCTATTATTCAATTGGAAAATAACAATCAAATTATTCTGACGGGAGCAGATGGGAAAACGATAAGTTATGATACGTTTATGGCACGTAACCCCAAATGTCAATTGGTATTTAATGGCAAAAATAATCGATTGGTTCTGCCTTTTGATGCGGAATTAATGAATAGTAAGATTAACTTTATGGCAAATAATGGGCTATGTTATTTAGAAAATACCTTGAATAAAAAAGTTATTTTGAATCTTTCTGTCTGGGAGAATTCAACTTTTATAATGGGGAAAGATTGTTCATTTAATGGTTTTTTAAATGCGATTGTGTCTGAAAATCGAACGGTGTTGATTGGTCAACGTGTGATGTTTTCATTTGGGATATGGATTCGAACATCAGATGTTCATATCGTTTTATCGATTGAGAGTCGTAAAATTATCAATCATGGAAAAGATGTGATTATTGGTGATGACGTGTGGATTGGACAAGGTGCGAGTTTATTAAAAGGGGCAACGATTGGTTCAGGGACAGTGTTGGGCTATGGCTCTATTTTAACGAAAGCCGTACCTTCTAATTGTATTTGTTCGGGAGCGCCAGCAAAAGTTGTCAAACGTCAGATTGTTTGGGACCGTCAGAGTATGCATAATTTTTCTGAGGAAGAAAAAACAGACTTTGAAGAAACATATGATTTTGACCCAAAAATCATCTACACGAATGAAGCTTACCCAGAGAATCTGCAAGAATTTCGTAAGCAATTAGGAAGCATTCAAAAACGTACAATGCTTGATAAAATGGCAGTCATTGCAACGCTTTTTGACCAACCCGTAGTTATTAAAGAAAAAAAGCCAAGTTTTTTAGCGAGTCTATTTGAATAAATACATTGGAGGAAAAGCATGAAGAAAAGTTATACAAACACAAAGATGACAAGCTTCTTTTTTGTTGGAGGCATGTTCCTAATTTTAGGTTTGAATAAGAGTTATTGGTGGTTTTTAGCCGCAGCTGCTTGTTTTGCGCTAGGGATTTATGCCAATCAAAAAAATAAAAAATAAATGATTGACGACGTGAACGTTTCTATTCGTAGAAGTTCACGTTATTTTTATCAAGTGGATGGGTATGAAACTAGCCAATTGGCTGTTTTGCTTTCCAGCCAATCGTTTTATACTATTCAAAAGGAGTGAATAGCGAACATGGTTTTAAAAACATTAACAATCGGTGGTTCCGATACATGGGGCGGCGGTGGGATTCAAACCGACTTACGCACCTTCGAAAATTTAAATACGTTTGGTTTAACGGTGTTAACGTGTATTGCGGTCGAAGAAGATAACAGCTTTGCGATTCGTAGTTTACCTGTTGAACTGATTCAAGAACAATTACAAACAATTGAAAAAAACTTTCAACTCGATGGAGTGAAAATTGGTCTCTTAGCAACGGTGGAAATTGTCGATGTCGTTCTTGATTTCTGTCGACGCCATCAAGGCGAATTTCCGATTATTTTAGATCCTGTTTTGGCTTTTAAAGAAACCGAGGAGCAATTAGCAACAAATTATATACAAAAAATCAAAGAATTGTTTCCGTTGGTCGATTTAATCACGCCCAATCGCAATGAATTGCAGCTTTTAGCGGACTCGCACGCGATTGACACATTCGAAGAAATGACGGCTGTGACACAAAGCTTTACGAAAGCCCATCCGGTAAAAGTGATCGTGACCGGAGGAGGGAAAGTGTCAACGGATTTTTTCCGTGATGGTGAGATAACACAGGCATTTACGGGACCATTATCCAATCGAACAACGAATCATGGAGCTGGCTGTAGTTTTTCATCAGCCATTTGTGCCTATTTAGCACATGGCTGGACTTTGATAGAAAGCATCGAAAAAAGTAAACGCTACGTCTATGAATCAATTGAAAATGGTGTCGTTGTGGGGGATGCAGGGAACGTTTGGCATCCAACGAAAAGAAAGGGGTAGCAATCATGAAATTACAAAAACAACTCGTTATTATTGCAATGTTGACGGCGCTGACTGTCGTATTGTCACTCTTATTTATTTTTCCTGTACCGGCGACGAATGGTTTTGTGACGCTGGCTGAAGTCGGAATTTACAGTGCGGGATTTTTACTCGGTCCGCTAGGCGGCTTTTGGGTTGGCGCTTTAAGTGGTGGTTTGATTGATTTGTTTGCCGGCTATCCACAGTGGATTGTGGCTTCTTTTCTCATTCATGGTCTACAAGGAGCGGTTGCGGGTTACTTCTTCCAAAAAAATCCTAAATGGCTACATGGGGTGGGCTTTGTCTTAGCCAGTCTGTTGATGGTAATCGGTTATGCGATTGCTACGGCGCTAATCTACACTTGGCCGGCAGGAGTCGCTTCGATTTTTGGGAACGTCATTCAAAATATTTTCGGTGCGAGCTTAACGATACTCGTAATGGCATCGATACGTAAAATAAATTTACCTTTAATGAAAGAGGGTCCACGATAATGGAAAAAACAAGTTTTGTGACCGATTTAACGCAAATGGTCAACGAAATTCTAACTGAAGCGCAGCTAAAACCAGGCAATACGTTTGTCTTAGGTTGTAGCACGAGTGAAATTTTAGGGAAGAAAATCGGCAAATATCCTAGTCAAGAAATTGGTGAGTGGGTCGTTGAAACACTCAACAACAGACTTGAGCACGATGGTATTCATTTAGCGGTACAAGGTTGTGAACACTTGAATCGTGCGCTGGTTGTTGAACGTCAGGTTGCAGAAAAAAATAATTGGGAAATCGTGGAAGTTTTGCCGAGTCTAACTGCAGGTGGGGCATGTTCGGTGGCGGCCTTTAAGTATTTTAAGGATCCAGTCGAAGTTGAAGCGATTGTCGCACAAGCAGGTATTGATATTGGGGATACAGCGATTGGTATGCACATCAAACATGTTCAAGTTCCTGTGCGACCAACGAAAAAAGAACTTGGCGCAGCCCATGTGACGGCGCTACGTTCACGTCCGAAATACATTGGCGGCCCACGTGCAGCGTATCAATCAGAAGGTTAATAAACAACAAAAAAGCATGAATCAGAGGCGAGTGTTCGCTCCTGATTCATGCTTTTCATTTGGTTACGCGAGGTTCTTTTGTTGAAATAAAAAAGAAGTGTTGTAGCCAGTCATTGGACCGATTCATTTTAAAAGCGCAATAGAGGGTGAAAAGACTAGCGCCGAGGGCATTAGCAAACAAATCACTCATCGTATCCATCAAAGAGTGGCGTCCAACCAAATTTCTACCGGTAATGGTCGCAAATTGTTGCATGTTCAAACCTAAAAGACCATCAAACGTAAATTCATAAAATTCCCAATAAACACCCAAAGTCATCGCAAAAAAGAAGGAGAAAAGTAAAATTGTTGCGGTTGAAAGGTGCTTGAATTTAGGCATGAGCAGGCTAAGAACACCTAAGCCTAAAATAGTCAGGACCATTCCGCTAAAAGCATGCAGCATTTTATCCCAATAACGGATACGCAGATAAAAGGACAAGCCGGTACCTAGAAAAACAGATAAGCCAAGAAAGAGCCAATAGGTTTTTTTAAAGTAAGAGGAAATAAGCAATTTAAATCGTCGCTCGACCAAAAATGGGAGCAGGCAAAGAAGAACACCGATAAAGACTTGAAAAACGAGAAACCATGCTTTTTTTATTCCTGTGACTTGATTGAATGCCAGGAATGAAAGAACCAGTGTCAATAAGAGTCCGAAGAGAGAAATCGGATAAAAATAATACTTGTCAGGAAGTGGCTTTTGTTTCATTGAATCCGCTCCTTTTTTATTCTTTATTATCCATCTTTTTTAAATAATTTCAAGTAAAAACAAAAGGCGAGCGTACTCACTCTATTCTTTGTCAGAATAGCCAATTTGTTCTATGATAAGAGAAAAGGAGCTGGACAATGCAAACAAAACAGAGAAGTAAGTATAAAAAAATCATTATCGGAATCGTAAGCATCCTGGGCATACTATTCGTGGGTAGCTGGCTAGTGCTGCAAACAAAAATGCATCAACCAAGCATCCAAGCACAAAGAGTGAGCGAAAGCGCAAAAGAAGAAAAACATTATACTTTTTATTCGGGTGGCAACAAAGAGTCGATTGGGTTGATTTTTTATCCGGGAGGGTTGGTTGACCCAGCAAGCTATAGTCTTTGGGCACAACAAGTGGCGCAAGCAGGCTACGATGTTTATGTTGTCCATTTTCCACTGAATTTAGCAGTACTGGCTCCGAATCGGGCCGAAGAAATCCAAGCGGCGCATCCCCAAAAGCGCTTTGTTTTAGCCGGACATTCGTTAGGTGGTGTGATGGCTAGTCGTTACCTTGTTTCGAATGCAGATGCAATCGAGGGCATGGTTTTTCTAGCCAGTTACCCCGATCAAAAAGGGGCGCTCAATACGTTGGAAGTCCCGGTACTTTCAATTACGGGGACAAATGATGGTGTTTTAAATGCCGAAGCGTATGAATCGGCGAAACAATATTTACCCTCAGATACTCGCTATGAAGTCATCAAAGGGGGAAATCATGCGGGATTTGGGAGTTATGGCAAACAAAAAGGCGATCATCAAGCAACGATATCCAATGACGAGCAGCAAGCAGCCATTCGTCAACAATTGATTCAGTGGCTAGAACAATTCGACTAAATCAAAGGCTGGCGTTATGAACGGAAAGGATGAGAGAAATGACAATCGAAGACATTCGACAAGCCGTAATCAATGATCCAGAAAACCAAGAAATGACAGCGAAAGGTTGGACACCGATTTTTAGTGCCACGCCCAACGCTAAAATTGTACTGATCGGACAAGCACCGGGAATTAAGACGCAACTAAGAAGAGACGTCTTTCGCGATAAAAGTGGCGATCGTTTACGAGAGTGGCTAGGGGTATCAGAAGAAACCTTTTACCAAACAGGACAGATTTCTGTTTTACCAATGGACTTTTATTTCCCTGGAAAATCCAAAACAGGTGACTTGCCGCCACGGCTAGACTTTTTTGAAAAATGGCATCCGCTATTATTGGCACAAATGCCAGAAGTTGAGTTGATTGTTTTAATTGGAAGCTACGCACAAAAGGCCTATTTAAAAAAACAAGCGAAAAAAACCATGACAGCAACGGTCGCAGCCTATCAAGAATACTTACCGACTTATTTTCCAATTCCTCATCCCTCACCATTGAATTTTCGTTGGTTGAATAAAAATCCCGACTTTGAAGCGAAAACAGTCCCAGAATTACAAAAGCTCGTACAGCAAATTTTAGCAAGTTGATGTCAAATGATTGATAAGCGTAAGTACTTGGCATACAATTAAAGTATCAGTAGATTGCGTAGTTAGGAGATAACGAAGGAACCATGAATAGAATGAAAATCGAAAAACAATTGTTTGACCAACATGGCGTTGAACTTTTTAAAGTCTATCATAAAGGCTATATTTTACCTTTAGAAAATATTCAAAAAGGAATTGCCATTCATGAAATTGAAGAAATATGGCTTGAGGAATACCCCTACTTATCGTATCCCATATTTACTCAAGAGCCACCGGTCGATGAGATTTCCAAATTTACGAATGAAGAACAGCGATGTATGGTTGTTATTTCACCCATTCAAATTAGTCAAAAAGAAGTGAAACTCGGTGCCTATGGTCTGAATCAGTTGTTTTATTACTCACCGTTTGAAGAACCGGATGCGATTTTACGTATTAATATGCCGCACTCGATTACGGATGTGATTCAAGTTCCAGTTTTAAAAATCCGTTTGAAAAACCAACGAATTTATCCTGTTTTTCCAGAAGGCAATTCAATCGGCTGTGAAGAAGAAGGCTTATTTTTACGTGAAGGGGAAAAGTATGCCCCAGCCATTGAACTCGATAATCGCCCAATGCAGATCAAACAAATTTTAGAAGCCTTTGGTGTTGAAACAGTGAAACCCCAGTAGTATTCCAAGGTGAAAAAGGACGGGAAAAGTCGTTTAGAGTCAACTCCCGAAAGAGCTTCCTTTCACTATAATCTAAAAATAGAAAATAGAGGGTAAATTCATCCGTTGATGAATTTACCCTCTAATCTTAGTATGTTTTTTCATGCGAACATTTGATGGACAAACGGGTGACAAAAGTCTACTCTTTCGAAAAGATTCACTAAATTCGAGCAATTGAAAGTCTCAATTTTTCGAATTTCCCTCCAGTTTCTCAGAACAAAACGACTTTTGTCACACCTGCCTTTATTTTCAGATTAATTGTCTTTAACGACAGGAATCCACATTTCACCATGGAACTGTCCATTTTCTTCGCCCATTTCGACCACAGCATTTGGACCACCAACATAACGATACTCACTCAATTGACCAAGCACTTGACCAAAGGCGATACCGGTTAAAGTTTGACGCAAAGCTTCCGGTGAATCGGCATGACCGGAAACGACAACATAACTTCCAGCTGGAAATTGAATCACGCGCGTCACTTCAGGTAAGCTCTCCTCACTTTGAACGCCAACATAATACATCATTTTATTGTCATAGGCTTCATTGACAGTAAAGAAGTAGTCATTACTAGCGATTGCGCGTAGTTTATCGACGAGACCTTCCGTTTGATTTTTGCTTTCAAAAGCTTGCTTTTCGTTAGCGATACCAGCGAAATCGGTATAAGGACTTTTTAATTCCACACCAATTCCCATTACAGTAAAACTTGGTTTTTCTTCTAAAAGATAGTTTGTCATGAGATTGCCTTCTTTCTTTTGCTCCTAAAAGCAATTTGTTTTACACTTATATCATACAACCGAATCCTATCAAAAAATGACACGTTTAACGAGGTGTACAGTGAAAAAAACAGAAAGAATTAATACTTTAATGCGATTTATGAATAATCGTGGTCATTTTACCGTCGCAGAAGTGATGGCAGAATTCCAAATTTCCCGTTCAACAGCGGTACGTGATATTCGAGAAATCGAACGTCTTGGTTTGCCACTTGTCGCAGAAGTTGGAAGAGATGGTGGATATTCGGTCTTACACAATGCGATGTTACCAGCGATTCGCTTTACCGATGATGAAATAAAGGCTCTTTTTATTTCTTTTATGGCGAGCCGGAATCAACAATTACCCTTCCTAAAAAGTCGGCAATCACTAGCTGAAAAAATTATGGGACTCTTATCCGAATCGCAGCAAGATGATTTACTAATGTTGAACGAAACATTACTCTTTCAAGGAACCAATCCACACAATCCCGATTTATTGGAATTATCGGATATTCCAGATCCACTACTAGAACAATTGATTCAATCGCTTTTACAAAATCGCTATTTATCATTGAATCGGACCGATTTACCAGACCTCGACATTTATTTGAAATCACTCTACAAAGACAACCAAACGTGGTGGTTAGCGTGCATTGATTTAGCTGATTTTCAGACGAAGGCGATTCCTTTTTCAACGGTTGCAAACGTCGAAATCTTAAAAAATGCCGAAACGTATCAAACGAAAAAGGTTTTACACAAAGCGAGGCAACAACGACAACAAAATACCGTCTTACACCTTGGCTCAAAAGCCATCGCCCAATACCACAAGTACCATCCCTTTGAAATGAAGTTAGCTTACCTAGACCCTTATCAAATGACAGGGGAAATCCGATGTTGGTTGGCATTTGAAGCAGATGAACAACTCGAAGAAACGGTCAATTGGTTGCGGTTTTTAGGTAAGGAACTATCCATTATTCAAGCGCCCGAGCGTTTATTAAAAGCATTAACAAATGAAAAGGAGTGTGGCAATAAATGACGATTTATTTGGTTCGACATGGACAAGACGACAAAAGTGTTCGTGGTGGTTGGTCGCAACAAGGATTAATTGAAGAAGGGATTCAGCAAATCCATGCATTAGGGCAACAACTCTCGCAACATACTTTCGAGAAAATAATTGTCAGTGATTTGCCTCGAACAAAGCAAACCGCTGACATTCTCACAAGTTATTTAACCAATCCACCTGTTTATCTACTTTCAAAAGAGTGGCGTGAAATGAACAACGGCAAGTTAGCTGGCATGAAAAACAGTCAAGCGGCGATCGATTATCCCGGACTGTATTATCGCACGCTAAAAATGGATGAGACATACCCAGATGGTGAAAGTCCCAACGATTTTTATGAACGGATCAAAGCGGCTTGGGAAAATATTCAAGCACAAAAAACCACCGGCGATGTTTTAATCGTTACGCACGGCGGTGTGATTAATATTATTTTCCATCTTTTACACGATTTGCCTTATACCAATCAAGAGATGTATTTTCCAGTCGGTACAGGAACAATCACAGCTATTGAGGAATCATTCAGTGAGTGACTTACCGTAGACGCGACTGCTTTCACCCCAAGGATGATAGCCTGTCCCTAAATATTTAAAACCAAATTTTTCATATAAATCCAGATGGTCGGTACACAAATAAAGATTCGTAAAGCCCAGCATTGCGGCGTCTGCTTGAATCGTTTCAATCAGTAAGTGACTCAACCGTTGCCCACGATAAGCTTCCTCTACATAGAGCGCACAAAGCCACGGCCAGACATCGCCCCAGCTAATAAAATCATTGACGATTAGACCGGCACAGCCAATAATCGTATCGTTATCCATGAGTAAATACCACTGTGGCAGGGAAGAAGGCGAAGTGATCGAACGGGTAATACAGTCTTCATAAAGCTTCATGGATTCCTCACTCGCCCACTGTTTTTGAAAATACCGAATCGCGCGCTCAGCGTATTCGGGTTGTTGCTTGATAGAAATGACGTGCATACAAAAGTCCTCACTTTACTTGTTTTATTAAGTATAACAAATCGTTTATTGGAATGCCGTAAATAGCCCGCTTATTTTTCAATGATCGTTGAAAAATAAGCGAGCTATTTTTTTATCATCCATTAAATATTGATTCGAATGAGTCCGAGTTCGATGCCTTTCATAACGGCAGAAATGGTTGATCCGACTTGTAATTTTTCTAAAATGTGTTGGATGTGACTCGCGACTGTCCGACGCCCAATGCCTAATTGATCGGCGATTGCTTGTTGCGACAATCCTTGCGCACTTAATTGTAAGATTTGTTTTTCTCGATCTGTTAGTGGGTCGAGCGAAGGTTGATAGTTTGGGAAGCAAGTGTGTCCTTGGTCTACCAATTGAATGCTGTGAATTAATTCTTCTAACGAACCATTTTTGCTGAGGAACCCTTTAGCGCCCATCTTTTTAGCGCTTTCGATATACTCAATCGGATCATATCCTGATAAAAAAATCATTTTTTGCTTTGGGAAATGTTCTAAAATCAGCCGTCCTTCATCGAGTCCATTTTTATGATTTAAATGAATATCCATCAAAATAATTTCAGGTTTTCCCTTTTGCACAACAGCCAAGCTATCGTGTGCTTGTGTGTAAATTTCTAACTCAGGGAAAGTGGGGTGCAAGGCGAGTTGAATGCTACGAGCAAACAATTCGTGGTCATCAAACAGAAAAATCTTCAATCGTGTTCCCTCCTTTTAGGTAAAGCCATTTGAATGGTTGTTCCTTTGGGCGAGCGAGGCAAGAAGGTGATAGTGCCCGCTAGGCTGTGGACATCTTGCGTGACGGAGCGTAAGCCGAGTTGCTCGTTTAACCTGTTAGGTTGTGTCATCCCAATACCATCATCTTCTACGCTAAAGTGCAAGGTGCCGTGAGCATCTTCAATCGTGATTGTCACAGTCGTTGCTTTAGCATGTTTGACTGCATTATGCATCAATTCTTTTAGGATGCGATAGATGGTAAAACGAATGGCTGGTTGTACTTCAACCGCATCATCAATCTTCGTGGTGATATGCGGCAGTTTTTCCGTTGTGTATCGCTGTTGCAACTGATGAATCAGGTGTAGAATACTTTGTTTAAAAGGCAACTCGAGTAATATACTAGGATATAAATCGAATGTTTTTTCACGAATGTCGCGGTTCATTTGGGTTAAATGGATACTGATTTTTTGTAGTGTGAACTGTGTATCCTCATCGGTGGCACTCGTAGACTCGGATAACGTTTTGATGGCTAAAATATTTTGCAAAACCTCATCGTGTAAGTAATAAGACAATTCTTTTCGCACTTTTTCCATTTCTTTGAGATAGGCGATGCCTTGCAATTGTTCCTGATACAATGATAAATACTCTGGAATGAGCGGCTGTTGTTTGACTTGAGCGGTTCGGCTAAAGGATAAAGCCGGTAGCAGTTCATCGAGCATCGAAAAATCGGGCGTGGAAGGAGCGTTGACTAAGAGCCAGCCGAGCGTCTGCGAGTCCCCAAATAGCACTTTTTTATAGAGCCTTTGATTCTGATACGTAAAACGATGGGTGGGCGTTTGCAGTTCCGCCTTCAGTTTTTTCGACAGACGAATGTGTTTTAAGCTGCCACTTTTATGTCGAATGAAAAATTGGTTGGAACCTTTCCAAATGAGGCATACCCCATCGGCGTCGAATCCTTTTTCGAGTAAGCGTTGAATCGTGTTTTCGAGCAAATCCATCGTAGTTGCTTGCACCATTTTTTCATCCAATGCCAACTGTTTTTGCGCGTCGGTTGTTTTGGTAAAGCGAGCGAGAAATTTTTGCTGGGTAACGACGACAGAAATGAAATAAAGACCGTAAAATGCGGTTGCGATAATCAATAATTTGGGTAATGGAATTTCTAATAGCTGAACAGAACCCCAGAGAATCGCCCCAAATAACAAAAGACCCAACCCAAGTTTCCCCAAGTAATCTTTGATGTCTAAATGAAAGTGAATGTCTTTTTTTTGAATGACAAGAAAACCAATCCCAACGATCGGGATGAGCGAGAACAAGAAAGAACTTGGACCTTCGGAGAATTGAAAAAAGAATGGCAAAACGAGAGACGTATCTGTGAGTAAGGACGGTAATAGTCGGAACAAAAAAGAAAGAAGAAGCGTCAAAGTTAGCAGGAGTAAAATGGTTTTTTGCGCGTTTTGTTCGGAACGAGATTGTTTGTTACGAGCTTGCCAGTAAAAGAATACGCACCAGAAAAATAACAACAATAAATCCCACGGATCAAATCGGCGATCATAATTATTGAGGTTAACTAAGATAAGACTAAATAAACTAATCAACTGCCAGATGCGATTGATCTGTTTTGTGAACGTCTGAAATAACAACAAAAAAGCACAAGGTAATAAGAAATGTGCGACGAGAGCAATCATGTAAGGCAGCGATTCATCAGAAAATAAAGGATAGAAGTTAAGCGTCCAGCCTAACAGGATGGTCGTTAACAGATAAAGAAACGTCTGTTGGTTAAAAGTACGGCTGCGCATAAAAATAAACGCACTAAAAAGAAAAACGAAAAAATTCAGTAATAAAACTTGCTGCGATACGGAAACGTAAAAGGATTGTAAAAAATCATTCAACAAATAAGTCGTGTAAATAAATAATACAAAATTGCCGCAAATCAGCAGAAAACTACTTTTCTTCGCTATATTCATTTTTATGCTCCTTTAAGTTAATTTAACTGTAGTCTATCAAATAAAATAGACAAATAAAAGAAAAATTGCACAAAATACAGAGGACGAACGAATCCGCTTTCTTTAAACTGGAAATAAGAAAGGGAAGGAGATAAAAAAATGGCTAAAAGTATCAAGCGGTTTGTCTTCATTTTCATGTTATTCATGTTGAGTAGTTGCGCAAAGGAAAGCCCAACAATGGTTAAGTATGAATTGATCTACGATTTCGACGTAGAAACGATCGCCTATCCGGAAAAAGTATCAACATTTAGTGTTGAACCAATACGCTTTTCAATGGCATCGTTAGAAGAGACGATTTTACAAACAGCGATTACGACTACTGAGATTACTGCCCTAGGACCGGTTTATCGCACAGAATTAGGAGAATATTTAATGATTTATGATGATGGCGAAGCTTTCGGTACAAAAACCGGATTAAATGGGGGCTTTAGTTATCAAATGGAACTGTCAGAAGAGTCCTTTCCCTATCATCGTTTAAGTGTAATGGACGTAACTAAACAATTAAGTGACCTTTCTTTTTATCAAGAATTTGACTTTCAGGTAGATGACTACCAACAGCCAATGGATTTATCGTTTGCTACGAAAGAACAAGCATCGGCAGCGATTGAAGCCGTTTTCCAAAAAATATCTGAAGAAGAGATCACACTGAGGGAAGAAGTGACCTACACATTAACAACCGAAAAAATGCGTGAGCAAATCGCATCTTCAACCGTACAAGAGGAATTTGTTCGTTTACCGACGGAAAAAGATGAAGCGTATATTTTTCATTTACAGCAAGTAATCGCAGGCATGCCATTAGTGACACAAGAGTGGGAGAATCGGACAGCCGAGGCCACGCATCCACGCTTAATACCGAAAGTCGTCGTGACTTACACGCAAGCAGGTGCGATTTTAATTGAAGCAAGGTATCTCATGCAAGAAAGGAGCGAATTGACAAAGGTATCGATTTTGTCACCTGAAATCATTTTAGCGTCATTTGAAAAGCAGTTGCTATTGGCTGATCGACACATGGAATCATTGGATTTAGAATACTTACCTGTCTTTGACAAAGAAGGCATCAAACTTATCCCTGTTTGGCGACTGACAACGTGGCAAACAACTCGTTTTAAAAGCGCGGATGGACAGTCATTTGAATACCCGAAATATCAAATATTTATGTTTAATGCGGAAACAGGAAAAATCATTGAGGGGGCGATTGAAGAATGAAGTACTTATTACTAAGCGAGCTGAAACGTGGATTGTTTTCTAGAAGCTTTATTGTGAGCTGTCTTGGAGTCACCTTTCTCTTATTTGTCGCGGTTGGTGGCATGTTGCAAAATGAATCTTATGGCTCTGTTTGGTATTTCATGGGTCTTGCTTTACAAGGCAGTGGCATGGCGAGTACCATTTTGACCATCTTACCGATTTTTGCTTACGGTTTAAGTTATGCCAAAGAAGTCGAAGAAAATGCCCTTTCTTTTTTTGTGATTCGCTCCGGTGTCACCAAATACAGTTTAACAAAAGTGATCGTAGCCGCAATGACTGGATTTTTCACTTTGTTTGTAGGAATTGGACTTTTTCTTTTGTTATTATGGATCAAATATCCCTTTTTTGTGAATCCCTCTTCCTACGAAGCGTATGACATGTTGGTCAACCAAGGCGAGGCGCTAAAAGGCGCGCTTTTTTATTTGACGCATCAAGGGTTTGTTGGCGCGTTTGTAGCGGTGGGTGCGGTTTGTTTCTCTAGTTTTGTACCCAATGCTTTTACAACGGCTGCTGCGCCAATGATTATTTATTTTTCACTCCTACGAATCACGTCAAACATGCAGCTACCAATGGTGATCGACCCGCTGTATTGGATTGCAGCCGTTTATGGAGGAATCGATGCGACCCAGTCTTTATTAATCAAAGCATTTGTGACGCTACTATTTTGTCTCATATTCGGACAAATAACGATTTGGCGTATCAAAGGGAGGGTGTTAAATGGCTAGTTTCAGAATGATTTGGTTAAGTGCCCAAACGAATTTTCACAAGATTACTTTCAATCCTCGCGTCTATATTGTTTTAGCCATTATGTTTATCTATCAATACTATACTTTCTCACCGTTAAAAGAATTGGCTAACTATTTGCAACAAGACGTGTCGCCTTGGAGTTTTCCATTTTTCATCCAAAACCCTTCCTTATTTTTTATCATTGGAGGAACCGCGCTTTTGTTTTACGGACACGCCCCTTTTATCGATGCCCACACCGATTTTCTATCGATTCGTACGGGACGTAGGAATTGGATTTTAGGCCAAATCTTGTATATGATTCTTTCAAGTTTTCTTTACACTTTGCTTTATGTCATTGGGTCGATTGTGATTTTGCTGCCAAATGTCGTGTTTACGAAAGAATGGGGCAGTGTTCTAGAGGTACTTAGTACAGAGCAAATTTCCCAAATACCAAGAGAAATCGGCCTACAATTTCAACCAATTGCCATCGTCATGGCGGAATTTAGCCCAATACAAGCGATGATGATTGGCTTTTTATTGTTTTGGTTAGGAACACTTTTTATTGCAGCGATTCTGTTATTTTTTAATTTAATGCTTGGTAAAAATAGTGGGATGATTGTGGCAGGGGCACTGATTTCATTGGCGTATTTTTCTGTCTATCTTGGACGCTTAAATTTTGGCGATCAAATCTTTTTCTTTTCACCCGTTTCTTGGGTGAGTTTGACCTATCTGGATTGGGCTCATCAAGGGAACTTGCCGTCAATCACATTTGCTCTTATAAATTACGGTTTTTGGAATCTCCTATTGCTGGGTGGTTCCGCTCAACTTTTTATTCACAAAGACATCGATACCTTTAAAGGGGGAAAATAAATGACGTTCGCCATTGAAATTAACCATTTAACGAAAAAATTTAAAGAAACAATCGCGTTGAATCAAGTCAATTTATCTTTTGAAAAAGGGAAAATTCATGGGATTATTGGTCGAAACGGTTCAGGGAAAACAGTTTTGTTTAAATGTATTTGTGGTTTTATGAAAGCCGATGAAGGCGAAATCTTAATCAACGGTCAAGCAGTCAAGGTTTCGCAAGCACAAGACATGGGGATTATTCTTGAAAATCCAGGGTTTATCGGTTCGATGAGTGGCTTTAAAAACTTAAAACTACTAGCTTCAATTAAAAGAAAATTGACAGATGAACAAATTAAGGACGCGATTCGCCGTGTAGGACTGAATCCGGACGAAAAGAAATCTGTCTCAAGCTATTCGCTCGGCATGCGTCATCGTTTGGCGATTGCTCAAGCAATCATGGAAGACCCCGAAATTTTATTACTTGATGAACCGATGAATGGCCTAGATCGCTATGGTGTCATTGAAATTCGCGAGCTCTTAAAATCATTGCGCGCATCCGGTAAGACGATTTTAATTGCTTCGCATTACGCAGAAGACATCGAAGCCTTATGTGACACCGTACACGAAATGGATCAAGGACGCGTATTGGAAGAACAGCAGTTATTTACGAGTCAATGAGCGGGTGATTACGCGTCTACTTATTTTAAATAACCATTTTTGTCCGTACGTGCTACACTATTTGAAAAGGAGTTTTTCCTATGAAAATCGAACACATTGGTTTATTTGTCAAAGATTTGGAAGGCGCTCGTCAATTTTATGAAACCTATTTTGATTGCAAGGCCGGAGCCAAATATCAAAATACAAAAACCCGTTTTCAATCGTACTTTCTTTCATTTGAAAATGGTGCACGCTTAGAAATCATGACACGCCCTGAAATTTCAGGCGAGAACAGTTTGTATCCCTTAGGATTTGCCCATATCGCTTTCTCACTCGGGAGCAAAGAAGCGGTCGATACTTTAACCAACCGCCTAAAAGCAGATGGTTACCAAATTATTAACGGTCCGAGAACGACCGGCGATGGCTACTATGAGAGCGTGGCACTCGATCCAGAAGGCAATCAACTTGAATTAACGGTCTAAAAATAAAAAGACAAGAGGCTGTGACGTAAGTCACAACCTCTTGTTTTCGCACGAATGTTTGATAGATATACGGGTGAAAAAAGTCTGCTCTTTTTCGAAACTTCACTAAATTCGAGCAATTGAAAGACCCAATTGTTCGAATTTACCTCCAGTTTCTCAGAGCAAAACGACTTTTGTCACACCTTTTTTTTCATTACTTCGCTTCTTTCGCTGTATCGATAATCGCTTGTAAATAACCTTTTGAGTCGGAGAAAGTTGCACCAGAAATCACATCTGCTGGGCTATCTTCTTCACCTAAAGCATCAAGCTCGCCAATTGTAGCTTCTAATTCAGCAATTGTTTTGCCAATTGTAAAGTCTTGGATGGCTTTCATGTTCGCTGCATAGGCATTGGTTGATCCACCTTTTTCAGCCATCATTGCTGAATAAGCTTCGTCATTCGCAATTTTTGAAGCAAGTACGAGTCCGTCGGCAACGCCTTGACCGAAGTCGCTATCTGAGTTTGGCACGCCACCAAATGCTGCGGCATCGACATATTGGAATTCATCGACAAAGACTGCGGCAACTTTATCGCCTTCAAGGGCTACGGTTGTCATAGCAAATGATTTATCACCATGTGGTGCGCCTAACAATTGTGCCGTTTTAAAGTCAGTTGCAGATGTTTTGGCACCAATCGAAACCGCACCTTCTGTTGCTGCATCAATGATCGATTGTAAGTAACCAAGTGAATCTGTGAATGTCGCACCAGAAATGACATCTGCTGGACTTTCACCTTCGCTAAGACCTTCTAAAGCTTTGACCGTATCTTCCAATTCAGCAACGGTTTTTCCTTTTGTGAAATCAGTAATTGCCGTGATGCTTTGTTGCCATGTTTGAGTGGCACCCGCTTTTTCAGCCATCATTGCTGAATAAGCCGCATCATTTTGTTCTTTGCTTGCTAAAATTGTATCTGTAGGAAAGGCTTCACCAAATCCACCATCTGAGTTCGGTACACCCGTAAAGTCGCCTGGAGCTAAGTATTGGAATTCATCCAAACGCGCGTCGACAATTTTATCACCATTCATTAAAACATTCACTGCAGCAAATGATTTTGTACCGTGTGGTGCCGTATATAATTGGCGCATCACTAATGTACCTTCTGCTGGAATTTCGGTACTAGTATCTTTACCTGTTGCAATCGTGATATTTGTTTCAGTTACCGCTTGACTTTCACTTGCTTCCGTCTGAACTTGTGTGCTTTCTATCGTTGCTGAGTCACCAGTTTTTGGTGCATCTGGACTACAAGCAGCTAACGTTAGACTGGCTAAAAGAATCACTGCGGATAAATTTGTTTTTTTCATGAGAGCCTCCTACAAAAATTTATTTGTGTTATTATTCACATAATATCATGCGAAGGAATGGATTACAATAGGGATTGTTGATTTGTTCGTGATTTATTTTGTGATGTAAAATTCAAAACAAATAAAAGAGAGGCTTGATTCTTAGAGGAATCGATTGTATTGAGCGAGGAACCCTTTTATGATAGAGAGAAATAAACGAAAAAAGGTGAAAGAATGGACCCAACAACGATTCTGCGTTATCAAAAAGAAAATCAACAAAAAGAGCGTGCTCAAATAGTCTTTACCGGTTCTTCTTTAATGGAGCAATTTCCAGTAGAAGACTGGACGAATGGTACAGTTTTGAATCGAGGATGGAGCGGTGCGACATCGGATGCTTTTCTATCGGTCATCGATACGCTGATTTTTGATTTAATGCCCAAACAAATTGTGCTCAACATCGGTAGTAATGATTTCAATCAAGCCGATTATCAATTGGATCACTTACTCGCCAATTATCAACAAATACTCAATCAAATCAAACAAAAATTGCCAGAAAGCCAAGTGACCTTTTTAGCCTTTTATCCTGTATGCGAGTCAAAAATGCATGATTTAGCCCAGACGCAGCCATGGTTAACAGATATTATACCTTATCGGACCAATGCAAAAATTGCGGAAGCAAATGTCGCAATCAAAAGTCTGATGAAACAATATGATTATCAGACAATCGATGTCAATTTTCTTTTGAGCGATGAAAAAGGGCATCTAAAAAGAGAGTGGACGAGTGATGGCATCCATCTTTATGAAAAAGCGTATCGTATCTTATGGGAAGAATTGAAAAAAACATTTCATCCGTAGATCAAATGTTTTTCAAATTATTCATTAAAAGCACTCGGGTATTGAATCATTCCTGGACGTTTTTTCAGTCCATCTTTCGTTAACGATTTGATCATAAAGGCTTCTGTCGGTACGTCAAAAGGCGCTTTGACTAAATAATATTCAGCCGGCACGTAACCGAATTTCGTATAGTAATCTGGATGCCCTAAAATACTAATAAATGGATAGTTCAATTGTTGCGCTCGCGCTTCAAGTTCGTGCATCAATTGGCTACCAATTCCTTGTTTTTGTGTATCAGGCGAAATCGCTAAAGGGGCTAGAACGAGTCCAATTGTTTGATCTTTTTCATGGACAAGCGACACTTCGCTTAATAAGCCATGGCCGACAATCATCTGATTTTTCACAGCAACAAGTTCAAGTTCAGGGATGTACTCTTTACTTAAGCGGATTTTTTCCACCAGCTCGGCTTCATTACCATAACCGAATGCAGTTGGAGTAAAAGCTGCACGAATTAATAAATCAACCGCAAGATAATCAGTGGGGTGAATGGTACGAATTTGCATGACAGACCTCCTTTTGATTGTTAAAATAAGTATAACATAACGTGCGTAAAGGAGAAAAAAGCAATGAAGTATGAATGGCGTAAAAAAGAAAAAGAACTGTATTTACCGAAGCAACAGCCCGTGCAAATAGCGATCCCACCACAAAAGTTTTTGACCTTGGTTGGTGCGGGTAATCCTAACAGTGAGGCTTTTTCCGAAGTCGTAGGAGCCTTGTATTCGGTGGCCTATGGCATTCGCATGGCGCCCAAAAAAGGCATTGTGCCGAATGGTTATTACGAATACACCGTCTATCCTTTAGAAGGCATTTGGTCCTTAAATGAGCAAGGCATTCAGCAATATCAAGCCAATGGACAGTTCGATAAAGAGCACTTAACCTTTAAGCTCATGATTCGTCAACCGGATTTCGTGCGTGCAGATTTTGTACAAGAAACCATTGAACGCGTCGCCAAAAGCAAACCCAATCCACATCTTGCTGTGATTGAATTTGAGACAATCGAAGAAGGACTCGTCGTTCAAGCCCTTCACCTTGGTTCATATGATACGGAAGCGGAAACCTTTCAAAAAATGACGGACTTTTGTGAGGCAAATGATTTGGAGCGCCTTAGTCCGACACACAAAGAAATCTATTTAAGTGACCCTAGAAAAGTCGCGCCAGAAAAAAATAAAACGGTCTTACGAATTGCCGTGCGACCAAAGTAAAAAAATCCAAACAGTTTGCCTGAGTAATAGCAAACTGTTTGGATTTTTTTATTCTTCTGAATCTAAGACTTGTTTTGAAAAAATAGCAGCTAGGACGCCACCGATTAAAGGTGCTGCGATAAATACCCAAACATCTTTGAGTGCATCGCCACCAGCAAAAATAGCAGGGGATAAACTTCTGGCAGGATTCACAGACGTTCCTGTCAATTTAATACCTAATAAGTGAACGAGAACTAAAGCAAAACCAATCGCTAAACCAGCAAATTTCCCATCGCCTTTTTTACCTGTCACACCCATAATAACTGTCACAAAGACAAAAGTTAAAATAATTTCAATGATGACAGCACCAAGTACGCCAACAGTCGCGGTTGAATTTTGACCAAGATTACTTGTTTCAAGACCTGCACTGTTTAAAATAAATAATAGTGTTGCTGTCGCTACAATAGCACCTAATACTTGACTGACGATGTAAATACCCGCTGTTTTTGTATCGATACGTTTATTGACCCACATACCGACTGTAACTGCTGGATTCACATGACACCCTGAGATTGTTCCGATCGAATAAGCCATTGCAATAATCGATAAACCAAACGCCATCGCAATCGTTAAAACATCTTCACCACCTGTGACAACTGCTGTTCCTGTTCCGAAAAGAACGAGAACAAACGTCCCAATAAATTCGGCAAACCCTTTTTTCAATTCCATGTACTTCCCACTTTTCTCTTTAAATTTCCTCGAGTATCATGAAAAATGAGGATTGTTTATTATACTATGATGTGAAATAGATTGACAAATATTAAGGTTTTGCAATCGAATTGTAAGGGTATCTTTTTGTTGACATCAGTCCTGTCATTTCATGATAAGAAAATCAAGTAAGGGATGATTATCACCAGCGACCTCGCCTAGAGACAAAGGAGAAACATTATCCAGCATACCCGAATGATCAAGTGGCTTTCCTTGTCACAAAAACCGTCTCATTCTATACTGAAAAGACAAGGAGGAGATCGTATGTCAGAATATCAAGTACCGAAAGTTTGGCAAGAAAATCCAGCACAGAAAAATCCATTTGGGAATCAACCAACAGCTGGTAGTCGCTTTGAACAAAAACTACCTATCGGAAAACACCCGTTACAAGTCTATTCACTTGGGACACCAAATGGACAAAAAGTTGCCATCTTACTTGAAGAATTAAAAGAGGCAAATGTTGCAGCTGCCGAATATGATTTGTATCGAATCGATATTATGAAAGGGGAGCAATTCGGTAGTGAGTTTGTCAAAATCAATCCGAATTCAAAAATTCCAGCGATGGTCGACTATTCCGTCAATCCACCGTTACCAGTGTTTGAATCTGCCTCGATTTTGCTTTATTTAGCTGAAAAATACCAACAATTTATCCCGACAACGTTAGCGAAAAGAACCGAGATGATGAACTGGTTATTTTGGCAAACAGGTGCAGCACCCTTGGTTGGTGGCGGTTTTGGGCATTTTTATCATTACGCCCCTTTTGCACAAGAATACCCAATTAATCGTTATGCAATGGAAACCAAACGTCAATTGGATGTATTGGATCAACATTTAGCCGATAAAGAATATATGCTAGGAGAGACCTATACGATTGCTGATATGTTGATTTGGCCGTGGTACGGTCGCTTAGTCCAAGGTGAAATGTATGGCGATGCCGGTGAATTTTTACAAGTACAAGAGTATCCGCATCTAATCAAATGGGCAGAGAAAATCGGAAAAAGACCGGCTATTCAACGAGCGCTCGCACTTGAGTACAAAGAAATTTAATCAAAAAAACCACCACAAAAGCATCGGGAAGAAGCTTTTGTGGTGGTTTTTGTTAATGAAAGTTATTTAACGGCATATTTTGCGATATCACGACGAATTAGGAGTGATAATACAAGTGCCACGGCTGACATGCCTGCAAAGACAAGCATCGCTGTTGCATAAGAACCTGATATATCCGTAATCCATGACAGTAAAATTGGACCAGCCATACCAGCTAATGCCCAAGCGGTCAAAATATAACCGTGCAAAGCGGCAACTGATTTGTTGCCAAAAATATCACTAATATAGGTAGGGACAGCTGAGAATCCGCCGCCATAACAAGTCATCACGATACAAATTAAAATCATAAATGCAATCGGTGAACGTGTGAAGTAAAGGGCGATTAATGCGATTACATCAATGACAAAATAAAGGGTGAAGACATTTGGACGACCAATATAATCCGAAATTGTTGCCCAAGCAAAACGTCCACCACCATTGAATAAGCCCATAATTGCGACCATTGTAGCTGCCAGTCCTGCGGTCATGCCGGTCGATTTTTGAGCTAATGGTGCAGCCGCAGAAATTAAAGCGATTCCACAAGTGATGTTGATGAATAACATGACCCATAGCATCCAGAAGCGTTTTGTTTTAATGGCTTCATTAGCTGTTAGCGTAGGTCCTGTTGTCGTTACTTTTTCTTCTTTTTTTGGTTTATCTTCTTTAAATCCTTCAGGAACCCAACCAACAGGCGGTTTTGCTAAATATTGCGAAGATAAGAACATAATTACAAAATAACTAATACCTAGTACATAGAAAGTGTTGGTTAGACCAATGTTTGCCATTAACATTTCAGCAATTGGCGTTGTGATTAATGTCGCAAATCCAAATCCCATAATCGCCATTCCTGTAGCTAAACCTGGACGGTCTGGAAACCAAGCCATCATGGTTGAAACGGGTGTGACATAACCGGTACCTAAACCGATACCGCCAATTAAACCATAACTCAAATAAAGCATGGGTAAAGATTGAATACTAATCGCCAATCCAGTCAAGGCAATTCCTGCACCAAAGAAAACCGATGCAATCGTTCCGGTCATGCGTGGCCCATATTTGTCGGTCAAATGCCCCATAAAGGCTGCTGAAAAACCTAAACAAAAAATCGCCAAACTAAAGGCAAAAGAAATTTGCCCCTCTGACCAACTACTCGCTTGTTTAATTGGGTTGGTGTAAATACTCCATGCATAAGCAGAACCAATAGATAAGTGCAATAAAACTCCAGAGAGCGCAATTAACCATCTATTTTTTAGTTTTTTGCTTGTTACTAGAGTGTGTTCCATAAAAATTCTCTCCTTTATTATTTACTATGACTGCTCTAGTATACACTAGAATGTGAAAGAAAGCGCATTATTTTTTAAGCCAATAGGTAAAAATAGTGAAGTATTTCTATAGCTTTTAAAGCGACAAATATTCAGATGTTTTTAAAATAATCTTTCGTAAGTGACAAATCGTCACTTTTTATGTTATGATTCAAAAGTGACATTTCGTCACCAGATAGAAATAGGGGGCTAGTAGTATGTTTTTAGCATTAAAAGAAATGCGGTATTCAAAATTAAGATACGGATTAATCGTAGGCATCATGTTTTTAATCGCTTACGTGGTCTTTATCCTGTCGGGATTAGCACTAGGATTGAATTGGGAATTTAAGCAAGTCATCGTCGATTGGGACGCGCAAACGATTGTCTTATCCGAAGATGCCAATGAAACCTTTGCGGCATCCCAGTTAACCAGAGGTGATATCGAACGAGTTGATGCGACTGAAAAAGCTGGCATCGGACTTTACAGTAGTGTTGTCATCGGTCAAGACGAAAAAATCAATGCATCTGTTTTTGGGACCGACCCAGAGGCTTTCTTACTTCCTGAAATGCTAGAAGGTAAACGATTTGCCAAAGAAAATGAAGTGATTATTTCTGAGAATTTAGCAGAGGAAGGTTTTGCAATAGGCGATGCGATTAAGATTGGTCGTTCTGATGAAGAATTAACGATTGTCGGTATTTTCCCTGAGACGTATTATACGGTGACCCCAGTCATTTATACGTCGCTTGATACGTGGACAAAACTAAAATACAATGACCAACCGTTTGCTTCTGAAAAAGAAAAACCAATTAATATTGTGGTTGCTAAAGAAAGTAACGCGACCGTCAATAACGAAACAGGTACCCAATTGACGACATTAACAACGGACGACTTTATTGAGAATTTACCTGGTTTTTCGGCTCAAAACTTAACTTTAAACTCAATGATTTATTTCTTATTTGTGATCGCAACTGCGATTGTCGGCATCTTTATGTATGTGATTACGTTACAAAAAACGGCTATTTTTGGTGTAATGAAAGCTCAAGGGATTAGCACGGCATTCATCGCCAAATCAATCATCGCTCAGTCATTTATCGTCGGACTAATAGGTGTCAGCATCTCTTTTGTCGCAGCGTATGGCACGAGTTTGATTTTACCAAGTGCGATGCCGTTTGCTTTTGATTTGACACAATGGTTGCTATATAGCGGCATCTTAATCATTGTTGCGGTTTTAGGCGGACTATTTTCGATTCGTACCGTTACAAAAGTAGATCCAATTTCAGCGATAGGGGGCTAAAAAATGAAAGACATACTCGTAATGAATCAAATTGTGAAAACATTTGGGAAAGATAAGACTAAAATAACCGCATTAAAAGGACTCGATTTTCGAGTGAAAGAAGGCGAGTTCATTAGTATTATCGGACCATCAGGTTCCGGGAAAAGTACCTTTTTAACGATTGCCGGTGGATTGCAAAATCCAACTTCAGGCGAAATTTTGATTAATGAAACAGACTTTACCAGTTTAAATGAAAAACAACGTGCCAAATTACGCTTCAAAGATATCGGCTTTATTTTGCAAAGTTCGAATCTCATTCCCTTTTTAAAAGTCAAAGAACAATTTTATTTAGTCGATAAAGTTTCTAAACAAAAAAAGGAAAAAGAACGAATCGAAGCGCTGTTGGCTTCATTAGATATTCTCGATTTACAAGACAAATATCCAAGAGATTTATCCGGTGGGGAACGTCAACGAGTGGCGATTGCACGCGCATTATTTAACAACCCGAGCTTGATTTTAGCCGATGAGCCAACTGCTAGCTTAGACACGGATCATGCCTATGAAGTCGTAAAACTGTTAGTTAAAGAAGCGCACGAAAAGAAAAAAGCGACCGTCATGGTTACCCACGATGCTCGAATGATTCAATGGAGCGATCGCGTCTATCGGATGGAAGATGGTCAATTAATTGAAGAAACAGACTTTTGAGTAATGAATAGACTGGAAAAACAGGCGAAAACGTTATAAGATAAGGGGTAGCGAGGATTCGTAGAAGAGGAGGAGAAGTACATGCCAAGTGAAACATTCTTTCACCTGAAATCTGAGAAACGAAAAAAAATGGATAGCGTATTACTAGACATCTTTTACGACCAACCGATTAGCCAAGTCAAAGTCGCTCAAATTGTCGAAGAAGCAGCGATTTCTCGGGGTGCTTTTTACAAATATTTTGTTGATTTGGAAGATGCCTATCTTTATACCGTCAAAGAATGTGCCAAAGAAATTCATGGCGATATCCTGACTTTTATTTACAAAGATCAAAGTGATTTCTTCTCAGGTATCGAACGCTACCTCGAGTGGTGTAGCGAGCTAGATACCAACGATGATCATTGGAAAAAGCTGAAATTATGCACACAAACCAATCTCTTGTCGAATGCCAAGCGAGAACCGCTAGCAAAAGACTCACCGATGGTTATCCAATGGAAAGAGCTACTTGCTCAAAATCAATTTAACATCAATGATTCCGAAGAAGCCATTAGCTTTTTATACTTCATTATGGCACTCGTCATGGATGCCATCACTGATTTTATGGTGAATAACTGGACAACAGAAGAACTAATCAATGATTTTCGTTTGCGGACACGTTGGATTTTGAATGGTGTCAGATAGAACGAAAGAAATAAAGGATGTACTCAATGAACCAACTTCTTAGACAGAGTTGGGATCATGGCGTACATCCTTTTTTTCTTATTTATTCTCTTCTTTTTTCGCGACAGTTTTCAAATGCTTCTCACGTAATGCTTTAATTCGTGCATTTTTATCGTTTTTTTCCGGCACGTTTTTTTCGTGGAATTTTGTGACTGCTGCTTTACCTCTTGAATCGAGTTGATATTTACCCATGTATTTCACCTACTTTATCTACTGGTCACTCCTAGTATACCTTATCTTTTTGTTCTCGTTAAGTATCACTACCGGTGCAGGGGTTTATTTTTTTTCGTGGATTTCTTTACTGATGTCTGACTTTCGATAGTCACTGGGACTTAAATCCATCATTTTCTTAAATGCTTTGAAAAAGACAAAATAGTCTTGAAAACCAACTAAATCAGAAATGTTACCAATCGGCAAAGTCGTTTCCTTCAATAATTGACAAGCTTTACTCATTTGAAGTTCTAGAATAAACTGCTTCGGCGTGATTTGGTATTTTTCTTTAAAACTAGCGAATAAGCTATTACGGCTCATCGAAAATTTTTGAGAAAGATCTTTGATGGTTAGCTGATTCGAATAGTTTTTACAAATATAGTCATAAATTTGTACCGTCATATCTTTTTCATAGTCAAAATCAAGAAAATCTTCTTGTTTGAATTCTGATTCAAGCGCGAGAAGTAATTGATACGTTTTATATTTGTATTTAAAAATAGAAACTTCCGCTTCAGAACGGGCTTCTTTACAAATATCTTGAATGATTTGGATGACCTCACTATCATTTTTAAAAGAAAGGGTATCGATCGAATTTAATTGTAATTTTTTGAGGAACTCTTTGAAATGGGTTCCTGTAATCCCGACCCAATAGGTTTTCCAAGGATTAATTTTGTCGCCGCTATATGTCACGGTTTGGCCTCTTCTCAAAATATAACCGTTAAAATCATCCGAGTAGTAGGTTTTGTTATTAATGGTGATGAAGCCTCGCCCAGACTCGATATAATGCAAGACGAAATTTTCTGTCACGACATAACTATAACCTTGACCGGGTAAAAACTGTTGAATCCCACATTCAGATAGCACGATATTATCTGGCGAAAGGTTAAAGTGTTTCCAGACTTCTCTCATGTGTCGCACCTCCTCATTGCTTTCGTTATTTCTTTGATAGTAACACATCCATCCAATCGAATCCTAGCGTCTGAGTACGAAAAAACATATATAAAGTTCAAAATGACATAAATAAACGATCATTTTGTCTCGTATTATTTGAGGCTGAATGCTCATGATCTAATTCTGAATGACGAAAAAAACAATTAGAATACTATGAACTCATAGTTTGTTGGTGATTTTGATAATAGAATCGATCAACAGCAAGTTATGAATTGACATATTTTAAGTACCTTTTGGAATAGTCATTTATCAGAAATTTCGTTAGATTAGAAACAGGCCGAAAACGCTTTATTTAATTGGAGGGGTAAATTATTGAAATTGAAAACATTTTTTGAAGACTTAGAAATCAATCGTGTCGGAACGCTGCCACATCGCAGTTACTATATTCCGTTTAGTGAAGTCTTTGAAGCAAAGGAATCTCATAGTAAATTGGATTCCAAATTACTCGTTAACTTAAATGGGGAATGGGACTTTCAATATTTTGAAAATATCCGCCCGTATATCGATGAACAATTAGCATTTCCACAACCAACAAAAAAAATACCCGTGCCTGCTGCTTGGCAAATGCATGGTTACGACCAACCACATTATTCAAACTATGAGTACGTTATTCCCTTTGACCCACCGTATGTTCCGAATGAACTCCCAGGAGCCTACTATACAAGAGACGTTTCAATCACAAAAGAGGAATTAAAAAATGAGCATGAAATCGTTTTCGAAGGCGTTGACTCAGCGTTTTATGTAAAAGTAAATCAACAATTTGTTGGTTATAGTCAGATTTCTCGTAGTTATTCGATTTTTGATATTCAACCCTTTTTAATTGAAGGCAAGAATCAGATTGAAGTCATCGTTTTAAAATGGTCGGACGGAACCTATCTAGAAGACCAAGACAAGTTTCGTTTTTCTGGAATTATCGGGGATGTTTACTTACTAAAACGTGCAGTCAAGCGGATCGATGATTTCTCTATTGAACAAAGAGAAGTGACAAAAGATGAAGCCTGTTTGAATCTCTCGATTGAGTCGGCGACCTTAGCCGAAGTTTCCTTGCAAATTATTGGACCAGATGGCCATGAAGTGATGTACCAAAAAATCAAAACAAATGAACCAACGAGCATTGTTCTTGCCGAGCCTCGTTTATGGTCAGATGAACGACCAGAATTGTACACGCTCTTATTGATTACAGCGGGTGAAGTCATTCGACAAAAGTTAGCTTTACGTTCGATTCAGTTGAAAAACAATGTGCTTTATATCAATGGCAAACAAAAGAAATTAGTTGGCGTCAATCATCATGATTCGACGTTAGAAAACGGACCCGTTGCCAATCAAGAATCCTATAAAAAAGATTTGATTTTAATGAAAAAATTAAACTTTAATGCCGTTCGTACGGCGCATTATCCAAAAACAGGTGATTTCTATGAACTGTGCGATGAGCTTGGTTTGTATGTGATTAGTGAAAGTGATTTTGAATGCCATGGCGTCGTAGCTTTACCGGGGTTAGGTTGGAATGACAACTACAATATGATTGCCAAAGACCCGGCCTATCTCTCTGCTGGAATTGAAAGAATGAAAGCGCATCTATTACCCAATCGTAACTTTGGCTCAATCATCATGTGGTCTGCGGGTAATGAATCGGGCTATGGCATTGTGTTAGAAGAAATGTTGAAATACGCGCGTGAAGTTGATCCTTATCGGATGCTGCATTACGAAGGGTACCATTATCGTGACCGCAGTATTGCCTATTCGGATGAGTGGATTGATGTTCATAGTCGCATGTATTTATCGATTGAAGAACTCAATACGGAATACTTTGACGATAAAGAGCAACTCACAAAACCGGTTATGCTGTGCGAGTACGCCCACGCGATGGGGAACGGACCTGGCGGACTCGAAGATTACCACGCACTTTTTGAAAAACACGATGAGTTCATTGGGTTGTTTGTCTGGGAATGGGCGGATCATACGATTAATATCGGAACAAAAGAAGCACCGAAGTATCGTTACGGTGGCGATTTTGGTGATTTCCCACATTCCAATTCATTTTGTATGGATGGCTTACTTTTACCAAATCGTGCCTTTCACCCAGGAGCGTTGGAGCATCGACAAGTCTTTCGACCGGTTCGAATGAGTCATTATGAATGGAATCAAGACACGCAACAAGTCGAGATTGAATTTAGCAGTGACTACCAATTTACCTCATTACAAGAAAATATTTATTTCAAAATTATCTATTTTGATCAATTTGGTAAAGAGTTACCACATAACGATTCGGAATTATTATCAGATAATAATCATATTTTTGTTCAAGTGGATAAAAAGGTGTATGGCTTACTGATCAAATACATTAGCAAACAAGGATTTGGTGAAATTGGTTTTGATCAAATTCAATTAAAACCTTTTGAAGTCAAACGTCCTAGTTATTTAGAAATGGCAGAAGCGTCTAGTGTAGAAGAAACCCAAGCGTCGATTCACATCAAGCTGGGAACCAAACAATATGACGTCAGTAAGACAAGTGGATTGCTAACAAGCGCCATTATTGATAAAAAAAAGGTGCTAAATCAAGCGGACGCACAGTGGTGTATCTGGCGTGCGCCAATCGATAACGATAAATTGATTATCGACGAATGGGATTGGGCGAACTACGACAAAGCTTCGATGAAAGTCACCGACTATGAAATTCAAACCACTGACAAAATCCGCATTGCCTTTAAAGGAAAGGTGTTAAGTGTCGGACGTCAATGGATTTTAAAAGTCGCATTTTATTGGGAAATCGATCGCTTTGGTAAGGTGACATTCCATGTTGATGCCATTAAAAATGACGAAATGCCATACTTGCCACGCTTTGGTCTGTACGTACCATTAGACAAAGCTTACAACCAAGTCGAATACCTTGGAAAAGGGCCACATGAATCGTATATCGATATGCAGTCCTTGAGCTATTTTGGACGGCACAATCAATCGATCGATGAACTTGAAACGATTTATTTAAAACCACAAGAATATGGCAATCGCTTAGGAATCCGCCAAGTTTCAATCACTTCAAACAAGCAACAAAAAATTGAAATAACGAGCGAACAAGATTTTGCCTTTTCGTTGCTACGCTATTCGTTGGCAGATTTAACCCACACGAAACACTGGGATGAATTACCTGAAAACGACCAATATTACTTGCATTTAGACTTTGCACAAAGTGGTGTAGGAAGTGCTTCTTGCGGTCCGAAATTAGATGAAAACTATCGATTAAATGACACACAAATGACCTTTGAATGGGATTTTTACTTTAGTTAATCTTTGAAAAAGTCGAAAACAGACAATCGAGCGTTGAACAAAGAAACAAAGGAGAGGTTAAAAAATGTCTAAAACATTCGCAAATCTATGGAAGAATCGTCCGTATTTACTGATGGCTCTTCCAGCCGTATTAATTTTGTTTTTCTTTAGTTATGTTCCGATGGCAGGAGTGATTCTAGCTTTTAAAAAGTATGATTACACTCTTGGGATGTGGAATAGCCCGTGGGTCGGATTAGAAAACTTCAAGTTTCTTATCTCATCCAAAGCTTTATTTACGAATATGTTGAAAAACACCTTATTCTATTATGTTGTCTTTACGGTTGTTGGAATGGTACTGAGTATTGCCTTAGCCATTGCACTCGATCAACTGGTATTTAAAAGATTCTCCAAATCGTTACAAACGATTATGATTATCCCAACATTTATTTCTTACGCAGCCGTACAGTTTGTGGTTTATGCGTACTTAAACTCAAACAACGGCATGATTAATGAAGTGTTTAATCTGACAACTAGATGGTATATGGAGCCAAATGCTTGGCCTTTTATTCTAACGTTAGTCAAGATTTGGAACGGTGTCGGTTATGGTTCGATTTTATACATGTCGGTTCTCGCTGGAATTGATAGTAGCCTTTACGAGTCTGCTGAAATTGACGGGGCAAATAAATGGAAACAAATTTTGCACATTACCTTACCGTCCCTTGTACCCATGATTACGATTCAATTGTTATTAAGTGTCGGTGGCGTAATGCGTTCGGACACAGGGTTATTTTACCAAGTCACACGTAACTCAAGTATGTTATATGATACAACGCAAGTAATTGATTCCTACGTCTTGGATTCGATTTTTACAAGTTCAAACTTTGGTTTTACGGCAGCAACGACGTTATTTCAATCCATAGTCGGAATGATTTTAATTTTAATTTCAAATATGATCGTCCGTAAACTCGAACCAGACAACGCATTATTCTAGGAGGCGAAAAGATGAGTATCAAGGAAACAAAAATAGTGAGCCTGAAAGACCGTAAAACACCGGGGCAATTTCTATTAGCTTTTACCCTACTACTTTACGCGGTATTTTGTGTCTTACCTGTTTTACTAATTATTATTTCGGCATTTACCGATGAAGCGGTGATTGCCGAATCAGGTTTTACCTACTTTCCATCAAAGCTTTCGACGGAAGGGTTCATGGTCGTCTTACGCTATGGGCAACAATTAGCGGTTTCTTATGGTGTGACAATCTTCATTACCGTCGTTGGAACTTTTTTAGGTCTATTCTTTATGAGTATGTACGCCTATGTGTTGACCAAGCGAGAATTTAAATTGCGGACATTTTTAATTGTGATGATTACGATTCCGATGTTATTTAGTGGTGGACAATTGGCTTCATATATTGTGAATACGAATGTCTATCATTTAAAGGACACGTTATTCATCCTAATTGTTCCGGCAACAATTGGGACGATGAACATTATTATTATGCGAACATTTATTCAAACGAGTATCCCAGGAGAGTTGGTTGACTCGGCTTCGATTGATGGTGCAGGGGAGTATCGGATTTTCTTCCAAATCGTTTTACCATTGATGAAGCCAGTATTAGCAGCTATTGGCTTTATGATGGCGACGGGCTACTGGAACGAGTGGCAAGGCGCATTGCTCTACATTCAAAGCGATACCAAAAAGCCACTACAATTATTATTAATGAATATTTCAAAAAATATCGATATGCTACTGAATTCGCATAATGTCCCATCTGAAGCAATTGCAGCGATGAGTGGAACGATTCCATCAAACTCAGCCACAATGGCGACAGTTTTAATCGTGATTGGTCCAATTATTATTTTATATCCATTCTTCCAAAAATATTTTGTTAAAGGCTTAACTTTAGGTTCTGTTAAAGGTTAGTCAGATAAAAAGGAGAGAAATAACGATGAAAAAAAACAATCAAATGATCGGTCTGTTATCAATGATCGGCGCGTTATCCCTTGTATTAGGGGCATGTGGCGGCGGAGGTTCGAAGGCAGGAGCGAAGACGACAGAAGACGGAAAGACAATTATTAAAGTCGTACGCCCGACACAAAATATGGCTTCAGCCGATTCGAAACAAGTCAAAGCGGTTCAAGATGCAATCAATGACTATATTAAAGATAAAATTGATGTACAACTTGATTATGAAGAAATGCCAGCCGGCGAATACAGTAATAAAGTCAATTTATCTTTAGCCAATGGCGAAATTGATTTATTCTGGACAGCGAACTGGATGGGCGCGATTTCAACCGATGATTTAGTTCAAAATAATGGCGCCTATGATATTACAGAAATTTTAAAGGGGAGCCAATTAGAAGAAAGACTCCCAGCCGATGTATGGGAAGCTTCGTCATACAATGGTAAAAATTACTTTGTACCCGTTTATAAAGAAATTGCAGAAGGCTATAGCTTAATGTTTAGAAAAGAGTTAGTGGATCAATTCGGTTGGGACCTTTCAACTGTTAAAGAATTAAAAGACATCGAACCAATGCTAGCTGACAGTAAAGCAGCAGGCATCAAAGCACCGCTCTTAACACAAGCAACACCATTTGCGTACAAGTTTTTCTTAGATGATTATGCTTGGATTACTGGTAATGACTATATCGGTGTCGATCGCGAAAAAAATGAAGTCGTTGAAGTAATTAAAACCGATGAATACGTTGAATACATCAAGATGATGAGCGACTGGGGCGAAAAAGGCTATATTCAAGAAGGGGATATTACGAATACCAATCCAACTGATAGTTTAAATACCGATTTCTGGGGAATTAGCTGGTGGACAGATGTACCGAATAACGCTTCTGCTAGTTCACGTTACCAACAAGAAGTTGAAATGGTTCATATGACTAAAAACTATGTCGATTCGAATACAACATTAGGTTCAACGTATGCCATCGCTTCGAACACAACGGAAGAAGCAGCGAAAGCATCGGTCGATTTCTTAGGTTTATTATACTCGGATGAAACGTTAGCCAATTTATTTACTTATGGAATTGAAGGCGAAGACTACGATATGGTTGATGGATTTATTGTTAAAAAAGGCGAAAAATACGACCATAGTGCTTGGGAATCAACGAACGTAGAATTCGTGGCTTTAGAAGAAGGCGAACCTGCTAATAAAGTTGAATTGTATCAAGAGTTTAACAAAAATGCGGAGAAATCAATTACCGCTGGATTCCGTTTTGACGCATCAAATAGTTCAGCTGTGATTAGTGCTGTGAATAACGTTGTTGCAAAATATGGTTTCGTTTTACAAAGTGGCGGTTATCCACAGGCAGATGTGGATAAAGTTTTAGAGGAATACTATAGCGCTTTAGATGAAGCCGGTTATCAAGAGTTAGTGAAAGATGTTACCGATCAATACAATGCTTGGAAAACCAAGCAATAAATCGCAACTGATCTTTAAAAAATAAAGTCGAGGAAACAGCCGCTTCTTTCCCAATTGATTGGAAGAGCGGTTGTTTCAGTGTCAAAAAATATCAAAAATTTAAGAGGTGTCCAAAATGAATATCCTTCCAAAACCACAAAAAGTACAGGTTAATGATACGAAACAATATGTATTATCTTACGACAGTCAAATTGTCATTGATCAAACATGTGATCGCGCCGTCTATCCTTATGTCCAAATGCTACAAGCGAGCATGAAAGAAACACTCGGTTATACGCTAGCAATTACACGTGGGAGCAGTAAATTTACAGCGGTGACATTACAAATGAACGCAGAACTAAAAGCACAACAATATACACTGACGATTGATGAAAAGGGTGTTCTTTTACAAGCAAGTACGAATGAAGGCATACTGTATGCTATTCAAACATTGCGTCAATTAATCAAAGAATACGGTGCAGCATTACCGTTTGTTGCCATCGATGACTGGCCAGAAATCGATGTTCGTGGGTATTATTTAGATGTGACTCGTGGCAGAATCCCGCAATTGAGTTACTTAAAACAGTACATTGATAAATTAGCCATGTATAAAATCAATCAATTGCATCTATACATGGAACATAGTTTCTTATTTGAAGGACTGAGTGAGGTCTGGCGTGACGACACCCCATTAACAGCCAATGATATCTTAGAAATTGACGACTACTGTGCGGCGCGCAATATCGAACTGGTACCAAGTATCGCAACGTTTGGTCATTTATATAAAGTCTTACGCACACAAAAATTCCGTCACTTGTGCGAAATGCCAGATCTAGTCGATGATGCGTTTGGTTTTGTTGATCGGATGGAACACCATACCCTAGATATTACAAACGAAGCAAGCTTTGAATTCGTAACATCCCTAATGGCGCAATTTATCCCATTGTTCCGCTCAAAAAAATTCAATATTTGTGGCGATGAAACGTTTGATCTTGGAAAAGGTCGCAGTAAATCCGTCGCAGATGAAATTGGGGAACAAGAACTTTACGTACAATTCTTAGCTAAAATTTGTACGTATTTAGTTGAACAACAAATCACCCCATTATTCTGGGGCGATATCATTGTCAACGCGCCAGAAAATTTAGGACGCTTACCGCAAGAAGCGATTTGCTTAAGTTGGGGATATGCAGCCGACCAAGACGACCATTCTGTTAAGACCGTTGCCAATGCTGGAGCCAAACAATACTGTTGCCCAGGTGTTTCCGGTTGGGATCAACTTGTGAATCAATTCGAAGTATCCTTTGAGAATATTCAAAGAATGTGTCAATACGCGAAGACTTATCAAGCACAAGGACTATTAAATACCGACTGGGGTGACTGCGGTCATTTAAACCACCCCGATATGAGTATTCCTGGCATGATTTATGGGGCGGCCTTGTCTTGGAATCAAGCAACGACTTCATTTGCAGAAATGAACGAAAAAATTTCGCAACTAGAATTTGAAAACGTGTCTGGCGAAGTCGTAGCCATCTTAGCTGAAATCCCAACTAAATGGGTCTTCAAATGGCGTGATTTAGTCAACTTAAAAGAAGATCGTTTAGAAGCCGTTGATGAAAATCAAATCGATGCCATTCAAGCAGCAATTGTAGCGCTAACCGATTTAAGTAAAAAAATCATCCAAGTGACACCGAAATTAGATAGTACCCAAAGACATCGCCTACTGCCTTATTTAATCGCTATCGATGGCATGAAATTATTACAAGAACTAGGCATTACGTTGATTTTACAACAAAAAGAAAGTCAGTTTTCAAACCAAGGATTATCTGAAAGAATCGAAGAATGGTTCATGGCATACAAGAATAGCTGGCGCGAAGTCAGCCAAGAATCCGAACTTTATCGCATCCAAGAAGTATTCTTCTGGGCATCCGATAAAATCAAGGAAAAATAGACCCATTGCGAAAGTGTGAGAAGTAGTCGATAATAGTCTGAGTAATAAAAGTAGGAAGAAGTGCGAATAATGGAGGAATTATTATGAGTAAAGTATTTAATCTAGAAAATCCATGGATGAAATTTTTAGGAAAAGTCTTTGATTTGATGCTGATTAATTTAATCACGTTACTATTAATGATTCCAATTGTTACAATCGGACCCGCGATTACCGCGATGTTCTACTCACTCAATCGCATCATCACAGGGCAAGACACGAATTTGTTGTCAGAACACCTCGCCTTTTTTAAAAAGAACATCAAAGGACCGATGATTGTCTCGTTACTGCATTTCTCATTCGTACTAGGACTGTTTGCCTACCTAACTATTTTGGGTGAGAGCACGGCCAGTAGCGCTATCGTCTTGAAAATTATCATCTACGTCTTAATGACTTGCTCGACACTCCTAGTCATATATGCGTACGGTTTATTCGCTTCTTTTAATAATCACGTATTCGTGACAATCAAAAACAGCTTTTTCTTAATGATTGCCTACATTCCACGGACGATTTTAATTGGCGCCATTTATATCGGATTTAGTTTATTCTTCTTCCGTTTCCTAGCGATTTTTGCCCCAATCGTCTTTTTACTCGGACTAGTCTTACCAAGCCTACTCGTTGTCTTACTACTAAAAAGTGTTTTCGCAACAGCGATAGAAAAAACAGAAGCCTAAAAATAAAGAGAAAACCGTCCCCACAAGTAAAAATGTGGCGGACGGTTTTGTTGTACTTATTATATGGTATCATTAAAACAAAAATACGAGGAGGGAATAGGCATGGCTAGACCCACAACGAAACAAGCATTACGCCAAGCAGCTAATGAGAACTATCAAGAATTAATGACTTTACTGGAATCAATGTCGCAACAGCAACTAGAAAGCACATTTGATTTTAACATCGAGAATAAAAAGGAAGCCCATTGGAAGAGAGATAAAAACACGAGAGATGTTCTGATTCATTTAGTCGAGTGGCAACATTTGCTACTCAACTGGGTAGAGAGCAATCAAAAAGGTATCCCAAAACCCTTTCTAGAAGAAGGCTACAATTGGCGAACATATGGGGCGATGAATGTTAAATTCTGGGAGAGACACCAAACGACGCCTTATACCGATTCACTCCACGCATTAAAAGAAAGCCATGCACAAACCATGGCATTAATGGAAACCTTTTCAGATGAAGAGTTGTTTACGAAAGGGATTTTTGAGTGGGTCGGAGGCAGCACACTAGGCAGTTACTTTGTCTCTAATACCCCAAGCCATTATACTTGGGCGATAAAAAAATTGAAGCAGCATCAGAAATCGATGAATAACTGAGATGAATAACAAGCAGATAAGACGTGTGGGAAACGATTCAATTAAAGAGGATCGCTTTCTAAAGAGAGAGTATTCAATCTCGTTTATGTTGTTATTATACAATACCAATCGGAGGACACATATGAATGTAGTGATTTACCATACAAATGATTTTCACAGTAATTTTAATAACCTCAAGCAAGTTCACGCCTATATCAGAGCAAATAAAACAGAACACGATTTGTATCTGGATAGTGGCGATTACACCGATTTATCGAGTATTGTTGTTCAAGCAGATGGTGGGAAATCAGCGATGAAACTAATGATTGATAGCCAGATCGATGCGATGAGTTTAGGCAACAATGAAATTGATTTAGGCAAAGAGGCAATTGTTGAATTGGCGAAAAGCGGCGTGCCATTTTTATCGGCAAACATTCGAGATCTGGATCACAAAAAGATCGACGGTATTTATTCGTCGATCTTTTTGACAAAAGCCGATAAACGTTTTTTGGTTGTCGGGTTATCGCCTTATTACAGTAAAGATTTTGAACATGCCTCATACGATACCTTTTTTATGATGGGAGGCGTGACGACAAAAGAACCCATTACGTTAGTAAAACAAGAACTTGAGAAACAAAAAGGACAATATGATTATGCGATTTTGCTTTCTCACAGTGGACTATTCGTCGATAAAGTCATGCTGGAACAATTGCCAGAAATTGATTTATGCTTAGGCGGACATACGCATGACATCGCGACTTTTAAAGGCTACTCACAATCCGGACAAGGCGAAAAATTAGGAAAGATCACGTTAGAAATTACAGAGACAGGCATTGTAGAAATTGAGAATATCCAACTCGATTTAGTGGAACAACAAAATGCACGATTCGATACCTTATACAAAGAAATTGAAACAACGACCGATCAAATATTATCCCAGCCGCTCCCACATATTCGAGCGTTAGCATTCGATGCTTTTAATGAATCCGAGTTAATTAATTTTATTTGCGATGCTTTGATGAAAGAAAAACCGTCTGATTTAGCCATCATGCACACCGGCATTGCCGAACGGGCACTTACAAATCCAGTCTCAAGAAAGAGCCTGATTGAAAACTTCCCTTCAAAACTGAATCCGACACACTATCAGATTTCAGGAAAAGCCATTCGTGAAGCGATTCTTCTATCCTTTGATGAGGGGCATATCAGGAACAGTGGTAAAGGACCTGGATTTAGAGGCAGTGTTTTAGGATCGCTGGGATTCAGCCAGAATGTGAAAGTAGTGAAAAACACCGATCGAATCACAATTGACGGCCACCCATTGGAAGATGATAAAATCTACTCAATCATGACAGACGACTATCTCCAAAGAGGAAGCGGCTATCCAAGTCTGAGAGTAGAGGATAGTGAAGCGGCATTTGAACCAGGCTTTATTCGAGATTTGGTTGAAAAATATTTGATGGACGAGGAAGTCTTTGTGAGTTCGAAAGTGCAGAGAATATTTGAAGAAAGTGTTTAAAAGGGAATCAAAAGAATGCGGATGTCATAATGAAAGAATTTGTGAAGGCTTGTCGTCGACATCTTCATAAGACTTTGATACGGATCGATTTCGTTTTAATAAATAGCTCTCTATAATAAATGAAAAGAGGTTCATATGGAAATTCAGACAAAACGGTGTATCATACGCCCATTTAACGAAAGTGATATTAATCGTTTTATGGATTATAGAAATGACATGGATTGGATGCAGTACCAAGGATTTAAAGGGTTGACGAAAGAAGAGTATGCAGAGGTGCTTTTAGGTGGAAATGATTTAAATAGCGGCATGCAACTTGCCCTCGTGGACACAAAAAATAGCTGGTTAATAGGTGATGTTTATCTTAAGCAAGAGGAAGAGAATTGTTGGATAGGTTATTCAATTTGTCGATCAGAAGCGCGAAAAGGCTATGCTTATGAAGCAGTCACAGCTGTTATCAATCATTTGAAAAAACGAGGAATTAAGACTGTCAAAGCTGGAGTGGCTAGTGATAACGTGGCTTCTATTGAATTACTAAGAAAACTAGAATTTATTTATCTTGGATTCGCTGAAAACGAAATGAGATTTTCATTTAAAGTCTAGAGGAATCACTGAATAATTGTTTCATATCTTACAAATAATCGATTTATTTTTTATTGAGGATCGTTTCAACCCGATGGGTAACCAAGTTGAAACGATATCGAAAGCCTAAACGTTGAATAATAATATTTAGGCTTTTAGTGTGTCGATTTAATAAATAATGAAGTAACATACGATGTTACGATTCAGAGCATGTGTTTTTCTGGATGTTTTAATCTATTGCTAGCGAATTTGTCAGCAATAGCCGTATTATACAACTAAAGGAGGCGTCAAAATTGGAAATCGGAAAAATCATTAAAGAGAATAGACTTTTACACAACTTGACTCAAGAAGAATTAGGGAATGTTTTCTTTGTTAGCAGACAGCTAATTTCTAAATGGGAAACAGGTAAAAGCTATCCAGATTTAAACCAATTGATACAATTAAGTGATTATTTTGGTTTATCTCTAGATGAACTAATGAGAGGAGATAAAAAGATGGTGAACAAGTTAAGCTTCAATATAAAAAGTAAAAATGTATATATCATTTCCATAATTACAGTCGTGGTGATTGCTATTTTTGTTAGTTATTTTTATTGGGAAAACAAGGTAGTCCAATTAAAACCTACTGATATTGAGATTATATCTGTTACGGTATCCGAGGATGAAGGCTCAAAACACCTTGATGTAAATACAGGGGAAAATATCTTATTTCCAGATGACATTTCGTATAGTATCAGTTTTAAAATAAAAAAACCTTTCATCGATTTAGCAACTGGATATTATTTTGATAGTGATGAAAATAATTTATACGTTGATTTGAGAGGACAGAATAAACTCTCTTTTACAACTAAGGAGAAGGAGTTCACTTTTCAAATACTTTCAGATACAAAAAAAATTAGTGAGAATAGTAACATTGTAGTAGATGAAAACTATCGTAAAACCTTAGTTAAAAATAAAAAAGTTAAAATTATTGATCTTTCAGACTCCGTTAATCAAGTAAATAATAACTTAGCAGATTTAAATAGTTGGTTACTGATAGACCATGTGGATATAAAATAATAAAAGGATAGTGGAGAAGTACTTTTATCATGATATTTCTCCTCGAAATTTAGATTCTTGAATCTAAATTTCGGAGACTAGTAAGTTATTCATAATTAAGTAGTTAATTTTAAACAGTTTTTTATTAAATTATAATAATTAAATTCAGTTGTTTTAATCAGATTGAACTAACACTGAAAACCAAACAAGACAGATGCACTCTACTACTCATATATGAGTAGTAGAAGCTAATAAAATGATAGGTATTTAATATATGAGAAAAACGTTAAAATCAATTAATAGTAGACAAAAAATGTCGAATGATATAATTTTTTGTAATAGAGAAGATGGTATAAAAATGGAGCCTGGTCTAACTGAGAGGATTATATAGTCGCCGTCAATGGAAATAGCTAATTTTTTCAGACGACATGACAAAAGTTTAAGCAACATATAAACTTACAGAGGAAAGATGTAGAGTACGCATAATTTTATTTGGGATTTAGATGGAACGCTATTAGACTCGTATAATGTTCTTCTAAAATCTTTAGAAGAAACTTTTTCATATTTTAAAATCTATTTTGATTACGGAGCGGTAAAAAAGCATATTTTGAGTAAATCAGTGGTATCTTTATTGAAGGAAGAATTGTTAGAAAATGATATTTCGTATGATAAGATGAAACGATTTTTCTCTGAAAAAATAAATCTAAGGTGAATGATATAAAATTAATGGACGGATCCAAAGAAATTTTATTGTGGACAAAACAGAATAATGTCCAGAACTATATTTACACACATAAGAGTGATGTAGCCAATACAATACTCAAGGATTTGAATATAGCGTCTTTTTTTGTTGAAGTGGTCACCAGTAGTTATGAATTTAAACGCAAACCGGATCCTCAGGCGATTGAGTATTTAATTGAAAAGTACAACTTGGACAAACGAAAAACATATTATATAGGGGATAGATTACTAGACATAGAAGTAGCAATCTATGCGAATATAAACAGTATTAATTTATCGAAAAAAAACGAATGATGATAATAGTTGTATTTCAAATCTAATGGAGATAAGAGAATTGTTCTAGCTATTATCGTAATTTAAAACAATGCTTCCGAACTGAAATCCATTGTTTATAGGACGACAATGGATTTAACAATAAGGTAGAAAACATACTCAACATAACTGTAGATTAAATAAAAACGTAATTTTTTAGGTGTTATTCATTTGTCATTTTCAGGAATGATGAACTAAGTGAAATCCAAGGTATGTGGTTTAACAGCTTAGAAGAATTATTAGAGCACAAAGATTATATTATTTGCTACAGCGATTGTGATTCTATGGAAGATGTTACCCGTTACTATGTCGAAGAAACGGGGCAACTTGGTGAAGTACCCAGTAACTTACAGAACTATATCGATTATCAAGCTTTAGGGTGATATATGGAAATCGAAGGCAACTATATTGCAACTTCACATGGTGTATTAAAAGATTATTTTTCAAAAATTTGTCGGATATCTTGAAGTGTAGAATAAATTATTGAGTTTCTTTTCCACCATGCAACAAGTCTTGTTTTTCTGGAAATATCTGGAATTTCAATATCTACTTCATTTTCCAAAATTATTTTTAAGGTTACATCATTGTTTAAAAGCAGATTCTCATATTCTTCACCACCATAAAAAGAGCATGTAATTAAATCACTGTATGATGGCTGTTCATTCCTGATTAGTGTCCGATAAACAAATGTGGCTTTCAGATTATTTTTTCGTATTTTCCTATTGATTATTAATGCCCCTATAATATAAGAAATTGTCAAAGCAGTTACGATCAAACTTGTCATTGATGTTAATAAACTGGATGTCTCTTTTAGTAAAAAATGATTGATAATATTTATTAAATCTGGATTATCTATAATAATGCTTTTCAGGCTATTGGATACATTTGTAGTATTTCTTACAGCATCGAGTGTCAATAAATAATGTTTATTTTGAACATAACTAGCAAAAAAAAATTGTAATATTTGACTCAAAAATGCAGTTAAAATTGTGGTAAATGAGCTAATCAAAACTGTTTTACTATTTAAGTTCCTTAAAACATGAGCCGGAAATGTATAAGTCAATATGAAGTATAATATGATTGTAGTTAATAAATAGCCAGCAAATCGAGCGAAATCAGGAAAAAAAGAAACTAAGGGATCTAAAAATGAAAAGTAAACAATGGCGCTAATCATTGGTATTGCAACGTAAACAGTTGTTGTATATTTATAAACTATACCAGCTATAATACCTCCATAGCAGATAAGAACTATAATACTAATTACGATTGCAGTTACTAATTTTAAAACAGAAGATTCTCCTAGAAAATGTTGTATGAGACTATCTATAGCCATAAGATTTACTGCTAAAATTAGAAATGTTCCCATCGTCATATCACTGAAAAGACTAAAAGTATGCTTTCTTTTTTCTAGGTCAATAACTTTATTGTCATCTGTAATTCGATAGTATTCTAGATTTTTAATATTTTTTCGTTCTATAAAAAAAGTATTAATATTTTTGATAATAGTTTTCCTATTTATCCGAATAAGGAATATGCTAATTAGAATGACATAGATACTAACTACGCTGTATAGATTTTTTGATAATAATATTACGGGTATGTAAAGAAGTACTAATAACACTGCTGAATTCAATAAAGAATAATTATTTTTATCAGGTTTCTTTTGCAAAAAAATCCCCTCCTATTAGCTTCATTATCTATAAAAAATAACTAAAAGTAAATATAATATTTTTAAAGAGCAGTCCGATAAAAACGGACTGCTCTTTTTCTATTTCAAGAATGACGTGATGAAATGAAAAAGATAAGAAGTTACACGAGCATCTGGTCAGTAAAAAAGTCAGTGATGCCAATTTAACGGACTCCTATTGGAAAGCACACCTCATTGGAGCTGGACGTATTATTAACAAATAAGAAAGAATTTGAACTCATGAAAATCAAAATTGAACGAAAAGAAAAGCTGATAAAACAAAAAAGACTCTTACTATTAAGGTAGGAACCCATCATCCTTGGTATAAAACACAAGTGAAATTATGCACCTATGAAAATCGACTTCATTTATACGAAACGAGAAAATAAAAAGTTCAATAAAAAGAAAAATAGCCAGAAAAGCCTTTTTTAAAGGCTTTCTAGCTATTAATTCTTTATTCCCACTCAACAGTTGCCGGTGGTTTGCTCGTAATATCATAAACGATTCGATTCACATGCGCGACTTCATTTACGATTCTCACTGAGATCTTTTGCAATACATCCCACGGGATACGTGCGAAGTCTGCGGTCATGCCATCAACTGAAGTGATTGCGCGGATACCGATTGTATAGTCATACGTACGGCCATCGCCCATCACACCAACACTGCGGATACCTGGTAAGACAGTAAAGTATTGCCAGATATCGCGGTCTAAGCCAGCAAGCTTGATTTCTTCACGTAAGATGGCATCAGATTCGCGAACGATTTCTAATTTCTCTTCTGTGATTTCGCCAAGTACGCGTACGCCTAAGCCTGGTCCTGGGAATGGTTGGCGCCAAACGATTGAGTCAGGCATGCCAAGTTCTGTACCAACTGCACGAACTTCATCTTTGAATAAAGTGTTTAATGGTTCGATTAATTGGAATTCCATGTCTTCTGGTAAGCCACCGACGTTATGGTGCGACTTAATTGTTTGAGCGGTTTCTGTACCAGACTCAATGACGTCAGTGTATAGCGTACCTTGTGCTAAGAATTCAACTTTTTGTTCGCCGGCAATTTTGCCTGCTTCGTCATCGAATAAGTAAACGAATTCGTTACCGATGATTTTACGTTTTTGTTCTGGATCGCTTACGCCAGCTAATTTGCTTAAGAAGCGTTCTTTGGCGTCAACACGGATGATGTTTAGACCGAATTTACCGCCTAACATTTCCATTACTTCATCGCCTTCGTTTTTACGCATTAAGCCGTGGTCAACAAAGATACATGTTAGTTGATCGCCGATTGCTTTTTGTAAAAGGACACCAACGACACTTGAATCAACGCCACCTGAAAGGCCAAGTAATACGCGTTTGTCGCCAACTTGTTGGCGGATTTTAGCGATTTCGATTTCGATAAAGCTACCCATTGTCCAGTCACCTGCACAACCTGCAATATCAAAAGTGAATGCTTTTAATAGGTCTGTTCCGTATTCAGAATGTAAAACTTCTGGGTGGAATTGTACGCCGTAGATGTGACGACTAGCGTCTTGCATCGCAGCGATTGGACAATCTTTACTTGTACCAACAACATCAAATCCAGCTGGAACTTCTGTTACTAAATCGCCATGGCTCATCCATACGATTTGGTCTTTTGGTGTGTTTTGGAATAAATCCGCTTTGTCGCTTGTAATGTTTAGTTCGGCTTTACCGTACTCTTTATTATCCGCAGCTTCAACTTTTCCACCAAGTTCGTCGGTAATTAATTGCATACCGTAGCAAATTCCTAAAACAGGAATCCCTAAATTTAAAATTTCTGGATCAATACGGAAGGCATTGTCCGCGTAAACACTGTTCGGTCCACCAGAAAGAATAATTCCTTTTGGATTGATTGCTTTAACTTCTTCAGCTGTGATGCGGTGGCTTAATAATTCAGAAAACACACCGAATTCACGAATGCGACGAGTGATTAATTGGTTATACTGGCTGCCGTAATCAAGAACGATGATTTTTTCAACGTTCGGCATAATGTCAATGTTTGTCACGGTGAATGACCCCTATTCTATATAATTTGATGAAAAAGCGAACTTTTTCAAAATGAATCTCCAATCTTATCATAATAAAATTATTTTCGTTTGGCAATTATTAATCGCGTTAAATTAGTGTTTTCTTAGAGAAATCTGGTCAACTAAGTGATTTTCTTGTTTGTGTAAGATGACATCTGCTCGACCACGCGTCGGTAAGATGAATTCTTCTAAGTTTTTTAAGTTCACATTTTTCCAAACGGTTCGTGACATCGCGAGCGCTTTTTGGCGATCACCGATGGCATATTGATAGTAGTAATTTTTTGGATCTAAGAAGGCAGTATCAAGGAGCGATTCGAAGCGTTCCAAATACCATTTCTCAATTAAATCCGGTTCGGCATCAATAAAAATCGAGAAATCAAAGAAATCGCTGACATAAATTTGTTCATTTGCCGGTAATTGTAACGTATTAATGCCTTCAACGATTAAAATATCCGGTTGTTCGATTGTTTCAAATTGATTTGGAACGATGTCATAGATTTGATGGGAATAAAGCGGAATTTCGACATCTTTGCCGGTTTTGATTTCATTTAATGTTTGAATCAGTCGTTGCATGTCGTAACTTTCGGGAAAGCCTTTACGATTCATGATGTTTCGTTCTTCTAAGACCGCATTGGGGTATAAAAAACCATCGGTCGTAATTAACTGAACGTTGCGTCGTGAAAAAAGACGAGAAAGCAAGGTTTGTAGTAAGCGGGCCACCGTACTTTTTCCGACGGCGACACTGCCGGCGATCCCAATAATGAATGGCGGAACTTTGACGTAGCGGTGTAAAAAGAGTCCTTTGCTTAAAGTCAAAGATTCGAATTCTTTCATATAGAGATGGATTAAATGCGTTAATGGAATGTAAACATCCTCAACGTCTTGTACTGAAATCTGGTCATTCAGACTTTTGATGCTATCGAGCTCGTCCTGGGTCAAGGGCATATGCTCTTTCGTATAAAAGCTTTGCCATTCAGACCGAGGAATTTCATAATAGTTCATGCTTTCCTTCATTTTTTCTAGGGGACCTCCTCAAGTAACTTTATGCATTATTTTATCACAAAAAGAAAAATTAAATCATAGAAAAGTAAAAGCAATTGAAAAAGATGGTTTACAAGTAATCAAAATTCGTTATGATTAAAGAAACAATTTAATTTAAAGGAAGAAAAAAGATGACAAATCATTATTATAGTAAGTCGCCAGATACGGCGCACGAATACGCGCATTGGGATTTTGAATTAAAAGGAAAGCTGTTTCATTTTACAACGGATAGTAATGTCTTTTCAAAAGGAACGATTGATTTTGGTTCGCGTGTCTTAATTGACGCCTTTGATGCGACCGATTTACCGGAAGGACCGTTACTGGATTTAGGTTGTGGCTATGGCCCAATTGGTTTGTCGTTAGCTTATGATACGAAGCGTGTTGTCGAAATGGTTGATGTCAATGAGCGTGCACTTGAATTGGCGCAAACGAATGCGAAACAAAACAAGATCGAAAATGTTGAAATTCATGCTTCATACATCTATGAAACTTTGAATCATTCGGCTTATGCAGGGATTTTAAGTAACCCACCGATTCGTGCTGGTAAACAAGTGGTGCATGAAATTTTAGTCAATGCGGCAGATTTGTTGTTACCGGGTGGCACGTTAACGATTGTGATTCAAAAGAAACAAGGGGCGCCAAGTGCCCAAAAGAAAATGCTTGAAACGTTTGGCAACGCTGAAATTATTTTAAAAGACCGCGGTTATTATATTATCCAAAGCGTGAAGGAAGCATAGAATCGAGGAGACACCAATGAAAAAAACGATTCGTCAAATTGCAGAAATGGCGGGTGTATCTGTAACGACAGTCTCACAAATTTTAAATAATAAAGGCAGTCGTTTTAGTGAGGAAACGCGCAAACGGGTCTTAGATATTGTCCATGAACACCAATATCGACCAGATTATTTTGCATCGAATTTAATTAATCGCCACTCAAAAACGATTGGCATGATTGTACCGGACGTGACCGACTTCTTTTTCTCAAAAATGGTTGAAGGTGTCGAGAAGTATTTAAATCCACTCGGTTACATGTTGATTTTATGTAACTCCCAACAAAGTTTAGAAAAAGAAATTCAACTGTTACAAGATTTGAATCATCGTTCCGTAGATGGTGTACTTTTAGCGACACCGAATTTATTACCTGAAGAGTACGCTTATGGCAGTGACTTTTATCGTCGCATGCCGTTGATTTTAATTGATCGTGGGATTAATCAACGAGACACTGGTCGCCTAATTATCAAAGAATACGAAGGGGCATATCAAGCCGTTCATTATTTGACGAAACAAGGGCATAAGCACATTGCCTTACTCAAAGAAAATGGCACCTATTATCAATTGCAAGAACGATATAATGCTTACCGTCATGCTTTGAAGGATGCGGGGATTCCGTACAAGAAGCAATATGTCGCAACAGGTGATTTAACGATTGAGGGTGGCTATCAGATGGCAAAAGAAGTCTTGACACATCCTGAGATTACGGCGATCTTTTGTAGTAATGATGCTGTGGCGATTGGTTGCTATCGGGCACTGTATGAAGCGGGTAAAAAAGTACCAGAGGATATTTCAGTCATTGGTTTTGATGATTTGCCGTTCACGCCGTCATTGACACCCTCTTTATCGACGGTTACACAACCCGTCTTTGAGATTGGTTTTACAGCAGCTAAGTTTATTGTCGATGCGATTGAATTCCCAGAACGGCGGATTCCAAATAAAATTTTTGAAACTAAATTAATAATCCGTGAGAGTGTGAAAATGAACACAGAATAATTTTTAATTTTTAAATAGTGCTAAAGCGGTTGACAATCGAATCCAGGCGATGTATATTTTGTTTGGAAGGGTTTTCAATCGTTTTGTATATTAAGTAAACTGTTTTACTAAAGTGGTTTACCTATTTTGGAAATTCTGTATAATGAATGAGATGAGGAAGTGAGGTCCGAGCGATGCGCACAGTAGATTTAATCGAAAAAAAACGCAATGGTGGACAATTAACACAACAAGAAATTGAATGGCTGATCAAAGGGTATACGAATGATCAGATTCCTGATTATCAAATGAGCGCTTTTATGATGGCTGTTTATTTTCAAGACATGACCGATGAAGAAATTACCGCGATGACGTTAGCGATGGCGCATTCGGGTGAGGTGATTGATTTATCCTCAATTGATGGCATAAAAGTCGATAAACACTCAACCGGTGGTGTCGGTGATACGACAACGTTGATTTTAGCACCACTTGTGGCAAGTGTGGGTGTGCCAGTGGCGAAAATGTCTGGCCGTGGTCTGGGGTATACCGGGGGCACGCTAGATAAACTGGAAGCAATTCCTGGTTTTAAAATTGAAGTACCCGAAGCAGAGTTCATTCGACTCGTTAACGAAAACCAAGTGGCGGTCATTGGACAATCGGGTAACTTAGCACCAGCTGATAAAAAACTATACGCACTACGTGATGTAACGGCAACCGTTAGTTCGATTCCTTTAATTGCGAGCTCTATTATGAGTAAGAAAATCGCAGCTGGAGCGGATGCGATTGTTTTAGATGTAACGACTGGTGAAGGTGCCTTTATGAAGAACCCGGAAGATGCACGACGTTTAGCGAAGACGATGGTCCGGATTGGTAAGTTGGCCAAGCGCCAAACAATGGCTGTCATTTCAGATATGTCGCAACCTTTAGGCGAAGCGATTGGGAATAGTTTAGAAGTTGTCGAAGCAATCGAAACCTTACAAGGAAACGGGCCCGCAGATTTAATTGAAATGTGTTACGTTTTAGGCAGTCAAATGGTTGTTTTAGCGAATAAAGCCGACTCGTTGGAAGAAGCGCGTCAATTGTTAGAAGAAGCGCTACAGTCTGGTCGCGCGTTTGAAAAATTCAAAACAATGATTGCGAGTCAAGGCGGCGATGTTTCTTATATTGAAGCGCCAGAAAAATTACTGACGGCACAATATGAAATTCCGGTTTTAGCAAAAGAATCTGGCGTCGTCACAAAACTCGTTGCCAATGAGTTAGGGATTGCGGCGATGATGCTAGGTGCTGGTAGAAGAACAAAAGATGATGCGATTGACTATGCGGTTGGTTTGAAGCTGCATAAGAAAATTGGCGATCACGTTGAAGCTGGCGAAGCGTTAGTCACGATTTATAGCAATACGTCGAATGTCGCAGAAGTGACCGCACTAATTGAACAAAATATTGAAATCGGAGCAACGGTTGTTGAACCACCGTTAATCCACGAAATGATTACAGAATAGGAAGTGGCAAACAATGAATTTGAACCGCATGATGGACCACACAGTTTTAAAACCAGAAACAACCAAAGATGGTGTAATGAAGATTATTAATGAAGCGAAGGAGCATCATTTTTATTCTGTTTGTGTCAACCCAACTTGGGTCGCACTTGCAGCAGCAGAACTAAAAACTTCGCCAACAGCCGTTTGTACGGTAATTGGATTTCCTTTAGGAGCCAATACGTCAGCAACTAAAGCTTTTGAAACAACGGATGCGATTCAAAATGGCGCAGACGAAGTCGACATGGTCATTAACGTCGGCGCATTAAAATCAGGTGATGATACGCTTGTTCAAAAAGATATCGAAGCCGTTGTCGCAGCAGCGAAAGATCGTGCGTTAGTCAAAGTGATTTTAGAAACAGCCTTATTAACCAAAGAAGAAATCGTTCGAGCATGTGAATTAGCAAAAGCGGCAGGTGCTGACTTTGTTAAAACATCGACTGGATTTTCAACGGGAGGCGCAACCGAAGAAGACGTTCGTTTAATGCGTGAGACGGTTGGACCTGAAATGGGCGTTAAAGCTTCCGGTGGGATTCATAATGAAACACAAGCACGCGCGATGATTGAAGCAGGAGCGAGCCGTCTAGGGACCAGTGCAAGTGTGGCAATTATTTCAGGATCGACAGGTGTCGGTTACTAAGGAGGCGATTTCCGCATGGGAAAAGCGAAAAAAGAATGGTTAGACGTAGCAATCGCTGCGATGGATAAAGCGTACGTTCCGTATTCTCATTTTCCAGTTGGGGCGTGCTTGGTGACAAAATCAGGCAAAGTCTATCAAGGATTAAACATCGAAAATGCCTCTTTCGGCTTGAGTAATTGTGCAGAGCGCACCGCTTTTTTTAAAGCTGTTTCTGAAGGTGAACGTGAATTTCAACATTTAGTCGTGGTTGGGCACACACCAGAGCCGATTTCGCCTTGTGGGGCTTGTCGTCAAGTCATGGTTGAATTTTGTGAGCCAACGATGCCAGTAACGTTACTTGGTGATGACGGTGTAATGAAAGAAACAACCATTGAGTCCTTATTGCCATATTCATTTAGTAGTAAAGATTTACCGGGTTAATGCAACAATGTAAGCGACGCGACGACTTTCCAATCGTGGACAGGTTTTAATTCGTCAAATAAGGGGAAATTCGTTATACTGAATGAAAGAGTAAGCGAATAATCAAGCGTCAATGTCGTTGTTTTACTTCATTTTTTCTCAAGTGTGTTCACGAGAGAAATCTTAATCTGTTCAAGGGGCCGTTAAAGGCTTTTGAAAATAAAAACTATTTATTAGGGGGCTTTACAGAAATGAAAAAAGCAAAATTATTCGGTTTCGGCGCAGTAGCATTAGCAAGTGCATTTGTACTAGCAGCATGTGGTGGCGGTAAAACAGACGGATCAGACGCAGGAAATGGATCAGCAGGGGGCGACGCGACAACAGAAATCGCAACTGCCGCACTAATTACGGATACTGGTGGAGTAGATGACCGTTCATTTAACCAATCCGCATGGGAAGGGTTAAAAGCATGGGGCGCTGCAAACAACGTGGAGGAAGGTACAAGTGGTTACAAGTACTTCCAATCACAAAACGAAGCAGACTATATTCCAAATATTGACCAAGCGTTAAACGCAGGATTCCAAACAGTCTTTGGTATTGGTTATAAATTACAACCAGCGATTAAAGAACAAGCAGCATTAAATCCAAATATCAACTTTGCCATCATTGATGATATTGTTGAAGGCGACAACGTAGTATCTGCAACATTTAAAGACCATGAAGCAGCTTACTTAGCAGGAATCGCAGCAGCTTACTCAACTGAAACAAACAAAGTTGGATTCGTTGGTGGGGTTAAAGGGCAAGTAATCGACCGTTTCGAAGCTGGTTTTGTTGCCGGTGTTGAAGCTGGAGCGAAAGAATTAGGTAAAGAAGTAAAAGTTGAAGTTCAATACGCAGGTGATTTCAGTGCGCCAGATAAAGGTCGCGCAATTGCTCAAGGAATGTATGGACAAGACGCAGATATCGTTTATCACGCATCAGGCGAAACAGGAAATGGTGTTTTCCAAGAAGCGAAAGCAATTAACGAAACAGGCGACAAAAAAGTTTGGGTTATCGGTGTTGACCGTGATCAATCAGACGAGGGTGGCTACAAATTAGACGGCGAAGATTTAAACTTCACGTTAACTTCAACAACTAAAGGTGTTGGAACAGTTGTTCAAGACTTAGCTCAAAAAGCGGTTGAAGGTAAATTCCCTGGTGGCGAACATACTGTTTATGGTTTGAAAGAAGAGGGTGTTGGCTTAACAGACGGTCAATTATCAGCAGAAGCTTTAGCAGCAGTCAACAAAGCGAAAGAACAAATCATTTCAGGTGAACTTGAAGTACCAGAAGTACCTGCAGCATAGTTTTAAATTATTAGATATTTGACAGATAAATGTTGTGAGAAGAAAGACCGGAACGCAAAAATCAAATATGACTTTGGCGCAACGGTCTTTTTTCTTTCACTTAAGGATTTTCTTAGAAAGTCTTTAATTGAGAGAAAAAAGAAGTACTCTCTCTATTTTTTGTTGCTATTATTTTTAGTACGAGTCATTTAAAAAAAGGAAGTGAGCATTGTGACGGGAGAACAATTTGTCATCGAGATGCGGGATATTACCAAGAGTTTTGGTACCTTTAAAGCAAACGATCAAATTAATTTGCAAGTCAAAAAAGGTGAAATTCATGCGTTACTTGGTGAGAACGGCGCAGGGAAATCAACATTAATGAATGTTTTATCAGGCTTACTTGAACCAACTTCAGGTGACATTTTCATGAACGGTGAAGTGGTTAAGATTACGAGTCCGACAAAAGCAAGTCAATTAGGAATTGGGATGGTTCATCAACACTTTATGTTAGTCGATGCTTTTACCGTAACCGAGAATATTATTTTAGGGAATGAACCAGGACGTTTAGGGTTATTAGATCGCCGTAAAGCGCGTGAAGAAATTTTACGTGTGTCCAATCAATATGGTTTGCAAGTCAATCCGGATGCCCATATTCGCGATATTTCGGTAGGGATGCAACAACGGGTTGAGATTTTGAAAATGTTATACCGTGGAGCGGATATTTTAATTTTCGATGAACCAACAGCAGTATTAACACCGCAAGAGATTGAAGAGCTAGCGAAAATTATGCAAGGGCTAGTGCAAGAAGGCAAATCAATTATTTTGATTACGCATAAATTAGATGAAATCAAAGCGGTAGCGGATCGTTGTACGGTCATTCGTCGTGGAAAAGGCATTGGCACAGTCAATGTTGCGGATGTGAATTCACAAGAGTTAGCCGATATGATGGTTGGCCGTTCAGTTTCCTTTAAAACGGATAAAAAAGTAGCTGATCCACAAGAAGTCGTGTTGTCGGTTGATAATTTAGTTGTCAAAGAAAACCGTGGCTTAACAGCAGTTAAAGGCTTGAGTTTAGAAGTGCGTGCCGGAGAAGTGTTAGGGATTGCTGGGATTGACGGGAATGGTCAATCGGAATTAATTCAAGCATTGACTGGTTTGCGTAAAGTTGAAAGTGGTGAAATCATTTTAAACGATGAGAAAATCACGAATTTACGTCCACGTAAAATTACCGAAGCTGGCGTATCGCATGTTCCAGAAGATCGCCATAAATACGGCTTGATTTTAGAAATGTCGGTTTCAGAAAATATTGCGTTACAAACGTATTATAAAGAGCCAATGAGTCATTTTGGCATCTTAAATTACAGTGAAATGAATTACCATGCACGTGATTTGATTCAAGAATATGATGTTCGTACGGTGAATGAATTGGTACCTGCAAAAGCACTTTCTGGCGGAAACCAACAAAAAGCAATTATTGCGCGCGAGATTAGTCGCGATCCAGATTTATTAATTGTCGCTAACCCGACTCGTGGATTGGATGTCGGAGCGATTGAATTTATTCATAAACGCATTATCGAGCAACGAGATAAATTTAAAGCCGTGCTACTTGTAAGTTTTGAATTAGAAGAAATTCTGAATGTCTCGGATCGAATTGCCGTGATTCACGACGGTCAAATTGTCGGCGTCGTGAATGCCGATGAAACATCAGAACAAGAGCTTGGATTATTAATGGCTGGCTCTTCTTTAGAAAAAGCCCGTCAAGAATTAGAACAACAGGAGGTGACGGAGAATGCATAACCGCACTGAAAGAATTCGGAATATTTTAATTCCCGTGATATCCGTTATACTCGGATTGCTATTAGGTGGTCTATTAATGATCGCATTCGGCTATAATCCGATTTCAGGTTACGCTTGGATGCTAGACGCCTCATTAGGAAGTACACGTAGTATCGGGGAGACGCTTCGTCAAGCAACCCCGTTAATCTTTACAGCACTTGGTTTCTCGGTTGCCAACTCGGCCGGATTTTTCAATATCGGGTTATCTGGACAAGCATTAAGTGGTTGGGTTGCCAGTGTCTGGTTTGCTTTAGCTTTCCCAGATATGCCGCGCTTACTGATGTTGCCACTAGCTGTTTTGATTGGTGCCGCAGCAGGAGCAGTAGCTGCCGCGATTCCAGGTTTCTTACGTGCCTTTTTTGGTACGAGTGAAGTTATCGTAACGATTATGATGAACTACATTTTATTATATTTAAGTACCTTCATGTTACAAAACGTGATGCCAGAAAGCATGCGCAACAACTTAGATGCTTCGAAGCCGATTGCAGAAAACGCGACGTTGCGTCTACCGTGGTTAACCGAATTTTTCGGAGGTTCACGAGTGAACAGCGGACTCTTCTTAGCGCTGTTGATGTTGGTTCTTGTATGGTTCTTAATGAAGAAAACAACGTTAGGTTATGAAATTCGTTCGGTTGGTTTAAACCCTTATGCGTCAGAGTATGCTGGAATGAGTAGCCGTCGCACAATCGTCATGTCAATGGTCATTTCTGGTGGCCTTGCTGGTTTAGGTGGCGTGATGGAAGGTTTGGGAACATACCAAAACTTCTTCGTTCAAACAGGTTCGCTTGCGATTGGTTTTGACGGTATGGCGGTCTCTTTACTTGGTTCAGGGACTTCAATTGGGATTTTATTATCGGCTTTACTCTTTAGTGTTTTGAAAATTGGTGGTCTAGGCATGCAAACAGGTGCCAATATCCCGTTTGAAATTGTCAACGTATCGATTGCCTTGATTATCTTCTTTGTAGGAATTAACTATATTGTCCGTGTGGCAGTCAATAAGTTTTTACCGATGCGTAAAGACGAGGCGATTGAAGCCATTGTTGTGATGGAGACAGCTTTAGAACCTGATGAAGAAAAAGCGGAAGGAGGCGAAGAATAATGTCAGTTGTTGGAACAATTGCCTTAATTGTATTAGCCACACTTACATACTCCACGCCCTTGATTTTAACCGCTCTTGGCGGCACCTTCTCTGAGCGTAGTGGCGTCGTTAACGTAGGTTTAGAAGGAATCATGGTAATGGGAGCATTTAGTGCGGTCGTCTTTAACTTAGAGATGGCGGATCAATTTGGTGCATGGACACCGTGGCTTGCGATTTTAGTCGGAGGCGCTGTCGGATTAGTCTTTTCATTAATTCATGCGGTTGCGACAATTACGTTTCGTGCCGATCATATTATTAGTGGTACGGTTGTCAATTTGATGGCACCGGCTTTAGGGGTTTTCTTAATCAAAGCATGGTATGGTAAAGGTCAAACGGATAATATTACGTATAATCTAGGTTACTATTCTTTCCCTGGTTTAGAAAAAATTCCGGTGTTAGGACCAATCTTCTTTAAAAATACGTTCTTACCAGCGTACTTAGCGATTTTAATTGCGGTCTTTGCTTGGTTTGTCTTATTTAAAACACGCTTTGGTTTGCGTTTGCGTTCAGTGGGTGAAAATCCACAAGCAGCAGATACATTAGGTATTAATGTTTACAAATTCCGCTATGCGGGTGTTTTAATTTCTGGTTTACTTGGTGGCTTAGGTGGCGCAGTCTTTGCGCAATCCATTTCTGGGAACTTCTCAGTTGGAACGATTGTTGGTCAAGGATTCATTTCAATGGCAGCAATGATTTTTGGTAAATGGAATCCACTTGGGGCGATGGGAGCCGCTTTATTCTTTGGTTTTGCACAAAGTTTAAGTATTATCGGTGCGCAACTACCAATCATTTCCTCCATCCCGCCAATTTTATTACAAATTGCACCATATTTAATGACGATTATTGTATTGGTTGCCTTTTTAGGAAAAGCTTCTGGTCCAAAAGCGAATGGTCGCAACTATATCAAATCAAAATAATCTTTTGCAAAAGGGTGGGATTAAGGGAGAATATCGCTTTAATCTGCCCTTTTGTGTAGAATAAAAGAAAACAACCAAAAGAAAGAAGGAAATCAAATGTTTAAACGTGTACATTTAATCGTGATGGATTCAGTCGGAATTGGTGAAGCACCTGATGCTGCTCAATTTAACGATGTTGGCTCAGATACTTTAGGACACATTGCAGAAGTCGCGGGTTTAAATATTCCAAATCTTGAAGCGCTTGGTTTAGGTGCGATTCGCCCCTTAAAAGGTGTTGAGCAGCGTCAAGATCATCAAGGGTATGCGACGAAATTAGAAGAAGTTTCGGTTGGTAAAGACACGATGACTGGACACTGGGAAATTATGGGGTTAAATATTCAAACACCGTTCCGTGTTTTTCCAGAAGGATTTCCAGCGGAGTTGTTAAAACAAATCGAAGAATTTTCAGGACGCAAAATTGTGTGTAACTTGCCTTATTCAGGGACACAAGTCTTAGATGATTACGGTGCACATCAAATGGAGACCGGTGATTTAATCGTCTATACATCGGCAGATCCAGTCTTACAAATTGCCGCACATGAAGACATTATCCCGTTAGAAGAACTGTATCGTATTTGTGAATACGTCCGAGAGATTACGAAAGACGATCCGTATATGATTGGTCGCATTATCGCGCGTCCTTACTTAGGCGAACCAGGCAATTTCAAACGGACAAGCAATCGTCATGACTACGCACTCGATCCATTTGGTCGCACGGTTCTCGATTCCCTAAAAGATAACGACAAAGACGTGATTGCGGTCGGGAAAATCAATGATATTTTCAACGGTCAAGGCATCACGGATTCGGTTCGGACGAAAGACAACATGGATGGCGTCGATCAACTACTAAACGTTATGAAGCAAGATTTCACCGGTTTAAGCTTCACCAACCTCGTGGACTTTGACGCGTTATATGGTCACCGCCGCGATGTGGAAGGTTATGCAAAAGCGATTGAAGATTTCGATCAACGCATCCCAGAAATCTTGGCTGCGTTAGAAGAAGAGGATTTATTACTGATTACGGCGGACCACGGAAATGATCCAACTTTTCCAGGAACCGATCATACACGTGAGTACGTGCCATTGCTTGTCTTTAGTAAAAAATTCGAACAAGCAGGGGCCATCCCGCAAGGATTCTTCGCCGATATCTCAGCGACGATTGCAGAGAATTTTGGCGTGCCAGCGACAGAAAACGGCAAGAGCTTCTTAGCGCTTTTAAAATAAAAGGAGGAACTATTAATGACATTAACAAGTAAGTTACAAGAAACAATTCAATTTATGAAAGACCAAGGCGTGGCAGACGTTGAATTTGGTTTAATTTTAGGTTCAGGTTTAGGCGAGTTAGCGGAAGAAATCGAGCACCCAGTTGTGATTCCTTATGATCAAATCCCGCATTTCCCAGTATCAACAGTGGTTGGTCACGCAGGACAATTAGTCTATGGTACGTTATCAGGTAAAAAAGTATTAGCTTTACAAGGACGTTTCCACTATTACGAAGGACATTCAATGCAAACAGTAACGTATCCTGTACGTGTCATGAAAGCATTAGAAGCACATTCTGTTATCGTAACGAATGCTTGTGGTGGCGTAAATACAACATTCACACCGGGTGATTTAATGTTAATCACAGACCAAATCAACTTCATGGGCGATAACCCATTGATTGGTGAAAACGAAGAAGACATGGGACCGCGTTTCCCGGATATGAGTGAAGCTTATACATTAAGCTATCGCGAAATCGCTAAAAAAATCGCTGAAGAAAAAGGCTTGCACTTAAAAGAAGGCGTCTATATGGGATTCTCTGGTCCAACATATGAAACACCAGCTGAAATTCGTTTCGCGCGTACGATTGGCGCAGATGCAGTTGGGATGTCTACCGTACCAGAAGTGATTGTTGCTGCACATAGCGGATTAAAAGTACTTGGCATTTCTTGTATCACAAACTTAGCTGCAGGAATGCAAAAGAACTTAAACCACGCAGAAGTTGTTGAAACAACGGAACGCGTAAAAGTAGAATTCAAATCATTAGTGAAAGAAACATTAGCAGCATTATAATGCATACCACATTTGAGGAGGAATAAAAGAATGAGTGTTCATATCGAAGCAAAACCAGGTGAAATTGCAGATAAAATTTTATTACCAGGAGATCCATTGCGTGCGAAATACATCGCTGAGACGTTTTTAGAAAACCCTGTTTGCTATAACAATGTCCGCGGTATGCTAGGATATACGGGAACGTATAAAGGCGAACGCGTTTCTGTACAAGGGACAGGAATGGGGATGCCATCAGCATCGATTTACATCCATGAATTAATTCAATCTTATGACGTGAAACGATTAATCCGTGTGGGAACATGTGGCGCGTTATCGACAGATGTTCACGTACGTGATTTAGTCATTGCCCAAGGAGCGGTAACGACTAGTGGGATTATTAAGCGCAACTTCCCTTATTTTGAGTTTGCACCGATTGCGGATTTCCATTTAATGAAAAATGCCTATGAAATTGCAATGGATAAAGGCGTAACGACCCACGTCGGAAATATTTTATCAGAAGATAGCTTCTATAAAGAGTACACAGCTGAAACGTTGGAACTAGCAAAATATGGAGTCAAAGGTGTTGAGATGGAAGCCGCGGTATTATACTACTTAGGCGCAAAATTCAATGTCGAAACACTAGCAATCTGTACCGTAAGTGACCACTTAATCACCGGCGAAGAAACAACTTCAGAAGAACGTCAAACAAGCTTCAACGAAATGATCCAAATCGGCCTAGAAACAGCGATAAGATAAAGGTTATAAAAAAGGCGTTCAGCTACGAGTCATAAGCCGGAAATCGTTTGAAAGTGTTTTTTTACTTTCAAAAAGATTTTGGCTTATGACCGAGTAGCTGCCTTTTTTATACCGTCTAATAGAGGTCGTTGCTTTGGAGCGCTTTGGCGCGAGAGGCAAAGAGACCCTCTAGCAGTTCTAGTCAATCGTATGTATTTAAAAATAAAAAAAGTCAGTACTAGGAGATTCCTAGTGCTGACTTTTTATTTCTTATAAATAATATTTATTCAATACATTCAACTGATCATCCATTTCATAAACAAGTGGGATGCCGGTCGGGATTTCTAAGTTCATAATATCTTCATCGGAAATGCCTTCAATATGTTTGGCTAATGCACGTAGCGAGTTTCCGTGAGCGGCGACGAGTACGGTTTTGTTGTCTAGAAGTGCCGGCGCAATCTCGTCTTGCCAAAAAGGCAGGGCGCGTTCTAACGTGATTTTTAAGTTCTCGCCTTTAGGAATATCTTGTGGCGCTAAGTGGCGGTAACGACGGTCGGGTTTTTCTTGCGATAATGGAGGAAGCACGTCATAGGAACGGCGCCAAATATGCACTTGTTCATCGCCATATTTATCACGTGTTTCTTGTTTGTTTAAGCCTTGGAGTGCGCCGTAATGTCTTTCGTTTAAACGCCAAGATTTAATTTGTGGTACCCAGAGTTGATCGCTACCATCTAGAATGTAGTTACAAGTCTTGATGGCGCGAGTGAGAACAGACGTAAATGCGATGTCGAATTCAATCCCAGCTTGTTTGATTTTTTTGCCTGCCTCTTTCGCTTCTTCAATCCCTTCAGGTGCTAAATCGACATCCACCCAACCAGTAAATTGATTTAACTTGTTCCATTCGCTCAAACCATGTCGAGCAAAAACTAATTTTACCATGTGTAACATTCCTCCTTAGGGCAATACCCTATAAATTTGATATGTTTAGCGTACATCTTTTTATAAAAAAATACCAATTAGAACCATTGATAAGCAGATTCAGGTATACTAAATAAACATATATATAGTAGAAAAGGAGGAGAAGGCATGCGTGGAATTTGGTTTTGGGTGATATTTTTATCTAATTGTTTCATTACTTATCGTCAGCTTGGTTGGTTTGATTTTGATAATGGAGCAGGTTATATCATCTTCTGTGCAATCTTATTTAGTCTTTTGCTATTGAGTTCTCGGATGATGGTTTTTCTAAGAGTGCAACAAGCGATGTTTGCTTTATTTTTAGTCGGGCATGGCGTGGTCGTTTTGACGTTGCCGATTGGGATTGTATTCGCGTTAACGGGTTCATACGTTTTGGCACTAGAAATCTTTTTGACTTTTTATTTGCCATCGATTCTGACGGTTTGGTTAAACTTCTTAGGTATTTATTTTTTAGAAAAACGTCGCAAAAAAGCAGCGATGATGTTCGAAGAGACATAATCGCTGCTTTTTTGTATTTATATAGAAGTTAACGAATGTTTTCGATGACTTTTGGTCCGTGAGCTTCGCCGATAATGACGGTATTTACCATATTGTTAAATAAGCCGTGTTCAACGACGCCTACGGTTTGATCGAGTTCCAACGCTAGAGCAATCGGATCTTCAATGACGTCTAAGTTTAAATCGATAATTGAGTGGCCGGAATCGGTTTTTCTCAATTGATCTTCTGTTTCCATACGGAAAGTTGGGTTATAGCCTTTTTCTTGGAAAAGACGGAAGAGCTGCTCTTGACCATAAGGGACGACCTCAACGGGTAAGGGGAACTTACCTAACTTTTCAACCATTTTGGAATCATCAACAATCCAAATGACTTCTTTTGAATACGTTGCAACAATTTTTTCAAAAAGTAATGCCGCGCCACCGCCTTTGATGCCGTGAAAAGTTTGGCTAATTTCATCCGCACCATCAATCGTTAAATCAATGTGTGTCACTGCATCGATATCTTTAATGATAATCCCAAGTGCTTCGGCTTGTTCTTTTGAAGCAAAAGAAGTCGGAACACCTACGATATCTAGATTTTCTTCTTTCACACGGCGACCGAGTTCTTCAATCATATAATAGGCAGTCGATCCAGTCCCTAAACCAACCGTCATCCCATCTTTAACATAACTTGCTGCTTTAATACCAACCATTTCTTTTAAATTCATTTTAATTCCCACCTTATAACGAGTTTTTCATGCTCCTTCTATTATATAGGTGAAACCTTGAAAAGAATAGTTAAAATCAGTAGGTGAAGAAAAATGAAAAAGACCAGAAAATAATGAGGGAAAGTGTTGACACGCTTGTTAAAGCATGGTATGATTTCGAAGGTGCTTATATACAGGTCTTTTTTGAAGACATGCTGACTGTTGAAAAGTACAATCAGATCGAATGCATGAAATTGCATTATTTTTTATCGCATGAAAAGAACCACCTGGATGTGTGGGTCTATAATAGCGAATTAAGGAAGGAGGAATACAAGGAATGCCTACAATTAACCAATTAGTACGTAAACCTCGTAAATCTCAGGCGGATAAATCAAATTCACCTGCATTGAACAAAGGATATAACAGTTTCAAGAAAATTCACACAAACGTGAACTCACCTCAAAAACGTGGGGTAGCAACTCGTGTGGGAACAATGACACCAAGAAAACCTAACTCGGCGTTACGTAAATATGCGCGTGTTCGTTTATCTAACTTAATTGAAGTTACAGCTTATATCCCAGGGATTGGCCATAACTTACAAGAGCACAGTGTTGTCTTATTACGCGGAGGACGTGTAAAAGATTTGGCTGGAGTACGTTACCACATCGTTCGTGGTGCTTTAGATACTGCGGGAGTTAACGACCGTAAACAATCTCGTTCTAAATACGGAACGAAACGTCCTAAAGCTTAAGAACAACTATTGAAATTAAACGAAACACAAAAACATATTATACGTAAAGGAGGAGTTATGGATGCCTCGTAAGGGACCAATTACAAAACGCGATGTTTTGCCAGATCCAATTTATAACTCGAAAGTAGTAACACGTTTAATTAACCGTATTATGATTGACGGTAAGCGTGGAGTTGCAGCAAACATCATCTACAACTCATTTGAAATTATTAAAGAAACAACAGGTAACGATCCATTGGAAGTTTTCGAACAAGCAATGAAAAACGTTATGCCTGTTTTAGAAGTAAAAGCTCGTCGTGTAGGGGGTTCTAACTATCAAGTACCAGTTGAAGTTCGCCCTGAACGTCGTACAACGTTAGCTCTTCGTTGGGTTGTTAACTACGCACGTTTGCGTGGAGAACACACAATGGAACAACGCTTAGCAAAAGAAATCATGGATGCAGCTAACAATACAGGTGCTTCAGTTAAGAAACGTGAAGACACTCATAAAATGGCTGATGCTAACCGTGCATTCGCTCACTATCGTTGGTAAGATCCTCCCTACTTTTTTAAGAAGTAGAAAGATTGCAACTTTAGCATAAAGTAACTATTTGAGAGGAGAACAACCTAACATGGGAAGAGAATTTTCTTTAGAAAACACTCGTAATATCGGTATCATGGCTCACGTTGATGCGGGTAAAACTACAACAACTGAGCGTATCTTATACTACACTGGTAAAATCCACAAACTTGGTGAAACCCACGAGGGAGCTTCACAAATGGACTGGATGGAGCAAGAGCAAGAACGTGGAATTACTATTACATCTGCTGCTACAACAGCACAATGGAAAGGTAATCGCGTAAACATCATCGATACACCAGGACACGTGGATTTCACAATCGAAGTTCAACGTTCACTACGCGTACTTGATGGTGCGGTAACTGTTCTAGACTCACAATCAGGTGTAGAGCCTCAAACAGAAACTGTTTGGCGTCAAGCAACAGACTACGGTGTACCACGTGCTGTTTTCTGTAACAAAATGGACAAAACTGGTGCAGACTTCTTATATTCTGTATCAACATTACACGATCGTTTACAAGCAAACGCTCACCCAATCCAATTACCAATGGGTGCGGAAGATACATTTACTGGAATCATCGACTTAGTAAAAATGAAAGCCGAAATCTATACAAATGATTTAGGAACTGACATGGTTGAAGAAGAGATCCCAGCTGAATACTTAGAGCAAGCTGAAGAATATCGTGAAAAATTAATCGAAGCAGTTGCTGATTTCGATGAAGAATTAATGCTGAAATTCCTAGACGGCGAAGAAATCGAAGAAGCTGAATTAAAAGCAGCGATTCGTAAAGCAACTTTAACAGTTGAATTCTTCCCAGTTCTATGTGGAACAGCTTTCAAAAACAAAGGTGTTCAATTATTATTAGATGCAGTTATCGATTACTTACCTGCGCCAACAGATGTTCCGGCGATCAAAGGTATTAATCCGAAAACAGATGAAGAAACTGAGCGCGCGTCAACTGACGAAGCACCATTCTCTTCATTAGCATTTAAAGTAATGACTGACCCGTTCGTAGGTCGTTTAACATTCTTCCGCGTATACTCTGGAACATTAAACTCTGGATCATATGTATTGAATGCTTCAAAAGGCAAACGTGAACGTATCGGTCGTATCCTACAAATGCACGCGAACTCTCGTGAAGAAATCCAAACGGTTTATTCAGGTGATATCGCAGCTGCTGTTGGTTTGAAAGATACAACAACTGGAGACACTCTATGTGATGAGAAGAACCCAGTTATCTTAGAATCAATTGAATTCCCAGAACCAGTTATCGAAGTTGCTGTTGAGCCAAAATCAAAAGCTGACCAAGATAAAATGGGTGTGGCGTTACAAAAACTTGCTGAAGAAGATCCATCATTCCGCGTTACTTCTAACCCGGAAACTGGTGAAACAGTTATCGCAGGTATGGGTGAGCTTCACTTAGACGTGTTAGTTGACCGTATGCGCCGTGAGTTCAAAGTAGAAGCTAACGTAGGTGCTCCACAAGTATCTTACCGTGAAACGTTCCGCTCTTCAGCAGACGTTGAAGGTAAATTCGTTCGTCAATCGGGTGGTAAAGGTCAATTCGGTCACGTATGGATCCAATTCTCTCCGAACGAAGAAGGAGCAGGCTTTGAATTTGAAAACGCGATTGTCGGTGGTGTGGTTCCTCGTGAATACATCCCAGCGGTTGAAAAAGGTTTAATTGACTCTATGGAGAACGGTGTATTAGCTGGATATCCATTAGTAGACGTTAAAGCTCGACTATATGATGGTTCTTACCATGATGTCGATTCAAGTGAAACAGCATTCCGTGTCGCAGCTTCATTAGCGTTACGTGCTGCTGCTAAAAAAGCAAATCCATCAATTCTTGAACCTATGATGAAAGTGACGATTACTGCCCCTGAGGAAAACTTAGGAGACATTATGGGTCACGTAACAGCTCGTCGTGGACGCGTTGAAGGTATGGAAGCTCATGGTAATGCACAAATCGTTAACGCGATGGTGCCATTATCAGAAATGTTTGGTTACGCAACAACTCTACGTTCTTCAACTCAAGGACGTGGAACATTCATGATGGTATTTGACCACTATGAAGACGTACCAAAATCAATTCAAGAAGAAATCATTAAGAAAAACGGCGGCAAAACCGACGAATAATCTTTATGACAAATGAAATTTTGCAAAGAGCTATGTTTTTTGTTGAATTTCGTGTACAATGTTAGCGATGATATGGGCAAGCAATCTTTTGTTAGATTGCTTACCTATCAGCATAAAAAAATCAAAATTCATATTTTTAGGAGGAACATTTAAAATGGCAAAAGAAAAATTTGACCGTTCTAAACCCCATGTAAACATCGGTACTATCGGACACGTTGACCATGGTAAAACTACTTTAACAGCTGCAATTACAACTACATTAGCTACAAAAGGTTGGGCGCAAGCTTCTGACTACGCTTCAATCGATGGTGCTCCAGAAGAGCGCGAACGTGGAATCACAATCTCAACTTCACACGTAGAGTACGAAACTGAAACTCGTCACTACGCTCACGTGGACTGCCCAGGTCACGCGGATTACGTTAAAAACATGATCACTGGTGCTGCACAAATGGATGGAGCAATCTTAGTAGTATCTGCTGCTGATGGTCCAATGCCACAAACTCGCGAGCATATCTTATTATCTCGTAACGTTGGTGTTCCATACATCGTTGTATTCTTAAACAAAATGGATATGGTTGACGATGAAGAGTTATTAGAATTAGTAGAAATGGAAGTTCGTGACTTATTATCAGATTACGATTTCCCAGGCGATGACACTCCAGTTGTTGCAGGTTCTGCTTTACGCGCTTTAGAAGGCGACCCAGTATACCAAGAGAAAATCTTTGAATTAATGGCTGCTGTTGATGAGTACATCCCAACACCAGTTCGTGATACTGAGAAACCATTCATGATGCCAGTTGAGGACGTATTCTCAATCACTGGTCGTGGAACAGTTGCAACAGGCCGTGTTGAACGTGGAGAAGTTCGCGTTGGAGACGTTGTTGAAATCGTTGGTATTGAAGAAGAAACTAAAAACACTACTGTAACAGGTGTTGAAATGTTCCGTAAATTATTAGACTACGCTGAAGCAGGCGATAACATCGGTGCTTTATTACGTGGGGTTGCTCGTGAAGACATCCAACGTGGACAAGTATTATCTAAACCAGGAACAATCACTCCACATACTCAATTCATCGCTGAAGTTTATGTATTGAGTAAAGAAGAGGGTGGACGTCATACTCCATTCTTCACTAACTACCGTCCACAATTCTACTTCCGTACAACTGACGTAACTGGCGTTGTTCACTTACAAGAAGGTACTGAAATGGTTATGCCTGGTGATAACGTTACAATTAACGTTGACTTAATTCACCCAATCGCTATCGAAGAAGGAACTCGTTTCTCTATTCGTGAAGGCGGACGTACTGTTGGTTCAGGCGTTGTTTCTGAAATCACTAAATAATTACATTAAGGAAGCGAAGAGCGTAAATGCTCTTTGCTTCTTTTTTTATTGAAAAACGACTCACATCACCTTAACGGGTGGCGTGAGTCGCTTTTGATTTGTTGGCTAATCTGTTGCAGTTTATCAAAAAAAATAACCTGTTGTTCGATAGAAAGTCGTGTGTAATTGACGCGGCATTGATTGGTTGAGTCGCCGAATAAAAAAGCGGGTGCAAGGGCTAAGTGATAATCTAAGAATAATTGCCAATCTTTACGAGATAAACGCTCATGTTTCCAAGTGAGCCAATAATACAGACCACCTTCGATTGGTGAAAAATCCCAATAGTCCGCTAACGCAGTCATTTTGGTTGTAAATGATTCACTTCGTCGTCTCATTTCGCTGAGTAAAGCTTGGTGTTTTGGCTCATAAGCGGAGTCAGTCAGTGCCGCTGTTAGAAGGAGTTGAGGTAAAAGATCCGTCTCTTGTTCCGTTTGGTTTTTCACCTGAGCTAAGCGTGTAATTAAAGGCGCGTTGGCATAAATCCAGCCAATTTTGATGCGAGAGCTAAATAATTTAGAGAAAGAACCTAAGTAGATGACTTGTTCAGGTGCTAATTCTTTTAGAGTCGGCAAAGGCGTCTGGAGTGTTAAGTCACCAAAAACATCATCTTCAATAATCGGGATTTGGTACTTCTTGCAAAGTTCTAAAATCGTTTGTCGCCGTGCGAGTGACATTGTAGTACTCGTTGGATTTTGAAAGTTAGGATTCAAGTAAAGGAGTTTAATCTTTCCTTTTTGAAGTTTGGCTTCCAAGTCATTACAATCGATTCCTTCGTTATCTTGTTTAATTCCTTGGAGTTCAATTCCAAGTGGGCTAAAAATCGGTAAAGAATATAAAAATGAGGTCGCCTCGGTACCGATGCAATCGCCATGTTGTAGAAGCGTTTGTAAAAGTAAAATAATTCCCTGTGTGGATCCAGAAGTGATTAAGATTTTTTGGTTGCTAGAGTGGTGTTGGATATGTCTAGCTAATTTTTTTTGGATTTGTGCTTTCAATGGTAGATAACCGGTAGACGTTAACTGTTGTTCGGCATCGATGAGCTCTTCCCAAGAAAGTTGTGGGAACTGGAAATTTGGAATCAAATCAATCGGCAAGTCTCCGGTGTAAAGATCAAGTGTTGTCGGTTCTTTGATTTTTCTTTTTAGCGCAATAGTATAAGGGTCTTCTTTCGAGTGTGAACGGCCAAGCAAACGGATGAAGGGTGTTGGAATTTGTCGATTATGAATACTGCTTTCTAAAACACGTGTACCACTGCCGCGAATACGTTCAATCCAACCATAACTTTCAAGCTCGTCCAACGCACGAACGACGGTTGAACGATTGACTTGGTACGCTTCGGCTAACTTTCGTTCGGATAGCAAGTGATCACCGGGCATTAAATCGCCTTTTTGAATGACTTGAATGAGGTGGTCGATGATTTGTTGATACAAAGGAGAAATATCTTTTTTATTTGGTTGCCACATGTCACAAACCTTCTTTCAAAATAAAGTGGATGGTTTAAAAATAGTCCAATTGGCTGTTTTCGTCAAGTTTTGACTTCGCTATACTTAGTTCTAGGAGTAGGAGGGATGAAATGAAAAAAGTATTGACGATTGCAGGTTCGGATTCAACAGGTGGTGCTGGGATTCAAGCGGATTTAAAAACATTTGAAGAGTTTGGCGTTTTTGGTTTTTCGAGTGTGACATCGGTGGTGACGATGGACCCGACAAATGGCTGGACACATGAGGTAACAGTCTTGCCTGAAGAGTTGTTGCGAAAACAATTGGTTTCTGTTTTTGCAGGGGAAGCTATTCATGCGATAAAAACAGGAATGATGGGGAATGAGCGCAATATTCAAGTTGCAAGCGAAGTGATCAAGCAACAGGGTGTTAAAAACATCGTCGTCGATCCGGTAATTGCTTGTAAAGGGACAGCGCAAATTTTACAACCGGAGAGTGTCGAAGGGTTAAAGCGTTATTTGTTACCTCAAGCGCGAGTCGCGACACCAAATCTGGTCGAAGCAGGAATTTTGTCAGGTTTAGGTGATTTAAAGACAATCGACGATATGAAGGAAGCTGCGAAAGTTATCCATCGATTAGGCGTTGCGAATGTCGTTGTTAAAGGGGGACATCGATTGCATGAAACACGAGCAATCGATTTATTCTACAACGGTTATGAGTTTGAAGTTTTTGAAGGACCATTATACGTTACTGAGTATAATCATGGTGCGGGTTGTACCTTTGCAGCAGCAATTACAGCTGCGTTAGCAAAAGAGTACACGGTTTTGGAAGCTGTTCGTGTTGCAAAGTTATTTGTGGCAGCAGCGATTCAACAAGGCGTGCGGATTAATCCTTATGTGGGACATGTCTGGCATGGGGCTTATAATAGCGCCCAAGAACGTATGAAAGAGGTGCTGTGATATGATTCGAGAAAATTCAGCTAGGACGATTGTTTTTGTTTCATTGTTTGCAGCGTTGACGGTTATTGGGACGATGATTAAAATTCCGATGCCGACAGGAGCTTTTGCGCATTTAGGTAATGCTGTCTTATTGTTAGCGGTCTTGTTACTTGGTTATACAAAAGGTTCGTTAGCGGGTGGATTAGGATTTATGATTTTTGATATTTTAAATGGCTATGCGGCAGAAGCGCCATATTTTTTATTGGAAAGTTTTGTTGTCGGGGCATTTGCTTACGGTGGCTTTCTACTATATAAGAAGAATCCCACACATGTTTGGCAATTAATCGTCATTGGTAGTTTAACAGGCTTAGGAAAATTGTTGATGACCCAACTAAAGAATACGGTGCTGTTTGTCTTTTTGGGTAATGATCTCTCAACGGCCTTTATTGCAGCTGCTGCTAAGTTGCCAGCTAGTTTAATTAACGTAGTGACAACTATTATAATTGTCGCACTTTTATACTTCCCATTAAAGCGTATTTTAAAGCGATAACGAGCAAAAAAGGGGAGAAATCCTCTTTTTTTTATCTTTTTCAATTTTTATGAAAAAAAGCATGGAAAACACTTGCTTTTATCTTTCATCCATAATATAATCATACAGGTGCTGTTTACATCAAGTAGTGAACGCATTGGTAGGAAGAAATTTTTACCGGCTATGAAACGAGAGGTTGCGACACGCCCGGACGCTTTGCCATGGACGAGCGTGACGGAAAAATTTTCGTGGAGCTATGTCTACTTTAAAAAGAGGCGAGGAGGGAAAGAAATGGCAAAACAAAAAATTCGTATCCGATTAAAAGCGTATGAACACCGTATTTTAGATCAATCAGCGGATAAAATCGTAGAAACTGCAAAGAGAACTGGTGCTAGCGTATCAGGTCCAATTCCGTTACCAACAGAACGCAGCCTATACACAGTTATTCGTGCGACACATAAATACAAAGACTCACGCGAGCAATTCGAAATGCGTACACACAAACGTCTAATCGACATTGTGAACCCAACACCAAAAACAGTTGATGCTTTAATGAAGCTTGACTTACCATCTGGTGTGAACATCGAAATCAAATTATAAAAGTAAAATGGAGGTGTAATCATGACCAAAGGAATCTTAGGGAAAAAAGTGGGAATGACACAAATCTTCACAGAATCTGGTGAATTAATTCCAGTAACAGTAATTGAAGCAACGCCAAACGTTGTCTTACAATTAAAAACGATCGCAAACGATGGTTACGAAGCTGTTCAAGTTGGTTACCAAGATAAACGTGAAGTTTTAAGTAACAAACCTGCGAAAGGTCATGTTGCGAAAGCAAACACGGCTCCTAAGCGCTTCATTCGCGAATTCAAGAATGTTGAGCTAGAGGGCTTAGAAGTAGGATCAGAAATTAAAGTTGACGTATTTTCAGCAGGCGATATCGTTGATGTAACAGGAACTTCAAAAGGTAAAGGATTCCAAGGCGTTATCAAACGTCATGGACAAGCTCGTGGACCAATGTCTCACGGATCTCGTTACCACCGTCGTCCTGGATCAATGGGAGCAGTTGCTGCGAACCGTGTGTTCAAAGGCAAAAAACTTGCTGGCCGTATGGGTGGCGACCGTATCACAATCCAAAACTTGGAAATTGTACGTGTTGACCTAGATCGCAACGCAATCCTAATCAAAGGTAACGTTCCTGGAGCGAAAAAATCATTGATTACTATTAAATCAGCTGTAAAAGCTAAATAATTAGATAGGAAGAAAGGAGGAACTAAGGAATGCCGAATGTAGCATTATTTAAACAAGATGGAAGCCAAGCTGGCGAAATCACTTTAAACGAAGAAATCTTCGGAATCGAACCAAATGAATCAGTTGTCTTTGATGCAATCATCATGCAACGTGCTTCATTAAGACAAGGAACACACGCTGTTAAGAACCGTAGCGCTGTTCGTGGCGGTGGTCGTAAACCATGGAGACAAAAAGGAACTGGACGTGCGCGTCAAGGATCAATTCGTTCACCACAATGGCGTGGAGGAGGAGTTGTCTTTGGACCAACACCTCGTTCATACAGCTACAAACTTCCTAAAAAAGTTCGTCGCTTAGCAATCAAATCTGTATTATCAGAAAAAGTTGCTTCAAGTAAATTTGTTGTTGTAGATGCTTTAAGCTTCTCAGCTCCAAAAACACAAGAATTCAAACAAGTTCTTGCTAACTTATCAATCGATAAGAAAGTACTAGTTGTATTAGAGGAAGGTAACGACTTCGCAGCATTATCTGCTCGTAACTTACCAAACGTTTCAGTTATCGCTTCAAATAACGTAACTGTATTAGACGTTGTATCTAACGACAAAGTATTAGTAACACAAACTGCTCTTACTCAAATTGAGGAGGTGCTTGCATAATGAATTTATTAGACGTAATCAAACGCCCAGTTATCACTGAGAAATCAATGCTTGCTATGGACGAGAAAAAATTCACTTTTGATGTGGATACTCGCGCAAACAAAACTTTAGTGAAACAAGCTGTAGAAGCAGCATTTGACGTAAAAGTTCAGAACGTAAACATTATTAATGTTCGTCCTAAATTTAAACGCGTTGGTAAATATGCAGGTTATACAAAAAAACGTCGCAAAGCTATTGTGACATTAACTGAAGATTCTAAAGCAATCGAATTGTTCTCAGCTGAGTAATTGGCTGAGTTGTACTAGATCAACATAGGAGGGAAAAAGACGTGGCAATTAAAAAGTATAAAGCTATTACTAATGGTCGTCGTAATATGACATCTTCTGACTTTGCTGAAATTACTACAGCAACACCAGAAAAAACTTTATTAGCACCATTAAAAAACCATGCCGGTCGTAATAACCACGGACGCATCACTGTACGTCACCACGGTGGCGGTCACAAGCGTCAATACCGTATTATCGACTTCAAACGTAACAAAGATAACGTTGTAGCAGTTGTAAAAACGATCGAATATGATCCAAACCGTTCTGCTAACATCGCGTTAGTTCACTATGAAGATGGAGTGAAAGCATACATCTTAGCACCAAAAGGCTTAGAAGTAGGTATGCGTTTAGTATCTGGACCAGAAGCGGATATCAAAGTTGGTAATACATTACCATTAGTAAATATTCCTGTAGGTACAGTCGTTCACAACATCGAATTAAAACCTGGAAAAGGTGGACAATTAATCCGTTCAGCTGGAACAAGTGCTCAAGTACTTGGTAAAGAAGGTAAATACGTATTAATCCGCTTAAACTCAGGCGAAGTTCGTATGATCTTATCAACTTGCCGTGCAACAATCGGTTCAGTAGGTAACGAACAACACGAATTAATCAACATCGGTAAAGCTGGACGTTCTCGTTGGATGCGTAAACGCCCAACAGTACGTGGTAGCGTAATGAACCCGAACGATCACCCACACGGTGGTGGTGAAGGTAAAGCACCAATCGGACGTAAAGCACCGCTTTCTCCTTGGGGCAAACCAGCTCTTGGATACAAAACTCGTAACAAGAGAGCGCAATCTGACAAACTTATTGTTCGTCGTCGTAACGAAAAATAATTACACTAACCATGTGTTGCACATTTTGAGAGGAGGTTCACCATGGGTCGTAGTTTAAAGAAAGGGCCTTTTGTCGATGATCATTTAATGAAAAAGGTCGACGCACAAGCAGGCGCTGAAAAGAAAAAAGTTATTAAAACTTGGTCACGTCGTTCAACAATCTTCCCAAGTTTTATCGGTTTTACTATAGCTGTCTATGATGGACGTAAACATGTACCAGTTTACATTCAAGAAGATATGGTAGGACATAAATTAGGTGAATTTGTACCAACAAGAACTTATCGCGGACACGTTGCTGACGATAAGAAAACAAGACGTTAATCTGAGGGGAGGATATACAGATGGCAGAACATATTACATCAGCGAAAGCAACTGCTAAAACAGTTCGCGTTTCTCCTCGCAAATCACGTCTAGTAATTGATTTAGTAAGAGGGAAAAGCGTTGCAGAAGCAATTGCAATCTTGAAATTTACACCGAATAAAGCGGCTGGAATCATCGAAAAAGTATTGATGTCAGCGATCGCTAATGCGGAAAACAACTTCGACTTAGATGTTGAGAATTTAGTAGTTTCTGAAGCTTTTGTTAACGAAGGACCGACAATGAAACGTTTCCGTCCGCGTGCAAAAGGATCAGCTTCTCCAATCAACAAACGTACAAGTCATGTTACGGTAGTCGTATCAGAAAAATAAGGAGGGACATTCAGTGGGTCAAAAAATAAATCCAATTGGAATGCGAGTAGGCATCATCCGCGACTGGGATGCGAAATGGTATGCTGAGAAAGATTATGCAGACTTTCTACACGAAGATTTAAGAATTCGTAAATTTATCGCAAAACAACTTGCTGATGCCGCTGTGTCAACAGTTGAAATCGAACGTGCTGCAAATCGCGTGAACATTTCAATCCACACAGCTAAACCAGGTATGGTTATCGGTAAAGGTGGATCTGAAGTCGAAAACTTGAGAACACAATTAAACAAATTAACTGGTAAGAAAGTACACATCAACATCGTAGAAATCAAAAAACCAGATTTAGACGCTAAATTAGTCGGCGAAGGAATCGCACGTCAACTAGAAAGCCGTGTTGCTTTCCGTCGTGCACAAAAACAAGCAATTCAACGTACAATGCGTTCAGGAGCAAAAGGAATCAAAACTCAAGTATCAGGTCGTTTAAACGGTGCAGAAATTGCTCGTAGCGAAGGATATTCTGAAGGAACAGTTCCATTGCATACTTTACGTGCTGACATTGATTACGCATGGGAAGAAGCAGATACTACATACGGAAAACTAGGAGTTAAAGTGTGGATTTATCGTGGAGAAATTCTTCCAACAAAGAAAAACACTGAGAAAGGAGGGAAATAAGCATGTTAGTACCTAAACGTGTAAAACACCGTCGTGAATTCCGCGGTAAAATGCGTGGAGAAGCTAAAGGTGGAAAAGAAGTATCTTTTGGAGAATACGGTTTACAAGCTGTTGAATCTCACTGGATTACAAACCGCCAAATCGAAGCATCACGTATTGCAATGACTCGTTACATGAAACGTGGTGGGAAAGTATGGATTAAAATTTTCCCTCACAAATCCTATACAAGTAAAGCTATCGGCGTACGTATGGGTAAAGGTAAAGGAGCTCCTGAAGGATGGGTTGCACCAGTAAAACGTGGAAAAATCATGTTTGAAATTGCAGGCGTATCTGAAGAAGTTGCTCGCGAAGCCTTACGTCTTGCTTCTCACAAACTACCTGTGAAAACTAAGATCGTAAAACGCGAAGAAATGGGTGGTGAATCGAATGAAGGTTAAAGAAATTAGAGAATTAACCACTGCCGAAATGATTGATCAAGAAAAACAATTAAAAGAAGAATTGTTTAACTTACGATTCCAATTAGCTACCGGACAATTAGAAAACACAGCACGTATTCAAGAAGTACGTAAATCGATTGCACGCATTAAAACTGTATTGCGTGAACAAGTAAAGTAATAGTGGAAGGAGGCCATTTAGCGTATGACTGAGGAAAGAAACCAACGCAAGGTTTACCAAGGCCGCGTGGTATCCGATAAAATGGATAAAACAATTACAGTAGTAGTTGAAACAAAGAAAAACCACCCAATTTATGGTAAACGTATGAAATACTCTAAGAAATACAAAGCTCACGACGAAAACAACGAAGCAAAAATCGGTGATATCGTGAAAGTTATGGAAACTCGCCCATTATCAGCTACAAAACGTTTCCGTCTAGTAGAAATTGTTGAAAAGGCAGTGATTATTTAATAATCACACGAGATTTTCCTATATAGATTGAATTGAAAATCTGAAAGGAGGATACACATCGTGATCCAACAAGAAAGTCGTTTAAAAGTTGCTGACAACTCTGGCGCTCGTGAAATCTTGACAATTAAAGTCCTTGGCGGTTCAGGCCGTAAGACTGCTAACATCGGTGACGTAATCGTTGCTACTGTTAAACAAGCAACGCCAGGTGGAGTTGTCAAAAAAGGTGAGATCGTTAAAGCTGTTATCGTTCGTACGAAATCAGGCGCACGTCGCGCAGACGGTTCTTATATCAAATTTGACGAAAATGCTGCGGTTATTATCCGTGATGATAAAAGCCCACGTGGAACTCGTATCTTTGGCCCAGTTGCCCGCGAATTACGCGAAAGCAACTTCATGAAGATCGTTTCACTAGCACCAGAAGTATTATAATTCTTACTCATTAACAAAGGAGGTGCGAAACAAAATGTTTGTTAAAAAAGGCGATAAAGTTAAAGTTATCACTGGAAAAGACAAGAACAAGGAAGCGATCGTATTAGAAGCTTTCCCTAAAAAAGACAAAGTCATCGTTGAAGGTGTGAACATCGTTAAGAAACACCAAAAACCTTCTCAAACAGCCCCACAAGGTGGTATCGTAGAAATGGAGGCACCAATTCATGTTTCTAACGTGATGGTGATTGATCCTTCAAATGGCGAAGCGACTCGCGTAGGCTATAAAGAAGTTGACGGTAAAAAAGTCCGCGTTTCTAAAAAAACCGGAGAAATTTTAGATAAATAATCATACTAAGGAAGGAGGGGCTTATTGAATGAACCGCCTTAAAGAAAAATATAACAAAGAAGTTACACCATCATTGATGGAGAAATTTGAATATAGCTCAGTAATGCAAACACCAAAAGTTGAGAAAATTGTTGTCAACATGGGTGTGGGTGATGCCGTATCGAACGCAAAAGCTTTAGATAAAGCTGTTGAGGAGTTACAAATTATCACTGGTCAAAAACCACTTATTACAAAAGCGAAAAAATCGATTGCAGGATTCCGTTTACGTGAAGGTATGCCAATCGGTGCAAAAGTTACTTTACGTGGAGAAAGAATGTACGAATTTTTAGATAAATTAGTTACAGTTGCTTTACCGCGTGTACGTGACTTCCACGGCGTAAGCAAAAAAGCTTTCGATGGACGTGGAAACTATACTTTAGGTGTCAAAGAACAATTAATCTTCCCAGAAGTTGATTATGATTTGGTAGATAAAGTACGCGGAATGGACATCGTTATCGTAACGACTGCCAACACAGACGAAGAGTCTCGTGAATTGTTAACTCAATTAGGCATGCCATTCCAAAAATAAAAAAAGGAGGCGAACTACGTGGCTAAAAAGTCAATGATTGCTAAACATAATCGTCCGGCTAAATTCTCAACACAACAAAATTCTCGTTGTGAACGTTGTGGACGTCCACATTCAGTTTATCGTAAATTTCAACTTTGCCGTATTTGCTTCCGCGAACTTGCCTATAAAGGTCAAATTCCCGGCGTGAAGAAAGCTAGCTGGTAAACAAGTAAACTCGCATAAAGGAGGTAAATCATCTAATGGTAATGACAGATCCAATCGCAGATTTTCTAACGCGCATTCGTAATGCCAACATGGTAAAACACGAAGTATTAGAAGTACCTGCTTCAAAAATCAAACGTGACATCGCTGAAATCTTAAAACAAGAAGGTTTCATCCGTGATGTTGAATATATCGAAGATGACAAACAAGGCGTTATCCGTGTATTCCTTAAATATGGAAGAACAGGCGAACGTGTTATCACTAACTTAAAACGCATCTCTAAACCAGGTCTACGTGCTTATGTTAAAGCAGACGAAGTTCCTAAAGTATTAAACGGTTTAGGTATTGCAATTATCTCAACTTCTGAAGGTGTTGTCACTGATAAAGAAGCTAGAGCTAAAAATGTTGGTGGCGAAGTAGTCGCTTACGTATGGTAATTTAAATTTAAACACAAGGAGGTGTCTCTAAGTGAGTCGTATTGGTAATAAATTAGTTGTTATTCCTGCAGGTGTAGAAGTTACACAAAACGGAAATGACATTACAGTTAAAGGACCAAAAGGTGAATTAACACGTACATTCTCTGCAGACATTACAATGAATGTTGAAGGAAATGAAGTAACTTTCACTCGTCCAAATGATAGCAAAGACATGAAAACAATTCATGGAACAAGCCGCGCAAACTTCAATAACATGGTTATTGGTGTAAGCGAAGGTTTCCAAAAAGCGTTAGAATTAATCGGGGTTGGGTACCGTGCACAATTACAAGGATCAAAACTTGTATTAAACGTAGGTTACTCTCATCCAGTAGAAATCGACGCACCAGCTGGAACGACAATTGAAGTTCCTTCAAACACATCAGTAATCGTAAAAGGTATTGATAAAGAAGTATTAGGTGAATTAGCAGCGAATATTCGTGGCGTTCGTCCTCCAGAACCGTATAAAGGCAAAGGTATTCGCTATGTTGGTGAATTCGTACGCCGTAAAGAAGGTAAAACTGGTAAATAATCTTCGCAAGCAACAAGCTTTGCGAAGCGCAGCTTAGGCTAGCAAATTTTAAAGAGGTGACAATTGTGATTACAAAAACAGCTAGAAATAAGACACGCCAAAGCAGACATAAACGTGTCCGTAATAAAATTTCTGGTACTGCTGAGTGCCCACGCTTGAACGTTTTCCGTTCTAACAAAAACATCTACGCTCAAATTATTGATGACGTAGCGGGTGTGACGCTAGCAAGTGCCTCTGCCTTAGATAAAGAAATTTCAGGTGGGAACAAAGTTGAACAAGCACAAGCTGTCGGTAAATTAATCGCAGAACGTGCAGCAGCAAAAGGAATCAAAGTAGTAGTCTTTGACCGTGGTGGATACCTTTACCATGGCCGTGTAGCGGCATTAGCAACAGCAGCTCGCGAAAATGGACTAGAATTTTAAGAAAGGGAGGAATACCATTCATGGTTTATATCGATCCAAAACATTTGGAATTAGAAGACCGCGTTGTTGCGATTAATCGCGTAACAAAAGTTGTAAAAGGTGGACGTCGTTTACGTTTCGCAGCTTTAGTCATCGTTGGTGATAAAAACGGACATGTAGGATTTGGTACTGGTAAAGCACAAGAAGTTCCAGAAGCAATCCGTAAAGCCGTTGAAAGTGCTAAGAAAAACTTAATTGAAGTGCCAGTTGTAGGAACAACAATTCCTCATGACGTCATTGGTAAATACAGTGGCGGACATATCTTAATGAAACCTGCTGTAGAAGGTTCTGGGGTAGCCGCTGGTGGAACAGTTCGTGCCGTATTAGAATTAGTAGGTATCAACGATATCACAACTAAATCTTTAGGTTCAAACACACCAATCAACGTTGTTCGCGCAGTTGTTGATGCATTAACTCAATTAAAACGTGTTGAAGAAGTGGCAGCACTTCGCGGAAAATCTGTAGAAGAAATCGTAGGTTAAGGAGGACAAAAACATGGCTGAATTAAAAATTACTTTAAAACGCAGTGTTATCGGACGTCCTCAAAACCAAAAGGATACCGTAAAAGCGTTAGGTTTAGGTAAAGTGAACAGTACAGTTGTAAAACCAGCTAATGAAGCAATCAAAGGCATGGTTAACACTGTATCTCACTTAGTAGCAGTAGAAGAAGTTTAAAAAGTACATTTAGATATACCGATTTTTAATAAGGAGGTGCCAAAGCATGAAACTTCATGAATTAAAACCTGCAGAAGGCTCTCGCCAAGAACGTAACCGTGTTGGTCGTGGCTCTTCATCTGGTAATGGTAAAACAGCTGGACGTGGACAAAAAGGTCAAAAAGCTCGTTCAGGTGGTGGAGTACGTTTAGGATTTGAAGGTGGACAAACACCATTGTTCATGCGTTTACCAAAACGTGGATTCACAAACGTAAACCGCAAAGAGTATGCAGTTGTTAATCTTGACATTTTAAACCGCTTTGAAGATGGAGCTGAAGTATCACCATTAACTTTAGTTGAAGCTGGAATCGTAAAAGATGAAAAAGCTGGAATCAAAGTGTTAGGAAATGGCGAATTAACGAAAAAATTAACTGTGAAAGCAGCGAAATTCTCTAAAACAGCCGAAGAAGCTATCGTAGCTGCTGGTGGATCTGTCGAGGTGATTTAATGCTGAAACTGTTAAAGGATGCTTTTAAAGTAAAGGAAATTAGAAATAAAATATATTTTACGATATTCATTCTTTTCATTTTTCGCTTAGGTACTCATATCACCGTTCCTGGTGTCGACGCATCTCGTTTGCAAAGTATCTCTGACTTACCCTTTCTAAACATGTTAGATTTAGTAAGTGGAAGTGCAATGCAACGCTTCTCTATTTTCTCCATGGGAGTTTCACCGTATATCACTGCCTCAATTATTATTCAATTGATGCAAATGGATATCGTGCCGAAATTCGTTGAATGGTCAAAACAAGGTGAAGTTGGTCGTCGCAAATTAAATCAAGCAACACGCTATATGACGCTAGTCCTAGGATTCGCACAATCAATGGCGTTGACAGCTGGATTTAATATGTTCACACAATACGGCTTTGTTCCAAATCCAAACGCACAAACATTTATCTTAATCGGAATTATTCTGACAACAGGTACCATGTTCGTGACTTGGTTAGGTGAACAAATTACCGAAAAAGGAATTGGTAATGGGGTATCAATGATCATCTTTGCGGGTATCATCTCACGCTTACCGGTTGATATTAAAGGATTAATCGAAGACTACTTTATCAATATTGAAGCGTCAAAAATTTGGCAATCTGTCATCTTTATGATCGTATTAATCATTGCCGTGTTGGCAATCGTGACTTTTGTGACGTATTTCCAACAAGCAGAACGAAAAATACCGATTCAATATACGAAACGAGTAGCAGGTGCACCAACAAGCTCTTACCTTCCATTGAAAGTAAACGCAGCTGGTGTTATCCCAGTTATTTTTGCCAGTTCATTCATCACAACGCCAAGCGCTATTTTACAAGCATTTGGTAATTATGAAGGCGAAGTTTGGTTTGAAACGGTTCAAACATTGTTCAACTATAATACTGTTCCAGGAGCAATCCTTTACACAGTCTTAATTGTTGCGTTTACCTTCTTCTACGCTTTTGTTCAAGTTAACCCTGAGAAATTAGCGGAAAACTTACAAAAACAAGGAAGTTACATTCCAAGTGTCCGTCCTGGTAAAGGAACCGAAGATTATGTTTCAGGCGTCTTGATGCGCTTGAGTACAGTCGGCGCACTATTCTTAGGATTAGTTGCCCTGCTGCCAATTCTCGCACAAATGCTATGGAACTTACCTGAATCAATTGGCTTGGGTGGTACAAGCTTGCTTATTGCCGTCGGTGTTGCTCTGGAAACTGCAAAACAGTTAGAAGGACTAATGCTTAAACGTCAATATAAAGGATTTATGAATTAAAAGTTTTGTCGGGTGTTGAGGTTATCCTCAACATCGCACAAACACTTATGGGAGGAATTATTAAAATGAACATCATTTTAATGGGATTACCCGGTGCAGGAAAAGGAACGCAAGCAGAGCAAATTATTGCTGAGTACCAAATCCCGCACATTTCAACAGGTGATATGTTTCGTGCCGCAATGGCGAACGAAACAGAATTAGGCCTAAAAGCAAAATCATACATGGATCAAGGCGCATTAGTTCCGGATGAAGTGACTAACGGAATTGTGAAAGAGCGTTTAGCGCAACCAGATACGGACAAAGGCTTCTTATTAGATGGCTTTCCACGTACTTTGGAACAAGCAAAAGCTTTGGATCAAATGCTGAAGGAACTTGATAAGAAACTGGATGCTGTTATTGACATTCATGTCCCTGAAGAAATTCTTGTTGATCGTTTAGCTGGCCGTTACATGTGCCGTGAATGCGGTGCAACGTATCATAAAGTCTTCAACCCGACAACGGTAGAAGGAACTTGTGATCGCTGTGGTGGCCATGAATTTTATCAACGAGAAGACGACAAACCCGAAACGGTTAAAAATCGTCTAGCAATTAACATTAAAAGTAGTGAACCAATTTTAGCTTACTATAAAGAAGAGGGTTTATTGCAGTCAATTGATGGCAATCGTGAAATCGATGCTGTCTTTGCAGACGTAAAAAAAATCATCGGATAACGATCGATTGCCCGTAACCGACTTGCATTAGGAAACAACTCTTGCTTAGTAAGACACATTATGATATAATGTGTCAGTCCGACTTCTGAATTTATTCAGATGGTTGTATTGAGAATCTAAGGTGGGAGCTCTCGTTTCCGCCGTTTTATCGTGTGAAAACGCGAAACAAATTCAAGGAGGTACTGTGCGTGGCAAAAGAAGATATGATTGAAGTCGAAGGTACAGTCGTCGATACTTTGCCGAATGCAATGTTCAAAGTCGAATTAGAAAACGGACATCAAGTTCTAGCAACTGTTTCTGGCAAAATTCGTATGCATTATATTCGAATTCTACCAGGAGACAAGGTGACAGTTGAACTTTCACCATATGACTTAACTCGTGGCCGTATTACTTATCGCTTTAAATAATTGTACTCCGTAAAATCACAGGAGGTAAGATCATGAAAGTAAGACCATCAGTAAAACCAATGTGTGAACATTGTAAAGTAGTTCGTCGTAATGGACGAGTTATGGTGATTTGCCCAGCAAATCCAAAACATAAACAACGTCAAGGATAAACGGAGGTGTAACGAATATGGCTCGTATTGCAGGAGTAGATATTCCTCGTGATAAACGTGTCGTTGTGTCCCTAACATACATTTTTGGTATTGGGAATACAACTGCAAAGAAAGTTTTAGCAAACGCTGGCGTTTCTGAAGAAGTTCGAGTTCGTGAATTAACGAATGAACAAACAGATGCTATTCGTGCTGAAATTGACAAATTAAAAGTTGAAGGTGATCTTCGTCGTGAAGTGAACTTAAACATCAAACGCTTGATGGAGATCGGTTCATACCGTGGAATCCGTCATCGTCGTGGGTTGCCAGTACGTGGACAAAACACTAAAAACAACGCACGTACTCGTAAAGGTCCATCAAAAACAGTTTCAGGTAAGAAAAAATAATTCCTAAGTGAAGGAGGTTAAAACTTCATGGCAGCAAAAAAAGTGAGTCGTAAACGCCGTGTGAAAAAGAATATTGAGACAGGTATTGCACATATCCACTCAACATTCAACAATACAATCGTGATGATCACTGATACTCATGGTAACGCGTTAGCATGGTCATCAGCTGGAGCATTAGGTTTCAGAGGTAGCAGAAAATCAACACCATTTGCAGCTCAAATGGCAGCGGAAGCGGCATGTAAAGTAGCAATGGAACATGGATTAAGAAGTGTCGATGTAACTGTTAAAGGTCCTGGCTCAGGACGCGAAGCAGCAATTCGTGCATTACAAGCAGCAGGTTTAGAAGTGACTGCAATCCGTGACGTAACACCAGTTCCTCATAATGGATGTCGCCCACCAAAACGCCGTCGTGTTTAATGAGTGCCACTCATTTTGAGTTTCAAAATCACGTCATTGAACAAGACACTTTTCGTTTTGAAAGGGGTAAGAGATAATAATGATTGAATTCGAAAAACCAAGAATTGCTAAGATTGATGAAGAGAAAGATTATGGCAAGTTTATCGTGGAACCTCTTGAAAGAGGCTACGGAACTACTTTAGGAAATTCCCTACGTCGTATTTTATTATCTTCTTTACCAGGTGCAGCCATTACTAGTATTCAAATTGATGGTGTGTTACATGAATTTTCAACTGTCAAAGGTGTAAGAGAAGATGTAGCTCAGATCATTTTAAATATTAAAGGTCTTGCATTAAAAATGTATGGTCAAGAAGAGAAAACTCTTGAAATCGATATTACAGGACCTGCTACAGTAACTGCTGGCGATATTATCGTCGATAGTGATGTAGAAATCCTTAATAAAGATATGTATATTTGTACTGTATCTGAAGGCGCAACTTTCCACGCACGTTTAACAGTTAAACCGGGTCGTGGATATGTTCAAGCGGATGAGAACAAAAAAGAAGACATGCCAATTGGTGTGCTTCCAGTTGATTCTATCTACACTCCTGTTCGCCGTGTGAACTATCAAGTAGAAAACACACGTGTTGGACGACGAGATGATTTTGATAAATTAACAATGGAAATATGGACAGATGGTTCAATTGAGCCATTAGATGCTATGAGTTTAGCTGCAAAAATTATGACTGAACATTTAGATATTTTTGTGAATCTGACTGACGAAGCGAAAAACGCTGAAATCATGGTTGAAAAGGAAGAAACACAGAAAGAAAAAATGTTAGAAATGACGATTGAAGAATTAGACTTGTCAGTACGTTCATATAACTGTTTAAAACGTGCAGGAATTAATTCTGTACAAGAACTAACAAATAAATCTGAGCCAGAAATGATCAAAGTACGTAATTTAGGTCGTAAATCGCTTGAAGAAGTGAAATCTAAATTGAGTGATCTAGGTTTAGAATTACGTAAAGACGATTAATTTTTACGAAGGAGGGAAACCACGTGAGTTATCGTAAATTAGGACGCACATCATCACAACGTAAAGCGATGTTGCGTGATTTAACAACTGATTTAATCATTAACGAACGCATCGTCACGACAGAAGCTCGTGCGAAAGAAATTCGTTCAACTACTGAAAAGATGATCACTTTAGGTAAACGTGGTGATTTACATGCACGTCGCCAAGCAGCTGCTTATGTTCGTAACGAAGTTGCAAGCGTGCGTGAAGAAAACGAAGAAATCGTTGTTGAATCAGCTTTACAAAAGCTATTTAATGATATTGCTCCTCGTTATACAGATCGCCAAGGCGGTTATACTCGTATCTTGAAGACAGAACCAAGACGCGGAGATGCTGCACCAATGGTTATTATTGAACTAGTTTAAAATCACACTTAATAGAAAGTAGAAAAGGAAACTTTTCTACTTTTCTAACATCACTTTGTAGATGATACTTTAAGAGTGTTATGATGTTGGAAGGAAACTTCCGAGTCTAGCTCGTCGCTGGCCCCTTGATTATTCAAGGGGTGAGCACTCATCATAAAGTGTTTTTTTTGTCCGCGAATACCTGTCAAGACAGGTGCTGGCGGATGAAAAAAACAAACAAATCAAGAAAGTTCCATGAAAAGGTTCGTAGCATTTGAAAAAAGCCCCATTTTTTGGTAGTGTTAGTTAGAAATCAAGGAATTAGGAGAATTAGAATGAATCCGATTATTGAGTTAAATAACCTTACTTTTAGATACCATAAAACCGACGAGCGTCCAGCTTTAAATGACGTCTCGTTAAAAATTTATCCTGGTGAATGGGTAGCGATTATCGGCCATAATGGGTCAGGTAAATCGACCTTAGCCAAAACGATTAACGGCTTATTAGCGCCAGAAGCAGGAAGCGTTCAAGTTGGTCAGTATCCGTTAAATGAAGAAAATTTATGGTCAATCCGCCATATGGTTGGAATGGTCTTTCAAAATCCAGATAACCAATTTGTGGGTGCAACCGTTGAAGATGATGTCGCTTTTGGGATGGAAAATCAAGGGATTCCCCGTGAAGAGATGGTCACTCGTGTCGAAGAATCTTTGAAACAAGTACGTATGGAAGATTTTGCCACAAGAGAGCCGGCTCGTTTATCAGGTGGGCAAAAGCAACGCGTAGCGATCGCTGGAATTGTAGCATTACGTCCAGATATTATTATTTTAGATGAAGCAACGAGCATGCTTGATCCAGAAGGGCGCGAAGAAGTCATCGCAACCATTAAGAAGATCAAAGAAGATAATAATTTAACGGTGCTTTCGATTACGCACGATATTGATGAAGCGGCGAATGCCAGTCGTGTCTTAGTGATGCGTCAAGGCGAGTTAATCGATGAGGGAACCCCAGAGAAAATATTTTCTGCAGGACCAGAATTGGTTGAAATGGGACTGGATTTACCTTTTCCAGAAAGACTAAAACACTCATTAAAAGAAAAAGGCATCGATGTGCCAGAAGCGTACTTAACCGAAGAAGGGATGGTGGACTGGTTATGGACATCCGTTTTGAAAAAGTAAGCTTTACTTACCAACCGAATTCACCCTTTGAACAACGCGTCTTACATGATATTGATTTAGTCGTGAAAGAGGGTTGCTACACGGCACTTGTCGGTCACACAGGTAGTGGGAAATCAACCTTAGTTCAGCATTTGAACGCCTTGTTGAAACCAACAGCCGGTAAGGTTCAAATTGGTGAACGAACAATCACTCCAGAAACAAATAATAAAAATTTAAAACCCATCCGTCAAAAAGTCGGAATTGTTTTCCAATTTCCAGAGTCACAACTCTTTGAAGAGACAGTGGCACGTGATATTGCTTTTGGTCCGCAAAACTTTGGCGTACCGGAAGAGGAAGCAAAAGTATTAGCCGCTAAAACACTAAAAATGGTCGGTTTAGACGAAAGCTATTTAGAACGCTCACCTTTTGATTTATCAGGAGGCCAAATGCGTCGTGTGGCAATTGCAGGGGTCTTAGCAATGGAACCTGAAGTCTTAGTCCTAGACGAACCAACGGCTGGCCTTGACCCACAAGGACGCAAAGAAATGATGGAAATGTTTGCCCGTTTACATAAGGAAAACAATATCACGATTGTACTCGTTACCCATTTAATGGACGATGTAGCAGACTATGCCGACTTCGTCTACGTCTTAGAAAAAGGTACGGTCGTTAAACAAGGCACACCACGTGATGTTTTCCAAGAAGTCGAATGGTTACAAGCGAAACAATTAGGTGTACCAACAGCGACGGCTTTTGCCCAAAAATTGGTTGATAAGGGATTTACCTTTAACCAATTGCCACTAACTTCAACCGAATTAGCTGAAATGCTCGTTGAATTAGGAGGATTTGCTCATGATGAATAAACTAATATTAGGTCGTTATTTACCAGGTGATTCCCTTGTACACCGTTTAGATCCACGAGCAAAATTAGTAGCGAGTTTTTACTTTATTGCGATTATTTTCTTAGCCAATAATTTATGGAGTTATTTATTCCTAGGTGCATTTACTTTGTTTTGTTTATGGCTATCAAAAATTGATTTTGGTTTCTTCTTAAGAGGGGTTAAACCACTAATCTGGTTAATCTTATTCACCGTAGCCTTACAAGTCTTTTTTACAAGTGGTGGCGAAGTTTACTGGAAATGGGGCGTCTTTCAACTAACTGAATTTGGTTTGAAAAACGGACTCTTTATCTTCTGTCGTTTCGTCTTAATTATCTTCATGTCGACACTCTTAACACTAACAACACCACCGTTAGCATTGTCCGATGCGATTGAATATTTATTACGACCACTAAAACCGTTAAAAGTACCGGTGCATGAAATTTCATTGATGCTATCGATTGCTTTACGTTTTGTTCCAACATTAATGGATGAAACGGAAAAAATCATGAACGCGCAACGAGCACGTGGTGTCGATTTTGGTGAAGGTAATTTGATTCAAAAAATGAAAGCTGTTATACCGTTGTTAATTCCGCTTTTTGTCAGCAGTTTTAACCGTGCGGATGATTTAGCAACTGCGATGGAAGCACGTGGCTACCAAGGTGGTGACGGTAGAACCAAATATCGTATTCTACACTGGAGCACGAAAGACACAATCGTCATTTTGACATTTGCAGTCCTAACAGCAGTGTTAATGTATATCAGAAATTAAGGTCATTTTCGAATCGCTTTATCCTGAGCAATTGGAGAGAATGGGCAGAGTCGGCACTTTTGACGGTGACCATTATTGAAATTGCCGAAGGATAGATACGAAAATCCCGTTAAATTAAGGTGATTTTTTGTCCGGTATGCTCTGATAAACTGCTTCGAGCTGATATTGTCCGAGGATAGTGAACGAATGAGAATAAAAAAGTAAGAATAATAATCAAAAGGCTGTGACTTCGGTCATGGTCTTTTTTTGAGGAAAGAAGGATAATCAAAAAATGGTACGTTATAAAGCAATTATTTCCTATGATGGAACAAATTTTAGCGGGTTTCAGCGTCAGCCGAATGGACGGACCGTTCAAAGTGAGTTGGAAAAGACATTAAGTAAGATGGCGAGTCAATCAATTGAAGTCCATGCTTCAGGTAGAACCGATGCTGGAGTTCATGCTATTGGACAAGTGATTCACTTTGATTTTCCGCATGAACGACCGCTTGAGCGGATGCGTTTTGGTCTGGATACACAAACACCAGAAGATATTGCTTGTCGTAGTGTCGAGATTGTGGCCGATGATTTCCATGCACGTTACTTAGCAACGGGCAAGACGTATGAATTTCGTGTTGATATTGGGAAGCCACGTAGTCCGTTTCGTCGTTACTACGCAAGTTATTTCCCTTATCCGATCGATGTGGAAAAAATCCAACAAGCCTTACCGGATTTATTGGGTACACATGACTTCACCTCATTTTGTGCATCCGGTAGTTCAATTGAAGATCACGTTCGAACGATTGATGAGGCAAGCCTGACGGTTAGTTCAGATGGTGATGAGTTGATTTTTACTTTTAGTGGCAATGGTTTCTTATATAAAATGATTCGGATTCTTGTCGGTACGCTATTAAAAATCGGCAATGACCGTATGCCGGTCGATGCGATTCCAGGGATTATTGCAGGTAAAGATCGCAATTTAGCGGGACCGACTGCACATCCAGAAGGACTTTATTTAAAAGAAGTACGCTATTAAGGTGAATTGGCGAGCGCTTTGATACGAGTAATAAGTAAAGCTTACAAAAAAATCGTTTTTTGATTTTTATTGAAAGTCAGCTTATTACCGAGTATCAGCTCGCCAATTCCCGTTCAATCAGGTGAATTGGTGAGCGCTTTGATAAGATTAATAAAAAAGCATTTCATTTATATGCCAAAAAAAGAGCTGGGAATTTACAAATTCCAGCTCTTTTTTGCATAGTCGTACATTTCGTCCATTTCGGTACGACGATCGATGATTAATTGATTAATTTGTTCTTTAGGCATGTCAGATGGATTTTTCTCGTTGTCATAATTCAAGGATTGATCAAGAATGACGGAATAAGTGACACCATCAAGACTTAAAATTTGTAGTCCGATTTCAGGTGTAGCGCCGACTGATGGCCAAATAATAAAGGATAAATCATCGTTTTTATTTGTAATCGCTAAATTCCCAGTGAAGGTTGGATAGCTAGGCATCGCTACACTCAAATCATAATTATCCGTCATCAAAAAGTACTCGCCACTCTCATGCATGGGTACCGTTTTGGTATACGGACGATAATTTAAGAAATAATTTCCAGCCCATGCAAGATGAAAGAGGAGAATCACTCCGAACAACAGACTTAGTAAAATTTTTGTTCTTTTCTTCATAATTGAATCACTCGCTTTGCACGTTTTTTGATTTCCTCATCGTGGGTAACGACAATTACTGTTTTGCCCGAATGGTGCATCGCTTCTAGAATAGTCATGACTTCTTCGGCGTTTTTTTTATCTAGTGATCCGGTGGGTTCATCTGCTAAAATAATTTGGTTCTTTTTTAACATTAAGCGAGCTAAGGCGACTCGCTGCTGCTCACCACCGGATAATTTGTAAACTTTGCTATTCATTTTACTTGCTAGGCCAACGAATTGAAGAGCTTCTTCTAGCGAAATTTGTGAGTTTCGACTTTTTTTCTTAATAATTGCTAAGTTTTCTTTGACTGTCTTATTGTCAATCAGAGCAAAATTTTGAAAAAGGAAACCAACTTGTTCTCTAAAATAGGGCATCAAATTTTTTTGTTTTAAAATATTGTTACCATTCACTATAATTTCGCCATGATCAGCTACTTCAAGTCCACCAATCATGTTTAAGAGGGTTGTTTTTCCACAACCGCTAGGACCAGAAAAAACAACGAATTCCCCTGTTTCAATCGTTAAACTTAAATCTTCAAAAATCGTTTGCTCGTCAAATGTTTTCGTTAGTTGATTAATGACAATCATAGGGCGCCTCCTTTAAGTATTTTTGGAATTTCAGATTGATCCATGCGTTTGATGTGGATTGCGATGAATAATAGTTCAACAACCAATACGAGAAGTCCGCCATACAAGATATAACGAGCTTCAGCAATTTGAAGCCATTGATTCATCACAATCGCGCTGATTGTGCTAAGCAGGCTGGCAGATAATGTCATTAATGTCATTTTTTGATTGCGTGACCAGATGGAATAACCCAATAATTTTTTAAGCGACAGTTCCATTGCATGGACACGATATTCCAATTTTAAAACAAGGCTAATCACAATCATTTCTAGAAAAATTGTGAAGAAAAAGAGTACCGTAGCAATCAAGGCACTACGTTTTAAGAATTGCCAATGGTATTGGTAGACGTCTTCAACATTGGTTTTTTCAGCCAACTCATTTTCTAAGTGATTTTGTTTAATAAATGAATCAAATGCGTCATCGGTGAGTTGATACATCACATCATAGGCATAATAGGCTCGGCGCAAGTTTCGTTCCAAATCAGAAGCATCAGGTAGTGTATGATTTAAGATGATGATTGGATTTTTTAGATAGCGACTTCGATTAAAATAATTTTTCCCGTCAATACTCATGATTTTTGTGCTGTCCTCATAAGTCGAAAAATTTTCTGCGTGATTGGAAGTCTCAATATAATCTTGAATGACCTCTGAAGTCGTTTGTTGTAATTCTTGATCCATTTGATATTTTTTAGGGAAAAAATAATGAATCCCTTCTGTAAAGGAATAAGATCTTAACTCAGGTAGTTGTTCGATTAGATAAGGAATCGCTGCAGAATTAAGCAGGACAGTTGGTTTTGTTATTCGAAAGTCGGCATAGGACAAGTTAACCAGCTGTAAGGATTGATTTGCATATTCTTGATAAAATTGCTCTCGTAAATTGGCACTTTGTTCATTGAGCGCCACGAAAGAATCATTCGTTTCGTCTTTTGGTAGTAAATGGAGTTTTACGTAACTAAAGTTTTGGTATATTTTGAAAAAATCTTTTTGCTGAGCGTACTGCCATGATTCTGAAAATAGTGCCAAACAGCTAGAGGTAACTGTGATGGTCAATAACAATGAGACGACCTTAACCATGTAATTAACCAATAGTAAACGCCGCTCGTTTTGCGTATTTGAAAAAGCTTCTTTTAGGTTTGTCCGAAAAAGAGTCGTATAGAGTGCCGCATTGAATAATAGAAAAAGACTAAATGCAATCAAGACGCTTACACGTTCAAAGCGAGTATTTGTAAAGAAGGAAGTGAAAAAGTAGGCAGAAACAAAAAAAACAGAAGTTAAAAAGGTATCAATGAGTATATTTTTTAAGACAAGGTATTTTAACTCCTCACCAAAGACCACTTTCACTAAAATTTCTTTACGCATAAATAAGATGTCATAATAGGTAAAAAATAAGAGCAAAATCAAAAGAATCATCCAAACAAACAGCACATTTCGTGCCGATTCATTGGAAGATGTAACCATTCTAGGAAAATTACCAGCATACTTATCGACGAGCTCGGATTTAAATTGCTGGAGATTCTCTTCATCGCCTAAGAGGTAAATTTTATCGACTGTCTCCATTTGCGGAATCGTTTGCCAATCTTCTAGATGAATCGTCGCTTTACCAAGTAATAAGCTCATATATTCTTTTTCGCTGATTGCGGCATGGTTCTTTAACTCTTCTTTGGTTTCTTGGGTGGTGTAAATATAAATATCCGTTTGTTTGGCGCCAGTCAATTTTTCTTGGTAGGCGAAGAATTGGATATTGTTTCGATTGGCCGCGAGCGTGAGATCCGACTTCATTTCTTCATCTGAGACAGAAACAGGTTTAAATAACGTTGTTTGCGGAAAGTTCTCTTCAAAAGTGTCTAAATAGAGCATGAAGCTTTCTCCAGAAAAACTAAAGCCGATAAAAAATAGAATAAAGGCTAAGAGGTATTTTATTTTTTTCATTGTTTCCTCCAAATTTAAGAGATAAAAATAAAGCTTTTCTCCGATACAATCGATTACTTGTATCGGGGAAAAGCGTAATCAAATGCCGAGAGAAATTAGTAACTCATCGAGTAGGAAATGTTTGAACCGCTATGACGGACTTCTATCTTTGCCGTTTTCCCTTTTCCAACATTACCACTTGTATGACTTCCATTACTATTAGATACACTGGCATAATGTGTTTTGGTTGCATGGTAGCCATGCGCATAGTCTTCATTAATTGCAGCAGTATTGTATCCATAAGTCAAAACCCCAGCACCATCTGAAGTAGATGCGCTTTTTTGCCATGCTTTAGAGAAAGAACCACTGTAACTTTTGGTAATGGATGCAGCTTCGACTTTATGAACTAAAATAGGGGATAAAGTAATAGCACCCAATAAAGATGTTGCAGCCAAACTTAATATAATTTTCTTTTTCAATTTAATGTCCTCTTTTCAATCTTATTTTTTCAACGTTGAGTTGATATGTTTAGTATGTCATTTTTAATATGAAAGTAAAGCCCTATTGCCTGAACGGTCGAAAATGACACCTAAACGGTAAAAGTTAAGAGTATTTTTATTATTCAAGAAGCAAATATGATATAATAAAAACAAAAATATCATATGTGAAAGAAGTTGTAGCTGTGATTTATGTCATTGATCTTTTAAATATTATTGATACGTTTTTGGCTTTTATCATACTCGATCGTTTGTCATTGAGAAACAAGAAGGTAAGTATAGGCGCAATCATTTTATTATTTATTGTCATTAATTTGCAGCTTAAACTAGTTATTCCCGTCGTTGCAGAACTTTTTTTTGTGGTACTTTTAGTTTCCTTGTCTTATATGAATCGACGAGAACAACCGATAGGGATTACTTTATTTCATTTTGTTATCGCGTTTGGTATTTTTAAATTAAACAATTTTTTACTTTATCCAAGAGAAGTCTTGTTTTTCTTAGCACTGGAAGCAAAAGAATGGCAAATAATGCTGTATGTATTGTTCACAATTGGGATAGGAGTTGTTACAAGTCTCCTCGTCCGAAAATATATTGCTCAACGAATGAACCTGTTTTGGAAACAACGAATGGGATGTTTTTTATTTGTAGCACTACTAATCAATCAATTTGCCATCCTTCTTCAGTATTTAACAAGGATTCCGATAGACTCTGAAAGATATATCTTAACAGAGATGATGGTATCTTTTTCCGTCTTAATGATTGGTATTTTTACCTTAAGCATCGCAATTTTTTCAAGTAATCAAAAATTAACTTTTGAAACAAAAGAAAAAGTAATCGAACAACAGGCGATGCAACTGTATATTCAAGAAATAAGTAAGCAAAACCAAGCGATTCGTCAATTTAAACATGATTACTTGAATATTTTAATGTCTTTGGAAAGTTATCTCGAAGTAGGGGATATCGCCACGATGAGAAAATATTATCAAGCAGAAATACAACCGACACGGCAATGGCTTCATACAGATAGTACTCGATTAGCGGATTTACAAAAAATCGAACATGTGGGCTTACGTAGTTTATTGACTGTAAAGTTGTTATTAGCTCAAGAAAAAGGGGTTCAAGTTCATTTAGAAATTGAAGCGATACATTGGGAGGTTAAGATTAATGAACTTGCCTTAATTCGTGTTGTTGGGATTCTATTAGACAATGCAATTGAAGAGTTAGAAACGTTGAAGCAAGGAAGACTAGATGTCGCTCTTTTTTCTAAAGGAGAGGACGTTCATTTGATGATTCGCAATACGGTTCGAACAGTGATTGAACCGCTGCATCAATTAAAAGAACTCGGATTTTCAACCAAAGGTGCAGATAGAGGGCTCGGACTAGCAACGGTTGAAACATTAGTCAATCAATCGTCAGGACTCTTTCTTGAGACAATAATTGAACCAAATTATTTCGTACAAAACTTAATGATTGTAGGAGGAAGCGATGCTTGAAATTTTTATTTGTGAAGATAATGTTGCGCAAAGAAATCACTTAGAGCAGTTGATTCAACAAACGATTTTATTGAATGATTGGGAAATGACATTGCGTTTGAGCACAGGAAACCCACTAGAAATACTAAATTATTTAAAAGAACAACCGCAGACGCATGGGGTTTATTTTTTGGATGTTGATTTAAATACTGAGATGGATGGGATTCAATTAGGTGCGACCATTCGTAATCAAAACCCGCATGGTAAAATTATTTTTATCACGACACATGATGAGTTATTGCCTTTGACGTTTCAATACAAAGTCGAGGCAATGGACTATATTGCCAAAGATAATCAAGACGAAATGAAGCAGCGGGTAACGGCCGCTTTGCGACAAGCCTATCAGCACTACGTGACAACCTCGCAACGACTTGAGGAACCGATTCGTTTTGAAATTGGGAGTCAGGTGCGTTTTATTGACTGCTCTGAAGTGATGTTTATTGAGACGACTCCAGGAAATTCACACAAATTAATTTTACATTTAGCAAAGGGTGAAGTGAGTTTTCTTGGGAATTTAAAGGAAATCGAACAATTATCGCCTGCTTTTTACCGAGTGCATAAATCATTTGTCGCAAATAAACAAAATATTCGCGAGATTGATGCAAAGAATCGTGAGTTAATTTTTAGTAATGGCGAAAAATGCTTCGTTGGTAGACGACAATTAAAGCAATTGATTTGACCGTTCAGGGGTGAAATACGACCGTTTAGGTATAAATTCGTTTCGATAAAGTCTTTTATTGTATGATGGGATAAAAATAGAAGAGGTGTCGTTCATGAAAAAATTCATTTTAGCAGCATTAGTGTTATCAATTGGAATCGGTAGTGCGCAAGTTGGCTACGCAGAGACAGATATCAGTGTAGGAAATCAAAATAATATGAGAGCCAGTTACGAAATGCATAAGTTTAAATCCTATCCACCATCGAAATATTTAGGAATGACTTTAATGAAAGTCGAAAAGACTTCTGGAGGATATATTGGATGGTACGTGTAATCCTCTATATTGTTACGGCGTTATTAATTATTTTAACGATTTTTGGTCCGCAAGAAGATCGTTACCAGTTAGTGTTTCTGATGGGGTTGTTTATTTGTTTGCTGATTTTAATGTGTTTGACAGCCTTTGAAAAAGGTGGGACAAATTAGATTAATAACAAAAATTCGTGTATCGAAAATCATTTAAGATTTTCGATACACGAATTTTTTGTTTAGTCTTTTTTAAGTTCTTTTTGTTTTTGCCATCGTTGCCAAAAGAATAGGTTAACAGTAAAACTTACCTAGTAAACGGTTCAGAAAAAAATGCAACACATCAGCATAGCGGGTTTCACCAATAAATCGAAACGATTCAATCACTTGAGAACGGAACTTTATCTCTTATTTGAAGAAATTATTTACGAAACAATTGCTCTATTTCTAAAAAATTATTTGCTAAATCATCATAACCGAGAGAGTGTAACCAATTATAAGTGAGCGTAGTATCAAAAAGCTGTTGATTAGTTCTTAAGTCTGTAAAAAATCGCCAGAAAATTCTCCCTAATATATAATCAGAATCGATTGTGCTTTCAAATAAATCTGATAAATACTGGTCCAATAAGGATAATTTATTTCGTTCAAAAGATAAAATAATAGAATTTAATAAAAAACGAATTTTAAGGTGCTTGAATTTATCTATGTGAGAGAATTGATTCATTTTACGTAAGACGAAGCTATACTGCTGTTCAATAAAGTCGTCGTTAAATAGATATAAACTATTTGCATACAATGCAAATTCAAAAAAACCCCATGTTTCGATTTTTGCCAGGTACTCTTTAATAATTTGACTTTCTTTGGTCAGATCAATTGCCTTTTTGTTAACCTTATGTTGAAGAATTTTTCCTAAGCAATAAAGATAGAGATAGTAAAAATCATTTGATTTCAGATACTCGTCATAGAGGTCTTTTAAATAAGAATCACCTGTTTTTAGGTTGAGTGCTTTGTCCGTAAAATTTTTCCTTGCATCATCTTTTTTAGATAGTAGATTTTCATTTTTATAAAATTGATATTCTTCAAGAGAAATATTCATTCGATTGAGTAAATTAATGAGCATTTCTGTCCTCATATCGAGATCTTCACTTTCAATCCTAGCTAAAGTGCTACGAGAATATTGCATATTAACTAGTTTTTCCTGTGTAATATTTCTTTCTTTTCGTAATTTTTTAATTAATTTACCATCTTTTATCATATAAGGCTCCTTTTTGTCCAATTATCGAACAAATTGGAAGAAAAATGTTTTGAATCGATATAATTGGGTTGCGTTAACTTATTAAGAAAATTTAGAAAGGGATGAGTCTCATGTATTCTTATTTAGACATTTGGTTTCCTATTAACCCAAGAGGTTGATTCTGGAATATTATTTTCTTGTTTTTATTTTAAAATATAGAAAGATTGTAAGCAAGTAGATTATGAAAATAAAATTTATTAGCATGGATAAGGAAGAGGAGTGTTTAGAAAATGAAGAAACAAACAAAGAAAAAATTATTATTAGGTGCGTTTGCGGCAACCGTTATTGCAGGGGCATCGGTGGAAATCGTTGGTGCTAGACAAATAGGTGAATTAAGTAATTTTAAAGTAACGAGTAATGGAAACGCAACATCAACATTAAAAAAAATGAATAGTACAAATACAATTTTGAATTTAATGGATACTGTCGGAGGAAAAAGAGTCGATGTAACAAATTATAATTCAAATACTGGAAAAAGTGTGGGTTCAGCACAAGTTTGGACAGCGACTAGAGGATCATTCTATGATGATTCAGCAGCTGGTGGATCTTATTATTTAAAGCTATTTAATAAAAAATTGTTTCAAGATAACTTCACTATTTACGGTTCGTGGAGCCCGGACTCAAATTAATAGAAACAAGCACTAGAAGGTGGATACAGTCAACCATCCTTCTAGTTTTTTATTGAATTATAAGGAAGTGTTTTTGTGTACAATAAACGAATTTTTCTTAATAAAAAGTTACTTTTAATCTTAATAGGATTTCCACTATTCGTATTTACTTGCTACATCATTTTTGATATTCTTCCAGTTTGGGACGTTTTAACAGGACCCGATCAGTACAATGCGGAGAAAAATTATAGCTTGAGGCAACAATTTATCATTGCAAGTTTACGATGGGGAAATATTAATAATCATGCAGCTAATTTAACGGTCGTGTATCCTTTTTTGATTTTAATTGGTTTAATGAATTTCAAAGAGGAGTTAACATCCTATTTTATTGTCGGACGACACCGATTTAAAAACTATCCTGTGAAGTTGATTCAAGCAATCGTAAGTTATTCAGCCATCATTGCACTAACGGTGACAGCGAGTCATTTGTTGACGTATTTTCTTTATTCACTGATTACACCAGTAACTCACGACATTACTTTAGAATCAACGGCTTATATTTTTAATTTTTTATTACCAAGTGATTTCTTTGAGGGGCACCCGCTTTATTATTATTTATCCATCACATTATTGAATGATTTGCCGATTATTTTTTCATTTTCGATCTTATTCTCCGTGTTTACGTTATTTACGAAAGAAAGCATGTACGCTTTTATTTTGGTTCCATTGGTGTTTAGTTATCTCTATTATTTTATGAGTACGAATTTTGAGCTTCCTTATATGGATCTATCTGTTCCTTTTTTAGGTTACTATAGTAAAATTACGGAGATCTGGAAGTATACCATTCTTCCTTTAATGTTAGCAGGGACTGGATTCATTGGGTACTTTAAGTGGGGAAAACGACATGATGTTTAAACTTAAATATTTTTTGAAAAATATTGGATTAATCACAGAAGTTTTGTTATTAATGACTTTTAATATACCCAATAAAATTTTTTCTGATATTATCTATAACTTAGATGTTACGGTGAATAATTGGGATGTCATGCATCTCTTGCTAGGATTCTATTCGTCTTCTGTGGACGCGACTCATACTTATCTTGACTTAACAAATACGCAACAACTTTTTTTACCTGTGATTTTTCAAGTATTAGGTATTATTGCGACGATTCGATTTTTACGCTATCCGCTATCGTTTCATCTCTTTATCAAACAAAGAGCATCGAGTAAATGGGATTATTTCTTATTTTTTTTCAAGAAAATGATGTTTGATGCCGTCATTTACACGATCTCGCTAATCATAAGTTTGAGTGTGATTCTCTATACATCACCTATACTCTCAACCGAAAGTTCTTTTAACTACCAAGAAGGAAACTTTAAATTACAACTATTTACGTATGCAGTACTGTTTTTTATCATGCTAATCGTTGCGAGTGTGTTTATTTTTATCGGGTACATACAAAATCAAGCACTGCTATTTTTGCTTATTACAGTAAGTATCTTAACAACTTTAAACGTTCTTGATCGAGTCGTCACTGCGGTGAATCTTATCCTTTTTGATGGGCAATTTTTCTTTATCGATAGTCTCTTCTTTTGGTTGGTTCTATTAATGATAGAAGTGGTGTTCTTAAGTCGAATGAAAATAAGACAGGAGAGTTATAATGATTAAACTGACAAATGTTTCAATTGATATGAATAAAAGTAGTATTTTAAAAGAGATTAACCTCTCGATTACGGCGGGGAAATGTTACGGAATCGTTGGTAGAAATGGCTCTGGAAAATCGGTTTTATTTAAAGCCATTGCGGGTTTTATTCCAATAAAAACAGGGGAGATATGGATTGATAGTCATCGTGTAATGGAAGGTAAATTTTTGAATAATATGGGGATTATTATTGAAAGTCCTAATTTTATCAACCATTTTACGGCACTAGAAAACTTAACTTGTTTAGCCGAAATTCAAAAAAAAGTGAATCAAGACATCTTATTAGAAACGTTAGAAGAAGTTGGATTGGGAGAGGCGATTCATAAAAAGTATAAGTATTTTAGTTTAGGTATGAAACAAAGGCTAAGAATTGCGCAAGCGATCATGGAAAATCCTGACTATTATATTTTAGATGAACCATTTAATGGTTTGGATGAGCAAGGTGTGCAAGAGGTCTATCGAATCATTCAAGAATTAAAGCGTTCAGGCAAAACAATTCTCTTGACGAGTCACGACGAAAAAGATATTCAAACGTTATGTGACAGTGTTTTTGAGATTAAGGGAGAGAGAATGCATGAAATTTAAATCAGTTGTGTTTTTTATGGTGCTATTATCAACCGTTACCGGTTGCAGTATAAAAGAAGAAATAAATGAAGCGCATCGGATCGTGACACTAGAAGATGAAGCCAATCGAGAACGCTTCAGTGAAGAAGATCAAGCAATTAAGGACGAGTTAATGTTGACGTCTGGCGTGTTTCAATTCAATATCTCACAGTACTTAAAGCTTATTGAAAAAGATTCTTCCATAAGCATGGAGAAGGGAAGGAACAATGGATTTGATGAGTATCGTATTTTCTATGCCAATGGTGATGTTATCGAAAATATTACTGCTAAAGTAGATGAGAATTATCCGATTTCTTATAGTGTGGATGTTATTGGGACTTCTGAAAAAATAGAGAATACCAATGTTACACCCGCTGAATTAGCCTTTAACTTGGTGAGTAATTTCTTAATGGATGCTCAAATCACGAATAAGCCACTTGAAATGGTTATCAATTATGATCCCAAAAAACAAGGAGAGTACAAAATCACAGAGAATGTGAGCTTGATTGTTGAAGATGGAGAAGGTCAAGAGGAAGACAAAGGATTAATTTTCAAATTAATGATTACGAGAACAACAGAATAGAGTGTTGACTAGCATTCATTTTTCTAAACAAAAATTCGTGCATCGAAAATCAATTAAGATTTTCGATACACGAATTTTTTATTTAGTCTTTTTTAAGTTCTTTTTGTCTCTGCCATCGTTGCCAAAAGATAAAGAGGGCGATGCAGCTAATAAATAAGAACAGGCCGATTAAGAAGCCTTGTGGTAAGAAGCTTAAGACGATTTTGTTGGTGCCGGCTTCTAGTGGAATGCTGACGAATCCACCTTGGAAGGCTTCGATCGCAACTTTCTTACCGTTGACTTTGGCGCTCCAACCTTTGTCGTAGGGAATCGTTGTCACGAGTTGTTGTGCGGCTTCGACATCCACGCTTCCTTTGACTTTACGATTGCTAACGGTTAAATCGGCACTTTGTTTTTGAAGCTGATTCATTGTGCGACTGTAAGCTTCCGTATCCAATGTTAAGACTTGTGGGTTTTGGAAGGAAACTTCCGGTGTCCCATAAAAACTTGCAGTAAATTGGAAGGTCGTCTCTTCTGGATAATAGCCTAAGTTGTAATACTGACCGTTAATATTAATTTGTGTTTTGCGTTGCTCGCCGTTGACAGTAATCGTCACGTTCGAGCTTTTTAATTTGCCGAAATCAGAAGGATACAAGCTCAAGTAGGCTTGGGATTGAGCAGGAACAGTGACTTCCCACGTGATTTCTTTGGCGATGTTTGGTTCAATTTCTGTAAACGTTGTGTTGGTACCTGAATCGCTGATGGTTGTGTTTTTATTGCTAACCACTGTAATCGGATGGAACTGAAAGAAGGTTTCGTTCAAGCCAGTCAGACTATTAAAGAGTGCCGTTTGATTGCCGAGGTTATCATTTTCAGTCAGTTGGACTTTTGTGCTTTCTTTTGGTGCTAAAAAAGCAATCGGTAGGGCGTAATCATTTTTGTAAAGCGCGTAATTGTCTTTTTCACTGATCCGATTGAAGCCGTATTTTTGGACATCGGTTTTTGAAATGTTGTACTCAATGCCAAGTAGACTGTCCATTAGGAGCGTGTTATTTGGGTAGCGAATGTTTAGATTCGTCCCTCTTGAACGGAAACCAAGTTTGTTTAAAAGCCCCGATGCGTTTCGATTGCGAATCGAAGAAAACAAGCCGACGCCACTATAATCGTAATTAATACTATCATTGGCTGAAATCGGATCTAAATTTTCTAAACGGTGGAAGCCGTCCGCATCGCTTTTCGCTTGATTAACGAGTGTCTTAATCGGTTTATGCGGTGCGGTATAGAGGCTACGAGACGCATAATTCCAATCATTTAAAATCCCCATCAACATGCCATGTGTATTCAGTGCCATTTCGCATGAAACAAAGAGCAATAAGAAGACGGTAAAGCGTTTGAGCGTAAATAATTTTAGCTGATAGAGACTGAACAGCAAGAGATAAACGATTAAGAAGACGATCGTCACTAAGAATGATTGCACGTTTAAGTACGTGTATTGTTCTTTAGGAATTAACCCATATGCCACACTAAAAGCGATGATAAGTGTCAAAATTAATCCTAAGAATAAGCCGTGATCGTCTTTTGTCAGTTGTTCCCAGCCGTAACCTGCGAGCATTAAGAGCAAGAATGAAAGTAAAAAGGCGTAGCGGAATAAGAACATATTTGGCGCATGCATCCCGTGCCAGAAAAGGTTCAAAGGCACGATATAAAAGCTCGCGATGAGCACGACGAATAAAACGAGATGCAGCAGCTTATCTTTTAAGGCGACCTGTTTTGTAAAGAAATAAAACAGGACAAAGACCAATGGTAAAATACCGGCATAGATAAACGGAATTGAACCATATTTGGTTGTGTCATAAACGCCAATCATGTTTTTAACGAAGAAATCAAGCGCACCGGTCGCTTCCGTTTTGAATTTCGTAATTTCTGAGAGTGCCTCACCATTGGAACGCAAGTCGAGAAACATCGGTAAAATCATGACCATCGAAGCGCCACCTGCTAGCAGCGAGGTGCCAAGATAAGGTAAGATTTGTTTTTTACCCGTTTCCCATTGTCCGAAGACACGTAAAAAGAAATATAAAAAGGAGAAGACGCCAATCATAAAGCCCATATAATAGTTCGATAAAAATAACAGTAAGTAACTCACAAATAAGAGTGTCGGCTTTTGTTTTTCCAGTAAACGATTAATTCCCCAAATGACCAGCGGAAGGTAAATGAACGCATCGAGCCACATCACCAATTCCGAGTGAGCCGTCACAAAGGACATGAGCGCATAACAAACGGCTAGTGCAACATGGTTCCATGGGCCGATTTTAAATGTATGCTTGGCATAAAACCAAAAAGCCAAACCGGCACTACCAATTTTAAGTAAGGTAATAACGTAAAGCGCATCCGGCATCAACTGATTCGGAAAGAGCAGAACAATCGGCGTAAAGAAACCACCTAAATAATAGGATATGAGTGCCCAATAATTCAGGCCGATGGAAGCATTCCAAGTATAAAAGAAGCTCTGCTTACCAAGCATGGCATTACGGAAACTCGCATGGAAGTTGGAAAATTGAGAAAAGGCATCACTGGCGAGTACACTTCGGCTACTCCCAGGATAGATCCCCATCGTTAAATAAATCAGTGCCATAATCCCGAAAGGAATCAGGAAACTTGCTAGTAAATAGCGTTTATTCTCGTTAATAAATGTTCGAATTTGTTGCAAAGAAAGACCCCCTTCAAATAACTATTTGTCTTGCCTATATTTTACCATAGACGAAAGCAAAGGAAGTACGAAAAGAAAAAATTGCTTCGATTTGTGCGCTTACGTGCTGATTTTTTTAAGAATTTCTTGTATCAGAAAGCGAAGTTTTGAAAAGAGCGTAACGATGATTCCGGACCACTGTTCTCCTTGTGATAAAGCACTCAAATAGCATTCACTAGAAGAGTATGTGATAATAAGAACCGTGTGAAAGTAAAAGGAAAGAAGTGATCAAAATGAAGAGTAGAGCAGCGGTAGCATTTCACCCCGGTGAACCACTAAAAATTGTTGAAATTGATGTGGAGGAGCCAAAAGCCAAGGAAGTCTTAGTTAAAATTCTATATACATCCGTTTGTCATACCGATGCGTTCACGTTATCAGGTGATGATGCAGAAGGTGTTTTCCCGGCGGTTTTAGGCCACGAAGGTGCAGGAGTAGTTGTTTCTGTCGGTGAAGGGGTTACGCTAGTCAAACCAGGTGATCACGTGATTCCGTTATACACGGCAGAATGTGGCGAGTGTAAATTTTGTTTATCAGGTAAAACCAACTTATGTAGCGCAGTCAGAGAGACCCAAGGAAAAGGGCTGATGCCAGATGGGACAACCCGCTTTTCTTATAATGGTGAACCAATTTATCACTATATGGGTACAAGTACGTTTAGTGAATATACTGTTGTACCAGAAATTTCTTTAGTAAAAGTTGATCCAGAAGCGCCATTGGATAAAGTTTGTCTCTTTGGTTGTGGTGTAACGACAGGAATTGGTGCCGTTCATAATACCGCAAAAGTCGAAGAGGGCGCAGTAGCGGCTGTATTTGGTTTAGGAGCGATTGGTTTAGCTGCTATTCAAGGATTGGTACAAGCTAAAGCCAAACGCATCATAGCGATTGATATGAACGAAGACAAGTTTGAACTAGCCAAAAAAATGGGGGCGACTGATTTCGTTAATCCAACGAAATTTGACAAGCCGATTCAAGAAGTCATTGTCGAAATGACCGATGGCGGCGTAGATTACAGTTTTGAATGTATCGGTAACGTTGACGTTATGCGCTCGGCATTAGAGTGCTGCCATAAAGGTTGGGGTGAAAGTATCATTATTGGTGTCGCAGGGGCAGGAAAAGAAATTAGTACGCGACCGTTCCAATTAGTCACTGGCCGTGTTTGGCGCGGATCGGCTTTTGGCGGTGTCAAAGGTCGAACAGAGTTACCAGGGATGATTGCCGATTATATGGCGGACAAGATTGACTTGGATTCTTTTATTACCCATCATTTGAATTTTTCAGAGATCAATGAAGCATTTGATTTATTACACAAAGGTGAATCGATTCGAACAATTTTAACTTATGAGGAGTGAGGAAATGACTGTCGAATTACTTGAAACAGCATTGGCTTTTGGTGGCGAACAACGCAAATATCGCCATGATTCAGAGGTTTTACAATGTGCGATGACTTTTAGTTTGTACCTACCGTCAAATTCAGAAGGCAAAGAGCTACCACTTCTTTGGTGGCTATCGGGATTAACTTGTACCGATGATAACTTCAGTCAAAAAAGTGGGTTCCAACGTTTGGCTGAAAAATATCAGATGGCGGTTGTGATTCCAGATACTTCGCCACGTGGAGCAGACGTAGCCGATGATACCGGCTGGGACTTAGGACAAGGTGCCGGATTTTATGTCGATGCCACACAAATGCCTTGGGCACAAAACTATCAAATGTATACCTATCTTACCCAAGAATTATCCGAAGTTGTTAAGCCGTTGATTCCGAATTTTTCTGGCAAAGAAAGCATTACAGGACACTCGATGGGCGGGCATGGCGCGCTCGTTCTAGGTTTAAGAAATCCGGACAGATTTCAAGCGATCTCGGCTTTTGCACCGATTTTAAATCCGATGCAAGTGCCTTGGGGAGAAAAAGCGTTGACGGCTTATTTAGGAGACGATCAAACAACTTGGAAAGCTTGGGATGCTTCAGAATTAATCAAGACAGCGCCACAAGTACCGATCCTCATCACGCAGGGAGAAGCAGATGGTTTTTATGAAACACAATTAAAAGAAACAACTTTCTTAAAGAATGCACTTGAAAACGATCAAAAAGTGGACTACCAAAAATTCGCTGGATACGATCATAGTTATTTCTTTATTTCGACCTTTTTAGAAGACCATTTTGCATTTCATGCAAAATATTTAAAATAAGAAAAAATCCACCTGACTGTTTTTAGAAACAGATAGGTGGATTTTTTTGATTATTGTTTTAATGATAAAAAAAACAAGTTGTTAAACTCCAATACATCTATGAGATGTTGAAAACAAAGGAGTGTAACAATGAAGTTAAATTGGAAAATATTTAAAAAAGGAAAAATGCAAAATATTTTTCTTTTGTTAGTGGGAATGTTGTTGACCGCATTAAACGGTATATTCATTCCGATGGTTATTATTGAAGCACAAAAAATAACGCTAGAGACACCAATCAAGGCAGTGGTTAACCTTGGTTTGTTATCACAAGATATTTTCGAATCACGTTGACCTTCAAGAAATGAAGCAAGTGGGTTTTTGTCACTTTCAGTTAGAAGCGGGTCAAGTGATTGAATAAATAAGCAGAAGAGTTAGTGAAATCAAGAAGAGGGATACTTGGTTAGTATTTTTTTTAAAACCAAGAATTCATTGATGTTAGTACAAAAATGAAGGGAGTGATTAGCGATGATCATTGTAACTGTTAAGCGACCAGACAAAAACCAATAGCAATCAACGAACAATCGCTTGGTGTAGCCGCTGATTTTCGTTGATCAGAAAGCAGGCTCTCTATGAAAAAATTTAATGATAAAAATTTGAACTTGTTATTTATCAGTTCATTTATCTCAATCTTGGCATCTTTTATTCAAAATACGGCATTGTCTTTGTACGTCTTAGATTTAACAAAATCGAGTAGTCAATTTGCCTTTGTTCTTTCACTCGGTTTGATTCCCAGAATTCTGATTTCTCCCTTTGCCGGTGTACTAGCCGATTGGTTTAATCGAAAAAAATTAATTTTAACATTAAATGCGTTAAATACCGTCATCGTTCTTGTGCCAGTAATCATTTTTAGAAGTGGCGAATATCCATTAAGTGCGATTTATGTCGTTTCGGTATTGTTAAGTGTCCTCTCATCGTTTTACTCACCGGCCCTTTCTGGTGTGATTCGTTCAATTACGGCTAAAGAAAAATTACCAGATGTCTATGCCGTAAAATCGTTTATCGATTCGACACCAGTATTGATTGGCCCACTAGTTGGAGCGGCATTGTATGGCTTATTAGGGATTCGCATGATTTATCTTTTAGATGGTTTCGGTTTAATCCTATCCTCTTTACTCATTTTAGGCATTCATATCCCTCATGTTTCAAAACAAGGGAAAAAGAGCCTCCAAATGTTTGCCGACGATTTCAAAGATGGTTGCCAGTATCTCTTTAAAAATCAAACACTAGCCAATCTAGCTCTGACCGTGATGTTTTTGAATTTTTTTGCGGTACCGTTGTTTACTGTCGGAACCGGTTATCTAGTTAAAATTCATTTTGGCGCGACGGATCAACAATTCGCTTTAGTCGAAACAGTCGGAATGACGGCTTCCTTTTTAGGACCGGTCTTGTTTCAATTGATTAAGAAAAAAGTGACACTTGAGCATATTTTTCAAATCAGTATTTTGACCAATGCCATTTTTGTATTTGGTATTTCGTTGATTGCCGCTCAAAAATTTGCGGATTATGTTATTCCTTATGTTTTTTATCTAGGATTCTTCTTTTTAATTTGCTTGTTTGAAGGTCCGCTTAACATCGCGATTTTGACACTGATACAAGTAACCGTCGATGTTGAGTATGCCGGAAGAATTAATGGTGTTGTGACGACGATGTTTATCGGTTTGATTCCATTGGGGCAGATTTTTTATGGGTATTTATTTGAAAACGTGCCCCTCGTGTTGCCGTATCTCTTGTCAGCAATGGCGTATGTTCTCCTTGTGTTCCGTTACCGTAAACGAATCAAGGAACATCGCTTGAAAATTGCTTATAGCGAGGAAGCCGTGTAGTCGAAATGATTCAGCTTCAATGATGGATAAAAATCAAGCAACATCAATGAATACCTTGGTTCGTGAAAAACTAGAAGGGACAGATGATCCTAGAAAAATAGGCAAAGGCCTCATTCGTAAACGAAGGGTTGTACGTTACCATTAGAGATAGAAAAAGAAATAAGAATGAACAAAACAATCACTCTCGGTTAGAAGTTGACTATCGCTTCTAACTGGGGGTGATTGTTTTGTTGAGGAGTGAACGTAAACGTTTTTCATGAGTGTCGTAACCCACTTGTTTAAAAATATCGAGTGCTTGATTCATCTTTTTCATGTCGAGTTGTTTCGTTAAGAAATACGTATGAATCATGTGGTAAAAGGTCTGGTGAGATTTTAAATAAAAATAGTGAGGAGTATCAGGTAGCGTAATAAGAGTTTGTAGAAACTGTTCTAAAAGTGAAGGGTTTCTTTTGATGACAGCATAGTGACAACCATTTAATAGCGCCACGCTGATAACATTTGAGTAAAGATAATCATCCGAGTGAGCCATGATTTTATTTAGAATCGGATTGATATGAAGTTGAAGTAATGCTTCATCAAAAATAAATAAGAGATTAATAAAAAAAGAAAACTCAAATTTACCCCATGTTTCAATGTGGAAGAGATAGTCTTGTACCGTTTTTGCGTGTTCATTAAATAAAACCGAATCGAAGTCGCCTACTTGACGAGCATTTTCAAGGTAACCTTGTAGATAGAGTAATAAGTAAAAAACGTCATTCGTTTGTTTATATTCCATTTGGAGTAATTCTAAAAAATCACTTGTTAATGTTTGTTCGTAATGTCGAGAATGGTATTCTATGGAATATTTTTGTTTTCTGGTAGAACGACCATCGTTAAGTAAGAATTGAAATTCATTTGGTGTAATATTTAAACGATCTAAATAATTAAATAACAGATCAGAAGAAAGATGAGTATTTCGATTTTCAAATGACGAGAGTGTACTTCTGGATGAAAGGCCTTGTGTTAAAGATTTTTGAGAAAAGTTTCTTTCCTTTCGTAACTTTTTAAAGAGTTCGCCTTGTTTCAATGAAGTGAAACCTCCTTTTCTATTTTTTGACGCATTTTAAGTCATGGTAAATTTATTTTTATTCTATATGGTATAATTTGTTTTGTAAACTATCTTTAAATGAAGTAGACAGTTTCTTAGTAATGTTTATATAAAGGTATGACAAAAAATTAAAGATGGATCATGTATAGAATGGCTATTCTAATTTCAGAGAAGATTAACGCTATTTAAGCGAATGTTGATTTTCATAATTTGTATTTTCTTATTATTTGAATTAAATTTAAGAAAGAAGGATGAAGATGAAAAAGAAAAAATGGATTGTTTTGGTTGGCGTTGCAGCAGTTGCACTCGGCGGTTTGTTTTATCAAGAAATGAAAGAAAACGAAGTCGTTGATGCTCAAGCGGAGCTTAAAAGTAATCAACAATTGGTCGGTAAAGATGGGGATTTGACGTTGGCTGTTGAAAAATTGGAAGATGCTTCAGGTTATTTGAAGATGAGCATAAAAGAAGATGATTTTACTCAGTTAGAAGCACAATTGGCAGCCGTGAAATCTGAAAATGAGCAATTGATTGCTAAATACAAGTTAAAATCCAATGCGGTACGTCACGTTGAACGTTTAGAAGAAAAACTAAGTTTACTTCGCCAACGATTTGAGTTTCAAGAAGAAGTCAATCGGTTGTTTATAGATGGTACCGCAATTACTCAAGGAGTCTTTAATCAAAAATTGGTTTTAAAAGAGGACCTGACACAGCTTGATATCGATAAGTTAGAAGCATCATTTGAACAAACTTTTGAACATCAAGAAGGTTCATGGATTACAATGATTAAACAATCACTACAAGATATTTCAGGACAGGTGATTATTATTGACAATGCTTCAAGGATGATAGCTGATTCTAAAGTGGAAGATGCCAAAAATTTAGTGATTTTGCTAAACAACATTACAGCGACTGAAACAAAAATCGCGTTGCTTACCCAAGTAACAGGGGAATTACGTGAAGCTGTTTTTGAAGAATTGCAACTAAGTAATAGATTGTAGTTACAGGATATTAACATATTCGACAGGTAGGTTTCGAATCATAAATAAGATAATGGAAAGGTCAACGCTCACCATAATGATTAGCGTTGACCTTTTCATTATCTTATTTGTTAAAAGGAGGGGATGAATATTGAATATTACTTATCCAAGGCGTCAATTTCATGGGTAACGTCAAGATCAAATTCTAAATGATTGGAATGCGTACGTAAATTGAGATTTAATAAATCTTCAATGTAATAGTAGAGAATGTATAAAGTATCCACATCTTTTACAGGACGTTCGTCAAGTTTTATGGAAAATGTATAAGTGGCAATCTCTCCTTTTTTTATAGGATCCAACGGTAATGATGAAATCGAGTAGGCTTCTTCACCTTTGTCAGTAATAAAAGCCATTTGAAATTTCATAAAGGATGGATCAAAGGGTTCACTATAATTAAAATTTTGAATTTCTACTTCTAACTTTATGTTGCGGTTATTTTTTTGATGTTTCAGTAGTTGAGCTTCTGTATAGTATTCTTTCATTGCCTCAGTATTTTCAGTGCTAATTTTTTTGAATGTCAATCCGATTAGTGGTTCGCCATCTTGATAGATAATCCCTTGTTCATTGTTTCGATAAAAATCTTTATCTGTTGTAAACCGTTCATCATGATTCGGTTTTAAATATGTAAAATCGCCTAATCGAATGGCTTCATCTTTACTCAATTTTTTTGGCGTTGAGGTACATCCAGCCAAAAGTAAAAATAGAAGTAAATAAAATAGATTTTTCTTCAACTGTTTTAACCTCCCCGATTTTAGAAGTATGGACTTGGTTGTTATTGATTGTATTTTATCATATCAACAAGATAAATAATACTATGGATGGTATTATCGTATTGTTAGATAATATTGATTTTAAAACAAAGACAAATAGGTACGCATGGCATTTCGACGCTGTTTTGATAAAATCGACTTCTGTGCGGGCTATCGTATTTACAATCGGTCGAGGTGTCATGATTTTTTCATTGAAGGACACGTGGAAGTATCGAAGTTAAGTAAAAGAACGACAAATAGAAAAGAAAAATCGGATGAAATTGCTGTTGTTAAACAGATTTCACCCGATTTTTTATTGTGCGGTACTTTTTTGAAAATAAAAAACCGCTTCAGCTTAAGAAACGGTTGTCTAATGTCGTATAAAATTAAACGCGCTCAATTTTACCTGATTTCAAAGCACGAGCTGACACCCATACTTTTTTAGGTGTGCCGTCGATCATCACACGAACTTTTTGTAAGTTAGGTTTAACTGTACGTTTTGAAGCGTTCATTGCGTGAGAGCGGTTATTACCACTACTTGTTTTACGACCAGTGAAGTAACAAACTTTAGCCATTATAGATTTCCTCCTTTTGCCTTGATCTGTTGGAGCAATATATTAGCATATATTTTCGGCTCATACTAAAATAACTTATCATAATTATGAAGTGAATGCAAGCTTTTTCCATCTTATTTGATTGACAATTTCAACTGAAACAGGTAAATTGAACAAGGTTAATCAATCATAATCGAGTCAGAAGTTGAAAACATAGGACTCTTTCTTTTATTTAGGGCATGTCTATGTTAAAATATTAGAGATAAGAAAAGAAGATTAGTCTATCTAAGGAGGCTTTATCGATGGCAGTTAAAATTCAAACAGCATCAGGCTTAATTGAGATTTCCAACGAAGTAATTGCGACCGTTGTTGGCGGTGCCGCAACCGATGTCTTTGGGATTGTCGGTATGGCAAGTAAGAATCAAATTAAAGATAACATTAATGAAATTTTACGTAAAGAGAATTATTCTCGCGGCGTTGTCGTACGTCAAGAAGAAAACGAAATTGCAGTGGACGTCTACACGATCATTAGCTACGGAACCAAAATTTCCGAAGTATCACGCAATATTCAAGAAAAAGTAAAATACAATCTTGAATCGATGTTAGGCATTACAGCAAACTCTGTAAATGTCTTTGTCCAAGGCGTTCGAGTGTTACCAGAAGACTAGAGGTTAAAACTACTGTGAAGTAGTTGATTTTTAAGGAGGATTATCAGTGGAAGTAACGAATATTCGCGCAAGCCAGTTCCAAGAAATGGTTCAGGCTGGTGCCGATCGTCTACAAGAGCATGCGGAGTACGTCAACTCATTAAACGTGTTTCCTGTACCAGACGGCGATACAGGAACAAATATGAATTTATCAATGATTAGTGGGGCGAAAGCCGTGAGCGATTCACCATCTGAAAAAGTTGGCGAATTAGCAACACACTTATCAAAAGGCTTATTAATGGGCGCTCGTGGGAATTCTGGGGTTATCTTATCTCAGCTATTCCGCGGATTTGCAAAACAAGTTCCAAATGTAGATACTTTAACAGCAAAAGACTTAGCGGCAGCATTTACTCACGGAGTGGATACTGCCTATAAAGCAGTAATGAAGCCAGTCGAGGGAACCATTTTAACGGTTGCGCGCGTTGCAGCTGAATTTGGTGAGAAAAAAGCACTAGAAACAACCGATTGTGTCGAAGTGATGACGGCTGTTGTCACAGGCGCAAAACGTGCATTAGCGAAAACCCCTGACTTATTACCTGTCTTAAAAGAAGTGGGTGTCGTTGATAGTGGTGGACAAGGATTATTATTTATTTATGAAGGTTTCCTAAGTGTCTTAAATGGGGAATACGTTCCAGAAAATAATTTTGATACACCCGCTGCAATGGACGAAATGATTAATGCTGAGCATCACCGTAGCGTTCATAATCACGTAGCGACAGAAGACATTACCTTTGGTTACTGTACAGAGATTATGGTGAAAATTGGCGAAGGCCCAACGGTTGATAGCGAATTTGATTACGATACATTCCGTAACTACTTAAACGAACTAGGCGATTCACTACTTGTTGTGAATGACGATGAGATCATTAAAGTTCACGTGCACACGGAGCATCCGGGTGAAGTGATGAATTATGGTCAAAAATTCGGTTCACTAATGAAAATCAAAGTAGACAATATGCGTGTCCAACACGAAATATTGGTCGAAAATGATGAAGCACCTGTGAAGAAACCTCGTGTACCATATGCGATTATTGCAATTGCAGCTGGTGAGGGCGTGCAAGAGTTATTCAAGAGTTTAGGCGCAAACTATGTGATTAGTGGCGGACAAACAATGAATCCAAGTACCGAAGATATCTTAAAAGCAATTACTGAAGTCAATGCCGATAAAGTGATTGTTTTACCAAATAATAAAAACATCTTTATGGCAGCCGATCAAGCAGCTGAAGTCGCAGAAATTCCTGTGGTAGTTGTTCCAAGTAAGACCGTTTCTCAAGGGATGACAGCGATGTTAGCCTTCAATGAGCAAGCGACTCTTGAAGAAAACAAAGAAGCGATGATCGAAATGCTTTCAAGTGTTGTGAGTGGTTCAATGACGCATGCGATTCGTGATACGTCAATTGACGGGATTCAAATTCAAACAGGCGACTTTTTAGGAATGATCGACGGTAAAATCGTTGTATCGAAAAAAGACGCGTTTGAAGTTGGTTTCGAAACCTTATCAAAAATGATCGATGAAGACACAGAAATTGTGACGATTATTATTGGTGAAGAAGGTACTCAAGAACAAGCTGAGAAATTTGAAGAAGCGATTCTTGCTTTAAATGACGAGCTTGAAGTTGAAATCCATCATGGTGATCAACCGGTTTATCCGTATCTTTTTGCAGCAGAATAAGAATCAATTAAATAAAATTGTAAAAGCTTGGTGCGAACATTACTGTTTGTTCCAAGCTTTTTTTCAAAGAAAGGAGTCAGTTTGGTGAATATAAAAGAAAGCATTACAAAATTAAGTGGTGTCGGCGCCAAACGGGCTGAGAACTTAGCGACCTTAGGTATCGAGACGATTGAACAGTTGCTTGGTTACTATCCATTTCGCTATGAAGACATTCAAGAAAGAAAGTTAGCCGAGATTCAGGATCAAGAGAAAGTCACGATTAAAGGATTGGTCGTTTCTCCGGCAGTTTTGAGTCGTTTTGGTTATAAAAAATCACGTTTACAATTTCGTATGATGCAAGAACACGATGTTTTTGCCGTGTCATTTTTTAATCAACCGTATTTAAAGGATAAGGTGGAAGTCTCGACCGAAATTGCTGTTTACGGCAAATGGGATGCCAAACGTAAAAGCTTAACAGGGATGAAAATCTTAGCACCAAAGCAAGAGGAAGATTTTGCACCGATTTATAGTGTAAATAAAGCCGTGCGGCAAGCGACGTTGATTCAATTAATTAAGCAAGGATTTGAGCATTACTATGACGCGATTGAAGAAAATTTACCCTTATCCTTAATTGAAAAGTATCGCCTGTTGTCGCGTCAAGAAGCGATGTATGCCATGCATTTTCCAAAAGATGCCACAGAGCACCATCAAGCCAAGCGACGTGTGGTTTTTGAGGAGTTTTTCTTATTTCAAATGCAATTGCAACAATTAAAACAAAAAGAGAAGTCAGAAAGCAACGGCATGGCGATTTCGTATGATGTCGATGCGTTGAAAGCTTTTACTCAGCAATTGCCATTTGAGTTAACCGGTGCCCAAAAACGTGTCACAAACGAAATTTGTCGCGATTTGCTCAGTCCAAACCACATGCAACGCTTGCTTCAAGGAGACGTAGGAAGTGGGAAAACAGTTGTTGCGGCAATTGGGCTTTATGCGACGAAAACAGCGGGGTTTCAAGGGGCGTTGATGGTACCGACCGAAATTCTCGCACAACAACACATGGAGAGTTTGCAGCAATTATATGAGGGCTTTGATATCAAAGTCGCTTTGCTGACGGGTTCGACAAAAGTCAAAGAGCGAAGAGAAATCTTAAGCCAGTTAGCCAGTGGTGAAATTGACGTCCTAGTCGGTACGCATGCTTTGATTCAAGAAGACGTCAATTTTGCTCGTTTAGGCTTTGTTATTACCGATGAGCAGCATCGCTTTGGGGTGAACCAACGTAAAGTTTTACGTGAGAAGGGATTAAAACCAGACGTGTTATTTATGACAGCCACGCCGATTCCACGAACGTTAGCGATTACGGCGTATGGCGAAATGGATGTTTCGATTATTGATGAATTACCGGCCGGTCGAATCCCTGTCATCACACGTTGGGTCAAACCACCGCAACTTGAAAAAGTGCTAGAAGCCAGTCTGGAAGAATTAGGAAAAGGACATCAAATGTATGTCATCTGTCCGTTAATTGAAGAATCCGAAATGCTCGACGTGCAAAACGCCGTGACGATTTTTGAAGAGTTACAAGACTTTTATGGCGATCGTTACCAAGTCAGTTTGCTCCATGGGAAAATGAAAAACCAAGAAAAAGATGCCATTATGGAAACCTTTAAGAACAACGAAAGCCAAATCCTCGTGTCAACGACCGTGATTGAAGTTGGTGTAAACGTGCCGAACGCGACGATGATGATTATTATTGATGCCGATCGTTTCGGTCTTGCTCAGCTTCATCAATTGCGCGGACGTGTCGGTCGTGGTGCGGCGGCATCTACGTGTATTCTCGTTGCAAATCCGAAAAACGATACCGGTAAGAAGCGCATGCAAATTATGACGGAAACGACGAATGGTTTTATCGTCAGTGAAAAAGATTTAGAGTTACGCGGCCCTGGGGAAGTTTTTGGTAATCGACAATCAGGCTTACCTGAATTTGCGACCGCAGATCTCGTAGCAGATGGGCACATCTTAGAAGTCGCAAAAATTGAAGCCGAAAGCATCTTACAACAAAAAGGCTGGGAAATCTTACCAGATTACCAACCACTCGTGAACTATCTAGGCGAACAAAAAGAAGGACAATATTTTGATTAAAGTTATAAAAAAGATGTTCAGCGCCTTATCTCCGAAATCGCTATCTTTTTTATACGGATTGATTAAAGTTATAAATCAAGTGTTAAGGTGCAAGAAATCGTAGCTCGAAAAGGGATGAATCAATGCATTCAAGTTGAGATCTTTGGCTCAATAACAGCTCCCGAAATCAATGATGCATGCCAAAGAAAAAATATGCTATACTATTCAATGAAAATGAAAGGAAGTGCCGAGTGCAATGAGAATTGCTGTTGATGCAATGGGCGGCGACAATGCCCCACAAGCAATTGTAGAAGGCGTGTTATTAGCCAGCAAAGATTTCCCGACAATTGAATTCCAATTATACGGAAAAGAATCAGAAATTAAGAAATACTTAACGAATGACCAATCAAACATTAAAATTATACATACCGATGAAAAAATTAATAGTGACGATGAACCCGTTCGTGCGATTCGTCGTAAAAAGCAAGCTTCGATGGTTTTAGCGGCACAAGCCGTGAAAAATGGCGAAGCGGATGCGATTTTTTCAGCTGGAAATACCGGCGCACTTTTAGCAGCCGGGTTACTAATTGTTGGAAGAATTAAAGGGATTGAGCGACCAGGGTTATTATCAACCATGCCAGTGATTGGTTCAGATACCGGATTTGATTTGTTAGACCTTGGAGCGAATGCGGATAATAAGCCAGAGCACTTGGTTCAATATGGTATTTTAGGTTCCTTTTATGCGCAAAACGTCCGTGGTATCAAGAAACCACGTGTTGGTTTATTAAACAATGGAACGGAAGAAACAAAAGGCAGTGAGTTGACGAAAAAAACCTTTGAATTGCTGTCACAAGAAGAAAGCATTCATTTCATTGGTAACGTCGAAGCGCGTGATATCTTAACGGGTGTCGCAGACGTTGTAGTAACAGATGGCTTTACTGGAAATGCTGTTTTAAAATCAATTGAAGGTACAGCGTTAAATATTGTGAGCTTATTGAAGAAATCGATTTTAGATTCAGGGCTTAAAGGGAAAATCGGCGCACTTTTATTAAAAGATGCCTTGAAAAACTTAAAAGACGAAATGGACTATGCAAAATATGGTGGTGCCGTGCTATTCGGTCTGAAAGCACCAGTCGTAAAAACGCATGGATCAACGGGTCCAGAAGCGGTTGCGACGACAATTCGTCAAATTCACACGATGTTAGAATCGCAAGTTGTGGCTCATTTAGTTGAAAAATTTGAACCAAAATCACAGGATTAAGTCCTGTTTTGTGACTTCAAATCGACATAAATGTAACAAAATTGAAAAAAAGCTAGACAAATCAGTCATAAATCGATAAAATTGACATAGTCCTTTTTAGACCTTGTCCAATAATGTGGAGGTGAATGCAATTGACGCGTGATGAAATATTTGCAAAAGTAGCATCAGTAATCGCTAATCATTTTGAAATCGAGGAAGATAAAGTAACCGATACGATGAGAATTAAAGAAGATTTGAATGCTGACTCAATCAGTGTCATGGAATTTGTTCTAGAATTAGAAGAAAATTTTTCAACTGAAATTTCAGATGAAGATGCAGAACAAATTCAAACAGTAGGTGCAGCAGTTGACTATATCGAAAAACATTTAGTTTAAGTAAGCCATCAATGAAAGGCAATGGATGATTCAACAGTCCGTTGCTTTTTTTGCGTTTATTGGTTCGAATAATGAACATTGCATGCTATTTTAAGTGGGTGAAGAATGGATTATCAGGTCTCTTTTCAGATGGGAAAAAGCGTCAAATGGCGCAAAACGCTTTAGATAATAACGAAGAACACTGATTAAAAGTGAAACTTAAGGCGAATCGATTAGCGGAATGCTTGAATGAACAAATAAAACCAAAAGAATTCGTTAGGAAGCGCTAGCTTAGGTTTCATAATCATTGAAAAACGATTATAATAGTGAAGTGTGAGAACAAAGGAAAGGACTGGATTAGATGGACCAAGGCTTACTAAAAAAATTAAAAGAAGAATACCGCATCACCTTTTCAAAAGGAGAGCTTTTAGAGCAAGCTTTTACCCATTCATCTTATGTGAATGAGCATCGATATTTACAACTATCTGACAATGAACGCTTAGAGTTTTTAGGCGATGCGGTGTTGGAATTGCTCGTTTCACAGTTTTTATATCGTGAATATCCAACGGTACCAGAGGGGAAATTAACCAAGCTACGTGCAGCCATTGTTCGTGAAGACAGTTTAGCGAAATTTGCGAAAGAATGCCACTTTGATCAATACATTCGTTTAGGTAAAGGCGAAGAGCATTCAGGTGGGCGAACACGGCCAGCGCTACTTTGTGATTTATTTGAAGCTTTTTTAGGCGCTTTATATATTGATCAAGGGTTAGCTGGAGCCGATTTATTTTTAGAAAAAATTGTATTCCCTAAAATTACAGCGGGTGCTTTTTCACATGAGATGGATCATAAAACCAAATTACAAGAAGTGTTACAACAATCAGGCGATGTCAATATTGAATATCGTTTAATTAAAGAAGAAGGACCGGCTCACAATCGACAATTTTGGACAGAGGTACATTGCAACGACCAAAAAATTGGCGAAGGGTACGGTAAATCAAAAAAATTAGCAGAACAAGCAGCAGCAGCCAATGCATTAGAGCGTAATCTGCATTAAGAGAGGATCAACAGTGTATTTAAAGCGAATTGAAATTGTAGGGTTTAAATCGTTTGCGAATCGAACGGTAATTGATTTTGAAGAAAACATTACTGCGATTGTCGGTCCAAACGGCAGTGGAAAAAGTAATATTACAGAAGCGATTCGTTGGGTATTAGGGGAACAGTCGGTTAAGAGTTTACGTGGCGGTCGTATGCCCGATATTATTTTTGCGGGTTCAGATACGCGTAAGGCGCTGAATCTTGCAGAAGTTACGATTGTACTTTCAAATGAAGACCAATATTTACCACTAGAATATAATGAAATTAGTGTCACACGTCGTATTTCACGTAGTGGTGACAGTGATTATTTTTTGAATAAACAGGCATGTCGCTTGAAAGACATTCAAGAATTATTTATGGATTCGGGGCTTGGAAAAGAATCGTTTTCGATTATCTCACAAGGGAAAGTCGAGGCGATTTTTAGTAGCAAGCCAGAAGACCGTAGAGGAATTTTCGAAGAAGCAGCCGGTGTTTTAAAATACAAACAACGTAAGAAACAAGCGGAGCAAAAGTTATTCGAGACGGAAGATAACTTAAATCGTGTGCAAGATATTGTCTATGAATTAGAGGAACAATTAGCACCGCTTGCGACTCAAAGTGCGAATGCGAAGCAGTATTTGACCTTAAAAGAATCATTTACTGAATTGGATATTGCCTACATTGTAGCGGAAATTTCAGAAGCCAAAACCCAGTTTGATGAGAAAAGTCAGCGCGTAACGCAACTGAAAGTTCAAGTCCAAGCAGCGAGTCAAGCGGTGATTGACGAAGAGACGGCACTGAATCGTTTACGTGAAGAACGTAGTCAACTTGACGAAGCACTCGAAGCGCACAATGAACGCCACCTTTCGTTAGTTGAGGATTTAAAACAAGCCCAAGGTCAACGTGACGTGTTGTTAGAGCGTTCGAAGCATACCGAAAAAAGTGTCAGTGAGTATCAAGAAAATCTGGCTGAAATTCAAGATAAAATGGCGCAGTTAGAAGAAGACAAAGCTGTTTGTTTGGCTGATCTGTCACAAAAAAATGGCGAGGTGCAAACGCTCGAAAAAGACCTAGAGCAAGGTCAATTGGAATTAGTGCAATATCAAAAAACAGCAAAAGAATTAATTGAAGAATTGCGTGGGCAGTATGTCGATTACCTACAGCAACAAGCAAGTACAAGCAACGAGTTGAAATACTTGGAACGTCAATATTTACAAGAAACGAGCCAAAACCAACACGTTATGCAAAAACAAGCGGCACTAGAACAAGAATTAGCTGAAAAAGAAGCGGTTTTTAAAACCAATCGTACACAATTAAAAACCGAGCAAGCCCAGTTAGAACAACAACGTACTTCTTATTTACAATTACAAGAAAAGTTAAAAGAAAACCAAATGCAATTCGAACAAGGACAAGCGAAGATGTTTGACTTAATGAGAGAATTGCAACAAGTGCAAGCACGTAAAAAGAGTCTGCAAGAAATTCAAGAAAACTATAGTGGTTTTTATCAAGGAACGCGTCATATTTTACAACACCGTCATGAGTTATCGGGGATTGTCGGAGCGGTAGCGGAACTTGTTGAAGTGCCAGACATGTATACATTAGCGATTGAAACCGCACTTGGAAATGGTGCGCAAAATTTAATTGTTGAAACCGAAAGCGATGCGCGTCAAGCAATCTCGTTCTTGAAGCGCAGTCGTGGTGGGCGTGGGACATTCTTACCATTGACGACGATTCACGCACGTCAAATTCCTGTAAGTATCCAACAGCAAGCAACGAGTGTCGAGGGCTACTTAGGTGTGGCAAGCGAACTTGTGACGTATGAAGAAAAAATTGCCGGTGTGATGGGGAATTTACTTGGAACGACGTTAATTGCGGAAGACTTAGAATCCGGCAATGCGTTAGCTCGTAAATTGCAATATCGCTATCGTATCGTGACCCTAGAAGGCGACATTATGCATGCAGGTGGTTCGATGACCGGTGGTGCGACCAAACGTGGACAACAAGGGAGCCTCTTTAGCCAAAATCAAGAATTGCAACAACTAACGAGTCGCAGTGAGCAACTAACGCAACGACTGCAAGTGGTTGAAAAACAAGTTCAAACCTTTGAACAACAAATGAAATCGGCGAGAGAAACGTTAGAACAGTTGCGAGACTCAGGTGAAGCCGCTAAAATGGCCGAGCAAGAGGCACGTAACCAACAGCAACATTTACAAGTTGAAATCGATCGCATTCATAAAGAAATGAAAGTTTTTGCTTACGAAACGGCACATGTTCAAACATTCTTGACGACTTATCGAGAAGAAAAAGAACGGAATCAAACGTTACTAAAAGAAATCGAAGCCCAGTTGGCGCGCATTACGGAGGAAATCCAAACACTCACGAATGAAGAAGATAGTTTGGAAGAAAAACGTCAAGCAGCGACACAAAATGTGGCGCAAATTCAGTCACGTTTAGCTGTTTCAAAAGAACAATGTACCCATTTGCGTCAACAAACAACGCACTTTATGCAACAAATTGAAGAACAAGAAAGTCGTGCGACGATTATTCGTCAATATTTAGCGAATTTATCAACCGACTTTTCCAGTCATGAGATGACCGAAGAAAGTTTACGTCAAAAGATTGATCAATTAATCGCTGAAAAAGAAACACTACAAGCGACAATCCAAACGACACGTAATCAACGAGTCGCTGTACAACAGGCGATTCGTGAGAAAGATCAGATATTAAGTGAAGCCAACCAACAGCAAAAGAGCCTGCTGGAAGCTAAAACAGCATTGGAAGTTGAGCGTAGTCGCTTAGATATTCTACTCGACAATCGTTTAGCTTATTTACAGGAAGTACATCAAATCACGTATGAACAAGGATTGTCGATGTACGGCTTAGTTGCCAAAACCAATGAACAGCAAGCCGAAATTCAACGGTTGCGTCAAGCAATGACCGATCTAGAACCAGTCAATCTTCACGCGATTGAACAATTTGATTTAGTCAAAGAGCGGTACGACTTTTTAACGGGACAACAAAATGATTTGATTTCAGCTAAGACACAATTATTTGAAACGATGTCTGAGATGGATGAGGAAGTCAAAAGTCGATTTAAGGAAGTCTTCGAAGGCGTGCGTCGAGAGTTCAAAAAAGTCTTTCCGAATATGTTCGGGGGCGGACGTGCAGAGCTTATTTTGACAAACCCAGAGGACTTGTTGCATACTGGAATAGAAATTGAAGCCCAACCACCGGGTAAGAAGCTGCAAAGCTTGAGTTTACTCTCAGGGGGCGAGCGAGCGTTAACAGCGATCGCATTACTCTTTTCGATTATTCAAGTGCGTCCGGTACCATTTTGTGTGCTGGATGAAGTCGAAGCGGCACTGGATGAGGCGAACGTCTTACGTTTTGGAAATTACTTACGGACCTTCCAAAATGAGACACAGTTTATCGTGGTGACGCATCGTAAAGGGACGATGGAATCAGCCGACGTTTTATATGGTGTGACGATGGAAGAATCAGGCGTTTCTAAAATTGTTTCTGTACGTTTAGAAGACGTCACGAAAGATTCAGAAATACAGCAATTAGAAGGAGCCAAGCATGATTAAATTAGTCGCCATTGATTTAGATGGTACCTTGTTAAATAATAAGAAAGAAATTTCAGCTAGAAATAAAGCAGCGATTGCCAAAGCGAAAGCTCAAGGTGTCAAAGTCGTTGTTTGTACGGGACGTCCATTGTCAGCAATCCATCCGTTTTTAGCGGAGCTGAATTTAGAAGAGCCGGGCGATTATAGTGTGACTTTTAACGGTGGCTTAGTTCAACGCAATGATACGGGAGAAATCATCGAGAAGAATCATTTAGGATTTGATGAGTTACAGTACTTGATTGAATTAGCACAATCGTTGGATTTACCGCTAGATGTTTTGTCGGAGGAAAAAGTTTACCACTTACCAACTTCCGCAGTAAATGAATCGCTTTATGCGACGATGAATCCTTTATTAACTCATTTTTGGGTCGGATTGGATGAACTTGATCCAGAGCGTGTTTACAACAAAGCGGTAATCGGTTTTGACCAAGTGTTTTTGGATCAACAAATCAAAAAAATTCCAGTCGAAATTCGTGAACAATTTGAAGTGATTAAGAGCCGTGAGATGCTACTTGAATTCATGCCAAAAGGTGTCACTAAAGCGTATGGCTTATCATTGTTAACTCGTGATTTGGGCCTAGAGCCGGCCAATGTGATGGGGATTGGTGATGAAGAAAATGATTTATCAATGTTGCATTATGCTGGTTTAGGTGTGGCAATGGCCAATGCGACAGAAGAAGTCAAACAAGCTGCGGATGCCGTGACGTCATCAAATGAAGCTGACGGTGTTGCACAAGCAATCGAAAAATATGTTTTGAATGAGGGGAGGTAATCGACATGGGATTATTTAATAAGTTAAAAAAAGCCTTTATAAAGGAAAAAGAAGAAGATAAACAAGTAGAGCCGTTGCTTGAAGAAGTCATTGAAGAATCAACCGATGAAGCAGTCGTTGAGGAACAAGTCGAAGAAGTCGTTGCAAGTGATGAAGCTTCTTCAATCGTCAATGAATCCGTGACAATCGAAGACCTACCGACAGAAGAAGTGGCTGAAGAAACATCGGTGGAAGTTGTCGTTGAAGTCGAATCAGAGCCTGTGACAGAAGAAGTCGTTGAGCCAGTTAACGAAGTAAATGTTCAAGCGAAATACGATAAAGGCTTAGAAAAAACACGTAAGACTTTTAAAGAACGTATGAATGAATTGTTTGCTAATTTCCGCAGTGTCGATGAAGAATTCTTTGAGGAAGTTGAAGAAACCTTGATTGGCGCCGATGTTGGTTTTGAGACGTCGATGCGTATTGCCGAGGAATTGCGTCAAGAAGTTAAATTGAAAAACATTAAGAAGCCTGCAGCGGTTCAAAACGCGATTATCGAAAAATTGGTTGATCTGTATGAAGCTGAAGGAATTAATGAAGTCAACGATTTAAATATCCAACCAAATGGGTTAACCGTGATGTTGTTTGTTGGGGTCAACGGCGTCGGCAAAACAACGAGTATCGGGAAATTGGCGCATGAATACAAACAAGCTGGGAAGAAAGTTTTACTAGCCGCAGCGGATACGTTTCGTGCTGGAGCAATTGATCAGTTAGTCGTCTGGGGTGAACGCGCCGGAGTGGAAGTCGTTCGTGGTGCCGCAGGTGGTGATCCGGCAGCAGTGGTGTTTGATGCGATGGTCAAAGCCAAAGAGCAACAAGCTGACGTATTATTAGTCGATACGGCTGGTCGTCTACAAAACAAAGTCAATTTAATGAAAGAATTAGATAAAATTAAGCGTATTATCCAACGAGAAGCACCAGATGCACCGCATGAAGTACTTCTCGTATTGGATGCAACAACAGGGCAAAATGCGATGGTTCAAGCGAAGCAATTTAAAGAAACCACCGATGTGACGGGACTTGTCTTAACTAAATTAGACGGAACCGCAAAAGGTGGGATCGTTTTAGCGATTCGCAATGAACTCCATTTACCAGTCAAGCTTGTCGGACTAGGTGAAGGCATTGATGATTTAGAAGTCTTTAATCCAAATGATTTTGTCATGGGATTATTTAAAGGACTAATAGAAGAAGAGTAAGCCGACTGAAAAAAGGAGCGAGTAATCGTTCTTTTTTTGAATGGTTGGTTGGGGGAAAGATTAAGAAAAGGGGCGTTTATTTGAATATAACGATTGAAAAAATGAAAAGTAGTGACTTTAATCAATTATTTGATTTTGAGACAAAGAACAAAGCATTTTTTGAGAAATATGTCCCTTCTCGTGGCGAAGATTATTTTAACTATGAAACATTTGTGGAGCGGAATAATTTATTGTTGGAGAGTCAAAAACAAGGGAAAGATTATTTTTTTGTGATTCGAAATGAAGAAAATCGGATCATCGGCAGAGTCAATCTAATGGATATTGATTACGATTATAAAAAGAAAACGGCCTATATTGGCTATCGTGTCGATGAGCAGTATACAGGCAAAGGCGTTGCAACAAAAGGGGTCGAACGTTTAGTCGAGTTTGCGATTGACTTAGGAATCACTCAATTGTTTGCTCAGACAACCGATCGCAATCTCGGCGCACAAGAAGTAATGACGAAGACCGGATTTGTTGCAGTCGATGCGGTACCAGAAACCGTTACTTTAAAAGGGGAAGAATTGCGTTTCCTGACATTTAGAAGGGTATTGTCGTAGAAATTAACAACGTTATTTTTTTCGCTTCAATTGAATAATCAGTCAAATCTATTCTGTGGTATCATCCCGATGATGAGCACACGGAATAGATTTTTTTGCTATTTCTAAGTTATGAATAATGAAAAATTGCCTTTTCTTTGGATAAATGAAAATCACAAACAAAAAAGAAACCCTTTCGCTTTTTCTTTGATATAATGGAATTTATTATAGAGTAAAAAGGAGCCTTACTATGAACTTTAAAATTCTCCTATCAAAAAAGGAGTTGCAACCTTACTTACTTAAAGCGCGCTATGGTGTCGAACGTGAAGGCCAACGCGTGACGTTAGCAGGGGATTTGGTCACAACGGAACATCCAAGCAGTTTAGGGAATCGTCAATTCCATCCATATATACAAACCGACTTTGCTGAAACGCAATTAGAATTAATTACACCTGTTGCAGAAAGCATTCCAGAATTGTTTGATTTTTTATCGGGAATTCATGATGTTGCTTATCGCTCGATGAATCCAGAGGAAATGATTTGGCCGCTTAGCATGCCACCTGCATTACCTGAAAAAGAAGAAGACATTTTAATTGCTGATTTAGAACGTTTTTCAGATGTGTTATATCGTCGTTATTTAGCCAAAACCTATGGCCGTCGTAAGCAAATGGTCAGCGGAATTCACTTTAATTTTGAATTTAGTGATGAATTGTTGCACAAAATGTTTGCCTTACAAAATAAATACACCGAATATATTGATTTTAAAACCGAAGTGTACTTAAAAGTGACACGTAACTATTTACACTATTCATGGTTAATCACGTATTTATTTGGTGCTACACCGACAAGTGAAGCGAATTATTTTGATAGTGAAGACCGACCAAATGAACCGGTTCGCAGTATTCGTAACAGTTCATATGGTTATAAAAATCATGGCGATGTTCAAGTGTCATACCAAAATTTAAATCGTTATTTATCTGATCTAGAGCGGATGGTCATTGAAGGGAAACTGTCAGAAGAAAAAGAATTCTATTCATCGGTTCGCTTCCGTGGCGGTAAGAAAATGGCCGATCTTGCAACAGCAGGGATTCGTTACATTGAGCTGCGTAACATTGATTTAAATCCATTTGGTTATTGGGGAATCAGTGAAGAGCAAGTCGAGTTCTTGCATTTATTCTTATTATTCCTTTTATGGCAAGATGAAGGTGTCGACGCGGATGAGTGGGTCGCAGAAGGCGAAAATAAAAATGAGCAAGTGGCGTTAGAACATCCCTTAAATGTGACCACGTATCAAGAAGAAGCCCGAGCGCTACTCGAAGGTTTAACGCTTTTTGTTGAAGAACGTGAGTTGGACATCTCGCCGAACTTATTAGCGAGCGTCTTTAACATGGTGGATAATCCATCCGCAACGCTTGCTGGTCAATTGTATCAAGCGAGCCAAGAAACATCTCAAAAAGAAGTTGCAACCACGATTGCTACAGCAAATTATAAACGTGCGTGGGAACATCCCTATCAGTTAGCTGGTTTTACGCAAATGGAATTATCGACTCAAATTTTTATGTTTGATGCCATTCAAAAAGGGATTCAAGTGGAAGTTTTAGATGACACGGATCAATTTTTGAAATTGACTTTTAATGGGCATTCCGAATACGTTAAGAATGGTAACATGACGAGTAAAGATAGTTATATCGTACCCTTACTTATGGAAAACAAAATCGTCACGAAAAAAGTTTTGGATAAAGCAGGCTATCGTGTACCAAAAGGCAGCGAGTTTTCGAATATCCAAGCAGCGATTCAAGCGTATCCAGAATTTGCGGATCAAGGCTTTGTTGTTAAACCAAAATCAACCAACTATGGCTTAGGGATTTCAATTTTTAAAGACGGCGCAAGCTTTGAAGATTATAAGGCTGCACTAGAAGTCGCTTTTAGTGAAGATAGTGAAGTCTTAGTGGAGGAGTTTTTACCAGGAACAGAATATCGTTTCTTTGTCATCAATGGCGAGGTTAAAGGGATATTACTTCGTGTACCAGCCAACGTTAAAGGCGATGGCCTCCGTACAATTGAAGCGCTGGTTGCTGAAAAAAATGAAGATCCTTTACGTGGCGAGCATCATCGAACGCCACTTGAAAAAATTCAATTAGGCGAATTAGAAAAAATTGCCCTGCGATCACAAGGGTACAAAATGACGGATATTCCAGCAAAAGACGAAATTGTTTACTTGCGTGAGAATTCCAACATTAGTAGCGGTGGTGACTCGATCGATATGACTGATGTCTTTTCAGATGCGTATAAGGAAATCGCAGTCAAAGCAGTCGAAGCATTGGGAGCGGTGATTTGTGGCATTGATTTCATTGTCCCAGATTATAACGTGGACCCAAATGAACCAGGTGCCTATGGGATTATTGAAGGAAACTTCAACCCGGCGATGATGATTCATATTTATCCTTACTCAGGTAAGGGCCGTCGCTTAACAATGGACGTACTCGAACTCTTATTCCCAGAAGCATTTACGAAATAAAAAAATCGCTTCATAAAGAATGTTTTTTAACAGAATACAAAGTGAACCAAGCTTGTACCTTTTCTTAAAAAGGTGCCGGCTTGGTTTTTTTTTATTGTCTGTATTGAAAACCACCTGCTATGCGGGTGGTTCTAAAAAGCTTCCAGCGTGGTATAAAAAAAATCCTCCTAAAATGATAAAATAGATTTGGTTTCCCGACCACAAACTATCAATCAAATAGGAGGTTCCTTATGAAAACGGACAATCAAAGTTTATCACACACGACTTGGAAATGTAAGTATCACATTGTTTTTGCACCTAAATACAGAAGGCAAATTATTTATGGAAAATACAAACAAAGTATTGGAGAGATATTGAGAGAATTATGTGAAAGGAAAGGTGTTGAAATTATAGAGGCCAATGCATGTAGGGAGCATGTCCATATGTTGGTTAGTATCCCACCCAAATTAAGTGTTTCTAGTTTCATTGGTTATTTGAAAGGCAAGAGCAGTTTGATGATATTCGATTGCCATGTAAATTTAAAATATCGCTATGGCAATCGAAAATTTTGGTGTCGAGGTTATTATGTGGATACTGTTGGCAGAAATAAAAAACAAATTGAAGAATATATTCGTAATCAAATTCAAGATGATTACGTAGCAGACCAGCTAACGCTGTTTGAAGAGTATGACCTGTTTACAGGCGAAAAAAATCAAAAGAAAACCTAGATCCTTTTAGGATCTGCGAGTAAATGTGGTGCATGAGGGAAACCGATTCGGTAAGCCTTTCAGGCTCAGGCCGGCAAAAGAGGCTTTCAGCCGAAGAACAAACCTCCAGTTCACACTGGAGGTTTTGATTGGCAAAATAAATCAAAGAATGGATGAGTCTAAAATGACAACAAAAGAATTAATCAACGGGATGAATCATAAATTAAAATTTCTCTCTTATTTAATACTGCAATTATTCGTTTCATTTAAAAGGAAGTACGGAGAAGAGAAAATCGTATTACTGATTTCTCATAATAGTGATAGTCTTAGTCGTTTTAATCAAATTATGATAATTAAAGACAGAAAAATCACAATAAAAACGTAAGATTTGAAAGGAAATCGAAAAAAAATGAAGTTCTTAAGAGAAAAGTATTGCAATGTTCACAAAAACATGTTATTCTTTGAAGGTAGTCTTTCTTGATCTGTCATTCAGATTTGTTTATTGCGTAAAAATCAGTCAGTAACACGTCTATTTACACTTAAGTTTGAATTGCAAAATAAACACACTTGATGTGTAATATGGAGGTAACGTTTATGAATAACGGTACAGTAAAATGGTTTAACGCAGATAAAGGTTTTGGTTTCATCACAGCAGAAGATGGGAAAGATGTTTTCGCACATTTCTCAGCTATCCAAGGTGAAGGATTCAAATCATTAGACGAAGGTCAAGCAGTGACTTTCGAAATCGAAGAAGGCCAACGTGGTTTACAAGCAGTAAACATCGTTAAAGCTTAATTTAAATCTAAATTGATAACACGTATCATTAGGGAAACCTGATGGTACGTGTTTTTTTATTTGTAAAAATTGGTTTTTGCTTTAAATGTTAAGCGTTTACGTGTTAGAATGTTTATAAATACTGTCGTTTTTTAATTAATTTCAATGTTGTAGGGGTTAAAAAATAAAGGAGGAGTAAAATGAGTAAGAAAAAGTGGATTGTGTTGGTTGGGCTTATGACGTTGGGTGTAGGTACGGTTATTCATCAAAAAGTGCAAATCGACAAGCGAGAAGAGGCGCAGTCGGTCGTTGAAATCAACCAAAAAGCAGTTGGGAAAAATGGTGAGTTGTCATTGGCGGTTGAGCAATTAACCGATGCTTCAGGTTATTTGAAATTCGATATCCAAGAGGCAGACTTCACGCGGTTAGAAGAAGAACTTGCTGCGGTTAAAGCTGAAAATGAACAGTTGATTGCAACATACAAGTTAAAATCCAATGCGGTTCGTCACGTCGAGCGGGTGGAGGAGAAACTTGAGACGCTTCGCCAACGTTTTGACTTCCAAGAGCAAGTCAATCAGTTATTTGTAAGGGGAACGGCGATTAATCAAGGGGTTTATAATGCCAAACTGCCACTAAAATCAAGGCTTGTCTGGGATGATCTGATTGCGATTCAAAAAAACTTTGAACAAACGTTTGAACACCAATCAGGAACCTGGGTAACGATGATGAAAGACTCGTTGGATGCGATTGAAGGACAAGTCATTGCGGTGGATTTTGCGACAAGAATAATTGAGGATTCTCAAGTCAAAGACGCGAAAGAATTAACAATCTTACTGAATAACATTACAGCCGATGAGACCAAAATCGCTTTGCGGACACAAATGACAGGTGAGTTACGCACAGCTGTTTTTGACCAATTATAAACGAAAAACACGAAGTCGCTAAAGGTTCACTCTAAGCGGTCTTCGTGTTTTCGCTATGACAATAATCGAAAAATTAAATCGGTCACAAATCGTTAATCAAAATGGTTTGCTTTGTGTCATCCACGTGTAAGCCAGTCAAACCTTCCCACCATTCTTTCATTTCTTTTTCGTAGGTAGTGGGGAAATCTTGCACGATTTGAATGAGTGTTCGTTGATGAATTTTGGAATAAGAGTAGTTCAATAATAAGTTGTATTTTAATTCACTGAGCAAACTGTAATACTGGAACATCAAGAAATTCATTTCTTCAGGGTCTTCGTCAAACAATACGCGAGGGGCGCGATCAAAAATAAAACCAAAGCTACGCATCATAAATATAACACCGTCTAGTGATTCATAATCAATCGTGGCAGTGTCCTTTAAAATATCAATGTGAATGTCAAGGGCGTCGGTCAGTTCTTCTTTTAGTGCGAGGTACGTAGGCATCTTCAAAAACTCCTTTCGAGAATAACGGTTGTTAAAACCATTTGTTCCAAAAACTTTTTTTGTCTTTTACAGGTTGCTTCGTGGACGTTGTTTTTTTCTGAAATTTCTCTTCAATATCGATCACTTCTTCGTGAACGGCTTGATCGGAAACGAGTAACAGACCGATGGCATCTTCAGTAAGAGCGGATTTCGGCGTAACAATCGTAAATGCGTGCTGCTTACTAGTAACCGTTTGGATATAGTTGCTCTGTAAAGTTGTTGGTAAATGGCCGTTAATGAGAATTTTAGCCTCAGGATACTTCGTGAGTGCACGAATCAATAACGTTTGGCTTGTCTCCTTTTTCATTTGTGCAACGGTCATGCTGACATAGCAACGTTCACGGAAAGTTCCTAAATACTTGGCTTGTTCATCTGGTTTCAGCAATGGTGTGCCAGATGCTGATTGATCGATTCGTTGTTGTAAATTATCGGTCATACAATTCTCCTTATCCCATTTATTGCTTCTATTATAACACAGTTTTAAATAACGCAAGCTATTGCAGACGGCACATGATTGAAAAAACAAATGATTTTTGACCGACTGTACAAAAAAACAAAGATAGCGTAAAATTAGTATTAATAAACGTGAAAATAAAAAATCAAGGAGGATGGAATGAAGAAAAAAGCATTGTCTGTTTTACTCATCATCATCTTATTTATGATACTCGGTCTCTTTTTTTATCGAGATTTGCGTGAAAAAGAACAAATAACAAAGAAAAATGAAGCCCTTCTGACAGTAAAGTCAAATCAATCCAAGGTAGGCGATATGGGAAAATGGACGATTGCGATTGATGACTTGACAGATGAAGCTGGTTTTTTAGTTTCCGGCATTCGTCTGAATGATTTAACTTCGATCCAAGAGGAACTGTTAAAACTAAAGAATGAAAATGAGAACCTGATTGCTGCATTTCAGTTAGCGGTTGATCCTTTGGCAGATAACGAAAAGGCGGAAGAAAAATTACGTATTGTGCAACAAAAGTTTGATTTGCAAAATGATATTATGGTATTGTTTGACATTAAAGATCAATACCCAATTAGCGGTTCTAGTTTTAATAGTCAGGTGCCTTTGAAATTGACAACAACGACTGTGGACGTTCAGAAGCTGCAAATGGCTTTCAAAGAACAATTTCGTGAGCACAATGATGCGTGGACACGATGGATGGATGAGACATTGATAGTGATCGATGAGCAAGCAGATCTTGTCCAAAAAGCGCTAGAGCTGATTGATCGTTATCAACCAGAAGAAGCCTATGTAATTGAAATTTTGATTAATAATATCAAAGCACCGGAGACGAAGCGCTTATTATCAAATAAATTAAAGTTAAAAATAAGTTAAGGTCTGCCTTGTAAAAGTGATGCTTACTTTGAAGGCGGTAGTGAAATAGAAATGAGTAAATAAATGGATAATCAAAAAATTATTAGAAAAATTCGCGGACTTTTAGCGATTGCGCAAGATGAAAAAAACGATGAAGAAAGTCAGTCGGCCTTTATGTTAGCGCAAAAGCTCATGCTACAGTATGGCCTGGATGCTTCAGAATTGACTGGGCAATCGCGGCCGGATGAGAGGGCAGCGATTCAAGAAGAACCCGTCACGGTCTATAAGCGCTTGTATTGGTGGGAACGCTATTTAGCGCAAATCATTTCACAAAATTTTCGAGTGAAATATTTTATGAATACGAAAACAATCGGCAAGCAAGCGAAACGCCAAATTGTTTTTTATGGTCTGGTGAAAGATTTGGAATTAGCGAAAGAAATGTATCTGTTGGCCTATGAGGTACTGTTGTTTCATAGTCGGACGTTTGTGAATCAGTATTATCAAACGCATGCCAAACAAGCTCGGAATCGCTATGTAACGGAAAGTTTGAAAACCAGTTACCTACGAGGTTTTTTAAGTGGGTTGGATGAACGTTTCACTGAACAAGTCGCGCAATTAAGAGAAAGTTATGAATTGTTGGTTTTAATTCCAGAAGTAGTAGAAGAAGCTTATCGAGTGCTTTCTAGTCAATGGGGCAAGGCACTGGCACTACAAGCACCCAATGTGAATGTGGTAGAAGCGTATCAAGAGGGGTATCAAACCGGAAAACAAATCGATTTTACCAAAAGGACACTCAAGGAGTCATAAGACTGCTGAGTGTCTTTTCGTGAAAAAAGGATGGAAAAGCAGTAGACTAGAAGGAGAAAGAGAACAATAGGGGGAATCAAAAATGAAATTACAAATCACAAAAGAAGCACAAGCAGTCATCGAAAAGCAACGTCAAGCAGGTGATCGTCTGTTGCTTGATTTTGAAGATGCGATTGGTCCATTTACAGAAGATGCTGTTTCTTGCCAGTTATATCCTAATTTTCGTTTGTTACTTGTCCCGCAAGAATTTCCGGAAAATCAGCTAGCAGATTACAACGATTTGCTTGAAACACAGATGGGGACTGTATATATGAAGAAAACGTCGCAAATGTTATTAGATAAAGAAGTTGAAATCGCCATTGAACCAAGTTATCAACGGATCCAGTTGCGTTCAAATGCTGGGATTTTAGCTGCAAACCTTCCATTAAAAAGAATTGTGTTGAAAAAGAATTAGGGGAGTTTTTACTAAGTGGGAAAATTAGCTATAATTAGTGATTTACATGTCGATATTAATGGTTTGAATGCTATCGCGCTAGAACGTATTGGAAACTATCTACTCGAAATAGGAATCACGCATTTGCATTTTGCGGGCGATATCGCGAATACCGCTGATGAAACGTTAGAAACTGTTGCACAGTTTCAGCAGTTATTACCAACAACTTTTCATTGGGGGAACCATGAGATGGTGACCTTAATCGGTGAAAAAGAAATTGAAGGATACGAGCAAGACGCTTTTTTGAATTTTAAGTCGTATGCATTGTCCGAGGAAGTTTTATTAGTGGGTGTGAATGGTTGGTATGATTATCAATTTGCGGAGAACCCTGATTTAACGAAGAATAAACGCTTGAAGGACTTGTATTGGTACGATCGAAAAATTCATCGTACAGGAAGTGACCCAGTTATTAGCCAAAAAATTAATCGAAAGTTAGATGAGTATCTTAAGCAATTACCAAAAGACAAGCGAGTGATTCTTTCGACGCATTTTGTTCCGAAACGGGAATTTATTATTCAACATACAGGTGAACATGTACGTTGGAACCAATTAAATGCTTTTCTAGGATCAGAGGATTTTGGTAAGGTGATTGATCGTTATCAACAAGTCGAACATGTCATCTTTGGTCATACGCATCGACGCTTTGAGCCTAAAATGCTAGCCGGCACTTGGTATCATTGTCGACCATTTGGTTATTACTATGAATGGCAGATTACACGAGACTTTGTTTTTGATCATCAATTAGTCGAAAAGTATCGTCCGAATAAGTTAAGAAGTGTCTTGCGTGACAATCGAGCGCTTTACCAAGTTCACAAAGAAGAGCATCTGTTGAAAGAATTGCAAGTCGGAATGACGATTATTCATTATTAATTTCAATAATCAAGTAAGTGGAGAATAAAAAAACTATTTATATTCTCATAAATAGACACGAAGAACGAAAAAAAGAAAACGCATAAGAAAATGGATAAATGTGATTTTCATAAGAAAATCACCCTTTTCTATGCTTTTTTTTGTATAATCTTCGTTTTTCCTCGTCTTTTTTAATTAATTATTAAAAAAAGATTGACGGGCAAATAAAAATCAGGTATCATTCTCTCATGCTTATCTAATTGTTCAGACAATTCAAATTTTTGAAAGAACTTTCTTGTGATTTGAAAAGTTATGAAAAATCGGGAAAAGTAGAGAAGAAAAGGAAAATGGAGGAGTATACATGAAAGTAAGGAAGGTTTTAGCAACTGTATTGGTTAGTACATTTGTACTTGCAGCTTGTAGCACAGGCGGCGACACGGGCAGCAGTGATAAAGGAAAAGACGAAGGTGGCTCAACAGCACCGGTAGCTTATAACACAGTCTTTGCAACAGATTTAGAGACGTTGGATTACACAGTTTCTCAACGTAAAACAAACGGTGATCACTTTACAAACTTTGTAGATGGTTTATTAGAGAACAACCCATTAGGTGAGTTAGTTCCTGCAATGGCTGAATCATGGGAAGTAAGCGAAGATGGTTTAACTTACACTTACAAAATCCGTGAAGGCGTTCAATGGATGGACAGTGAAGGAAATGAGTATGGGGCAGAAGTAACGGCTCATGACTGGGTAACTGGTTTGAAACATGCCGTTGACAAAAAATCTGAAACATTATATATCGTTGGTAACAGTATCAAAGGCTTAAGCGACTATATTGAAGGTAAAACTTCTAATTTCGATGAAGTTGGCGTTAAAGCTGTTGATGATTACACATTAGAATATACTTTAAATCAACCAGAATCATTCTGGAACTCTAAAACAACTTACGGGATTTTATACCCAATCAATGAAGAATTCTTAACTTCTAAAGGTGATGCTTTTGGGCAACCATCTCCAGACGCAATTCTTTATAATGGCGCATATATCTTAAAAAACAATACAGCGAAATCTGTGATTGAATATGAGAAAAATGAAGACTACTGGGATGCAGACAACGTTCATTACGATACTGTAAAATGGACGTATAACGATGGAAAAGATCCAGATGGCTTATTCAAACAATTTGAAGACGGTACATTAAGTGCAGCACGTGTGTATCCGAACTCACCAGGTTATAAAGATGTATTAGCAGCACACCCAGAAGGCGTAACTTGGTCATTACCAGGTGGCTCTACATTTAACGTAACGTTTAACTTTAACCGTGGTACGTTTGATGCAACGTCTAAAACATCAGAAGCAGAACACACGGATACACAAAAAGCGATTCGTAACCGCGATTTCCGTCTAGCTGTTTTATTCGGTTTTGACACACGTTCATACCGTGCACAAAACGTGGGTGACGAAGGTGCGGACCGCAGCTTACGTAACACACTTGTTCCAACACAATTCGTATCAATCGAAGGTAAACCATTCGGTGATGCTGTAGAAACGAAATTACGCGCACTTGATGGCGAAGCGTTTGGCGATGTTGAGTTAGAAGAAGGCCAAGATGGCTACTTCAATGCTGAAAAAGCAAAACAATACATTGAAAAAGCTCGTAAAGATTTAGAAGCAGATGGCGTGAAATTCCCGATTCACTTAGATATTCCAGTGGATAGTACTGCAGAAGTTTCTGTCAACCAAGTGAAATCATTGAAGAGCACGATTGAAGCATCATTAGGAACAGACAATGTTGTAGTTGATATCCAAATGCTAAGTAACGATCAATACTTACAAGCAACGTACCAAGCAACAACTGGTGCAGCTGGTGACTTTGATATCTCTAACGCATCTGGTTGGGGACCTGACTATGTTGACCCATCAAGCTACTTAAACATTTACGATTCTCGTACAGGGGATATGTTAAAAACATTAGGTCTTGAAGGTTCTGCAATTGTTCAAGGTGAAGACCCATCAACAGCAGCAAAAGAAGCAATCAAATTAACAGAATACGATGCTTTATTAGACAAAGCATCAGCAATCTTTGACAACGATGACGCTCGTTTTGACGCTTATGCCGATGCAGAAGCATGGTTATTAAACAACGTTATCCAAATTCCAGTTAACTCAGATGAAGGTTTACCACGTGTAACGAAAGTTGTACCGTTCACGAAACCTGATGGCTGGGCAGGAATTACAGCAGACAAGTTGAAATATGTGAAGTTACAAGAAGACATCGTAACAGTTGAGCAATTCGACAAAGCACATGACGAATGGACTGCTGCAAAAGAAGCAGCGGCAAAATAAAGGATTTAAAGTAAAAAAGGCTAACTTTTAGCCTTTTTTACTTACATATAGAAAGTAGGGACAGAATTTGAAGCGATACCTTTCATTTAGGATACTAAGATCAATCATCAGTATTTTTCTGGTAACGACAATCACGTATGGCGTGATTTATACAATGGTTCCTCGTAGAAACGTTTTTAAAGATGATATTAACTACGGGAAACTTAAAGGGAAACCAGATGAATTGTCGGTATACGAAAACACGGCATTTAGTAAAATGGGTTATATTGATTACTTACCATCAAACGAATTAATTGCAACGGTAAGTAAAGAACATGAAGGCTTAACTGGTGAACCAAACGCAGAAAACACAGCAATTTTAGAAAAATGGTCAAAAGCAAATGGTTGGACACTGCAACAATTACCGATTAGTAAAGCCTTTTATGCAACGAAAGACATCCCATTACCACAACGCGTGTTTCGTTTTTATGCCAATATGATACAGATTGATCATCCGTGGAAGGTAAAAGATCCGGACAATCCGGATTTAGAACGTTCTCTACGTTTCACAAAAGACGAGACAGTTGGATGGGCATTAGTGGGATCAGGCACACAATATAAATACCAAATTTATTTTGATAAGCAGTTCCCGTTCATTCATCAAAATATCGTGCACTTAAACCTAGGCGTGTCGTATCCGACATTTGCCGGACAAGACGTAATGGAAGTTGTGACAGGCGGCCAAGGGAAAACAGATAGTCAAGAATTAACTTTCCCGACTGGTGTGACAGCTAAATCAGCGGCAAACTTAACAACAAGACAATATCAACAAACGGCGAAACTTTCATCAAAAGAAAAACGTTTGTTCAATGATAACTATACCCTTACTCAAAACAATTACCGTGACCCATCAATGATGGCAATGTCATTTACTATGGGGATTATTGCGGTCTTACTTGCTTACGGCATCGGAATACCTTTTGCGATGTTAATGGCTCGTTACAAAGGCAAATTGCCTGACCGTATGGGGATTGGACTAGTAACAGTCTTAATCTCAGTACCAAGTTTAGCGTTTATTTATTTCTTCCGCTTTATTGGAAGTAATTTCCTAGGATTACCCGATTCATTCCCAACATTTGGTGCAGGTGATATTCGTTCTTTCATTCTGCCAACTGTAATATTAGGAATGCTATCAATTTCAAATATTGTGATTTGGATTCGTCGTTACATGATTGACCAACAATCAGCAGACTACGTAAAATTTGCCAAAGCAAAAGGCTTGAATGCGCGCGAAATTGCACGTAAACATATTTTCAAAAACGCGGCAATTCCAATTGCCAACCAAATTCCAGCAAGTATCATTGGCGCAATTACAGGTGCAACGATTACTGAGACAGTTTTTGCTGTTCCTGGTATGGGTAAAATGTTACCTGACTCAATCTTAGCCAATAATAATCCAATGGTAATTGCACTTGTATTTATCTTTACGACAGTAGCTGTGACTTCGATCTTGGTCGGAGACTTAACGATGGCAATGGTCGATCCACGAATTAATTTAGCAGAAAGAGGAGAATAACATGGAAAAAACGAATCAAAAAATCAATGACGGCTTTAATTTTGTCAGCATTGACTCCTTAGCTTCTGAGAAAATTGATACGCCTACTTATTCCTACTGGCGTTCAGTGGGTCGTAAGTTCTTTGCAAGTAAAACAGCAATTGCGATGTTGATCTTAATGACAGCTATTTTATTAATGTCTTTTATTCAACCAATTTTTAGTGGCTATGACTTTATGAACGTTGAAGACATTAACGACTTTACGAAACGTTACAATCCACCAAGTTTAGAAAACTGGTTTGGAACAGATAAAAACGGGATGTCACTCTTTGATGCCGTTTGGGCAGGTGCCAAAACATCGATTTCGATTTCGGTATTAGCCACAGTAATTACAACCACAATTGGAGTCGTTGTCGGAGCAATTTGGGGTGTTTCACAAAAGTTCGATAAAATCATGTTAGAAATTTATAACGTGGTCTCAAACGTGCCACAACTATTAATCATTATCGTTATGTCTTATACTTTCGGAAATGGTTTCTGGAACTTAATCTTTGCGATGTGTGTAACCGGTTGGTTAGCACCAGCCTACTTTATCCGTGTTCAAGTAATGATTATGCGTGACCGCGAGTATAACTTGGCTTCACGTACATTAGGAACACCAAAGCTACGCATGATTTTTAGAAATATTTTACCGTACTTAACGTCGATTATCGTAACAGATGTCTCTCGCTCGCTTCCAGCATTTATCTCTTATGAAACGTTCTTATCGTTCTTAGGGGTAGGGCTAAGTGCAGACGTGCCTTCATTGGGACGTTTAATCTCAGACTATACAAATAACATGGGCAACTATCCATATCTTTTCTGGATTCCAGTTACCGTTTTAGCCTTAGTTTCTGTTTCCTTATACATTGTTGGACAGACATTGGCCGATGCCGCTGATCCAAGAACACACATGTAGAAGGAGGAATTCGTTTAAATGGTTAAAAAAACAATTTTAAGCGCTGAAAATATCTCAGTGGGATTTAAAGTTCGTAGTAGCGAATTACGCGCCATTCGTAACGTTTCTCTTGAATTAAAAGAGCAAGAAACATTGGCGATTGTAGGAGAATCAGGTTCAGGTAAATCAGTATTAACCAAAACATTTACTGGAATGCTTGAAGCTAATGGTTCAATTACAGGCGGAACCGTTCGCTATCAAGATAAAATTTTGAGTGATTTAAAGAAAGATGAAGAATGGGATGGGATTCGCGGGAAAGAAATCGCGACGATTTTCCAAGATCCAATGACGTCTTTAAATCCAATTAAAACAATTGGTTCACAAATTTCGGAAGTCATCATCAAACACCAAAAGAAATCAGCCAAAGAAGCGAAAAAAATGGCGATTGATTTAATGGTTCGTACAGGGATTCCACTTGCAGCGAAACGTTACGACGATTATCCTTTCCAATATTCAGGTGGGATGCGTCAACGGATTGTTATTGCGATTGCTTTAGCTTGTCGTCCAAAAATCTTAATCTGTGATGAACCGACAACGGCACTTGATGTAACCATCCAAGCACAAATTTTAGATTTAATCCGTGAATTACAAGAAGAATATCAATTTACGACGATTTTTATCACACATGATTTAGGTGTAGTAGCATCAATTGCGGATCGCGTAGCGGTAATGTATGCAGGACAAATCGTTGAAACGGGAACAGTAGAAGAAATTTACTACAACCCACAACATCCTTATACATGGAGCTTGCTATCTTCACTACCACAATTAGGTAACCGTGGTGACGAGTTGTACTCTGTACCAGGGACACCACCGTCACTTTATAAAGAGATTAAAGGGGACGCCTTTGCACCTCGTAGTCCATACGCGATGGCAATTGACTTTGAAGAAGAGCCACCAATGTTCCAAGTAACAGAAACGCATTTTGCAAAAACTTGGTTACTTGATCCGCGTGCTCCAAAGGCTGAGAAACCAGAAATCATCCAGAACTTACATGAGAAAATGGTCGCATTACAAGAAGAACCACAAACAATCGGAGGTAACGAAAATGTCTAATGATAAAGAAGTCTTATTATCCATCAAAGACCTTGAAATTACTTTTGGAGAGGGTAAGAAGAAATTCGTCGCTGTTCAAGACGTCAATATTGATGTGTATAAAGGCGAAACCTTCTCGCTTGTAGGGGAATCAGGTTCAGGTAAAACAACAATAGGACGTGCGATTGTTGGACTGAATCCAACAAGTAATGGCGATATTATTTTCGAAGGTAAAAAAATTAACAAACAATTAACTGGGAAAGAATTAGAAGATAAAATTCGTAAAATTCAAATGATTTTTCAAGACCCGTCGGCTTCATTAAATGAACGTGCGACCGTCGAATATATCATCTCAGAAGGTTTGTATAACTTTAACTTATTCAAAAACGAAGAAGAGCGCTTGTCAAAAGTTGCAAAATTAATTGAACAAGTAGGTTTGTTACCAGAGCATATGTATCGTTACCCACATGAATTCTCAGGTGGCCAACGTCAACGGATTGGGATTGCCCGTGCTTTAATCATGGAGCCTTCGTTAGTAATCGCAGATGAGCCAATCTCAGCGTTAGATGTATCGATCCGTGCACAAGTCTTAAACTTACTGAAAGAATCGCAAATTAAAAATGATGTGACGTATTTCTTCGTTGCGCATGATTTATCGGTTGTCCGTTTTATCTCGGATCGCATTGCGGTTATCCGTTCAGGACGCATCGTTGAAATGGCAGAGACGGAAGAGTTATTTACGAATCCGTTGCACCCATATACCAAAGCGTTACTATCAGCCGTTCCAATTCCAGATCCAATTTTAGCTCGTAAGAAAGAACTGATTGTTTACGATCCAGAAATGCACGACTATTCTGTTGATAAACCGACATTCAGTGAAGTGAAGCCAGGACATTTTGTCTATGGAAACGAAAAAGAGCTCGAAGGCTATCGTGAAGCCATTCGCCCGTAAATTTTATTCATTATTTTTGAAGGGTGGAATCAAATATGAGTGTCTTAAAAGCTTATAAATTTAAAATCTATCCAAATGAAGCCCAAAAAGAATTCTTTGTTAAAACGTTTGGTTGCGTACGGTTCACATACAATCATTTGTTAATTGCACGTTCACAAACTGATGGTAAAAAAATGACGCCAGCTTCGCTAAAAAAAGAGTATCCATTTCTAAAAGAAACAGATAGTCTGGCTTTAGCGAATGCCCAGCGTAATTTAGAAACAGCTTTTCGTCGTTATTACACCGGAAAAAGTGATTACCCAAAGTTTAAGAATAAGTCAAACATTTGGCAGTCGTACACGACGAATAACCAAGGTCAGACGATTTGTTTAACCGATGGCTTGTTGAAACTACCGAAGTTAAAAACACGCATCGCGGTAAATGAACATCGGGAGATCAAGGGGCAAATTAAGTCAGCAACGATTTCTGCCAAAAACAACGAAGAATTCTATGTGTCGATCCTCTGTCTAGAGTCGATTGAGGCGTTACCGAAAACAACGTTAGAAATTCAACTGCGTTACTCGCCCGAAGAATTGTTAGATAATTTGAGTGGTTTAACGACCTTAAATTTTGACCAAGCAGCAATCTTATGCAAAATGGCTAAAATGAATCGTCGCTTAAAATTACGAGGGAAAATCGCACGAAAAAAGAAAGTACCACTTGCTTACGCTAAAAATTACCAAAAACAAAAAGTAAAATTAAGTCGTTTGCAAGGGCATCAGAAAGAAAAGAAAGAAGATTACTTCAATCAACTTTCGTATACTCTCATCCGCGACTTCGATCGAATCACGGTAGATAAAGCAAAACTATCGGATCGTTCGGATGATGAAACGGTGAACTTTACCAAAGCCGATTGGCAAACTTTTTTACGAAAGTTACAATATAAGGCTGATTGGTACGGAAAAGAAATTATTTATCAATAAAACCAATAACTGGATGGAGCTCCAGAGATCGCCTAGGGTATAGAAAAAGTCCAGTACTTTTGTTTCTAGGAATCCGACTCACTAATTATGAAAAACCGAAAGAAGCGGAAGAATCTTTGATTCTTCCGCTTTTGTAATGCGCTCAATATGAGCAATTAATCGGATAGAAATCGTAAACGGTTAAGCGAGAAGTAATCAGTTAGCTTAACGTAAGGAAATCTGTCGAGATACCGATGCCATCGATTAACTGGTAACGTTGAAACAATCCTGTTAGAATAATAAACTCAAAAAGCGTCACTCAATGGTATCCCTTCAAAAATTCTATTTAACGTTTTGAAGGAATACCATTTTGAGTAGACGTTTTTTTTATTCCATCTCTTGAAGTGTTGAAATGATAAGGTTTTTAGAGATTCACTTAAAGAGTAGGCGTAATGAATAGTAGAAAAGAACCAAAAATCAAATAAAAGAGTTGACATATGAATATCCATTCATGTATACTCTAGGTAACAAATGTTTAAGTATTCATATGAATATCTGAACATGTAAATTGAAAAATAAAGGAGTGTTTTATATGTCAAGTAAACAACATAACCACAATCATGACCATGACCACAACCACGATCACGGACATGATCACGATCATGACCACGGTGGAAAATTTCCTGTCATTATGTATTTTATTGGACTTGTAGCATTTTTAATCGGTTTGTACTTCGGTGAAGGGATGGTCTTATACGCGAATATTGCTTTTGGTCTTTCCATCTTAACTGCCGGCTACCACATTATTCTTGAAGGTTTTGGTGATACGATTCGTAATACGATGCGAGCGAAGAAATTTTCTCCAAATATCCATTTGCTGATGGCGTTAGCAACTGCGGGTGCTGTCGCGATTGGTAACTGGGAAGAAGGGGCTTTGCTGATTGTTATTTTTGCAGGAGCGCATTTCTTAGAAGCCTATGTTGATGGAAAAAGTAAACGAGAAATTAAAAACTTACTTGAAATGAACCCGACAGAGGCGCGTATCGTTTTACCGAATGGTTCAACGAAAGTGATTCCAGTCGATCAAGTAAAAATAGGCGACACGTTACAAGTATTAAATGGGGATCAAATTCCGACGGATGGTGTCATTCTAAGTGGAACAACTTCCGTAGATGAGTCTTCAATCAATGGTGAGAGTATTCCGAAAGAAAAAAATATTGGTGATGAAGTTTTTGGTAGTACGATTAATGGTTCAGGTACCTTTACGATGGAAGTCACAAAAGATAGTTCTGAAACGGTCTTTTCAAAAATTTTACAATTAGTCAATCAATCGCAAAAGAGCCTAACGAAAACAGCGACATTGATTCAACGTTTAGAACCTAAGTATGTCACATTTGTCTTATTGATGTTCCCATTAGTCTTGCTTTCTGGCCCGTATATTTTTGGCTGGACTTGGGAAGTGAGTTTATACAGAAGTATGGTTTACTTAATTGCCGTGTCACCCTGTGCGCTCGCTGCAAGTGCCGTTCCAACAACTTTAGCAACGATTTCAAATTTATCTAAAAAAGGAGTTTTAGTGAAAGGTGGCGCTTATTTATCAAAATTAGGGGGCTTAAAAGCAATCTCTTTTGATAAAACGGGAACACTAACAAATGGTAAACCAGTTGTAACTGATTATACGTTTGAAAATGGCATTGATGAAAATGAGTTGATTGATATCATCGTTTCAATGGAAAAACAATCAAATCATCCACTAGCGACAGCGATTATCAATCAATTTCCAAATAGAAAAGAATTAAATCTAGCTGTTGAAAACGAAATCGGTCGCGGCTTATCAACAAGTATCAAAAATACGGTTTATCGTATTGGTAAACCGACTTCATTTAGTAATGTCTCCTTTGTGTATAAACAAAAAGAAGAAAAATTGGCGGCTGAAGGGAAAACGGTTGTCTTTGTAGGAAAAGATGAATACGTGATTGGGCTAATTGCTTTAATGGATGTTCCGAACCAACATGCAAAAGATGCTGTGAAATATTTCAAATCAGTTGGTATTCATACAACGATGATTACTGGTGATGCAAAATTAACAGGGGAAGCCGTTGGGAAACAAATTGGTATTGATGAAGTTGTAGCCAATGTCATGCCAGAAGATAAAGCAGCAATCGTTCAAGAGCAACAACGAAAATATGGAGCGACAGGTATGTTAGGTGATGGGATTAATGATGCACCGGCACTTGTGACAGCTGACGTTGGTGTGGCAATGGGTGATGGAACAGATGTGGCAATGGATGTTGCTGACTTAGTGTTAATGAACAATGACCTATCGAAACTCGTTTATGCGCATCAATTGTCTAAAAAAATGGATAAAGTCACTTGGCAAAATATTTATTTTTCAATGTTTGTCGTGATTGTCCTAGTCGTGTTAAACTTCTTAGGAAGAATGGATATCGCAATTGGTGTTATCTTACATGAAGGAAGTACTATTATGGTTATCTTGAATGCGTTAAGATTACTAGTAACACCGAAAAAATATTTATCAAATTAAGGTATTTATGGAAGGTGGAGGGCGCCTGATGAATAACCAAACCAATGATCGAATCAATGAAAATCATGTTGCGATAGATCAAGCCCTCCTTCTTTTTCACATGCTAAGTAATCCGACACGTTTTAATATCTTGTTTCTACTCTCTGTCGAAGAAATGAACGTGAAAGAATTAGAACGACGAATTGGTATTCCAATCGCGATGGGTATTTTGTATCTATTCGGTGTACCATTACTTAGTCCAATATTTGCGGGAGCTGCGATGAGTTTAAGTTCCGTTTCTGTATTGTTAAATGCATTGCGTTTAAAAGGCTTCAAACCAGCAAAAGTAAAATAATAAAAAATCGGAAGAATCTCAGATTCTTTCGTTTTTTTGGTATTAAAGAAGTTTTTTATCTTCTTTTTTAAACATATCAATCCCCATTAATCCAATCAATTGGAAGATAAGCCCAACAATTAATCACGAAGGCAACAGGACATGTAAAAATTGATTGCGACTTTATTGTCAGAGGGTAGTAAGGGAAGTATGAATTAGAAACAATTGTAGAGAAAGATAGCGATAGAAAAGACAAGTCCAGTAATGGATACTTGTCTTTATTTATACGCTTGAAGTGAAATGATTCAGCGAGCATTATTGATAAAAAGTTTTTGTCTTACGTATCTAATCGTTTAAGAACTCGACTCTAGCTGAAACGGCATTTCCTAAGCAGATACTCGGAGATAAGTCATCCTCCGATAAAAATGAAAAAGCTATTTTTTCGTAAGCTGCTCTTATCTCTCGTATCTAAGCGCTTAAGAAATAGCCTCTAATTGAAATGGCATTTCCTAAGCAGATACTCGGAGATAAGTCATCCTCCGATAAAAATGAAAAAGCTATTTTTTCGTAGGCTGCTCTTATCTCTCGTATCTAAGCGCTTAAGAAATTGCCTCTAATTGAAACGGCATTTAAAAGGTTGATATTTCGGAGATAAGCCTGATTTGGATAAAATCAAAAAGCGATTTTTCCAAATTAGTTCTTATCTCTCATATCAAAGCACCTTTTAAATCGCCTCTAGGATGCGTAATCTTTTTTTCATCCATACGGCTAAGGTGCTGACGATGGTGGCTTTGATGGCTTCGGGGAGGATGAATGGGACGAAGCCTCCTGCAAGTCCTTGGGTCCATGTTAAGTTTGCGACGAGGGTTAACCAGACTGTTCCGAATAATAAGGCCACCATAAATCCTAGTAAATTAATCAGGAAGGTCGGAAAATAAGTGCCGTTCGAACGATTTTGTAACGTACCGATTAACAGACTCGCAAAGACGAATCCGATCAAATACCCTCCAGTCGGTCCGAATAAAACGCCGAAACCACTCGCGCCACCTGCAAATACAGGAAGTCCAATGAGTCCTAATAATAAATAAATAATAATACTCCATGTCCCGATACGACGTCCGAGTAACGTTGCCGTTAAGCCAATCATCAGTGTTTGTAGGCTCAAAGGAACGAACCCCAATGGGATAACAATTTGTGATGCAACGGCGATGAGTGCCGCAAATAAACCTGAAATCAATTGTTCGCGTAATGTTAATTTCATCAAAAAGACTCCTTTCTTAGCAAAAACTGCTGTGAAAGGAGTATAGCATTACGTTAACCTGTTTGTAAATAAAAAGTTAACGTAAAAATTATTTATTTAGTAAAGTGATTAAATGGTCACCGAATTCTTGGGTCGTGAGTAACGTTGCATCATTCAATTGACTTGCAAAATCGCTTGTGACTTGTTTGTTAATCAAGGCTGTTTCAATGGCGCTTGTAATTAAATCTGCTGCTTCTTGCCATCCAAGGTATTCGAACATCATCACGCCTGATAACAATAACGAAGAAGGATTGGCTTTGCCCAGTCCAGCAATGTCTGGCGCGGTGCCGTGTGTTGCTTCGAAAATGGCATACCCAGTGTGGTAGTTAATATTCGCACCTGGAGAGATGCCAATGCCACCAACTTGTGCAGCTAGGGCGTCTGAAATGTAATCCCCGTTCAAGTTCGTCGTAGCGACAACATCGTAGCGTTCTGGGTAAAGTAAAATCTGTTGTAAGAAATTATCCGCGATGACATCATTGATAATGACTTTTCCGGCTTCTTTAGCCGCTTTTAAGGCGTTTTGAGCTGTTTTAAGTCCGTCGGTAGCCTTGATGTCATCGAATTGGCGCATCGTAAAGGTCGCATCGCTAAAGCTGTTTTCAGCGACTTCGTACCCCCATGATTTGAATCCACCTTCAGTAAACTTCATGATATTGCCTTTATGAACGAGCGTCACGCTTTTACGCCCTTGTTTAATCGCGTACTCAATCGCAGCGTAGACCAAACGTTGGCTACCTTCTTTGGAAATCGGTTTAATGCCGATTCCTGAAGTTTCAGGGAAGCGAATGTTTGTAACATCTAATTCATTTTGTAAAAAGTCGATGATTTTTTTTGTTTTTGGATCATCGATCGCAAATTCAATTCCTGCATAAACATCTTCGGTATTTTCACGGAAAATCACCATATCTGTTTTTTCAGGTTCTTTGACAGGTGAAGGCACACCATCAAAATAACGGACAGGGCGCACGCAGGCAAATAAATCGAGTTTTTGACGTAACGTTACGTTAATCGAGCGAATACCCCCACCAACCGGAGTGGTCAGTGGTCCTTTAATTGCGATTTTTGCTGCATGAATGGCATCGAGTGTCGCTTCAGGTAACCATTCGCCTGTTTCGTTGAACGATTTTTCACCGGCTAAAATTTCTTGCCAGACAATTTTTTTCTCGCCGTTGTATGCTTTGGTTATTGCAGCGTCAAAAACGTTTTGACTTGCTTGCCAAATTTCTTGTCCGACGCCATCGCCAGGGATGTACGGAATGATTTTTTCTTCGATTGTCGTCATTTTAAACGCTACCTACACTTTCACTTAATTTTTTACGAATCACCATTGGTAAGATTCCTTGGTGTTTCCAGTAACGAATATCCGCGGGTGCATCGAAGCGTAGACGTGTCTGGAAGCTTGTTTTCTCGCCCGCTTGATTCGTTGCAATCACTTCAATGAGTTGGCCAACTTCTGGTTCTTCTGGTAACAATACCTCGAACGTTTCTTCGCCCGTTAAGCCGTAAGTATCCGCGGTTTCACCAGGTAAGTATTCTAACGGTACAACGCCCATCATCACTAGGTTGCTGCGGTGAATTCGCTCGTAACTTTCAGCTAAGACGACTTTGACGCCTAGTAATTGAGTCCCTTTGGCTGCCCAGTCACGTGATGAGCCCATCCCGTAATCTTTACCCGTTAAAATCATACAACCGATGTTTTCTTCTTGGTAACGCATCGAGGCATCATAAATAAACATTTCTTCATTCGTTGGCAAGTAGCGTGTGTAACCGCCGCTAATTTCTGGTACGAGTTCATTTTGTAAACGAATATTCCCGAATGTGCCGCGCATCATGATTTCATGATTTCCACGACGTGAACCGTAAGAGTTGAAATCACTGTACGATAAACCTTTTTCTTTTAAATACACACCTGCAGAAGATTTCAGTGAAATACTGCCGGCAGGGGAGATGTGGTCGGTTGTAACCGAATCACCGAGTTTCGCTAAAACGTGTAAATTCGTTAGTGTTCCTTGTTTTGGTAGTTCTTTTGTTAGGCCTTCAAAGTAAGGTGGTAATGCGATATAAGTTGAAGCATCATCCCAATCGTAGGCGTTGCTTTGCGTTGTTTCGATCGCATTCCAACGTTCGTTTGCACTAAATAAATCGCTGTACGCACTACGGAATGCTTCTGGTGAAACGAATTGATCGACGTAAGCTTGGACTTCAGCTTTTTCAGGCCAAATATCACTTAAGAAAATCGGATTGTCTTGTTGGTCAAAGCCAATCGGTTCCGTGGTTAAATCTTTTTTAATCGTTCCGGCTAATGCATACGCCACGACTAATGGTGGAGATGCAAGGTAGTTGGCTTTCACAAGTGGGTGAATTCGGCCTTCAAAGTTGCGGTTACCAGATAGGACAGAAGAAACGAGCATGTCTTCGCTTGTAATTGCTTGAGTCATTTCAGGGTCTAGTGGTCCAGAGTTCCCGATACATGTTGTACAGCCGTAACCAACTAAATAGAAGCCTAGTTTTTCGAGATAAGGCATTAAGCCACTTGCTTCTAAGTAACTCGTGACAATTTTTGAACCTGGTGCGAGTGATGTTTTGACATAATCAGGCACACGTAAGCCTTTTTCGACCGCATTTTTTGCTAGAAGTCCAGCAGAAAGCATGACGAATGGGTTACTTGTGTTTGTACAACTTGTAATCGCCGCGATGACTAAATCACCTGTGGTCAGTTCCTTGTCGGTTTTATCCCAATCAATGGTCACTTTCTTTTCGTGTTCTGCTTCAGGTAAACCAAAACCTTTAGGTCCGACTGGAGCTGTTACACCTTGATCAAAATCGCTTGCGACGTCGGATAAAATAATTCGATCTTGAGGACGTTTTGGTCCTGCAAGTGCCGGTTCAATCGTTGCTAAATCAACGGTTACAACTTTTGTATAAGTTGGTTCGTTTTCAGTGTCGTAAAAGAAACCGTTCGCTTTCGCGTAAGCTTCTACACGAGTGATCACGTGGTCTGGGCGACCCGTGACGCGTAAGTAATTCAACGTTTCGTCATCAATTGGGAAAAATCCGCAAGTTGCACCGTATTCAGGAGCCATGTTGGCGATCGTTGCACGATCAGCTAAGCTCAACTCAGAGTAACTTGGTCCGAAGAATTCCACGAATTTTCCGACAACGCTTTCTTTACGGAGTGTCTCCGTAATCGATAGAACAAGGTCCGTTGCTGTTGCGCCAGAAGGTAATTCACCGATAAAACGCACACCGATCACTTCAGGCGTTGGGAAGAAAGAAGGCTCACCGAGTAAGGCTGCTTCAGCTTCGATTCCGCCAACACCCCAGCCTAAAACACCTAAACCGTTAATCATTGTTGTATGGGAGTCGGTTCCTTGTAAGGTATCTGGGAATAGCCATTTTTGACCTGCGGATTCTTCTTCTAAAATCACTTCGGATAAGACTTCTAAGTTGACTTGGTGAATAATTCCTGTTTCAGGAGGAACAACATCGAAGTTTTTAAAGGAAGATTGCGCCCATTTTAAAAATTGGTAACGTTCGTGGTTTCTTTCGAATTCTTTTTCGGTATTCAATGAAACCGCAGCAGCAGTACCGTATTGGTCAACTTGTACCGAGTGGTCAATGACTAAAGTTACCGGAATATCAGGGTTAATATCAGTGGCATTACCATCTAAAGCAATCATCGCATCACGCATTGCAGCGAGGTCAACAACGGCGGGAACACCGGTAAAGTCTTGTAAGATGACGCGTTCGACTTTGAAAGGCACAACGCCTTGTGGCTTGCTCGCATCCCAGTGAATCAGTGAAGCGACATCCTCTGTTGTGATATCTTCTCCCATCTGACGTGCAACGCTTTCTAATAATACGCGGATTGAATAAGGTAAGTTTGTTAAATTTACATGATAGTTTTCAGCGATGGATTTTAAATCAATAAAATGATACGTTTCGTTGTCTAATACTAGTTCTTTCTGCCATTTCATAGTGAATCCTCCTGTTTCTTGAATAATAGATATGGAATAATTATACGTTCAAAATGAAAAAAAGCAAATGTTAAATGAAAAAAACTTTCATTTTAAGCTTACCGTGCTATAATAAATTTTAACAAATAGTGATGTTAAATGAGAAATCTAACATTATCATGTAAGGAGATGTCAGAAAGGATGATTGGTTTGGATTACGAGAAAATGTTAGCGTTAAGTGAAAAAAATAATCAAATCGCCAGTGATTTGTATAAAAAATATGAAGTAAAGCAAGGGTTGCGCGATGAAAACGGAAAAGGTGTCGTTGCTGGATTAACGACCATTTCGACGGTTTACCCTGAAAAAGTTGTGAATGGAGAAGTGGTACCAGGTGCGGGTGAATTACGTTATCGTGGGATTGCGATTGATGAGTTAGTCGATGGATTTGTATTAGAAGAACGTTTCGGTTTTGAAGAAACGGCTTATTTGTTGTTGTTTGGGGAATTACCTAACGAAAATGAATTGGCGGAATTCCAACAATTAATCTCAAGCAATCGGACTTTACCGACGAATTTTGTCCGTGATGTGGTTATGAAAGCATCTTCTGCAGATATTATGAACAGTTTATCGCGTAGTGTTCTGACACTGGCTAGCTATGATGAATGCGCGGATGACGTCTCTTTGGAAAATGTTTTGAATCAAAGTTTGATGTTAATCAGTGTTTTTCCATTATTGGCGATTTATGCATATCATGCCTATAATCATTATAATAAGGAAGAAAGTATGTATATTCATTTACCGAAACTAGAAGATAATTTAAGTACGGCAGAAACGTTATTGATGATGCTACGTCCGGATCGGCAATACACGAAGCAAGAAGCACAAACACTCGATATGGCTTTAATTTTACATATGGAGCATGGCGGGGGAAATAACTCGACTTTTACAACACGTGTAGTCACCTCAAGTGGAACGGATACGTATTCAACGATTGCCGCAGCGCTAGGTTCATTAAAAGGTCCTAAACATGGAGGCGCCAACATTAAAGTTACGCAAATGATGGCCGATTTAAAAGCGAATATTTCTGATTACAGTGATGAAGCAGCTGTGCGTCAATACCTAGAAGATTTACTAGATAAGAAAGCGTTTGATAAAAAAGGACTTATCTATGGGATGGGGCATGCGATTTATAGTGACAATGATCCGAGAGCAGCGATTTTTAAACGCTATGTTTCTAAATTAGCAGAAGAAAAAGGCGAGGATGCACGTGAAGAATATGAGTTGTATGCTTTGATTGAACGTTTAGCACCAGAAATTATTGGTAGCAAACGTAAGATGTTTAAAGGTGTCAGTGCCAATATTGATTTTTTCAGCGGCTTTGTTTATAACTTACTTGGGTTACCGGAAGAAATTTATACGCCGATTTTTGCAATTGCCAGAATCGTTGGCTGGTCAGCTCATCGGATGGAAGAGTTAATTAATTCGAAGAAAATCATTCGACCAGCTTATCAAGAAGTGACCGAAGACCGTGACTATACCAAGATGAGTGATCGCTAAGCGTTGAAAATTGTGGATTAGGAAAAATCAAATAGGCAGCATGGTGCAGAATCCTTTAAATAATGGTTCTACACTATGCTACCTATTTTTCTTTAATATGAACTTTTATACAACGGATGCTAACAAAGACTGGATTCAAAATATTGGCACGTCAAGCTGTAAGTATATCATTTTAATTAAATAACTCCGATTGTAAAATTAAGCAAAACCATAAAAAAGTCATTTATGTAACACTCAAATTACAATTACGGCAAGAATATACTTTGAGTGAATTAAAAGAATTATATCCATCTTACACCAAATAAGATTGTGATTCCGGAGACGTGTTTTAATGTATTTTTAAACACTATCCGGGCTCCACACGCCGGATGCTCCAAAACCGAATAAATCACCTGTATGAGCTTTTATTCTTACTTTGACACCATATCCCTGATCTTCATAGGCATTGTTTGGAATGAAATATTCCGTACCGATTGTTTTAACTTCAACAAACCAAGTTTGACTGAAATTCTTATTGTTTGAATCAACAACACTTGCAGTGTAGTTTTGCTTTTTAGTACGACTTTGTAGTTTCATATAGGCAGATGTAGCATCGTACTTTACTCTAGAAGCTGTATAACGTGTACTTCCAAGTCCAGGTGCAAAATTATAATCAAAAGAAGTGTCACTACTATTACCGTAGGCATCAATACCATCTGCTAGAGCAGAAATAGATCCAATAGATGTAGCTAAGATACCAAGTGTAATAACTGAAGATAAAATAATCTTTTTCATAAAAAAACCTCTTCTCATTTTTATTTGTGTTACAAAATCATTGTAAACGCTTTCTTATAAAAAAGAAGTTTTGTTAATATTTATATATTTATTTTTACGTTATAGGTATTGTGTATGTTTTTTTAATTATACAAATCTAATATTTCTGATTAAGGTTAAAAAAAGCTTGATTATTTTTATAGATTAATCTAATAATAGAGTGAATTCAAAAATTTAACTTAATACAATATTTAAGGAGATTAGAGTATGAATGCAATATTTTTTAGAGTGTTTAGAAGAAAACAATTTATTGCGGGGATAATAATTTCTATCTTGTTAGGAATATCTTCTTTGCAAACTTATGGGATAATCGGAAACTTTCCGCAACAATCTTACATTGGTTATCCGGTAAGTATTTATTCGTTGCAAATGCTTGTGTTACCGCTTCCAACATTCGTTATTTTTAAATTTTTATTTCCAATTATTTCAACGGTTGCAGTGGGGGATTTAATTGCAGAGGACTTTTCTACAGGTTATATTAAATCATTAGTTTCTCATTTGACACTCAAAAAATATTTAAAAAACAATTTTATAGCATCTTTCGTTATAGGAGGAAGTATATCGTCCCTAGTAGTGATAATAAATTTTATTACACTGATGATGTTCGTGCCTGTAGTACCGCTGAATCGATACTATAGCATGTTTTTAGTGGACTCTCAGGAGTTTTTTCCAAGTCTATATTATGATCACTCTTTTATATACTGGTTGATTCGATTGGGTTTGGTCTTCATCTTTGCAGGGTGTATATCAATAATTGCATCGATTGTTTCGTTTTATTTTAAAAATCGTTACATCGCTATAGCGACACCGATGATTTTGATAATGTTGATTGATATGATGATTCGACTAATAGAAAGTGACCCATATACAATATCTAGTCAATTTATAGGTACTGAAAAATTACAAATCACAGGAGTTTTATTTGTGAGTCTAACGATTCTAGCTACGATTTTTACGGTTTTTTATGGAGCCAAAAATAATGAGTTATGAGGTTTTTATTAGAACGATAAAATATATATCATTCAGTTTAATGAAAAAGTTATATTATTTACCTTTCATTTTGATTGGAATGAGTATTTTTAATATAAATTTCCAATATTTTTATTTGGGAAAAATGTATCCTGATTTATCTACGTTAGTAATAGGTGATGAGGGTAATATGCAAGGAGCGATTAATGGTTATTTTTTTATTTTAATTTATCTTGTTATTTTTTTAATAATATTAGATTACGTCTTGGAACTTTTGAATACACCGTTTTATTATCTGCAGATAACATATAAACGTATGTTTTTACATAGCGAGATAATATTAACAGTTTTTGTTTCTACATTGTATTCTTTTTTTTTATGCGCATCTTTTTTAATCGTATACCCAGTCATTGCTCTATTAGTATTTAGTGATACGCAAGTAATGACTGTCGATTTTTTTGTTATTAGTAAGGTTTTTCTTATTAAAATCGCTCAATTGAATATTATAGGGTTAGTATATCGTTCATTAAAACAACTTATTAAAGAAGTCTACATATTAATTATTCTCGTATCTTCAGTTATGGTTGTAGATTTGAATACAGCATTACCCAAAATGACCTCATTTTTATTGTTAAGTAAAAATCAGGTTGTTCAAAATTATAGCTACTTATCGATACTGTTAAAGGTTTTATTGCTCAATATTTTTTGTGTTTTGCTTTTGAATGTCTTAAGGATAATACGAGGGAAATAGGTGGAAGAACCATGAATATAAATTTCTTATACAAACTAATAAGACGATATTCAATTTTTGTTATTTTTTATGGTAAAAATTGGTGGATTATTTGTAGTTTTTTTATATCTTTGTACGCAGTATCAGTCCTTCTATTGTTTAGTGATATAGAATTTACAGGGGGAGAGCTTTTAAGTTTTCTATTTCATAATAAATTTCCAATAGAGGATTATAGTGAGTTTTCAGTACCATATATTTGGTTTTTCTTTCTTGTATTTTCATTGTTAGCTATATTTTTTTCAATAGTAGAACTATTAGAAAAGCAAAATTTATTTTTATTGATTCGAAGTAGCAGTAGGTTGCTTGTATCTGCTGCTTCAATATTAACTATTTTAGGAGTCTCTTTTGTTTACACTTTACTATTTATAATAGAGTTATCAATAATTTTATGGCAACCAATTCTATTCTCAACGACTATTTTTAAATATTCCCTACTATTATTTTCAAGTGTTTCTTTATTAAATTATTTTTCCTATCTCATATATCTGATTACATCGAACAGTATTTTTTCATTAGTATTTAGTATGTTTGCGTTAATTATTAGTAGTATGGTAAATATTAAAAATTTTCCATTTAAAAGCTCGTTGATTTTGAATGGCGATATATCCAGATATACACGTACAGATTCGTTTGTTGTAAATTTTGGAATGAATGTAGTTTTAATTATATTTCTATCGATTATTATTTCAATTCTTATTAAAAGAAAAAATTTTTAGGGGGAAAATTATGTCGTATTTAAAAGTGACTAATGTGTGTGTAGAATTAAAAAGAAAAACAATTGTTAGAAATGTAAATGTTAATGGTGAATTAGGTCAAGTGTTAGGGTTTGTTGGTGAAAATGGTTCAGGAAAAACAATTCTTTTTAAAGCTATTTGTGGATTTGTTAAAATTAAATCAGGAGAAATCCAAGTAGGTGAAGAACGGATTGGTGAAGATGTAGACTTCCCTTCTAATACAGGGATTTTAATTGAAAACCCAGGATTTATTCCATCGATGACTGGCTTCGATAATCTCTATAGTTTAGCCTTGTTAATGAAAGGTGTATCAAAAAAAGATATCCTAAATTTACTTGATCTTGTTGGATTAATTGATAATAAGGACATAAAATTTTCAAAATACTCCTTAGGGATGAAGCAAAGGCTAGGGATTGCGCAAGCGTTAATGGGAGACCCGAATTTAGTTATTTTAGATGAGCCATTCAATGGGTTGGATAATCAAGGAATTGAATTGTTGATAGAATTGATTCTTCAGTTGAAGAAAGAAAATAAATTAGTGTTATTAACTAGTCACAGAAATGAAGATTTAGAGAAAGTTTGCGACAAATTTTATAAGGTTCAGGAAGGTAATTTTTCTGTAATTACAGGTGAGTGGAATGAATAAAAAGGTTAAAGTTACTGGTATCGGTATGCTTGTTTTAATGTTTTTTTCTTTTTTTGTGATACGTGTGAGACAAGTAAATGATAATGTACCAAATGGTTTTGAAATAAGGCAGTACAGGGAAAGTGAAGTAGCAGAATTAGAAAATATAAATGTTACTGTATTGAGTCATTCTTTTGGAGAAGTTTATCAATATGATGGAGGAAATCCTGATGATCAGTATAACTTTGTTCCTGTTACAATTGAGGTAAAGGTTCAAAATAATTCTCCTGAATTTCAAGATATCACATCGATATCCCAGTCGGCATTACATATGGGATACAACTATTATAATACCTTAGATGTTAAGTTTGAAGACGATCAATTAAAAGGGCATCAAGAAACGATTGTTAGGTTCACATATACTGTAGAATCAAAGTATTTGGAAAAAGGTGCACTAAAATTTGTATTGAGTTCTAACTTTTTAACGTCTTTTGATGAAAAAGGTTATATGGAATTGTATAAAGAAAAAAAATTTAAGGGTATTGTTTTTTCTTTGAATGAACAAATATAAAAGAACGAGTACGACAATGGAGCGGATACAAAACTTTGGGTATGAAGTTTGTATCTGCTTTTATCATTTAATCATTTTTTCATGAGTGTTTGATACACTCTGCATCGAATAGGGTTAGTAGTTCTTCATTTGTTTCACTGGCTAGATACTGAAACTATTTTGTACGATTAGACATTTTAATTTTTGACTAAACACTGGAGATTAGAAGAAGTCGTGTTAAACTCGCTATTGTTAAAGAGCATGGTGAATTAGAGAATCGCAAGTGTTGAACATTTCTGAGCATCATTTTAAATAAGTATGGTTTTGAAACGTCGCTTTCCGAAGACAAAAAAACACTCGAAAGCTTCCGAAGAAGTTTTCGAGTGTTTTCATTTGAAAGATTAGATTAATTTGTTGTAGTACTCAACGACTAATAATTCATCAATTTCTTGTGATAATTCATCACGTTCAGGTAAACGAGTGTATGAACCTTCTAATTTCTCAGCATCAAATGATACGAATGATGGACGAGCAATCGTCGCTTCAACCGCTTCTTTGATTACAGGGATATTTTTAGATTTTTCACGAACTGAGATTACTTGACCAGGTTTAACGCGGAATGATGGAATATCAACGCGTTTGCCGTCTACAGTGATGTGACCGTGGTTAACTAATTGACGAGCTTGACGACGAGTCGTAGCTAAACCTAAACGGTAAACTACGTTATCTAAACGTTGCTCTAATAAGATCATGAAGTTAACACCGTGTGTTCCTTCTTTGATTTTACCAGCTTGTACGAATAACGTACGGAATTGACGTTCGTTCATGCCATAAGTATGACGTAGTTTTTGTTTTTCGTTTAATTGTAAACCGTACTCTGAGCGATTACCGCGACTAGTTGGTCCGTGTTGACCAGGTGCGTAAGGGCGACGAGCTAATTCTTTTCCAGTGCCAGATAATGAAATACCTAAGCGACGAGAAATTTTCCATGATGGTCCAGTATAACGTGACATTAAAGATTCCTCCAATAATATAAATGTATTTGGAGTAAAATAATCCGATGAAAGGTCGTTTCTTCGTGTAGTTCATCCTTCAATCTTCACCTTATGCAGCCGTGGCTACGCAATTGAACCTATTAAAAAGGCGATGAACTGGGGACGAGTAACTTATTTTCTGCTGCATTATTTTACACAAAGAATAATATAGCATGAAACAACTTCTTTTGTCAAATAATTGAATGTAGAAGTTAAATGGAATAAATCATTTTGTTTCAAGGTATTTCAGAAAAGTATTTATAGGTATTTTCACAAATGGCTTTACAAATAGATATAATCTATTTAAAATAAGAGATGAATATTGTAAATGAACGATAGAATAAATGAAGGAGAAGCTAAAAAATGAATCCAATCTCACCATTATTTGAGAAAATTGATGCCTCCATTGAGAAAAAGAAAAATCTCATTCAAACAAGTTATGCTCGGTATGCCTTGCGAGCAGTTTTAGCTTGTATGTTTTTAACACTAGGAACGGCTATTGCTTATAGCGTCGCCATTAAAGGGGAACATATTGCACCTGGTTTTGGAAAAATGCTATACGCCTTTATGTTTAGCTGGTCGCTTGTCATGATTCTTTATTTGAACACCGAACTAGGGACTTCAAATATGCTTTATATGACAGTTGGTTATTACCGTCGTCGATTAAATTTACTCACGGCACTTAAAATATTGTTTTCTTGTATATTTTTTAACATGGTCGGAGGTTTTATATTTGGTTATTTGATTTCATTTACTGGTCCATTTCAAAACCTTCCAGCAGATAGTTATTTCTTTGAATCGATTGCAGCGAAATTAGCGAAACCCACGGGACAAATTTTGGTAGAAGGAATGTTTGCCAACATTGTGGTCAATGTAGCTGTTTTAATTAGCATGCGAATGAAAGACGATGCAGGGAAAATTATGGCAATCATCTTTATTATCTACATCTTTGCTTTCTTAGGATTTGAGCACGTCATTGCCAATTTCCCAGCATTTTCATTAGCTTATTTTGCTTCAAATGGTACGATTGAAGGCATGACAGCAGGTGCAGTCATCCATAACTTAAGCTTTGCATTAATCGGCAACTACATCGGTGGCGGCCTCATTATGGGCCTCGGCTACGCATGGCTAAACAACACAAAATCAAAATACGTCGATTAACCAAGGTGCTTTATTCGACGTTTTGCCCCGAGAGACTGGAGAAGAAGCGCCGTAATCGGTTCTTTCGATTCGTTAATATTGTTTTGATAATCAATCAAGCTTATCCAATAACCTTCTTTTTTGTGTTAAACTAAAACAAAAAAGAAGGTGTTTTTATGCGTTTTTTGATTGATGGTGACGGGTCGCCAGTCAAAGAAGAAGTGATTCGATTAGGGGAGAAGTTCCAATTGCCGGTATTAATTATTACGAGTGTGGATCACTATACGGTGAAAGAATACCCTGATTTTGTTCAATTTATTTATGTTGATAAAGGTGCAGATCGTGCAGATTATCAAATTGTTAAAGAAATTCAACCTGGTGATTTTTTAATCACCCAAGATTATGGTTTAGCTTCTTTAGTATTACCTAAAAAGGCTCGAGTTTTTCATCATTCCGGTCAGGAATACTTAGTGGAAACAATCGATCAGTTGTTGATGCAGCGCTACATTGGCGGTCAATTACGTAAAGCGGGTAAACGAACAAAAGGACCAAAACCTTTTACAGCAAATGATCGAGAAGTATTCTATGAAACAATGGCAGCAATCATCGAGCAAACAATAGCTTAAAGCAAGGATTGTGAAAGCCTTTTCTTAATTTTTTAACTAAACTATGTTCGCGTCGACTCTTTTGTGATAAAATATGAAATGATTTAGCAAGAATATTGAAGACACTGTAAGAGATATTAGGAGGACGCGTTTTTGAAAATTATATTAATCTATGGCGGCCAAAGTGCAGAACATGAAGTTTCCATCTTGTCGGCTTTCTCGATTTTGAATGCTGTATACTATAACTATTATGAAGTACAACTAGTCTTTATTACTAAAGATGGTGAATGGATTAAAGGGCCACTTTTAACCGAACAACCCGCTTCCAAAGAAGTATTGGAATTAACTTGGGCGAAAGCTGCAACTGATGAAGGAAACTTCACAGGCGAAGTCATCTCACCAAGTCTTATTAAGGAAGAAAATGCGATTGTTTTTCCAATTTTACATGGACCAAACGGCGAAGACGGCACAATCCAAGGGTTCTTAGAAACGATTGGGATGCCATATGTTGGGGCTGGTGTGCTAACAAGCGCTTGTGCAATGGATAAGATTACCACGAAAAACCTATTGCAAGTAGCAGGGATTCCACAAGTACCATTTGTTCCTGTTTTAAAAAATATTTGGAAAGAAAATCCGAAGAAGATTTTTGAACAATGTGAAGGCTCACTACTGTATCCATTTTTTGTGAAACCTGCGAATATGGGTTCAAGTGTGGGGATTTCAAAAGTTGAAAATCGCGAAGAATTACAAATGGCACTGGAAGAAGCGTTTAAATACGACAACCGTGCGGTCATTGAACAAGGGATCGAAGCACGTGAAATCGAAGTAGCGATTCTAGGAAATGAAGATGTGCGAACGACGCTTGCGGGTGAAATTGTCAAAGATGTAGCGTTTTACGATTACAATTCGAAATACGTCGATAACAAAATTACGATGGCTATTCCAGCTCAAATCCCCGATGATGTGCAAGAAAAAGCGCAAGAGTATGCCAAATTGGCTTATACGATGATTGGTGGTAGTGGGTTAAGTCGTTGCGATTTCTTTTTAACGAACAAGAATGAACTTTTCTTAAATGAATTAAATACGATGCCAGGCTTTACACAATTCAGCATGTATCCTGTGCTTTGGGAGTCGATGGGCTTACAATACAGCGATCTAATTGAAGAATTGATTCAATTAGGCTTGAATCGTTTTGAACAACGTAAGAACTTTTTAGTCAATATGTAACAAAAACGAGGCTGTGATCCATTAAGGTTGCAGCCTTCTTTTTGTGGGAAAATAAGGAGAAAAAAATGAATTTAACGATTAAAGAAATTGCCGAAGCGTTAAACATTCAAGGCGAATACCCAGATAACATGATTTCGAGTGTTGAGTTTGACAGTCGTTTGATTAAGGCCGATGGATTATTTGTGCCTTTAGCAGGTGAACGTGACGGGCATACTTTTGCTGATAAAGCACTAGAAAATGGTGCAATTGCAAGTTTTTGGAGTCGTCCATTAGAGGAAGCACCAACAGGAATGATTCTATTACCAGTCGCTGATGTGACACATGCTTTTCAACAATTAGCTGTTTACTATCAAGCGAAAGTCGCGCCAAAGGTCATTGGAATTACCGGAAGTAACGGGAAAACGACGACGAAAGATATGACAGAATCCGTCTTAGCCCAACAATTTAAAACGTATAAAACGCAAGGCAACTATAACAATGACTTAGGGATGCCTTATACGATTTTACATATGCCAGCAGACACACAGATGCTCATTTTAGAGATGGGCATGGATCATAAAGATGAGATTGCCTTCTTATCTCAGTTAGCCAAACCAGATGCTGCAGCGATTACTTTAGTGGGTGAGGCCCATCTTGAAAATCTCGGTTCGCGCCAAGGAATTGCCGCTGCGAAAATGGAAATTGTGATAGGTTTAAAAGCAGAAGGATTATTATTAATCCCAGCCAATGAGCCATTATTAGAACCATTAGTGGCTCATTTATCCCAAACTGTTCAGACGTTTGGTATTCAACGAGGCGATTTGAGTGCAACTATTTTAACAGAAGCAAAAGAACAAACGACTTTTGAAGTGGCAGGTATGATTTACGAGATTCCTGTACTTGGAAGTTACAATGTGACAAATGCGCTGATTGCGTATGGATTCGGTCGGTATTTTGGTTTAACGAATGAACAAATTGCGCGCGGTTTGGCTCAATTTCAATTAACTAAAAATCGCACGCAATGGTTGAAAGCCGCAAACGGGGCTGATATTTTGAGTGATGTCTATAATGCGAACCCAACTGCGATGGGATTGGTTCTGGATAGTTTTGGGCAGTTAGAAATCAAAGGGAAACGTTTTGTCGTTTTAGCGGATATGTTGGAACTTGGACCAGATGCTACAGCGATGCACGTTTCGATGAAGGATCATTTATCCGATGATTATGATGAAGTCTTTTTATATGGTAGTGAGATGAAAGCTTTGGCGAATGCGTTACAAGGACGCTCGTTTAAGGTGTATCATTTTGAAAAAGAGGAAAAAGCCTCCCTGGTTGCACAACTTGTGAAACAATTAAAAGCGACAGATACGCTATTACTGAAAGGTAGTAATGGGATGGGATTAGCAGAAATTATTGAGCATTTACAATAAAAATGATATCAAAAAGAAAATTAAGAAAAAGTAATGTAAGCGAGTCTTGAAACTTGCTGAAATCTTTCATGTGTGTTAGAATAAACTTCGTGCCGAAAGATGAAGAGAATGATTATCAACTCAAGATAATCAATAATGAAGATAAACGAAACGTTAATTGACTAATTATTAGTCAAAATGAATTTAGATTCGAAATGAGGCTAAGACAGAAGGGAAATAATAACTTGTCCTAGTCTTTTCTAATGCCTTCAAGAAGCGGTTTTTCGGTGGGAAATGAGTGAGAGTTTGGCTAGGGACATCCACTTTTACGTCATTTATCAAAAATAACGCTTCAAGTTAGTCAGAAACAAAATCTGACGGGGGGAAACCCTACAAACAAGCGATGAATGCGGGAGACGTATTCAATCACCACTAGGAGGATTTATTTGAAATTTACAGAATTAAACTTATCACCAGAACTACTTGCAGCGGTTGAGCGTGCAGGATTTGAAGAAGCAACACCAATCCAATCAGAAACGATTCCTTTGGCTTTAGCAGGCAAAGACGTTATTGGTCAAGCACAAACAGGAACGGGTAAAACAGCCGCTTTTGGTTTGCCGATGTTAGAAAAAATTGACGCAACAAAACGTCAAATTCAAGGTTTAGTGATTGCACCAACACGTGAATTAGCTATCCAAACACAAGAAGAGTTACACCGTTTAGGTCGCGACAAAAAGATTCGTGTGTCAGCTGTTTACGGTGGGGCAGATATTGGTCGCCAAATCCGTCAATTAAAAGACAATCCACACATCGTTGTTGGAACACCAGGACGTATGTTAGACCATATTAACCGTCGTACGTTAAAATTAGGAACAGTTGAAACATTAGTATTAGATGAAGCCGATGAAATGTTAAACATGGGCTTCCTAGAAGATATCGAAGCGATTATCTCTCAAGTCCCTGATCACCGCCAAACATTATTGTTCTCAGCAACAATGCCGCCAGCAATTAAAAGCATTGGCGTGAAATTCATGAAAGAACCTGAACACGTAAAAATTAAAGCAAAAGAAATGACTGCTGATTTAATTGAACAATTTTACGTACGTTCAAAAGATTTCGAAAAATTCGATATCATGACTCGTTTATTAGACGTTCAAACACCAGAATTAACGATTGTTTTCGGTCGTACAAAACGTCGTGTAGATGAATTATCACGTGGATTAGAAGCTCGTGGTTATAAAGCTGAAGGAATCCATGGCGATTTAACACAACAAAAACGTATGAGCGTTTTACGTTCATTCAAGAGTGGTCAATTAGACATTTTAGTTGCGACTGACGTAGCAGCTCGTGGATTGGATATTTCAGGTGTAACACACGTTTACAACTACGATATTCCTCAAGATCCAGAAAGCTATGTTCACCGTATCGGCCGTACAGGTCGTGCCGGTAAAGAAGGCGTTTCTGTAACGTTTGTAACACCAAACGAAATGAGTTACTTACAAGTTATTGAAAACTTAACGAAAAAACGCATGACAGCTTTACGTCCACCAAGTGAAAAAGAAGCTTTCTCTGGTCAATTAAATGCTGCAGTGGAACAAGTTGGCAGCAAAATTGCAGAGAACGGTTTAGAGCGTTACTTAGAAGTAGCTGATCAATTACTTGAAGAACATAATCCACAAGAGTTAGTGGCATTGTTAGTTAAGACATTAGCGAAAGATCCAGCTGATATGGATCCAGTAAACATCACACCAGAGCGTCCATTACCACAAGGTAAAAAAGGCTTTGGTAACAAAGGTGGCGGTAATCGTCGTGGAGGCAACCGTTCAGGCGGAGGCAACCGTGGTCGTGAAGGCGGCAACCGTGGAAGTGGCAATCGTGATGATCGTCGTCCTCGTGGTGAAGGTGGCAACCGTAGTGGCGAAGGTCGCGGACGTGATGACCGTCGTTCACGCAGCGAAGGTGAAAACCGCGGACGCGATGAGCGCCGTACACCTCGTAGTGAAGATAGTCGTGGACGCAGCGGTAACAGTGCAGACCGTAGCAAACGTCAAAGCGGCGACAAAAAACGCAGCTTCGTTATCCGTAACAACCAAGATTAATCATAATGAAAAGCGAAAACTAAAAAAGTTTTCGCTTTTTTTTTGCCTTTTTTCAAATCGTGTTGGACTAAGTAAAGGCTTAAGTGCTTGATTATTGATTATCGAGCAACGTGTTTTTTAGGATTTACTTTGACTTTATGCTATTTCCATTCCATTTTTCAATCAATAGTGAATCTTGTAGGTCGGAGGATGTTTGATTCTATATTGGAAAACGCTTACGAATGTGTTAAGCTTTTGATTTGAGAGTGTGTAACAAAAAGAATAAGGTGCGGATTGAGCATCACAATTGTGGAGGGTTTCAAGTGAAGAACAAACAAGTTTTATTTTATCCAGGTGATAAAGGGTCAAAAGCCTATCGTATTCCATCGTTGATTTGTACAAATGATAACGTTTTAATTGCCGCGAATGACGCGCGTTTAGTGAATCAAAATGATAATCCGAATCAAATTAATAACGTGATTCGTCGGAGTTATGACAACGGACAAACTTGGACAGAAAGTCAAACGACCGTGGCGTACATTGGTGATGAAGGTGAAGATGGACCGGCAGCGATTGACATCGCCCTTTTAAATGATCAAGCAACAGATACGGTTTGGGGTGTCTTTAATCATACACCGGGTGGGGTCGGTTGGTATTTAAGTCAACCCGGAACAGGTTATATTGGAGAAGATAAAAAACTAATAGATAGTAGACAAAAAGGGTATCGGATGCTAGCTGACGGTCGTGTGCAAACAATCGAAGGTGAAGCAACCGACTATCGTGTTGATCAAGAAGGATACGTCTATTTAAATGAAGAACGTTTGTCGACCATTTATGCAAAATTCGACAGTGAAAAATCAGAACAGTTATTTGAAATGCCCACAAGTTTTTTACAATTAATTAAGAGCGAAGACGGCGGAGTGACTTGGTCGGAGCCGATCAATCTTAATTTACAAGTTAAAGAAGAGTGGATGAGCTTTATCGGTTCGGGTCCAGGAATTGGGATTCAGTTACAGCATGGAAAACATCGTGGGCGACTGATTTTTCCAATCTATTATACGAATGAATTAAAATTATTTTCTTGTGCCGTTATTTATAGCGATGATCATGGTCAAACATGGCATAGAGGGGAATCACCAAATGATGGTCGCTTATGCGACGCGACCTTCCTCTCAGCGGAACACTATGGGAAAGATTTACGTCAATTTGAGTTAACGGAATCACAAGTGATTGAGCGTGAAAACGGTGATTTGGTAGTATATATGCGCAATCATTCAGGAAAATTACGCGTCGCAAAATCGGTGAGTCACGATGGGGGGCAAACTTGGTCACAGCCAATATATGATGAAACCTTGGTGAATCCTGTGTGCCAATTTAGCCTCTTAAAAGTCATCGATGAAAGACAACCGGAAAAAGAAGTGGTTTTATTCTTAGGACCAAATTCAGAAACGGAGCGCGCGAAAGGCACGTTACGTTTAAGTGAAGATGGCGGTGAAACGTGGATTACTGAAAAATTAATTGAACCCGGCTCATTTGTCTATTCCTGTATGACCCAACTAGCCGATGGCACGATTGGTATTTTATATGAAACAGAAAGCGACCAACCCGGCTTGCTTCAATCGACTTTTGTCACGATTGGACTGGATGAATTAACAGAATAGAATAATACCGTCTTATTTGACTCAGATTGAGAAGAATAGGACGGTATTTTTAACTTCGTTGTTTAAAATGAAATATTGGGCTCGTTTCGTTTTTTAACGGGAATTTGCATACGAATAAACATGGAGCGGTTCATATCAGATGTTTTGTTATTTTCATAAAGAACTTCGCAAATATAATCGCCAGTTATTTGATAGTCAAGCAGTGCTAGTGCCTTTTTAAAACGTGGTAATTGCTCAATCTCTTCTCGAAATGAATGGCAATAAAAGGTGGCATATGTGCCTTTTCGAAGGGACTTTGTACGGGATGTTTTCTTATCGGAAAACATGAAAAATTCTTTTGATTGGAATGTTTCTTGAGCAAAAGAGTGATGTGACATAATTGAGCCGACGCGGTTAAATTTGCGTAAGTTTTTCCTTTCGGATTTAAATTCACGTAATGAAAATTCGTATTCTTCTTCAGACATCTCATAAATATTTTGGGTGGTCGGGTGCGTAAGAATCCAGCGGGTTGGAAATTCCAAGAGTTCAATCTCGTTGCATTCTTTTTTTGCTTGATAAATAAAAGCGCCATCTTGAAAGGCTTCAATTTCTTTTAATTGTTGGTCAAGCTGGCTTAATTCGTGTCGAAGTTCTTCTTTTTTATTTTCGATTAATTGATTTAACATTGTAGGATTTTTCGTATCATCCATCATATGTTTTATTTCTGCTAATGAAAAATTTAATTGCTGAAAAAATTGAATATTATCGATAACGGCGGATTGTTTGATGTGATAGAAACGGTAATTGGTAAAGGGGTCAATTGCAATCGGATGGATTAAATCGATCTTTTCATAATAGCGTAAAGCTTGGATAGAAATTTGATTATATTTCGCAAAATCACCAATTTTCATTTTTGAAAACAATTTCAAAACACTCCCTTGACTCTATAGTTACTATAGACATTATACTTCAGTTGTGAATTAAAATACAAGTTAAAGTGGAGGAATGAAAAATGTTTAAAGAAAAAGTACGTGTCGTGCAATATGGTTGTGGAAAGATGTCAAAATCAATTATTAAGTATTTAATCGATCATGGTGCAGAAGTCGTTGGAGCAATTGATAGCAACCCAACAGTTGTCGGGCAAGACATTGGTGTTTTTGCGGATTTAGGTTACAATACTGGGGTTAAAATTTCAGACAATGCACAAGAAGTTTTTGATCAGTGTGATGCCGATGTTGCAATTGTCACGGTTTTTAGTTATATGCCAGAGATGGAACAAATATTTGAAACCTGCTTAAGTAATAAAGTGAATGTTATCACAACGTGTGAAGAAGCAATTTATTCTTGGAATACCTCACCGGCAGTCTCCAATCGCTTAGATCGTTTAGCGAAAGAAAACGACGTAACGATTACAGGAAGTGGAATGCAAGATCTGTATTGGATTAACATGCCGACTTTAATGATGGCTGGTATGAATCAAATTCAAAAAGTTAAAGGTGCGGTTAGTTACAACGTGGAAGATTATGGTCTAGCATTAGCTGAAGCACACGGTGCGGGCTATGACTTAGAAAAGTTTGATAAAGAGATTGCACAAGCGGAAAGTTTACCTTCTTATATGTGGAATGCGGCGGAAGGGATTTGTGCCAAAATGAACTGGACGATTCAATCCATTCGTCAGCAAAGTGTGCCTTTTGTCTTGGAAGAAGATGTTTATTCTGAAACGTTAGGTAGAACAATTCCAGCAGGTGATGCGATTGGAATGTCAGCAGTGACGACGATTCAGACGTATCAAGGGATTGAATTAGAAGTTGAGTGTATTGGAAAAGTCTATCGTGAATCAGATGGTGATATGTGTGATTGGGAAATTACTGGTGAACCTGATATGGTCTTTTCATTGAATAAACCCGATACGGTGGCTCACACTTGTGCGACAGTGGTGAATCGAATTCCGTCGTTGTTACATGCACCAGCTGGTTTAGTCACAGCAGAAAAATTAGAAAATCCAAGCTACTTAACTTATCCAATTCATCTTTATGTATAATCTAAAAAGTCTCGGTCGGCTACTGCCTTCTGAGATTTTTTTAATAGTAAAAATGTTGCCGTTATAACGGAAAGAAGGAAGGCTTAATCAATTGAAAAGGATTTTATATAATATAAGGGAGGGAGAGTGTAACAAAATGAAAAAAATCGTAGCAATCACTTCTTGTCCAGTCGGCATCGCCCATACATACATGGCAGCTGAAAATTTAGAAAAAGCTGGAAAAGAATTAGGAGTCCAAGTCAAAGTAGAGACACATGGATCAATCGGGATTGAAAATCCTTTAACCGAACAAGAGATCAACGAAGCGGATGGTGTGATTATCGCAGCCGACACGAACGTTGATTTATCACGTTTTGGTGGGAAGCCACTAATTAAAGTTGGCGTACAAGACGGTGTACATAAATCCGTTCAATTAGTTCAACAAATTCTAGACGGAAAAGCAGCGATTCATACAAGCGATGCAAGCACATCTGTCCAAGAGGAAGAACAAACAACGAGTATCGGTAAACAAATTTATAAAAGCCTAATGAACGGTGTTTCGTACATGGTGCCGTTTGTCGTAACAGGTGGTTTACTGATCGCTCTTTCATTAACATTAGGTGGCGAAGCAGGACCTGGTGGAATTGTCGTACCTGAAGGAACGATTTGGTCAACACTGTTAGCCCTTGGTGGTATCGCAATGAGCTTAATGGTACCTGTATTATCTGCTTTTATTGCGCAAAGTATTGCCGATCGTCCCGGACTGGTTCCAGGTTTCATCGGTGGGATGTTAGCGGCGAATGGCGCATTGTATGGTAGTGATGCCAATGCTGGTTTCTTAGGCGGGATTGTGACAGGTTTCTTAGCCGGTTACGTAGTCGTTGCAATTAAGAAAGTTAAAGTACCAAAAGTCATTCAATCGATTATGCCAATTATTATTATTCCAATCTTGGCATCTGTCATTGTCGGACTGTCATTTATCTATATTGTCGGTGAACCAGTTGCCTGGTTATTCCAAGCGTTAACGGATTTCTTAGTTGGCATGCAAGGTGGAAGTGAAGTTGTTTTAGCGATGATTTTAGGTGCGATGATTGCTTTTGATATGGGTGGACCATTCAATAAGGTTGCCTTCTTATTCGGTTCTGGTTTAATTGCAGAAGGAAATTATCAAATCATGGGGCCAATTGCTGTAGCGATTTGTATTCCGCCATTAGCTTTAGGAACAGCGTCATTCGTCTTAAAAAATAAATTTACGCGCCCTGAAAAAGAAGCAGGGAAAGCAGCATTTGCTATGGGACTGTTCGGAATTACGGAAGGTGCGATTCCTTTTGCATCAACCGATCCAGTTCGTGTTATTCCAAGTATTGTAGCGGGTTCAATGGTCGGTAGCGTGGTCGCAATGCTAAGTAACGTAACGAACCAAGTTGCTCACGGTGGTCCAATCGTAGCCGTTTTAGGAGCTGTCGGAAATGTGGTTATGTTCTTCGTAGCGGTCTTAGCCGGAGTGGCAACAACGGTGATCATGTTAAGTTTCTTAAAACCAACCATTAAAGCAGCGGTCGTTGAAGTACCAACACAAGAACCAACTGTTACGCCAGAAGTTGCAACAGAAAATACAGAAGAGTTAACATCAATTTTAGACATTATTGTCGATGATTCAATTGTTTTAGACATTGAAGGCGAAACAAAAGAACCTGTGATTGAAGAGTTAACGAAACGTTTAGCAACAACTGGAAATGTGACAAGTGCTGAAAGCTTTAAAGAAGCAATTTATATGCGTGAAGCTCAAAGCACAACAGGAATCGGCATGGGAATTGCGATTCCTCATGGAAAATCAGACAGTGTACTACGTCCAACATTAGCTTTTGCTAGAAGTACTCAAGGGGTGGACTGGCAAGCACTTGATGGTGAGCCATCACATTTAATCTTCATGATTGCTGTACCAAAAGATGCACAAGGCGATATGCACTTGAAAATCTTACAACGTCTATCGCGTAAGTTAATGGATGACGATTTCCGTCAAAACTTAATGGATGCAAAAGATAAAGCAGCAATTAAAGCACTATTAGCTGAAATGTAATAACGGACAAACCTTATGGAGCGATGATTCCATAAGGTTTGTTTTTTTAGTTTTGGCGATTTGATGGTAAGATAGGGCGTTAGTAAAAAAAGAAAGGTTGTATTCAAAATGAACAATCGTCAACAAGCATTGCTTTTAGCATTGTTGGAACAAATGACTTATCAAACAACGAAGGCTCTGGCGGAATCATTTTCTGTTTCGGAGCGGACTTTACAAACCGATTTGAATCGAATCGAAGAATACTTAGCGGCACAACCACTGCAAGTCCAATTGCAACGTAAAAAAGGGACAGGCGTACGAATCGAAGGGCATGACAGTCAACGTGCACGTCTAAAAAAGAAAGTGAATCAAGGATTAAATCAACCAAGTTTTGATGAGGAGAAGCGGACAGAGTTATTAATTTTTCATTTGTTGATGGCGAAAAAAGGACAATCATTAGATGAGTTAGCTGAAAAGATGTTCGTGAGTCGGATGGAAATTAAACGATTACTAGAGGCGTTGCACGCCTTCTTTTCTTACAATGGTCTATCGCTTGTTTCAAAACCACGTATCGGAACATTGGTGGAAGGATCCGAACGTAAGAAAAGAGAATTATTAGCTCAAAATTTAAAAGCCATTCAAAAGAGCGATCCGCAAACGATGATGCTCAAAGACTTTTTTTCAAAAGAAACCCTCTCTCTCATTCAGCGCATTTTACGTGAAGTCTTAACGAAAGAGGGTGTCGGTTACAACCCGGAATTATCGAATGTCGATATTCATATTTATTTTATGCTCGAACGCATGTGGCAAGGAGAAACCGTGTTGCTGAGCGATGAAGAACATCAGTTAGTCGAAAATACCTTGGCTCAAAAATTAAGTAGTTGCGTCTTAGTTAAGTTGTCAGACGTGTACCCGGTTGTCTTTTCACCAAATGAAATTGATTATTTAGCTTTAAGATTAGCCCACGTGATTTCAAAAGAACAAGGCGAAAGGCAATCGTTAGAAAAAGCCCAAGCGCTCACGGTTCATCTGATCAAGGGAGTCGAGCAGTTGATGTGTGTCGATTTTCAACAAGATCCAACCTTGGAAGCCAATTTGATGTCGCACTTATCATCAACATATTTCCGTATCAATCATGGATTTTCAATTTCAAATCCATTAACAAAAGAGATTTTAGGCACGTATACCCACTTATTTTTAGTGATTCAAATGGTGTTAGAATCCTTCTTTTCTGAAGAAGATTTTTATATTCCACAAGAGGAAATCGCTTATTTAACCGTCCATTTTCAAGCGGCTTTTGAACGAACACAAAAGCCAAAACAAAAGCGTTTTGAAGCGATTTTAGTCAGTCAGTATAGCCAATCAATGGCGACGTTTTTAGAAGCACGTTTAAATCGTGAGTTGCCCGATCTGACCATTAAAAAAACGATTGAGTATTTAGATGGGATGTCCGCTGATTTTGGATCGGCTGATTTTATTGTGAGTACCGTACCACTCGACAATGCGACGCTACCGGTTGTTGTCATTTCTCCGATGATTACGGAAAGTGATGTGGCGCAATTGTTGAAATACATGCTTGAACACCAACCAATTAAAACAAAAAAGCAATTTGATCTCGCACGTTTTACCAATCCGTTCTTAGTTTTTCCACAGTTAGATTTTGCGAACGTATCGGATTTATTGCATTTTTTAGGGGAGCATTTAGTGAATGAAGGGTATGTCGCATCATCATTTGTCGCCTCATTAATTGATCGAGAAAGCCGTTCAAGTACGCGAGTCGCACCATTCATTGCCCTGCCTCATGGCAATCCAGATCTCGTCAAATTATCGACCATTTCAATTGCAACATTAAGAGAACCAATGGATTGGCATGGCGAGAAAGTACAACTGGTTTTATTGTTAGCCGTACGACAAGAAGAGTTGAAGGATGAACAATTTAAACGGCTGTTTCCACTGATTCATTATTTGGAAAGCAATCACACGGTATTGAATCATCTACTAACCGAGAAAAACCCTTTAAATCTGATTCAATTATTATCAGAATACGAGTAGGGAGTGTGGCAAAAGTCATTTGACTCTGAGAAATTAGAAGTAAATTCAAACAAACGGGGACTTCAATTGCTCGAATCGATTGTAACCTTTCGAAAGAGGTGGCTTTTATCACCTGTGTATCAATCAAAAATTCATGTAACTGTAAGAAGCGATGACCTCAGTCATCGCTTTTTTTGTGAGAATATTTAAATACGAAAGGTTTAAATGAGGAAAAAAAGGAAAGTTGATGTATGATAAAAGAAAAGAATTAGGCAGTAGAAAAAGGTGATGGAAAAGATGGATAAAGCAGCTTTCTATAGTCACATGCCAGATGGGACACGTATTTATTATGAAAAAAGTGGTACCGGAGCGCCACTTTTTTTACTGCACGGTAATGGCGATAGTGGGGGCTATTTTTCTTATCAAGTCCCTTTATTTGAACAATATTTTACCGTATATGTGATTGATAGCCGAGCACATGGCAAATCAAGTAATGCCCAACCGTATTTAGATTTCCCTTTGATGGCAAATGATCTAGTCGAATTGATGGCACAAGAAAGGTTAGCACAAGTGACGTTACTCGGATTTAGTGACGGTGCAAATTTGGCAATGGTTTTTAGTATTCTCCATCCAGAAAAAGTTCGCTCACTAATTTTGAATTCAGGTAATACGTATGTTTCTGGCGTTAAATGGTGGTCGAATCTGTGGACGCGTCTTCAATATGGCTGGTATATGTTGCTATCATTATTTGTTCCGAAATATAAACAATCCGTTCAAAGGATTCAATTGATGATGCGTGATATCGGTGTTTCTGAAAGCCAGTTACGTCAAATGACATTTCCAGTTCTGATTATTGTCGGTCGAAAAGATTTTGTAAAGGTCCGGCATTCGAAGTACTTGGCACGAACGATACCGCATGCATCTTTTGTTCAGATGACTGGAGAAAACCACTTTTATGCCAAGCAAAATCCAAAAAGTTTTAATCAACAAGTCCTACAGTTTCTCAAAAAATCAGTTGAGGTGAGAACATGAAAAAATTAATTGAAGGCATTAAAAAGTATTTTGGACTCTTGAAGTTGCTATTTTTCCTATCGGTTGTCGTAATTGTCGTTCGCGAGTTATTGGTTTTAAATAAAAGCTTGTCTTATGAGAAGTTGCTGGAGATTTTTAGTCAAATTGCGCTATGGAAAATTCTATTGATGTTATTGGTAGGAATCCTGTCGGTCACACCGATGATCGGATATGACTGGATTTTGAACCGTAATCTCGATCGAAAATGGCCCAAAAAATACTTGCTTGAAACAAGTTGGATGATTAATACGATTAATAATATTGCCGGTTTTGGTGGTTTGATCAGTATCGGATTACGGTCACAAATTTATGGCAAGAATAAAGAAGTCAAAGCCGTGACAGCGGCGTTATCCAAAATATTTTTATTCATGATGTCCGGTTTGTCGATTTATAGTGCTTTTGCTTTGTTGAGGATTGGGACACAGCCGCATACGAGTGGTCTAGCGAATGATTGGTTGTGGTTATTGGGTGGTAGTTTGTATTTTCCGATGGTACTGTTAGCGAATGCGTTTTTTAATAAAAAAACGGTTCATTCGGACAAGTGGAAAGAGCAACTCTCGTTAATTATGATTTCTTTTTTTGAATGGACGGGCGTTTTAGCAACGTTCTTTGTTGTTGGACGACTCATGGGAATTGATTATTCTTTTTCCACTGTCTTTCCAATTTTTATTACCGCATCCGTTATCGGGGCCGTTTCAATGATTCCTGGAGCACTGGGAAGTTTTGATTTAGTGATGTTAATTGGTCTCACACGTCTAGGATTATCCAAGGAACTCGTTACGAGTTGGTTGTTGTTGTATCGGTTGTTTTATTACGTTGTACCATTTTTATTCAGCTTACCAGTCTTTGCGCACACTACCGGTAAAATGCTAAATGAACGTTATGAGGGCGTCCCGAAACGCTTATTATCACAAGTCTTACAAAAAATAACGGTGATTGGTTATTACGTATTCGGTATCCTGTTAATGCTATCCAACGTTTTTCCACGTTGGTTTGACCAATATATTTGGCTACAACAATTTCATTTGTCCTCAGCCCATCTTTTTTCACAAATACCGAACCTGATTATTGGGGCATTTTTCTTAATAATCGGTCGAGGCTTATCGGCAAAAGTCTCACGTAGTCTAATCCCAGCCTTTATTTTATTGATTGGAACGAGTATTTATTGTTTATCTGCGGATTATGGCATGCTGATTCAAGTCTATTTAGTAGGACTTTTGTTATTGACGTACGTGACTCGTCGGGGATTGTTTCGTCAGCAGTTTGTCTATGCTTGGGAGTGGCTGACGATTGACGGCTTGATTTTAGTCTTATTTTCGATCAGTTATATCGTGCTAGGCGTTGAAAATCGCCACCAATTACCTAAAGCATTTCACTTCAGAGCACTCCACTTCATCAACCTTTCAATCGGGGTCGTTTGGCTCTACAGCTTTTTAATCTTATTATCGATTACGCTATGTAGCGTATTGCTGATTCGGTATTTACAAGGGAAAAAAGAGTCGTTAGGGCAAGACTTTGATGAGGAAATCGTGCAACGAATCTTAACTAATTATGGTGGGAATTTAACGAGTCAACTCGTCTTTTTAAAAGACAAGCAAATTTTTGTTTATGAGAAGGATGGCGAACAAACCGTCTTTTTCCAGTTCGGGATTCACAATAATAAGTGTGTCGTTATGGGTGATCCTTCAGGTAAAAAAGAAGATTTCCGTGAGGCGGTTCTCTCCATTATTGACGCGGCCGATGTGTTGGGTTACACCCCAGTATTTTATGAAGTCAGCGAACCGTTTGTCTTTTTACTACATGAATATGGCTATGATTTTTTCAAAATGGGGGAAGAAGCCCATGTTTATTTACCCGATTTCACCTTATCTGGTAAAAAGATGAAAGGCAACCGCGCCTTAATCAATAAATTAATTAAATCAGGCTATACTTTCGAAGTACTCAAACCACCGTTCAGTCAAGAAATAATGACCGAAATTAAAGTGATTTCGGACGCGTGGTTAGGCAGTCGAAAAGAAAAAGGCTTCTCACTCGGATTCTTTTCAGAAGACTATTTACAACGGGCAGAAATGGCTATTGTACGTGATCAAGAGGGTGCAATCGTGGCCTTTTCGAATATTATGCCAACGTATGATAAAGACGTCATTACGATTGACTTGATGCGTCATCATCCACAAAATGCCCCATCCGGTAGTATGGATTTCTTATTTATTCATTTGTTCGAGTGGAGCCAAGCACAAGGTTATGACTATTTTAGCTTGGGAATGGCGCCGTTAGCCAATGTAGGTGTCAATCAAAAAAGCTTTATCCAAGAACGAATCGCCCATCTTGTTTATCAATTTGGTTCGCGCTTTTATTCCTTCCAAGGATTGCGTAAGTATAAAGCAAAATACGCGACGAAATGGGCACCGAGTTACCTACTTTATCACCGAGATACTTGGATTTTGTATGTGATGATTGCTTTGCTGATGGTCGATGATGCACCGAAAAGGGAAAATTAAAGCAAGAAAATATCTAGGAGTCAAATCCCTAGGTATTTTTTTGTTTCTTTTTTACCTTTAAGAAAGGTTATATTTTATCGGCTGTCTGCTTATCTCTTGCATCGTAGCGCTTCTTTTATACCCTTTTTTTTGCTAGAATGGATTTATCAAAGGATATCTAATTATTGGATAGGGAAAGAGTCGAAGAAGATGATTCAAGGAATTGGAATAGATGCGGTGGAATTGCCGCGCATAAAAAAAATAATTGAAGAAAAGCCACGTTTTATTACACGGGTTTTAACTGAAAATGAAAAAACATTGTTTGATGCGTTACCTGCTAAACGACAAGTCGAATTTTTAGCGGGACGCTTTGCTTGTAAGGAAGCTTTTTCGAAAGCATGGGGAACCGGCATTGGAGCAGTGACTTTTCAAGATATCGAAGTATTAGTTAATGAAAAAGGGGCACCGATTGTGACGAAATCACCTTTTAAGGAAGGAACCGTTTTTGTCAGTATTACACATACCGATGCCTTTGCTTTCGCCCAAATTATTTTAGAAAAAAAGGAGGGAAACAAAAATGGTTGTATCTAATCATCGCCCAACACGTGTCGTTGTCGATTTGGCAGCCATTAAAGCGAACGTGCAACAAGAGGTACAAAAACAACAAGGCAAGCGTGATGTGTTTGCGGTGGTGAAGGCCAATGGTTATGGGCACGGAGCGGTGCCAGTTGCCAAAGCAGCTTTAGCAGGAGGTGCTGCGGGTTTTTGTGTGGCAACGCTAGATGAGGGGATTGCTTTACGAGAAAATGGCTTAACCGCACCGATTTTAGTGATGGGAATTGTTGAGGTGGCTTGGTTACCCCTTATTTTGCAGTACGATTTAGCGATTCCAGTTGCGACAAATTTATGGATTGAAGAAGCACGTGCTTTTTACCAAGAACATCAATTAACCGGAGACATTGCGGTGCACGTGACATTTGATACAGGGATGGGACGGATTGGTTTTCAAACGGTCGAAGAGGTGCTTGCAGCGATGCAACAACTTGACCAAACAGCGGGATTTTTTGTCGAAGGACTGTTCACTCATTTCGCGACAGCGGATGATGTTGATTTCACCTATTTTGAAAGACAGAACGAGCGATTCAAACAAGTTATCAATCAACTCCCGTATCGTCCACGCTACGTTCACGGCAGCAATAGCGCAGCGACGATGTGGCACGAGGATCAAGGAAATCTGATCCGTTTGGGTATTGGAATGTATGGGTACAATCCCTCAGGTAGCGCGTTAACGAATCCTTATCCCCTGCAACCCGCGCTATCTTTGGAGTCGGCGCTGGTTCAAGTTAAGCAAGTTCCAGCCGGAGAAGGCATCGGTTATGGGAAAACGTATGAGACGACAGTAACTGAATGGATTGGTACGGTGCCAATTGGTTACGCAGATGGGTATGTCCGTAGAATGCAGGGGTTTAAGGTGCTAGTCGAAGGACAGGTATGTGAAATCGTCGGGCGCGTCTGTATGGATCAACTAATGGTTCGTTTGCCGAAAGCTTTTCCAGTAGGGACAAAAGTCACTCTAATTGGAAAAAATCAAGGCAACGAAATTACGTTGCAAGAAGTCGCTGACTATTTAGGGACGATTCATTATGAAGTGATTTGTTTACTATCGGATCGTATTCCACGTGATTATTTAAATAGCGAGGGTATTTTAACATGAAGCGTGGAGAAATCTTTTTTGCGGACTTATCGCCTGTTAAGGGGTCAGAACAAGGTGGCGTGCGCCCAGTATTGTTGATTCAAAATGATTTAGGGAATCGCCATGGTTCGACTTTGATTGTTGCCGCGATTACGACTCAAAAAAGCAAAGCCAACTTACCGACGCATATTGAATTGCCCAAAGCACTAACGGGACTCAAAAGAGACTCGATGATTTTAGTGGAACAAATCCGGACGATCGATAAGTGTCGGGTACAAGAAAAAGTCTGTCAACTAACGGCACAAAAAATGCAAGAAGTCGATCGTGCGTTGCGAATTAGTTTAAGTTTAGACGCTAGAAAGAAGGGGTAATCGATGGGGAAACTTGTTATTTTTCTAACGACGGTTCTCTTTTTGTTTTTTATCATCAAACAGAGCCGACACTTTTTTAAAGAGCTAAAAAAAGAAAAAATCGGCTACTGTCTTGTCGTTGATAAATATGAAGTCGAGGGTCGTTACATCCTTGTTTTTCAACAAGGGCAACAAGAGTGGGCGCTCGATTGTCCTTATAAAATCTATCAAAGCGTGCCTATACTTAGTCGAGGAAGCTTGACACTGTACGAGAAAAAGTTCGATTCATTTGAATTTTAGGAGGAAGAAAATGACGGTTAAAATTGGTTTTTATGGTTCGGGTAATATGGCACAAAGTATTATTCAAGGACTACTAGCAAAAGAGGTTTATCCCAAAGAAGCGGTTGTTGTGTATAATCGTCGCTATGCACCAACGTTACAAAAAACAGTTGAAACATATGGCGTGACCGCTGTTTTAGATGAAAAGGCGTTTTTTGAATCCGTCGATATTGTTATTTTTGCAGTCAAACCACAAGTGTTACGAACGCTCTATGCAAACATCAAACCATTCTTAACACCAAAGCATTGTTTGGTGTCATTGGCTGCGGGGATTACGTTAGCAGAATTTGAATCAAATCTAGGCGATTACTCATGTATCCGAGCAATGCCAAATACGCCATTAGCTGTTTTAGAAGGTTCGATTGCTTTAACGCGTAACCAATTTGTCAGCGAGGAACAATTCACCACCATTCTCAATTTGTTTAATCAAGTTGGAACGGCGAAAGAATTACCAGAAAATCTCTTTGATGCGTTTATTGGCGTTAGTGGTTCGGCACCAGCGTATGTGTATTTATTTATTGAAGCCTTAGCCGATGGCGCAGTATTAGAAGGAATGCCACGTGAAATGGCCTATGAATTCGCGGCCCAAACGGTTTTAGGCAGTGCAAAAATGGTGCTTGAAACGAAAGAACATCCAGGCGTTTTAAAAGATAAAGTTTGTTCACCGGGAGGGACGACGATTGAAGCGGTGAAAGCATTAGAGGACAATCATTTCCGTAGTACAGTCATGCAAGCCGTTCAGGCCGCGGCCGGAAAAAGTCGTAAAATGAACGAAGCATAAATGCTCAAAAAATGATGAGGAAAAGAAAGGGTAGTCTATTGCTTGCTAAAGTGGGTCATAAATTAGGTATCTCGTTAGTTGGGGAGGAAATTTCGCAAAGGGAAATTTTAGCGATTCTTTTTCCGGTTATTATTGATCAATTTTTCTTAATTAGTTTCAACTTTATTAATACTGCGATGATTAGTTCATCAGGATCGGCTGCGATTAGTGCGGTCAATATGGTCGGCAGTATCAATGTCTTTTTAGTCCAAATTTTCGTAGCAATCGGCTTAGGTGGCACGGTCTTAATCTCGCGAGCCTATGGGCGGGGAGATACACAGGGACTAGGGGCATTGAGTGCTAGTGTCATTCATGGAACGTTGTTTATTGGGACGATTTTAATGCTCTTATTTTTAATCATCCATCCCGTCGTATTGAATCTTCTCTTTGGTAAAGCGGATGCGCTCGTCATGTCGCATGCCAAAGGCTATTTTGTCGGCATCTTACTGAGCTATCCTGCACATGCAGTGATTGAAGGGATTAATGGGAGTTTAAGAGGATTAGGCTTTACACGAAACTCATTGAAAAATTCCTTATTCATGAATAGTGTTTATCTGGTTTCGAATCTGGTATTCGTTTTGATTTTTGATTTAGGGATAATCGGCTTGATCGTGTCGTTGCTTATTTCTCGTTTTTTAGGGGTCATTTTTGCGAGTTATTCAATGTATCAACATAGACAAAATTTCCGTCTACGAAAAAAGGATTTAACACAATTGGACTTTCCGACAATCAGCTTTATTTTACGAACGTCCTTACCGTTTGCTGCAGAATCGCTCTTTTTTAATGGCGGGAAAATCATTATGCAAATGATGATTGTCAGTTTTGGCACCGCCCATATTGCAGCCAATGCGATTGCCGGTTCTTGGATACAGTTGTCCGAAATTATTCCGAGTGCCTTAGCAACATCACTCGTACCAATCGTCGGACAATCGGTGGGTCGTCGAAATTTAAATGACGTTCAAAACTTAACCAAATCTTTTATTCGCTTAGGAATTGTCGCGATTATCGCCGTGGATATCTTACTGTTGCCATTGTTTCCGTGGGCGATGAAGTTATTTAATCCAGAACCTGAAATGATTCCAATTATTTTTAAAATCTATATGGTCGCTTTTGTGATGCATGGCGTGGCTTGGTGTTATAGCTTCGTCTTACCTTCTGCCTTACGAGCGGTTGGTGATGGGAAGTTTACAACAACCGTCTCTTTATTTTCAATGTGGATTTTTCGTATCGGTGCCGGTTATTTAATTGGTGTCTATCTCGGTTATGGACTACTTGGAATTTTCGTCGTGATGACGATTGAGTGGGGCATTCGTGGTGCGATTTTTTATCGACGATTCCTTAGCAATAAGTGGATGAAAAATTTAGATTAAACGTCAAAAATCATTTTACTTTAAGATATTTAGTGCCGTTTCTGAAAAGAGTCGATTTTTTTCACTTGTGTATCTATCAAATGTTCGTATAACAAAAAAAGCTGTGACTTTTGTCTCAGCCTTTTTACTATTTTTGGGGTGAAACGAGCAAGCGATTGCCTGAATAAGGGGCAATCGTAACGGGGTGTTGATAGAACTGTTGAAAAGTCTGAGTTGTTAACATCGTCTCGCGCGTTCCTTGGTTAAAAATTTCGCCTTCTCGTAATAAACAAACATGTGAGACAAAAGGCATGATTTCTTCTGTATGATGCGTCACGAAAAGAATCGTTGGCGCATCCGGCGCTTCGGCTAAATGTTGAATGCTTTGCAATAAGTCTTCACGAGCAAACAAATCGAGTCCAGTGCAAGGCTCATCTAAAATTAATAATTCAGGATCGGCCATTAACCCCCGAGCGATCAAAACAACTTGGCGCTCGCCTTGAGAGAGGTGGGCATACGGTTTGCCGATTAAATCAGCAGCATTTAAAGCAGTTAAATGTTTTTTTGCTTTTTCTAAATCCGCGGGACTATATTTTTGGTAAATCCCAATACTTGCAAATTTGCCAGATAGCACAATTTCTTCGGCGACATCGTTCATACGTAAACGAACTTGTAGTGCCGTACTAACCCAACCAATGCGTTTGCTTAATTCAGGAATCGATGTTTGACCGAAAACTTCGCCTAAAACGGTAATTTTTCCTTCAGACGGCCATAAATTTCCCGTGATCATTTGTAGAATGAGTGTTTTTCCAGCGCCATTTAAACCTAATAATGCCCAGTGTTCCCCTGGGTTGACTTGCCAATTGATCTGATTTAATAAAAACTTATGATTTCGAATAAATGACACTTCTTCTAATGAAAGGACCTTCATAAGTTCACTCCTTTATTTATTTTATATGAAGCTTATTTTTTTGTTAGCGCTATGAATGGGATGCAATCAAGCGATGCGCGCAATTCTTAAATCTATCTTACTAGATAACTTAAAAAAGAGAAAACATAATGCCGTTCACTTTTTTTTGCTTTAATAAAGAAAAACGGCTGTTTTCATGTTTAATACTTGAAAAGAAAGACAAAGAGGCGTAATATTCGTTGGTAAAATGGACGCATAGGTCCTGTTATTAAAGAATAGGTGAGGAAGAATGAAAAAACTAAGAAATGTCTTACAACTTTATCGGTTAGATTGGAAGCGAATCGGACAAAATCCCATCGCATTATTTTTAGTGATTGCCTTAATGGTTCTGCCATCACTTTACGCTTGGTTTAACATCAAAGCGCTATGGGATCCGTACGGTAATACAAAAGATTTGCCGATTGCCGTTTACAGTGCGGATATCGGTGCGACGTTAAAAGAGACGGAAGTCAACGTCGGAGAAGAAGTCATCGACAATTTGCATAAAAACAAGCAGCTCGGTTGGCGGTTTGTTTCTTCCAAAGAACAAATTACTAAGGGGGTTCAGTCAGGTAAGTATTATGCCGGCATTTATTTACCACCGGAGTTTTCAGAGGATTTATTGAGTTTCGTGGATGGTGAAATTAAAAAACCAGAAATTAACTATTACTTTAACGGTAAAATCAATGCAATTGCGCCTAAGATTACCGAGAAGGGCGCAACGAGTGTTCAAGAACAGATTAGTCGTCAATTCATCGAGACTGCTAGCAGCACATTGTTAGAGGTCTTTAACGCGATTGGCTATACACTAGAAGAAAATCTTGTATCGATTAATAAAGTGAAAAATTTAATCTTAACAACAAATGACAATCTCGGTAAAATCGACGGGTACACGAAAGAGGTTGTTTCCCTTCAAAAAGAGCTACCAAATATCAAACAAAAATTAGCAAAAGCAAATGAAATGGTCGATTACTTACCAGAAGTGGATGCGCTAGCGACGAAAATCGTCGCATTAAATGAAAAATTCCCTGACATTCAAAAAGAAGCAGGAGTTATTTTAACCTTGCAAGAAAAAATCCCGGAAATTGAACAAGCTAGTCAACAAGTGGCGATGATTGACCAGGATTTTGAGAAGATTGCCCAAACCGTTTCAGAAGGTGTCACCGAAGGCAAAGAAGCACTGGAAATCGTTCAACAAGTGCAAAGTTTGTTACCAATGATTCAACAATTTGGTGAAGACTCGACGAATTTTGTGGCAAAAACACAGGAAGCGGCAACGAAACTTCAACAAGCGTTGCCACAAATTCAAAAAATTGTCACCTTTAATTTTGAGGCATTGGGCAGCGTTTCTGCGAGAATCAACAGTATCGCTAAGGATTTACAAGCCTATCTATCACAGCCAGAAACAGGACTCACACCAGAAGAGAAAGCGGCAATTTTACGTATTTTACAAACCGCTGATACAACGATGAGTGAACAAATTCGTCTCATTGATGGACTCAGTCAATGGTTGACTCAAATCAATCAGGAACAAGTCTTTGATGGGGTCCTTGGACAACTAGCAGATGTAAAACAACGCATTCAGCAGCTGCAACAATTGAACCAGTTTTTAATTTCGAATAGTGATACGATCTCTAAAGAAACGCTTTTAGAACATGTGAATCAAATTGAAGCTGTTTCAGCAGGTATTAACCAAGTCATTGGAAGTATCGATGTTGCCAATATCACTGCAACAATTGACCGCACATTAACTCAAGAAGTCCTACCAGCCTTAAGTAACGTGCAACAACTACTTGAAAAAGGCAGTCAAATTGACTTAACGAAGTTGCTAAGTGCGACACAAACAACGATTCAAAATGCGGTTCAACTGTTAGAAAAATATGAAAAAGAGTTACCAGCCATTGGTCAAGAAATTCATACAGCCAATCAAATGTTGAGTAGCCACCTATCAACGATTATTCAAGGCATTAATCGTGGGGCAGAATTATATAAAAATGATTTGCCCGTTTTAGGTGAAAAACTCCAACGAGCGGCAGCCTTCAGTCAAAATGAGTGGCCCGTAATTAAAAAGGAAATGACCGACACTTTAACGATGGTCAATGATAAAATGCCAAGTGTGGAAAGTGCCTTAAATGAGGGCGTACGTTTAATCAATGAGGACTGGCCAACGATTCAACAAGGAATTAAAAAAGCCGCCGCAGCGATTGAAAAAGGCGAATCAATGATTGATTTAGGTGACATTATCAAATTATTGAAAGCCGATGCGTTATCTGAAAGTGAATTCTTGGCCAATCCGGTCGAGTTGAAACGAAAAGAATATTATCCAATCGAAAACAATGGTTCTGCGAGCACGCCGTTTTATACTGCGTTGTGTTTATGGGTCGGAGCCTTGTTACTGTCGAGCTTAGCCGCTACATCGTTTCATTTGAGTGAGGAAGAAAAAGGGAAATATACTAAGAGAGAAACGTTTGTCGCACGCCTACTGACCTTCTTAAGCATTGCAATCCCGCAAGCACTCATTGTTTCACTGGGGAATCTTTGGGGACTAGGCGTTGATACCGCCAATCCACTAGCCAGTGTTTTATTCGCGGTCTTGATTGCCTTAACCTTTATGATGATGATTTATGTCTTCGTGGCACTCTTTGGAAATCTAGGTAAAGGTATCGGGATTATTATCCTCGTCCTTTCAATTTCAGGTGGAGGTGGAAATTACCCAATCCAAGTATCGGGTCCTTTCTTCCAAGCAATTCATCCATTTTTACCTTTTACTTACGCTGTGAATCTTTTAAGAGAAGCAACAGGAGGTATTTATTGGGCAAATGCTTGGCTAGACATCATCGTCTTAATTAGCCTGATGATTGTTTTTGCCATCCTCGGCACATGGGTCTATCCAAAAGTTGAACCCTTTACCGAAAAAATCGAAAAACGAGCAAGAGAGAGTCACTTCTTTCATTAAAAATGAATAGAGAAAAGGCAAGGGGCTATGACATATGTCACAGCCCCTTGTCTTTTCACGAGCGTTTGATCGATATACGGGTGAAAAAAGTCTGCTCTTTTTCGAAACTTCACTAAATTCGAGCAATTGAAAGCCCCGATTGTTCGAATTTACTTCCAGATTCTCAGAGCAAAACGATTTTTGTCACACCTTTTTTTTACGTGATTCACCAGAAACGAAAGCAGGAGATGTCTCGTACATCAAAGTCACAACCAAAAGCGATATTTTTTTGAAATGGGCTAGCAATCAAAGTATAAATAGGGGGATAACGTTTCGACAGTCAATCGCAAAAAGTAGAGGTGGATGACGTCAGAACGTCCGCATAATCGGTTACGTCTCTTTCGCATTCATGAGAGGAAAAAGTTGTTGATTTCCAAATTGGAAGTCAGCAACTTTTTTCTTTATTCATCTCAATCGGTTTTAAGAACAATATCGAATAAATTGAGTGGAAAAATTCTAACGAGTCTGACTACTGTCCTTAGTCAGCTTGAGTCCGTCAACACTACTTAACTAATAACTCTAAAAGTAGGAGGGAACTCCAAAAATAAGAACAATAGTACCATTCAAACAACAAAAAAAGCTTTTCTCTCATCGGTTTTAATCGATGAAGAGAAAAGCTTTTTTTAGTTATTAATTTTTCTTTTTACTTGTTGGATCGAGTTTTCGTTCAATAATTCCTAATGACCAGTCGGTAAAAATCGACATCGCAGCGGTCGGTAGCGCACCGGCTAAAATAATCGCTGCACCATCTGTCGCGTTCGTTCCACGGACGATGATATCCCCAAGACCACCGGCACCAACGAAAGTACCGATTGCGGTAATTCCAATCGCAAGGACGAGGGCATTTCGAATCCCAGCCATAATAACGGAAATCGATAGTGGGATTTCGACTAAATACAATCGTTGCCATTGTGTCATTCCCATTCCTTTACCGACATCTAAAATCCCTGCATCGACTTGGCGCATGCCAGTGTAAGTATTTTTGATAATTGGTAATAAGGAATATAGAAAGACCGTTACAATCACGACGTTAACCCCTAGACCGAGTCCAAGCATTAAAATCGAAACCATCGCTAACGCGGGAATTGTTTGAATGAGATTGGCAATTCGCATCACCCAGTCGGCTAAAGTCACTCGACGTGAAATAAAAATACCAAGTGGAATACCGACGATTGCTGCAAATAGGACACCGTAGAAGGAAATCAGGAAATGGCGTACGAATTGTGTGAAGACATAGCCACCATTTTCATTGAAATAAAGTAGGAATTGTTGGAATAAATTCAAGTCAGCCATCTTATTTCCCTCCTTCTTCGAAATAATTGTTTTCTTCTAAAAAATCTTTCGCGACAATTGATGGTTCGATTAAATCATTGTCGGATAAATAGTTTAATTTTTGCATCATGGTTGTATCAATCACACCTGCAAGCTTCATTAAAATCGTATCTAGTTCTGGCACTTCATCCAGTAATTCTTGGGTGATAACAGGTGAAGCGTCGTAAGGTGGGAAGAAGTTCAAATCGTCTTCTAACATGACTAAATCATAACTGGCAATTCGTCCATCGGTTGAATACCCTAAGACGACATCCATTTGATTAGCTGCAACCGCATTGTAGACCAGACCAATTTGCATTGGCAAAATCGATTCAAAGCTAAAGCCATACGTCTTAACGAAACCTTGGTAACCATCGCCTTCACGCGCCATCCAAGCACGGTCAGCACCGACAACGAGTTGATCGGCTACTTGAGCTAAATCGCTGACAGTTTTTAAATTAAACTCTTCGGCTGTGTCTTGTCGAACAAGAAAAACATAGGTGTTGGCAAAACCATAGGAAGGGTACCATACTTGATTGAAGCGTTCTTTAAATTCACGTTTGACGACAGTAAATGCTTCTTTTGGATCAATAATCGGTTCCAGTTGTAAAGTAGAAGCGACATCGGTTCCGGTATAACGTGCCGCTGAAATTTGGGCATCGCCATTTAACATCGCTTGATGGTTAATATTCGTTGTTCCTAAGTTGTTGATAATGGTTGTATTCTTATCTGTGTAATGTTCTATCATTTCTGCGACCAGACTTGCTAGAATTTGCGCTTCGGTTGTGATACCACCCGTAATCGCAATCGTATTCGGATCGTTACTGGTTTTAAGACCAGGTAAGGAGCAAGCGGATAGTGCAAAAGCCATGACAAAAAATAAGAAGAGTTGTTTCATCTTTTTCATTATTCTGCCTCCTTTTTTAAATTAGAAGAGGTCAGTTTGTTTTCTAACTTACCTAATAAATAATCCGTGCCTAACGCTAAAATCGTTACAGGGATTGTTCCGGCAAAGATTAAATTTGGTTGATAGTTATCTAAACCACTAAAAATTAAGACACCTAGACCACCGGCACCAATGTAGGAAGCCAAACTCGCCCAAGCGATAACGTAGACAGCAGCTAAACGTAAGCCGGCCATAATCGTTGGTAAAGCTAAAGGAATTTCGACTTGATAAATCGATTGTGCAGGCGTCATTCCCATTCCTTTGGCGGCATCTAAGTAATTGACATCGACATTTTTCAAACCGATATACGTATTTCGTAAAATCGGTAGCAATGAATAGATAAATAAAGCAATAATCGCAGGGACACGTCCAACACCTAAGAACGGAATCATCAGTGTCAGTAATGCGAGAGAAGGAATTGTCTGAAGGGCACTCGTAACCCCTAAGACGATGTTTGCTATTTTAGGTGCACGGGTTAAAAGGATCCCTAAAGGAACCGCGACTAACGCTCCGAGTAATAAAGCGACAAATGAAATGAAAATATGTTCCATTGTCGTCGTAAAAATTTGACCACCGTATTCTTCAAAGAAGCTCATGGTCTACCCCTCCTTTACTTCATCCGTGTTGAAAGACTCAACCGCATCGGTAATGGTCTCTTCTTCTCCGAAAACAACGTCGTAAACAATATCAACGAGAGAAGCACGGGTGATAATACCGACAACGCGTTTTTGCTCATCCACTACAGGGACGTACTTCAATCCACGTTTTAAGATTCGTTGCAATGTATTACGTAAAAGGGAATTTTCTTTCACAAAGAAGACTTCTGTTTGTAAAATATCGCCAACGCTACCGGTTAAACCACGATTTTTATTAATTGATTCGATATCAACAAAGCCTTTTAGAATATTTTGGTTATCCGTCACTAAAAGAGTATCGACTCGTTTGGCACGCATCAGACGCAACGCTTCTTGAATTGATTTTTCAGTTGTAATCGTAATTGCTGTATTTAACATGACTTCGCCAACCATCGTTTTATCCGGTCGAGCTTGCAATAAGCGGTCTTCACCAATTAAGTCTTCAACGAACGTATTTGCAGGATTTTTTAAAATATTTTCAGGTGTGTCAAATTGAACGACACGACCTTCACTCATAATGGCAATTCGGTTCGCCAATTTTAACGCTTCATCCATATCATGGGTAACAAAGACGATTGTTTTACCAAGACGCTCTTGTAAGTCTTTCACTAAATCTTGTAAGGAATCGCGTGTAATGGGGTCAAGTGCTCCAAAAGGCTCATCCATTAAAATAATATCTTGATCGGCAGCTAAAGCACGGACAACACCGATCCGTTGTTGCTGACCACCAGAAAGTTCGCTAGGGTAACGGTCAAGCATTTCACGTGGTAACTCCACTAAATCAATCATTTTTTCCGCTGTTTGGTCACGTTTGGCTTGATCGACCTTTAATAATTTTTGGACGAGTGTAATATTTTCGCGAATCGTCATATGAGGCATTAAACCAATACTTTGGATGACATAACCAATTTTACGACGCAATTCGACCGCATTTAATTTCTGGATATCTTGTCCATCAATTAAGATTTTACCTTTACTTGGTTCGGTCATACGGTTAATCATTCGCATGGAAGTTGTTTTCCCACTTCCACTCGTACCGATAAAACAAATAAATTCACCTTGTTCAAAAGATAGATTTATCTCTTCTACCGCTACTTTTCCGCCACGATATATTTTGGATACATTTTGAAATTCGATCAAAAGAACCACCTCTTATCTTTCTAAATTTTTGCGGATAGCTATTTAAGTGTGCCAAAAAAACGAAGTAATGACAAATATTAAGTAGAACAAGACATGAAAAAAGGGCGATAAATCAACGAAATCGACGGTTTTTAATGAAAATATAATCAGGCGCTATCCCTTGTGAGCGTAGGTCGGAGGAAAGTTTTCTGAAAACATTAAATTAGAATTTGATTAGAATTTAGCGTTTTATCAGAAAATAGCCTAAAACACTTAAGAAAATCACAAACAATTACCGGATAGTTTTCTATTTGTCGAAAGAATGTTAGAATATTCTAGAGTATTTGACAGACAGAAAAGAGTGAGAGACATGTTAACAACAGAAGATTTTGATTTTGACTTACCAGAAACCTTAATTGCCCAAACACCGTTACAAGATCGGACAAGTTCGCGCTTATTAACACTCGATGCGGCAACAGGTGAAATGGAAGACAAGCATTTTTATGATATTTTAGATGAACTGAATGCAGGAGATGCTTTAGTTATGAACGACACGAGAGTTTTACCGGCGCGTTTATATGGTGAAAAGCCTGCAACCGGCGGTCATCTCGAAGTATTGCTTTTAACAAATATAGAAGGCGACACATGGGAAACCTTAATTAAGCCTGCTAAACGTGCCAAAGTAGGAACAGAAATTTCTTTTGGTGATGGTCGTCTAAAAGCCATCGTTGAAAAGGAGCTCGCACATGGTGGACGAATCGTTCGTTTTGAATACGAGGGAATCTTCCTAGAGAATTTGGAATCATTGGGTGAAATGCCCTTGCCTCCTTATATCAAGGAACGTTTGGAAGATCCAGATCGTTACCAAACCGTCTATGCCAAAGAAAATGGTTCCGCAGCCGCACCAACGGCAGGATTACACTTTACAGCAGAACTATTAGATAAAATTCAAGCAAAAGGGGTGCGCCTTGTTTACTTGACACTCCATGTCGGCTTAGGAACTTTCCGTCCAGTCAGTGTGGATAATATCGCTGAACATGAGATGCACAGTGAATTTTATCGTCTAAGCGATGAATCGGCAGCTGTTTTAAATGAAGTGAAAGCAGCAGGTGGGAAAATTGTCGCAGTCGGTACGACCTCGATTCGTACGTTAGAAACGATTGGGACTAAATTTAATGGTCAAATTCAAGGGGACAGCGGTTGGACGAGTATTTTTATTACACCCGGTTATCAATTTACCGTGATTGATGCTTTTTCAACAAATTTCCACTTACCAAAATCAACGCTTGTGATGTTAGTCAGTGCTTTTGCAGGGCGTGACAATACGCTAGCGGCTTATCACCATGCAATCGAAGAAAAGTACCGATTCTTCAGCTTTGGTGATGCGATGTTCGTTAAAAATTCGAGCAAATAATCATAAAAAAGACAGCTGTTCTAATATTTCTAGAACAGCTGCTTTTTACTTTCGGAAGGAGTTGTTGGTTTTTATTACTGTTGATGCAAAGTAACATTCTCACGGTTTAACAAAAATCTTGTTTACTTTCAAAGGTTCGAAACTAAATTCATTTGCAAATCATGTACATCTTTTGTTTCAGGTACTGTATGTTTCTTCTTAAGTACTTGTGGCCATATCTAAAAATGGTATTACTCTGCACATGGAATACTAGGTGAAGCTTGTAAAACGAACAACTTTTTTGCTACGATTATTCTCTTTTTACCAATCTATCTTAAATCTGAATCTAAAAATGTTTGATACTAGAAAATTAAACCAACAACTTTGTTCCTTCCTTACACCCATATAATAGCATAAAATGATAGCGCTTGCAAAAAATACGCTCTGGAAATAGAATGAAAAGAAAAACCGCTATACGAACGTCTTGCGGTCGTATAGCGGAGTACTTTACTCTGTCCATTATTTTCAAAATAGCTCGATGATTTGAATCTTATAAACTATCGTAAAAAGCTGCTTTAGTCGTTGAGATATAAGGCGTTAGCCATAGATAACCGATCCCTAAAGTGAAGAGACAAACGATATGCCAACCGATAAAGCTCAAGTCTAATAGGAATAATCTCCCTTTGTGACCATCCATTAATTGGCGGCTTTTTGTGATTGAATCACGGTAACTTGGAGCGACACCCGTTTCGCGGTATTCGTCATAATAAATGAAGTAGGCTTGGGAATAAGCATAACTTTTAATAATCCCTGGGATAATAAACAGTAAGCTCCATAAGAAAGTGAAAATCGCCGTTAATAGGTAGATAACGACAATACCGATACCGTAGGGTGCTTGGAATCCTCTAAAAGCATCTTTCAATGGTTCGATGGTCATCTTTTGACGACGTAAAACATCAAGAAATGTCCATGAAATACCGACGCTGAACAGCGTTGCGATGATTCCACCAGCAAAACTAGGAGCGCCTGATCCTCCAAGATTTACTTCAGTGTTGAAATTACTTGTAGCCGATTGGACCATATCGGAGTTAAAAAGAAAATAAGCCGGTACAGCGATTAACGCCAGAAAAATAAGAGCAACTAGAATAGAAATGACAGTCGGAATCAAATTAAGCAAAACCGCTTCTTTCCAGCGACCTTGTAATGCTTCCTTTGCTTCCGCTTTTAACATTGCGTTTGATTTCATTATATTCACACCTTTTCAAATTTATTTTGAGACAAATTCAGCGTATTTTTTTGTCTCTATGTCCAGTATAACAAATGATTTGGAAAAGTTATAAAAATAGGTAAACTTTCGAGTGATTATTTTATGGATAGTTGCAAAAAGGTTAAGAAAGCTTTATGATGAAGGGTGCAAAATAAATAGTGACTCATTAGAAAGTAGGGAAATGAATGACGGAACCAGCCATTCGTTATCGATTAATAAAAAAAGAAAAACATACAGGTGCGCGTTTAGGTGAAATTATTACACCTCACGGTACGTTTCCAACACCAATGTTTATGCCCGTTGGTACACTAGCAACGGTAAAAACAATGGCACCAGAGGAATTAAAAGCGATGGGTGCCGGTATTATTTTGAGTAATACATACCACCTATGGTTGCGACCAGGAGAAGACTTGATTGAAGAAGCAGGTGGCTTACATAAATTTATGAACTGGGATCAACCGATTTTGACCGATTCTGGTGGTTTCCAAGTCTTTTCACTCGCAGATATGCGTCGAATCGAAGAAGAAGGGGTTCATTTTAGAAACCACTTAAATGGCTCGAAAATGTTCTTATCACCAGAAAAAGCGATTCAAATTCAAAATAAACTTGGTCCAGATATTATGATGAGTTTTGACGAATGCCCACCATTTGATGAAAGTTATGACTATGTTAAAAAATCGGTGGAACGGACATCTCGTTGGGCAGAGCGCGGTCTAAAAGCGCATGCGAACCCAGATCGTCAAGGATTATTTGGAATTATCCAAGGAGCAGGATTTGAAGATTTACGTCGCCAAAGTGCCAAAGATTTGATTAGTATGGACTTCCCAGGTTACTCAATCGGTGGATTATCTGTAGGTGAATCAAAAGAAGAAATGAACCGTGTCTTAGACTTTACGACACCACTCATTCCTGATAACAAACCGCGTTACTTAATGGGTGTTGGTGCGCCAGATTCATTAATTGACGGTGTGATTCGTGGAATTGATATGTTTGACTGTGTCTTGCCAACTCGTATCGCTCGTAACGGAACTTGTATGACTTCTACCGGTCGTTTAGTTGTGAAAAATGCGCAATACGCGCGTGATTTTAGACCGATTGACGAAAATTGTGATTGCTACACATGTAAGAATTATACGCGTGCTTACGTTCGCCACTTGATTAAAGCGGATGAAACATTCGGTATGCGATTAACTTCGTACCATAACTTACACTTCTTGATTAACTTGATGAAACAAGTTCGCCAAGCAATTATGGACGATAATTTATTAGAATTCCGCCAACACTTCATTGAATCTTACGGATTTAATAAAGATAATGCGAGAAATTTCTGATTTTTTTGTGAAAAGACTAGTGCAGTGAATCCTTTTTTGGTACAGTTAACCTAGATAAAAAGTTGAGGTGAAATAAATGTCAGCAATAATTATGATTCTTCCAATCGTGGCGATGTTAATCTTTATGCAACGTTCACAAAAGAAACAACAAAGAGAACGTCAAGAACTAATGGATAGCGTTGCTCCAGGTAGCCGCGTTATTACAATCGGTGGTTTACACGGTGTTGTATCTGAAGTCAATAAAGATAAAAATACGATTGTCTTAGATTGCGAAGGAATTTACTTAGAATTTGAACGTACGTCGATTCGTACAGTAAAACCAGCAGCAGTAGTTGAAAATGATGATTCTGTAACAGAAGTCATCGTTGAAGAAGAAACACCAGCAGAATAATCAAATTGAAATCCAGTTAGACAACAACGTCTAGCTGGATTTTTTTGCGTATTCAGATTAATCAATGAGATAGAAAGTCTAGGTGTAGAATCAAAAACGACAAAATTAAAAACAAGATATCCTTATCTTCATGGAAAAGCAGATATCCAAGTTATCAAAGAGGGTGGAATTTTGCTAGCTTCTATTATCATCTGCACAAGAACATGCAGCAGCGGACTATAATCTTATCCTATTGCTACCATATTTTTGGAAGGGTTTATTATATTGAGGTATTTATTGGTGGAAGAGAAATATTTTGTACAGTATAAGTGCTCATGTTTTATATAATGCGCTAGTAATTTCACTTTCGATAATAATGAATTAGTAGAAGTGTTCATCGTGGAACATTGATTAATCACTTATCTGAATAAAAAATTCATTTCTTTTAATAGAGTGATGATCTTTTTGTTAACATCGTTCGTTTTTTCACATTTATATTTAGTTATTTTTCATGAAATTTGAAAATAAAGTCAGATTTTTACAGTCATAAATGATTTGTTGAAAAATAAATTTAAGAAAACAAATACTTTTAAATGTTGATATATCAATGTTTAACTTCTTTTTCATCAATGCTTTTGAAAAGTTGTGAAGAAAATCACAGGAAACTGTTTACAAATGCAAAGAAATTGTGTATGATTGATTTGTGAGATAGATAACAAACTAAAAATTAAATTTTCTTAGGAGGATTATCATGAGTAAAACAGTAGATAAAAAAGAAGACGTGGCAACAATTGATGTTTCAGTGATGATTGACGATTTGGCAGCAAAAGGAAATGTCGCTCTAAAAGAAATGGAAAACTTTGACCAAGAAAAAGTGGACCACATTGTTCATGAGATGGCGATGGCAGCTTTAAACGAGCACATGCCTTTAGCGAAATTGGCAGTTGAAGAAACAGGTCGCGGAATCTATGAAGATAAAGCAATCAAAAACATGTACGCATCTGAGTACATTTGGCACTCAATTAAAGACAACAAAACAGTTGGTGTCATCAGTGAAGATAAACAAAAAGGTTTGATCGAAATCGCTGAACCAGTTGGAGTCGTTTGTGGGGTAACACCAACAACAAACCCAACTTCGACGACAATCTTTAAAGCAATGATCGCAATTAAAACACGTAACCCAATTATCTTTGCTTTCCACCCAAGCGCACAAAAATGTTCAGCTGAAGCTGCACGTATCGTTCGTGACGCAGCGGTTGCAGCAGGTGCTCCTGAGAACTGTGTACAATGGATTGAACATCCATCAATTGAAGCAACTCAAGGTTTGATGAATCACCCAGGAATTGCGATTGTTTTAGCAACAGGTGGTGCGGGAATGGTTAAATCTGCGTACTCAACAGGAAAACCAGCACTAGGCGTAGGACCAGGTAACGTACCAGCTTATATCGAAAAAACAGCGAAAATCAAACGTGCAGTTAATGATTTAATCGTTTCAAAAACATTTGATAACGGCATGATTTGTGCATCAGAACAAGCAATCATTGTTGATAAAGAAGTTTACAAGTCAGTCAAAGCTGAATTCCAAGCGCACCAAGTATACTTTGTAAAACCAAGCGAATTACAAAAATTAGAAGACGCGGTAATGAACGAAGGTAAATATGCGGTTAACCCAGCAATCGTTGGAATGCCAGCAACGAAAATTGCAGAACTTGCAGGCATTAAAGTACCTGAAGGAACGAAAATGTTAGTCGCTGAATTAGAAGGTGTTGGCGCAGATTACCCACTTTCACGTGAAAAATTATCACCAGTATTAGCGATGATTAAAGCAGAAAATACAGAGCACGGCTTAGAGTTGTGTGAAGCGATGTTAGATTTAGGTGGATTAGGACATACAGCTGTTATTCATAGTGAAGACGAAGATTTACAAATCCGCTTCGGTTTACGCATGAAAGCTTGTCGTGTATTAGTCAATACACCATCAGCAGAAGGCGGAATCGGAAATATCTATAACGAAATGATTCCTTCATTAACATTAGGTTGCGGATCTTACGGTAAAAACTCTGTATCACGTAACGTATCAGCTGTAAACTTAATTAACGTGAAAACTTTAGCGAAACGGAGAAATAATATGCAATGGTTTAAATTACCGTCTAAAATTTACTTCGAACAAAACTCATTAATGTATTTAGTAGATATGGAAAACTTAGAACGTGTGATGATCGTTTGTGACCCAGGAATGGTTCAATTTGGTTACGTAGATCGTGTCCGTGAAGTATTAGCTCGTCGCACGAACACTGTTCAAATTGAAGTATTCTCTGATGTTGAACCAAACCCTTCAACAGATACGGTTTATAAAGGAACAGAAGTAATGATGAACTTCAAACCAGATACCGTTATTGCTATCGGTGGTGGTTCAGCAATGGACGCGGCTAAAGGCATGTGGATGTTCTATGAGAACCCAGAAACATCATTCTTTGGCGCAAAACAAAAATTCTTAGATATTCGTAAACGTACATACCAAATTGAAAAACCTGAAAAAACACAATTTGTATGTATTCCAACAACATCAGGTACGGGTGCAGAAGTAACGCCTTTTGCAGTAATCACAGATAGTGAAACACACGTGAAATACCCATTAGCAGACTATGCATTGACACCAGATGTAGCGATCATTGATCCACAATTCGTATTATCAGTACCAGCTTCAGTTACAGCAGATACAGGAATGGACGTTTTAACCCATGCGATTGAATCTTATGTTTCAGTAATGGCATCTGATTACACACGTGGATTAAGCTTACAAGCGATTAAAATTGTCTTCGATTACTTAGAGGCATCAACTTTACGTCCAGATATGGAATCACGTGAGAAAATGCATAACGCTTCAACAATGGCAGGGATGGCATTTGCCAACGCATTCTTAGGAATTTCTCACTCAATTGCTCATAAAATTGGTGGAGAGTACGGTATTCCACACGGTCGTACAAATGCGATTATCTTACCGCATATTGTTCGCTACAATGCGAAAGACCCTCAAAAACATGCAATGTTCCCTAAATATGACTTCTTCCGTGCCGATACAGACTACGCAGATATTGCGCGTTTCTTAGGTCTAAAAGGTGAAACGACTGAAGAGTTAGTGGAAGCATTAGCAACAGCGATTACTGAATTAGGTGAAAAAGTTGGAATCGAAATGAACTTGAAAGCACAAGGTGTGACACAAGAAGTTCTAGATTCAACAGTGGATCGTATGGCTGAATTGGCTTATGAAGACCAATGTACAACAGCGAATCCAAAACAACCATTAATTTCAGAATTAAAACAAATCATTATCGATGCGTACAACGCATAATTAAAAGCGTAAAAAAGACGAAGCCTCATTTGAGTGCTTCGTCTTTTGATTTTTCTTGGTTTTTATCTGTTCGATTCATTCGACTCAATTCATAAAAAAAGACCCCAAAACAATACAGCAACAAAATGACGCCAAGAGCAATCAGTAAATGTCCAGGAGTAAGATCGGTCGTAAAATTCATTGGATTGTAGCCATTATTTTGCATCAAGAAGTGGCTACCAATCAATAGTGACATCAAACCTAAGATAAAGTGAATTGATAGATTTTTCATTTGAGTCTCCTTTTTCGTGTATTGGGTAATTGAATAAGAGTGAATATTTACATTTGTTGTAAGTGTTTGCAGATGTGATTACAAGGAGCATTTCATTGAATAGGAAGAAAAGTATTGGAAAGAATAATTGTTTCGAATTTTCCTTGACTAGATGAATCCATCAGGTAGACTATTATTAAAAGGTTACAACATAAAAGGTGGAAGAACGAATGACAATTGAAACGTTACAAGCATTAACGAACTCACAAGGAAGCTTAATTGCGCTCCAACAACGTTTATCAGCAACGCGTGACATTATGAAAGAAGAAGTCCTCCAAAATTTTGTCTTTGATCTCAGAGATTATGCGGATAGTTTACGTGTTGTGACAGATTTATCAACTGTTACAACAATTGAAACGATTGAAGTCACAGAGATTTCTCGCGTTTTTTCAGAACAAAATCAATTACTACGCACCTTGATTACCGATTTAGAAGAACTAGATGAGCAAAACAAAAGCCAAGAATTTTTGAATTTAACCGAAGGCGAATTACGCCGCTTAATTGGTAGCCTCCAAGGTGTCCTAGAGTTGAACTCCTTGAATCTACAAGACAACCTAATTTTTCAACGCCAATTAAAGGATAAAGGCATTACCGTGAATCAAACAACAGAAGTAGTAGTGGATGAGCAAGAAAAAACTGGATTCTTCCAACGATTGTTTGGGAAAAAATAAAAAATAGCTCTGTGCAACTATTCCCATGGGAGAGCGTTGCTACAGGGCTATTTTTGTTTAGAAATATTTGGATGATTGATTGGAATTCTTTCCAATTACTCAGAGCAAAGCGTCTTTTTTAACACCTAGATTGAACGGGTAAAAAAATCTGACCTTCGGCTACTTCAGAAAATCCCCTCAATCGAAAAGCACGATTGTGTGTATTTCCCTCCAGTAGCTCAGGTCAGAACGATTTTTTTAACACCTTTGATTGAACGGGATTTTTTGAGCTGGTACTCGGTTATAAGCCGGATTCTTTTTGAAAGCACAGAACATTTTCAAACAAATCCTTGCTTATCACTCGTATCAAAGCGCTCAAGAAATCACCTTTGGCTATATTTTGTATAATCGATGCCTCTTGCTTGGCACCAGTCTTTGTTTTCTCCTGTTAAGAAGAGTGGGACTTTTTTGAGGTCTTCGGTTGTTTTGGCGCCAACGAGTGTATAAAGCGACACAAGTTCTTGTTGCCATTGTTTGACAAGGGCGATGGTGTCTTCAAGGTCATTAACGAGTAGTTGATTTAAGATACTTGCTGAAATGCCGACGGTTTTTACACCGAAGCAAAGGGCTTTAAAGATATCGTACGAATTTCGGATACCACCGGATGCGATTAAATTAAAGAGACCTGGAACTTCGTTGGCTTCTAATAGCGATTGAACCGTTGTAATCCCGAAATCATTTAAATAAGAAAATTCACGTTTTCGACGGCGCGCATTTTCGATTTGGGTGAAGCTTGTGCCGCCAGATCCGGCAATATCAATGGTTGTCACACCGACATCAATTAGTTGATGAATTGTTTGTCGAGACATCCCAAAACCGACTTCTTTAACGATAACTGGAACATCGACGCCTTTGACGATTTCTTCAATGAGGCTGAGCCAATTTGAAAAATCGCGATCTCCTTCAGGCATTACAAGTTCTTGTGGTGCGTTTAGGTGGATCTGTAAGGCATTTGCTTGGATAAGGTCAATCCCACGTTTGGCGTTTTCTAACGAAGAGCCTGCACCAATATTGGCTAATATGATGCCCTCGGGGTTCTCATCACGTACAATTGTAAATGTTTTGGCAACGCTAGGGTCGCGTAAAGCGGCTGAAATCGAACCTGTTGCAATCATTAAGCCAGTTTCACGTGCTAAAATTGCTAGTTCTTGGTTAATGTATCCTGTTTTTTCACTGCCACCAGTCATCGCATTAATGAAAAAAGGTGCGCTTAATTCGTAACCCAATAAATGGGTGGCAATCGATGTTTCATCGTAATTACTTAATGGTATTGATTGGTGAATGATTCGAACGTCGTCAAATGAATTAGACTTTGGTTTATGAAAGGCTTTAGCCAGTGAGACGTGCTCATCTTTGCGATCCATCGTTAGTTTCCTCCTTTAGGGTAGTGATAGACGTGTAGAGGAAGCGGCGTGATTTCAGCTTTTTCCCACAGACTCATCAAGGGTAAAATCCCTGTTTTTTTATCGGTAATCACAATGCCACAATCGCCACCGCCTGCACCAGAAGATTTTGCAGCTCCGCCCGATTTTTCAGCGAGGTCACACAATTTTTTGAGCGCGGGCGTTTCGATAATAACACCCGTCGTTGTTGCCAGACTGGCTAATAATTGACGATTGCGGGTAATCATTTGTTTAATCATAGGAATGTTTTGAGTTTGGAAACCTAGAATCATTTTCTCGACGCATTCACGGCTTTCGTTTAAAAAAGATTGATACGAATGTTCCTCATGTTCTCTGGATTGGTTGACTTGATCGACTAAATCAGAGGTTGATGCGGGACTACCTGTCCAACCAATCAATAAGCGTAAGTCTTTTGGTGTATCTAATGGTTGAATCGATAATTTAGGCCACTCGGCGTCCAATAAGGCACTTAATGACCATTTACTTTGTTTTTCTTTGATCCAAAGGCTATCGAAGGTCGAGAAGGCAATCCAACCGCCATAGCAACTAGCTGCAATATCACCACAAGAGCCATTTCCTTGAACGGCTAGATGAGCAAGGGCAGCAATTTTAAATTGCGTCAAGGTGTCCATTTCTAAGTCGTAAAAAACATTTAAAGCTTTGACCGTCGCGACCGTTACAGCTCCGCTTGATCCAAGGCCGTATTTTCGACCATTCGAATTATCTAATTCACTGCGAACTTTTAAGTGGTAAAAAGCAAGTAAGCGACCTTGCTCTTGTGCGTATTTCTCTGTTAGGCGGATGGCCTCTAAAATATAATGGAAAGGATTATCGCGGTGATCCAAAACAAGTACGCCATTTTTTCGTGTCCAACGAATGGGTAAATCACTGTATTGCGCCGACTGGATGCTACCATTTTTTGTTGCAGATTCGATCGTTACGCTAATAAATTGATCCACGGCTACAATAATGGCTGGGTGTCCAGGTTCGACGACGGCATATTCCCCGGCAATATAAAGTTTTCCTGGTGCGCTAACTTCAATCATGCTGTCACATCCGTTTCTAAATACTCCAGACCTGGACCACTAAAGGCACAAGTCAATTGTTCTTTGTTAAAGCTTTGTTCGAGTTGCTCTAAGATTTGTTTCACGTCTTTTTTCTGACATAAGACTTTGACGTTTGGACCGGCATCCATTGTGAAATAACAAGGAAGCCCCATCTGACGAATTTCGCGTACACGATTCATCGCAGTCAAGCTTTCTGGTGACCAATAAGTAAATGGTGGGGTCGCACCTAGTGTTGTACCGTGCATTTTCAAACCATTTGCTTCGGTTACCGTACCGAGTTTTTCAAAATCTTTTTCAGCAATCGCTTCTTTAGCTGTTTGTAAATCAATCGGGCTTGTTTTTAGCCAACCATCATAAAAAACTGACGTTTCGACGGTACGTTCCATACCATCACGGCTTGAAACGTCTTTTTGTTGATCGTTAATTAAGATAAAAATCATGGCTAAATCGTCTTCCCATTGATCGGAAGGGACCACTTTTGCAAAAGAGCTCGCATCATCTTGGCCTTTTTCCCATTCGACAAAACCACCATAAATACTACGACAAGCTGAACCGGATCCTCGACGTGCTAGGCGTGAAAGGTCTTGATCGGATAAATTGAGTTCTAAAGCTGCATTACAAGCACCTGCTAAAGCAGATAAGCCGCTCGCAGAAGAAGCAAGTCCAGCTGCTGTCGGCACGAAATTTTGACTTTCAACCGTTGCAAATAAATCCTTTTGGGCTAAAGAGCGAACGAGGTCTAAAAACTGGCTGACTTTTTTTGTGTTTTTTTCATCTTGACGCGCACCATCTAAATAGAACGTATCTTGTGTGAAGGTCTCTGAGAAAGTCACCATCGTTTCTGTGTAAAAAGCATCTAGTGTCAGTGATAAACTATTGTTCATAGGGATGATAAATTCTTTGTCGGCTTTACCCCAATATTTAATGAGTGCAATATTTGTATGTGCACGGGCTTTTCCTTTATACATGTTCATAAACTCCTAATCCTTGCATCCAGGTATCCTTGACCCCAGCATATTTTAATTGTGTTTGAATGTGTGTCACACTTTGATAGTCTTGACATAAAACGATAAAACAACCACCACGACCGCCACCAGTCAGTTTGGCGCCAAGTGCACCGTTGTCACGGGCAAGTTGAATCAATTCGTCGAGTCGTTCGTTACTGACTGTTAATTGTCTTAAATCTTCTTGAGCGAAGTTCATATACTGCCCGAGTTCGTGTGGTTGATTATGAATAATTGCTTCTTTGGTTAAACGAGAAAGATGACCCAAGTGGTGAATCAAATGATTGGTGTACTCGGTCTTTGTTTTCATTAATTGTGCAACAGCGGCGACGGCTTCACGTGTTCGACCGAGAATTCCAGTATCAGCGACTAATAAATAGGCGTCAATGTTTAAAGGAAAGGCTTCGAAATCTTTTCCTTTTTCAAAGTAAATCGGCTGGCTACCACTCGTTGTGGCGGCGTCGATGCCACTGGGGTTTCCGTGTGCAATTGCTTCTGAGAAATTGACATATGTAAGTAAGTCAGTGTCTGAAAGCGTGACGTCTATCCAATCAAAAAAAGCACGCGTAATCGCTGTCGCAACGGCTGCACTGGAGCCCATCCCTCGAGCAGAAGGAACGGTACTTTCAATCGTTAAATGAAAAGGACCTTGATCAAATTGCTGACAAAGGTGAGTGGTAAGCTGTTGAATGATTTGCAATGCTTCTGGGGCATCTGCTAACAATCCTGAATAGTGACTCGATGTGATTTGATTATGTGCGCTAGCGTTAAATGTTGCTGTCACACGTACCCCGCGAAAAGGAAAGGCAATTGCTGGTTCACCGTAAACAACAGCATGTTCGCCCATTAAAATAATTTTACCTGTACCATGACCGACTCCAATTGTCTTCATCCGTTTGTTCAACCTTCATTCTTTTTTAGTAAATCGTGATTCTTACGTTTGATTTTAGCCGTGAAGGCAATAGAAGAGAAACGTAAAAAGCACTCATTCGTATTTGCTAAATAGAGCATGCTTAACTATAGTACTAGAAAAAGTGAGATTCGTTAAGTCTTCTTATACGATTTTGAAAGAAACCTAACAAAATTTAACATAATTGTCATAATTTTCACGTCGTTCTTTTCTTGACGGTACTGATTTGGTGTTGTAAGGTAAGACAGTTGAAAAAAATAGGGAAATTAAATAGAAATGAGTTAGGAGATATGAGTGTGATTGTATTAGCAGGAACGATTGGTGCGGGTAAATCTAGTTTGACCGCAATGTTAGCAGAGCATTTAGAAAGTGAAGCTTTTTATGAGTCGGTTGAGGATAACGAAGTCTTACCATTATTTTACGAAGACCCAAATAAGTATGCTTTTTTACTACAGATTTACTTTTTAAACAAACGTTTTGAAAGTATCAAAAAAGCACTAAAACATGATAATAATGTGCTGGATCGTTCGATTTATGAAGATTCTCTTTTATTTCATTTAAATGCCGATTTAGGCCGTGCAACGGAGACAGAAGTACGTGTTTATGATGAATTGTTGAAGAATATGTTAGAAGAATTACCACATGCGGCACATAAGAAACATCCAGATTTACTTGTTCATATTCGTGTATCTTTCCCAACAATGCTTGAAAGAATTCAAAAACGTGGTCGTGATTTCGAACAAATTACTTATGACCCGAATTTATATGACTATTATAAAGAATTAAACCATCGTTATGATAAATGGTATGAAGAATATAATGAAAGTCCTAAAATCCAAATCGACGGCGATGTTTTAAATTTCGTAGAAGATACGGATGCGGCCAAAGAAGTCTTACGAATTATTGAAGAAAAAGTGAAAGAAGTCCGCCAAATAGGGATCTTAACGACAGCTAAATAGTAATGAAAAAAATCTTTCTAAGGAATCTCCTGTGGAAAGATTTTTTTGTTTCGAACCTTGCTTGTCAGTCGTTCAACAAACACGTTATAATAAAAGAAAGAAAAATCAGAAAAGAGGCGAAGGCATGCTTTCGATTGTCGTACCATGTTTTAATGAAGCAGAAACGATTCCGCATTTTGTCGCAGCAGTTGATGCTGTTATGACACCTATCGCGCAAGAGATTGAATACATTTTTGTCGATGATGGCTCGAAGGATCAAACATTAACGATTTTACAAGAATTAAATAAACAACGACCCCAAGAGATTCACTACTTATCTTTTTCACGTAATTTTGGCAAAGAGGCCGCACTTTATGCCGGGCTTAAAAACGCCAAAGGATCGGTTATTACTGTGATGGACGCGGACTTACAAGACCCTCCAGAGCTACTACCACAAATGTTAGACATGCTTCAGAATGAACATTTGGACTGTGTCGGTACGCGACGTAAGAATCGAACCGGAGAACCACCGATTCGCAGCTTTTTTTCTAAAGCCTTTTACAAAATTATTAATCAATTTAGCGATACCGAAATGATTGATGGCGTAAGAGATTTCCGCTTAATGACCCGACAAATGGTGGATGCTATCTTGGAAATGACCGAGTACAACCGCTTTTCAAAAGGTATTTTTAGTTGGGTAGGTTTCAAAACAGAATACATCGCGTATGAGAATCGAGAACGTGTCGCAGGCGAAACGTCATGGTCTTTCTGGGGATTATTTAAATATTCATTAGACGGTATCGTCAATTTCTCAGAGGCACCACTGATGTTCGCTTCATTCGTAGGCGCCTTGTCCTGTCTAGGCGCTGGAATCGCGTTAATCTTCATTGTCACCCGAGCCTTACTATTCGGTGATCCAACAAGCGGTTGGCCTTCTATCGTCTCGATTATGCTCTTTATGGGTGGTTTACAACTCTTATGTTTAGGGATTATTGGTAAATACATCGGAAAAATATTCTTAGAAACAAAAAAACGCCCCATTTATTTAATACGAGAACAATCAGAGGTTATTACTGAAGTGTCCAAGGACGAGTAATAAGATTGAATCGTTTGAAAGTGTTTTTTACTTTCAAAAAGAATCAAGCATATTACCGAGTCTTTACTTCAGAAATACCGTTTAAATCAGAGGTTATTGATTTGGAGCGTCCAGATGCGAGTGATAACGAAGCCGATGGAAAAATCGTTCTTTGATTTTATCCAACGGAAGAGTTATCGCCGAGCATTTGCTCCAACAATACCGTTTAGAATCAGAGGTTGCTGAAGCGTCCAAGGACGAGTAATCAGTCACAATTATCGTAGGAGTCATGATTGAAATCATGGCTTTTTTATTTTTTTAAGTAAATATTAAGATTGATATTTCACAATCTAATTTTTATTGATTTTTTTAAAATTAAAGAATCCCTTTAAAACAACCTTTCAAATAAAAACTTGCAACTTTTTCACATGTGAAAAAATTCTTGATAGTTTTTATATTCACATGCCCGTTATACTAAGCTTGTAAATATTTAAAGGGGGCAACACACATGACAAAAACAGTAATTATTGGATCGAACCACGCCGGGATTTCAGCTGCCAATACACTATTAGATAAATTCGATAATCAGGAAGTTGTTTTAATTGAAAAAACAGACCACATCAGCTACTTAAGCTGTGGGACAGCACTTTGGGTAGGTCGTCAAATTGAAGAATATGAAGGTTTATTCTACACAGACGAAGAAGAATTTAAAGCAAAAGGTGCAACAATCCACATGTCTACAGACGTGACTTCAGTGGACTATGCCAACAAAACTGTTCACTGTGTTTCGGCAGACGGTAAAGAGTGGGATGAAAGCTATGACAAACTTGTTTTAGCAACTGGTTCATTACCAATCGCTCCGAAAGTACCTGGACATGACTTAGGCAACATCCAATTCATGAAGAAATTCCATGAAGGACAAATGATTGATCAATTATTAGATCAAGACGATGTGAAAAACGTTGCAGTTATTGGAGCGGGTTACATCGGTGTTGAGATTGCGGAAGCGGCAAAACGTCGTGGCAAACATGTTCTATTATTTGATGCAGCGGATCGTTCATTACCAAACTACTATGACAAATGGTTTACCGATGACATGGATAAAAACTTAGCGGATAACGGCATTGAGTTACATTTAGGTGAACTTGTTGAAGAATACCGTGGAACAGATAAAGTTGAAGCCGTTGTAACTGCTAAAGGCGTTTACGAAGTTGATGTTGTTATCAACGCAATCGGATTCCGTCCAAACAGTGGCCTAGCTGGCGACCATTTAGAAACATTTGTAAATGGTGCATACTTAGTTGACCGTCACCAACAAACAAGTGACAAAGACGTTTACGCAGTCGGTGACTGTGCAACAGTTTACTCAAACGCTTTACAAGACACAGCTTATATCGCTTTAGCAAGTAACGCTGTTCGTACAGGAATTGTAGCTGGTGAAAACATCGGTGGAAACAAAATCGAATCTCCAGGTGTTCAAGGATCAAACGGTATTACAATCTTTGATTTACACATGGTTTCAACAGGTTACTCTGTACAATCAGCACCACGTTTTGGCTTAGATGTTAAATATACAGACATTGAAGATACTCAAAAACCAGCCTTCATGAAAGATAACGACAACGTTAAAACACGTATCGTTTACGATGCGAAAACACGTCGCATTGTTGGTGCACAAATGTCTTCAACAACTTCAGAAATTGGTATGGCAATCCACATGTTCTCATTAGCGATTGCTAAAGGGGTAACTGTTGATGAGTTAGCACTATTAGACTTATTCTTCTTACCACACTACAACCAACCATTTAACTACATTAACAAAGCAGCAGCTGCTGCAGAATAATCGGTAACAAAAAAGGAATGACCCTCGGGTGATTCCTTTTTTGTGTATTATACTTGTGTCGCGTTCCACGTAATGACGTCATTGACGATCGCTTTTAATACCGTGAAATCAAGTTTTTTTGTATTTCGCAATCGTAAGCACGTTTTCCCCATGGCTGATTTTGGGAAGAGGTGTGCATAGTTTGCTAAAATAGGTTCACCATTTTTTTCGCCTGTTATATAGAAGGAAAGATTATTTTTTTGAGGTGCAAGTGCAACGAGCGATGAAAAAGGATCTTCTGGATTGGCTTTGGCTAAATCTCCGTAAGCCACGAAGGTAATGGTTTTCGTTTGAACCAGTCGGCGATTTAACTGTGGGAAAGTGGTTTGCATCCACTGATCCAGTAGCTGGAATAATTCTTGATGTTCACTTTTTGAAATCAAATCGTCAATGGATTCTGCTGGAATATGCATAAGAAGCCTCCTAAACGTCTTTTTTCTTTATTCTAGCATAGAAGTTGAAAAAATATTAGTAAAACCATTGACGTGTCTATATATATTTGCTATACTGTTAAAGTTGAGAAATAAAAGTAGAAGCACCCGCTTCTCGCCTTAGTGATAATTTTTGCTGGGCAGAATAGGATTTCAGATCGTTTTTAGGCTGGAGTACGCGCGGGTTCGAATAAGAACTCGTTTTTTTTGTATTTTACGCCCTATTAATACAACTTTTTTTCTCGCAAAAAAACTTGGAGGTGAATGACCATAGCAAAGGATATGATGGTAAACGACGGCATTCGTGCTCGTGAACTAAGATTGATTGATCAAGATGGAGAACAACTTGGAGTAAAAACTAAATCAGAAGCATTAGAGCTTGCTGAAAAAGCAAACTTAGATGTTGTTTTAGTTGCACCTAATGCAAATCCACCCGTTGCACGTATTATGGATTACGGAAAACATCGCTTCGACTTGCAAAAGCGCGAGAGAGATGCCCGTAAGAAACAAAAAGTGATTAACGTTAAAGAAGTTCGCTTAAGTCCAACAATTGATATTCATGATTTCGAAACAAAACTTCGCAATGCACGTAAGTTCCTTGAAAAAGGCGATAAAGTGAAAGCTTCTATTCGTTTTAAAGGACGCGCCATTACCCATAAAGAGATTGGTCAGAAAGTTCTGGATCGTTTGGCTGAAGAAACTACAGATATTGCAACAGTGGAACAGAAAGCGAAAATGGACGGACGCAGCATGTTCCTAGTGTTAGCGCCAAAAAACGACAAGTAAATAGCGGCTCACTAAGCAATTAGTGAAACTGTCAGATAATGAAAGATTTTGAGGAGGAAATTAGTTATGCCAAAACAAAAAACACACCGCGGATTAGCAAAGCGCGTTAAACGTACTGGTTCAGGCGGATTAAAGAGATTCCGTGCATTTACAAGCCACCGTTTCCACGGAAAAACAAAGAAACAACGCCGTCAATTGCGTAAAGCAGGCATGGTTTCAAAAGGCGATTACAAACGTATTCGTCAAATGCTAGCTTACTTAAAATAATAAGAATAGCTACGCTTTAAGTAATTTAAAAAATTCAAGAAAAGATACATTTACATTTAGGAGGAATTAAACATGGCACGTGTTAAAGGTGGAACAGTAACTCGTAAGCGTCGTAAAAAGGTGCTTAAATTAGCAAAAGGCTATTACGGTTCGAAACATACTTTATTTAAAACAGCAAAAGAACAAGTAATGAACTCATATTACTACGCATATAGAGATCGTCGTCAAAAGAAACGTGATTTCCGTGGATTATGGATTACACGTATCAACGCGGCAGCTCGTATCAATGGCTTAAGCTACTCAAAATTAATGCACGGTTTGAAATTAGCTGAAATTGATGTTAACCGTAAAATGTTAGCAGATTTAGCAGTTAACGATGCAGCAGCATTTACTGCAATTGCAGATCAAGCTAAAACAGCATTAGCTAAATAAGCTTGAAAACATTGTAAAAACAACGTTTAACCCACTAGAAATAGTGGGTTTTTTTGTGTTTAAAAAATAGAAATAAGGTATCTAAACGAAAAGAATAAAAGAAAATTAGGGAGATGAAATAAATGTTTTACGTTCGGATATTAATTGATTGTTCTTATTTTTTATTCTTTTTAAAGAGATTTTTGTTTTGTTATACGAACGATATTGAGTTGAATATGATTAAATGGTAACAAATGGTTGCGGAAGGGTTTTTGATTCGATAAACTGAATAGGAGATTTTAAAGACAATAAGGAGTGTTTTTATGGAATTTATTCAAGATTTACTGGCTGCGATTGGTGTAGTCATTAATGGCGTACCACAAGGGATTTTAGCGTTATCATTAGGTTTTGCAGCATTTCCAACCGCGATTGCTTTTGCTTTTTCGGCAGTGGCGAATGCGGTGACGGGGTCGGTTGCTCCGATTTCGTTTCAAGTCGAATCGATTACAGTTGCGGGTGCGTTAGGGGATAATAAACGCGAACGAATTTCAATTATTTTATGGGCAGCAGTATTAATGACGGCTGTGGGTTTATTGGGTTGGATGAATACGTTAGTTGATTTTTTAGGCACCGATATTACTGCTGGAATGATGGCGGGGGTTGGTTTTATTTTAGCTCGTGCAGCAATTCGTATGACGCAAACGAATGTCGATGTGGGTTGGATTTCAATGATCTCGGCTATTCTCGTGTATATTTTTACGAAAGATTTGGTTTATACGATTTTACTATCGGTGGTCATTTCAACGCTTTATTCGGTTTATTATAAAAAAGCGACAATTGAATTACCGGCTGGTGTGGGTGATCAAAAACTATCGTTCATTAAACCAATGTTTTCAGGGCGTATCTTACGTGGCGCGCTTGCACTTGCTTGTCTGAATATCGGTTCAAATATCTCCTTTGGGATGATTACGGGAAGTATGACGGGCAGTGAGGCCAATCCGGTCAACGTTGATGTGTTAACGGTTGTTAGTTCTGTTGCTGATTTAATCTCGAGTGCTTTTGGTGGGGCACCACTGGAATCGATTATCTCTGCGACAGGTAGTGCGCCAAATCCTGTTTTCTCAGGTGTCTTAATGATGACGATTATGGCGATTATTTTAGGGACAGGGATTTTACCGAAAATGGGGAAATACGTTCCGACTGAATCGATTGCAGGTTTCTTATTTGTTTTAGGTGCTTTTGTAACGGTTACTGGAAATATTCAACCAGCTGTAGCTGAAAATCCATTAGTCGGTAGTGTGACGATGGTTGTAACGGCTTTGTTTGATCCATTTTTTGGGATGCTAGCAGGTTTAGTGATTAAATTTATTTTACCGATGATTGGAGTGTTCTTATAATATGGAGAAGACATATGAATTACAAGTAGCCGGGCTAAAAAGAACGTTGCCCATTATTCAAGTGGCAGAAGATTTAGCGATTGCTTCATTTGTTTTATTGGGAGATGCAGAAATGACAACCCAGGCAGCCATTGCTTTGGCTAAAAAATTACCAACCGACATCGATTATTTAGTCACAGCTGAAGCCAAAGGGATTCCCTTGTTGCAAGAGTTAGCACGGATCATGGATTTTAAAACGTATATCGTCGCTCGAAAAAGCGTTAAAGCCTATATGGATGCCCCTTTAGAAGCATCGGTTTTTTCAATTACAACACAAAAAGAACAGACCTTAATCTTAGATGGACGCGACGCTGCATTGATTGCTGGGAAAAATGTCGCGATTATTGATGATGTGATTAGTACTGGCGAATCCTTGCAAGCATTAGTCACATTGGTTGAAAAAGCCGGTGCGAAGGTGATTGCCCAAGCAGCTGTTTTAGCAGAAGGCGACGCTGCCAATCGTGAGGACATTGTATTTTTAGAAGAATTACCATTGTTTCCTCTATAAAAATCAACGCAAAAGATGCGAATTGTGCTTTGAACAGTTCGCATCTTTTCTACTTCTAGCGTATGCTAGAATCAATCGTTAAGAAAGGGCTGCCTATGCAAACATTGAATTGGTTACAAGATTATTGGCTAACGTCAGATCAAAAAATCGAAAATAGAACGTATGAAACACAAAATGAAGATTATGAAGGAATGACTTTCACGATAAGTGGTGAGACGTTTCGGAGTCGTTTAGCCAAAAAGACACCGAAGAAAAAAGGCTATTTTGTCGTGTTTTGGGAAAAAGATCCGCAAAATAAAAATCAGCCGTATGCTTTTTTAGAAGCACCGAACCAGCTAATCGTGATTGTTAAGGATGCCGAAAAACAAGGATGCTTTCTTTTTCCGAAAGAGGTACTTTTGCAGCAAGGAATTTTATCGAGTGACACGAGTAAAGGGAAAATGGCGTTGCGAGTCTATCCGATATGGGAAACCGATTTAAATGCGAGTGCAGCACGAACACAAAAATGGCAGACGAAGTATTTTAGTGATTACACGAATAAATGAGATGAGGGATGGGGCAATGAAAACATTATTCAATGGACAAATTGTTGAAAAGGATGAAGTAGCGATTTCTTTTGAAGATCGTGGGTATCACTTTGGCGATGGCTTATATGAAGCGGTACGGATTTATGCCGGAAAAATGTTTATGTTTTCCGAGCATTTCGACCGATTGGAACGAGGCGCAGAGAAGATTCATTTAGGTTTACCATTTACAAAATCAGAATTAGGAAAGATGCTAGAAGATTTAATCGAAGCAACAGAAGTTCAAAATGGGCTCGTTTATTTTCAAATCTCACGTGGGATTGTTTCGCCTAGACAACATTTAATTCCAGAAAAAGGCAGTGTAACACCCGTTTATTTGGGCTATACGTTACCGTTTGAACGCCCTGTAGTGCTTCAACAAACGGGGCAGCGAGCAACCGTTATTCCAGATATGCGTTGGTTGCATTGCGACATTAAGTCTCTGAGTTTGATGGGGAATCTGTTATCACTCGATGAAGCAGTCAAGAAAGACTATGATGACGCGTTACTTGAGCGCGATGGTGTTTTTACGGAAGCCTCGGCTTCAAATGCTTGGTTTGTGATTGATGGTGTGATTTACACTCATCCAGATGGGAACTTGATTTTACCAGGTATTACGAAGCAACATTTATTGCAACTAGCGAAGGAAAATAATCTGATTGTGATCGAAGAAGCGGTCAAAGTCAGTCAACTAGCAGATATCGACGAATGTTTCGTAACAAATAGTATCTATGAAATCGTGCCAATAGTATCGATTGATGGTCAGGCGATAGGTGATGGGAAACCAGGCCCTTTGACACAACAACTGTTAGCGTTATACATTGCTTCAACGATTGATTAATCGAATAAAAACCCCCGATTTTTTTCGCATCAAGAGAAAAATCAGGGGGATTTTTTTAACGAAAAGATTCTTTTAATAAGTAGTATTCATTCATATCTTGAAACTCTTCATAAATAAAAATATCTTGTGGGCGTGTACCTAGTAGTGTAAAGCCACAACTTTGAGCGACTTTATTGCTGCCGATGTTTCGCACATCAGCCATAATGGTCAACTTGTTTAATTTTAGAACATCAAAGGCATACTGGCAAAGCGCACGTACGGCTTTAGAGGTTACGCCTTTTTTCGTGTAATCCGTATGAACCCAATAGCCAATTTCAGCTTTTTTTACAGTGGGATGAATGGCATGCAAATCGATGGTTCCGATTAATTGATCGCCAGATGCGATGAAAAAAAGCTTATCGGTGCCGTTAGCCGAACCTTGAAGTTTCATTTTGATATAATTTTCTTGCAAGGTTACATCGACGGAAGCATCGACAAAATCTAAAAAGGTTCGTAAATGCTCACGATTCGAATCAACCAATTTAAAAATGTCTTCAGCCATCGTGATTTCAGCTGCGACTAAAGAATAACCGTCTCCGATTGGTAAATGAAAATATTTTGACATATGCATCCACTCCGATTCCTAAAAAAGTTATGACATAGCATACCATCCAGACGTTAGAATAGCAAACAATCATTGACCGTTATTTTTATTTTCGTTATACTTTCGACAGAGGAGGGGTATCATGCATCCATTTTTAGAACCCTATAACTATTACTTTTTACGTGAACAAACGCAACTACTAGCCCAAACGCATCGCAGTGTCAATGATCGCTCAACGATTCAAGCGGTTCGTGGTTTGGCTTTTGAAACGATTAAAGAAGAATTAAGTCATTTAACACAAGAAGAATTAGCAATTGTAATGGCGATTGAAAAAATTACCGATAGTCAAAGAGAAGTCGATCGCTATTTGGAGAATCTACGTTTATTTGTTCGCCCGTTTAAACAACCAAGTGAAGCGGGAGTTAAGAAGGCTTTCGCCAAAACAAAGAAAATTCAAATGCCCGATTGGGAAACCATTGATTTAAAAGAATATTCGTTTTACGCTTGGAATGATCCAGGTCAACAAAGTAAATTCATTTTGTATTATCAAAATGCGAAACTCCAAGGGTTGCAAGGAACAATTAGTAATGAAGTCAAAAAAGGCATTTGTACGATTTGTCATGGAACGAGTGGGGTTTCTTTATTTACAGTCAAAGGAAAAGTCAATAAAGACGGACAGTACAAAACTAAAGGCAATTATATTTGCTATAACAGTGAGGCATGTAATCGTCAACTACAGACAAGAACCCATTTCGATGCCTTTATTGAACAAGTCAAAGCCAAATAAAAAGAACGTTTGTAGCCAAGGAAGTATCTCTTGACTACGAACGTTCTTTTTTAGACCTGATTTTCAGTGGAAAGGTGTTCGACAAAAAAGTCGGTGACTAAATCCATTGTTGCCCCACGAACTAAGTGACGTTCGTCTTCGGAAACAAATTCAATGTTTTCTTGCGGATGTTTTTCAACAAAGTCTTGGATATGTTCATAAGGAATTTTTTCGTCGTCGGTGCCGTGCCAAATTAAGAACGGACGCTCGCCTAATGTTTCAATTTGCGAATCCAAATCATAAGCATCAATCCATCCCAGCAGTTGTTCATAATCATGTGGCAAAAAGAAACCTGCCGCATTGGCATGATATAAAATCCGTTCACGATAACGAATCATGGCGGGTGACCCCATAATACAAGCTGCTGCAGTAATTTCTGGATGTTGGGTTAATAATCCAGCGGTCGTCATGCCACCCATTGAAACCCCACCGACACCAATTTGATTGGTTGTAACGCCTAAATTTTCAAAAAAATCAACGATAAATGAAAATTCAAATAAGTTACTTTGGATACTATTCCAAAAAGTTAATGATGGGATTGGGGAAAGCTCTGTTTTACGTTCGCCGTGATTGGCAGCATCAGGTAAGACAACACGAAACCCTTGCTTGGCTAATTTTCGGCCCTGAGTTAAGACGAGCTCTTTGGCTGTTTGCCAACCATGATAATAAATAATCAACGGCATCGGTTCATAAATTTTTGTTTCATCTACAACTTCTAAAATAGGAATATTCCCAATTTTTCTTTTTCGAATGGCTAATTTCATGTTCATCCCTCCAATAATAGTATAACTGATATCCATCTTTTAATTAAACCGATTGCTTCTGATCAGAATGTAAACGCTCTTTAATAGAAGCGAGATATGCTATAATAAGCGCGAAGAAGAGGATTTTACCATCAAATAAAGGATGTGTCTAGTATGGGGAAAACGACGATTCATTGTTCAATATGTGGCAATTCACTTGTAACGGGTGTCTTATTAAAAGAGGTTGAACCGGATGTGAAAAAAATGATTCTAAGCGATCATCCAGAGTTAACAGATGCAAGTATGCTCTGCTTTTCTTGTGTGACGGACTATCGTTTGGCTCATATTAAAGAAACGATTCAAAGTGATTCTAAAGAGATGAATCATCTAAATGAAACGGTATTTAAGAGTATTGAACAAGGGCAACCAGTGACGAAAAATACAAACCATAGCATTAAAAATCGATTGACCTTAGGACAAAAAACAGCAGATGCGATTGCGAAGTTTGGTGGGAGTTGGCCGTTTATTTTCAGTTTTATGTTTGTTTTAATTAGTTGGATTACGATAAATTCGCTTGCGTTATTCGGCCAAAGGTTTGATCCGTATCCGTACATTTTGCTAAACCTGGTTTTGTCTTGTTTAGCTGCCATCCAAGCACCGATTATTATGATGAGTCAAAATCGACAAGCGGAACGTGATCGGTTACAAACGTCCAATGATTATCAAACCAATTTAAAGGCAGAAATCGAAATTCGTTTGTTGCATCAAAAGTTGGATCATTTATTAACCAATGAATGGCAACATTTAATTGAGATTCAAACGATTCAATTATCGCTTTTAGAAGAACTGCAAAAACAAGTGGATGCACTTGAAACTGTCGTACGAGAAGAAAAGGAACAAATAGAATAATAAAAAAGGAATTCGCTCGTTTGGGCTGAATTCCTTTTTTCTATTTATAGTTTTTTCGTAAAACAAATGATCCGATTCGCTTCAATAAATCCGTGGGATAAGTGAAATCGTAAACTCTCGTCATTCGTCAGTTCACAATCACTCGCAAATTCTGTACAACCTTGTTGCTTGGCCCAAGTTTGACAAGCAGTTAATAATTGCCCAGCAATCCCTTGTTTACGAAGCGCTTCTTGTACATAGATTCCTTCTAAGTAACCGACGGGCGAGCTGTCTGTCCCTTCAACATAATCATGGCGCAATTGAACATGGGCAAAAGCGACCGCTTGATTGTCAGCGTAGTATAGGAAGAAAGTAGTATCGGAATTTTTGAGACTTTCGCGCATCTCCGCTTCCAGTGAGGCAACGGTATTATCAGGCCAAAGTTCTTGAGCAAGCGTTGCAACAAATGTGATTTCTGTAAGACTGGCTTGTCTAATCATTGGTTTGTCCTTTTTGCTGTTCAAATGTTTCTAAGAAAATGTGATGGATTTCAGGGTGACTACGTTTTAATTGAAGCAAGCGATTGTTTTCTTTACTTAAGAAACAATGTTTACTTGTTCCGACTGTTAAGAGTTGATTGGTTGTTTGATTGAAAATCTCATAAGAAAAATCTAAACGCGTGCCGGTATATTTATCAATTGTGACCTCAATCCGTACTTGATCTTCATAACGAATCATTTCTTTATAGTCGCAACTGACAGCTAAAACAGGAATGATAATCCCAGCTGCTTCAATTTTATAATAAGGCACATCTAAAAATGTCAGCCAATCAACACGGGCTTCTTCAAACCAGCGAATGTAATTGGAGTGATGAATAATCCCCATTTGATCTGTTTCGTAGTAATGGGGTTGTCGTAAATAACCAGAATAAGTCATAGGAAACTCCTTTAAATTGGATTAGTAGTACCTTTAGTTTAGCACAAATCACCGAAATGTTTCGAAAATATTATTGCAATTTCACTCGAACGATTCCTAATTCAATCGCTTTGATGACGGAAGTTAAAGCCGAAGTTGTTTCTAGTTTTTCGTTAATCGTATAAATATGGTTACGGACCGTTCGATCACTAATCGCTAATTCATCAGCAATCGCTGTTTGTTTGACGCCTTGTGCGAGCAGTTGTAGAATCTCTTTTTCACGTGGGCTTAAGCTGCGATAAAGCCGTTCTTGCTCGTTCTCTTTTGGAAAAACGAAGACATTATCGAAATGGACTTTTTCAAGCTGGGTAATCAGTTGGTCAATGGGTAGATTTTTACTGAAAAAGCCATAGGCACCAATCGCTTGTGCTTGTTCATGGTATTCGACTAAATTAAAGCCTGACAGGAAAATGATTTTACTTGAGAAGTTTGCGATGACTTGTTCAGCCAGTTCAATACCATTGTATTCGCCCATATGAATATCCATCAGGACGATGGAAGGTTGGTACTTTTTGACAGTTTCAAGCGTTAAAGATGGGTCGATCAAATGTTTAAAGTCCGTCACGCTTTCGTATTTATTCAAAGTGAGTTCTAAACTTTTTCCGATTAAATAATGATCATCAACTAATAGTATTTTCATTTGTAACCTCCATGACTTCTAAAGGGATTGTCGTTTTGATCTTTGTTCCAGTAGAGTGTTTTTCAGATGGAATCATTTCAAATGTCCCATTTAGCCAATTGACATCATTCTTAATCGAAAGCAAGCCAATATGCCCTTTTTTATGAATCAGCTCTTTTTCTAAGTATTCTAAGGAAGCAATGCCGATACCATCATCTTCAACGGTTAGTGTCAAATTACCGGCTGTGATTTCAAGCGTTGTTTCGACGAGCGTTCCGTGTGCATGTTTGGCGCTGTTTTCGTTTAATTCTTTGATGATACGATAAATTGGTGCGATGACAAATTCTGGCGGTTGTTGTGAGACGCGATGGCGCAATTGAAAATGGCGATCAGGATAGCGTTGGTTAAAATCCTGGATTAAAATGGCCACGTTGTCTTCGAATGGAATATGATACAAGGTCGAAGGTGCCGTGTTGAAAATCTCGTTTCGAATCGATGCAATCAATTTAGTAAATTCGAGTGTGATTAGTTCCATTATTTCTGCGTCACCTTCTAGTTGGTGCATCAAGGTATTTAACGCAATAATCGTTTGCAACACCTCGTCATGTAAGTAATGCGTATAGTTTGTTTTTGTGCATCGTGTAACAGACGAACCGTTTTGGTAATCACCGAATATTGTTGAAGAAAAGCGGTGATTTCTACATCAGAAGCATTGTCTAACGATTGTTCAAAAAACAGCCACAGTATCTGTTCGGCTTGTCGGACACGTAAAGCTTTGAATGATTGATTGTTTCGCTCAACAACTTTGGAAGTTGTGTAGAAATCAGGTAGTAGGGGCATTACGTCTTCTTTCGTGAGCCAGCCCTTTTGACTTAGTGTCATGATTTCATTCTTTTTTTGAGTCAAAAATAAAAAGTTTTCACTTTGAGTCAGCTCGCATAAACGACTAGTTAGAAGTGTAGAGACATTATGCAAAAAATCAGAATACGTTACTTGATTCAATAAATCGCTTTGTTCTTTTGAAAGTGTTCGTTGTTGCTGCTGCAGTTGTTTCCGTTGAAGGGTGTGCCATTTTCTGATTATAGTAAAAGTCAAACTCGTAACCAGATGGCTGTGTTTGTAGAGCTTGAAATTGGTAATATTTGAAAAACAGAAACAATTAATAGGCAGCAGAAGAGTAAAATAAAAAATTCAAGAATTAGCGTAGGAAGTTTCAACATTTTTTGATGAATCAAAATAAAAACAATCACTGTGGGGAAAATAAATAGCGAGACAGTCATAGAAGCAAGACGCCAATTAACGATATTTGTAAAAAAGAAAGAACGAGTGAAAAGAAAGATTAAGGGCGTAAAACTAGCAACGACTCCGATACGTAATAACTGAAACGTGAATCGATCAAAAAACAATTGTTTTTCTTGTTGAATCATTCGTAGTGAGAGGACGGCTGAAAAAAGAAAGAAAAGAAGTAATGTTTGCTGAGTCCATTGATTGATAAAAAAAGAGTAAGCAACGAAGCCACCAAGGAGTGCAAGAAGAACCAAGCGCTTCATCAGTTTCGTGGGATGATTTGATTGGATAAAAGCATAAAGAAAGAACAAAAGTGAAAATGGGAAAAGACATAAGAAAAAAACGCCTAAGTCATAGTATATAGGAAGATTGGCATGCAATAAGAGTGAGGAGAAGGCGAGTGACGTTGTTAGATAAACAAAAGAATCGCTAAAAGGTTGATTGATTAATTGCAAGAAAATGAAACTGCCTATCGTTAAATAGGATAAGCTTAGACCAATCGCTAATAGTCCATCGTTATTAACGGAAAAAACAGAAAAAGAATCGAGTAATAGGCCAGTAATAATCGCCCACGATAAGATTAAAATTGCGGTAGGTAAGCCTTTTTTCATGATTTCAGCTCCATTGATTATGATACTATTATCATAACAATGATGGTTGTTAGAAGTCTAGAGGAAACGTCTGTTTTTCCAGTTTTACTCATGAAAGTCAAGCAGTCATCGTTTATACTAAAGTTAGGAATAATTGACTCGCGCATTCACCGAAAGGAAGGATCACCATGGATAAACAAACGAATTTGTTGGATTATGTCAAAGGCAAATGGACGATGAATTATTTGTATACGAATGCCTATTTGAAGAAGGAAAAGAAAACGTATCCGATTGGTTTTGCATTATTAAATGTTTTGTTGGCGTTAGTGGCTGCTAATTTACCGATTTTTCTTGTGCCAGAAGCCGTCGATGTCCACATGGGAACCTTTGGTGGAATGAACTTAAGGGGTAATCAAAACGTCTTGATTTTATGGACGGTTTTGGCGGTAGTTTTAGTGATTCACATACTTGCTTTTGTCTATCAAAGTAAACAGCAACTGTTCTTTAAAGGGAAGATTAATATTCCAACGATTGTTGCCATTTTATGGTTGTTTTTATTCCAAGAGAATTTGCGATTTTGGTCAAGTGGTTTGTGTCTTTTAACCGCAATCTTTTATCTTGCTTTTTATTTCCAACGAAAAGAATCGATGTGAAAAAAGTTGCTTTACTCTGAGAACTTCGTGTCGTTTTTCGAAAGAGCATCCTTTTGTTACGTTATCTTCTAGTGATTATTCAAAGATTCACTTGACTTTCATGGAATTTTCTTGTAATGTTGGAACTACTATTAAAGAAAATCGATGAAGGATCGAGTATGTCTGTTTTTGACTTATTAGAGAGAATAACCGTGGCTGAGAGTTATTCAAGGGAAAACGACGGAAAGACAATCTGGAGATGAGAGGAAGAAAAGCCTCTTCGTGTACGAGCGTTAATCGTTTGAGGAAAGTTCTGTTTTGTCGAACTTTCGAATGTTAGGTGGTACCACGTGAAGATGATTGCGTCCTTATTTCTGTAGAGAAATAAGGCGTTTTTTTTATTTTATAAGGAGGAAAGAGTATGAGTTATCAACGCCCAAAAGGCACAGCTGACCTTTTGCCAGGAGAAATCGAGAAGTGGCAATTTATTGAAGAGACGGCTCGTTTATTGTTTAGTGACTATCAATACCAAGAAATTCGCACACCGATGTTTGAGCACATTGAAGTGATTACGCGCAGTGTAGGTGATACAAGTGATATCGTGACGAAAGAAATGTATGATTTTTATGACAAAGGAAACCGTCACATTACTTTACGTCCAGAAGGCACAGCACCCGTTGTTCGTTCATTTGTTGAAAATAAATTATTCGGACCAGAATATACAAAACCATACAAAGTTTATTATACTGGCCCAATGTTTCGTTACGAGCGTCCACAAAAGGGCCGCTTAAGACAGTTCCATCAAATTGGGGTAGAGGCATTTGGTTCTGAAAATCCAGCAACTGATGTTGAAACGATGATGATGGCGTTGGCTTATTTTGAACAATTAGGCATGAGCGAGTTTCATTTAGTCATCAACTCATTAGGTGATCCTGAAACGCGTCAAAATTACCGTCAAGCATTAATCGATTATTTAACACCGTTGAAAGACGAATTAAGTGAAGATTCGCAACGTCGTTTAAATGAAAATCCATTACGTGTGTTAGACAGTAAAGACAAGCGTGATAAGCAATTTGTGGCCGATGCGCCATCGATTTTGGATTATTTAAGTGAACCGGCTAAAAAGCATTTTGATGAAGTGGTAGCGATGCTTGATGCGCTAGAAGTTCCTTACCAAATCGATAGTAATATGGTTCGTGGGTTGGATTATTATACGCATACGATTTTTGAAATCATGAGTGACGCTAAAGGATTGGGTGCACAAAATACCCTTTGTGCCGGTGGTCGTTACAATCAATTAGTCGCAGAACTTGGTGGACCAGAAACGCCAGGCTTTGGTTTTGCGATTGGGATGGAACGTGTCTTACTTGTTTTAGAAGCGGAAGGTGTCGAGTTACCAACGAGCCACCAATTAGATGCATACGTAGTCAATCTTGGTGAAGTAGTCAATCTTGAGGCGTTAAAAGTCGTTCAAAAAATTCGCCAAGCAGGTTTTTCAGCCGATCGTGATGTGTTAAACCGTAAAGCGAAAGGTCAATTTAAAACAGCCGATCGATTAAATGCGACACTCGTTTTAACATTAGGCGAAAGTGAATTAGAGTCAGGTATGATTAACGTCAAAGCAATGGCGACACGTAAAGAAATTCAAGTGCCATTAACGGCAATTTACGAAGATTTTGGTGCAGTTTATGACCAGATGACGAAAGAAGAGGGAGAATAAAATGGCTAAAAGAACAGTCTATAATGGCTTAGTTTCAAAAGAGCATTTAGAACAAACAGTAGTATTAAAAGGTTGGGTGCAAAAGCGTCGTGACTTAGGAGGCGTAATCTTTATCGATTTACGTGACCGTGAAGGCATCGTTCAAGTTGTTTTTAACCCAGAATTATCAAAAGAAGCATGGGAAACAGCGGATACTTGTCGTAGCGAATACGTGATTGAAATTAGCGGAAAAGTGATTGCTCGTGCACCAGAAGCTGTTAACCCGAAAATGAAAACCGGCGAATTTGAAGTAATGGCTGATCAAATTACGATTTTAAGCAAAGCGAAAACACCAGCTTTCCCAATCGAAGATGATGCCAATGTTGGTGATGAGTCTCGTATGAAATACCGTTACTTAGACTTACGTCGTCCGCGCATGACACAAAACATTATGATGCGTGCGAAAACAACACGTTCGATTCGCGAATATTTAGATAGCCAAGATTACTTAGATATCGAAACACCATACTTAGCGAAATCAACACCAGAAGGCGCGCGTGACTATTTAGTCCCATCGCGTGTTCACCCAGGTCATTTTTACGCTTTACCACAATCACCACAAATCTTTAAACAATTATTGATGAATGCTGGTTTTGACCGTTATTACCAAATCGTTCGTTGTTTCCGTGACGAAGATTTACGTGGCGACCGTCAACCTGAATTTACGCAAGTCGATATTGAGAGCACGTTCTTAACGGCAGAAGAAATTCAAACAATGACGGAAGAAATGTTAGTCAAAGTCATGAAAGACGTGAAAGGGCAAGACATTACAGCGCCATTCCCACGTATTTCTTGGCAAGATGCGATGAACCGTTACGGTAGCGACAAACCAGATACACGTTTTGATATGGAATTAATTGATCTTTCTGAAACAGTGAAAGACATTGATTTTAAAGTCTTCCAAATGGCTCTATCAAATGGTGGAGTTGTCAAAGCGTTAAATGCCAAAGGTGCTGCAGCGAAATATTCACGTAAAGACATGGACAACTTAGGAACTTTTGTTGCACAATACGGTGCCAAAGGTTTAGCTTGGTTAAAAGTGGAAGAGGACGGCTTAAAAGGCCCAATCGCGAAATTCTTAGTTGAAGCAACAGATGATATTATTACTGCAACAAATGCTGAAGTCGGTGACTTATTAATGTTTGGTGCCGATAGCTTTGAAGTTGTTTCTGCAGCTTTAGGTGCGTTACGTTCACGTTTTGGTCAAGAGTTAGAGTTAATCAATGAAGAGCAATTCAATTTCCTATGGGTGATTGATTGGCCACAATTTGAACACGATGCTGAAGCGGGCCGTTTTGTTTCTGCTCACCATCCGTTCACGTTACCAAAAGAAGAAGATATTGCCTTACTTGCGACAGACCCAAGCAAAGTTCATGCACAAGCATACGATATTGTCTTAAATGGTTACGAGTTAGGTGGCGGTTCGCTACGTATCCACACTCGTGAATTGCAAGAGCAAATGTTTGAAACATTAGGCTTCTCACATCGCGAAATGCAAAACCAATTTGGTTTCTTATTAGATGCATTAGACTACGGTTTCCCGCCACACGGTGGTATCGCGTTAGGTCTAGACCGCTTAGTGATGTTACTTGCAGGTGAAGAGAATATTCGTGAAGTGATTGCTTTCCCTAAAAATGGTCGTGCAATGGATCCAATGTCTTCAGCGCCAAGCACAGTCGCACCATTACAATTATTTGAATTAGGTATCGATGTAACTGTCGAACAAGAATAAGATTTGATTAAGCAATTGGTGCATTTGGGGAGAAATCCTCATTTGTACCAATTGCTTGTTTTATTTTTAATAAAAAAGCGTATAATGAATATGATAAAAAAATTGATATAAAGCGAGGCTAATAAAAAAATGGTTCGATGGTTTCAGGAGGTTCCTTGGTCAAAATATGCGGCAAAGGCTTCAACCTCCGTTGTATATGCAATCGCAGCAGCAGTGGCAGTCAGTTTCTTCTATGATTCAGGAAATATTTACTCAAGTGGGGTCACGGGAATTGCTCAAATTATTAGTCGATTATCGACACAAATGATTGGCGTGGAATTACCATTATCTATTGTATTACTCTTATTGAATGTCCCACTATTCTTATTAGGTTGGTATAAAATCAGCCCGAAATTTACGCTTTACACAGGGATGACGGTAGCCTTTACGTCATTGTTCATGCAGATTATCCCCAATCAAGTCCTATCGACCGATCCGACGATCAATGCGATTTTTGGTGGTGTATTATTAGGAGCAGCTAACGGTTACATCTTAAAAAGCAATTCCTCATCAGGAGGACTCGACTTTATCACTATTTCGATACGTCGGAAAACGGGGAAAACAATTGGCTCACTATCGATTATTTTTAACTCAATGATTATGGTTGCAGCTGGTCTTTTATTTGGTTGGCAATCGGCATTATATAGCGCGCTAGCAATTTTTATTAGTGGTAAAGTGACGGATGCCGTCTATACGAAGCAAAAGAAAATGCAAGTCATGATTATCACTTCAGAAGCAGATGCCGTCATTCATGGCATTCATAAAAACTTACGTCGTGGGATTACAATCATTAACGAAGCAGAAGGCGCGTTCCGTCATGATCAAAAGAAAGTCTTGATCACCGTTGTAACCCGCTTTGAGTTACCAATATTAAAACAAATCATGAAAGAAAACGATCCAAAATCCTTCGTCAGCATCTCCGAAAACGTTCAAATACTAGGCCGATTTTACGAAGAAGATTTGTAGAACAAGGTTATTTATTGAGTGTTAGTGACGAGTAATAAGCAAAGAATCGTTTGAAAGTGTTTTTTACTTTCAAAAAGATTCAGGCTTATTACCGAGTCACTGCTCAATCAATACTGATTCGAACAAGGTTATTTGTAAAGCGTTTTGACATGAAAAATAAGCAAGTATCTGGGAAGAAAATGGTTTTTTCATTTTTTCCAAAATTGGCTTATTTCTGAATGTCAGCTTTAGAAATACCGATTATCGAAGGTTTTTTTAAAGTGTGTAGTAAAAATTATTTACTTAATACTGAATTTTTAGTAGGGGTCGAACACCCTACTATTTTTTTTGCTTAGGAAGCTAAAGCAAGAAGCGCTTAAATGTTACCGATGCTGTAAAAAATGAATCCATTAATTTTTCCTAAAGAGCCAAATTGAATGAGATTTTTTTGCTTTTTTATGGCATGATAGATAAAGAAGAAATTGCTGAGATAAGAGGGAAGCACCATGGAAAATCAACAGAAAAAAAGAAGATATATCACAGGACTGGATGGCTTACGAGCGTTAGCCGTTATTGGTGTGATATTTTATCATTTAATGCCTGGAAAAATGCGCGGTGGTTATTTAGGTGTGCCTGTTTTTTTTGTCATTTCAGGTTATTTAATTACTGATTTATTACGACAAGAGTGGCAATCAAATGGAAGAATTGACCTAAAATCATTTTATGTAAGAAGGATTAAACGACTCTATCCTGCTTTGGTTACGCTATTGCTTGGGTCGACAGCCTACATTACTTTATTTCAACGAAACTTACTCGATAATTTACGAGCCATTTTTTTGAGTAGTCTAACTTATGTAAATAACTGGTGGCAAATCAGTAATGGGATGTCGTATTTTGATCGTTTTAATAATGAATCGCCTTTCACCCATTTATGGTCATTGGCAGTCGAAGGGCAAAATTATTTGATTTGGCCAATTTTATTTATCCTACTAATGAAATTCGTCCCTAAAAAACAAAATATTGCGAAATTTCTCTTCATTGGTACCCTTGTATCGGCAATCCTAATGGCGATTTTATACCAACCAGGCAGTGACCCGACTCGTGTTTACTATGGGACTGATACACGTCTGTTTTCAATTTGGCTCGGTAGTCTTCTCGCATTTTTATGGCCGAGTACTCAACTAAGCGAAAAAATCCCCATTCAAGCAAAAAGGGTTCTGAATCTCGCAGGAGGTATCTCGTTATCTACATTAATTCTCGCTTTTTTCTTTTTAGATGCGCGTTATTCGTTTGTGTATTATGGTGGTCTTTATTTGATTAGTTTGGCAGCGCTCGTATTAGTTGCGACGATTGCACACCCAGGTGCGAATTGGAATCGTTGGCTAACGAATCCAATTTTTAGCTACTTAGGACAACGAAGTTATAGTATTTATTTATATCAATTTCCAGTTATGATTTTTTATGAGGCAAAAGTAAAAAATATTGCTGAAAATGTCTGGTTGCATACAGTCATTGAACTCATTTTGATTTTTGGATTGAGTGAACTGTCCTATCGTTTTATTGAAAAAAATAAAATTAAATGGCGTTTTGACACATTGAAACAATTTTTTATTACGTTAAAAGAGCCGATGAGTACGGGCAAGAAAATTCAATATAGTTTAGTGACAGTCGTTGTTTTAATCGGATTATTTGGCATTGTGACAGCACCTGCCAATCTGATTACGCAAGAACAACGAGAGTTTCAAGAGGCGGTAGAAAAGAATACAAATGCTGCGAAAGATACGTTGATTAATCCTAAAGAACCAGAAGAAAAAGTGAATGAAAAGCCAGTAAATAATGAGTCACCAACAGAAGAAATGCAACAAATCATGACTCGCTATCAATTGACGAAAGAACAAGTCATACGAGGTAAACAATTGGAAATAACCGCGTTTGGTGATTCGGTAATGTTAGGCGCGACATTGAACTTACAAGAAGTCTTCCCTCATATTATTGTTGATGCAGTTGTCGGACGCCAATTGTACGATAGTGTAGAAGATTTACAGAAGTTGAAAGATAAAGGGTTGTTAAAAGATACCGTATTGTTAGGATTGGGTTCAAATGGTACGGCAACGCAAGGACAATTTGAGCAACTAATGGCAGTCTTGGGCAATCGAAAAGTTTATTTAGTCAATGTCTTTGTTCCAACTCAACGTTGGCAAAATGACGTAAACCGTCTATTAGCAGATATGGCAGCCAAGTATGAAAATGTGACGTTGATTGACTGGTATGACAGTAGCCAAGGGCAAGTAACTTGGTTTAGAGAAGATAGTGTTCATCCCAATGAGATTGGCTTAGATGCTTATACTTCATTAATTGCACAAGAAATATTGAAAGAATAGAACATTTGATAAGCTAGTGTAACAAATGCTGCAGTGTTCTGAGCAACTGAATGTAGTTAAATTTTTCGAAAGAGTAAACTTTTATCACTTTTGATCAATCGAATATTAAATGGGCTGTGGCTTTTGTCACAGTCTATTTTTTTGTTCAAAAAAATATGAATGAATCTTGCGTAAAGTTATTTATGAGAGGAGAGAGTTGGATGCAAATTGAAACGATTTCAGATGATTTAATTGCCTATGGGATTGAAGAACGCATGCAAGATTTATATATCTATTTTCTAAATGAAAAGGCATCGGTTTATTATCGAAGAGATCAACAGATGATTCCTTTTGAAGACGAGGTCAGTGTGGAAGTTGCCCAGCAATTAATAGCACGTTTTAAATATTTAGGTGAAATGGATGTCGGTGAGAAAAGAAAAGCACAATTAGGTGCAATCACGTATCCTTTACCAACGTGTCAGCCGCGCTTACGTTTATCGACCGTTGGAGATTATCGCGGGAAGGAGAGTTTAGTGATTCGATTTTTACATGACTTTAATCTCCAGAATTTAGGTTATTTTTGTCCGGAAGATGTCACATTGATTGAAAAAAATATTCATGAAAAAAATGGTTTATATTTGTTTAGCGGTCCAACTGGCTCAGGGAAAACAACATTTATGTATCATTTAGCACAACAAATTGATGGACAAGTCATTACGATTGAAGATCCGGTTGAAATCGAGCAACCCGATTTTTTGCAATTGCAAACGAATGATAAGATTGAACAAAATTACGATCAATTGATTAAGTTGGCCTTACGTCATCGCCCAGATGTCTTAATTATTGGCGAAATTAGAGATGCATTAACGGCTAAGGCAGCAATTCGAGCGGCTTTGACGGGGCATAAAGTCTTTGCGACCATCCATGCGAAAGGCGTCAATGAAACAAGAAGTCGATTAGTCGATTTAGTGGGTGAAAGTAGCGAATTAGACAATTGTTTAATGGGCGTAATTTATCAACAATTACTTTTAACAAAGCAGTCTGAGATGAAAGCATTGTTTGCGTATGACTTCTTTTTTGAGCAAGGATCGAGTAAATCATGGATTTGGCCGAATGTTGACGGTGAGTTATGAAGCCATTTTCAAGGAGAAAATCGAAGGCGCGATTGGCGATTTTAGAAATGTTTGTTTTGTTACTAGGGAATGGCTTTCGATTACAAGAAAGTTTACAAGTCATGCTGCGAAGTCGACAGTTCTCTGATGAACTGTTAGCAGGCATCCAACAAGGGTTAGCCATAGGGAAATCACTAAGTGAATGCTTTCATGTCATAGGGTTTTCTGAACAGGAAGTGCTACAAATACAATTAGCTGAAGTTCATGGAGATTTAGTTGAGACGTTACAAAATTTATTGAACAATAACCAACTCGTGGCACATCAGCGTACAGAATTACAAAAAGTGATGACGTATCCTTTTGTCTTACTCCTTTTTTCGATGGGGATGTTGCTTAGCATGCGCTGGATTTTATTACCGCAATTACTAGCTTCAAATATGGTGCAAACGGATCATTGGGGCATTTTATTCTTAACCCATAGTCCAATGATTTTCTTATTAATCTTATTATTTGGATTCGTATTGGTACTGGTCCACCATCAATGGTTGAAGCGCAAATCATTTTTACAACGTGCGCATTATTGGAGTACATTTCCCTTAGTCGGCTCCTGGTATTGTCTCTATCAAACAAGTTATTTTGCATTAGAGTGGGGAAAACTATTTCGTGAAGGACTTGAAATGAAGCAAATTCTAGAAACGTTAATCCAGTTGCCTCAGCAATCACTGATGGTAGCACTTGCCAATGAATTGAATAGTGGCTTACGTTCAGGTGTTATTTTAACTGAACAACTACCACAGTATTCATTTTTAACACCAGAGTTTTCATTTATTGTTTTCCAAGGTGAGTTAAAAGGCAAGTTAGGGGAAGAACTATTAATTTACCATCAGTTATTATTGAATAAACTAATTCAAAAAGTCGAAAAAACACTGAAATGGGTCCAACCAATCGTTTTTTTATTGATTGCTATCGTCATTGTGATGATTTATGTTGCGATGTTTTTACCGATTTACGGAAATATAGGAGGATTGATTTGATGTTTGAAAAAATAAAAAATAAGTTACATGACGGATTCACTTTAGTGGAGATGATGGTTGTAATTTTGATTATTAGTGTGTTGGTTTTGTTATTTATCCCGAATTTAGGAAACTCAAAAACGAAAGCAATGGAAGAAAGTGACAAAGCGATTGTTGCAACGATGCGAACGCAAATTGAATTGGCCGAATTTGAAAAAGGGAGAACCTTAACCCTAGAGGAAGAGGCGGGTTTATTTACCGATGAGAAGCAAAAAGAACTCTATGAAGTAGAAATTAAAGGCAAGCGATGAAGCCTAAATTTGCTGGGTTCACACTTGTTGAATCCCTCTTAGTCTTAACTTTGGTAAGTGTAATAGTAACCTTTAGTGTCGTGATAACGAAAAACCTTGAACAAGAATTAGCAATTCGGCATTTTTTCACTAAATTAGATAAGCATATTTTGCTGAATCACCAAGCTTCTTTCGTTGAGCAAGATCGTGTGATTATGGGGCGAGGGGAAGGTAGTCGTACAATTCATTTTATTGTGGGAGAACAGACCTTTGATTTACCAGTGCCAGAAGGACTACGCGTTTCGAATTTTCCACCAATGAATTTTGCGATTGGTACCGGTGATAAAGGACAAATGCGTTCTTTCTTCGTTGATTGGGATGCAAAGAAAATTCAAGTTTCTTATAACTTTTTGTTTGGTAAGGGGCATTATGAAAAAGAAATCAGGAACAAACCATAAAGGGTTTATTTTAATTGAAACGCTACTTTCGTTTGGTGTGATCACATTTGCTATCTTGTTTTTTTATAAAGGCGAAGTGGCTTTTTTAGTAGATATTGAAAATAAAATGATTGAATCGAGAATGTATCGCGTTCTATACGAAGAAGTCGTGGAGGGGCGTAAAATGAACAAATCTGATGAACAACGAATCATTCACCGAAATGGCAAATATCAAGTCAGTTATCGTTTGCAAGACTCACCGTCTGCCAAAATTACGTTTGGACAACAAGAGTTTGGTATCTACCGTGAGAAATAATTATCATGGCTTTACATTGATTGAATGTTTGATTTCTTTGTTTTTTATTAGTTTATTCTTTTTGATGTTATCTGGCGTATTTTCCCAGAGTCAGCAGATTTTCCAGCGGGTTGAGAGTCGGGAAGAATTAGAATGGCAAATTTTTTTGATTCAATTTGATAAAATAACGGAGAAAGGAACGTTTAGGGATATGAGTTCTACCGCACTAATTTTTGAGCGCGAGGAACTGCATGAAGGAAAGGTTGTTACGCTAGCAATTAAATACAGTTCGAATAAAAAATATGTTTATCTCAGTAATAATGGAGGCACCGAACCGATACTAACGCAAGTCCAGGCGATTACCTTTGATCGTCAGGGTGATGCGATTCTTTTTACGGTGCGCTTTTTGAATGGAGTGGAAAAAGTTGGTAAATGGACCATCCCATAAGTACCGTGGCAGTCTAATGGTCGTAGCGATTGCGACACTCGGAATATTGACTTTTTTATATTTATCACTTGCTGAAAATTATCAGCTGACGGTCTTTACAGCGAATCGTCATTCAGAATATTACAAAATGGCGATTATGAAAGAATTATTTTTAGCCGAGTATTTAGCAATCCCGAAAGCGCAGAGGCCAGTAAGTGGGACGTACTATTATTCTACTGGCAGTGTAACATTTACTCAAAAAGAAACGATCTTATCACTTGTCTCAAAAACGAAAAAACACCAACAAACGTATCAAGAAAAGCTATTGATAACAGAAGAAACGAATGATTCAAAACAAGGTGAATCTTCGGATGGACGAGATTTTGTGTCTAATGAAGGAGTACAGATTTATAACCAAAATAGTACAGACGAATCGAGGATTGAATCGATTGGTGAAATCGAATGAATCGTGAAAAGAATGAAAATAAAAGAATGATGAAAAAGCGTATTACTCACTTTTTTATCATTCTTTTCAGCGTTTTCCGAAGAATCAATTCACAAAAATAAAATCACAGGTGGAACGGGTTGATTATTTAGGTCAAATCAGATAAAATTAAACAGGAATAAAAGTTGTTATAGTGATTATTGAAAAGAGGTGCCTTATGTCAGTGGAAAGTGTAGAAAAAAACTTTCATTTAAATTTAGAAGCCATTGAACTGTTGCAAAATGCCTTAACAACTTCTTTTTTTGAAGCCTATCTTGAACAAGTAGGCAATATTTTAGATGGATACAATGTGCAAGTGATTAGCGATGTCCCAGATGCAGAAACTGTTGAGAAGTTACAAGCGATTTATCGAGAATTAAAAGCAGAGAAACTAGAACCTGAAGACATACGAAAATTAGCGCAGTTATTACTTTTAAAAGGAACACAAAACGAACCGGTTCAAGCCAATCATCAATTAACGCCAGATAGTATTGGTTTTTTATTTGTTTATTTAATCGCACAATTCTATACAGATAAAAAAGAGCCGTTAACAATATTGGATGTTGGAGTTGGAACGGGGAATTTGCTCTTTACTTTATTAACCAATTTGAAATTGTCAGGTTATGAAGCTCGCGGCATTGGCATTGATAACGACGAGTTGTTAATTGAAATTGCAGAAGCAAATAATCAATGGATGAACACGCAAGCAACGCTTTCACATCAAGATGCATTACAGCAAGAGTTGCCAGATGTTGTAGATGTCGCTGTAAGTGACTTACCAGTGGGTTATTACCCAGTTGATAGTATTGCTTATCCTTTTGCGATGGCGTCAAAACAAGGACATAGCTATGCCCACCATTTATTAGTTGAACAGGCAATGAAGCAAGTTCGTCAAAATGGCTATGGATTCTTTTTATTACCAAGTAACTTTTTAGATAGCGAACAAAGTGAATATTTCAAAAACTGGTTAGGGGAAACAGCTTATTTACAAGGCATCATCCAATTACCAGATGAATTATTCAAAAATGAGGCTTCTCGTAAAAGTATTGTCATTTTACAAAATAAAGGAACATTGGCTAAACAAGCAGATAAGATTCTTGTTGCACAATTGGCAAGTTTGAAAGATCCGCAAATTATCAATCACTTCTTTAAAGAAGTCACTGACTGGAAGCAAAAAAACTTTTAAAACGGTGCACGAATCGTAAATTTATTTACGAAATTAAATTATAAAACAACTATTGAGGAGAGCAAAAAATGTCTAAAACAATTGCAATTAATGCTGGAAGTTCAAGTTTAAAATGGCAACTATATGTTATGCCAGAAGAAACAGTTGTCGCAAAAGGAATCGTAGAACGTATTGGTTTAAATGATTCAATTTTTACAATTAAATACGGTGAAGATCAAAAATACGAAACAATCGTTGATATCGCAGATCACGATGTTGCGGTTAAAATGTTATTAGATCAATTAATCGATTTGAAAATCTTAGCTTCATACGATGAAATCACAGGTGTTGGTCACCGTGTCGTTCATGGTGGAGAATTCTACGATCGTTCAGTTATCATTGATGATGAAGTGCTAAAAAACATTGAAGATTTAGCGGAATTTGCGCCATTACATAACCCAGCAAATGCAATGGGAATCAAAGCGTTCAAACACTTATTGCCTGAAATTATTAGTGTAGCCGTATTTGACACAGCATTCCATGCAACAATGCCAGAAGTAAGCTACTTGTATTCTTTACCAAGAGAATACTACGAAGATTTCAAAGTACGTAAGTATGGTTTCCACGGTACGAGCCACCAGTTCGTTGCGCAACGTGCAGCTGAAATGTTAGGTAAACCAATTGAAGAAACAAAAATTATTACTTGCCACTTAGGAAACGGTGCTTCAATCACGGCGGTTGACGGTGGTATTTCTGTTGATACTTCAATGGGATTCACGCCATTAGCAGGTGTTACCATGGGAACACGCGCAGGTGATATCGACGCTTCAACATTACCATTCTTAATGGAAAAATTAGATTTAAACATTAACGAAATGGTTGATACATTAAACAAAAAATCAGGTCTTTTAGGCTTATCAGGTATCTCAAGTGATATGCGTGATTTAGAAGCAAACAGCGACAAACCAGAAGTTCGTGTGACATTAGACATCTTTGCTGATCGTATCCGTAAATATATCGGTAGTTACGTAACTGTGCTAAACGGTGTTGATGCTATCGTCTTTACTGCTGGAATTGGTGAAAATGATGCAGCAATCCGTGAGCAAATTATTAACGGTATGTCTTGGTTTGGTTGTGAAATCGATCCAGAACAAAATGCAAAACGTGGTGAAGATACTGTCATTTCAACACCAGAATCAAAAATTAAAGTCTTCATGATCCCAACAGATGAAGAATTAGTAATCGCTCGTGACGTTGAAGCGTTACGTAGCTAATTGAGATAAATAAAAAAAGTCAGGTAGCATTTATGTTACTTGACTTTTTTTGTGATTAAAAGGACTGCATTCTTTTTTGAACTTGAAATGTGTGACTGTCAATATTGGAGATAATCGTTTATTGAGAAGATTCAAAGGCTGTTGGAAACTATCGTGTTTTTAGCGAAATAGCGAAGGAAAAGTGGGTTTAATTTATTAAAAACACCCCATTTAAAAAGTAGAAGTGGTATGATAATAATAGAAAATTTATTTGGAGGGAAATCATATGACAATCAATTGGCAACAAGAAGTTGAATCGCGTAAAGATGATTTATTAAACGATTTAATCGAGCTTTTAAAAGTAAAAAGTGAAAGAGAAGACGATAAAATAACAGCAGACGCTCCTTTTGGACCTGGACCGCGTGATGCATTATTACATATGTTAGCTTACGGTGAGCGTGATGGCTTTATCGTTAAAAATGTTGATAACTACGCTGGACACATTGAATACGGCGAAGGCGATGAAATTTTAGGAATCTTTGGTCATATGGACGTTGTACCAGCGGGTGATGGTTGGGATACTGATCCTTATGTTCCAGTAATTAAAGATAACAAAATTTATGCGCGAGGTTCTTCAGATGATAAAGGCCCAAGTATGGCGGCTTATTATGGACTAAAAATTATTAAAGAGCTAGGCTTACCTGTTTCTAAAAAGATCCGTTTCGTTGTAGGATCTGATGAAGAGAGTACTTGGAAAGACATGGATTATTATTTTGAACATGAAGCAATGCCGGACTTTGGTTTTGCACCAGATGCGGAATTCCCAATTATCAATGGTGAAAAAGGGAATGTCTCTATTGCTCCTTATTTTGAAAGTACCAATGGCGGAACATATGAATTAATCAACTTTAAAGCCGGTTTACGTCCGAACATGGTTCCACAAGACGCGATTGCAACGATTGTGACACCATCAAATGAAGCAGCCAATGCATTAAAAACAGCTTTTGATGCTTACGTTAAAGAAAATCCAATTTCAGGAACCGCTGATGTTGATGCGGCAAACGTAAACATTAAATTAATCGGTAAGAGCGCACATGGAGCGAACCCACAATCAGGAATTAATGCAGCAACGTACTTAGCTGTCTTTTTAGAAGATTTTGATTTTGCTGGTGGCGCGAAAAACTTTATTGCAACAGCTAGTCATATTCATTTAGACGTTTATGGTGAAAAATTAGGCGCGGCTCACAATGATGAGAAGATGGGTAAACTAACGATGAATGCTGGTTTATTTGAGTTTATCGCAGGAGAAGAAGGTGCGTATATTAACTTCAACTTCCGCTACCCACAAGGTACCGACAAAGAAACAATGGCAGCGGCAATTGAACAATCAATTGGGCAATACGTAACAAAACTAGATGTACAAGAAAAACACTCTGGTCCACACTATGTACCAATGGAAGATCCGTTAGTGTCAACTTTATTAGCCGTCTATGAAGAACATACTGGTGAAAAAGGCTACGAACAAATTATTGGTGGTGGTACGTACGGCCGTCTACTAAAACGTGGGGTTGCTTTTGGCGCGATGTTCCCAGGTTTCACTGACACGATGCACCAAGCGAATGAATTTATGAGCTTAGATGATTTATTCAGAGCGGCAGTTATTTACGCTGATGCAATTTATCGTCTGGCAAAATAAAAATAACTAAGAGTTTTTAACGAAGAGGTTGTTTTGGGTGTGAATTCCAAGCAACCTTTTTTTGTGTGGAAAATAAAAAAGAAGCCTAGACTTTGCTAGACTCCTAACTTTAGTTTCAAGGCTTCTGTTAAGGTTTGAGAGAAATTGATGCGTTCAGACTCTGCCATGTCGCTGAGCCATTCGGGAACAGTAACATTTTTCCGGACAGTTTTAGAGTGATATTTTCGACGATAAGCCGCAAGGTCAATTCCGATTAAAGCAATCGTAGCGTCAGGATAATCATTTTGCACAGTTGAAATCGTTGAAGCTTTAGGGAAATCTTTTTTGTCTTCTAGAACGAGACCTAAAACTTCCTCAGCCATTTGATAGGCATGTTCAATGGATTCGCCTTGAGTCATTGCTTCCGGAATATCTGGAAATGAAACAACAATATATGAACCGTCTTCGATAAAAATAGCTGGATATACTAACATAGTAGTTTCAATCTCCTTTCAATGCATATCAGTTTTTTTCGTTACGACACAAGCAAGTCATTTCAGACCTGCTTGCTTGAGAATGGCTTGTTCTAATCCTTTGGCTAAGTCCTTGCTATGCATAGGGACAATCGTTGTTTTTTCCGTTAAAGGATTGAACAATTTGAGATGGCTGCCATTTTGTGTTACTTCTTTAAATCCATGTTTTTTAAGTAACTTAACCATCTGTTTAGAAGTTATTGGCATGGACTCACCTCTGACATTGATTGTACACATTTTATGCGCATTGGTCAATCAATAGGAATCGTTAAAAAGAACGCATAGAAAAAGGCTGCGACACAAGTCACAGCACCTTTTTTATGATATAAACATCTGAAAAATAAACGGATGAAAAAGTCTGCTTTTTTGAAAAAATGCACTAAATTCTCAGAAAAAAATCGACTTTCGACACGCTTCCTTTGCTTACGCTTGTGATTCCAACTGAGTAATATTCAAAATGGCACCAGAATCAGCATCGGCTAAAAATTCATAAACAACGAGTTCATCGCCTTCATAGCGGACGATACCACCATTGTAAGCTTTGGACTCTTGGACGATGTGATCGACAAAAACGGGATCATGTTCAATCCATGAGCCTTCGATTGGACCTTCTGCTAGAAAGGCTTTTTTGATTGTTGCTAAAATTTGATCTGGTTTAATCGTTTGATTTTTTTTAACGAATAGCGTGCCATAAATCCCTGCGGCCGCTCCGATACTTGCACCGATAATCAAACCGGCTTTTAAAGGTGAAAAGTGACGTTCTTTAGACATAGACAATTTCTCCTTACTTTTCTATTTAACTCTATTTTACCATAGTCTAAAAAAAACGAGTAAGAAAAGACCAAAACAAGTAAAAATTGAGTTATACTATAAGTAGTAAAGAATTTAAGGAGGCGAATGTTTGATCTTAATCAAACGACTAAATGAACGATAAAACATTTCAACGAATTAAAGAATTAACGGAACTTCAAGGAACGAGTGGTTTTGAACACGAAGTTCGTGATTATATGCGTACAGCGATGACGCCGCTAGTCGATCGTATCGAGCAAGATGGCTTAGGTGGTATCTTTGGTATTCGCGAACACGCGCAACAAGATGCGCCAAGAATTATGGTTGCTGCTCACACGACCGTGGCTTATTTAAAGTTACGCCTTTAGGTGGCTGGAATCCTTACGTAGTATCGGCTCAACGTTATACATTAACAACAGCTAAAGGAAAATATACTTGTATTTCATCTTCGGTTCCACCGCACTTAATGCGTGGTGGCGCGGCTCAAAAGGGCGTTGAAGTTACAGATATTCTGTTTGATGCAGGTTTCGAATCAAAAGAAGAAGCAATCGAATATGGCGTACGCCCAGGTGATACCGTTGTTCCATTGGTTGATACCATCAAAACAGCGAATGGGAAAAATATTATTTCAAAAGCGTGGGATAACCGCTATGGTTGTACCCTTGTTTTAGAGGCGTTAGAGGCCTTACAAAACGAAACGTTGAATCACACACTGATTGCTGGAGCGAACGTTCAAGAAGAGGTAGGCTTACGTGGCGCTCGTCCATCGGCAACGAAATTCAAACCGGACTTATTCTTTGCAGTTGACTGTTCACCTGCGGACGATACGGTGACGAAAAACGGTACTTTTGGTCATTTAGGTGAAGGCACACTTTTACGTATTTTTGACCCAGGGATGATTATGTTACCGGCGATGAAAGAGTTCTTACTTGATACGGCGGAGACACATAAGATTCCATATCAATATTTCGTATCAAAAGGTGGTACCGATGCAGGCGCGGCTCACATGGCGAATGAAGGGATTCCAAGTACAGTAATTGGTGTTGCTGGCCGTTACATTCATACGCATCAAACCATGTTTAGCATCCAAGATTTTGAAGCGGCACGTGAAATGCTAATTCAGATCTTAAAAGGCTTAGATAAATCAACAGTTGATACAATTATTGCTGGTAAATAGAGGAGAAATAGATTTAATGATTATTCCTAAAGATTTAGAAGAATTAGCTACTTATGTTGAAAAAGGCCAAAATATCTTTTTCTTTACTGCAGACTGGTGTGGTGATTGTCGCTACATCCATCCAATGATGCCAGAATTGGAAGCATCATTTCCAGAGTATCAATGGATTGAAGTCGATCGCGATGCTTTTATCGATGTGTGTGTAGAGTGGGGAATTTTTGGTATTCCAAGCTTCGTCGTGATTAAAGACGGCAAAGAGCTAGGAAGACTTGTCAATAAAGAGCGTAAAACAAAAGAAGAGATTGCCACATTTATCCGTAATTTATCAGTAAACAAATCATAAATTAGGAGCGTGAATCAAATGGAACAAACCTACAAAAAAATCTTAGTCGGTGTCGATGGTTCAGAACATGCGATGGAGGCTTTTCGTAAAGCAGTCGAAGTTGCCCGTAGAAATGAGGGCGAAGTGATTGTGACAATGATCATTGAACAACAAATGACGACCGCCTTAACGGTTGCACCACTAGGAAATGAGTACATTGAAGAGCAAATGACCTATGGAAATGACTTGTTAGAGCGTTGCCGACTGTATGCCGAATCGGTGAATTTTTCAAAAGTCACCAAAGATTTAGTTTTTGGACAAGCCAAAAGCGTACTCGCTATCGAATTGCCGAAAAAGCATGGGATTGATTTGATTATGGTCGGTCAATCTGGATTGAATCGTGTCGAAACGATGATGGTAGGTAGTGTAGCCAATTATGTGATTCGTAAAGCGCCCTGTGATGTATTAGTCGTTACTCAACCGGAAAATGAATCGGAATCAACAAAATAAACAAACAAAAAAGTCGAATCTATCGGCTTTTTTGTTGGAAAAGAGACAATCAATGAAAAAAATGAATTTACTATTCTTAACAATTTTAGGTGTCTTAACGATTAGTGGCTGTGCAACAAACACACCTGAGACAAAGAGCACAAGTTCAAATGAAAGCTCAACCAGTCAAGCAATTGCCCAAACGACGGCAACCATTGTGATTACAGTTGATGGGAAAGAAGTTGAAAACAAAGAAGTTTCATTCAACGAAGGCGATGTCTTATATGATGTGATGGCTGCCAACTTTGAGATTGAAGACCAAGATGGCTTTATCAATAGTATTGATGGTCAATCACAAGATGAGTCTGCTGGAAAATATTGGATGTACGATTTGAATGGTGAAATGGCTCTAGAAGGCGCAAAAGATTTAGTTTTAAAATCAGGAGACACTGTTTTATTTAAATTGGAAGTAATGAAATAAAAGTGAAATTCTGATACAATGAGCAAGGAAAACAATTAGGAGGAATGAGTTTTGATTTTTGCATATAACCCAAAGTACGTGAGTGACACATTAATGGTCGTAACGGCGGATGATAAGAGTATGAAACAAACAGTTGAACGTCGTGAAAACGTTGCGCGTTTGAAAACAGAAGACGGTCGTGTGATTGGTTGGAACTTCTTTGAAATTTCAAAAGCGATGACAATCGAAGGAACCGGTCAAGTTCAAATCAATGATGCTCAATTGGCACAATTGAACGAGATGATTCAAAAAGCTGGATTTGAAGATATTTTAGAAAAGGATGACTCACCAAAATTTGTTGTAGGATTTGTGAAAACATGTGTCCCACATGAAGATAGTGATCATCTATCAGTAACTGAAATCGAAGTCGATAATGGTGAAGTGTTACAAATCGTTTGTGGCGCAGCCAATATTCGTAAAGGATTGAAAGTTGTTGTTGCAAAACCAGGCGCAATGATGCCCGATGGTTTATTAATTTGGCCAGGTGAATTACGTGGCGTAGAAAGTTACGGCATGGTTTGCTCTGCAAAAGAATTAAACATAGCAAATGCATCAATGAAACGTGGGATTTTAGAGTTACCACAAGACGCTGTTGTCGGATCAGCTTTTGCTGTTGGTCAATAATCGAGAATAAAAAAAGGAAATGAGCCATTCGTTGGCGTCATTTCCTTTTTTACTCTTTTTATTGATTTGGTTCTAATTGTTGTTGTTGCTCTTGTTGTAAAATTGATTGATCGACAGATAATTCAACGGTTACCGTTTTCTCTTGATCGCCACGGTAGAAAGTAATTTCCATTGAATCGCCGACTTTTTTGTTGTATAAAGCTGCGCGTAATTCAGTGCTGTTCGTAATGTCTTTGCCATCGATTTTTGTAATGACATCGTATTGTTCAAGCCCAGCTTTTTCAGCGGGTGTCGCACCTGCAACGGAACGAATCACGACACCACTATCGACAGACTCAGGCAAGTTTAAAATTTCGCGTTGTTGTTGAACGGAAATGTTTGCTAAATCACTCATTGTCACACCGAGTGCCGGACGAATGACACGACCTTTGTCTTCAAGTTGTTTGATAACAGCAACGACATCGTTACTTGGAATCGCAAAGCCCATTCCTTCAACGCTTACACCAGAACCAGCAGAACTTGCAATTTTACTTGAGTTAATTCCAATTACTTGACCAGCGATGTTAATTAACGCACCACCAGAGTTCCCTGGGTTAATTGCTGCATCGGTTTGGATGGCATTGATACTTACAAGCTCACCCGCTTCATTTGTGCTTTGAACTGGACGATTTAAAGAAGAGATAATCCCTTGGGTCACAGAGTTCGCATATTGAGAACCAAGCGGTGAACCGATTGCGATAGCTGGCTCACCAACATTTAGTGAATCTGAATCACCAAAAGTTGCCACTGTTTCAATTTTTTCGCTAGGAATTTTTAAGACGGCTAAATCGGTAAAGGCATCCGTACCAACCAGTTCAGCTTGAACTTTTGAACCATCTTTTAGCATAACTTCTAAGCCTTTTTGTCCTTCGACTACGTGATTATTCGTTACGACATATGCATCTTTACCATCTTTTTTATAAATTACGCCACTACCCTCAGAAGCGGTTTGCAGCTCGCCATCACCATCGCCATTGACTTCTGGATTTCCAAAAATATCTTCTAAATCATTTGATTGTGTTGATTGTAAGTTAATAACGGAAACGATCGCATCTTGAACTTTTTCAACTGCTTTAGTGACATCACTTGTCGCGTTGACTTTAATATTGCTGACTTCGGTTTTGTTATTTGAATTAACCGTTGTTTCAGTTGTAGGTGTTTCATTTCCATTATTGTTAAATAACGTACCTGAAAAATTATAGAAACTACCTACAGCAAGTATCCCACCTAGAACACCACCAGCCAGTCCAATACCAAATTTTTTAAAGAAACCATTTTTTCTTGACATCAGAATTCCTCCTTGTTGATTCATTATCTATAGTATAGTATTACTTTCAAGGATTAGTCTACTAATAGAGTTTGAATAAATTATGAAAAAGCTGCGCTAAAAAATTTGAAAATTAATGAAAAAAAACAGAACAATTATGAGAATAAAAATGGGATAACTCTGTGTGTAAGTGCTGAACGAGTTATACACAGGGTTGTGGATAATGTGAGTAACTTAAAAGAAACAGGTGTTCTTATCAGAAAAGGCTTGAAAACAAGCCTGATATGCTTGTTTTTTGTGGATAACCCTGTGTATAGTGTGCATAACATTGTTAAAAACTTTACTGAAAAAGAAAGAATAAGGTGAGAAAGTGAATATAAAAATTATAAGTGTTGGAAAATTGAAAGAAAAGTATCTCGTGCAAGGCATCAATGAGTACGTCAAACGCCTAGGAGCCTATACCAAAATGGAACTAATAGAAGTTCCCGATGAAAAAGCGCCTGAAAACTTAAGTGAATTAGAGATGCTACAAGTCAAAGAAAAAGAAGCCGAGCGCATCTTAGCCAAAATAAAAGACCAAGAATACGTCTACGCTTTAGCCATCGATGGCAAGAATCCAACAAGTGAAGCATTCGCCCAACAAATCAATCAACTCGGTATCCAAGGTAAAAGCCAACTCGTTTTTGTCATCGGTGGATCACTCGGCTTAAGCGACAGCGTGCTAAAACGCAGCAACGCGCAGATTTCATTTGGCAAAATGACCTATCCACACCAGTTGATGCGATTGGTGTTGGTTGAGCAGATATATCGCTGCTTCCGGATAAATCGGGGAGAGCCTTATCACAAATGATGAGGTTTTTACCCAAATTTTCTTTAAGAAACAACTAGAATTTCAATTATATATTATTATTTTGAGACCAATCATCTTAAACGGTGATTGGTCTTTTTACTTTATAAAGGAAGGTTGAGGAGAGGGAAATGTAATGAAGAAGGAAGTGAGTAAATTACTATGGATTCATCTGTACCTTTTTTCGGAGGTCTGATTTTAGTTATTCTAGGAACAATTGATGCTTACCAACTATCTAAATGAGTGAATGCAGGGGAACAATTAGGAGAATGGACATTCTTCTGGGATAAGTAAAAAGAATAAATTGAAAAAGAGGGTTCGCTGGATTTATTACGGTGAGCCCTCTTTTTTGACGAGAGTTGATTGTAAGGTAGTTATTTTTAAAAATATAAAGTCCAGTTTTTATAATAGATAGAAAACCTCACTTATTACCGATATGCAGAACTTTATCATAAATAAGGCTGTTAGAAGACTAAAAAAATAAACCTGTCGACTATTATCGACAGGTTTATTTTTACAAGAATCAAAATTATTTCGCGCGTTTAACTTCAATGCGGTAGCCATC
>NZ_BMDT01000001.1 GCF_014635985.1 Enterococcus alcedinis | reverse complement strand
AAAAACTCCTCTCATAGTAGACTAGAATTTTTGTTTTTTCTAGTGTCTACTATGAGGGGAGCATATCAGATCTCATCATTCCTGATTTATTTTTTTTCGTCGTGGATTGGCAAATAATTCAAAGGCATCTTCAATTTCGATTAACACCTCTTCATTTGTTTCTGTTTCCTTTAATCGATTAAACAACTCAATTGATTCTGCCGGGTTTCGTCTAGTTAATTCTGCGATAGCCCAAACGGCAGTACCACGTATGACGGGACGCTGATCGTCTAGGCAAGCGATAATATCAGGTAAAGCTTCACGACCTCCCAGATTGGCTAAAGCCATAATCGCATTTCTTTGAAGCGTGCGTTTACCTCGCCATGAGCCCGCTAACTGCCCAAATTGTTCTTTAAATTCTTTGTTGGTAATGGTTAAAAGTGGTCGTAGTTTAGGGAAAACCGCGTCGACTTCTGGTTCCATTTCAGGGTGGAAGTGGAAATCTTTTTTCTGGTTATAGGGACAGACGAGTTGGCAAATATCACAGCCGTATACAACATTGCGATTTTTCTTACGGTATTCTTTGGCCATCATACCTTTCGTTTGAGTTTGGAAGGATAGGCATTTTTGGGCATTCATGCGGCCGTCACCTAATAAGGCGGATGTCGGGCAAGCAGTGATACAACGAGTGCAATCGCCACAACCATTTGGTACAGGTGTATCGGGTTCAAATTGAATATTCGTTACAATCTCTCCTAAATAAACAAACGAACCAAACTCTTCTGTAATTAAGAGACCGTTGCGACCGATAAATCCTAAACCGGCACGTTGAGCTACTGCAACATCAACAAATTCACCTGTATCAACTTGTGGAGCAAAACGCCATTCTTCGGTACCTTGGTATATTTCTGCTTGGCTTTTAATAAAGTCGATCAGTTTTTTTAAACGATCTTGTAAAATAAAATGGTAATCTGTTCCCCATGAAGCTCGCGCGAACTGTCCGCGTTTTTCATCACGAGGAATTTCACCATGAAATTTCGTCGGATAGGCAAGAGCTATCGAAATAATACTTTGAGGTTGATCAAAGGTTAGTTCAGGATACAGTCGTTCATCAATGTTTTGATGCTCGAATCCTGAAGTATAGCCTTTTTCTTTTTGTTCAATGAGGGATTCTTTTAAATAATCAAATGGTTCAGCTGTCGTAAAGCCGATTTTATCAATCCCTAAATTTTTGCTTTCTTGAATAATTCTTTCTTTTAACGTAAGCAAGTCGTCAACCTCCTATGATAAAACTTATATATTGCTATCATATCATAATTAACCGATTTGTTTTCACTTTTCAGGAAGGGTATAATGAATACAATTGAAAAAAAGGAGCGTCTTTGACATGGAAAATTTAGAATTATTGAAAAAACTCTCTTTTGAACGTGTAGCCGGTTCGAAAGAAGAATATCAAGCAGCAATGATTATTAAAGAAGAAATTGAAAAACTTGGTTTAGAGGTAGAAATCGAGCCTTTTGAAATTGAATTTCCAGAAGAAGTCACAGCAACATTTGAAATCTTAGAACCAGTAGCCCAATCTTTTGAAGTGACAGGTGTCGGGCTAGCCGGTGTTACGGAAGGGTTAGAAGGCGAATTTATCTATATTGATGACCTAAATGCCATTAGTCTTGCAAAAGCCAAAGGGAAAATCGCCTTATTCAACGGTGGTTTAACGTTTGCTAATTATAAAAAAATTGTGGATGCGGGTGTTCTTGGGTTTATTACTTTTAATGGTAGCGTTTATGACGAAACCACCGATATTGATGAGCGTTATTTACGTCCGAAATTACAAGAATTAGGGAAATTACCTGGTGTGAATATGAGTATTCATGACGCTGAAACACTTGTCCGCTTGAATCCTCAAAAGGTGAAATTAGCGGTATCTGGAAAAGTGAGTACACGCACGTCACATAACCTTGTTGTTACATTGCCTGGTGAAATCGAGGATGAAGTGATTTGTTTTTCTGGTCATTACGATTCTGTTCGTCATTCCAAAGGTGTCTATGACAATGCGACGGGTTCCTTAGCGATTTTAGATTTCTTAAAACATTTTAGTCAAACTAAACCGAAACGCACGTTGAAATTCTTATGGTGTGGAACGGAAGAACGTGGTCTTGTTGGATCAACTGCGTATGTCGCAGCTCACCAAAAGGAAATGACACAATATAAATTGAATATTAACTTAGATATGTTGGGTGTCGTTTTAGGTAAAGATATCGCCTCTGTGACAGGGGAAGAAGCGATTACGCATTATATTGATTTTGTCGCAAAAGAACTTGGTTTTGGTATCCAAACATCAACTGGTGTGTACCCAAGTGACTCAACACCTTTTGCTGACGGTGGCGTTCCTGCGATTACATTTGCACGTGGAGCGGCAGTAGGTGGCGCAACCATCCATTCAAAAAAAGACGTCATTGATTTTATCAGTGTTGAAAGCTTCAATAAAACGGTTGATTTCATCATTGCTTTTGCAGAACGCATTATCAGTGCCGATGTTTTCCCAATCCCAACAACGATGCCTGAAAAGATGAAAGACGAGCTTGATAAGTACTTATTACGCAAAACCGATAAATAAAATCAAAAATTACTAGTCCTTTATGGCTAAAAATGATAGAATGGTGAAATTAATAAGAAAAATTCTAAGGAGTTGTAGGGATGACGATTGTATATAAAAGTACCCGAGATGAAAAAAATAAAGTGAGCGCCTCACAAGCCATTTTACAAGGACTCGCTTCCGATGGTGGCTTATACGTCCCAACTGAAATGCCCAAATTGCATTTAAACTTTGAGGAATTGGCTAAAAAGAGCTACCAAGAAGTCGCAAAATTCATTTTACAAGCTTTTTTAACGGATTTTACGCCAGAAGAAATTAATGCGTGTGTTGAAGGCGCCTATGATGAAAAATTCAGTGACCCAACCATTGCACCGGTTGTCAAAAAAGGCGAAGATTATTTCCTAGAACTCTTTCATGGCCCAACATTCGCCTTTAAAGATTTAGCCTTATCGATTTTGCCTTATTTAATGACGACTGCAGCTAAGAAAAATCAGATTGAAAATGAAATCGTGATTCTAACAGCAACATCAGGTGATACTGGAAAAGCCGCGATGGCTGGTTTTGCGGATGTCCCAGGAACACGAATTATTGTTTTTTATCCAGAAAAAGGCGTCAGCTGGATTCAAGAAAAGCAAATGGTGACACAAACAGGTGAGAATACTCACGTGGTAGCGGTTAAAGGGAACTTCGACGATGCACAAACAGCTGTAAAACAAATGTTTAACGACCAAGCTTTAAAAGCGGCTTTAGCTGAGAACAATCAACAATTCTCTTCAGCGAATTCAATGAACATCGGACGTTTGTTACCGCAAATTGTTTATTATGTCTATGCTTATGCGCAATTGATTGAACAAGGTGAGTTGAACAATGGAGACGTAATGAACGTTTCCGTTCCAACTGGTAACTTTGGAAACATCTTAGCGGCGTATTATGCGAAGCAAATCGGTGTACCGATTGATCGTTTAATTTGTGCATCGAATACAAACAATGTCTTAACCGACTTTTTCCAAACAGGCGAGTACAATCGCCAACGTGAATTCCACTTAACGAGCTCACCTTCAATGGATATTTTAGTTTCAAGTAACTTAGAACGTTTAATTTATCATTTAACCGGTGACAATGCGATACAAACGAAAGCATTAATGGACGCCTTATCAATAGAAGGAAAGTATCAAATTACGCCAGCAATGAGTGAGCAATTAACGGATTTCTTTGCTGATTTTGCAACAGAGGCAGAAGTTGAACAGAGTATTTCGGAAGTTTTCGCTCAGACGAAATACACGATGGACCCACATACCGCTGTTGCGAAAAATGTCGCAGACAAATTTGCGGTTGCGACGGATACTTCAAATAAAATGGTGATTGTTTCGACTGCAAGCCCATATAAATTCCCAAGAACAGTAGTAGAAAGCATTTCTGGAGAAAAATCAAAAGAAAATGATTTTGAACTTGTCCAACAATTGGAAACATTGACGGGTATCGCGTTACCGAACGAAGTAAAAGAACTTGAAACCTTACCTGTGCGTCATACGCAAGTCGTAGCAGTAGACGCAATGCAAACAGCCGTAGAAGGTATCTTAAATTTATCAACCAACTAATATGAATAGGTAAAACCACCTTTAAGTCCAAAAGAATAATGGGCTTAAAGGTGGTTTTTTTGTTACTCTGTCCGCTCGTTAACAATTACTTGGATTTTATCTTGGATTAATAAGAGATCGGCTATATTAAGTGTCGGTTCAACGATGATTGCTGGCGTTCCTAATAATTCATCAGGATGCAAAGGCGTCGTAGAAATAATTAAATCCGCGTCTAAAAAGGAGTCTACAAAGGTCAATTGATAAAATGCTTGGAAATGAATCGTTAGCCGGTCACTTAGATACTTTGATAAGAAACCAGCAAATTCAGAATAAATAGCAATTGTAACGGGGGCTAAAGGTGCAACGAGTGGCGAGAAGTATGTCATTAATGTAAAGCTTTTTAATCGAAAAAGATTCGTATCTAAATGAGGGGACTTTTGACAGAAAGTCTTCCAAAATACAAGAAAGCGCTTGTAATAATTAGGAGCTGCTTGTTCAAGATGACTGTAATTGACAATTCTAAAAAGGAAGAAAATTTCATCTCGCATAAAAACGAAATGAGAAAGAGTGATATATTTACTAATTGAGTGAAAAACGGCTTGTTGCTGTCGAACCGTTAAAGGGTGAAAAGTTTGCTGAAAAGCATGAACCCAATTGGTACTATCGTCTAGAACTTCATTAAAGGCAGAATCTTTTAAAGAGACCTTGAAATTATAATGAAGTAGCTCAGATGAGTATAAGAAAAGTAGAAAAAACTGCCATTCGATCAATGACCAATTATTTAAAAATGGGGGTTTCGGTGGAAAATGAAATTGTTGAAACAAGTATTTTTCCTTTTCGGACAATTGAAGGGGAATCCCTGCATAAACACCCTGTTCATAAGTGTAGTAAACAAGTGCAAAGATATCAAATTCCCGAAGAGTTAATGAAGTTTCTAAATAGTCTAATATTTTTAGTGATCGTGATTCAAAAAAACCTTGTTCATCTAGCAGTGGGAGCGAGGATAGTTGGCGATACAACAAAAATAAAAAAGAGAAGTAAAAAGAACGAATAGCAAATTCAGAGCCAGTTAATTTTATTTTTTGGGCAAATGTAATGTGAATGTCATAATTATTAATGGTTGCGTTAATGCTTCTAACTTTTCGCCGTAACGTGGATTCACTAATATGATGTTCTTCATAGAAGTCAATGGAGACAATCTCACGGTGAAGGAATAGTTTCTGGATTAAGATGAACGATAAATCTTGCTGAGCGTAGTGGTTAATTAATTGTTTTAATGTTACGTTTCGACGGATTAACCGAATACCAGAACGTTTACTAATAATAAATTCACATGCAGGTTCAGGAAAAAATACATGAAGGTCTTCTTTCAACATCCGACAAGTTTGCTGGATCACATCAATACTAAATTGTGGGATTTGTTTGGCAATTTCTGAAGTTGTTAAAAAATCATGGGCATTATCTAATACTTGTAATAAATGGCTCTTTAATAAAAAATCACGATCTAAACCCAACGGTGCTACCAAAGTCATTTGTCCATTAATCATGTTCTTATACCTCCTATAAAGAACATTATACTCTGATTTTTGTGAATAACTATGTCCAAATATTCGTCTATGATTCATGATAATAAGAACATGAAGATATGATTAGAAAATGGTAAGATTTGTTTAGTGGATAGTCACATATATTGTGATCTATAGTCAGTAGGACAGTCAATTTATTGTTACTTATCATATTCTAATGTACGTCACTTCAAAGTAGAAACATCGGCCTTTTACAAAAAAATTCTATCTAATTGTGACAAAAAAATCTTTACTTAAATATTTATGAGTCTTTAAAAAGTGAAGTGTCATAAAGAGAGGATAGGAGGGTAGACAATGAGAAAAAAAGGAATGGTTTGGTTTTCGTTATTACTGTTATTGATTAGTGTTTTGCCGAACTTCTTTCAAGTGTATATTGCTTATGCGCAATCACCAGAAGAAGTTAAACAAACGATTATTCAGAGTGATTATTTAAATGTTTCGACTACTTCGAGACAAGTGAATGAAGAGTTACTTTGGGAAATCAACTATTCAATGGGAGTTCCGGCTGAAAATCATACACGGCGAATCAAAATCAAAGTATTCAATCAAGATGAAAGGGATGTGATTCAACCTGAGCAGCTCGCTGGATGGACAACCAGTGCAGACAATTGGTTCCAAACAGAAGCACTCAGCCAAACTGGAAAAGGAACCGTAACGATTCGAACCGCTTCAAATGTAAGCGAATTACAATTGAAAGTTCAAATCGATGAAGAAGTTACGAATGAAGTCGAAGTTGCAGGTGAAACACCAGAAGCAACCACGATGAGCCAAGAAAAAGTACTAACAGAAAATATTTTAGTCGCGCCATTTGCTGATTCTCACACATTGTCCGCTCCGATTGTTCAAGCGTCAACTGATACAACAGTTGAAACTTCCCCCGTTGAAACGACCGAAGTAGACAGTAGCATTAAAGAAACTGAAAGTTCAGAAGAGTCAACAAGTACAACAGAATCAAGTAAGACAGAATCTTCCCCGAGTGAAGGTAGTGAAGAAGGAAGTTCAGAAAGTGAAGCCCCGGTACCTCAAAAAAACAATAGTAGATACATCCAGTCTGCACCGGGTTTTATTGGACCATTATCTGTTGAGGCGCTAGCGGATACAGGAACACCATTTGACTACACAACAGATGGTACAGGGACATTTCCGACACATGGAACAAATAAGTATTTACCTGGAACAGGCACAAATGTAAATATTAAAAACTTTGATTTTGGAACAGATGTACCAGGTGGAACGATTCCATCGATCGAACATATTTTAGGACAAAATAATTTTAATGATGGTTACCATAGTTATCAATTTGGTGAAGGACTAACTGACGTACTAATGAAGAAAACAGTGAAGCCAACAGCCGATCCAACTAAATTCGATATCGAGCTCGATGTTATCGGTGGAACGAACCGAACAACGAATAAGATAGATGTCGTGTTTGTAATTGATAAGTCTGGAAGTATGACTGCTAACAATTCTCCTCGTTGGGCAAATTTAAAAACAGAATTAGCTAAATTTTCAAAAGATTTGATGGAAGCAAGTTTTGAGCCTGGTAACATTAAAATGGGATTAGTTGCATTTGGAGACAATCAAAGTGGAACAGGTAATGACGCTGTATACACTCCTTATGCAAAAATGGCTGATTTCGGTACTGCGGGAAGTCAGACGAGTACCATTGTTGGTTTTACAGAAGATTATACAAAATTTGACGGAAATAACTCAGCAACGCGCCATCCATTACTAGCTTCTAACCCTAACGGAGGGACAGCTCTATTCTTAGGAATCGATGGAGGAATTGAGTTATTAAAAAATGCGAGTTATGGTGCAAGACCAGATGCACGAAAAGTTCTAATTGTCTTATCAGACGGTGTTGCAACCTATGCACCACGAACATCAAATTATGCTGTACAAGCCGATTTTCAAAATAAGTTAGTAAAAACTAGGCAAGATACTAATAGTACTTTACAATTTTCGGCTACGAGAAGCGGAGGTAACGGTGTTCAATTTGTTGGGAATGGGCAAGAAAGTGATAATAACTTGCTAGGTGGTAATAATAATGGTAATCCGAGAACAAACGTTATTGGTTTAACAAATGATTTCATAGCAAACAGACGACCAAATAGTAGTACTATCATACCTATTTTTCCAATTTCAATTGGATTTGGTTTGACAGGTGATTATGCCACTCAGGCAAAGGGAATTTTACGGAACTTTGCAGGCTCTTCTACAACAGATCCGAATAGTAACTTCTACGATGCAGCAGTTGATAATCTAGGAGACGCATTGGATCAAATCAAAACATTAATTTTAACGCTAAATGATGTCGTTCGAAATGGTAATATTATTGATCCGATGAGTGATTATGTTTCGTTAATTGGAGGCACCTTGAAGTCGTATGCCTTGTCATTGAATACAGCGACAAAGAATTTGAACGCAGTGTTAACAACAGCCAATAACGCACCGCAATACGCAAAAAATGCGGTAGTCGATCAAACAACCAATCCAATTACCGTCTCTAATCTTTATTTAGGTGGACGAGAGGATATTCGAGATGGTTATCGCTTGACGTATACGGTTCAATTAAAAGAACAATATCAGGATGGACTATTTTATCCAGCAAACAAACGAACCACGGTTACTGCAGCAAATATTACAGACCCTCTAGATTTTTCTGTCCCATCTGTTCGTCACAGTAAAACAATTAGTATACCAGTTGAAAAAATCTGGATTGACGATAATAACGATTGGAATACGCGTCAAGACATTACCTTGCAACTTCAAAAACAAAATGGGAACAATTGGGAAAATGTAACGAATGGTTCCTTTGCTATTGCGAAAACCGCAACAGGAAACGCTTTGAAGCATACCTTCTCCAACTTACCATCCTATGTGAATGGACAAGTGATTAACTATCGTATCGTCGAAACACCTGCTCGAGTACTCGGATATGATCCTGGAGTTCCAACACCAGTATCGACAAATATTCAAGCGAATGACAAGACGTTGAAGATGACGAACAACTTGAAAAAAATCTCTCTAGGTAAATTCACCAAGGTTAATCAAAATGGTGATAAATTAGTAGGCGTTAAGTTCCAGCTGTTCAAAGCAGATGGTACGACCTCACTTAGTACCGAAAGAACATCTAACACAAATGGAGAAGTTGATTTTAGTAATATCAATCTACCGGTAGGGACGTATAAGCTAAGAGAAACGCATACACTTCCTGGTTACGAAACAATTGCTGATAAAACAATTACCGTAACAGATACAGGAACAACTTCAGTAAATCTCGTTCTAACTGGTCTCGATGAGCGGCCGAATGAACCAGGTAACCAAGTTGTCAATCATTTACGATTATTTACCTTAAAAGTAACAAAAGAAGATAATCGAGGCGATCCGTTGGAAGGTGCGACTTTCACCTTGAAGCGCACATTACCGACACCGGAAACGCCAATCACAGGTACAACGAATCAAAATATCTTTACGTACGCAGGACTTTCTGCAGGAACGTACATTTTAACTGAAACAGGAACTCCAAATGGATACATTGGTGTGGAGCCAATGACAATTGTCATTAGCGCAAACGGTCAAGTGACAATTGACGGTACTGCATACACGCCTACAACAACAGAAGGAGAAACATTGATTCAATTAACAGTCAAAAACCGTCAAAAAGGTCAGTTGCCTTCGACTGGTGGTCAAGGAACGCAACAATTCTTGATTGCAACACTCGTTTTAGTCGCGCTGGCTGGAGCAATTGGCATCTACTATGTCTATCGTAACCGGAAGGGGGCAGAGTAAGATGAAACGAGGGAAAATTTTAATTTATATCGCATTGTTCTTTCTCGCATTGCCTCTAGGTTTATTAGGAACGACTGTTCGGGCAGAAGAGGTACCAACTGAAGCAACTACAATCGTGATTCATAAGCGTGTGTTTCTTGACTCTAACGCAGAAGCCGAACTTCGAGTGAATAACGGTGTTGAGCTAGATAAAAGCGATGATTTAGCAAATCCACAAAAAACGTTTGGATTAAACGGTGCTGTCTTTGAAGTATATGATGCAACAGAGTACATTACTCGATTACAGGCTGATTATTCGGATGAAGAGATTGAACAAGCCGTTTTAGATGCAGATTTAGATTCTTTAAGAGCAGAATTAACGGAAGGAAATAAACTAGGTGAAGTAACCACAGGAACACTTGATGGAGAAGTTGGGATTGCAACGATTAGTATCGAGAATTTAACAGATCAAACAATGTTGATTATTCTTGAAAAAGCGGGACTCCCAGCGAATACAACGATTCGTTCCATTGCAGCACCTATGTTAATTAGTTTTCCAGTAGCCAATCCAGACACAAACGGTGAAGAAGCATTCTTATCAACCGTTCACTTGTATCCAAAATCAATCCTACGTAGTCGCTTGCCACAAACTGGTGGGAAAACCCCGCCTCCGACAACAACACCGGTAACGCCCGTTACACCTAAGCCAACCGGTCGCTTACCGCAAACAGGTGAAGCAAAATCGATGATTGGTCTATTCGGACTCGTCATTGTCGGGACGATTAGTATTATTTGGTTCAAAAGAAATTCCAACAAAAAAACGCATTAAAAAAAGAAATATGGGAGGAAGAGAAAATGAATTCAATCAAAAAAGTTTGGAAGATTGTAGCCGCTGTCCTATTGTTATTACCATTGTTTGCCGGTAGTTTAAGTGCATCCGCTGTAACTGAAGTTGAAACAGCCAATGTCACTGTTCATAAGCGTGTCTTTAAAGATGAATTTCCTGAGTTAAAGTTAAATACTGGTCTAGAAATGCCTGATTTCGGTGGTGATCCATTAGCTGGAGCAGGATTTACCGTATATGATGTAACGGATAAGTACCATGCAGCACTTACGGGAAGAGATCAAACAGCAGCAATGAATGCTGTTATTGCAGACTATACTGGTGGTGGTACAGGATTTACGGTTGTGGCTACTGAGCAATTAACAACAGATCCTGATGGCACAACAGTATTTACAGATTTACCGTTAATTTCAAGTGGTAAAGATGCGGCGTACTTGTTCGTTGAAACAACCGCACCTGCTACACCAACGATTATTCAAACAGCTTTACCATTCATCCTAGCAATGCCAATTTATACAGCGATGGATGCGGATGGTGAACTAAATACTGATATTCATGTCTATCCGAAGAACGTAACAGCAGAAAATAAGAAAGAAATGACTAATAAAGACAGTTTTGATTTAGTGGAAATCGGAGGTACCGAGTATCGCAACGTGCAAATTGGTGATATTTTGAGCTACAAATTGACTGTTCAAATTCCAGCAAATATTGGAACAAGAACAAGTTTTGTTATTAAAGATACGCCAGGAGCTGGAATGGCAGTAGCAAATCCAAGTGCTATCACGGTAAAAGACGAAGGTGGTCTAGCTTTACCAGCTGCGGCTTATACTGTAACACCAGCAACACCAACATCTGATATCACTGTTACTTTGACAATGGGCGATGCAGCAGTTAGAGCATTGGCAAGTAAGACGTTAATCATTACTTACGACATGGTTCTAACTGAAGATGCTGTACCGGACACAGTGATTGAAAATAATGCGAGTGTTCGAGTGAATAACGGTACAGAAGTAGCGATTACGCCTCCTCCAGGTGTGTTTACTGGTGGTAAACAATTTATTAAAAAAGATAAGCACACAGCCAAAGGGTTGGCAGGCGCAGAATTCAAAGTTAAAAAAGGCGACCAATGGGCAAAATTCACATCAAACGCTCTGGGTGAATATGCTTTCGATGGTTGGGGAACTGAAGCAGATGCGACAGTCGTAACAGCTGGAGCAGATGGTACATTCAAAGTGACCGGTTTAACAGTTGGTAACTATGAATTGAAAGAAACTGCAGCACCTGATGGCTACGTATTACTAGCAGATAATGTAGAATTTACAGTAGCAGCAGGAGGATATGGCTCAACAGAGGAGCTTCGTCTAATTGTAAACAACGTACCTAAAGGACTTCTTCCTTCAACTGGTGGATCAGGAATCTATGCGTTCTTAATCATCGGTTCAATGATGATGGCTGGAGCATACTTCTGGTTCAAACGTTCAAAAGAACACGCAGAAGTTTAAAAATTGAATAACGAGTAGTTGAAGTGCGAGAAATCGTGCTTCAACTGCTTAAAATTTAACGGTGGGCTGGATTGGATAATCTATCTCACCGTTAAATTTTAAGCAAATAAAGGGAGTGAGGAGATGGCATCAAGTAAAGAAAAGAAACCGAAAATGAAAAAAGAACAAATGAATGTTCTTTTAAAAGTAGTGATGTTTGTTTTATTTGTCACTGGGGCAGCAGTTTTTTCTTATCCATTTATTTCCGATGCGATCAATAACTATTATGATCAAAAAAACCTTGCGGCACTACAAGTTGAGACGGAAAAACAAAACATTGAACAACTACAAAAACAAAAAGAAGACCTTGCGGCTAAGAATGCGGAACTTTTAGCGCAAGGGAAGTTAAACAATATTCCTGGGATGGGTTTAGTCGAAGATCCATTTGATGAAGCAATCGGCAATCAAAAGTCACCGGGACGTGAATATTTTGAAGAATACACAGTTGGCGCGATTTATATCCCCTCGATTCATGTGAGCTTACCTTTATTTCGCGAAACAAATAATCTTTTGTTAGAAAAAGGGGCGACGATTTTACAAGGAACCTCCTTTCCAATCGGGGGACCCAGTACACACTCGGTAATTACGGGACATAGTGCGATTCCTGAGAAGAAGCTCTTTACTGACTTAGAGAAGTTAAAAGCGGGCGACTTGTTTTTTGTTGATATTGCGGGCGAAAAATTAGCTTACGAGATTTTTGAGTTTGATGTGGTGTTACCACACGAGTTCGAATCGTTAGTCATTCAAGATGGCGAAGACTTGGTGACACTATTAACGTGTACCCCCTATATGATTAATACACATCGCTTATTAGTCACTGGAAAACGTGTACCGTACCCAGAGGAGGAAATTAAGGCAGAAGTAAAGGCAACACAACAATACCATCGCCGGCGTTTCCAAATTTATATGTTATTGATTCCAATCTTTTTTGCCCTCACTTTTTATTGGATGTGGCGTAAATATGTTTATTATCAAAGCTTGAAAGGAACGTACAATTTTGAATTTTACTATTTTGAGAATGGTTCGCCAGTGTCCGATATTGTGTTTACATTGGTAGGGAAACGTGACAAACCGGTGCTTAATCCCTTAGGAGAACCGTTTCAAGCAAGGAGTGATACAAAAGGGTTGGTTTCGTTCAAACAAGTCCCAGGAGGCATCTATCGTGCGATATCAGCAGATCAAAGCTTGAAAGTTCGAGGCGAAATATGGCTTTTGAAAGATTCGATTTTCATGATTACCATGCCACTTTTAAAACGAAAAGTAATCAAAACACCAATCAAGGCTTATCAGATTAACGAGGTGAAAAAAGATGGCAAGTAAACGGAAAAAAAATCCACTAATTGCAAAAATTGCGATGATTGTTATTTTTCTAATTGGCTGTTTAATCATGTTTTATCCGTTTTATATTGATGCCTTAAATAGTTACCTTGACGAAGTCCGAATGGAAAGTTTTCAAAAGAAAGAGGCTTCTGAATACGCTGCACAGCAAAAAGCATTACTCGAAAAAAATGAGGCTTTGAAAGAATCAGGTTTAATGATTGGTGATGATCCATTCAATGAGGCTGTAACCCAAGTGGTTTCAAAAGAAGTCTACGATCAACACTTATTAGGAACGATTAATATCCCTAAATTAGCACTCGATATCCCTCTGTTTGATACGACGACTGCTGGATTGTTAGAATCGGGTGCGACAGTCTTAAACGGGACGTCACAGCCTGTAGGAGGCGAAGGGACACATTCTGTGATTACTGGTCATCGAGGTTTACCGCAACGAGAGCTTTTTACAAACTTACCGAAATTAGTGGTTGGGGATTTATTTTTATTAAATGTTTTAGGGGAGACCTTGGCATATGAAGTCAATGACATTCGTGTCGTTGAGCCACATGAAACGTCTTCGTTGAAAATTCAAGACGAGCAAGATTTAGTGACGTTAGTAACGTGTACACCTTATATGATAAACTCTCATCGTTTGCTTGTAACTGGGCATCGTGTGCCCTTTACACCGGCAATCAAAAAAGCGGCAGTAAAAGGAAAACAAGTCCGAAAATGGAAGCAGCTAAGTATTTTAGGTGGGACTATTTTACTCGTATTGACCAGTTTAGGATTGATCGTTCGTCTGATTTATTTTGAACGATTGAAAAAAGAACGCTTTGATTTAGCCTTGACCTTAGAGCCAGGCGTCCAACCACTCCCGCAAAAGGTTGTTTTATACAATCGTAGAGGGACAAAACCGCTGATGCGTAATGGCGAGATTTTTGCGGTGGCACCTGATAGAAAGGGTCAGATTTTATTCGATAATTTACCGGGCGGGATGTATCAGTTGCGTTTTACAGGAATGAAAGGGCACCTAAAAGTTGGCATCAAAAAGAAAGGACAAACAGCGAAAGTCTATAGTCGGAAATCGTTAAAAGGATTTCGCTTAAGACCGACATTTTCTTTGAATGAAGTTCATAGCTAATAAAAAAACTCGACAACTTAGAAAAGTTGTCGAGTTTTATGGTTTATTTTTTTGATTTTTGAATCGTCATAATCGTTAGTGGCAAGGATAAAACGAAAAACCCAATAATACTAATCACAAGATAATAAAGCCATGTCGCTTCAATATTGAAAAAATTCGTTAAAGGAATGGCGATAACAATGGACAGTAAATAAAAAACAAATAATTGAACAAAACGTTTAACTGACATCTTTTAACCTTCTTTTCACAAGTGATATTCTTATTGTAGCCGATTCTAGTCATAAAAGCGAAAGAAAAAACAAATTCTTGATACCTATCAAGGAAACGTTTGTTTAAAGAGCTATACTGAAGTTAGATAAAGCGAGACGCTTTTAAATAGAATGAGGAGTGTTAAAGATGCAAAAAATTATTTTACAATTAGAAGAATTGGTTTGTCCGACGTGTTTGCAAAAAATCGAAACTGCAGTAGGGAATATTGATGGCGTACAAAACTTGAAAGTTCTCTTTAATGCGAGTAAAGTAAAGGCAGAGATTGATTCGGAAAAAACCACGGTTGATGCAGTAGCAAAAGTTATTGAATCCGTTGGTTTTGATGTATTATCAACAAAAGTAAGATAGACGGGAAGTGTAACAAATGAAAGCGGAGCATTTATGTGTGACACTCGTTCCTTTATTTAATCATCTAGATTTAGAAAATCAACGGTTAGTCAATCAAGTGGCGACTCATAAGTCGTTTGAAAAAGGGGAACAAATCATGGTGCCCGGGGGTCCCGAACATTTGGCGATTGTCGCTAAAGGCGCGATGAAAGTCTATCAATTATCGGTGAATGGTAAAGAGCAGTTGCTGCGTGTCGTGGAACCTGGAGGCTATGAGGGAGAAAATACGATCTTTGGTGCTGTGAATGAGAACTTATTTGTTGAAGCTTTGCAAAAAAGCGAGATTTGTATGATTAATAAACAAGATTTTCAGGATTTACTCGTTTCATTCCCACAGTTAAGTTTGAAATTATTGACCTTGACAGCAAGCAAAGTCACTAGCTTAGAACAACAATCACAATTTCTTGTCATGGAACGAATTGAAGAGCGTTTAGCCAATTATTTAGTTGACCTGTATAAAGTATCAAATAGCCTTCAGTTAACGCTGCCGATGAAAAAGAAAGAATTAGCCGCTTTTTTAGGTACAACGCCAGAGACTTTGTCACGTAAGTTCAAATTTTTAAGCGATGAAGGTTACTTAACGGTCAATCGCAATCAAATTGAGTTATTAGATGTTGAAAGTTTAGAAGAAATCTAAATTTTCAACATTTTTTGTGTTTTTTTCATAAAAATTCGTTACAATAGAAAGAGGAAAAAGTTTAGGAAGGAGCGATGAAATGGAAAATAAAAAACAAATGACTTATGGTGATCTAAAAGAAGCGTTAAAACAAATGGAAACCTTAAATCTAACAGATGAAACAAAAATCTTCCTAGACACAGGCTGGGATAGCATTCAAGAAATTGATAATGGTAGTCTTGTTGTCGAAAAAGCACAAGTCTTTCAAATTGAAGATCCATTAAACGGTGAAGTATTTGAAGGTTACAGCTTGCTCGAAAAAGCGGAAAAAAATCAAGCCGAGGGTCCAGTCGAAACCGTTATTGTTATGAAACATCACTACTAGAAAGTAGGGGGAATAATGTCCGATATGATTCCATTTCCTGACAAGGAAAAACAACTATTTGCAAGCGGTACGCGAAAAATGGTGGCTCAAGATTATTTATCCGCCAAGAAAGACTTTGAAGCACTCTATGCGTTCAATCCTTCTTTTGAAACGGTGCGGCAATTAGTTGAAATTTATCGTTTGCTTGGCGATTTTGAGGGTGCCATTTTTTATGCACAAGAATACGAAACGTATTATCTGGAGCAAGCAGATTTATTTGAGCAGTATGTTCGTTTACTTCTATTAGATAGTCAATATTTATTCGTTCATCGTCTGTTACAAAAAATTCCGAATGAAAAGTTACAAGCGGATTTAATTCAACTTGAAACAACCCAAGAATTTATAGGCGAACGTGATTTACAAATCAAAGAACAATTATTTTCGAAGTGGAGTCAAGAGCAGCAACCAATTCTAGGTAGAAAATGGAGAAAATGGGTAAAAGGATTATCACTCAGTCGCTTTATTCATTTCGTTAAAAAATATTTACCAACCGCTCAGAATCCATTCTTAGTGCCAAAAGTAGTAGAGGAACTGATTTTTTGCGGTGTTAAAGAAAAACTTATTTTCAAAACAATTGACGGTGTGTCGCAAGAAGTCGACTTATCAGAAGTAATACCTCTAAACCAAGCGCCACAAATGACCTTGTTTTTACGCTTAGCTGCAGAATCTTGGGAAAATGAAGATCCACAAATCGCTGAAGGCATTGCGATGGAAGGACAAGCGCACTTTTCCTTACTCTATCCTTTTTTACCCGAACTTACAGATGTTCCAAACTGGGTTGAAAGTTATAGTCTAGAGTACAAAGGGATGTTTGGTGATGAACAGGCACTTGAGGGATTAAATGACTACCAAAAAATTCAACAAACAAAACAAAAGTTACGGAAAATCTATCAAGACTTAATGTAAAAGATATTTTTCATTTAAAATGTTTACTTTTATCAAGTGTTAGTGTACTATCAAAGGGTATGCATGAAGCTATTTCATATGTAAATCAATTAGTTATTCGGAGGGAAACACATGACTGCAAAATGGGAAAAAACAGCCACTAATGAAGGCGTATTAACATTTTCTGTTAAACAAGAAGATATTCAAAAAGGCTTAAAGATTGCCTTTGACAAAGTTAAAAAGAACTTAAACGTACCGGGATTCCGTAAAGGAAAAGTAAGCCGTAGCGTATTTAATCGTATGTATGGTGAAGAATCATTATACGAAGATGCTTTAAATGCTGTTTTACCAGCAAACTATGACGCAGCTGTAGCGGAAGCTGGAATTGATCCAGTATCACGCCCAGAGATCGACGTTGAAAGCATGAACAAAGGCGAAGATTGGGTAGTAACTGCTAAAGTAACAGTTAAACCTGAAGTTAAATTAGGTAAATACAAAAACTTAACAGTTGAAAAACAAGACCGTGAAGTAACAGAAGCAGACGTCGATGCACGTATTGCTGACTTACAAAAACAACACGCTGAATTAATCGTTAAAGAAGAAGCAGCGATCAATGGCGATACAGTTGTTATCGACTTTGAAGGTTTCGTAGGTGAAGAAGCTTTTGAAGGTGGAAAAGGCGAGAACTATTCATTAGAATTAGGTTCTGGTTCATTCATTCCAGGTTTCGAAGAGCAATTAGTAGGTAAAGCTGCTGGCGAAGCAACAGACGTAACAGTTACTTTCCCAGAAGACTACCAAGCAGAAGATTTAGCTGGTAAAGAAGCAATCTTTAAAGTAACGATTCATGAAGTGAAAGGTAAAGAATTACCTGAATTAGATGATGAGTTTGCTAAAGATGTTGATGATTCAGTTGAAACATTAGCAGAATTAAAAGAAAAATTCTTAGCTGAAATGAAAACAAGCAAAGAAGAAGCAGCAAAAGACGCTCTTGAAGAAGCAGCGATTCGTTTAGCTGTTGAAGGTGCAGAAATCTTAGAATTACCACACGTAATGGTTCACGATGAAGTGCACCGTGCAATGGATGAATTCCTAAATAATATGCAACGTCAAGGCATCCAACCTGAAATGTACTACCAATTAACAAACTCAACAGAAGCAGACCTACATAAACAATTTGAAGGCGAAGCGGATAACCGTGTGAAAACAAACTTAGTTATCGAAGCGATTGCTAAAGCTGAAGGTTTCGAAACAACTCAAGAAGAAATCGAAGCTGAAATCAAAGAATTAGCAGAAGGCTACAACATGCCTGAAGCTCAAGTTCGTCGTGTATTATCAGAAGATATGTTAAAACATGATATTACAATGAAAAAAGCCGTAGAATTAATTACTTCTACAGCTGTTGAAGCTGAATAATTAATTGTCAGTAATTAACTGTCTGAGGCTTTGCCTTCAGACAGTTTTTCTGTCTAAAGATTGTCAGATGCGTGTTCTGTACTTTCAAAAAATGAAGCTTCTGCTTGTTTTAAATCTATTTTTTTAAAATAAACATCTTTAGAATTCTTTAATTCAATTGTCTGAAAACCTTTTTCTTTTTATTGAACTATGTTAGAATGTGCAAAGGTTGTTAAATGAAGCTTTTTTTCGTTTATATGTAGCAAAACAACAAGGAGTGAACGCTGTGTACGAAAATACAAAAGATAACCATCCAGTACGTTGCTCATTTTGTGGGAAGGCCCAAGATGAAGTAAGAAAAATCGTTGCTGGTCCAGGAGTTTACATTTGCGATGAGTGTATTGAGCTGTGTAAAGATATTCTTGATGAGGAGTTTTTCGAAGAAAGTCCTTTTGAATTTATGGAAGTGCCAAAACCTAAAGAGCTATTAGCGACTTTAAATCAATATGTTATCGGTCAAGATCGAGCAAAACGTGCGTTAGCGGTAGCGGTTTATAACCATTATAAACGTGTCAATGCAGAGATTGATGAAGATGAAGTGGAATTACAAAAGAGTAATATTTGTTTAATCGGACCTACGGGTTCAGGTAAGACATTCTTGGCTCAAACACTAGCTCGTAGTTTAAATGTCCCGTTTGCAATTGCTGATGCGACAAGTTTAACTGAAGCCGGTTATGTAGGCGATGACGTTGAAAATATTTTACTGAAACTACTTCAATCAGCAGATTTTGATGTTGAACGTGCCCAAAAAGGAATTATTTATATCGATGAAATTGATAAGATTGCGCGTAAAGGCGAGAATGTTTCGATTACACGAGATGTTTCTGGGGAAGGGGTACAGCAAGCCTTACTGAAAATTTTAGAAGGTACAGTAGCAGGCGTTCCACCTCAAGGCGGGCGTAAGCACCCTCAACAAGAAATGATTCAAATCGATACGACAGATATTTTATTTATCGTAGGTGGTGCGTTTGACGGAATCGAAACAATTGTCAAAAACCGTATGGGTGAAAAGACAATTGGTTTTGGAGCAAACAACCAAAAAATTGGGGATGAAGAAAGCATCATGAAGCATATCATTCCTGAAGACCTATTAAAATTTGGTTTAATTCCTGAATTTATTGGTCGTTTACCAGTGATGGCTGCGTTAGATAAATTAACAGAACAAGACCTTGTTCATATTTTGACAGAACCCAAAAATGCCCTTGTAAAGCAGTACAAGAAGTTAATTGCTTTAGATGGAACAATTTTAGAATTTGAAGACGATGCACTCCATATTATTGCTAAACAAGCAATTGAAAGAAATACTGGTGCACGCGGATTACGTTCGATTATTGAAGATATCATGATGGATGTGATGTTTGATATCCCTTCAGATGAAGAGATTGAAAAAGTAATTATCACAAAAGAAGCGGCAACGCAAAGTAGCCATCCAACGATTATCTACCGTGAGAAAAAAGTCGGATAAAAAAAGAGGTGCAACAACAGTCATTTTACTCTAAAAAAATCTTCACTAAATATGATGACTTGTATTTAGTGAAGATGTCATAAGAGTTGACTGTAAACACCGTTATAAAAACTGAGGGCTATGACATAAGTCACAGCCCTACGGTTGTTTATTTAACAAAATTAAAGGAGTGAGAAAAAATGAATGTTCATTCAGCAGAAATTATTATTAGTGCGGTTTCACCCGCTCAATATCCAGATACGCAACTACCAGAAATTGCCTTAGCAGGGCGTTCGAACGTGGGAAAATCATCATTTATTAATACGTTAATTAACAGGAAGAATTTAGCACGAACTTCTTCTAAACCAGGGAAAACGCAGACCCTTAATTTTTATTTAATTGAGAATGCCTTACACTTTGTCGATGTTCCAGGCTATGGTTACGCAAAAGTTTCAAAAACGGAGCGTGCTAAGTGGGGCGAAATGATTGAAACATACATGACACAACGTGAGCAATTGCGAGCGGTGATTTCATTGGTTGATTTAAGACATAAACCAACAGAAGAAGATGTTCAAATGTATCAATTTTTAAAATATTATGATATTCCAGTTATTGTTGTGGCAACAAAAGCAGACAAGATCCCTCGTGGGAAGTGGAATAAACATGAAAGTATTGTGAAAAAGGCGCTTGAATTTGAAGCAACCGATGATTTTATTCTCTTCTCATCAGAAACAAAGATGGGGAAAGATGCTGCTTGGGCGGCAATAGAGAAACGCATGTATTAATTAAAAAATATCACCAGAAGGACACGTATTGCGTCTTTCTGGTGATATTTTTTATTTTTTTTGTTCTTCTTTTTTAGTTTCTTTTGTTTGAGGAGTTAAGAAACGTTCGATGTCTTTCGCATGTTTCTCTGCTCGATCATCTAAAACCTCTGGTAAAATGGCAAATTCTTCAAACATTTTATCTAAAGAATCTTCTCGTTGAAATTTAAGTCCCATATGATAGCCTCCAATTGAAACAAATTAGTTTAATAAATAAGAATGACGGCGGTCTTTACTTGAAGCCGTCGCGTTTTTTTCAAGGCGCTTATCGATTCGCTTGAGAATTCCTTCAGAAGCATCAAATGCGGCGATATTTTTACGTGCTTTTAAAAGTAACTCTTTTTCTTTGGAAGATTTTTCTTGACGACGATAGAGATTCGCTAAACGTTCGACATACTCATAGTGGGTGTAATCTGTTTGAGTAATTAGAAATAATAATAAATCTTCTGATTTTGAAAATTCGCGATTCGTATAATATTGAATCGATTCACGATAGAGTTTAATTTCAAGTTCATTGATTAATTGGGCTTCTTCTTTTTTTGCACGCCATTCATTAATTGAAATTTTACCAGTAATTTCGCCATTATGACCATAGATGAAAATAACGGGAACATTACTTGGGTGCGATGGATCTTCTGAAATTTTTTTCATCCGTATACCCTCTTTTTACGTTCATTTTCTTAATCATACAGTAGGAACAATAAAATTGCTAGACTAGTTCTTATAAATTAAGAAAGCTTTAATGCTTATTGCTCAAGTTTACGTAATTGGAAGTAACCAATCAGTTCAGAGATTCCCATAAAGATTAAGACGCTACCGATTAAGGTCATAATGCTTGAAAGCGCGTTGAACATTAGAATTAAACCAATAACAACTAAAATTAATCCGTAAATAATCCAAGGTAAGAAGGAATGATTCATTTTTTTCAAGTCAAAAGCTTGCATAACTCGCATTACGCCATTGACTAGAATAAAGAATCCAAGAACAATCGTTGTTAATGTTAATAATGGTTTGGCTAGGACAAGAATGCCTAAGGCGCCAATTAGAAGGAAGATTCCTAGATAAAATTGCAAACCTGTGACATTATACTGGCGTTTTTCCTTTAATGCAGCCATGAGATTAGCTAATCCTAAAAGTGCGACATAGGCAGCAATCAGATAAATAACCCATTTACTAAATTGTTGAGGATAAAGCAACGCTAAACTCCCTGTAATGATGTATAAAATAACTTGTAAAAAAGTATAGCGTTGAAATTGTTTAAATAAAGTATTCATTTGTAATTCTCCTTTCAAATAATGGTTTTTCTTTATTTTTAATATTTCATTAAAAAACAGAGGACAATGTATAAATATGTGTTATAATTGCATTATATTATAAGTAATAGCGAGGAGAGCAATATGAGCAAATTGACAATGTTACTTTTATTATTTACCATCCTCTTATATACGTATTTATTTTTAGTTCGAAAAGAAATTGTTTTTTTTTCAAAACGACAATCAAGTGCAAGTGTTATTTATCCATGTTTCTTAGTCTTCGTTTTAATTATTTATTATACAAATAATGTCACACTTGACAAAATATTTCAAGGATTAGCTATGGCTTTAATTGTTTTATCGTACTTATTTAATGTTCGCGGCATTGCAAATCAGCGAATTATTTTACATTCCTATCAAAATAAAGGGATTATGCTAGAAGAGATTAATCATGTCATTATTATTCAAGATACTAAAAAAGAAGAGTTGCGTATTAATTTCTTTCGCTATGGCTTGCGTTTACCAATGGTCAAGTTCGATCAATCGTTAGAAGAATTGTTGCAATTTTTGTCGAAATCATTAGAAGAAGATACCGAAATTGATATTATTATTACCGAAATGTAACAATAAAATATTAAAGAGCAGTAGAAAGAGCGTATACCTTTCTACTGCTCTTTTTTTCAATAATAAGAACAGAAATGTAATATTAATTTAATGTCTTAAAACGAATCGATGACTGTTCCTTATAGAGTGGGTGATAGAAGGTTTAAAAAGCTCTGCTGGTTAGGAGCAAGGATTGTTCTAATCGAAACAGGATTAAGTTGAGGAGTTTTTATGGTTATTAGTCATTTTAAAACACACAATACTTTTATAGTATTTAGCTCATTTTTTTATACTAACACAACTGAGGAAAGGGTTTTCGTTATGGATGTATCAATGTTTCGAGTATAATAGAGGTATCCAAAGAAGGAGGTATTTAAATGACTGGAAAAAATCTAGTTTCTACTTTTAAAAACTTAGTTGAGATTGACTCTGTTTCAAAAAATGAAGGGGAAGTTCATGTATATTTGCAAAAGTTGCTTAGCTCACTTGATATGGAAGTCGTGGAGGATGATAGCAAAGAAAAAACGGGTTTAGGTGGAAATAATCTGATTGCAACACATCGAGGTTCATTGAATAAACAATCGTTATTTTTTTCATGTCACACAGATACGGTAACACCAGGTAATGGCATTGAGGTCGTTGAAAAAGAAGGAGTATTGTATTCTAAAGGTGAAACGATTTTGGGAGCAGATGATAAAGCAGGGATTGCTATATTAATTGAAGCGATGCGCAGGATTAAAGAGGAAGAGATTGAAACAGGGGATTTTGAGTTTATTTTTTCTCCTGGAGAGGAGATTGGACTCATCGGTTCTTCGGCTTTAGATATGAATTTAGTGAAATCAGATTATGGTTATGTATTGGATAGTGCATTAGAAGTTGGCAGAGTAACAATTGCTAGTCCCACGTTATTTATGTATGACGTAAATATTACAGGGAAATCGGCCCATGCAGGTCTTGAGCCTGAGAAAGGTATTTCTTGTGTGTCAATTTTAGCACAAGCACTAAAAAACATACGCATCGGGCGATTAGATGCTGAAACAACAGCAAATATTGGTGTGATTCATGGTGGAGAGGCAACGAATATTGTAATGGATAAGTTATTGGTGAAGGGCGAGGTTCGAGCGATTGAACCTGAAGTTGCGGATCAACTGATTGATGAGATGAAGCAAGCTTTTGAAGAAGCTGCGCAAAGGTTTGGCGGTAGCGTTTCAATCAATGTTAAAAAGATGGCTACGGGCTTTCACATGGATGACAATCAACCAATGATGCAATTATTCATTCAAGCCGCAGATGCGCTAGGATACCCTGTTATTCGTGAAATTAGTGGAGGGGGAAGTGATGCGAATATTTTCAACCTCGGCGGAAAACCGTGTGTCAATTTCTCGATTGGTTACGATAAGATACATACAACAGATGAATTAGTTGTCATTAGCGAAATGGAAAGAGCAGTCAAATTAGTCATTGAACTATTAAAAAACGCCCCTGTTCAAGATAGCTAATGAAGATGAAAAAAGAAGTCCAACATTTTGGTCTAATGCTACTTGCTATTTTAATTTTGGCAGTCAGTGTCAACATGTTTCTAGGCCCGCATCATATCGCCGCAGGGGGCGTTAGTGGGATTGGAATATTACTGGAATCCTTAATTGGAATGAATCGTGCATGGGTGGTCATGATACTCAACGGCTTGATGTTGGTACTGGCCGCTATTTTTTTAGGAAAAACTGTTTTTTTACGCACGTTACTAGGGAGTATTTTATTTCCATTGTCTTTGAGAATTGTCCCCCAAGTGATGTTGACACAAGATCGTCTATTATCAGTAATTATGGGCAGTGTGATTTTTGCTGCCGGTGTTGCTATTTTATACCGCATTCAATCTTCTAGTGGAGGAACGACGATTCCACCACTAATTTTAAAAAAATATTTCAATATCAATACATCTATCGGATTGCTTTTTACGGATATGCTGATTGTATTTATGAGTTTATATGTTTTTGGTTTTGAAGAATTTCTTTTTGCGATTTTGTCTATTGGCATCACTTCATTGGTTATGAACTATATTGAAACCGGATTAAAGCGTCGTAAAGCGGTTATGATTCTAAGTTTAACCCATTCAGAAGCGATTCGTGCCAAACTTTTGGAAGAAGTCGACCGAGGGATGACACTGTTTGATGTTCGAGGAGGAAAAAATCAGACCTCTCAGAATATGATATTAACGGTGATTAAGCGACAAGAGTATCCAAAAGTTCTTGAAATCATTGAAACGATTGATCCCAAATGCTTTGTGATTGTTTACGAAGTTTCAGAAGTTCATGGATTAGGATTTACGTATCAACCAATTCAATAATGACGTATTACCAATACAACGAATGAGGAGGTTTTATGATGGAGCCGGGATATTTAGAGCAAGTCGAACCAATGTTACCCATTTTAGCATTTACTTTAGTTATGTTTGTTTGGACGATTGGAGAATTCGTTTCTGCTAAAACAAAAGCACTCGTTTCAATGATGCTTGTTGCATCAATTATTTTTTTAATCGGTTTTTCAGCAGATTTGATTCCACATGACATGATTCAACAATCAGGATTACTAGGTTTAGGTCAGGCAGTTGTTGGATTGATTATTGTCCATTTAGGGACAATGATGAGTATTGCAGATTTAAAAGCACAGTGGCGGACATTTGTCATCGGTTCTCTCACTGTTGTGATTGTCTCGTTGGTCCTTTATTTTGCGGGAAGTATCGTATTTGATCGAAATGTAGCCATTGCCGGATCAACAGCGATTACAGGTGGGACGCTTTCCATATTAATGGTCCAAGGTGAGGCGAGCGCAATCGATGCTGCTGGTGGTGATTTAGGGATACTATCGGCAACTTTGTTAGCTGTTTTTCCGCTATTAATATTAAATTTCAAGAATTTTATTGGCTTCTTAGTAACGGCAAATATTTTGAAAAAGGAAGCGTTACGCGTTCGAGAAGAGTATCGTAGTGGGAATTTGAAAATGTATGAAGAAGAAGTAAAAGAAAACACAAATCCTACGAGTGAAGTCATTTTACCAAGCTACTTACAAACGCCATATGCGACATTATTTTTACTAGGGTTAGCGGAGTTACTCGCTCGTTGGTTAAGTGGGTTAACAAATGGGTATGTAAATACCTTTGTAATCGCCTTGTTGCTAGGGATTGCTTTGAGGCATTTTAAATTAGTGAAGCCCAATGCGCTATCCACAACCGACTCGTTTGGTTTATTAATGATTTCGATTATGGTAATCGCTTTTGGTCCGTTAGCAAATATTAACTTAGGTGATTTAGTGACATTGATTTGGCCGATTACTTTTTACTTAATTGGTGGTGTATTAACGATTATGCTAAGCGCATATGTTATCGGAAAACAAGTGGGGTATCCACCTGCACTTTCGATCGCGGTTGGTTTAACGAGTCTCTTTGGTTTCCCTGGAACGATGGTGCTGACAAAGGAAGCGGCAGCCGCAGTAGGTGAGACAGAAGAAGAGATTGCTGTGATTGAACAAAATATTTTACCTGTTATGGTTACTGCAGGTTTTTCAACTGTAACGATAACGTCGGTGATTATTGGTGGAATTATGGTTGGTTTTATCATCGGATAGAAGAATTTGAATGCATTTTATATTGGGAGGAATAGGTAATGAAAAATAAACGATTAATTGATTTATTATTAGGTATTGCATTCTTTATTTTAGGAACCATAGCCCTGAATCGTCCAGGATCCACTTTAGGCTTTTTAGTTTTCTTTTTTGGTGTTTTAGCCATTGCACGTGGGATATCAAATATTTTGGGCTTTGGGGCCGTTAGTAATAAAGAATCGAAAGGGTTTCGAATTTTCATTGGACTCCTAGATATTGTGGTTGGTGTCATGTTTTTAACCAATATCATTAGAGGCGCGTTATTTTTGGGAATAATGTTTTCAGTTTGGTTTATGATTGAAAGTATCGGGAATTTATTCTTAACGACTCGTTTTAGCAAAACAAAAGGGTTTGGAAAAATTCTTATTTTACTGTTTGATATTATTTCATTTGTTTTTGCGATAATGCTACTATTCAACCCTTGGATTGCTACGCTTGCCCTACCAAAACTTGTCGGGTTCTCGGCTATCGCCTTTGGTGTTGTTTTGATTGTACATGGCATTGGTTTTGGTCGTTCGATCGAAGATTAGATAAGAGAGTATCAATGATAAAAATAAGAGCTGTAAAAAGATGAAAAAGTCTTTTTACGGCTCTTATTTTTTACAGTCAGGAAAAAGCTGACCACATATTTTAAAAATCAGCCTGTTTTTTAAGGTTGTTCTTCGTTTCGTATTTTAAGCCATATTACGAGTGAAAATATGTTAAACTAAAGTTGCCCAATTGAAAGGAGGAACGCATGATGGCAGCATTCTTTTCGAAAAGCAAACCTTGGTTATTTAGTCTTTTTATTTTTATTTGCTTTTATGCAGTGGCATTCTTAGTTCAAGTGAATGGTGACTCAATGGTTCCTAGTTTAACTGGCAATCAAATCGCACTTGTTGCTCGACAAACGAAGATTGAACGATTTGATATTATCGTGATTCGAGACAAGGAAAAGTCGGATAAGCTTGTGATTAAACGCGTGATTGGCTTACCTGGCGAGGAACTATTGTACAAAGACGATCAATTATTTATTAACAATCAACCGGTGAGTGAACCTTTTTTAGCTGAAATGAAAGCCGCTTTAGCAAAAGACACACTCTTAACGGAAAATATAGAAAAAATAAAAATCCCCGATCATTCGTATTATGTATTAGGGGATAATCGTAAAATATCATTGGATAGTCGCTCAATTGGAACGATTCATAAAGAAGCAATTCTTGGTGAGGCGAAATTTCTTTTGTGGCCACCGAAAAAAATCAATGAAAATGAACAGGAGGAAGTAGAATGACGTTAAAATTCATTACGGGTGCAGGAAATATCGATCACCAAGCAGTGATGATTGAAACCGCACGCGATTGGTTAGAGACCCCTAATCATGAAGTCTTTTTCTTAGTTCCAAACTATAATAAATTTGAGCGCGAGCTTGAAATTTTAAGCAGTCTTAAGCAAGCGAGTAACCAAAAACATTTTAGCACGATTCGAAGCCAAGTTTATAGTTTCCATCGTTTAGCGTGGTACTTTTTGCAACGAACGGGGCAACTTGGCAAACAACCAGTGACTGAAGCCGCAGCATTGCTATTGATGCGTAAAGTGCTGATTCAATGTGAGACGGAGCTGTTATTGTATCGTAGTGAAGTCGGGCAATCGGGTTTTATGATGCAGTTACTTGATTTGTATCAAGAATTCCAGTTAGGAAATGTTGATTTTGAACAGCTGAGCTTCCCACCAACCGATAGTCAGTTGGAAATCACCAATCGTGAAAAAAATTTCCAAATGAAATTACGCGAGTTGCAAATTATTTTTACAGCGTATGAAAGAGAACTCGAACAACGTGAATTACAAGTAGAACAACCGTTACCACTTTTAACCGACTATATTCATCAATTAGAGGATGAGTCATTAAGTCAAACGTTATTTATTGTTAGTGGCTTCTCGAATTTCTCTGCGCAAGAACAAAGTTTACTGCAAAGCCTGATGCTAAAATCCCATTTATGTGTCGATTTATTGATAGATACCCCACGTGAACAGACCGAAGCACTCGATTTGTTTTTTGATGGTAAGCAAACCTATCAACAGTTAAAAACGGCAGCCCAAGCACAAAATATTCCTGTGTACTTTGATCAAAAAGGACAACAATTAGAAACGGTTGCGCCTGAATATCATCTGTTAGAAGCGTACTGGCGTAGTAGCCATTTACAAAATCAGAAAATAACAGGAGACATTCGTGATTTTGTTGAAATTTGGCAAAGTCAGACACCGACAGAAGAATTGCGTCAAATTGCCGTTGAAATTAAAAAACTCGTTGCGCAATCGCAAAAAACAGATCAACCGTTAGCTTACCGAGATATTCAATTGGTGACTTTGAATCCAACGGTTTATTACCCGCTGATTCCGGCTATTTTTAAAGAAATGGACTTACCCTATTATTTAGATGAGAATAAGCAAATGGACCAACATCCGTTAATTGAATTTATTGATAGTTTATTTGCTTTGCCTAAATATCATTATCGATTAAAAGATATTTTCCGTTTTTTGCGTAGTGAGTTATATATCCCAAAAGATTGGGAAAATAAGGAACAAACATGGGAACAAAATCGTAATACATTCCGTAATCAAGTGGATTTAACTGAAAATATTGCCTTAGCTCATCAATTTCAAGGACAAACATGGCTGAAAAAAGCCGATTGGCAATTGATTGCTTATGATTTTGAAGAAAATCATTTAGAAGATACCCGTGTACTAACGGAACAAACGAATCAAGTTCGTCGTAGTTTTGGTCAAGATATTGCGCCATTTTTTAAAGAATTACAAGCTTCAGACACGATGAAAGAAGCGGTTATCCATTTTTATCAGTTTTTAGTAGAAAAGGGAATTGAGCAGCAACTCATTCATTGGCGAAATCAAGAAATTGAACGTGGGGCATTGGAGACGGCTCGAAATCACGAACAAACGTGGGATGCATTGATGGATTTACTAGATCAGTTTGTAGCGATTTATGGTGAAGAGACGTTTGATTTTTCGTTATTTCATGACATGCTGATGAGTGGTTTATCAAACTTACAATTTGGAAAAATTCCAACAGCGATTGATCAAATTAAAATCAATCCACTCGATTTAGCCCGCCCGTTACAAAGTAAAGTGACGTTTGCGATTGGTTTAGACGAGGGAAGTTTTCCAAGGAAAGTTGAAAACGCGACGCTATTATCGAGTGATGAGCGCCTGTTTTTAAATACGTATTTAACAGAAAATCAATACATTCGTGACCACACACAAGAAACAATTCGTAAAGAACCGTTTGTAGCATACAATGTGTTTTTATCGGCGAGTCAAAAACTCTATTTAACGTATGCAGCCAACCATGACGAGCAGCAAAACATCCAAGCGTCCCCCTATTTAAAACGTCTCGTTCAATGGGCAAATGTGAAGGAACAAAAGCGTCAAAGTTTGACCTTTACGAGTCGATTGACAGAGCATATTGGATCGTATCGTGCATTAGTCCGTCAGCTGAATAATATTCACCGTCAAGGACAAGAAGAACGTCTAGCCTTACCAAAAAGTTGGCGCGTGTTACAAGAAGCACTCTTGCAATCGAGCTACCAAACGTTAGCCAAAAAAGTTCTAGCGAGCCAAGAAAAGAAAAATATTCCGCAAAAACTATCAGCAGAGATGGCCAAAGAGCTCTATGGAAAAGATATTTATACGTCTGTTTCGCGGATGGAAACCTTCTATCAATGTGAGTACAAATATTTTGCGAATTTCGGCTTACGCTTAAAAGAGCGTGATATTTATGGATTAAATGCTCTTGTAACGGGAGAATTCTTCCACGAAGCGCTCGATCGCTTTTTAGCGTTAGTCATTCAACAAAATCAAGCATTAACGCAATTGTCAGAAGAGGAAAAACGAGACTTCGTTGATCAAGTCTTAGTAGAGATTTTTGGATTAAAACAATACCAACTTTTGGATGCATCACCAAGAATGCACTTTATTCGTCATCAATTATCGAAAACGATTCAACGAGTGACTTGGGCGATTCATCAACAAAGTAATAAAACATTACTGCAACCTCAAAAAACAGAAGTCTTATTTGGACAAGTTGGGAAAAATAAAGGGATTGCCGGCTTAACACTGCCACTAGGAGGCGAAAGCCAGATGTTCGTTCGTGGTAAAATTGACCGCGTCGATACTGCAGAGGTCGCAGATAATCTCTGGTTATCGGTCGTCGATTATAAATCAAGTAGTCGAAAGTTTGATTTGACGGAAGCTTATTTTGGTTTGGCGATGCAGTTAATTACCTATTTAGATGTTGCTCTCAGCGATGCATTGAAAACAACGGACATAACGAAAACCGTAAAAGCTGCGGGTGCTTATTATTTTCATGTGCACAATCCATTATTGGATCCGAGTAAAGGAACTGAAGAAGAGCGTTTGAAAGCCTATCAATTGGATGGTTTGTTTGTAGATGATGAGGAATTGTTCCCAATCTATGATCAATCGCTTGAACCTTCAAAAGGCTCACTTGTATTTCCAATTAAGAAGAATAAAGACGATGTTATCAGTAAGCGGACGAAAACAGATGCTCGTTTTTATTCAGAAGAGGAAATTGCCGTTTTACGTCAACACAATCAAGCAAAATTGATTCAAGGTGGCCAACGAATTTTGTCAGGTGATATTGCTTTGAATCCTTATTATAAAGTCAAAGATAAAAAACGTGCTTGTCAATATTGCCCGTTTCGTAGTGTCTGTGATTTCGATGTGATGTTGACTGAAAATCAATACCATCGCATGGATAACTTGAAAAAAGACGAAATTATTACGAAAATGGGAGGAGACAATCAATGACGAATATTCCATTAAAGCCACAAAATGAAACCTTTACGGATACGCAGTGGCAAGCCATTTTCGATGAAGGGGACCATTTGTTAATTTCGGCCTCAGCCGGTTCAGGAAAAACCACTGTCTTAGTTCGACGAGTGATTGAAAAGTTGAAAAATGGTGTCAATATTGATGAATTACTCATCGTAACATTTACCGAAGCGGCTGCACGAGAAATGAAAGAACGCATCCAATCCGAATTACAAAAAAGTGTCAATGATGAAAGTGATGCCGAGCGCCGTCAACATTTTGTCAAACAATTAACGTTATTACCAATGGCGCATATCTCTACCTTGCATTCGTTTTGTTTGGCCGTGATTCGCCGTTATTATTATTTAATCGGAATTGATCCTATTTTTCGCTTATTAACGGATGAGACCGAACGAATTTTACTAAAAGAAGAAGTTTGGGAAGAGTTAAGAGATCAAAAATACGAATCGGGTTCAGAAGTTTTTTATCGTTTGACTGAAAATTTTGTCAATGATCGTTCGGATGAAGCGTTGACAGATGTCGTGATGGACTTGCATCGCTTCGCACAGGCAAATCCAGATCCGGAAAATTGGTTAGAAAATTTAGCCAAACAATACACACACTCCGATGATTTGAGTGCGCATCCGTTGTTTCGAAAATACATCGAACCTGTCTTTACCGCACAATTACAAGGTGCTGTGAATCAGATTCAACAGTCGCTTGAACAAGTCGCAGGTCAAAAAGATTTCGCTAAATTAAGTGAAATGTTGGAAAACGACTACGCACAAGTCGCCTTTTTATTGCAATCATTAAAAGATAAAGAGCTCACTGTTTTTTACCAAGCGTTAGGAAATGTCTCCTTTGGGCGCTTTCCGACGTATCGCAAAGAAGAGCAAAAACTGGTTTCCGTTCCAATTAAGGAACAGCGGGATGCCTTAAAAGATCAAGTTGGCGAGATGCAAAATGCCTTTGCCTATTCACCCGAAAAAATCTTAGAATTGATGACCCAAGCGCAGCCACTGGTGGAAGAAATGGGACAATTAACGCTGACATTTATGCATCATTTGAAGCAACGAAAAAAAGACAAAGGCGTGCTTGAATTTAATGATTTAGAACATTATGCTTTAGAAATTCTGAGGGGAGACGCGCAAGAAGGTAGTGAAGCATCCACTTATTATCGTCAACAGTTCAAAGAAGTTTTGGTCGATGAATACCAAGATGTCAATCGATTGCAAGAAGCGATCCTTTCATGGGTTCGAACACCCGATGATGAAAACGGCAATCAATTTATGGTAGGTGACGTCAAGCAGTCGATTTATGCCTTCCGTTTAGCCGATCCTACGTTATTTATTGATAAATATTTAGCTTATGAAAAACAAGAAGGGGGCCGTCGAATTATCTTAGCGGATAATTTTCGTTCGCGTCATGAAGTCTTACACTTCACCAATTTGATTTTTCAACAATTAATGAATGAAGAATTAGGCCAAATCCCTTATGATCAAGCAGCTCAATTAGTTCCGGGCTTTCCGAATTTTCCAGAAAGCGAGGCCTTTGTCCCTGAGTTACTGATTTATGAAAAAGAAAACGAAGAATCAAATGACGAAGGAATCATCGATGACTGGCTCTTAGAAGATAAAACGGACGGCGAGTTGCATCTTGTTGCGTTGAAAATTAAAGAATTAGTCGATTCGAAATTTCAAATTTACGATAAAAAGTTAAAAGAAAATCGGCCGGTGACCTATCGAGACATTGTGTTATTAACACCGACACGCAAAAACAACTTAATGTTACTCGATATTTTTAAGAAATTTGAGATTCCGTTAGAGATTAATGATGCGCAAAACTATTTTCAAGCAACTGAAATTCAGACAATGATTGCTTTATTGCAATTAATTGATAATCCGTATCAAGACATCCCATTAGCAGCCGTCTTGCGCTCACCAATTGTCGGGTTGAATGAACAACAATTAGTTGAAATCCGTTTGCTTAACAAAGCAAGCAGTTATTATGAAGCCTTCTTAATGGGACAAAAGTTGAAAACGCCATTAGGCAAAAAAATCAACCAATTTATGACACAATTAGATGCTTGGCGTGAAAAAGCACGTCGAGTATCGATTGCTGAATTACTTTGGGAAATTTATGAAGAGACGGCATACCTGGACTATGTGATTGGGTTGCCGTCTGGACGTCAACGTTATGCCAATTTAATTGCCTTGGTTAACCGTGCTGAAATGTACGAAACGAGTAGTTTCCGTGGTTTGTATCAATTTATTCGCTTTATCGAAAAGATTCAAGAAAAAGAAAAAGATTTGGCACAACCCTTCACTCAATCCGTGGAAGATGCGGTAAAATTGATGACGATCCATGGCAGTAAAGGATTGGAGTTCCCGGTTGTCTTTATTTTAGATATGAATAAACGCTTTAACAATCAAGATTTAAACGGACGATTTGTGTTAGAAGAACAGCTTGGTGCAGGGATTCAACTCATTGATGAAGAACGGATTCGTTACGAAACGTTACCGTATCAAGTGATAAAACAAGTTCGTTTGGAAAAAGCCTTATCAGAAGAAATGCGTAAGCTCTATGTGGCTTTGACGCGCAGCGAACAAAAACTTTATCTTGTTGGTTCATACAAAAATAAAGCCGATGCGTTGAAACAATGGTCGCAAGCGTTAAATGAGACAGAGCCTATTCTAAACCGCACCTTGCGCTACAAACCACTCGGTAATTTGATGAACTGGATTGGCATGACCTTAATTCGTCATCCGAAAATGCAAACATTTTTTGATGATGAAATTGATCCAAGTAAAAAAATTCACCACCCAGGCGATTTTAAAATCGATTGGTGGAATGAAGAAAAAATCAAACAAGCAACCGTACTTTTAGAAGAGGAACAAACGATTGTTACGGAAGAAGTAGCAGAGGTGGAAGAAGATTTAGCACCAGTATTTCAAGTCCTAGAGTTCAAGTATCCTTTAGAGAAATCAACGATGACAACGAGTTATCAGAGCGTCTCAGAAATCAAACGCTTGTACAATGACCCCGATGAAAAAGAAATTACGAAATTAGCGTGGGAAAGCACTTTTGAGCAAAGTCAAAAACAGCAATACCGTTACGTTAATGAACGGTTAAATCAACCGAAGTTTATGCAAGAACAAACAGTCGATGGGGCAGCAATTGGTAGTGCAACACATACCTTTTTACAACTCCTACCATTGACGATGGAACCAGACCTCGCCTCCTTGCAAGCACAAATGAAGGACTTTGTTGCGAAGAATCAATTGGATGAGAACTTAGCTAAAAAAATACCATTAAAAGCCATTTTGTGGTTTTTTGAAACCGACTTAGGCAAAGAAATCTTAGCCAATCCTTCCCTTGTAAAAAGAGAACAACCCTTTTCAATGTTGAAGGATGCGCAAGATGTCTATTTAGATTTTAATGAAAAAGGGGCAGAACTACTGATTCATGGGATGATTGATGGCTATATTGAATATGAGGATCATGTTATCCTTTATGATTTTAAAACCGATACGGTCATTAAAGATGAAGAAGCCTTTGTTCAAAGCTATCAAGGGCAGTTACGACTGTATAAAGAAGCGCTAGAAGAGGCTTTAAATAAACCGGTTCAAGCGGTCTATTTGATTGCTTTAAGTGCACAAAAAATCATTTCTTTACAAGAGAAATCATTTTAGCGCTTGATTTCTCTGAATATCTCTAGTAAACTACGTATGAATTGAATAGATAAAAAGCCTCGATGGAAAAGAGTAGTTTGGCTGATACTAAAAAGGGAGTCCTGTCATTGACTGAAAGCAGGATTGGTTATCGAAAAATGAAGTTCACTTCCGGAGCTTGCTTTATATATAAAGCCGGTTATTGATAATCGTTAAGAAATTAAGTGCATAGTTTGAACTATGAATTAGGATGGTAACGCGAGATCTCGTTCCTTTATTTGATATAAAGGAATGGGGCTCGTGTTTTTTTTATTCGTTATTTCAATTTATCTATAAACATTTATAAGGAGGATTCACATGTCTTTACAAGAAAAATTAGAAGCATTAAAACATGAAACATTAGCAAAGATTGAAGCAGCAACGGATTTAGTTGCATTAAACCAAATTCGTGTGGAAACATTAGGGAAAAAAGGACCGATTACAGAAGTTTTACGTGGCATGAAAGATTTATCCGCTGAAGAGCGTCCAAAGGTCGGTAGTTTTGCCAACGAGATTCGCGATGCATTGGCTGAAAGTTTAGAGGCACGTAAAGAGGTTTTAGAAATCAACGCGATGAATGAGGCACTTGCGAAAGAACGGATTGATGTGACATTATCAGGCAAACAAATGCCAATTGGTACCCGTCACGTTTTAACGCAAATTATTGAAGAAATGGAAGATATTTTTGTCGGTATGGGCTATCAAGTCGTTGAAGGCTATGAAGTTGAAAGAGATCACTATAACTTCCAACGAATGAATTTACCTAAAGACCATCCGGCACGTGATATGCAAGACACGTTTTATATTACAGATGAAATTTTATTACGTACACATACATCGCCTGTCCAAGCACGTACAATGGAAAAACACGACTTCTCAAAAGGACCATTGCGCATGGTTTCCCCAGGGAAAGTTTTCCGTCGTGATACCGATGATGCGACACATAGCCATCAATTCCACCAAATCGAAGGATTAGTGATTGATGAAAAAGTCACAATGGGTGATTTAAAAGGGACATTAGAAGTTTTAATGCAACAAATGTTTGGTGCTGATCGTGAAATTCGTTTGCGTCCAAGTTACTTCCCATTTACAGAACCATCTGTTGAAGTAGACGTGAGTTGTTTCAAATGTGGCGGACAAGGCTGTAATGTCTGCAAACAAACCGGTTGGATTGAAATTTTAGGTGCAGGGATGGTTCATCCAAATGTACTTGAAATGTCTGGTATCGATGCAACAAAATATTCAGGTTTTGCTTTTGGCTTAGGACCAGACCGCATTGCGATGTTACGCTACGGTGTGAATGATATTCGTGATTTCTATCATAACGATATTCGTTTCATTCATCAGTTTAAGGGGGAATAATTAAAAATGTTAGTTTCATATAAATGGTTAAGTGAACTCGTCGACTTATCAAACATCTCGCCAAAAGAGCTAGGCGACACGATGTCGATTACGGGTATTGAAGTTGAAGGTATTGAAGTATTAGCAGAAAACTTGAAAAAAATTGTGGTGGGTGAAGTCTTATCATGTGTCGATCATCCAGATTCTGATCACTTACATATTTGCCAAGTGAATATTGGAGAAGAAGAGCCAACTCAAATCGTTTGTGGTGCACCAAACGTGAAAGCAGGGATTAAAGTCATCGTTGCTTTACCAGGCGCACGCATTGCAGGCAATACGAAAATTAAAAAAGGCAAAATTCGTGGTGAAGTCTCACACGGCATGATCTGTTCTTTAGAAGAAATTGGCTACAGTGATTCTGTCATTCCAAAAGAATATTCAGAAGGTATCCAATACTTACCAACTGAAGCGGTACCTGGAGAAGAAGTTTTTTCTTATTTAGACATGGATGACGCGATTATTGAGTTATCGATTACACCAAACCGTGCCGATGCATTAAGCATGCGTGGCGTCGCACATGAAGTGGCAGCGATTTATCGCCAAGAACCAAACTTTAATGAAGAAGTGTTAGTCGAAGTCCCACGTTTAGCAAGTGATAAAATCAGTGTGACGGTTGAAAATAAAGAACTTGTTCCGGCCTATCAAATTCGTATCATTGAAAATGTAACAGTCGCACCAAGTCCACAATGGTTGCAAAACCGCTTAATGAACGCAGGTATTCGTCCAATTAATAACGTTGTTGACGTAACGAACTATATTCTTTTACAATACGGCCAACCATTACATGCCTTTGACTATGATCGTCTAGGTAGCCAAGAGCTGGTTATCCGTGCAGCAAAAGAAAATGAAAGGCTTGTAACGTTAGATGGCGAAACAAGAAACTTAACACCTGAAAATATCGTGATTACAAACGGCAAAGTGCCACATGCATTAGCAGGTGTCATGGGTGGTTTAGATTCAGAAATCATCGAAACGTCAACAACCGTTGCCTTAGAAGCGGCGTTGTTCGATGGATTATACGTTCGTCGTACATCCAAACAATTTAACTTACGTAGTGAATCTTCTGCTCGTTTTGAAAAAGGAACGAACCATGCAACAATTTCAGAAGCATGTGATGTGGCGGCTGCGATGATTGCTAAATTAGCTGGCGGTGAAGTCTTAACAGGTGCGGTTGCAGGTTCGGAAGTTACTGCAGAACCCGTTGAGGTATCAATTACTTTAGAGCGTATTAATAGCTACTTAGGAACCGATTTATCCGAAGCCGTTGTACAAGAAATCTTTACAGCGCTTGGTTTTTCGTCGGAAGTTCGCGGTGAAAGATTCCACGTTACGGTACCACCAAGACGTTGGGATATTCGTATTGAAGCAGATTTAATTGAGGAAGTGGCTCGTATTTATGGCTACAATAACTTGCCATCAACATTACCAAGTGGTGAAACCGTTGCGGGATCATTAACAACTGGACAACGCAAAACACGTAAAATTCGTCATCTTTTAGAAGGAAATGGATTAAGTGAAGCAATCAGTTATGCGTTGACGACAGAAGAAAAAGCGCGTCAATTCATGATTGAAGAAAGTATTCCAACACGTTTAAACTGGCCAATGACTGAAGATCGCAGTACATTACGTATGAATTTAACCAGCGGATTACTAGAAGACGTTGCTTACAATATCGCTCGTAAAAATCAACAAGTTGCTTTTTATGAAATTGGAAATGTCTTTCATCAAACGGATGAAGTAGGTAAAGAGTTGCCGGTAGAGGAACAGCATTTAGCGATTGCTCTAGCAGGCGATTGGTTATTACAAGATTGGCAAGGAAAAGCGGAAAAAGTGACGTACTTCCACGCAAAAGGGATTTTAGATCATTTATTTACTAGCTTAGATTTAGCTGATCAAGTGACTTACACACCAACAAGTGAGTTAAAAGAGCTACATCCAGGAAGAACAGCCATTGTTTCTCTAGGGGAACAAGTGATAGGTTTCATTGGACAAGTTCACCCATCAACTGCTAAAGCATATGACTTACCAGAAACATATGTCGCCGAGTTGAATTTAGCTGCGATTTTAGAAGTTGAGAGCCGTTTTGTATTCCAAACGGTTAGCAAGTTCCCGAGCGTATCAAGAGATATTGCGATGCTTGTTGCTGAAACGGTTTCGAGCCAACAAATCATTCAAGAAATTGAAGCAGCAGCTGGTAAGCACTTAACAGAAGTGGCAATCTTTGACGTCTATCAAGGTAGCAATATCGAAGCAGGACACAAATCATTAGCATACCACTTAACATTTGCGAACCCGGAAGCAACTTTAACGGATGAAGAAATCAATAAAGCGATGGAAAAAGTAACAAAACGCTTAACTGAAGAACTAAAAGCAGTGATTCGTTAATAGAAATATTCTATCTGTCATAACATATGAGGATATGACTGTAACACCAACGAAAAAATTCGTTGGTGTTTTTTGGCTATGGAAAACTTCGCCCTACGAATCTGCTCACGAAAACGCACTAAATGGTACAATAGTGTCATCAAGTAGAAAAAATTGGGAGGAAAGTTCAATGAATAAAATAATGGCGTACCAAATTCCTTTTCGTTCGAAAGAATTAAAACAACAAGTCGAGGAATTTTTGAACTATTATGGGAAAGAAAAAGTGAATGAACACTCTTATCAAGTGGCAGATGAGGCTCGGAAATTGGCAGAAAAGTTCAATTTATCCGCCGAAAAAGCTTATGTAGCAGGTCTGTTACACGATATTAGTGTCGTGATTCCGAATGAAGAAAGAATTGCGCTACAGCGATCTTTAAACAAAGAGGTTCTAAAAGAAGAAGAGATACTTCCGATGATTCTTCATCAAAAACAATCGGTATTCGTTGCCGAAGAGCTATTTGGCATCCAAGACGCGGAAATATTGTCGGCTATTGAGTGCCATACAACACTTAGAAAAAATGCATCGGATTTAGATAAGGTTGTTTTTATTGCGGATAAAGTCAAGTGGGACAGAGATGACAGTGCGCCTTATTTAGAAGAACTCAATCAGGCGTTGACACAATCGCTAGATGAAGGCTGCCGCGTCTATATTCGTTGGGCACTATTGGATATTATCGTGTTGCATCCATGGCTAAAAGATGCGATGGATGATTTAGCTTTGAGTTAATAGATACACTCGTTTAAGGTGATTATTCGATGCAAAGTTTGTAGATTAGAAAAGGTCATATCGTGCTAATAATGAGAGAAGTGAGAGGGAGTATTTATCTCAATAATAAGTTCGGAACCACGATTTTATTTGTAGTGCTCTTATTCTTTCTTTTTATGAATATCAGATAGGTTTGTTCAATTGATTTTGTCGATGAAATAAAATAGATTTGTGTTTCAAAATTTAAAGATATAAAGTTTTGCTATATATAAAGATAACAAACCAAACGATTCAGTGAGAACCAGAGATTTTGGTTTGCTATTTTTTGAATATTATATTAAGAATAGAAGATTGCGAAAGTATTTGTATGAACTCTATAAATATTATCTGAGTAGTTACTAGCAAAAGTGATTTTAATTAATATTTTTTTGTAACAATGTATCGAATATTTTTGTAATTTTGGGTTCGTATTGACTTTCTTTACGAATAACGAGGTAAAAGTAAATATCTTCTGTTTCATTCAAAGGAATTTCGCAAAGTGATCCATTTCTTAGTTCATCTTCAATTGAAGTTTCAAAAAGAAAACTAATGCCACGGTTATCTGCAACTAAATTTTTTATTACATTAATGTTAGCGATCTCATTAATATTTCGAAAATTGTCTAAGGGGATTTTTGCATCATTAAATTTTTTCATCATAATATCATAAACACCGGACCCTTGTTCTCTAAGAAAAAGATTTTGTTTAGCCAGATCAGTAAGCGATGTGGCTTTTTTTGCGTGGATATTTTCTGGCGAACAAATAGCAATTAATTTTTCTTTTAAATAAGGCGTAACAATATAGTCTTCATGATTAAATATACCGGCCACAATCGCAATATCTAAGACGTGATTATTTAAGTTTTTGAGTAAAGAGTGGGTAGTATCCACAGATAAATCGATTGTATCGTCTGATAAAATTCGTTGCAAAGAAAAGTCTTTTCGAAATAAAATAAATTCACCTATAGTTTTTCCGCAACCTACATTAATAATTTTCGACATTTTTTGAAGGTGTTTGTTTATATCATTCATTTTAGGAACAAGATTTTCTAGTTCATTTGCGAGGTAGGTACCTGCATGTGTCAGGGATAATTTTCTTTTGTGATAGTGGACAAGTTCAACGTTTAGTTCGTTTTGTAAAGATTTAATCTGTTGGGTCACTGCTGGTTGTGAAATGTTGCACTCTTTAGATGTTTGTGTGTAACTTAATGTTTTCGTTAACGATAAAAAAGTAGAAAAACGATAATCAAGCATGGTGATCAATTCCTCTCAGTTCTTTATTAGAAAAAGATGTATAAGAAAAACTTATATATCTATAATTTTTTACGATTTTACATTGAATCTGATATTTAGTACGATTCATTTGTGAATAAATGCTCTAACTATCTATTAGATGGAAAGAGTGAATACGATCGTTTACATGTTCATGTGAAAAAAATAACTTAAAATCAGGAGGAAAAAATGGAAGCAAAACAAACAATAACAAAATCGTATGAGGACTATGATAATGTCTTGTTCGATAAAACACAAGCGCTTATTGGAATTATCATCATTATCGGCTTAATTATTTTTGGAACATACTTAAATAGTTTGAAAGTATCCTTACCGATGCATTTGTTTGCTGGAGTATCGATGGGCTATATCTTATCTAGAGGGCGGTTTGGCTTTGCGGGGGGAGTAAAGCGACTCGTAGTACGTGGTGAAGGTACATTGACGAAAGCTTTATTAGCAATGGTTCTTGTTACGTTGATTGTAACTTTCGGCTTACAATGGCTTGCTGCACAAAACGGTGCGGTCCCAAGTTTTTCAGCGCTAGAAGGACAAACGGTTATTCCAGGAACACAAAATGTGGTTTTTGCCAATATCGGTACAATATTAGGTGGCATTTTGTTCGGAGTGGGAATGATGTTTTCAGGAGGCTGTGCATCAGGGACACTGACAGATATGGGAGAAGGTGAAGGTCGTGCATGGTTAACGATTGTCTTTTTTGTTATAGGATCTTTACCGGGTGAATGGGCTCGAGCAGTACTGGATAAACAAAGGATTGGGAAGATTGGTGTTCAAGCTTATTTACCAGATACCTTTGGATATTTTGGGGCGTTAGCGATTTCTATATTAGGGTTAGCCATAATCTATTACTTGACATTAAAATATGAAAAGAGACGTCGTGATAAAGGAACAAGTGCTGAACCTTTTGGTGATTGGGAATCTTTTGAAAAAGCGATTCCTGCAGAGAACACGACAATTTCGATGAAGGAGAAATTATATCATAAATTATTTATTGAACGATGGACCTTTATGCGTACAGGACTTTTATTAGCTTTTGTCTGGATTTTTATTTTAGTAAGCCAAGAAAAAGCTTGGGGTGTGACTTCAGCATTTTCACATTTAGGAGCGTATGTTGCAAACCTTATTGGAATCGAATTCACGAACCCAAAACTTGTTGAAATTGCAGAGGGTGCTGCTTCAAACGGTTTACTTATGGATGGGGGTACGATTCGTAACTTTGGTTTAATTATCGGTGCAGTCATTGCTTTCTTATTAGCAGGCCGATTTAAATGGAATGCGTCATTTACTGGTAAAGATTCGCTATATTTTATTATAGGCGGTTTGTTGATGGGGTTTGGCGCTCGTCTAGCCAAAGGTTGTAACGCAGGAGCCTTGTATTCTGCAATTAGTACGTTTTCGATTTCAGGTTGGATTTTCTTAGTGGCAATGACTATCGGTGGCTTAATCGGATTGAAATTTTTTGCGGGTAAAGCATGTACTTTACCAAAACTAAAATAAAAAATTGAGTGGAGGATTTATTAATGAGTAAAAAAATTGTTGTTATCGGTGGTGTTGCAGGTGGAGCATCTGCAGCAGCAAGAGTTCGTCGTTTGGATGAACAAGCAGAAATTGTGATGTTTGAAAGAGGACCTTTTGTTTCTTTCTCAAATTGTTGTTTACCATTTCATTTAAGTGAAACAATTGAGAATGCCGACGATTTAGTTCTTATGACGCCAGAACAGTTTAAAAAACAATATAATATTATTGCAAAAGTTCAACATGAAGTGATCCGTATCGATAAGGAAGCAAAAGCTGTCTTTGTTCGAAATGTGCATACACTAGAAGAATCAACTGAGTTTTACGATGAACTGGTTCTATCACCAGGAGCCAAAGCGATTATGCCAGAAAGTATTAAAGGAATTGAAAGCCAACATGTTTTTTCTGTTCGTAATGTTCCAGATATTGATCAGATCAAACGCTATATTGATGAGAAAAAAGTAGAAAATGTAACAGTCGTAGGTGGTGGATTTATCGGTTTAGAGGTCGCTGAGAATTTACAAATGGCGGGAAAAAAAGTGACTCTAATAGAAGCTGCTAATCAAGTAATGACACCGTTTGATCATGATATGGCTCAAATTTTACACAAAGAAATAATGGATCATACAGTGGATTTGATTTTAGAAGATCGTTTAGTAGAAATTAAAGCGGATGAAGTTGTTTTAGGTTCTGGTAAGGCAATTCCGACTCAAGCAGTTGTAATGGCTATTGGTGTAGTGCCAGAGACTGAATTAGCAGTTGCTTCAGGATTAAAACTGGGGAAGACAGGCGCGATTAAGGTTAACCACCATTATCAAACCTCAGATCCAAATATTTATGCTGTAGGGGATGCGATTGAAGTCACTCATCAACAAACCGGTAAAGTCACCCAATTAACAATGGCAGGACCTGCCCAACGTCAAGCCCGAGCAGCTGCTGATCATATTTATGGTCGTACGTATCGTAATCATGGTGTGATTGGTTCTTCTGTTGTTCGCGTTTTTGGAATGAATGCTGCGTGTACGGGTTTAAATGAGAAGCAATGTCAAGAAGAGAGTTTAGATTACCGCACATCTTATGTTATTCCAAAAGATAAAGTTGGTCTTATGCCAGGTGCACGTCCGATCTTTTTTAAATTAATTTATGCTTATCCATCGGGAAAAATTTTAGGTGCACAATGTATCGGTGAAGGAAATGTCGATAAACGTGTAGATGTCATTGCAACAATGATTCGTTTTAATGGGAACTTGGAAGATTTGAAAGAATTAGAGTTATGCTACTCACCAGACTATGGAACTGCTAAAGATGCCGTAAACATGGCTGCACTTGTAGGATTGAACGTATTAAACGGGGAGTATAAGCAAGTACCCGTTACAGAAATCCGTGGACTTGTAGAATCGGGTGCGTTCATTATTGATGGTCGTGAAGAAGGGGAATACATTGAAGGGCATATTAAAGGGGCCGTAAACATCCCGATGAGTCAATTCAGAGAACGATTAAATGAAATTCCAAAAGATCGACCAGTTTATGTTCATTGCCTATCTAGCCAACGCTCTTACAATATGGTGCGTGCATTAGGGATGCTGGGGTACAAGCATGTTTATAATTTAATGGGCTCATTCCTAGGTTTGAGTATGTATGAATACTTTACCGATCAAGTAGAAGCTAGAGAACCTATAGTGACGAATTATCGTTTTGATTTGTTATAAACTAAGAAAATAATAATTAACGCACAACAATAGAGGTTAAGGAAGTTATCACTTCACAGTAGGGTAATATTTCCTTAACCTCTTACTATTTGAAAATAATTGTAAAAACATTTGAAGTGAAGGATATGAAAATGAAAGAATTAAATAAAAGAACATTTCACATAATTTCTATTGGGACTTGGATGGTACTTTTATTTCTTTGGTGGTTCTTAACCAATACAGGGATGATTGAATCGAAGCTTGTTCCATCTCCTCAAGAAACGTGGGGAACATTTATAGATATTTTGAAGAATGGATATAACGGTACAACTTTACTAGGACAACTCAGTATTAGTTTTTATCGGATGTTTATTGCCTTGTTTTATGCTGTGTTATCCGCAATTCCATTAGGGCTTTTAAGTGGTTATTTTTTACCTTTTCAAGCAGTGGTTGATTCTGTCGTTCAATTTTACCGACCTTTACCTCCATTGGCTTATTATACCTTATTAATTTTATGGTTAGGGATTGATGAAACATCTAAGATTAGCTTATTATTTTTAGCTGCTTTTGCTCCAATTTATGTGGCATGCGTTTCTGCTGTAAGTCGTGTAAAAAAAGATTATATTTTAAGCGGCAAATCATTAGGAGCAAATAATCGTCAAATCTTTTTTTCAATTATATTTCCTGCTTGTTTACCTCAAATTTTTACAGGGATACGAACGGCAGTCGGTGTGGCTTATACAACATTAATTGCGGCCGAGATGGTTGCTGCAACAAGTGGTATTGGTTGGATGGTAATTGATGCGAGTCGTTATTTAAAAAGCGACGTGATGTTTGTCGGTATCATTATTATGGGAATTACAGGTGTATTATTAGATCTCATTTTGAAAAAAATCGAAAGTATTGTTGTTTTTTGGGAAGGAAAATAAAATGAAAAAATGGCGAAAGATAATTATTTTAGGTGGTTTAGTATTGTGTATATTAAGTGCTTGTGTGAAAAAAGAACCTTCAGAAACAAGTGAAGGTTTACCGAAAGCAATTAATATTGGAATGATTCGTGTACCAAACGATAAACAGGTTGCTATTTCAATGAAACAATTTGATGAATATTTTCAAAATCGAGGAATTGAGACAAAGTTTCTCTTTTTTGATTCAGGTGTTTCTGCTAATCAAGCCTTCGCATCCGGGAGTATCGATTTTGCAGAAATGGGCTACACAAATGCTGTCGTGGCCTTGTCTAAGGAATTACCAGTTGAGCTCATCTGGTTACATGATGTGTTGGGAGAAAATGAAGCCCTCGTTGTTCAAGAGGATTCAGAGATTCAAAGAGTGAAGGATTTAAAGGGGAAGAAAATAGCAACACCTTTTAGTTCAACCTCTCATTTTAGTTTATTAAAAGCTTTAGAAGAAGAGGGAATTCAAGAAGATGTCACGCTTTTAGATATGGAGACTGCAGATATCGTAGCTGCTTGGGAACGCAAAGACATTGATGCTGCCTATACCTGGGAACCAACGTTGTCTCGCATCAAGGAAACGGGACGTGTCATAACAACTAGTGCCGACTTAGCTGCCAAAGGACATATGACAACAAATGTCGATTTGGTTCGAAAAGGTTTTTCAGAAAAGTATCCAGATTTAGTTGTTGATTATTTAGCTTGTCTAACAAAAGGACAAGAATATTACACGAAGGATCCAAATGCAGCAGCAACAATGGTTTGTCAGGATTTGAATATTACAAAAGAAGAAGCTTTGACACAAATGGAAGCTTCTAAATGGTTGACTCCTGAAGAAGAAATATCAGCAGATTATTTAGGAACGAATCAAGCACCTGGTCAATTTCACCAAGTATTCATTGATACAATTGATTTTCTAATTGAGCAAAAATCCATTACGGAACGACCAACAGACACGGCAGTTCATCAATTTATTAATTCTTCTTATGCAGAACAATTAGTCGTAAGAAAGTAAGTCGATAGAAAGGGAAAGGGAACAATGAGTAAAGCAGTGATTACATTAAATCAAGCGCAAGTGATCTATTCATCTAAAAGTGAAGAAGTGTCTGCTATTTCTGAGATTGATTTAACTATTCAAAAAGGAGAATTTATTTGTTTGGTAGGGCCATCAGGTTGCGGAAAGAGCACATTATTGAAATTGATGGCGGGATTTTTAAAACCAACATCTGGAGAAGTTCGAATGAACGGTCAAATAATTGAAGGGCCTGACTGGAAAAAAGGTGTGGTGTTTCAGTCACCAACATTATATCCTTGGTTAAATGTTCGAAAAAATATAGAGTATGGTTTAAAAGTTCGTAAAATCGAAAAAGAACGACGAAAAATAGAAGTTGATTCTTTTTTAGAACAAATCAATATGACAGATTCAGAGGGACGTTATCCTTTCGAACTTTCAGGAGGTATGAGGCAACGAGTAGCTATGGCCCGATCAATGGTTAATCACCCAGAATTATTATTGATGGATGAGCCTTTTGGCGCTTTAGACGCTTTAACTCGTGTGCAAATGCAAGGGTTAATTCGTGAAATCTGGCAAAAAAATCACCAATCCATTTTTTTGATTACGCATGATATCGAAGAAGCTTTGTCTTTAGGGACACGCGTATTGGTGATGTCAAAAGCACCTGGACAAATTATCGAGTCGATTCCAGTTCACTACAGCCAAGAAGCATTGGCTAATGGATCTAATATGGTTAAAGTCGATGATTCATTTATTTACTTAAAAGAATCAATACTTCAGAAAATTTGTCAATAATTTCACCATTTTTTAATTTATTAAAAGATTTTTCTTTAAATAAAGGACGAATAAGACGATGAATAAATGCTCAATACGAATAGGACATCTTATTTTTATTTCGTAAAAGAAAAATAAGATGTCCTATTCTTTATGACTATCATTGTTTTGAATATTAATATACAATGAGAATATCTCTTTGGAAAAGAGCAGGAAGGGTGTAGACCCCATGAAAAATAAATTACAGCAAATGATTTTAACAACCGTTCTTTTTGTTATAAGTGTCTTCTTTTTTTATTGGTTATTTGACAGTTTCGTTCTATTGACTATATTTATCGAACTATTGACGATTTTAGTCGCCAGCTATCTAATCTTTTTTGATCAGCGAAATGCGACTTCGAAATTCGCCTGGTTATTTGCCATGTTGATGCTGCCTTATGTCGGACTGCTACTTTTTCTATTGTTAGGGAGGAATCAACAAAAAAGACGGTTTAGTGCGACTCAAAAAAAGAATCATCAACAACTAGAGCGCCATTTAGCTCAATTATTTTCAAATCAAGAACATTGGATAGCAAAAGAACAGACCTTATCAAAGGAACTCTATCACTTATCGGGGAATGCGGCGTTAAGAGGAAATGTATTAACTTCACTTTCTGATGGTGAGCAGGCGTTTCAACAACTATTGAGTGATGTTCGTCAAGCAAAGCACCATATCCATTTGTTTTATTTCATTTACAAAGCCGATGAAACGGGGAACGAGCTTGCGGAGTTATTAAAGGAAAAAGTTGCGCAAGGAATCGAAGTTCGCTTGATGTATGATGGTGTGGGTTCATTTCATTTACCCTTTGAATGGTTAGATCAACTAAGGGCTGCAGGAATTGAAGTCAGACCTTATGACTTAGTTAATTCACCTTTATTAAGTACACGTCTAAATTGGCGTAATCACCGTAAAATGGTTGTGATTGATGGTGAAACCGCTCATATGGGCGGGATGAATCTCGGAAATGAATATCGTAGTATCACGGATAAATTTAGTTATTGGCGAGATACGAATTTAAGAATTAAAGGACCGGCTGCTTTAGAAGTGCAGGGTGTGTTTTTAAATGATTGGATTTATTTTGAACAAGAAGAAAATGCGGCGGCCTTTTTTACAGATCAAACAACCGTTTATTTTCCAACAACGTTCACCGAACAAGAAGAAGATGAAAATTGTCAGATTTTATTTGGTGGCCCGTATGACAAAGAAAGAATTATTCATGATGCTTTTATGGATGTGATTGGAAAAGCGACAAAATCAATTAAAATTGCGAGTCCCTATTTTGTACCGGATGAAGAATCTTTAAGTACGTTACGTCGTGCTGCTCGGAGTGGAATAAGGGTACAAATTATTATTCCCGGTAAAGGCGATCGTGCGTTGTCCTATTTTGGTAACACCTCTTTTATTGATTCCTTATTAACAGCTGGGATTGACGTTTATTTTTATGATAAAGAAGCTTTTTTACATGCGAAATATATGATTATTGATGATCAATTGGCAACGATTGGTTCAACGAACTTTGATATGCGAAGTTTTTATTTGAACCATGAAATTTCGGCTTTTATTTATGGCCCATCAAAAACAGTTGCAACGATCGTGGACCAGTTTAATGAAGACTTGTCCAAATCAGAAAGAGTGACTCAAAAACAACGCGCGAAGCGTTCGATTAGTCAACGAGTCAAAGAAAAACTTAGTGCTTTCTTCTCACCGCTATTGTAGGTGAGCAATAGTTGAATAGATGAAAAAAACAGCGACAAAATCCTAAAAAAGGTTTTTGCCGCTGCTTTATTGTCCTGTTGACACGATTGAATGCTTTTTAGAAATACTGAATGCCCATTGCGCGCTTCACTTCATCAAGTGTTTCTGCTGCAACTTTTTCAGCTTTTAAGCTACCTTGGCGTAAGATTTCCATGATCGCTCCGGGGTCTTTTGCTAATTCTTCACGACGTTCACGAATTGGTGCGAATTCTGCTTCTAAAACATCAATTAAATAACGTTTAATTTTAACGTCACCTAATCCACCTTGGCGGTAGTGTGCTTTTAATTCTTCGATGTATTCTTTATCTGTTCCAAAGACATCTAAATAAGTGAAAACCATGTTGCCTTCAACTTGTCCTGGGTCGTCGACACGAATATGATTTGGATCAGTATACATACTCATGACTTTTTTCTTTAGGATATCTGCGGAATCGGCTAAATAAATACCGTTTCCTAAAGATTTACTCATTTTACCGTTACCATCAATACCAGGTAAGCGTCCCATACCTTTTGGAGGTAGGACAACTTTTGGTTGCACTAAAACATCTGTATTATAAATCGAGTTGAAGCTATGCACGATTTCTTGTGTTTGCTCAAGCATTGGTTTTTGATCTTCACCAACCGGTACAAGGTTGGCTTTAAAAGCTGTAATATCGGCTGCTTGAGAGACAGGGTAAACGAAGAAGCCAGCAGGTAAGCTTTCACCAAAGTTTTTTTGCTCGATTTCAGCTTTAACTGTCGGATTACGACGCACACGAGCAACGCTAACCAAGTTTAAATAATACATCGTTAATTCCGCTAATTGGGGAATTTGAGATTGGATAAATAATGTTGATTTATTTGGATCGAGTCCAACGGCTAAGTAGTCCAGTGCAACTTGTAAAACGTTAGCTGAAACTTTTTCTGGATTTTTTGCGTTGTCAGTCAATGCTTGGATATCTGCAACCATGACGAATAATTGGTTGTCTGGATCTTTTTGCATTTCGACACGTGTTTTTAGTGAGCCAACGTAGTGTCCTAAGTGTAGTTGGCCAGTTGGGCGGTCCCCAGTTAAAATAGTATTCAAAATGTTCACCTTTTCTTTTTTATTCTACTCTTCATCTTACCTGTTTTTGCCGTAAGAAACAATTGAAACCGCAGAAATTGTTGATTTTTTTCGGTTCTATCGAAAAGTTTGAATAAAGAATGAAAAGTCTTTAAATAATAAGTAAGAACCCTTGAAAAAATAGGCGAAAAAGGCGAAAATAGTAGAGATAGAGTGAAAATAAAGGATGTAGCGCATGAATAATACACAACCGATAGGGTTTATCGATTCTGGTGTTGGTGGTTTAACCGTCATTAAAGAGGCGATGAAACAATTACCCAATGAAAATATGATTTATCTAGGGGATACCGCAAGATGTCCTTACGGTCCTCGTCCTGCGGAACAAGTAGTAGCGTACACGTGGGAAATGACACGTTTTTTAATGAAGCAAGGAATTAAAATGCTCGTCATTGCGTGTAATACAGCAACAGCGGTGGCTCTAGAGGAGATTAGCAAAGAATTACCGATACCGGTCATCGGTGTCATTGCTTCTGGCACACGAGCAGCAGTTAAAGCAACAAAGAACCAACAAATAGGTATTATTGGTACGGTTGGTACGGTCAATAGCCAATCCTATGAACAAGCGATTAAAAGTCGTGTAGCGAGTGCAACGGTCTTTAGTTTAGCTTGTCCAAAATTTGTGCCACTTGTTGAAAGCAATCAAACAAATTCACCGATTGCGAAAAAAATTGTAGCCGAAACATTACAACCGTTACAAAATAAAAAAATCGACACCTTGATCTTAGGGTGCACACACTATCCATTATTACGACCAATCATTCAAAATGTAATGGGAAAAGACGTGCAACTGGTTGATTCGGGTGCAGAGACAATTTCTGAAGTTAGCATGCTGCTTGATTATTTTAGTTTAGTCAGCTTAAATACGCCTGAACCAGGAAAACTGGTCTGCTATACCACAGGCTCAACGAAGATGTTCGATGAAATAGCCAATACATGGCTTGAACGAACAGATATTCAATCAAAACAGATTCAATTAGGAGATGCATAAATGAGACATGACGGTAGAAACAATCATCAATTAAGAGAAATTTCCATTCAAACACACGTATATAAACACCCAGAAGGATCGGTCGTTATTTCATTTGGCGATACGATTGTTATTTGTTCCGCAACATTAGAAGATCGCGTACCACCTTTTCTAAAAGGTAGCGGGACAGGTTGGGTAACCGCTGAATATAGTATGTTGCCACGTGCGACGAATACTCGTAATCGTCGTGAGGCAAGCAAAGGGAAATTAACAGGACGCACGATGGAAATTCAACGTCTGATCGGCCGTGCCTTGCGTTCAGTTGTCGATTTAGAAAAACTTGGTGAAAGAAGTATCGTTGTCGATTGTGACGTGGTACAAGCTGATGGTGGTACAAGAACAGCAAGTATTACCGGTGCATTTGTGGCCTTACGTCTAGCGATTGATAAATTGCTACAAACAAATGAATTAACGGAAGATCCAATTAAAGAACATCTAGCGGCAATTAGTGTCGGAATCTTAGCCGACGGTACGGGTGTGGTTGATTTAGATTATGATGAAGACAGCCAAGCCAATGTCGACATGAATTTAGTCATGACTGAAGGCGGTGCTTTTGTCGAGATTCAAGGAACCGGGGAAGAAACGACGTTCACTGGTGAAGAACTTAATCAAATGCTTTTACTTGGAAAAACGGCGATTGAAGAATTAATTGTCAAACAAAAAGAAGCGTTATATACGACGAAGACTGAGTTACTTGAAGCAGACAAAACGATCATGATTGCTACAGGAAATCCTGGAAAAGCGAAAGAGTTTGAAAAAATGTTCGCAGAAGCTGGGTATCAGATCAAAACGTTGAAAGACTATCCTGATTTACCAGATGTTAAGGAAACTGGAAAAACATTCGAAGAAAATGCGCGCTTAAAAGCGGAGACGATTGCAAATATTTTACAAATGCCTGTTCTAGCGGATGATTCTGGCTTAGAAGTGGATGAATTAGGCGGCTTGCCTGGCATTTATTCTGCCCGATTTGCAGGGGAACATAAGAGTGATGGTTCAAACAATGCCAAATTACTGTATGAATTAACCGACGTTCCCGACGAGAAAAGAGGGGCCCAATTCCATTGTACCTTAGTTTTTGCTGCCCCTAAAAAACAAAGCTTAGTAGTAGAAGCAAAATGGCGCGGACGTATTGGTCGCATTCCACGAGGGGATAATGGTTTCGGTTATGATCCATTATTTATCGTTGAAGGAATGGATAAAACAGCAGCAGAATTATCAAACGAAGAGAAAAATCATCTTAGTCATCGTGGACAAGCATTAGCTAAATTACAAAAAGAGTGGCAAAGTTGGCTCGAAAGTGGGGAGTAAATGAAATACCTAGTTGTGAGTGATAACCATGGCGATCGTTCTGTTATTGAACGGCTATTCGCTCGATATAAAAATGAAGTGGATGAAATCTTCCATTGTGGAGATTCTGAGTTGCCGTCAAATGACTCTTTGTGGCAAGGTGTGCATATTGTGACAGGAAATTGTGATTATGATCGTGGTTACGAAGCATCGCTAACAGTTGAAACACCGTTAGACCGAGTGTTAGTGACACATGGCCATTTATATGATGTGCGTTTTGGTTTGTATCGTCTAAGTTTAAAAGCACTTGAAGAAAAAGCGAATCTTGTCTTTTTTGGTCACACACACGTCATTGGTTGTGAAAAGGTTGGAAATACGCTGTTTCTAAATCCAGGGAGTATTTCACAGCCTCGAGGAACGATTCAAGAAAAGAGCTACTGTATTGTCGAAAGCACAGCAGAAGATTGGACAATTCAATATTATCGAGCAGACTTTACACTTCTACCAGAATTGACTTTTGAATTTAAAAAATAATAAAGAGCCAGAATATGGAGTGAACAATTGTGATTGGGAAGTACACAGAAGAATTATTAAGAGAAAACCAAGAAAATTTTATCGTACCGGCTGAAAACGTAGCTACGTTACTTTATAGCCATCCTTTGGAACACGCATTACTTATCTTATCAAAAGTAGGCTATGCTAAAATACCGGTTCTTGATACAGAAGACCGTCTAGTCGGTTTAATTGGACTATCTGATATTGTCAATAAGATGATGGGATTAACCGGTTTTGACTATCGGTTGCTTGAAGGCTTAACCGTAGCTGATGTCATGGAGGTCAATGTCCCAACCGTTTTGCATAAAGAAGACCTAGAAGATATTTTGCATTTGCTAGTTGATGGTTCTTTTTTACCAGTAGTAGACGAAGACAATATTTTTGAAGGTATTATTACACGAAAAGAAGTCTTAAAATCAGTCAATCATCTCGTTCATGAATTGGAACGACGTTATACCATTGAACCAAAAAGTGTTCCATTGAAAAATAAATAAATAAAAAAAGCGAAGCCGAAGCTTCGCTTTTTTTATTTCAGCACAATAGGCGTGTTTGGAATGCTATAGCCCGCTTTTGTCAGTTCGAAAATTGAGAGTGTTAAAAGCTCTTGTTGCACAGTAGCTTGCTTGCCGTTTTCAACGTATAATGTGGTACGAATCGCATAATTACTATTGCCTAGATCAACCGTTCCAAAAATGGTCGGTTGTGTTTGTAAATCTTCAGCATACATTTTAGCGATGCTTTGATTGGCGTTATCAATCGCTTCACGGATGCCCTCAATCCCTTCAGAAGGGTCAATCCGGACATCGACAATCACACGTCGGGCTTCTCTGGATTGGTTGCTGACAGTTGTGATGTTTCGATTAGGGATAAAATGAACCGTGCCGTCAATGGAACGGATTTGTAGTAGGCGTAATCCGACTTGTGTGACGGTACCTTCAATATTGATATTTGAAAGTATCACGTAATCCCCGACATCAATTTGTTGTTCGAAGATAATGAAAAATCCCGTTAATAAATCGTTTGTAAAGCCTTGTGCACCTAAACCGATTGCTAAACCAGCAACTCCTGCCCCGGCTAGTAACGAACCTACTGGGACGCCTAGAATGGACAGTAACGCATAAATAAAGAAAAAGGATAATGTATAATGCGTCACGTTTAAGACGAGCGTTTTTAAGGTTGTTAGACGGACTTCAGATGCTTTGCTGCGTTGATAATTACGAAACATTTGTTTGATACTGAAATTGGCAATCCGTGCTAATAAGATAAATAATAAAATTAATAATCCGATAGCAATTGATTTTTGAATAATTAGCGAGAGAATACTCTCCCAGTTGATACTATTCCACCAACGTTGTAAGGCATTTAATTGTTGGATTGTTGGTTCGACGATCGGTGAGTCACCGGAAGTCGATGTTGTTAATTGATTAAGCATAAGTTCCCTCCACCTCTACTAGTTACCATTGTATCAATGATGGTGGAAAAAGAGCAATCAATTTTAGCGAAATATCTGATAATTTAATGGTTAAACAAAAAAATTGACAGATAAAAGGAACTTGTTTAATATATGACCAGTCAACAGTTGACTAGTCAACGATTAGCCAGGAGGTAATTATGGATTTAAAGAAAATTAGTCGCTTACTTTATCAATTAAAGTTAGCAAACCAAGAAATGACGTCGATTTTTGAAAAAGAAACAGGGATTAGTCTGACTCGCTATGAGTTGATGCTGTTTTTAAAGGATCATGGACCATGCTGTCAAATCGATTTACAAAATGCCTTAAGCATTGATAGTGCCGCTGTGACACGTCATCTAAAGGTTTTGGAGGACCAAGGCTATGTCACGCGTGAACGCAATCAGGATAATAAACGAGAAGTGTTTGTTCAAATCACTGAACGTGCTCAACAAGCGATGGGAGATTGTCAAACCAAAGTCGAATCTTTGAATCCATCGTTCAATATTCCTTTAGACGAAATCGAAGAAGAGCAACTATTTTTTTTATTAACAAAACTAATTAAATGAAAGAGGGAACTATATATGTCAGACAAATATATCAATAATAATTTTTCAGAAATCACTTTTGGAAGAAGATCTGTGCGAAAATATGATGCAAATGTCAAAATTTCTCGTGAAGAAATGTTAGAAATGATTCAAGAGGCAACGACAGCACCATCATCGGTTAATCTACAACCATGGCGTTTTGTTGTTGTTGAGAGCCAAGCAGAAAAAGAAAAGTTACAACCATTAATCCGCTTTAATACGTTACAAAACGAAACATCTTCAGCAATGATTTTAATTTTTGGTGATCGTGAGTGTTATGATTTAGGTGAAGAGATCTACAGTCAAGCAGTTATAGCAGGGAAAATGCCAGAAGAAGTTAAACAGAAACAACTGGATGCTATTATTCCTCATTATAAGAATTTCAGTAAAGAAGAGATGTCGAACGTGATTCGAATTGACTCAAGTTTAGCAGCGATGCAATTAATGCTTGTGGCTCGTGCTCGTGGCTACGAAACGAATCCAATTGGTGGTTTTGAAGCGGATCAACTAGCAGAAGCATTCGATCTAGATAAAGAGCGCTACGAGCCTGTAATGATTGTTTCAATCGGGAAAGCAGTCGAAGAAGGGTATCCATCGGTTCGTCTGGATGCTGAAAAAATTACAACATTTAAATAATAAAAAAAGGGATTGACCGTTTGAATGGTCAATCCTTTTTTTACGAGCGAATTAAGAAAGGTGAACGCCTTTATCAACAAAGATCACTTCACCAATAATCCCACTTGAAAGGGGACTAATTAAGAAAGCACAAGCATTTCCTACTTCCTCAATTGTTACGCCAATGTGGTCAGGTGTACGATCTTCTGATAATTGGATTAATTTTTGGTAATCTTTCACGCCTGTTACTGCTAATGTTTTAATTGCGCCAGCTGAAATGCCATTCACGCGAATTTTTTTAGGTGATAGATCAGCCGCTAAGTAACGAACAGCAGATTCTAAAGCTGCTTTGGCAATACCCATCATGTTGTAATTCGGTACCGCACGTTCTGCGCCTAAATACGTTAATGTGACAATCCCGCTGTTATCCGCTAGAATAGGCTGCGCAAAACGAGTCACAGCAATTAATGAATACGCACTAATATCTTGTGCTAAAGCGTAGCCTTCACGTGAAATTTCTGTCACTTCACCTTGTAAATCTTCTTTATTGGCATAAGCAACTGCATGGACAACCCCATGAATCTCGCCGGCATATTCTTTAATTTCTTCAAAAGCACGTTCAATACTTTCGTCACTTGCGACATCACATTCAACTAAAAATTCTTCGCCGGTTAGTAGTCTTTCTAAAGGTTTCTTCATACGTTCACTTTGGTAAGTATAAATAACCTCGGCACCTTGATTACGTAAAGCTTGTGCACAACCCCAAGCGATACTACGTTTATTGGCAACACCCATGACAACGATTTTTTTACCTGCTAAAAAACTCATAATTCCACTCCTTATAAATACATCAATAATTTTTAAATAAGTCAAACCCATGAATGACTCTCATGATTTCTTATTATTAGCGAAAATTGTTTGATTGTCAAACTAAATTTATTATTTTTCATCTGAAGTTGCTAATTTGACTAAAATATGATACTTTGATAGTCAAAGTAATACAATCTTTTAAATTATCGAAAAGAGGGAACTTGATGAAAAAGTTTTTAACTGAAACGGAAGTCATGGACTTAATTCCTAACCGTTTTCCAATTATTTATATTGACTATGTAGACGATATCGAACCAGGTAAGAAAATTATAGCGACCAAAAATGTGACGATTAATGAAGATTTCTTCCAAGGACATTTCCCGGGAAATCCAGTAATGCCAGGTGCATTGATTTTAGAAACATTAGCACAAGCCGGCTCGATTTTAATTTTAAAATCAGAAGAATTTTTAGGGCGTACAGCTTATATTGGTGCAATTAACCGTGCAAAATTCCGTCAAAAAGTGGTGCCAGGCGACACAATGAAATTGTCATTTGAAATTATGAAAGTAAAAGGCCCAGTCGGAACGGCAGATGCCATCGCAACCGTTGATGGTAAAGTTGTCGCTGAATGTGAGTTTACATTCATTGTCGGGGATCAAAAGCAAGCAAAATAAGAATGTTAAACAAAAGGCTACAAACGTCGGTATAAAAACGTTTGTAGCCTTTTTTGATTCGTTATTTTAGCACAGCAACAGCCAGTGCTTGTTGAATTTGTGTGATACTTTTATCTTTTCTAAATTGCAAGCTTTGTGCGGGGTCAGCAGCGCCTGAAATCCAAATTTTCAATTCAGCATCTAGATCGAAATGTCCGGCAGTTTCAACGCTAAATCTTGAAATACTTTTATAAGGAAATGTTTTATAATCAATTTTTTTACCAGTTAAACCTTGTTTATCAACAACGATTAGGCGATAGTCGGTAAACACGATTAAATCTCGAACAAGCTGAAAAGCCAAATCAATGTTTTCATCAGGCATCAGCACATTTGCTAATTCTTTTTTGACGGTTTGATGATTCGCATCACTTGCATTTCCTAATAATCCATCAAATAAACCCATTTTTGTTTCCACCTTTCAATGACAATAAATTTATAAAAAACCGTCAGCGATGAGCATTAAAAATGGTTCATTCGATGACGGTTACGTATTATTTTGCTTCTTGTATCACTTTCATGCTTTCAATTGTAACTTCTTCAGTAGGAATATCATTCGCGCCTGTTTCGACTTTTGCAATTTCATCGACGACATCCATGCCGTCAATTACTTGACCAAAAACGGTATATTCGCCATCTAAGCTGGGGAAGCCACCATTTTTATAAGCTTCAATAATTTTTTCGGGTGTAAATTGAATCGCTAAGTCTTTTGTCATGTCTTGTGTGTTTTGGACGATAAAGAACTGGCTGCCTTGACTATCTAAGGCTTGTGCACGAGCCATCGATAATGCCCCACGGATATGATAAAGTTGGTTTGATTTTTCTACCGTAAAGCCTTCGCCCCAAATACTCTCACCACCGGTTCCATCGCCGTTAGGATCGCCACCTTGAATCATAAATTCTTCAATAATACGGTGGAAGGTTGTCCCATCATAATAGCCATCTTTGGCGTGTGTAACGAAGTTTTCAACGGCTTTAGGTGCGATGTCAGGGAAAAGTTTAACGGTGATTTTCCCCTTTGAAGTCGTGATTTCAACGACGCTTTCATTTTCTTTAATTTCGTTATCTAATTGAGGCAACTCAACTTGACTTAAATCAATCGAAGAAGAGGGCGTTGTTTCTGAGTTTTCTGCGGAAGAGTCTGTGCTTGGTGAACAAGCCGCTAACGCAATCGCTGTGAGAAGTGTCGCCGATAACATTACTAGATTTTTCTTTTTCATTCAGTTTGTAAGTCCTTTCTTATTTTGAATCTCTTCCATCATATCAAAAAAGAAAGAAATTGAATAGCCGTTAAAAATTAAAAAAAATAAAAGATAGACCTAACGGAAGCGCTTTGCTATAATGACTTTGTAAGCAAAGATTATAATGAATACAGGGGGCAATTAAGCAATGGGAAAATTAGGTATTTCAATTTATCCAGAACGTTCAACTTTCGAAAAGGATAAGGCATATTTAGACTTAGCACATAAGTACGGATTTAAACGTGTCTTCACCAGCTTATTACAAATTGAAGAGGATAAAGACAAAGTCTTAGCAGAATTCAAACAAGTTGTTGATTATGCAAATTCTTTAGAAATGGAAGTCATGGTGGATATCAACCCAGCTTTATTCACACAATTAGGTATTTCTTATGACGATTTATCTTTCTTTGATGAAATGGGTGCATACGGTATTCGTTTAGATTTAGGTTTTACTGGATCAGAAGAAGCACGTATGACACGTAACCCTTATAATATCAAAATTGAAATTAATATGAGCCAAGGGACTAGTTACGTTGATAACATTATGACATATTCGCCAAACACTGAGAATTTAATCGGTTCGCATAACTTTTATCCGCACCGTTATACAGGATTAGAGTACAATCATTTTGTTGCTTGCTCAGAAAAATTCCGTAAATACAATTTAAATACAATGGCTTTTGTAAACTCACATGCCGCAACTTTTGGTCCTTGGCCAACTCAAGATGGTCTTTGCTCGTTAGAAGATCACCGTGATTTAGAAATTGCAACACAAGTGAAGCATTTGTTGTTAACAGGCTTAATTGATGATATTACTGTTGGAAATGCTTATGCTTCTGAAGAAGAATTAAAAGCAATGGCGGAAGCGTTCCAATCACCATATCCAATTATTAAAGTTGTTCCGGGTGAAGAAATTACTGAAAACGAGCGTGTTTGTTTATTTGATAATATGCATAGCTATCGTGGTGACCGTTCAGCGTATATGTTACGTTCAACAATGACACGTGTGTATTACAAAGACAAAGAATTCCCAGCCCATACAACAAGAGATATTGTACGCGGCGATGTTTTGATTGATAATGAAGGCTACGGTCAATATAAAGGCGAAACACAAATCGCATTGAAAGAAATGGAAAATGATGGCCGTGTCAACGTGGTCGGTCGTATTTCAGAAGACGAGTTATTCTTGTTAGAATTCTTAAAACCATGGTCAAGCTTTAAATTAATCGAAGCAAAATAATAATGCTTAAGGAGCTGTGGCAAATGTCATAGCTCTTATTTTTTATAAATCTCTTTACTTACTTTTTGATCGTTTTTCGGTTAACTACAGTCATATTATGTCAACTTATGAGAGTTTGATAAGGAAATAATCAATTAACATCATGAAATGATAGACAAATTTGACTTTGCTAGGTACAATAAATAAGACTTTTATGCTGAATGTTAAGTAGTAAATAGATAGGAGGACAAAATATGTCCATGTTTTTAGATCAAGTAACGATTGAAGCCAAAGCCGGTAAAGGCGGAGACGGAATGGTTGCCTTTCGTAGAGAGAAATACGTTCCCGATGGTGGTCCAGCTGGTGGTGACGGTGGTAAAGGTGGTTCAATTATTTTAGTCGTTGACGAAGGATTACGTACGTTAATGGACTTTCGATTCAATCGTCAATTCCGTGCAGATGCAGGGGAAAATGGAATGAGTAAAGGGAAACACGGTCGTGGTGCAGAAGACACGTATGTGAAAGTCCCACAAGGAACAACGGTACGTGATGCCGATACAGGTGCTTTATTAGGCGATTTAATTGAGCATGGTGAGACACTAGTCGTAGCTAAAGGTGGTCGTAGTGGCCGCGGAAATATTCGTTTTGCTTCACCGAAAAATCCAGCACCAGAAATAGCTGAAAATGGTGAACCAGGACAAGAACGTCGCATTGAATTAGAATTAAAAGTTTTAGCAGACGTCGGCTTAGTTGGTTTCCCTTCTGTTGGAAAATCAACTTTATTATCAGTTATCTCTTCTGCTAGACCGAAAATTGGTGCTTACCACTTTACAACGCTTGTACCAAATCTAGGAATGGTTCACATTCCTGATGGCCGTAGTTACGTTGTTGCTGATTTACCAGGATTAATTGAAGGAGCATCACAAGGTGTTGGCTTAGGAACACAATTCTTACGCCACATTGAGCGTACTCGCGTTATCTTACATATGATTGATATGAGTGGAATGGAAGGTCGCGATCCTTACGAAGATTATTTGACAATTAATAATGAATTGAAGACGCACAACTTACGTCTCCTTGAACGTCCACAAATTATTGTGGCAAATAAGATGGACATGCCAGATGCGCAAGAAAATTTAAAAATATTTAAAGAGAAATTAGCAGCTGAACAAGAAGATGAATTTGCGGATCCAATCCCAGTCTTTTCAATCTCTGGTGTCACACACCAAGGAATCGATGCTTTATTAAGCGCGACAGCTGATTTACTTGAAGTAACACCTGAATTCTTACTTTACGATGAAGAACTAGAAGAAGACGTAGTTGAATACAACTTCGTAGACGATGAACCAGCCTTTGAGATTCAACGTGAACCAGATACTTCATGGACTTTATCAGGTGAGAAATTAGAGAAATTACTAGAAATGACCAACTTTGGTCATGACGAAACAATTATGCGATTTGCTCGTCAATTAAGAACGATGGGTGTCGATGAAGCTTTACGTGCTCGTGGCGCGAAAGATGGCGATATTGTTCGAATCGGTAAATTTGAGTTTGAGTTTGTAGAGTAATCACACATGGTATCTGATTTATTTATCAGATACCATGTTTTTTTATGTTCTTTTGCAGAGATTATTGGTACTATTAGAGAAAAGGATAAAGTGAGGGCATTCTAATGACTAAACGGATTATTGTAGCAAATTTCGAATACAATTCTCAAGCCTATGAGGCATTTTCTAAAGTAAAGAAAATTCATGCACTGCGACAAATTAAAGGGGAGCAAATGGCGGTCGTGACTCATACGGAAGATGGCAGTCATCAATTTGAGATTGAGGACTTTCTTGATTTTACTGGTGCGAATAAGACGTCTAAATTTGGAACAATCGGTATGCTAGTGGGTGTCCTAACAGGACCCATGGGATTGCTACTTGGTTGGTTTGGCGGCAGTATGTTTGGCGCTTCAAAAGACGCACAAGAGGTCAAACGAGCGAATACAATTTTTGAATTATTAGGCAAAGAAATTAGTGAAGGTAAAACTGGATTAATTTTAATAGCTAATGAAGATGATAATCGGCCGTTGAATCAATTAATTATGTATGGCTTAGGTGGCAATTTATATCGTTTCGATTACCAAGAAGTCGAAGAAGAGTTAGACAAAATGCATGAAGCACAACAACAGGTGCAAGAAAATCTAACGGAAGTACCAAACAATCAAAGTGAAAATGACAATAATGAAGAAGGATAGGTTTTTATGGAATTAGAATTTTTAGGTACAGGTGCCGGTGTGCCCGCAAAGCACCGGAACGTGAGTAGTGTTGCTTTAAAATTATTAGATGAATGCAATGCAGTTTGGCTATTTGATTGTGGCGAAGGAACGCAATTACAAATTTTAAAAACAAGTATTCGTCCACGAAAAATCGAAAAAATATTTATTACCCATTTACATGGCGATCATATTTTTGGCTTGCCAGGTTTAATTAGTAGTCGCTCCTTTCAAGAAGGAATCGAACCATTAGAAATTTATGGACCAAAAGGAGTTGAAGAATGGGTTCGAACGTCTTTACGTATTTCTAAAACCCATTTAAAATACCCGCTAAAGTTTGTTGAGATTCAAGCAGATGGACGGATTTTTAAAGATGATAAATTTGAAGTTTATTGCAAAAAACTAGATCATGGCATTGAGAGTTACGGTTACCGTGTGGTCGAAGCCGACCATGTTGGTGAACTTCAAGTGGAAAAACTTGCTGAACTTGGAATTAAACCGGGACCCGTTTACGGCAAAATTAAAAATGGTCAAACAGTAACATTAGAAGATGGACGTACGATTAACGGTAAAGACTTTATTGGCGAAACAATTAAAGGACGTATCGTGACGATTTTAGGGGATACACGTAAAACAAATCAATCAATTGAGTTGGCAATGGATGCAGATGTCTTAGTACACGAAAGTACCTTTAATAAAGACGAAGCCAAGTTAGCAAAAGCTTATTACCATTCAACGACTCATCATGCAGCGCAAGTAGCAAAAGCTGCTAACGTTCAACGTTTACTACTCACTCACATTAGTGCTCGCTATTTAGGGAAAGACGTTGAAAATCTACGTAATGAAGCACGTGAAATTTTTGAAAACGTTCGTGTCGTGAAAGATTTTGATTGTTACGATATTCCGTTAAGAAAGAAGGCGACATTCGATTGAAGCTAAAAGATAAGGTAGTACTAGTAACTGGTGGTTCGACTGGCTTAGGGGAGCAAATATGTTACGAGGCGGCGAAACAAGGAGCCATTGTTATCGTAAGTGCTCGACGCATTGACCTATTAGAAGACGTCAAACGAAAATGTGAAACATTAAGTCACAATAAAGCCTATGCCATACCTGTAGATATGTCGAATCCAGAAAGTATTCAAGAATTAATTAATGTTGTACGAAAAACCGTAGGAACTGTCGACATTTTGGTCAACAATGCTGGTTTTGGAACATTTGAAGATTTTGTATCGGTTGATTTTGAAGAAGCACGTAAAATGTTTGAAGTCAATTTATTTGGTATGATGTATCTTACACAAGCGCTTGTTATTGAGATGTTGCCCAATCAACAAGGCCATATTATCAATTTAGCGTCGATGGCTGGAAAAATGGCAACACCAAAGTCGACCATTTATTCAGCAACCAAATTTGCAGTTATTGGTTTTTCAAATGCACTACGTTTGGAATTAAGACCCTTTAATATCCATGTGACAACAGTAAATCCAGGTCCGATTCAAACAAATTTCTTTGATTTAGCGGATCCGACGGGTGAATATTTAGCGAATGTTGATTCCTTTGTGTTGGACGCTCAAAAGTTAGCCCAAGAAATTGTTCGGAACATGATTCGACCAAAACGAGAAATTAATCGTCCACGTGTGATGGCGATAGCAGCAAAATTTTATGCGGTTTTTCCGAAAATCGGGGATTATTTAGCCGGTGGTATTTTTAATCAAAAGTAAGGGGGAACGAGCGATGAAACAGCAATGGCAATTATTTGTCGGTTTATTCTTATCGTTATTGATTATTATCTTTGCAGCAATGAATACGGTAGTTGTTCCAATTCAATTAGGTTTTGGTCAATTTAAGACACCGCTAGTTATTATTATTTTTTCAGCTGTCTTTATGGGGGCACTATTAATCGCATTGTTAATGGCTAGTGTTGTTTGGAGCCAAAAAAGAACGATTAAACAACTACATAAACAAAATGAAGAATTAGAAGCCAAAATTGAGGATGAAGTCTCGATTCGTATGGCTGCTTATTTAGCCGCTAGTGAAGTCGATCAACAAGAACAGCAAAATTATGAAGAGCAACTGACGGAAGAAGACCGAGACCAAATGTATTAATCATTTGTTTCAGAGGGAAAAGGGTGAGTCGTGTCCCGTGACTCCCCTTCTTTTTTTAGGAGTTTTTTGATATAATTGGAAAGTTAGGAGTGATCTAGTGAAGTCAGCTAAGTTTGATTGGCAAATGCCAATCACTGAAGAAATACCATCTTCCTTTTTAGAAGAAATGAAACAATTGAATATCTCCCCAATCTTGGCTCGTTTATTATGGAATCGTAATCTTCGAACATCCGAAATGGTACAAAAGTTTATGAATCCTTCTGAGTCACAAGTTCATGATCCTTATCTATTATACGATATGGAAAAAGTTGTGGAGCGTATTCATGAGGCGGTTGTCGCAGATGAACGAATTTTAATTTATGGTGACTATGATGCCGATGGAATTACGAGTACAACAGTGATGAAGGAAACATTTGAATTACTAGGTGCTCAAGTTGAAACGTACTTACCGAATCGTTTTACAGATGGGTACGGGCCCAACGTTGATAAGTACAAAGAGTGGATTGCAGCAGGCATCCAACTAATTGTCACAGTTGATAATGGTGTTTCGGGGCATGAGGCTATTGATTACGCTAATAGCCAAGGAGTCGATGTGATTGTAACAGATCACCATGAACTTCCCGACAGCTTACCAAATGCGTATGGAATCATCCATCCGAGACATCCCAAAGGTTCGTATCCTTTTGGTGAGTTAGCCGGTGTCGGAGTTGCCTTTAAACTGGCGTGGGCACTTTTAGAAGAGATACCGATGGAACTATTAGATTTAGTTGCGATTGGGACGATTGCTGATATGGTATCGTTGACCGATGAAAACCGTGCGATGGTTATCTGGGGCCTTGAGCAAATGAAGCAAAGTGGACGTTTAGGTATCAGTCAGTTGCTAGCGGTCAGTGGTAGTAAAACAAAAGAACTCGATGAAACGATGATTGGTTTTTCGATCGCTCCTCGTTTAAACGCGATTGGGCGACTAGGAGATCCAAATCCAGCAATTACTCTATTAACAACTTTTGACGAAGGAGAAGCCAAGGCATTAGCGCAATCGTTTGATGAAATTAATCAAAAAAGAAAAGATTTTGTTGAACTCGCAACGAAAGAAGCCTTAGAACAAGTCGATGATAGTCATCAAGTACATTTATTGGTGGGAGAAAATTGGCATGAGGGTATTTTGGGAATTGTTGCCGGGCGAATTTTACAAGCGACGGGAAAACCGACCATTGCTTTAACAACCAAAGGGGCTCATCTTTTAAAAGGTTCAGGACGTAGTATCGAATCATTAAATATGTTCCAAATGTTACAACGCGGAAAAGATTTATTGACGACTTTTGGTGGACATCATGCAGCTGTTGGTCTAAGTTTACCGATAGAAAATTTAGGAGCCTTACGAGCAGTATTTGAACAATATATTTTAGATGAGAAGATTGACTTAACGAAAGGGATTCCGCTGGTAATCGATGAGCGACTATCAATTAGTGATGTCGATTTAAATCTAATAAAATCACTGAAGGTTTTAGCGCCGTTTGGTATGCATAATCCAGTTCCGTGTTTTGTCTTTGAACATGTCTGCGTTCCGACGAGTCGCAGTATTGGCGCTGAACAAAAACATTTGAAGTTCACAATGGCAAATGACCAAGGCGATGAATTAGAAGGAATTGGCTTTAATTTTGGTTCAGAGCAACAAGAAATAGCAACAGATGATGTAAATCTAGTTGGTGAGCTTACAATTAACGAATGGAATGGAAAATCGATTCCGCAAATTCAATTACAGGATTATCAGATTACATCGTTTCAACTGTTTGATTTTAGAGGTAAAAAATATCAACAACAACTCAATTTCACTGAACCAACAACCTATGTGGTTTTCAACGAAAGTCTTTATAAAGACTTTTCTGAGAAAGTGGAACAACCAGTCATTCATGTCCGAGGGTTGGAAGATTTAAAAAAGGCTTTTGATCAAGCAGCTAAAACAAAGCAAGTTGTCTTTGTCGATGTACCTGATCAATTAGACTGGATGAAGCAAATTGTTCAATCGAGTCAAGTTTCGCGCGTGTATTTATTGGCCCAAACACCAGAAGAAGCTTACTTAGATGGTCTTGGTTCGAGAGAGCAATATGGCAAACTATTTAAATTAATCAAGACACAAAAAACACTGGATGTTCGTTACAAATTAGATGCAATCGTACAATATACGAAAATTCCTAAAAAATTATTGATTTTTATGGTTCAAGTGTTTTTGGAGTTAGAATTTGTTACAATAAGTAATGGCGTGTTAAATTGTCTGGAAAATCCAGTGAACCGTCCTTTAAACGAAAGTTTATTATACCAAAAACGTGAACAGTTAATTAAAAATGAAGAGTTTTTAGTATTGAGTGATTTAGAAACGATTAAAAAATGGATTTCAAGTCAATAGGAGGACAATAATGAATTTAAAAGATTATATTGCAAGTATCCCTAATTATCCAAAAGAAGGCGTGACTTTCCGTGATATTTCGCCACTAATGGCAGACGGAGATGCTTATCGTTTTGCAACGAAAAAAATCGTTGATTATGCGAATGAAAAAGAAATCGACATGGTTGTTGGACCAGAGGCACGTGGTTTTATCGTAGGCTGTCCCGTAGCATATGAAGCGGGTGTTGGTTTTGCTCCAGTGCGTAAACCAGGTAAATTACCACGTAAAACAATCGAAGTATCATACGATTTAGAGTATGGATCAGATACGTTGACGATTCATGAAGATGCAATTAAACCAGGACAACGAGTTTTATTATGTGACGATTTACTTGCAACTGGCGGAACGGTCAAAGCGAGTATTGAATTAATTGAAAAATTAGGTGGAATCGTTGTTGGTTGTGCGTTTTTAATAGAGTTAAAAGATTTAAATGGTCGTGAAAAAATCAAAGGTTATGATATTTTAACATTAATGGAATACTAAAAAAACGATCAGTGTTTGAGTGAAAGCTCAAACACTGATCGTTTTTATGTTATTCGTAATAGTACTCTTCATCATAATAGTATTCAACATCTGTTGTGTAGTGTTGTTGTCGCTGTGCTTGCCTAGAATTTTTATCGTCCCACAAAATGAGCCAAAGAGCTAGAAGCGGACCAAGTACTAAGCAGGCAATGAGCATGCCAAAATTACCAATTATTACACCCATCAATAAAATCCCAATTAATAAACCAAAACGACGTACTGCTTTCATACTCATCCACTCCTCATTTAAATAGAACGTTTGTTCGTATCTATATTATACGAATGTTTGTTCGCTTTGTAAAGGGGGGGAATAAAAAAACTTTGAGGTTTTTTCGAAACAAGAAAAAATCTCAAAGTTTTTTTAATTGAAATTGCGGTAAAGTCCAACAACTAATCCTAAAATTTGGACATTCGATAAAATAATTGGTTCCATGTGATCATTTTCAGGTTGTAGTCGGATGTAGTTTTGTTCTTTATAGAATCTTTTGCAAGTCGCTTCATTTTCATCGGTCATGGCAATGACAATTTCACCATTTGAAGCATAATCTTGCTTACGTATGATAACTTGATCACCATCAAGAATGCCGGCATTAATCATACTTTCGCCAGAGATAGTTAGCATGAAATGTTGACTTTCACTATTTTCTAAGTGAGGAGGAATTGGGAAAAAATCGGAGGCTTCTTCAACTGCTAAAATTGGTTCACCGGCCGTCACAACACCTAATAAAGGAATATTTTTTTGTTCTGCACCTACTGTTTCTAATCCAAGTGCGGTTAATTCAATGGCGCGTGGTTTTGTTGGATCTCTTTGGATAAAGCCTTTTTTTTCTAAACGGGACAAATGCCCATGAACTGTCGAAGTGGATGATAAATTTACGGCTTCTCCAATCTCACGAACAGTGGGAGGGTAACCTTTTGTTAGTACGCGTTGATGGATAAAGCGTAAGACTTCCAGTTGTCTGCTTTCTGTTTTCTTAGTCAAGGTTCACGCCTTCTTTCATTTAATAATTATCTATATTTTAACATAAAGGAAAAATGAAATCAAACAGATGTTCGCTTGTGTGTATTCTTATTGTTTTTTTGGCTAAATTTGTATAAGATAAAACAGATGAGAGGAGTGGAAATATGTTATCAAAAGAAAAATTAAATCGCATCAATGAGTTAGCACGTAAGAAAAAAAGTCAGGGGTTAACACCTTTTGAAGAAAAAGAACAGCATTTATTGCGCCAAGAGTATTTAAGTGCGTTTCGCGGCGGAATGAAGCACCATATCGAAGGCATGAAGGTTGTCGACCCACTGGGTAATGATGTTACACCAGATAAATTAAAAGAAATTCAAAAAGAAAAAGGTCTTCATAACCGCGACAAAGAGTAGTTCACAAAGAAGAGACGAAAAAGGTTGATAATTGTCCTTAAGTATTTTATAATGATAAAAGAATAAAGGTAAAAAAAACCTAAACAGGAGGGCTTCACTTTGTTTGATAAAATCGATGAGTTAGGTGTTAATACGTTACGTACATTAAGTATTGACATGGTACAAAAAGCCAATTCGGGTCACCCTGGATTACCAATGGGAGCAGCGCCAATGGCCTATGCTTTATGGACGAAACATTTGAAAGTAAACCCAAAAACATCAAGAAACTGGGTCGATCGTGATCGCTTTGTCTTATCAGCAGGTCATGGTTCAGCATTATTATATAGCTTATTGCATACTTCAGGTTATGACGTCACAATTGAAGACTTAAAAAACTTCCGCCAATGGGAAAGTCGTACACCAGGACATCCAGAAGTCGGTCATACAGATGGTGTTGAAGCGACAACCGGACCATTAGGGCAAGGAATTGCAATGGCTGTGGGTATGGCAATGTCAGAAGCTCATCTAAGTGCAACATACAACCAAGAAGACTTTCCAATAGTAGATCATTATACTTACGCTCTTTGTGGCGATGGTGACTTAATGGAGGGCGTTTCTCAAGAAGCCTCTTCAATGGCAGGACACATGAAATTGGGTAAACTAATTGTATTATATGATTCAAATGATATTTCTTTAGATGGACCAACTTCAAAAGCCTTTACAGAAAATGTTGGTGCAAGATATGAAGCTTATGGTTGGCAACATATTTTAGTTAAAGACGGAACGGACTTAGCTGCGATTTCAAAAGCAATCGAAGAAGCGAAAGCCGAAACGGATAAACCAACATTAATTGAAGTGAAAACAGTGATTGGATTTGGCGCACCAAATGAAGGAACGTCATCTGTTCACGGTGCACCTCTAGGTATTGAAGGAATCCAAGCCGCTAAACGTGCTTATGGTTGGGAATATCCTGAATTTTCGGTACCAGAAGAAGTACAAACACGCTTTAATGAAGCAATCATCGAACGTGGACAAGCAGCAGAAGCGGAATGGAATCAATTGTTTGCGCAATATGAAGGAGCATATCCCGAATTAGCGGCGCAATTTAGACAAGCATTTGGTGATGAGTTGCCGTCTGAGTGGGCAGATAATTTACCTACTTATGAAGTTGGCTCAAGTCAAGCAAGTCGTGTATCAAGCAAAGACATGATTCAAGCGTTATCTGCAGCGGTTCCAAGTTTATGGGGTGGGTCAGCCGATTTATCTGGTTCAAACAATACAATGGTTGCAGCAGAAAAAGATTTTGAACCTGGTCAATATGAAGGTCGTAATATTTGGTTTGGTGTACGTGAGTTTGCGATGGCATCAGCAATGAATGGGATTCAACTACACGGTGGTACGCGCGTTTATGGCGGAACATTCTTTGTCTTTGTTGACTACTTGCGTCCAGCTGTTCGTTTAGCAGCTATTCAAAATGCACCAGTTACCTATGTTTTAACACATGACTCTGTCGCTGTTGGTGAAGATGGGCCAACACATGAGCCAGTAGAACAATTATCAAGTTTACGTAGCATTCCAAACTTGCATGTGATTCGTCCAGCTGATGGCAATGAAACACGTGCCGCTTGGAAAATTGCAATGACTTCAAAAACGACACCAACTGTTTTAGTGTTAAGTCGCCAAAACTTGCCGGTTATTGAAGGAACGAAAGACTTAGCAGACGAGTCTGTCGCTAAAGGCGCCTACGTGGTTTCTCCTCAAAAAGGTGAGAAGCCAGAAGGAATTTTAATTGCAACAGGTTCCGAAGTTTATTTAGCAACAGAAGCGCAAAAAGCTTTAGCTGCTGAAGGAATCGATGTGTCAGTTGTTTCAATGCCAAGTATGGATTTATTTGAAGCACAAACAGCAGAATACAAAGAATCTGTTTTACCAAAATCTGTTAAGAAACGCGTAGCAATTGAAGCTGGATCACCGTTTGGCTGGGATCGTTATACGAAATGCCGTGGAAAAGTGATTGCGATTAATCATTTTGGCGCATCTGCACCTGGCGATAAAGTATTAGAAGAATTTGGATTTACAACAAAAAATGTGGTAGAAACATTTAAATCACTATAATTGCTTGAAAGCTCCAATATTTCCTATTAATCAGGAGATATTGGAGTTTTTTGCTAGATAATTCCTTGAACTCATAGTATGATTAACAAAGGGGAAACAATGGAAAAGGAGGGAAGCTATGGCAACTTTTGATGATGCGTTAACATACTTAAAAAAAGAGAATGTGCGGATTACACCGCAAAGAATTGCGATTTTAGAATTTTTAACAGAAGTTCAAAACCACCCAACAGCAGAGGATGTCTATCGTGCAATTGAAGCGAAGTTTCCTGGGATTAGTGTGGCAACTGTTTATAACAACTTAAAATTATTTACAGAGATTGGCTTCTTAAAAGAAATGAATTATGGCAGTTCGTCAAGTCGATATGATTTTTCGGTGGATCCACATTACCATGTTATTTGCCAAAACTGTGGAAAAGTATCAGATTTCTTTTATCCAAAATTAGATGATGTCGAAATGGCAGCATCCCAATTAACTGATTATCAAGTCCGCAGTCATCGTTTAGAACTTTATGGACTGTGTCCAACTTGTCAACAAACATCATTAGAAACTGAAGGAGAGATAAAATGACAATTATTCAAACGAATCAAGCACCTAAAGCAATCGGACCTTATGTTCAAGGTCGTATTGCCAATGGTTTCTTATTTGCATCGGGGCAAGTCCCGTTAGATCCTGAAACAGGTGAAGTTGTTGGAAAGACAATTGAAGATCAAACGAAGCAAGTCGTAAAAAATATCACAGCGATTTTGAAGGAAGCAGGCATTACGTCAGATGAAATTGTTAAGACTACGTGTTTTCTGAAAAATATGGATGACTTTGTCGCATTCAATGGCGTCTATGGCACATTGTTTGGAGATATCTTACCCGCTAGATCTGCAGTGGAAGTTGCCCGTCTACCAAAAGATGTCTTGGTTGAGATTGAAATCATCGCGGATGTTTCAAACAAATAACGATAAAAAGGGGGCTTGCTAAAAGTCTCCTTTTTTATATCACTATAAAAGTTAAGAAGAAGGTTGACCATGATTCGATTAGATAAATTTTTAAAATATGGACAGACGAGTATTTCAAATTTGATTTTGGAATATTATCGCCAAATTGGTCTATCAAATGAAGAGTTTTTACTGTGGTTGCAACTGCATCGCTATTACGAGTCAGGCAATCATTTTCCTGATTTAGGACAAATTGCAAAACAGATGCATTTTTCACAACAGGAAGTCTATTATTTATTAAATCAATTGGTGGAAAAACAGTGTATCCAGATTGTCTCCTTGAAAGACAAGCGTGGGATGTTACACGATTCATATGATTTAACCCCAGTTTATCAACGTTTATCGTTGTATTTAGAAAAACAAGTAAAATCGAATGAGGTAGAAAAAGAACAAGAAAAAATTGGACAACTTTATCAAAGTTTTGAGGCAGAGTTTTCACGGCCACTTTCTCCAATGGAATATCAACGAATCGGACAGTGGCTAGAAGAAGACAAATATCAGGTAGAGTTGATACAGTTAGCTTTACGAGAAGCTGTTTTAAATCAAGTTTACAGCCTGAATTATGTTGATCGTATCTTACTCTCATGGGAGCGTAAAAATATTCGGACGAGTGCTCAAGTTAAGGAAGAGCAACAAAAACGCAAGCGTCAAATAATGCAAAAGGAAGAAAAAACGACCAAAGCCCTTCCAAAAGTTTCTTTACATAATTGGTTAGAAGAGGAATAAAGTACGATGATTAGTGTTGAAAAGACTCAAACTGCTTTAGAGGAGATGTACAAACTTTTCCCAAATGCGTATGGGGAATTAGATCACGATACACCCTTTCAATTATTAATTGCGGTTATCTTAAGTGCGCAAGCAACAGATGTGTCGGTGAACAAGGTAACACCCAGTTTGTTTGCTGATTTTCCAACACCTGAAACGTTGGCTGCTGCGCCAGTTGAAGTGATTATGGAAAAGATTAAAACAATTGGACTCTATCGAAATAAAGCGAAAAATATTAAACAATGTGCCAAACAAATTCTGGAAGACTTTTCTGGAGAAATTCCACAAACAAGGGAAGGGTTAATGTCTCTGGCAGGTGTGGGAAGAAAAACAGCAAATGTCGTCTTAGGAGATGCCTTTAATATACCCGCAATTGCTGTCGATACCCATGTTGAACGTGTTTCCAAACGATTACGAATTTGCCGTTTAAATGCCTCTGTTTTAGAAGTAGAAGAAACGTTGATGCGAAAAGTTCCAAAAGAAGATTGGGTGAAAATGCATCATACAATGATTTTTTTCGGACGTTATCACTGTACGGCTCGAGCGCCTAAATGTGTAGAATGTCCTTTATTATCGATGTGCCAAGATGGAAAAGTACGAATGAGAGAACAACAAAAGAAACGCTGACCGTATTATCGAGTCAGCGTTTCTTTTGTTGTATAAAATTTAAGTTGTCGGAGGTGTCTCTTCGACTGGCGGTATTTCTTCTACCGGAGGCACGACTGAACTACTGGTTGGTGGAACGGTAGGCGGTGTCGTCGGAGGAACAATAGGCGCTTCGCTTGAGGATTCCACCGGAGGTACGACTGGTTTTTCTGTTGATTGACTACTACTTGTAGACGATTCACTACTTTGTGTGCTTTCGACAGTTGTTGAAGACTCGGTCGATGAAGTCTTAGTCGTCGTCTCCTTTGGCTTAGATGGTGCTACTGGCTTCACGTATTGACCTTCGAAGTATAACTCATTGCCGATACGAGAGAGTCCTTTAGGCATCTCCCAGTCGCTATTAACGACAGAAGCAGATACGAACTGCATCAATTCACGATAGACATCACTAGCAATACTCGTATTGTCACCAACGATAGGTGTTTTTTGATCCTTATAACCTGTCCAAACTGCTAGTGAATATGCTTTTGTATATCCTGCGAAAGACGAATCGGGTACTACAGTATACGGAGAATTAATTCGTGCTATATCTTCCTTGGAATAGTTCGATGTTCCTGTTTTTCCTGCTTGGTAAAGACCGTTGATCATAGCGTTTGATCCTGTTCCTGAGGTGATAACACCTTTTAGAATGTCGGTAATCATGTAAGCAGTTGTTTCTTCCATGGCTTTTTTACCAGTCGTTTTAAAGGCTTCGACTTCTTCTGAACCATCTTCAAAAACAATTTTATTGACATATTGTGGTTCATAATATGTACCACCATTAGCAAATGCCGCATAAGCAGCCGCTAACTTAAGACTAGAAATACCATATTTAGTGCCATCTTGAACACTCGTATTACTTGAAATTGAATTCGCTTGTTCAATTACTTCGTAGCGGATATTGAGTCGTCCTAAGAAATCAGCGACGTTATCGGCACCAACTTCTTCAAATAATTTTGCTGCAGGAACGTTACGTGATTCAACTAAAGCTTGACGTAAAGTCATTGTTCCCATGTAACGGTTATCCCAGTTCATTACCGGAATGTTCGTACCTTTATAATTATAAGGCTCATCAACAATTGTTTTTGCTGTTGAAAACTTTTCGAATTCAAAAGCAGGACCGTAATCGGTGATTGGTTTAACCGTTGATCCTAAGTCACGGCGGGTGTTTGTGGCGAGGTTTTCACCTAACATTGCGCCTTCTTCAATATTTCGGCCACCAATTTGTGCGGTTACTTTACCAGTCTCGGTATCAATTAAAGTCGCAGCGACTTGCATTTGACCATCTGGGTATGCGATATATTGATCGGTATTGACGATGTCATAGAGACGGCGTTGAGCCTCTAAATCGATATTAGTGTGGATTTCGACGCCGTCCGTGTAAACATTGACACCTGTTTTTCTTTCTACTTCATCGATGACTTCTTTAATGTAATTGTCATAGTATTTCCACGTATTGCTTCCAGAGTTGAGCTTTTTTAAACCGGCATCAATTGGTGTATTGATTGCTTCTTGGTACTCTTTATCGGTAATTTTTCCATTATCTTTCATGGTAAATAACACAATGTCACGACGTTCTTTTGCATTTTCTGGATTAGCGTAAGGATCAAAGTAAGACGGAGCGTTTGGCAGGCCGGCAATTAAAGCTGTTTCTGCTAAAGTTAATTCATCAAGTGTTTTGTCATAAAAGGCTTTTGAGGCAGTTTGCATCCCGTAGAGGCCGTTGGACATATACACTTTATTAATATAGTAAGTGAGAATCTCTTGCTTTGATTTTTCCTTTTCTAGTTGAACAGCCATCCAAGCTTCTTGAGCTTTTCTTTTGAGTGTTTGATCAGAAGCTGCAGTAGAGAAGAATGAAAGCTTAATTAGTTGTTGGGTTAACGTGCTTCCTCCTTGAATGCCTCCTGTTTTTGCATTGGATAATGCGGAGCCGACAATTCGAATCGGATCAACACCAATATGTTGATAGAAGCGGCGATCCTCAACCGAGACGATGGCATCTTCTAATAATTTTGGTATTTCAGTTGCTGTAATCGTCTCACGTTTTTCTGTCCCAATTTCTTGGAATACTTCACCGTTTTGCGCGAAAAGTTTGGATGAGTTGGCTGATTCTAATCGTTTTTCATCTAACTCAGGTGCATTGCTAGCATAACTCCAAAAAAGACCAACACCGCCTAAAAATAAAAGACAGCCAGCAAAGACGAAGCCAAGTAATATTTTAAGAAAAACGGAGCCGAAAGTTTTTTTCTTTTTTTGTGGTTTTTTCTTTTTTGTCCCTGTAGGTTTGTTGTGTCGGGTGGCTCTTGAGCCAGATTCATTTGACATATTTTTTTTTCTCCTTTAATTCAATCAATTGATTGACTGCTTCAATAAATGGAATACGCGGAGCGATTCCGACAGTAATTTCAATTCCGATTTCTTCAATTTGATTAAGAGTAAGTGATTTTTTTTCCGTCGCTTGTTTTTCCCATGCTTCAATAATGAACGGACTATCTATTAGAAAACATCGATTTAAACTGGAAAACCAGAGTAGGATAAAGCAAATCCCTTTATGCTCTATACATTGACGCATATGATTAATTTGATGCTCGTGCAAGTTTTTCAAGGGAAAAGATGTTTTGTTTTTTGTCTCTTTTGCCTCGAAATCAAGATAGTAGCCTCGGTACACACCATTATAATCGGTTGTGGATGCCTCTTTAAAATAAGCTTCCTTGATAACTGCCGCGCTACGTTTTGGATAATCGACTTTTACAATCTGAATAGGTGTTGGTTTTTTATGAATCACAGCGATGTTGCGATTTAAGTAATAGTCGTTGCTTTGATTAATGGCTTCTTCAAAGCGCATACCGCGGTTGGAAAAAGTTGTACGAGTTGTGGCTTTTTTTAGTTGTTTTTTTCGTACTTCATTATACAATGGTAGGTGACCATTGGGATATTTAATTGCCATTTAATCACGCTCCTGTAAAACATTATAGCAAAAAGCCAAATAGAAAGAAAAGGGAAGTTCATGAAAACAAGTGAATCACTCGTTATTACGGGATATAGAAATTACGAAATAGGCGTCTTTCAAGACAAAGATCTAAAGATTGAAATCATTAAGAAAGTAATAAGAGAAGCTTTAACACCGCTTATTGAAGATGGTTTACAGTGGGTAATTATTGCTGGAAATTTAGGTGTTGAATTGTGGGCCGCAGAAGAAGTAATCGAATTAAAAAAGGAATATCCAGAATTAAAATTAGCTCTTATCTTTGCATTTGAAGGATGGGGGGAGAATTGGAATGAGAAAAACCAACTTCTTTTAAATAATATTAAATTACAAGCAGACTATGTTAATTCAACGAGTCATAAACCATATCAAAATCCTGCGCAGTTGAGAAATCATACCCGTTTTCTACTTGAAAAAACACAAGGATGTTTACTTGTCTACGATGAAGAATATCCGGGTAAAACAGATTACTTCTTAAAAGACGCTCGTCATTTTAAACTGCAGCAAACGTATGCTATTCATCAAATAACAATGGATGATTTAGAAAATGCAATTTATTTCGACGATTTCATTTGATTTATCAGCTTTTTTTGGTAGAATAGATAAAGTAGGCTGATTTTAGCAGAATTTAACTCATGAGGTGTTTATATGGCAAATTTAATTTATTCCGCAAAAGATATTTTACAACAAGAATTTAAAACAAAAATGCGTGGATACGATCCTGTTGAAGTCGATGAATTTTTAGATGGGATTATCAAAGATTACGAAGCGTATAATCGCGAAATCTTAACGTTACAAGAAGAAAACGACCGTTTAAACGCTAAAGTAGCTCAGTTAACGAAGAGTCAATCAATTTCTTCACGTATTCAAACAGAAGCGCCTAAGAGTCAAGCGGTGACAAACTTCGATATTCTAAAACGTTTATCGAATTTAGAAAAAGAAGTCTTTGGCAAAAAATTAGAATCCGACAATGTAAGTGCAGTTGCACCGACACCGGCTTTTTCAGATGAAGAGGATTTCGGGAAAACACGTCAATTCTAATTAGCAATAAAGAAACAACTTTGTGATTTTCGGATAATCGCGGTTTGACTAGATCAAGCTGAGGAAAGTCCATGCTCACACAGACTGAGATGTTTGTAGTGTTCGTGCCTAGTGAAAAAATAAGCTAGGGTATCTTTTTTAAGATAACGGCAGGAAAAAAAGCTAAGGTGAGAGCTATGCTTGAGTACCCTTGAAAGTGCCACAGTGACGAAGCGCTTAGAGAAATTTAAGCGGTGGAACGCGGTAAACCCCTCGAGTGAGCAACCCAAACATTATGGTAGGGGCGCTTTTTGTACACGGAAATGAACGGAACAAAAGGGCAATGAAAGTTGCAGATAGATGATTATCCATATTCTTTTTTCCCTGTAAAAAAGAATTGGACAAAACATGGCTTATAGAAAATCACAAATTATCAGGGGAATCCTTCCGTTACGGGAGGATTTTTTTATCAAAAGGAGAACAAATAATGAAAGAAAATCAAATATTTAACCTTGTTGCAACAGCAGCAAGTGGATTAGAAGCCCTTGTCGGTAAAGAATTACGCGATATGGGAATTGAGTGTCAAGTAGAAAATGGTCGTGCAAGATTCCAAGGAACAATGGAGACGATTGCGAAAACCAATTTATGGTTACGTACAGCCGATCGAATTAAGATTGTTGTAGGTGAATTTGATGCCTATAGTTTTGATGAGTTATTTGAAAGCGTCAAAGCATTGCCTTGGGAAGATTTTTTACCATTAGACGCAGAATTCCCAGTAGCAGGAAAATCAATTAAATCGAAATTGTATAGTACACCGGATTGCCAAGCGATTACCAAAAAAGCAATTGTCAATCGCTTACGTGAGTACTATCACCGTCCAGCATCTGTTCCATTAGCTGAGACAGGAGCGCTATTCCAATTAGAAGTCGCTTTGTTGAAAGATCATGTAATGGTCACGTTAGATACGACTGGACCAAGTTTATTTAAACGTGGTTATCGCTTAGAAAAAGGTGGCGCACCACTAAAAGAAAATATGGCGGCGGCATTAGTCATGTTAACCAATTGGCGAAAAGATCGTCCGTTTTATGATCCCGTTTGTGGTTCAGGGACACTATGTATTGAAGCAGCTTTAATTGGGCACAACATTGCGCCTGGTTTTAATCGTGAATTTGCTTGTGAAAAATGGGATTGGTTCAAACCTGAAATTTTTGACAAGGTTCGCTTAGAGGCTGAAGAAGCGGCGGATTATGATGTAGTGCTTGATATTACAGGCTCAGATATTAATGGTCGCTTAATTGAAATTGCGCAAAAAAATGCGGAAGAAATTGGTTTAGGCGATTCAATCACCTTTAAACAACAAGCCGTAAAAGATATCCATATTACAAAAGAATATGGCGTAATCGTAGCGAATCCACCTTATGGGGAACGTTTGGGTGAAGAAGCAGAAGTACGTCAATTGTATAAAGAAATGGGCAGAGTTTTCAAACCGCTTAAAACGTGGAGCAAATACATTATTACGAGTGATTTACTTTTCGAAGAATTTTACGGAGAAAAAGCAACGAAAAAACGTAAATTGTACAATGGCGCCTTAAGAACCGACCTTTTCCAATATTGGGGAACAAGACCACCAAGAGAGCCGAGAGAAACGACTCATGCCTAGTAAAATCGATGCTGTGATTGATTTTGCCCGTCAAGAACTGGTAGATGAAAAAACAGGGCACGATTTTAAGCATGTCCGTCGTGTTGCGAATTATGCCAAAACGATTGTCGAAGTAGATCAATTAGTAGTGGATGACTTTGTTGTTCAAGCGAGTGCGTTTTTACATGATGTCATCGATGATAAAATTGTGGCAGATGTTTCGAGTAAAGTTGATGAGGTTGAAGCATTACTTTATTCATTGGATGCCAGCGAGGATCAAGTAAAAGAGATTTTACACAGCATCCAAAACATGTCCTATTCAAAAGAATTGACGAATGAAGCAGAGCCATTAAGTTTAGCAGGACAAATTGTACAAGATGCCGATCGTTTAGAAGCGGTTGGTGCGATGGGTATTTTAAGAACTGCGTACTATGGCGGTGGACATGCGCATCCAATTCATGATGAGAGTCTTCAACCAAAAACATTTGCGAGTAAAGCGGAGTATCGGCAAGGAACGACTGTGATTAATCATTTTTATGAAAAATTACTATTGTTGCCGGATAAAATGAATACATCCTATGCTCGTACATTGGCTTTTGAACGAAAACAATTCATGGAAGCATTTTTAAAGCAGTTTTATTCTGAATGGAACGTTTAAAATCGAAGACAAGGAGCTGTGACGAGTGATTGTCATCGCTCCTTTTTCACTTTTTAAGTCGCAATTGGATTTATTTTTATTTGCAGTAAAGTAGGTTTTCAAAAGTGAATGTGTTATAATCACAAAGATGTTATAAGAAAGAAGGTGTTTGAATGTCATTTAAATCATTTGCATTCCAACCATTTATTTACAAAGCACTAGAAGAAAAGAATTTTACCGAACCAACCGAAGTCCAAACGAAGATTATCCCGGTTATTCAACAAGGCCGTAGTGTTGTCGGACAATCTCAAACAGGTAGTGGGAAAACACATACATTTTTATTACCTTTAATGGATAAAGTCGATGCGACAAAAGATCAAGTACAAGTTGTTATTACTGCACCGAGTCGTGAACTTGCAACTCAAATTTATCAAGCAGCCAAAGAAGTAGCTGAGTTTTCAAATCCAGAAATGCGCGTATCGAATTTCGTTGGTGGAACAGATAAACAACGCCAAATGAATCGCTTGAAAAATCAACAACCACATATTGTTGTTGGAACACCAGGTCGTATTTTAGATTTAGTAAATGAAAAAGCTTTGAAAATTTATACAGCGAACGCATTAGTCATTGATGAAGCGGACATGACTCTTGATTTAGGGTTCTTAAAAGAAGTCGATCAAATTGCGAGTCACTTGCCGGATAAATTACAAATGCTAGTTTTCTCAGCGACAATTCCTGAAAAATTACGTCCTTTCTTGAAAAAATATATGGAAAATCCATTAATTGAAGAAATTCGTCCAAAAGCGATTATTTCTGAAAGCATTGAAAACTGGTTAGTTTCAACGAAAGGGAAAGATACCAATCGCTTAATTTATAATTTATTAACAGTTGGGCACCCTTATTTAGCCATCGTTTTTGCAAACACAAAATCAAGAGTAGATGAAATTGCGAGTTACTTAGTTGAAAAAGACTTGAAAGTAGCTAAAATCCATGGTGATATCACACCACGAGAACGTAAACGAATTATGCGCCAAGTCCAAAACCTCGAGTATCAATACGTTGTAGCAACCGATTTAGCTGCACGTGGAATTGATATTGAAGGTGTTTCGCACGTGATTAACGCTGAAGTTCCAGAAGAATTGGATTTCTTTATTCACCGTGTCGGTCGTACAGGTCGTAATCAATTATCAGGGACTGCTATTACGTTGTATAGTCCAAGTAATGAACAAGCGATTGCTGAAATTGAAAAACTAGGTGTCGAATTTGAGCCGAAAGAAATTAAAAATGGTGAAATTGTCGATACTTATGACCGAAATCGTCGTAAGAAACGTGAAAAATCACGTGAAGAGTTAGATCCAAAAATCCAAGCAATGGTTCACCGTAAAAAGAAAAGTGTTAAACCAGGATACAAGAAAAAAATCCAATGGGCAATTGATAAAGATCGTAAAGCTAAACGTCGTATAGAAGGTCGTCAAACGACTCGTACGGCGCGTAAAGCTAAGAAAAATTCAAATCAATAATTTAAAATCAACTAAAACCACTTAAAAGGTTTTAGTTGATTTTTTTGATTCGTGCTATACTAAAAGAAACAAAAAGCGAAAAGGTGGAAAATAGCATGACTTTTTTCGAGGCGTTAGAATGGATTAATTGGAAAAATTTATCAAAAGAACTAAGAGCACAAGTGATGAATCAAGTTTTAATGTATTTTGTAAGCCCTTTAAAGTATATTTCAGATGTAGATTATAGTGTGTTTGAATTGGCCGGGGTTAAGTGTGAGACGTTTGAATGTACTATTGATGATGAACGCTTTGTTTTAGTGCCAGGGAACCAAGAGGCTATTTTAGGTTGGAATTTTGGAACGCAAGGCCTTCCTGTTAGCACGTGGGATCAAGAATGCCAAGAAGCCTCAGACTATTATTTGAAAATCACTGAGAATTATGATTTGAAAACTACAGAGGACTGGGATACTTTTGTTAATGAATCAACGAGCCCATTACGAAAGGTTTCGATTCCACCGATGCTTGTTCAAAAAAATGCACTACCTGCTGGCGGAAAAGCCATCGGTGAATTAAATCTGATTACCGGTGAATTCTCGGGCGTTGTTGAAGATTTTTTACCGATTGAGGAAGCTGTTCGAGCGCACTTTCTTGGTAGTGAGACACTAGAAGATTGTTTGAAAAAAACGCATCCATCTGAAATTTTTGAAGAAAACCTTTTTTATGCAAAATGGTATCCAGACTCAGATACGTATCATATTTTTAAGCATCAAAGTGAAACGTTTAATACACTGAAAGAAAAAGTACAAGCAGATTTATTTGATTTGTTAGATGAAGATGCTTGGGAATATGCTCTTGGCGCGGGGACGAGGAAGTTATTTCGCGGACGAAATTATGTTGAGCAGCGTCCAAAAACATTACAGGCTAATATGTTTGGCTTAACATTTTCGACGGATAATGATTACTGGGAAGTCATTGATTCACCCTATCTGAAGTTAGAGAAGATGGAATCTATAGGGATTCCGTTATTTGATGTTTTACCATTAGCTACTTACTATCGCTCTCGTAAATTACGTTCAAATCAAGAAGCGCTAAGTCCGGTAAACTATTCTTATCGTAAGGCGATTATTATTCGTCCAACGTAAGTCGCTTGAATTTATCATATAAATGAGGTGAAAAAAAGTGCCGAATAATTTGATAACTGTCACGATTGATCGTCCAATCGGTTTTATTGATTCATTTGGAAATCAATATCCGATTAATTATGGCTTTATAGCAGGAGTGTTGGGTGGTGACGGTGAAGAACAAGATGCCTATATTATCACCCGAACGGTCGATTCACCTCTAAAGACTTTTGAAGGGGTTTTGCTTGCGATTATTAAAAGAAAAGATGATATCGAAGACAAATGGGTTGTTTCAACAATAAAAGAAAGGTATTCTATTTCTGAAATTGCAGCGAAAGTTCACTTCATTGAACAATATTTTGATTCAGAAATTATTTTAATCTCATCTGGTTAAAATATTGGACGAGAACACGCTTTGTGATTGACTTTTCATGAAAAGTTTCTTATACTTCAATAGTAGAAAAGGACATCTTTTATTTTTAATTTCTTTACAGAAAGTTTTTCGCTGCTGAGAGAAGAACAAGAAACAAAATGAAAGGCTCCCTTGGATTCCTTGGTAGAAATACCAACGCCACTCAGCGTTAGCGAGATGAAGAGGTAATGATCGAACATCATTGCAAACAAGGTGGTACCGCGTGTAGACGTCCTTGTCTTGCAATGGTGTTTTTTTGTCCTAAAAAAGAGAAAGAAGGAAAATAACAATGAAACAATTATCAAGTGCACAAGTGCGCCAAATGTATTTAGATTTTTTTAAAGAAAAAGGTCATAAAATTGAACCAAGTGCATCTTTAGTACCTGTTAATGATCCAACATTATTATGGATCAACTCGGGTGTTGCTACCATGAAGAAATATTTCGATGGCTCGATTGCACCTGAAAATCCAAGAATGACGAACTCACAAAAATCGATTCGTACAAACGATATTGAAAATGTTGGTAAAACAGCTCGTCACCATACGATGTTTGAAATGTTAGGAAACTTTTCAATTGGTGATTATTTCAAAAAAGAGGCTGTCAATTGGGCGTGGGAATTTTTAACTTCACCACAATGGTTAGCTTTTGATCCCGAAAAACTATTTGTGACGGTTTATCCTGAAGATAAAGAAGCAAAACGTTTGTGGTTAGAAGAAGTTGGTTTGGCAGAAAACCACGTCATTGAATTAGACGAAAACTTTTGGGATATTGGTGCAGGTCCAAGTGGTCCGTGTACAGAAATATTTTACGATCGTGGTGAAGAATTTAACGATGTGGCTGAAGATGATCCAGAAAATTTCCCTGGTGGCGAAAATGAGCGTTATTTGGAAATCTGGAACTTAGTATTCTCAGAGTTTAACCATAAAGCTGATGACACTTATGAGCCATTACCGAATAAAAACATTGATACGGGTATGGGATTAGAGCGAGTTGTTTCGATTGTACAAAATGCACCAACAAACTTTGAAACAGATTTATTTTTGCCAATCATTCAAGAAGTAGAAAAAATAAGTGGTAAAGTCGCTTATGGCAAAGATAGTACAACAGATACGTCATTTAAAGTAATTGCTGACCATATTCGCGCCTTATCCTTTGCGATTGGTGATGGTGCATTACCATCAAATGAAGGTCGCGGCTATGTTCTACGTCGCTTATTACGTCGTGCAGTCATGCACGGACAAAAGCTAGGCATTACAGATGGCTTCTTATACAAATTAGTTCCCGTTGTTGGAAAAATCATGGAAAGTTATTATCCTGAAGTATTAGAACAACGTGAATTTATTGAAAAAGTGATTCGTACAGAAGAAAATCGTTTCCACGAAACAATTAATGAAGGTTTAGATATTTTAAACCAAGTCGTTGTGGAATTAAAAGAAGCAAATGAAAAAACCTTAAATGGTCAAACGATTTTTAAATTATATGACACGTATGGTTTCCCAGTTGAATTAACCGAAGAGATTGCGGAAGAAGCAGGATTTACTGTCGACCATGCTGGTTTTGAAGCGGAAATGAATGCACAACGTGAGCGTGCACGTGCGGCTCGTAGTACAGAAAAATCAATGGATGTACAATCTGGTCTGTTAACAGATATTAAAGTCGAAAGCACGTATGTTGGTTACGATAACTTAAACGTTTCAAGTGAAGTGCTTGTTTTAATTCAAGAAGAAGCTCTTGTTGATTCTCTTTCAAGTGGTCAAGCGCAAGTCATGTTTGCTCAAACACCTTTCTATGCTGAAATGGGTGGACAAGTCGCGGATAAAGGCGTTATCTTAGATGAAAACAATCAATTGATAGCAGAAGTAACCGATGTTAAACGTGCACCAAACGGTCAACACTTACATCAAGTAACCGTGCACGGTACGTTAACGGTAGGCGCGACTTACAAGCTTGAAGTCGATTTTTCAAACCATAACGGTATCTTAAAAAATCATACAGCGACGCACTTGTTACATAAAGCATTAAAAGAAGTATTAGGCGAGCACGCCAACCAAGCAGGTTCATTGGTGACAGCCAACTACTTACGTTTTGACTTTACTCACTTCGGACAAGTTACTTCTGAAGAGTTAAAACAAATGGAACAAATTGTTGAAACAAAAATTTGGGAAGCAATCCCTGTCGTAACCGTTGAAACAGATATTGATACAGCTAAAGGAATGGGAGCAATGGCTCTATTTGGCGAAAAATATGGCAAAGAAGTCCGCGTTGTTAATATTGGTGATTGGTCGATTGAATTATGTGGTGGGAACCATGTGAAAAATACAGAAGCAATCGGTATTTTTAAAATTACTTCTGAATCAGGTATTGGAGCCGGTGTTCGTCGAATTGAAGCAGTCACAGGCCAGGAAGCGTACGAATTCTTACAAGAAAAAGAACAACAAGTACTGGAAATTGCACAAATTGTGAAATCAACACAATTAAAAGACGTCGTGAATAAAGTTGAACAATTACAACAACAATTACGTGAATTGCAAAAGGAAAATGAACAATTATCAAGTAAATTAGCGAGTCAACAAGCAGGTGATGTCTTTAAAGATGTCAAAGAATCAAATGGGATTTCATATATTGCAACGCAAGTAGCAGTTAAAGATATGAGCCAGTTGCGTCAATTAGCCGATCAATGGAAACAAAAATCTGTTTCTGAAGTATTGGTATTAGCGACAGCCAATGAAGACAAAGTTAGCTTACTTGTGGCAGCAAGCCCAGAAGCAATCGCCAAAGGTGTAAAAGCAGGTGATTTAATTAAAGCTATTGCACCAAAAGTTGGCGGCGGTGGTGGTGGTCGTCCAGACATGGCACAAGCTGGTGGTAAAAATGCGGCTGGGATTCCAGAAGCGCTCACAGAAGTATCAAATTGGTTAGCAACAAAATAATGTCAGAACTTCAAATCCTTGTGAATCTAAGCGGGATTTGAAGTTTTTTAAAAGTTTCAAACATCTAGTCGCCCGTTATCAATCGAAATATGACTAACAGAAGATGAATTAATAGAAGTTATTAATTGAAACCAGTCATAAGAAACGGTAGAATAGCATAGAGTGAGGAAAGTAGGAAATGAAAAATGGTTCGTTTTTTTATCGATAAAATGGAAAAGAAATACCGTCAGGAGATGTTGCGTGGGAAAATTGGCTTATTCTCCGGCATCTTTGGTTTATTAACAAATTTGATGTTATTTATTAGTAAACTTTTAATTGGTTTGTCAGCAAATTCTGTGTCTATTATGGCAGATGCGATGAACAGTTTCTCTGACAGTATTTCCTCTGTGCTAGTGTTAGTGGGCTTTAAAGTGGCTTCAAAACCAGCTGATAAAGATCACCCTTACGGACATGAGCGTTTCGAATACGTAACAGGGCTAGGAGTTGCCTTACTCATTACTTTTGTTGGTTCTCAATTTTTCAAGACATCCATTGAAAAAATGATAAACCCAACAAGCGTTCATTTTTCGTGGCTTTCATTTATCATTTTGATTTTATCGGTGATTGTAAAGCTATATCAAGGATTGTCTTATCGCTACGCAGGGACAAAAATTGATTCTCAAACATTAATAGCTAATGCTAAAGATAGCTTTAATGATGTGTATACGACTAGTGCTGTATTGCTTTCAATTTTAGTGGAGCAGCTCACAGGCTGGCGCATAGATGGCTATATTGGTTTTGTTTTAGCGGTGTATATTACAGCTAGTGGTTTGTTAATGGTGCGAGATTTTGTGAATGAGCTATTGGGGCAACGGCCAACAGAAAAAGAAATTCATCAAATTGAACAACAACTCAATCGCTACCCGAATATTTTAGGTTATCATGATTTATTAATTCATAATTATGGTCCACAAAAAAGTTTTGCATCTGTCCATATTGAAGTAAATAGTCAAATGACGTTAGATCAAGCGCATGATGTCATTGATTTAATTGAACGGGACATTTATAAGCAACTGGGTGTTCATCTTGTTTGTCATCTAGATCCAGTGACGGTGAACAGTGAAGAATATTTAGAAATGCATCAGGAATTGGTCAAGATTTTAAATAAACTAAATAGTGATTTTCGTATGCACGATTTTCGTATCCGATATAACCGCGTGCTAGAATTTGACTTAGTGATTCCGGATTCAAATAAATGGTCAGAAGATGAGATTAAGACGGAAATTGCCCGAGAATTACGAGAGATAGAGAAAAGTTATCAATTGAAAATTATTTTTGATCATAATTATTTGTTATGAAATTCTAGATAAAGGAGAAAAATCAAGATGGACTGGTTCAAACAACTAGACGTTAGTATAGCAATTCAGGTATTGATTTTTTTCCTATTCGTTAATACGATAGGTGCGCTCATCACTGTCTTTCGCCGGCCACGCTCAATTGCCAGTGTTTTTGCATGGATGATGGCTTTAATATTTTTACCAGGATTAGGCTTCTTTTTATACGCTTTTGTGGGACGTAAAATTGATGGGGAAGTCATTTACTTATTAAATAGTCATCATCAACGACGAATTAGCGAGATTAACCAAATGATTGAGGAACATAACCAAAAATTTAGTGACGGTGAAATCGCTTCAAGTTCCAGACTTTTAAAAGACTATTTCGATTATGCAGAAGAATCGCCTTTAACGAGAGGTAATCAATTAGAAATTATTACAGATGGAAAACAAAAATTTAGTGAATTGTTTGCAGATATCAATCAAGCAAAAGAAACGATTCATATTGAATATTATGCTATTTTTGATGATCGAATTGGCAATCAGTTATTGAACTTACTGATTCAAAAGGCGAAGGAAGGCGTTAAAGTTCGTGTGTTATTCGATCCTTTTGGGGGAAGAACAACGGTCAAGTTTTTTAAACCTTTGATTGCAGTTGGTGGGAAAGTGTTACCGTTTATTACCGCTCGAGACTTTATTCGAAAGACCCGACTTAATTATCACTTACATCGTAAAATCGTCGTGATTGACGGTAAGATTAGTTGGACAGGTGGTTTTAATGTTGGTGACCAATACTTAAATGAAACAAAACGTTTTGGTTATTGGCGTGATACGCATGCACGGATGATTGGGACGGTTAGCTTTAGTCTGCAAGAAGTTTTTATTCGAGACTGGAATGCCTCTGTAATTAAACCAGAAGACTATTTAGAGTACGATGAGAAATATTTTTGTTTGCCAGAAGAGTCAGAATATGGGGATGTTCAGTTGCAAGTTGTAGCAGACGGACCGGATGCCGATGATCAAATATTAAAAGGCGGCTTTATTAAAATGATTCTAAGTGCTAAAAAAAGAATTTGGATTCAGTCCCCTTATTTAATACCAGACGACTCGATGCTTGATGCGTTAAATATTGCGGTGCGCTCGGGTGTCGATGTTCGGATTATGATTCCTAATAGGCCAGACCATCCTTTTATATATCGCGCAACACAATATTATGCCAATTTTTTACATAAAAAAGGCGTTAAGATTTATATTTATAAAGGTGGCTTCTTACATGCAAAAACCTTGGTTGTTGACCATGAACTGGCTTCATTTGGTACGACGAATCAAGATATTCGAAGTTATGCGTTAAACTTTGAAGTGAATACTTTTGCCTATAGTCAAGCAGTAACAGATGAGTTAGCATCTATTTTTAAAGCTGATATGTTGGAATCGACTGTACTTACAACCGAAATGATTGCTAAACAATCGAAATGGCTTCGAACGAAACAAGCTTTTTCTCGTTTGCTATCGCCGATTTTGTGATTTTAAAACTTTCTGGAGCGCTTGTCTTGCAAGATGATCGGCACCTTTATTCTTACTTTCAGGAATCCATTGAATAATGACGAGTTTAAAAAGTGTGAGTAATTGTTGAATTTCCTCCAAATATTCAATGAAATGTTGATTTTTCGTATAGTCCTTTTCTATCGTTTCTGCTAAAATCTTACTATCTGTAAAAATAAAAATGGTTTCTTGCGTTTTTTGATCCTGAATTAAGTACTTAAGTAGAGCGATCATCACGGCAAACTCTGCCTGATGATTCGTTAACACAGGTAAAAGAACCGTTTTTTGCAAATGTAAATCTTCACCAACAAGGACGATACCGCCACCACTAGGTCCGGGATTTCCTTTTGTTGCAGCATCAATGTATGCTTTAATCAATTCACTTATACCTCCTTTAAGGTGTTTGTAGTTATTATACGACAGGAAGGGGAACAAATGGAACGTAAATTTTATTGGAAGCATGAGCTACCGTATGTTATTATTTATTGGTCAATGACTTTCTTTTCGTTTTTTTTAGGGATGATATTAAATTTAGAAAAAGCGAAATTTCATTGGTATAGTCTCCCTTTTTTCGGTTTGTTTTTTCTATTTATCGCTTATAATCGCCAGCAGTATATCCGTTTCTTAGGAAAAGAAGTAAAATTATCTAAAGGTTTCTTTTATAAGAAAACTATCGAGTTAAAAGATATTCACCAAGTTATCATTTTTAATGATCATTTAGTAATCCACTACGAAACAACGAAACTGGAGTGTTACTTTTCGAAGAAGACCATCCAAAATGTCACAAACGCTTTCGTTGATCAACTACCGGAGAAGGTGCGATTCGAAAACGCTGAAGAGATATGAAAGTAGGGATAAGATGGGGAGTCAGGCGCTAGCATTTTTAACAAGTTTTAATCGTATTGAGAAACGATTTAGAGAAGAACTCGGTTCACCCAAAAATATGGGGTTTACACAAATGGTTCGTCGATTAGCCAATCGTAACGACCTACCTGTGAAAAAATATGAGCCAGATTTATTGCAAATTGCACAGTTGCGAAATGCGATTGTCCATGAACATATTGGTGAAGACTTTATTATTGCGGAACCGAATCAATGGATTTTACATCGAATTCAAATGATTGAAGAAGAATTATTGCAACCAGAATTAGTCTTGCCGCGCTTTGGAAAAAAAGTGACAGGCTTTGAACAAACGCTTCCTTTGCAAGAACTATTTAAAATTGTGGCTCAAAAACGTTATTCTCAATTCCCTATCTATAATAAGGGCCATTTTATGAGTCTGATTACTTTACGTGAAATTGGTTATTGGACAGCTAAGGAAAGCCAAAAAGGCCAAGTGATACTGAAAGACAAACAAGCGAGTGATTTGATTTTAAAAGATGGAAAAACCACGAATTATGAATTCGTCGCTGCAGACTGTCCGATTTCGAAAGTAGAACAAATGTTTAAAGAAAATGCGACGTTAGAATCGATTTTAATTACTAAAACGGGACATCCAAATGGGAGCCTCTTAGGGATTATTCGTCCAAAAGATATGATAAATATTATATAAGAAAAGAGTGGAAGTATGTTAGCTGTTTACTTCATAGTAAGTGTGATCTTAATTGGAATCGATCAATGGGTGAAATACTGGACGGTAGCGAATATCGCGTTACACGAGACGGTAGAATTTATCCCTTCATTCTTATCATTAACGTATATTCGTAATACGGGTGCTGCTTGGAGCATCTTAGAAGGACAAATGTGGTTCTTCTTTATTATTACGATTGTGGCTGTTGTGGTAATTATGTATTTATTAATCAAACATCGAACGGAGCATTGGTTATTCGCGATAGGTTTGTCCTTTGTTTTAGCAGGTGCACTGGGCAACTTTATCGATCGTATGCGATTAGGCTATGTTGTTGATATGTTTCAAACAGAATTTATGAATTTTCCAATATTCAATGTAGCAGATGTCTCCTTATTCATAGGTGTTGCATTTATTTTTATCTACACGGTATTTGAGGAGAAATTGAAAGGAAATAATAATGAAAAACGAAATAAAAGTAACAATTAACGAAGAAAAAGGGCGCGTGGATAAAGTTCTGGTTGAACGACTGCAAGATTATAGTCGTTCACAAATCCAAGCATGGTTAAAAGAAGACGCCGTTACGATTAACGGAGAAGTGATTAAAGCGAATCGTAAGGTGGCTGCAGGAGATGAAATTCTCATTACCATTCCAGAGCCAGTAACGCTGGATTTAATCGCAGAAAATATTCCGCTTGAGATTATCTATGAAGATCAAGATATGGCTGTTATTAATAAGCCACAAGGAATGGTTGTCCATCCTTCTGCAGGACACCCAAATGGGACACTTGTGAATGCACTGTTGTATCATCTAGAAAATTTATCGACGATTAACGACGTCATTCGTCCTGGAATTGTCCATCGAATCGACAAAGATACTTCTGGACTCCTAATGGTTGCTAAAAATGATAAAGCACATGAGTCATTGGCCAAACAATTAAAAGATAAAACGTCATTACGTAAGTATGTTGCGTTAGTTCATGGCACTATCTCACACGAAAAAGGAACAATTAATGCACCAATCGGTCGTTCAAAAACCAATCGTAAAAAACAAGACGTGATCGCCGATGGTAAACCGGCAGTGACTCATTTTACAGTTTTAGAACGTTTTAATGATTTTACGTTAGTTGAATTGCAGTTAGAAACTGGGCGTACGCATCAAATTCGTGTGCATATGAACTACATCGGTTACCCGGTAGCAGGGGATCCTGTCTATGGACCGAGAAAGACATTACCAGGTAACGGTCAATATTTACACGCGAAGATACTTGGGTTTAAACATCCAAGTACAGGTGAAGAAAAGGTGTTCGAAGTCGAGATGCCCGAAGACTTCAAAAAAACTTTAGAAAACTTAAGAAATTAAATTGCTTTTTGAATTGATTAAGTGTATAGTTAATTCAGTAAAAAAATAAATAACGCCCTTTAAGTGTAGTCCCGTGAGGCTAAGAAGGCAGTGAGTATACGAATAACGCTTGTTTGCGAACAAGGCCGCTTTGTATCATTTGAGAATAGCTATGGTTATTTTTGTGCAACCATAAACTGACGAAATGTTCACTCCTACCTAATAACGGGTAGGAGTTTTTTTATTGTAAAAAAGGAGGATGAAACAATGATCGGAAAAGAAGTTGTCGATGGCTTGACAATGAAACGAGCAATTACCCGAATTACGTATGAAATTATTGAACGTCATCAAGGAATCGAAAATGTGGTGTTGATAGGGATTAAAACACGTGGTATTTTCATTGCGCAACGAATAGCGCAACGCTTAAAAGAACTAGAGAACATTGAGGTTCCGGTAGGAGAGCTAGATATCACTCTTTACCGAGACGATAAAAATGCGGAATTGGAAGAAGCAGAACTTCATGATTCGGCAATCCCGGTTTCTTTAGAAGGAAAAGAAGTCATTTTAATTGATGATGTGCTTTTTACAGGTCGTACTATTCGTGCCGCACTAGACGCTATCATGGACTTTGGTCGACCAAAACGCATCGGTTTAGCAGTCCTTGTTGATCGAGGGCATCGAGAATTACCCGTCCGTCCGGACTTTGTTGGAAAGAACATACCGACAGCATTAACGGAAGAAATTATTGTTGAGATGGAAGAACTCGACGGGAAAGATCGGATTTTGATTTATAAAGAAGGTAGGGAATAAAATGAAAGAATCATTTAGAAATCCAGATGCCATTTTAGATATTGGGGATCGCCCCAAATTACTTCCATGGTTTGGTTTAAGTCTACAACATCTATTTACAATGTTTGGAGCAACAGTACTTGTTCCACGATTAGTAGGCATTGATCCTGGCATCGCATTAGTTAGTTCAGGGATTGGAACAATCGTCTATTTGTTTATAACGAAAGGGAAAATTCCGGCCTACCTCGGTAGTAGTTTTGCATTTATTGCAGCGATGCAAATGTTGATGAAGGGTGAAGGGCAAGGGTATCCAGCAATTGCTCAAGGAGCGATTACAACTGGGCTTGTTTACCTAGTCGTCTCATTAATTGTTAAGAAGATTGGTTCAGCTTGGTTGGATAAAGTGTTACCAGCAATTGTTGTTGGACCTGTCGTAATGGTTATCGGTCTAGGGTTAGCAGCCAACGCAGCAAACAGTGCGATGTTTAATGCTGCAGGAGAGTACGATTTCCGCTACGTCTTTGTTGCTTTAGCCACATTAGCCTTAACGATTTTCTTCAATATGTGGTTTAAAGGATTTCTTGGCTTAATCCCGATTTTACTAGGGATTGTCAGTGGTTACATCATTGCTTTAATAACTGGAATTGTTGACACAAGCATCATCGCCCAAGCAAGTTGGTTTTCAATGCCGCAGTTTCAAATTCCTTTTGTTCAATACACACCGAGTTTACAAATCGGTGCCATTGTGACGATGGCGCCCATCGCTTTTGTAACGATGACGGAACACATCGGTCACTTAATGGTCTTAAACAAACTAACAAAACGTAATTTCTTTGAAGATCCAGGATTAAGTAAAACGTTAGCCGGTGACGGTGCCGCTCAAATTGTGGCAGGTTTACTTGGTGGGCCGCCGACTACGAGTTACGGTGAAAACATTGGTGTCCTAGCAATCACTCGTGTACACAGCGTTTTCGTGATTGCAGGTGCCGCAGTCTTCGCCGTAGCGTTAGGTTTTGTGGGTAAAATGAGCGCCCTTATTTTAAGTATACCTAATCCAGTCATTTCAGGTATAAGCTTCGTCTTATTCGGAGTTATTGCTGCTAGTGGTTTAAAAATTTTAATTGAAAATAAAATCGATTTGGATAAGAAAAAGAACTTGTTAATCGCATCAGTCATTTTAGTCGTTGGAATCGGTGGGTTAGTTTTAGAAGTTGGAACGTTTACCTTATCGGCGATGGCATTAGCAACTGTGTTAGGCATTTTCTTAAATCTAATTTTACCAGAAACATCTCGCAGCGAAGAAAGCTAACTTAGGAGGAAACAATATGACGAATCAAGCAGAGCGTATTAGTTTAAAACATCTATTGTCAGTAGAAGTACTATCCGATTTAGAAGTGATGGGTTTAATTCATCGCGCGCAAGAATTCAAACAAGGCGCTAAATGGGAACCAGAAAAAGAACAATATTTTGCAACAAACTTATTTTTCGAAAATAGTACACGGACGCACAAAAGTTTTGAAGTGGCGGAACGAAAATTAGGTATTGAGACAATTGAATTTGAAGAATCAAAAAGCTCTGTGACAAAAGGTGAGACGTTATATGATACGGTCTTAACAATGTCTGCAATTGGTGTTGACGTAGCAGTGATTCGCCATGGTGACGAGCATTACTATGATGAGTTAATTGAAAGCCGCACAATTCAATGTGGTATCATTAATGGTGGTGACGGCAGTGGTCAACATCCGACGCAATGTTTGCTTGATTTAATGACAATCTATGAAGAGTTTGGAACGTTTGAAAAATTAAAAGTAGCTATTGTCGGTGATATTACGCATTCGCGTGTCGCAAAATCAAATATGCAAATGTTGAAACGACTCGGAGCCAAAGTCTTTTTCTCTGGTCCGCGTGAATGGTACACAGAAGAATTTGAAGTCTATGGTCGCTACTTACCATTAGATGAGCTGGTTGAACAAGTCGATGTCATGATGATGCTACGTGTGCAACACGAGCGTCACGATGGCGAAGAAAGTTTCTCAAAAGAAGAATACCATCAAAAGTATGGTTTAACAGAAGCACGCGCTGAAAAAATGAAAAAAAATGCGATTATCATGCATCCAGCACCAGTCAATCGTGATGTTGAACTAGCCGATTCATTAGTTGAAGCGATGCAATCACGTATTATTACACAAATGTCAAATGGGGTTTATATTCGCATGGCGATTTTAGAAGCTGTGCTAACAGGAAGATCATAGGGGGAATGAATCATGAGTACATTAATTAAAAATGGTAAAATTGTTTCACACGATAACGAATTAACAACGGTCGATGTTTGGATTAAAGATGGAAAAATCCACGCGATTGGAGAAGCTTTCAATGAGGCGGATTTTGAAACAGTGTTTGATGCCAGAGGACAATTAATCACACCGGGTCTAGTCGATGTGCACGTTCATTTTAGAGAACCAGGTTTTACGTATAAAGAAACAATTGAAACAGGAAGTAAAGCAGCCGCAAGAGGCGGATTTACAACAGTCTGCGCGATGCCAAACTTAAATCCAGTACCAGACACGGTTGAGAAGTTTGAGCAAGTCCAAGCAATCATTGATAAAGATGCCGTCGTAAAAGTCTTGCAATATGCACCGATTACCGAAGAATTAAGAAGTGAACGCTTAGTCGATTTTGCTGGCTTAAAGAAAGCAGGAGCCTTTGCTTATACAAATGATGGTGTTGGTGTTCAAACAGCTGGTGCGATGTACCTAGCAATGAAAGAAGCAGCTAAAAATAATTTAGCAATTGTCGCGCATACAGAAGATGAATCCTTATTGTTTGACGGCGTGATGCATGCTGGAAAACGTTCAGAAGAGCTTGGTTTACCAGGAATTATCAGCGCAACAGAATCTTCACAAATTGCGAGAGATTTATTGTTAGCAGAAGAAACAGGCGTGCATTACCATGTCTGTCACGTTTCAAGTAAAGAAAGTGTCCGTGTAATCCGCGAAGCAAAACGCGCGGGAATTCATGTGACATGTGAAGTGTGTCCGCACCACCTTGTGTTAGTTGATGAAGATATCCCAGAAGATAACGGTTATTGGAAAATGAACCCACCATTACGTGGCAACGAAGACCAAAAAGCACTAATCGAAGGGTTATTAGACGGTACGATTGATTGTATCGCAACGGACCACGCCCCTCATAGCCACGAAGAAAAAAATCAAAGTTTCGTCGATTCACCATTTGGAATCGTCGGTTCAGAATATGCGTTCCAAATGGTTTATACCCACTTTGTTAAAACCGGTATTTTCACATTAGAGCAAGTTGTCGATTGGATGGCAATTAAACCAGCTGAGATTTTTGGTTTAGAAGTCGGTCGTTTAACTGTTGGCGGTCCAGCTGACTTAGCAATCTTTGATCTAGATACCGAATATGTTGTTGATGACCATCAATTCCTATCAAAAAGTATTAACACACCGTTTGTAGGATGGAAATTATATGGAGACACAATCCTCACTCTAGTAGATGGGGAAATCGCGTGGAAAAAGGCAGGGGAATAGGATGAAGCGTTGGCTAATTTTGGAAGACGGTACTTATTTTGAAGGTACTAGCTTCGGTGCAGAATCAAATGTTTTTGGAGAAATTGTTTTTACAACAAGTATGACTGGTTATCAAGAAACGATTACAAATCAAAGTGCCAACGGGCAAATCATTACTTTTACCTATCCCGTCATTGGGAATGCGGGTATTAACCGTGATGACTTTGAATCACTTTCTCCAACTTGTAAGGGAATCGTTGTAAAAGAACATGCAAGACTCGCGAGTAACTGGCGTAGTCAAATGACATTAGATGCCTTTTTGAAACAAAAAGGTATCCCAGGGATTGCTGGAATCGATACCCGTGCACTCACGCGTAAAATTCGTGAGCATGGGGTGATGAAAGCAAGTATCGTTGATGCAGGGGATGATTTTTCACATGCTTACGATCAATTAAAAGCAGCTGTCTTACCTACAAATCAAGTCGAGCAAGTTTCTACAACAAAACCTTACCCAAATCCAGGAGTTGGGCGCAATATCGCCATTTTGGATTTCGGATTAAAACATAGCACCATGCGTGAATTAGTCAAACGCCAATGCAATCTAACTGTGTTACCATACACAACCTCAGCAAAAGATATTTTAGCAATGAATCCGGACGGTGTGCTTTTAACGAACGGTCCGGGCAATCCTAAAAGTGTTGCCAATGTGTTAAAAACCATTCAAGAAATTCAAGGAGAAATTCCAATCTTAGGTATCGCTCTTGGTCATCAATTACTCGCATTAGCCAATGGTGCCGATACCGTAAAAATGAAGTTTGGACATCATGGCAATCATCCTGTTCGTCAGTTAGAAACAGGGAAAGTCCATTTTAGTGCGCAAAGTCATGGGTATGTCGTTAATCGAGAGAGCCTGTTAGATACTGATTTAGTAGTAACTTACGAAGAAATTAATGACCAAACCGTTGAAGGCATACGACATACAAAATATCCAGCAATTGGTGTGCAGTTCCAACCAGACGCTTCACCAGGAACGCACGATGCCTTATATTTATTTGATGAGTTTTTAACAATGATCGATGCATGGAAGGAGCGCAACTAATGCCAAAAAGAACAGATATTAAAAAGATTATGGTGATTGGATCAGGACCAATTATTATCGGACAAGCAGCCGAATTTGATTATGCTGGCACACAAGCTTGTTTAGCTTTAAAAGAAGAAGGATATGATGTCGTTTTAGTGAATTCAAACCCTGCGACAATCATGACTGATAAAGAAATTGCCGATAAAGTCTACATTGAGCCGATTACTTTTGAATTTGTTTCTCGCATTTTGCGCAAAGAACAGCCCGATGCCCTGTTGCCAACCTTAGGCGGTCAAACAGGCCTGAACATGGCGATTGAACTAGCACAGTCGGGTATTTTAGAAGAATTATCCGTTGAATTACTAGGAACCAAACTATCGGCGATTGACCAAGCCGAAGATCGTGACTTATTTAAACAATTAATGGAAGAATTAAATCAACCGATTCCAGAGTCAGTCATCGTTAACACCGTCGAAGCGGCAGTGGAATTTGCCAATCAAATTGGTTATCCGATTATTGTTCGCCCTGCTTTTACAATGGGAGGAACAGGCGGAGGGATGTGTGACAATGAAGAAGAATTGCGACACATCGCAGAAAACGGCTTAAAGTTATCACCAGCAACGCAGTGTTTAATTGAGCGCAGTATCGCCGGTTACAAAGAAATTGAATACGAAGTGATGCGTGACTCGTCTGATAATGCGATTGTTGTTTGTAACATGGAAAACTTTGATCCAGTCGGAATTCACACGGGCGATTCGATTGTTTTTGCTCCAAGTCAAACGTTAACGGATGTTGAACACCAACTGTTACGTGATGCTTCACTCGATATTATTCGCGCATTAAAAATAGAAGGTGGCTGTAACGTTCAATTAGCGCTTGATACCGACAGTTTTAACTATTATGTCATTGAAGTGAATCCACGCGTATCACGTTCATCCGCGTTAGCTAGTAAGGCAACCGGTTTTCCGATTGCGAAAATCGCAGCAAAAATTGCGGTCGGATTGACCTTAGATGAGATGATTAATCCGGTAACCGGCACGTCTTTTGCGGCTTTTGAACCAACAATTGACTACGTGGTCTCAAAAATTCCACGTTGGCCGTTTGATAAATTTGAAACAGGGGAACGTTTACTAGGGACTCAGATGAAGGCAACCGGCGAAGTGATGTCGATGGGACGTAATATCGAAGAGTCGCTCTTAAAAGCGGTTCGTTCGCTAGAAATCGGCACCTATCACATTGAAATCGCAGAATTAGCCAATGTTTCAGACGAAGCTTTGACAATAAAACTAGTCAAAGCACAAGATGATCGCCTCTTTTATTTAGCAGAAGCCTTTCGTCGCGGCTTTACAATTGAGCAATTAAATGAATTAACGAAAATAGACCCACTTTTCTTGGATAAAATCCTCCATATTGTTGAAATCGAACAAGAACTAGTAAATAATCAGAAAGATCGAGACGTACTGAAAATGGCGAAACAAAATGGTTTCACCGATCGTAAAATTGGAGAACTATGGGGCATGACAGAAACGGAGATTCGACTATTAAGAAATAAGGAAAGTATTAAACCTGTCTACAAAATGGTCGATACGTGTGCGGCGCAATTTGAATCAAACACACCTTATTTTTACAGTAGCTATGAAACAGAAAACGAAAGTCTGCGTAGCGATAAACCGTCTGTTCTGGTTTTAGGATCGGGTCCGATTCGTATTGGACAAGGAGTCGAATTTGACTACGCGACCGTTCATTCGGTTAAAGCCATTCAGGCCTTAGGATACGAAGCGATTATTATGAACAGTAACCCAGAGACAGTATCCACGGATTTTTCGATTTCGGATAAACTATATTTTGAACCATTGACACTCGAAGACGTTTTGAATGTCATTGAATTAGAGCAACCGATTGGTGTCATTGTTCAGTTTGGTGGTCAAACAGCGATTAACTTAGCTGAACCATTAGTTCAAGCAGGTGTCAAAATCTTAGGAACAACGATTGAAGACTTGGATCGTGCTGAAAATCGTAATCTATTTGAAAAAGCATTGAAAGCGTTAGGAATTCCACAGCCTTTAGGTGATACTGCAACGAATGCAAAAGATGCAGTCGCAATTGCTGAGAAAATCGGTTATCCTGTACTTGTACGTCCAAGCTATGTTTTAGGTGGACGTGGGATGGAAATTGTGGAAAATCAACAGGATTTGGAAGACTACATGAAAAATGCGGTCAAAGCTTCACCAGAGCATCCTGTTTTAATTGATCGTTATTTACTAGGAAAAGAATGCGAGGTTGACGCGATTTGTGATGGTGAAACCGTCTTAATTCCAGGAATTATGGAACACATTGAACGCGCAGGTGTACACTCGGGTGATTCGATGGCGGTCTATCCGCCACAAAATCTATCGAAAAAAACAATTGAGACAATTGCAGACTATACGCAACGATTAGCAATCGGATTAAATTGTGTCGGAATGATGAACATTCAGTTTGTCATTCATAACGAAACGGTCTATGTTATTGAAGTAAACCCTCGAGCAAGTCGTACAGTACCATTTCTAAGTAAAGTCACAAATATTCCAATGTCCCAAGTAGCAACAAAAGCTATTTTAGGTGAGAAATTAGTTGATTTGGGCTATCAATCTGGACTTGTTCCGACTTCTGAAATGGTCCATATAAAAGCACCTGTCTTTTCGTTTACAAAACTGTTAAAAGTCGATACTTACTTAGGTCCTGAGATGAAGTCAACGGGTGAAGTGATGGGAACCGATGTAAACTTAGAAAAAGCATTATATAAAGCTTTTGAGGCATCCGGTTTACGTATACCTGAATTTGGTTCTGCCTTGTTTACAATTGCGGATGAAACCAAAGAAGAAGCGTTAGCACTTGCCAAACGTTTTTCTGAGATTGGTTTTAGTTTAACCGCAACACACGGTACAGCGAAATTTTTAAACAGTCACGGGTTGACCGTGAAATCGATTGCTAAAATTTCAGAATCAGGCCAAAATGAAACCGTCATTGACCGAATTCGCAATGGTAGTACACAATTAGTTATTAATACAATGGATAAAAATCGTCAAAATGCGTCACAAGATGGTTTCATTATTCGTCGCGAAGCTGTGGAGCATGGAGTGCCGTTATTTACTTCACTTGATACAGCCGATGCAATTTTAAAAGTAATGGAATCTCGAGCATTTTCAACAAAAGCAATATAATATTGAAAGGAGATTGTCTCATGAAAGTAGAGATGATGGAAATCACTTCGCAAAACTTACTTGCCCCCAAAATTTATGAAATGACACTTAAAGGAGAACTTGTAAAAGAGATGGGTCAACCAGGCCAATTTTTACATTTACGTGTACCTGATAATTCGTTATTGTTACGTCGTCCGATAAGTATCAACGACATCAATCAAGAGGAGGGAACTTGCCGGATTATCTATCGTGTGGAAGGCGATGGAACGAGAGTTTTCTCTGAGATGAAGGCAGGAGACTTAGTCGATGTCATGGGGCCGTTAGGAAATGGTTTCGTATTGGATCATCTAAATGAAGGAGATGTCGCCTTTGTGATTGGCGGAGGAATTGGAATTCCCCCGTTGTATGAATTATCAAAACAACTCGTCGCAAGAAAAATCAAACCAATTCATTTCCTTGGTTATGCTTCAAAGGAAGTTTTATACTATGAAGATGAATTTAAAGCGTTGGGACCGACCTACATCGCAACAGATGACGGGACTCACGGCACTCACGGGAACGTGGGGCATTTATTTGACCTAACTTCTGAAACACCGGCTGCCGTATTTTCTTGTGGTAGCAATGGATTATTAAAAGCTGTTGAAGCGAAATTCTTTGAAGCAGTGGACAATGTTCAACTGTCATTAGAAGCGCGTATGGCTTGTGGTATGGGTGCTTGTTACGCTTGTGTGATGAAATTAAAAGATGATGAAACCGGAATGAAGAGTATTAAAGTCTGTGACGAAGGTCCAGTCTTCCCAGCTGGAAAGGTGGTATTGTAATGACAAAAAATCCATTAGCAGTACGTTTACCTGGTCTAGATTTAAAAAATCCGATTATTCCAGCAAGTGGTTGTTTTGGTTTCGGAAAAGAATACAATAAGTTTTACGATATTAGCCAATTAGGTTCTGTGATGATTAAAGCTACAACGCCAGAACCGCGCTTTGGTAACCCGACACCTCGAGTTGCTGAAACACCAAGCGGTATGTTAAATGCGATTGGTCTACAAAATCCAGGAATGGATGTCATCATCAATGAAATTTTAGTGGACTTAGCTCAAAGTCATCCAGATTTACCAATTATCGCGAACGTCGCTGGATCGACAGAAGAAGATTATGTCACTGTTTGTCGTGAAATTAGCCAAGCGCCTAACGTCAAAGCGATTGAGTTAAATGTTTCTTGCCCGAACGTGAAAGAAGGCGGTATTACTTTTGGAACGGATCCAATGATCGCAGGAGCGTTGACTGAAGCCGTTAAAAAAGTGTCGAAAGTACCTATTTATGTCAAACTATCGCCAAACGTGACTGATATTGTACCAATTGCTCAAGCAATTGAGGCTGGCGGTGCAGATGGATTCACGATGATTAATACGCTACTTGGTATGCGCATTGATTTAAAAACACGTCAACCGATTATTGCGAACCGCACCGGTGGTTTATCAGGTCCAGCAATTAAACCTGTTGCGATTCGTTTAATCAACCAAGTTGCCGCTGTTTCAAACTTACCAATTATTGGTATGGGTGGCATTATGACTGTCGATGACGTGATTGAAATGTACTTAGCGGGTGCAAGTGCTGTCGGCATTGGAACGGCAAACTTTACTGATCCATACATTTGTCCAAAATTAATCGCGGAATTACCAATTCGAATGAAAGAATTAGGTATTGAATCCTTAGAGCAACTAATTAAAGAAGTTAGAGAGGCACGTTAAATATGATTAACCGACCAATTATTGCGTTAGATTTCCCATCAAAAATGGAAATCGACACATTTTTAAAGCTATTTCCAGCAGACGAAAAGTTATTTGTTAAAGTTGGAATGGAAATTTTTTATCAAGAAGGCCCAGAAGTGGTTCGTTGGTTACGTTCACTAGGACACGATGTCTTTTTAGATTTAAAACTACACGATATTCCGAATACCGTTAGTCGTGCGATGGAACGAATTGCGGGCTTAGGTGTAGCAATTACAAACGTTCACGCAGCGGGTGGTATTGAAATGATGACTGCAGCAAAAGCGGGTCTAGTGAAAGGTACACCTCAAGGGCAAGCGGTTGCTCAATTGATTGCCGTGACGCAACTAACTTCGACTTCAGAAGAACAAATGCAACACGATCAATTAATCACTGCGAGCTTAGAAGAAAGTGTATTAAATTATGCCAAATGTGCGAAAGTAGCCGGATTAGATGGGGTCGTTTGTTCGGCATTGGAAGCGAATAAGATTCACGGCGTTACATCGGATGATTTTATGTGTCTTACACCCGGTATTCGACCAGCTGGTGCAGCTGTCGGCGATCAAAAACGCGTAGTAACACCTGCTCTAGCAAAAGAAATTGGCTCGAATGCAATTGTTGTTGGACGACCTGTGACGCAAGCAGCAAATCCTTATGAAGCGTATCAAGCGATTAAAAACGAATGGAATGGAGTAAAATAAATGTCAAATTTAGAAAAGAAAATTGCAACAGATTTATTAAAAATTGAAGCGGTATTTTTAAGCCCAGAAAATCCATTTACATGGGCAAGCGGACTAAAAAGCCCGATTTATTGTGATAACCGCATGACGATGAGCTATCCTGCTGTCCGTCGTGAAATTGCAAAAGGTTTAGCTGAAAAAATTAAAGCACAATTCCCAGAAGTTGAAGTCATTGCTGGAACGGCTACAGCTGGAATTCCACATGCGGCTTGGATTGCTGAAATTTTAGACTTACCAATGGTTTATATCCGCAGTAAAGCAAAAGAACATGGTAAAGGCAATCAAATCGAAGGCCGTATTACTGAAGGTCAAAAAATGGTTGTTGTAGAAGATTTAATCTCAACAGGCGGTAGTGTATTAGAAGCCTGTGAAGCAGCGACACGTGAAGGTGCAGACGTTGTTGGTGTAGCAGCGATCTTTACTTATGAATTACCAAAAGGGTTAGAAAACTTTGAGAAAGCACAAATTCCTTTAGTTACGCTAACAAACTATACGACTTTATTAGAAAGTGCGTTAGAAGCAAACTATATCGAAGAAAAAGATTTAGAACTTTTAGCAAACTGGAAAAAAGACCCGGTTAACTGGTTAAACTAAGCATTGAACAAGAGATCCATGTGCGAGCAATCGTATGTGAATCTCTGTTTTTTTTACTTCTGGTTGGACGGTCCGTAGATGTGCATGATAAAATAGAGAAGAGATTGATCAAGAAAATAGGAGGGGTCTAGATGAGTCTTATCGAAGAATACTTAGAAAAAGTTCCTGTAGCGCATCAAGAGAAATCCAAAGAAATGTATCACTTACTTAAAAAGTTGTTGCCAGAAGCGCAAGAGCGTTTAACCTATGGGATGCCTACTTTTTATCTGCATGAAAATCTTGTGCATTTCGCTCCGACGAAAAAACATTTAGGATTTTATCCTTCACCGTCACCCATTGTTGCCTTCAAAGAACAATTAGTCCCGTTTAAGACAAGTAAAGGAGCGATTCAGTTTTCTTATGATCAACCTTTACCGAAAGAATTGATTGAATCGATTGTTTTATTTCGGAAAAAAGAAGTTTTAGGCGATGAATAAGAGAAACAAATAATCCTATCAGTCCATTAAATTGACTGATAGGATTATTTGTTATTGTCGAAGTTTTTCGATGTTTTCTTCAACAGGTGTAATATAGTAGGTTTTTTGGTTTTCGTAAATGACGTAACCTGGCTTCGCACCATTTGGTTTCCGGAGGTGTTTGACTTGTACAAGGTCTACAGGTACTTGTGCTGAGTGACGATATTTTGAATAAAAAGCAGCCAACTCTGCAGCTTCTAAAATTGTTTGATCGGATGGATCAGTATGGCGAATAATAACGTGCGATCCTGGAATATCTTTTGCGTGTAACCAATATTCGGTCTTTTTCGCTGTTTTAAGCGAGAGTTGATCATTTTGTAAGTTGTTTCTACCAACAAGAATTTCCGTACCATCACTGGAGATAAATTTGGCTGGCTGTGATTTTTTTGTTTGTCGTTTTTGCTTAACAGACGAGCGTTTCACATAGCCTTCTTCAATTAATTCTTCTTTAATTAGCTCTAAATCCATCGGTCCGGCAAGTTCTAATTGGGTTAAAACACTTTGTAAATATGCAATTTCTTGCTTTGTTTCAGCAATTTGTTCGCCGACTAATTTGACGGCATTACGCAATTTTTGATAGCGCTGAAAATATTTTTGTGCATTTTGATTCGGTGTTAACGCAGGATCAAGGGCGATAGTTATGAGGGCATCTTCTTCATAGTAATTTTCTAATTCGACACTAGTAACGCCACGTGGGATTTGATGTAAGAATGTCGTTAATAACTCTCCACGTTGTCGTAAGTCCTCGGCATTTTCAGCAGCACGTAACGTTGCTTCTCTTTTTTCAAGCTTTCCTTCATTGCGTTTAATCTCATTTAATATTTTTTTAATTAATAAGCTACCTTGTTGTTTCACACGATCACGTTCGGCTTTGTCGTGATAGAAACCATCTAATAGCGAACTTAAATCATTAAACGTGGTGATCGTGACCTCATCTGTAGTATTTATGAGAGACTCAAATAAAAAGGGAGTGAAAAATTCCTTTTTACTCGTTTGAAGCAACGTTGGTTCAATGGCTTTTAATTGAGCCATAAATTGTTGCCAGACACGTAATTTATCATTGGGATTCTTTTGAAGTCGTTCGGCTAACTCAGTCGCCGTGTCCCTACCAAATCCTTGAAAGCATTGCTGAATAGCCTTAGGGTTGATTTCACTGAGCGAAGAAAGCTGGCTAAAAGCTTGGACTTCAGATAAAGAAAAAGGATTGATACCTTTGGCTTCAGGTGGGGCAACATAGGAAGCACCTGGTAACAAGGCGCGATAAGAATTTTGAGAACTTCCGATGTGTTTAATCGCATCTAAAATTTTATTCGTCGATTGATTGAGTAGTAAAATAGTACTATGACGTCCCATTAGTTCAACGACCAAAATCAAGTTTTCCAGATCGCCGAGTTCGTTTCGATGGGTAAAGGTAAAATGAATGACCCGATCGTTATCGATTTGCTTAATCTCTTCTAAGATTGCACCATCGAGGTGTTTTCGTAAAATCATCACAAAATTGGGTGGCGTGTCAGGGTTTTGATACGTCATATTCGTTAATTGAATTCGAGCATAACTAGGATGAGCTGAAAGTAATAGTTTATTGTTCTTTCCTTGTGACCGAATCACAAGAACGAGTTCATTTGGATAAGGTTGATGGACTTTACTAATTCGTCCGCCTTTTAATTGTTGATTCAATTCTTGAATCATTAGGTGGGTAAAAATACCGTCGAAAGACATATGCTTCCCTCATTTCATGATTAATTAAAAAATAGGCTAAAAAAGCAGGGGATCCCTCGTTGCTTTTTAGCCTACCATTTGCTTATTGATCTAATGCTTCTTTTTCTTCTTCTTGTTGCTCTTTTTTAGCATCAAGCATCTCTTTGTGTAAGAAGTAGGCCATTACTGTTCGGATCAAAACCATCGCTCCAAGTGTAATCAAATCTTGAATGGAAGGATTGATAATTGAATGCACGATATCTGCAGCAATTAGTAATTCCAAACTAAACAAAATATAACTTCCTAAAAAACTACGGATACTTGTTAAGACATAGGCGGATCTTTTTCTTGTAGGGTGACTAAGTTCTGAAGTGAAAAAATCTTTCATCGCTAAGACAATTCCCCAAAGAAGGACGAGCACACATAAAATGTATAAAATAAGAACTAAAATTTCGAAAAAGGGTGTTAGTGATAGCAACAGATGATTGTTCATTTCGTCAGTCTCCTTCGTCTCAATAGTAGATTAATTATAACAAAGAACCCGTCATCTGACTAGATAATGGCTGTTTTTTTACACTTTTATTCAAAATGAGTAAAGAATCTTGACGAAGGTAGAAGACAATTGATAATATGAAGCTAGATAAATAGAAAAAAGGAGGCGAACAGATGGCTGGCCTAAGTAAATGGTTCACCTCATGGAAGCAAGATATCGCCCAGACGCAGCAAACTTTATCATTTCAGGCAAGAGAAAACCCGAAGAAATTTTATACGATTCTTATCTTGATAATTGTTTTGTTCACGACATTATTTTCAACGACGCTACTCTCGCGTAAGCATATCAGAAATCAGCAAATAGAAACATTGATTTTTCAAAATATTTCGAATAAAATTGTGACGCCGACAACTGATTTAGCGGCACTAAAAAAAGAACCGGCAGTCACCGTGATGTTTGCGAGTCCTGCAGCTAAGAACTATAGTGAAGTCTTCCAGTTGCTTTCACGAAAAGAAAAAGAACTAAATCGAACCATTTTCTTTTATCCGATTGTCTATAATAAAGATAAAATCAGTCAAGAATATCAAATTGATTCGAAAAAAATCACCTTCATTTTCTTTGAAAAAGGAAAAGAGAAGAATCGTTTTACTTTTGAATCATTAGAGACTCCGAGCAATGAACTGATGCCTGAGCTCAATCGACTACCGATGTGGAATAAAAAAACACTGGAACCAAAAGCGAATTGATGGATAAATTCTAGTTGACATTTATTCTGTCCTAGGGTACGCTATCTTCAACAAATAAGAGGAGGAATCATCATGAACGAAACAACTTATAACACACAATTACATAATTCATGGCAAAATTGGCGTAGGTAAGTTGTATTGATGGATTCTTTTTATTCCATAGATACAACTTTTTAGAGAACTTTCTAAACAGTGTATCTATGTCGGTATCTTAATGATAATTTCCCCGCATAGACGAAAGACTATGCGGTTTTTGTGTTTTTACAACAGCCGTACATGATACGACTGTTGTTTTTTATTATAAAAAAGAGGAGAATGTCAAATGTTTAAAAATAAAGGGTTTATGATTACAGTAGGGGTATTATTCATCGCACTAATTGCCGGTTTTTTAACACAAGGAGGCAACAAAGGACAAACGACCACTCCAAAAAGCGATACTTCGGCAGTAGAACAGGAAAAAAAGGTCTACAAAGTCGGATTGCTACAGTTTGTTAGTCATCCAGCGCTAGACCAAATTACTGAAGGCGTGAAAGCCGGTCTAAAAGAAAATGGTTTCATTGAGGGAGAGAATTTAGAAATCATCTTCCAAAATGGACAAGCAGATCAAAGTAAATTAAATACAATGAGCCAACAACTAATCAATGAAGGTTCTGAAATTTTGATTGGTATTGCGACACCTGCAGCGCAAGCATTAGCCAACCAAACAAAAAAACTACCGATTATTTTAGGTGCAGTGACGGATCCTGTTGGTTCTGGATTGATCAGCGATATGGAAAATCCGGGTGGTAATATTACGGGGGTATCTGATAAAGCGCCTGTTTTAGAACAATTAAAATTAGCGCAAACACTTATGCCCGATGCAAAGAAAATGGGCATCTTATTTTCATCAAGTGAAGACAACTCAAAATATCAAGTAGCAGAAGCTGTTGCCACTGCCAAAGAATTGGGTTTGACGGTAGAGGAATTTTCCGTACCTTCAACAAATGAAGTGAGTCAAGTCGTACAAGTAATGGCTAAAAAAGTTGATTTCATGTATATCCCGCTTGATAATACGATTGCCAATGCGATGCCAGCGGTCGTTAATGAAGCAAATAAATTACGCTTACCGATCATTACGTCTGCTGACACAATGGTAGCCGAAGGAGGTCTAGCAACAATTGGTATTAATCAATTTGCGATTGGACTGGAAGCTGGAAAGATGGCAGCGAGCGTTTTAAAAGGGGAGTCTGAAACAGCAACGACACCGGTTTATACGTTCACAAAAGGCGACTTAATTTTAAATGAAAAACAAGCGAAGTTTTTGAACATTGAGATTCCAGAAAAATTAAAAGAAACAGCAATCATGGTTGGAGGAGAGTAAAAATGATATTTTCATCGATTGGTCAAGGCTTATTATGGGGGATTTTAGGTCTAGGTATTTTTATGACATATCGGATTTTAAATTTTCCCGATATGACAACGGAGGGCTCTTTTCCGTTAGGAGGAGCAGTCTGTGTTGCGAGTATCGTGGCTGGTGTCCCACCCATTCTTGCGACCATGCTTGCGATTGTTGCCGGAATGTTAGCTGGACTCGTGACTGGTTTGCTTTATACAAAAGGGAAAATTCCTGTCATTTTATCGGGAATTTTAGTCATGTCAGCACTTAATGCGGTCATGCTTTATGTGATGAAACGTCCTACGCTTTCATTGTTGAACCAACCGAACCTATTAGACAGTTTTCGCAACGGTAGTATTCCTGAAAATTTCGATACCATTTTATTAGGGTTGATTGCTGTTAGTTTAATTGTGGGTTTCTTATACTACTTCTTTAATACCGAATTTGGTCAAGCTTATATTGCGACAGGTGATAATGAAGTTATGGCTCGCTCTTTGGGGATTCCAACGGATCGTATGAAGATTATTGGTCTAGTATTATCCAATGGTGTGATTGCGTTAAGTGGCGCACTGATTGCGCAAAATGATGGTTATGCAGATGTGAGTAAAGGCATTGGCGTAATTGTGATTGGACTTGCCTCTATTATTATTGGCGAAGTGCTATTTGGAGAGTTAACCTTCTTTGAACGCCTGGCTGCGATTGTCGTGGGTAGTATTATTTATCAATTATTGATTTTATTAGTTATTCGTTTAGGATTTGATACGACTTACTTAAAGCTATTTTCAGCGATTATTTTAACGTTATGCTTATTAATTCCACGTTTTAAAGAAAAATTACAACTGAAAACAAGTTTTGAAAAAGGAGGTGCAGCGAAATGAGTATTCTAGAATTAAAAAATGTGACTAAAACGATTAGTAATGGACCAAAGGAACAAAAAGTCTTACTTGATGCGGTCAATTTAACGATTAATCCAGGCGATTTCATTACCGTCTTAGGAGGCAACGGTGCGGGAAAGAGTACGTTGTTCAATAGCATTGCAGGTACGTTGGACGTAACCCAAGGTCAAGTATTGCTACGAGGCCAAGACATCACTGGATTGTCGGAAGAAAAAAGAGCTACCTCCATTGCTCGTGTCTTTCAAGATCCTAAAATGGGAACAGCGCCCCGTATGACAGTTGCTGAAAACCTCTTTTTGGCACAAAAACGTGGTGAAAAAAGAGGTTTGCGTTTACGACAAATTAAGCAACAAAAACCTTTTTATTTTGAATTATGTCAAACAATTGGTAACGGCTTAGAAAATCATCTAGATACACCTACGGGGCATTTATCAGGTGGTCAAAGACAAGCGCTTAGTTTGTTGATGGCAACTTTAAAAAAACCAGAACTGTTGTTATTGGATGAGCATACTGCGGCACTAGATCCTAAAACAGCGACACAATTAATGCGAATTACCGATCAAAAAATCAGAGAAGAAAACTTAACTTGCCTGATGATTACTCATCGAATGGAAGATGCACTAAAATACGGAAACCGTTTGATACTGCTACAAAAAGGTCAGATTATTAAGGATTTAGATCAAAAAGAAAAAGAAAAACTGACATTAACCGACCTCCTTCATTTTTTTGAAGAAATTATTTTTTAAAAGTTTGATGAAAAAGGTGTTGACAATCTCTCATCAAACTCCTATACTAAGCTCATATATTAAAACAGTTTGGAGCGATTGCTATGTTAAACGTACAACAACCACAACTGAATAATTATTACTTTAGCTATTTTAGGTAGGTTTGTGTTCATGTAATTATGGATGCAAACGCAGCGTTTGTATCTATGATGGCTAGGGGAATTTGTAATGTAATTACAGCCGCCGTAGATGATTGAATATCTATAGTGGCTTTTTATATTTTATTATACTCTTAACGGGAGTGTAAGATGCCTACTGTAGATGTTTCATTTACAGTAGGCATCTTTTTTATTCGATTGGAGGAATGAAATGACAAAAAAAATTGAAATCTCTGGAGAAACACGACTCGTTGGTTTTTTTGCTAGTCCAGCTCGTCATAGTATTTCTCCAAAAATGCACAACTTGGCTTTTGAAAACCGTGGGATTGATGCTCGTTATCTTGCTTTCGACGTACTTCCAGAAAACTTATTAGGAAGTATCGAGGCGATTCGTAGCCTAGGATTATTGGGAGTCAACCTCTCCATGCCACATAAACAAGCGGTCTTACCTTTACTCGATGAACTATCAACTGGTGCACGGTTAATTGGTGCGGTCAATACAGTGGTGAATCAAGAAGGAAAGTTGATAGGACATAATACCGATGGAATTGGCTTTATGCGAAGCCTAGAAGAACTAGCGCTTGATATTCGCGATAAAGAAATCACGGTATTAGGTGCAGGTGGTGCCGCAACAGCAATTATTTGCCAAGCTGCATTGGATGGCGTCCAAACGATTCACATTATTAGTCGGAAAAGTGCGAATTTTACAAAAATGGCACAAAAAATCAAAGAAATACAGAAACAAACGACTTGCCAGATAAACTTAATTGAGTCTACAAATCAAGTCGCAATCACCGAAGCTTGTCAGCGTAGTTGCCTTTTAATTAATGGTACGAACGTTGGCATGGGTGAGTTAGAAGATCAAATCCCGATGATTCAAATTAGTGATCTACGAGCAGATCTAGCGGTAAGTGATATTATTTATCACCCAGCTGAAACAAAATTACTAAAAGAGGCCAAGAAAACAGGAGCCAAAACAATGAATGGTCTTGGGATGCTGATCCATCAAGGCGCCGTTGCATTTGAGCTATGGACCAATCAAACGATGCCTGTAGAATTGGTAAAAGAAGCATTATTAAAATAAAAACAAACATAAAAAGAAAGTAGGAATTATAAATGATCGTTATTATGAAACCAGGAGCTACAAATACACAAATTGAAACAGTGGTAAAAAGAATTAAGGACAGCGGTTTAGACTACCAATTAAATACAGGAAGCGAGCAAGTCGTTATCGGTCTATTAGGCGATACTCGCTCTGTTCAAGATATCGCATTCCGCAGTTACGAAGGTGTTGATAAAACCGTTCGTATTAGTAATACATACAAATTAAGTTCACGTGAATTCCACCCAGATGACACAGTCGTTGATGTGGATGGTGTCAAAATTGGTGATGGTAGCTTCGTAACAATGGCTGGTCCGTGTTCGGTTGAAGGACTAGATCAAATTCGTGAAAGTGCTCGTATGGCTAAAGCAGGAGGCGCTCAAATTTTACGTGGGGGTGCATTCAAACCTCGTACATCGCCATACGCTTTCCAAGGGTTAGAAGAAGAAGGATTAATCATCATGCGTCAAGCAGCAGATGAATTTGGCTTAAAAGTCATTACCGAAGTGATGGATGAAGCGCACATTGATTTAGTTGCTAAATACACAGATATTATTCAAATCGGTGCACGTAACATGCAAAACTACAAATTGTTATCAGCTGTTGGTAAAACAGGTAAACCAATCGGCTTAAAACGTGGGATTTCAGGAACGATTGATGAGTGGTTAAATGCGGCAGAATACATTGCTGTTGAAGAAAAAAGCCCAGTAATCTTCATCGAACGTGGGATTCGCACATACGAAACAGCAACACGTAACACGTTTGATTTAAGTGCCGTGCCAATTATTAAAAAAATGAGTCACTTCCCAATTATTGTTGATCCAAGTCACGGAACGGGTGTTTGGGACTTAGTATCACCAATGGCACGTGCCGGTGTTGCAGCAGGCGCAGACGGTATGATTGTTGAGATTCACCCAGATCCAGCCAATGCTTGGTCAGATGGTCCACAATCATTAAATGAAAAAAATTACTTGAAGATGATGAAAGAAGTCGATGTCTTAGTTGATGCGATGCAAACGATTCGTCAAATCGAAAATAACTAACAAAGGAATGTTTGGGATGAAAATACAACTTACAAATCATACATATGAGATTCTTATCAAAAAAGGATCATTAGCCAGCGTCGGACAATGGGTCAAAAACTTATGGCTACCACAAAAAGTCGCTATCATTACAGATAGCAACGTTGTCGGACTTTACGGTGAACAAGTCAAAGAACAATTACTCTTAGAGGGTTTTGAAGCTGATTTATTCGTTGTTCCAGCAGGCGAAGCCAGTAAGTCTTTATCCCAAGCGACCCTCCTTTATGACCAACTGGCAGAAGCCGGGTATACAAGAAGTGATGGCATTATCGCTTTAGGTGGTGGTGTCATCGGAGATTTAGCAGGTTTTGTGGCCTCAACGTATATGCGTGGCTTACATTTCTTGCAAATTCCAACGACGTTACTCGCGCAAGTTGATTCAAGTATTGGTGGAAAAACAGCAGTCAATACGCACAATGCAAAAAATCTGGTAGGAACCTTCTCTCAACCAGAAGGGGTACTCATTGATCCAGAGACATTGAAGACGTTAGATAATCGTCGGTTAAGAGAAGGCATTGCTGAAGTCGTGAAAGCCGGTGCGATTGCAGACAAAAAACTTTGGACATTGCTTGAAACAATGAAAGATGAATTTGAATTACTTGCACGTGCAGAGGAAGTCATTCCTCTGGCGTTGCATGTCAAAAAAGTCGTCGTTGAAGAAGATGAATTCGACCACGGCAGCCGTTTGCTACTCAACTTTGGGCATACAATCGGCCATGGAATTGAAAATACGGCTGGCTATGGGGTCGTGAGCCACGGTGAAGCTGTTGCAATCGGTATGATGCTCATGAATAGCCAAGCAGAAGCTTTAGGTCTCACACCAAGCGGGACAACAAAGCAATTAGAAGCGATGCTGACACGTTTTCACTTACCAACCAAATACCAAGCGATTGAAGAACAAAAAGAGGCGATTTATCAGGCTGTTACACACGATAAAAAAGCACGAGGCAAACAACTAAAAATTATTTTACTTGAACAGATCGGACAAGCAAAAATTAAAGTCATTCCAATTGAGGAAATTCGCGATTATATTCGTTCATAAATAAAAGGGGGATTTAGGTATGCGCTACATTACTGCAGGAGAATCACACGGACCAGAATTAACAACAATTATTGAGGGAATTCCAGCTGGATTACCATTAACAGCTGAAGATATTAACGCGGAGCTTTTCCGACGCCAAACCGGTTACGGACGGGGCGGAAGAATGTTAATTGAAAAGGACAAAGTTCGTATTACTTCGGGCGTTCGACATGGAAAAACATTAGGTTCACCGATTACTTTATGCGTTGAAAATGATGATTGGAAGAACTGGCGGACAGTAATGAGTATTGAAGATGTGGAAGATAAAAAGCGTACCTTACGCCAAGTCGTTCGTCCTAGACCAGGACACGCAGATCTAGTTGGTGGAATGAAGTACCGTCACCGTGATTTACGTAACGTTTTAGAACGCTCTTCCGCTCGTGAAACAACGATGCGCGTTGCTGTAGGAGCGGTTGCCAAAACGCTATTAAAAGCGTTAGACATTGATGTTGCAGGTCATGTAACGATGTTAGGTGGAATCAAAGCGTCGGTTCCAGATGGTTTAACGATTAAAGAAATTTTTGAACGAGCAGAAGCATCTGAAGTTCGTGTACTGGATCCTCAAGTTGAAGAAGAAATCAAAGCATTGATTGATGAAACGAAACGTAAGGGTGACACAATTGGTGGTGTCGTTGAAGTCTTAGTTGGCGGCGTACCGGCAGGACTCGGTAGTTATGTTCAATGGGATAAAAAATTAGACGGTAAACTGGCGCAAGCGATGGTCAGTATTAATGCCTTCAAAGGCGTTGAATTTGGTGTCGGATTTGAAGCGGGCGTTTTACCAGGTTCAGAAGTCATGGATGAAATTTTATGGGATGAAAACAAAGGTTATACAAGACGCAGTAATAACTTAGGTGGCTTTGAAGGTGGAATGACGAACGGGGAAGCAATTGTTATCCGTGGAGTGATGAAGCCAATCCCAACGTTATATAAACCATTACAAAGTGTGGACATTAATACGAAAGAAGTCTATAAAGCGAGTATTGAGCGTTCGGATAGTACGGCTGTTCCAGCAGCATGTGTCGTGGCTCAAAGTGTCGTTGCCACAGTCATTGCGGCAGAAATTTTGGATAAATTCCCAAGTGACTCTTTTGAAGAGTTAACACAAGCGATGACAGAATATCGCGAATATGTAAAAAACTATTAATCAAAAGGGAGGACCAAATGCAAAAAAATGTATTGATCGTTGGCTTAGGACTGATTGGGTCCTCTTTAGCCAGCTGTATCAAAGGGGCACATCCAAGTTGTGTTTTGTACGGTTGGGATTATTTGGCAGAAACAAAAGCAACGGCTCTGAAAGAAGGCATCGTTGATCGCGTTTCTGCAAGTTTTGAAGAAGCCGCATGCTTAGCGGACATTATTATTTTAGCGGTACCAGTAAAAACATCGCTGACTTATTTAGCTACCCTAGCGACCTTGCCACTACGTGAAAATGTCCTAGTAACAGATACTGGAAGTACCAAAGAAGAAATCGTCTCTTTTGCGATACAGCAACCCTACACTTTTGTAGGCGGCCACCCTATGGCGGGTTCACACAAATCGGGGATTCAAGCACGTGACGAACGTTTGTTCGAAGAAGCGTATTATATTTTAACACCCACTCAATCCGCCGATTCAGAGCAAGAAATCGTCTTGAAAGAATTGTTAAAAGGCACACGCGCGAAATTCTTATCCATGTCGGCAAGTGAACATGATCAAATTACCGGAATGTTGAGTCATTTTCCACATATCGTGGCAGCAGCACTCGTCAATCAAGCCGATCATTTTAATTTAACGTATCCTCGATCCAAACAATTGGCTGCTGGTGGTTTTCGTGACATCACACGCATTGCTTCCTCGGATCCTCAAATGTGGACCGATATTTTATTAAGTAATCATGACGTCTTAGTCGAGCGAATAGATGAGTGGCAAGCGCGCATGTCGATTGTTAGAGAATGGTTAATTCAAGGCAATACAGCAGCCATTTACGATTTTTTTGAACGTGCACGTGATACACGCGAACGTCTGCCAATCCACCAAAAAGGGAGTATTCCCGCTTTCTATGATTTATTTATTGATATTCCAGACTCCCCGGGGATTATTGGCGAAGTGACTTCCTTATTAGGAACAGCAAACTTATCACTTGTTAATTTACGTATTTTAGAAACGAGAGAAGAAATTATCGGTGTTTTACAATTAAGCTTTAAAAATCAAAAGGACCAATGCATCGGCCAACAGCTCATTACCGCAAACACGCCGTATCGTTGTTGGATAAAATAGGAGGAAACAAATGAAACTCATTTCAAAAAGTCCATTAAAAGGCATTATTGAAGTGCCAGCAGATAAATCAATCTCGCATCGTAGTATTATGTTTGGCTCAATCGCTCACGGTACCACAACCATCAAAAACTTTTTACGAGGTGAAGACTGCTTTAGTACAATGCACGCCTTTCAAGCGTTAGGAGTAGCGATTGAAGATGATGGCGATGTGATAACGGTTCACGGAAAAGGGATTGAAGGCTTACGTGCGCCAAAACAAGCGTTAGACGTGGGAAATTCAGGTACGACGATTCGTCTAATGATGGGTATGTTAAACACTTGTCCTTTTGAAACCGTGCTATATGGCGATGAGTCCTTAAGCCTAAGACCCATGAATCGCGTAATATTACCACTTCAATCGATGGGAGCGGAAATTTCAGGTCATGCTGGGACAGAGTTTCCACCGATTACGATTCACGGTTCCTCACAACTTCAACCAATGACTTATGAAATGCCGGTTGCTAGCGCACAAGTCAAGTCTGCGATTTTATTTGCTGCCTTACAGACAGAAGGGTTAACGACGATTATTGAAAAAGAAGCATCGCGTAATCATACAGAAGAAATGATTTTACAATTCGGCGGTCAGATTCAACAAGACGGCAAAGAGATTCGATTGACGGGGCCTCAACAGCTAAAGGCACAAGCAGTCACTGTACCAGGCGATATTTCATCTGCGTCCTTCTTCTTAGCTGCAGGAGCCATTGTACCGGAGAGTGAGATTACCTTGAAAAACGTAGGCATTAATCCAACAAGAACAGGTATTTTAAAAGTATTAGAAGAAATGGGCGCAACGCTTTCGATGACGAATATCGATGAGAAGAACCAATCAGCTGATATCACCATTCAAACATCTCAGCTTAAAGGGATTACAATCGGCGGTGAGATCATTCCGACTTTAATCGATGAATTACCGGTCATTGCCCTACTTGCTACTCAAGCAGAAGGTACGACAGTCATTAAAGACGCAGAAGAATTAAAAGTCAAAGAAACGAATCGAATCGATGCAACGTGTGATGAGTTGAAGAAGCTGGGAGCAAATATCGAAGCAACAGCAGACGGCTTAATTATTCACGGACCAACGACCTTGCATGGTGGTTCCGTTTCTAGTTTAGGTGATCATCGCATCGGTATGATGTTACAAGTAGCGGCTTTATTAACAGATGAAACCGTAACATTAGAAAATCCAGAGTCGATTGCGATTTCGTATCCAAGCTTCTTTGAAGACGTTGAACAATTAACCACGAAATAAAGATAATGGAAAGAAGGTCCCTCAGCAATGAAGCAAATTGTTTTAGTCGGTTTTATGGGTGCCGGAAAAACCACAATCGGTCGGCAATTAGCGCAACGTTTGCAACTACCGCTGATTGATACAGACCATTTAATTGAAGCGCGCACCGGTAAAAATATTCCTGAGCTCTTTTCAATACATGGTGAGGAACATTTCCGAGTGATTGAAGCACAAGTGTTGGACTCTTTAGCAGATACTGAAGGCATCATCTCCACGGGTGGCGGCATTATTCTTAAAGATTCGTCGCGATTGAAACTGAAACAATTTCAATCCGTTGTTTACTTAAGTGTCCCCATTGAAGATTTAATAACCAGAATCAAAAAAGACCACGAAAATCCTCGTCCATTATTTTTAAACCATTCTGAACAAGCCTTTCGTGAGATTTATCAAAGTCGTATGCCTTTGTATGAAGACGTTGCAACAGTTATTATTGAAAATAGTGGGAAAGACCCACAGTCACTCACGAAAGAAATCATTGAAAAAGTAGGTGTTTAATTGAAAGTTGGCTATTTAGGACCGAAAAATTCCTTTACCGATCAAGCAGCTCAAAGTTGCTTTAAGAAAGAAGATTTATTGCCATACCAAACGATTGTCTCTTGTATTCAAGCCGTGCATAATGGTGCGGTCAATTTTGCCGTGATTCCGATTGAAAATTCGTTAGAGGGATCGGTCAACGACAGTATCGATCGTTTGTTTCATCTAGGCGGCTTAAAAGTATTAGGTGAAATCGTCTTACCCATTCATCAGCAATTACTCGTTTCACCAGGCAATACATTGATTGATAAAGTCCTTTCACACCCACAAGCGTTAGCACAGTCACAACAATTTTTAACCGATCATTATCCGGATTGTTTGTTAGAAGCTGTTTCTTCTACAACGTATGCAGCGCAATATGTCGCAAATCATCCAGAAGAAAAAATTGCTGCGATTGCTTCAAAAAAAGCCGCAAAAGAATATGGTCTGACTATTTTATCTGAAGACATTCAAGACAACGCGTTGAATCAGACACGTTTTTGGATTATTGGATTGCTTGATAGTCAATTAACGATTGTTTTAGGGAACAAAACGAAAGCAACATTGTTTATTCGTTTACCCAAAAATGCGCCAGGCTCTTTGCATCAAATATTAGCGGCATTTGCTTGGCGACATCTAGATCTTTCTAAAATTGAATCCCGTCCACTTAAGACCCATTTAGGCCAGTATTTTTTTGTATTGGATCTTCTGATCAATCAGAATGAAAAGTTATTTGAAAATGCACTCGAAGAAATTCGATTATTAGGTGGTGTCGTGACAGAGTTAGGAAGCTATCCTGTTAGGGTTATCAAAGAAAGCTGAGAAAATAAATTCTCGGCTTTTTTTGTATGCCATTCGACAAATTTGATAGGTTAAATATCAAGTACGTAATAAAAGGCGATGCTATACTAAATGAGAAAAGGAGTGAGACAAATGATGCAATCGTTTAATCGAATGACAGACTATATTGAAAGGCATTTAAATGATGAATTAACAGAAGAACTGGTGCATAACAGAGCGCATTCTTTTTCCTATAGATAATAATGTGTTTCGTGAACTACCATAAACAACTGTTTATGGTAGTTATGGTAGTTTTTGATTTTCTGTTTTCATCCAAATGCTATGAATAGAACATCGATTGAATGTTTATGATTAAGGTACAGAAGCCTTTTTTAGAGCGTTTATCCTAAAATACATGAAGAAATGGTATAATGAGCCATCGAAGGGATTAAATAAATCCTAAAATTCATCAATGGATGATTTATTTTATGTTAGAGGTACGGTATGCTATAAATAAATATTTGAAAAAAGTAGGTGGCGATGAAATGAGCCGAATGGAACGATTTAGGGATGTACATGAAGAATTAAACAAACAAGAAGCGAAAACAAAGAAAAATCCATATTCGAGAAAAAAGCAACAAATTGTTGAAGAAGATAAATGGGAAGAAGAAGTTGTTTATTACGAGGATAATGAATATGAAGATTCAACGCCCCCACCACAACAGAAAAAACAAAATGGAATATTTAATCAAAATAAACCAAAGAAGGTAAAAAAACGGAAACGCCGTGGTTGTTTTGGAAGATTATTTTTTATACTCACCTTATTTATTCTTTTTATAGGAGGATCCTTTGTTTTTGGAAAAATAGCTGGTAAGGTTGTCGATTCGACGTCTGAACCGGAAGCTTTTAATGGCTTTACTGCGAGTAACCAAGCAAATAATATTTTGTTAATCGGAAATGATAGTCGAGAAGGCGAAACGGCTCGAGCCGATACGATTATGGTTTTACAATTGGATGGTCCCGCAAAAAAACCAAAGCTTGTTTCATTTATGCGAGATACCTATGTTTCCATCCCCGGATATGGAGAAAATAAAATCAATGCATCTTACGCTTTCGGTGGTGCCGAATTAGTAAGACAAACTTTGTCACAAAATTTTGGAATTGAAACGAAATACTACGCAGTTGTCGATTTTCAAGATTTTTCAAAAGTAATCGATACCTTGTTCTCCGGCGGTGTCGCAATTGATGCTGAAAAAGACATGAGTACTTATTTGGATGTTCCAATTACAAAAGGACCACAAAAAATGGATGGCCATACGTTATTACAATATGCTCGATTCAGAATGGATGAAGAAGGAGACTTCGGACGTGTTCGTCGTCAACAGCAAGTAATGAACGCGATTTTTTCACAATTAAAGAATCCAGTCAATGCAATCAAGTTGCCATATGCTGCAGGAAAAACACTTGGTTTTACAGCGACAAACTTACCCACAACGTTCTTGTTACGCAACTCGCTTAATATTTTGAAAGGCAGCTCAGGAATTGATCGTTTGACCGTACCCGTCGAAAATTCATGGAGTTATGGAGAATCGTATGAGGCAGGTAGCGTTTTACTCGTTGATTATGAGGTTAATCGACAAGAAATTGAACGTTTTTGGGGTAATTAACTGAAAATAATAGCACGGTTTGGAATTTATGTGCTATATTATATAAGACGTTTGAATTTTTTTGAAGCGAGGATATAGAAATGAAATTAGCAATTGTGACAGACAGTACCGCTTTTTTACCAGAAAAAATAAAAAATCATCCGGATTTATCGATTATTCCGATTCCAGTGATCTTAGATGGTCAGTTGTATAATGAAGGAATTGATATCGAAGCGGATGCGTACTATGAGCTTTTAAAAAACAGTAAGGAATTCCCAACAACTTCGCAACCTTCTTTAGGTGAAGCTTTAGAATTATACGAGGAACTTGGAAAAAAAGGCTACGATACGATTCTCAGTATTCATTTATCGAGTGGAATCTCAGGCTTTATTGAAAATCTTGCCGGTGTTACAAATACAATCGAGGGAATTAATGTCATTCCTTACGACTCAAAAATTACAAGTACCCCAATGGGGCATATGGTCGAAGCAGCGCTTGATCTGTCAGAAAAAGGTGCAACTTTGGAGGAAATTATCGAGAAACTCGATACCATTCGTGACAGTCTTCAAGTTTATTTTATCGTAGAAGACTTAAATAATTTAGCACGTGGTGGACGATTGACCAATGGTGCGGCACTTGTTGCTGGTTTATTAAAAATAAAACCCGTTTTAAAATTTGATGATGGAAAAATTGTATTGTTTGAGAAAATCCGTTCAAGTAAAAAAGCTTTTGCTCGGATTGAGGATATCATAGGGCAACAAATTGATTTCTTCAATGCGCCCGTTAGATTAACCATTATTCACGGAAATAACTTAGAGATTGCTTTGGAAGAAAAAGCAAAAATCGAAGCAAAGCACCCAGAAGTATCCATTGAAATTGCGCATTTTGGACCAGTAATTGGTACTCACTTAGGTGAAAAAGCAATTGGTTTTACGATTTCATTGGCCTAATTTTGTCGTTATGAATATAACTGCGAAAAAATTAACTAGTTTCTTTTTAGGGCTAGTTAATTTTTATTTTCTTTTTTAAGTGAATAAAAATGCAATAATTTTAGATAAATGTTATAAACTTTACAAAGGGCACAAAAATAGACTATAATTTTACTAATCATTCACAAATGAAAGATTCACAATATAAGGAGGGCACAAGATGATTGAATTTAAAAATGTAGAAAAGTACTATGGAGACTTTCATGCATTAAAAAATATTAATTTAAAAATCACAGAAGGTGAAGTCGTGGTTGTTATCGGACCTTCTGGTTCTGGTAAGAGTACGATGTTACGTTGTATCAATGCATTAGAATTGATTACAACAGGAGAATTGATTACGAATGGAGTAAATATTCGTGATAAAAAGGTCAATACAAACGATGTTCGAAAAAATTTAGGAATGGTTTTCCAACATTTTAATCTTTATCCACACCGTACTGTATTAGATAACATTACATTAGCACCTATGAAAGTCTTAAAGAAAACAAGAGCGGAAGCTGAAGCGAAAGCAGAAGAGTTACTAGCTAAAGTTGGAATGTTAGACAAGAAAAATTCTTATCCCTCTCAGTTATCTGGAGGCCAACAACAACGTATTGCCATTGCTCGAGCATTAGCAATGGAACCAGACGTGATGTTATTTGATGAGCCAACTTCTGCGCTCGATCCAGAAATGGTTGGGGAAGTACTTGAAGTAATGAAAGGTCTTGCCCGCACAGAAGGGATGACCATGGTCGTAGTCACACATGAGATGGGATTTGCCCGCGAAGTTGCTGACCGTGTTATTTTTATGGCAGATGGTGAAATTTTGGAAGATGATGATACGGAAACGTTCTTTAGCAATCCAAAAGATGAACGTGCGAAACAATTTTTAAGCAAAATTATTACACAATAAATAAAATAAGAGGAGGTGTTTTTTTGAAATTAAAACATAAAGTATGGTTGCTCAGTGTCCTATCTCTTAGTCTTTTATTTTTAGGTAGTTGTGGAACAAAAAGTATTGCAAATCAAGATATTTTTGAACGAATTGAAGAAACACCCGAAATTTTTTGGGGCGTAAAAAATGATACTCGATTATTTGGGTTAATGAATATCGAAACGCGCGAAGTTGAAGGATTTGATATCGACATTGCTAAAGCACTAACTAAAGAAATTTTAGGCGAAGATGGAAAAGCAACTTTTGTAGAAGTTACCTCTAAAACAAGAATTCCATTGATTAAAAATGGAAACATTGATGCGATTATCGCGACGATGACGATCAGTGAAGAACGCTTGAAGCAAGTGGATTTCTCAAATGTTTATTTTGATGCAGGACAATCGCTATTAGTTAAAAAAGGCAGCCCGATTAAGGGAGTTGAAGATTTAGATGCGAACACAACGGTATTAGCTGTTAAAGGTTCAACTTCAGCTTTAAATATTCGTGAACATGCACCAGAGGCTAAAATTCTTGAATTAGAAAACTACGCTGAGGCTTTTACTGCTCTGCAATCAGGACAAGGTGACGCTATGACGACGGATAGTGCTATTTTATTAGGAATGGCCGAAGAAAATCCTGACTACACATTAGCTGGAGATATCTTTACAGATGAACCTTATGGGATTGCTATTAATAAAGGACAAGAAGCCTTCTTAGAAGCAGTCAACCAGGCATTAGCCACAATTAAAGAAAATGGAACGTATCAAGAAATTTTTGATAAATGGTTTCCGAATGTCAATAATTAAAGGAGGGACCAATGGATGGTAGATTTATTTTTAAACAATCGTGATATTCTTCTTTCAGGATTAATGACGACACTCTTAGCAAGCATCATTGCTTTAGTTGGTAGCTTAATCATTGGGACGTTTATGGCGATTCTTCAAGTTTCACCGTTATCAATCCCTAAAAAACTAGCAACGGCTTATGTTGAATTTTTTAGAAACATTCCCTTATTAATTATTGTAATGTTTTTCTTCGTGGTTGCCCCAATTTATGGGATTCAATTTGATGGGTTTTCAGCAGGGACGCTAGGTTTAACGTTGTATACATCAGCCTTTGTCGCTGATACTGTACGTGCAGGAATTGATGGGATTTCAAAAGGACAAATGGAAGCAGGTCGTGCTACCGGTTTAAGTTATATCGAAACAATGTGGTATATTATCTTACCGCAAGCCTTTAAGATTGTCGTAGCACCATTAGGAAATCAGTTTATTAACTTAGTTAAAAACTCATCGATCCTGGCAATGGTAACCGGCGTCGATTTAATGTACCAAGGTGATATTATCGCCAGTACAACGTTTGCTACAATTGAAACATACACGATGATTGGTTTAATTTACTTGTGTATTACCTTGCCAATTTCGTATTTAATGAAGTATATTGAGGAACGTTACAGCTTAACGAACTAGAGGAGGAGTAAGATGGATTTTTTATCAGCATTTTCATGGATTAACATCCGTTTTTTATTAGATGGCTTACTCGTTACTTTACAAGTTGCCGTCGTTTCAATTATATTAAGTTTTATTATTGGTGGGATTTTAGGAACACTCCGTTTTATGAAAATTCCAGTCCTATCAACGATTGTCATGATTATTGTCGACATTATTCGTAACTTACCGCTACTATTAATCATTTTCTTTACTTATTTTGCCTTACCACAAATTGGTATCCAATTAAGTATTTTCTGGTCAGCAGTCGTTGCCATGACAATCTTTGAATCGGCCATGTTATCTGAAATTATTCGAGCAGGCTTAGTTGCGGTACCTAAAGGACAGATGGAAGCAGGTCGATCGACTGGATTATCATACTTATCGACACTGTACTATATTATCTTCCCACAAAGTATCAAATTAATGTTGCCGCCGATTGTTAGTCAATTTATTTCATTAATCCGTGACACATCACTTGCAGTTGTTATTTCTTTACCAGAACTAACACACCATGCAAAAATTATTTATGCGCAAGACCCGGCGGCTGTTTTACCGATGTTCTTCGCTATGGCATTTAGTTACTTTATTATTTGTTACTCACTATCTGTCTTTTCAAAACGTCTAGAAAGACGATGGGCGGTATAAAGAAGTTGAAACCTTATCTAGCATTTATTGGCTAGGTGAGGTTTTTTTGTGCGTATTTATGATAAAATAAGCGTTGGAGGGATGAGAAATGAAGTTAGATATGATAGGTATTATATCGCATGACCTGGAAAAAGCAACCGCTTTCTATGAGCTGCTCGGATTTTCAGTCGTCGGTGAAGTTACGAAAGATTACCTCGAACTGAATAATAATGGCGTTCGAATTTCATTGAATTCAAGTCAGATGATTTCAGGCATTTATGGTTATGAACCTAAGATAATTGGTGATACACTTGAATTGGCATTTTTATGTGATTCTGTCGAAGAAGTCGATCAGATTTATAACAAAGTAAAAGAAGCTGGATACGAAACTTTTAAAGAGCCCTGGGATGCGGTCTGGGGACAAAGGTATGCAATTATTAAAGACATTGATGGCAATTTTTTAAGTCTTTTTGCTAATCAATAAAATAAACAGGTAGAGTAGGAGCGTTCAAATGAAAGAAGTATCCTTTGATGATATTTTTATACTAGGAAACACTGTAGTTGATAACAAACATTATAAGCACGTCCATTATCCAGAAATGCTTATTCGTTATGACAGTAACTTCCTTGATTTTAAAGTTTTACCGACAGTCAAAGAATTTGTAGCAATTGAAAGTTATTTAAGAAGTTACCATATCGAACACGGTCAAAATCATTTGAAATTTTCTTTACCTGAGAATAAAAAAATGTCTGAACCATTCGAAACATACTTAACTAAAAATGGTTATGAAATCAGTTGTTTAGAACTCTATGCGATTGAACCTAAAAACTTCCCACAAATCAGATTGATGTCCAATTTCTGACGGAGGATCATCTAGAGCAACTTATAAACATTAAGTATGAAAATGATTTAGAGTATGGCGAAGCTTTTGCTCGACAAAAGACTCAACAAATTAAAAAGCAATTTTCAGATCCAAAGATACAGCAAGTTATTGCGTTTTATCAAGGAGAAGCTGTTGGTTATGTCGATTTAATCTTGAGTAATCATACCGTTGAGATTGATGAACTATCCGTTGTTCATATAAAGCATCAAAATAAAGGCATTGGCAGCCACATTCAACGCTTTGTTATGGATCAATACTTAGATAAAAAAATCATTTTAGTTGCAGATGGTGAAGATACACCGAGAGAAATGTATAGCAAACAAAATTACGAATATCTTGGTTTTAAATATGAGTTTTTAAAAACTGAACTATAGGTTTTGATTTTTAAATTATTCAAAAAAATCGCAAGAGAAGAGGGGACTAGCTACTCTTTTCTCTTGCGATTTCAGCTCTTTTGACTTGTTCCAGTAGTTTAATGAGTTTGTCTCGATTCCACAATTCCACATTGAGTTTTTCTGCTAATTGTTCAGCTCGTTGAGTAAAGTTACTGTTGGTAATAACGAATCCTTTATCTAAAGAATAAAACCCAATCCCCGCATGAACTTCTTGAACAGCTTTATTTCCAACATTCTTTTTCCATCTCTTACACTGAAATCCATACTTAACTCCATCTTTATGAGCAATAACATCAATACCCTGATCGCCGACACTAGGAGTTACTTTCACATTTGAATAACCAAGTTCTTTTAGTAAGTATTTGGTATAATGTTCAAACTCAGAACCCGTCATCATATCAATCTCACAGACTCATAGAGAAATAGAGTCGATATTCTTATCTACTTACGCATATGATTTAAAATAATTTTTCTACATCGTTTATAATTTTTTGTTTTTGAGCGGCCAATTTTTCTAAATCTAAGACACTCTTTTTAGCTCGCATAATTTCAATCATTTCCATCAAATCATTTTCATTTGCTTCGTGCATAATATATTCTTTTATCTTGCGTTTATCCCATTTTTTTCTCAAAATTACACTCCTTAATTATTTAAGTAAAATAACTCACATTAATTCATTATAGTTGATAATTATAGAATTTTAATAGAGCTGATTTTCTATAGTTTGTTAAAAGATAGTTTCTAAATGTTTTAATCACTAATGAGTAATGATAACTACTAAATAAATATCAACAGAGAGACAGTCAGTGTTTAGATTAATTGTTGAGCTCTATAAATCATTTTTTAGATAATAAATGACGCGTAAGACACTTATATTCAATTATTCGCCAATTTTCCTGTAATTTACTCCTAAATAGTGGGGCGCTTAAGATAATCATTGATCAAACAAACTAAAATAGATTCTGGTGAAACTTCATATAATGTATATTATGTAAACCAAAATAAATTTATAATAATGGATCATATGAATTGCTACTTTTCTTGTGATCTCCCCCTCTTTTAAGGATAAAAATGCTTAATTATACTAAATTTACGCTTTTTATCCCAAATAACGAAAAAATATTATTACGGAATGCTCTGATAGCTTTTTGTGTCTGTTAATAATATTTTTTCCGCTTACTTCGGATCAGCATTAAAAATATGTGCTCTGACAATTCATATATTTTTAACGCTAAACATTTTAAGGACTTTAAAAAAACTACGTCAATCGAACACGTTTACTGATGTTGTAAATAATCATGCCACCGATAGTCATCGAGAATAATTCTCCCAGACCAACACTAAACCAAGTGATGAAAAATGGTAGTTCATAAAACATTGCTAGCGTACTTGCTACGGTAAACACCAAAACTAACAACACTTAAGAGCGTCGTTATTACGATATATAATGCTGTTACTAGTGCGACTTTTGTGACTTCTGAGGCAGCCATTTGTTGAATGGTGGCTTTTGATTATTCATTTTAAACATGATAAATAAGCTCCTTTGCAAGGGTTTTTATCCCTTGGTAATAACTTTGGCCACAGGAATAGCAATCTGAGGAAGTGCCGAAGTGTGGTTTGTTTATTTCAACGTCCAACCGCCGTCGATTGTTACAATACTGCCTTGCATATAACTAGCTTGTTGGCTCGCTAAAAAAAGTGTTACATTTGCTACTTCTTCTGGTTGGGCCCAACGTTTTACCGGTGTTTCAGCGGCTACTTTTTTCGCCATCTCTCCCTCTCCCATAAAATCAGCAGCATTCATAGGAGTCTGAATAGCCCCAGGCGCCATGCCACATACTTGGATACCTTGATCCGCGTAATCGAGTGCAAGTTGCTTAATAAAGCCAACAATGGCATGCTTACTCATTGTATAGGCCATCCCTCCACCACCTGCTACAAAACCCGCGATCGAACTCATTGACAAAATGACACCTTGTTTTTTTGCGAGCATTGTAGGCAGAACAAGCTGAGTTAAACAAAAAAAACTTTTGACATTTACTTCAAACAGTCGATCAAATAGCTCCTCTTCGGTTTCTAACAAAGGTAGAAAATCATCCAAAATACCGACCGTGTTTAATAAGATATCAATACTACCAAAGTTCACAGTACATTGTTCAACAGCATCGGACAGGTCATTTGGTTGACAAACATCACCTGTGAAATAAGCAAATGATATTGGGTATTGTTCTTTTAAGATTTTGAGTGGCCTTTCTTGGCAATCGAAAGCAAAAACGAAGGCATCTTGTGCTAAAAAGGCTCTCGCTTGTGCAAGTCCGATACCAGAAGCAGCCCCTGTTACAAAAACAACCTTCTTTTTATACTCAGAATAATGAACAGTCGTATTCACTACACAATCAACCAATCGTTTGCTAAGATATCGCAAACTGCAGGTGCAAAACTAGAAAAACCTTCATCACTTGTTTTAATTAATAAATACGGCGTTACTGGCAAACCATCAAATGTATCATGGTTAACGAGTAAAACATACTCTTCTGCTCCACTCCAGCCTTTTCGGATAATTTTCTCACCGTTTTTTAGTTTTGGTAAAATTTCTTCAAATGTCATACTATCCCTCTTTCTTTTATATTCGTCGTTATTTGTGAATCGCTTCACATATCTATGACGCATTACATTATAACATTGTTTTCTAGTCGCTTCATCTGTTAATCGAAAGAAAAAAGAAGCAGTCTAAACTGCTTCTTTTATCCAATAATAACTGTTTCATCAGGGTATTTGAATGTTTGTTTGTTACTGATGCCTCTTGAAACGAGTGAGAAGACAACCGTCATAATCCCTACTCTACCGATAAACATTAATAAGAGTATGAGTATTTTACCTAACGGGGTTAATTGCGGTGTCAGACCCATTGTTAATCCGACAGTACCCAATGCTGACACAACTTCGAATACAATGTACTCTAAGCCAAGTTCGTTTACATCAGGAACCGTTTCGCTAATCGAAAGAATCATCGTACTGACAATCACTAATGACAGCATTAGAAAGAACAACACTAAAGCTCTTGAAACAGTTGTTTCTTTAATCGTACGTCCTTTGTACTCTGCCCGTTCTTTTCCTTTGAAAATACTAATGACTTTAATCAGTAAAATCCCGAATGTTGTTGTTTTAAATCCTCCGGCAGTTGAACCTGACGTTCCACCGATGAACATTAAAATAATCGTTAATAGTAGTCCGGCATGAGTCATTGAAAAGTAATCCACGGAATAAAAGCCTGCTGTACGTGGCGTCACAGACATAAAAATGGTATTAAAGAAGCGTTGGATGAAATTACCCTCAACTAAGCTTTGACCATTTTGCTCGGTTAACATAAATCCGATTGTGCCAAAAATCAATAATCCAGCTGTTACAAGTAAAGCAATTTTACTATGTAAACTTAAACGACGTGTCTTTTTATAATCTAAAATATCATACCAAACAATAAACCCTAGACCACCCGAGATAATTAAACCACTAATTACCGATAAGACCCATGGATTTTGTTGGAAAGGCACTAAACTATCACCAAACACGTCGAATCCTGCATTACAGAAAGCGGAGATTGCGTGAAAAAAACTATACCAGATGCCCTTTTCGAGTCCGAATCTCGGAATAAAATCAATTGCTAGTAAAACCATCCCAACAAATTGAATGAAGAAAGCATTTTTCATAATATAAATCATTAAATTCATTTCACCTGAACGCCCTTCGATGTTAAGCGATTGGCGTAAGGCAATTCTCATACCCAGTCCGACTTTTTTACGAGTAATCAAGTAAAAGATAATCGGTAAAGACATAAAACCGAGTCCACCAATCTCAATCAAAGTAATAATGACTAGTTGACCAAAAAAACTCCAGTGGACCGCAGTGGTTACCGTAGTTAGCCCGGTAACGCATGTGGCTGAGGTTGCTACAAACAAAGCATCCAGGAAGTTGGTCGCCTCCCCTGTTTTTGATGAGATCGGTAGAGATAATAGTATTGCGCCAAGTAAGATGATGCTTGCAAATCCAAAGGTAATCATTTGAGCGGCGGTAAAATGAGAAGTATATTTTTTTCTGACCATGTAGATAGCCTCGCTTTAGCAGATTATTTTTTCATGTTTTTGACTTTAATCATGCGTGTAACGCCTGCTCGCTCGTTCTCCTCTAACTTCATCTTGATAAAATAAATTGTTTCTTCTAGCTCAGGGATTGTCATATATTCTAATGCGTTTACTCGACGTCTGGTTTTTTCAATTTCTTCAGACATCAATTGGCAAGTTTTTTCAATCTCCGTTAGTTCCAGCAATTTAGGTAGAAAATTAGTGAAGCGTTCGATCGATAAGTCCAAAGGCACATTTGAGTTTAAAAATCCGTACTCTAATGGTGCATTCACATATTCCTCATTATAATCGAACTTCATCACGGGTACAACGACACTCATAATATTTTTTTCAGTAATATCTAATGAAACGTTCGTTGCTGGTAAGATAAAAAGCTCTTCAATAAAATTTTCGTTGATCGATGCATTGGCTAATCGAAAAGCTTTCATTGCATGAGTCATTTCTTCTTCTACTTCTTGTCGTAGTGTATTGTTTTTTCGAATCAACAAGATGAACTGACGCATCAATTCATCTTGTTTGTCTTTTAAAAGTTTATGCCCACGTTTCGCTGTTCCTAGTTGCTTCGATAAACGGGCAAGTTCCATTCTTGTTGGATTAATATTTTTAATCGCCATTTGTCTCTACCCCTTTTCTGGCAGATATTCGTCAATCATTTCGTCTTTAATTCGTTTTAATTCCGTTCTAGGTAAGAGATCTAGTAATTTCCAACCTAAATCCAATGTTTCTGTGATAGAACGATTGGTATGATAGCCTTGGTTGACGTATTGCTCTTCGAATAACTCTGCGAATTGGGCATAGATTCGATCAGTTTCTGATAAAGCCGACTCTCCCAGTACGACAGCTAATTCTTTTGCTTGTTTTCCTTGAGCGTACGCTGCGAACAATTGGTTCATTGTTGCCGCGTGATCTTTACGTGTCTTGCCCTCTCCAGTTCCTTTATCTTTCAAACGGGAAAGCGAAGGTAACACATCGATTGGCGGTTGAATGCCTTTCTTGTATAAATCACGAGTTAAAATGATTTGCCCTTCTGTAATATAACCGGTTAAATCGGGAATTGGATGGGTTTTATCTTCTTCAGGCATCGTCAAAATCGGTATTTGAGTAACCGAACCTTGTAGACCTTTAATGCGACCCGCACGTTCATAAAGTGTTGCTAAGTTCGTGTATAAGTAACCTGGATAACCGCGACGTCCAGGAACCTCACGACGAGCAGCAGAGATTTCACGTAGCGCCTCACAATAGTTTGTCATATCTGTCATAATGACTAAAACGTGCATTCCTTTTTCGTAGGCTAAGTATTCTGCGGCAGTTAGCGCCATTTTAGGTGTTGCAATACGTTCAATCGCCGGATCGTTTGCTAAATTCATAAAAACAACCGAACGATCAATCGCTCCTGTTTGACGGAAATCTTCCATAAAGTATTCAGCTTCTTCAAAAGTAATACCAATTCCAGCAAAAACCACAGCAAAGTTATCATCCGTATTCAATACCGCTGCTTGACGAGCAATTTGAGCGGCTAATTCTTTATGGGGCAAACCGGATGCAGAGAATACAGGTAATTTTTGACCACGAACCAATGTATTTAAATGATCGATAGATGAAATACCTGTTTGAATAAATTCATCTGGATAGTCACGAGAAATCGGATTGATTACTTCACCATTAATATCCATCATTTTTTCTGGTAAAATATCGGCACCACCATCTCGCGGACGTCCAAGACCATCAAAGACACGTCCTACCATATCTTCAGAGACACCTAATTGTAACGGGTGCCCTAAGAAGCGGACGGCTGAGTCACGTAAGTTAATACCGCCTGTCCCTTCAAAGATTTGAACAAGTGCTTTGTCTTCTTCGACTTCTAACACTTGCCCTTGGCGGATTTCTCCATTTTGAAGGCGAACTTCGATTAACTCTTCGTATTTGACACCAGCGACATGGTCGACAGCCATTAAAGGACCGACGACTTCGCCAATTGTTTTATATTCCTTAATCAAGTTACATTCCTCCTTGTTGTAAGATATCTTTCATCGTTGCGTGAATTGACGCTTCTAACTCGATAATTTGCTCGATTTTTTCTTCAGCGACATACTTCATACGAGCGATTCGATCACGTAAAAGAACCGTACCACGCATTACTTCTGGTAAATGTGCGCCTAGTTCAATTGCTTTTTGGCCTTCTTCGTGGAACAAAACAATTGTTTTAAGCATGTGGTATTGTTTTTCACGCGAAGTAAAGGTATCAACATCATCAAAAGCATTTTGTTGTAAATAATCTTCACGAATTTGTTTAGCTGTTTCTAAAGTTAGTTGATCTTTAGCAGATAAAGAATCGATTCCGACTAGGCGTACAATTTCGTTTAATTCTGATTCTTTTTGTAAAATACGCATCGCCTCTGTTACTAATCCCGACCAATCCACTTGTAGTTGTTGATCTAAATAAGCGCCAACCTCTATTAGATAGAGTGAATAACTCTTCAACCAATCGATTGATGGGAAATGACGTTGTTGTGCAAGAATTGAATCTAGTCCCCAGAATACTTTAACAACACGCAACGTATTTTGTGTCACGGGTTCAGAAATATCTCCTCCTGAAGGCGATACCGCACTAATCGCTGTGATACTTCCTTCGCGACGGTCTTTACCTAAAGTAATGACGCGTCCTGCACGTTCATAATATTCAGCTAAGCGACTACCTAAGTATGCCGGGTAACCTTCATCGCCTGGCATTTCTTCTAGACGTCCGGACATTTCACGTAAAGCTTCTGCCCAACGAGAAGTTGAATCAGCCATAATCGCGACTGAATACCCCATATCGCGGAAGTATTCGGCAATGGTGATTCCCGTATAGATAGACGCTTCACGTGCGGCTACGGGCATATTAGAGGTATTGGCAATTAAAACAGTCCGCTCCATCAATGATTCTCCCGTATTTGGGTCAATCAGTTCTGGAAATTCATTCATTACGTCAGTCATTTCGTTTCCACGTTCGCCACAACCAACATAAACAACTAAGTCAACATCTGACCATTTAGCGATTTGATGTTGGACAACCGTTTTGCCAGCACCAAATGGTCCAGGAACTGCTGCTGCTCCACCCTTGGTTACCGGGAAGAATGTATCGATAACACGTTGTCCGGTAATCATTGGAACATCTGGGTTGTTCTTTTCTTTCACTGGACGTGCACGACGCACGGGCCATCTTTGTAGCATCGTAATTTCTTTGTCTTCTTTTTCTGTTTCTACAACGGCAATGACTTCATCAATCGTATACGCTCCTTGATGAATCGCTTTAACCGTTCCTTTAACACCTATAGGGACCATAATTTTATGATTAATGACTTTAGTTTCTTGAACTGTCCCTAAAATATCACCGGTTTCTACTTCTTCACCAATTTTAACCGTTGGTACAAAGTCCCATTTTTTTTCATGGTCTAGTGCAGGCAAGCTGACCCCTCTACCTAAAAATGGTGTTTGTGTTTGTTTTTCTAAAACGTCTAACGGGCGTTGGATCCCGTCAAACATTTGAGCAATAATTCCTGGTGCTAATTCAACAGAAAGAGCTTCTCCTGTTGAGCGGACAGGTTCACCTGGTCCAATCCCTGATGTTTCTTCATATACTTGAATGGATGCAACCGTTCCGCGCATCTCGATAATTTCTCCGATCACGCCCATGTCTCCAACATAACAAATATCTTGAATACTTGCATGACCCATATTTTCAGCCATCACTAATGGTCCTGAAACTTTTACAATTGTTCCGATATCCACCTGTTTCACTCCTTTATAAAATGTTTTGGCCGACTGCCTTTTCAACATTTTTCTGTACTTCAGCAAGTCCGATTCCTTGTGAACCATCATGGTCGGGAATTAAGACGATTGCTGGTGTTAATAATTTTTTGACAGATTCGATTTTTTGAGGAATTTGTCGTGCACAAGCCTCGGTGATGTAAATGACACCGTACGACTCTGCAATCATATGGTCGATGCTTTCCAGAATCACGGTTTCATTCAGTCCGTAATACACACTAAAACCAAATAATTTAAAAGGCATAATAGATTCTTTATCACCGATAACACCAATTTTATATGTCATAAAGTGATCGCATCCTTTCTTTTATGGCATCGGTCGTAAAACCACTACGTTTACCAACAATAATCAAACGCAAGTTCATCGCTTCGATATCTTTTGCATTTAGGTAAGCGAGCAACGGAAGTGGACCAAAGGCTTGCGTTTGGGCACTCTGTAAGGTATTTGTTAAATGATTATCGATAATCACATCTAAACGTAAAAAATCAATTTTGTCTTTTGATAAAGCGGGTTCGAGTAACTCCGCATACTCACTTTCTGAAATAAACTGAATAAAGTCACTTAACCACTTATTTGAAAACGCTAATAAGGTTTCTTTTTCAATACTGCCATCTTCTGAAATAACCGTCGACATAAAGCCTTTGGAGCGTTTTTGCATCAAGCAGCGTGCAACGGTGATCAGATTTTTCAAATCAATCGAAGCAATAATATTTTCTAAAATGTATGTATCTTTGAGTGATTCAGCGATTTTCCGTTGCTCACTTAAGAAAAATCGATCATAAATGACGTCAATTCCTTGTAAGATACGGGATTCTTCAAAATATTCGCGTACTTCTTGAATGCTTCGAACGATTGTAGGAGGCAGCGTACTCGATTCGCCAGTCTCAATCGCTGCTTTTAACTCATCGATACTATAAAAGCCATCGGGTATAAATAAGTAATCGTAATTTTCTTGCATTTTATCGGCTTTTGTCAAAACTTTTAAGTTATGTGTCGTATAACGCATCGTATACAGCCAAATAAGTCTTGGATTTGGAACAATTTGAATCAGCTCTTCATAAGTATCAACCAACTCTTGATTGAGCGATTGTTCAAAATGATGTTCAAAGTCTGCGGTAATATATTTTCCATATACCGTTTGTTTTAAAATCTCTCCTACCTTATCAACAGATGGTGCTTGAATGAGTTGGTCAAAGGTTTCTTTAGATAGCAATTCATTTTCTTTAATACGAATAATCGGATTGACTGTATGATAACTGTTATTCATGTCTCTCCTCCTTATGAAAATAATGACTCCATGACACTTCTACCTGTTTTCTTCCGTTCTTCTAACAATAAATCACGGTATAAGAAATTGTATTGTACCCCTTGATGCTCGATTAGAAAACCATAGTCGGCTTGTAATTGTGGCGCTCCGATAGTAATGGTCATGTTTAATTCTTTACTCGTAGTTTCTGACCAAGCGTCATTAAAAATCGCAGGATCCATTTTCCTAGCAGGAAGAATGGTAACTTCCGTTAATTGAAGTTGTTTTAAAATTCCCTTAGCAAAACTTTGTGTTTCTTCAACCGTCCAATCAATCATTTGCTGGCGCACTTCATCGAACAAACGTTCAAGATATGCCTGTTTTTTCTTTAATGCATTTTGACGCGCTTCAACCGTCAGACGGTTGCTTCGTTGTTGATGCGCTTTTTTGATTTGATCTGTTTGTTTTTCAAGTTGAAGTTCATGGTCTTTTATCAATTTTCGCTGCTCAACTAGAAAATGGGTATCTATTTCTGCCAAGCGACTTTCTTTCAACTCATTTCGTTCTTCGATTCCTTGTTGATTAATCTTTTCAATAATTAAATCAATAGCATCCATGCTAACTTCCTCCTTTATGGTTCGTTATTAAATGCTACCTAAAAGTAAGAAAGAGATAACGAATCCTAAGATTGCATACATTTCAACCATTACGGCATACATTACACCTTTAAAGAAATGTTCTGGTTTTTTAGCTAAAATTTGAATACCTGCAGCGGAAACTTTCCCTTGAGGAATAGCTGAAGCTAACCCTGTAAAAGCAACGGGCAAAGAAGCACCTAAGTAAGCAAGCCCAGTGATAATGTCCATATCTGGTGATAAGCTTGTAAAGATCATTGCTGCAATCGCGAATCCGTATAAACCTTGTGTGGCTGGTAATAATTGTAAGATTAATGATTGACCGAATTTCTCTGGTTGATTCGTCATTAAGGCTGCCGCAGCTTCCCCTGCTTTACCAACACCAATCGCTGATCCGATTCCTGAAAAGATGGTTGCTGTTGCCATCCCTAAAATAGCAAATAACATTCCTGCATTGTTTTCTAAAATAAATTTAATCATGTGTATTCTCCTCCAATTTTTCTTCTATATTGACATATTTTTCAGTGGGTTTGAACGAATCAAATGGTCGTCCGCCACCTTCATAAAATTTCCCGAAAAACTCAACGTACTGTAATCTCGCCGCATGGACATAAGCGCCTAACATCGATAAGAAGACGTTGAGTCCGTGTAGTGCCACAAGTAAGACGATTCCAATGCTGTAACGAGCTGCGGGCGGCATTGTACCGACGAGCATATTAAAGGCCATCGCAATACTCCCACCTGAAATCCCTAAGGCCATCAAGCGACTGTAACTAACAAAGTCTCCGATGTAACCGGTAATCCCATATAGTTCATAAAGACCACTAAAGAAACCACCGACTTTTGATTTGCTTTGAATCATTGGGATAACAATAATTAGAAAGGCACAAAAGAGTGCTAAGTACGTTCCAATTTTTGTTAATAAATCTGAATTAAACAATAAGCTACCAGCTGCGGCAATAAAAATACCGGTTAAAATACCTTGCCATGAAAAGCCTTGGCTAATCGCACTCAAGTAATCCTTTTTCTTGATGTTTTCTTTCGCCGCTAAGAAAAGCCCGGTGTAAATTTGAATGCCACCAAAGACAACCGATAAACCAAAGATTGTCATAAAGTCTTCAGTCGGCGCTAGTAATTGAAAGGGCATCTCAACACCAAAGACGCTACCGTAAATTGTCCCCCAAATCATGATTGAAATGGACAGAATTTGGAATAGCTGGACAAACTTTTTCATTCCTTTAGGTAAAACGAGTAGTCGTAATGCCAGAGTAGTGAACAAGAATGTTAAGAAACCATAACCTAAGTCTGCTACCATCATCCCAAAAAAGACGAGATAAAAAGGAGCCATCCAAGGTGTGGGATCAATCTCTTCATACTTAGGAACAGAATACATACCCGTTAAAATTTCAAAAGGCGCCACGAAACGATTGTTTTTCATTTTTGTCGGTACGTGATTTTTTTGAATTTGTTCTTTTGTTGGTTCTTCAAAAGAAAGAAACAGGGATTGATTGAATTGCTTTTGTAAAAAAGTTGTAATCCGTTCTTGATCATCTTGATTCACCCAAGCTCGAATGACGACTAAGTGTTTGGCCAATACGAGTTTTTCCTTTGCTTGCTCACGTGTGAGACGGGCCAGTAAAACTTCTTCATTAAATTGCAAAATCGACACTTGATCTTTTAAATAGCCGATCTCGATAGTTAATTTCTTACTCGTTTCGACCGCTTGTTTCAGTGCTTTTTTCGCTTGTTTTAAAAGCTCTGTCGTACTTTCTTCATAGGGGACTTGCTCAAAAGATACTCCTAGAGAAATCAAAGAGCTTTGAACCGTCGCTACTTTTTCTTTTAAGACGGCATAACTGAATTTAACTTCTTTGTCATTGCTGTAGTTCACTTCAAAATAAATATCCTTTTCATCGCTTAAGTAAGCACGGACACTTTCCCAACCATCCGCTGCAACTTTAGCCAATTGAATCTCAGTCGATTTTAAGACATAATCAGGTGCAATATCATATTGATACCATTGTGTTGCCCACTCTTCGACTTGTTGCCACTCGATTTGTTCTTGTTCATTTTTTTGCCATTCTTTCTTTAGACGGTCAATTTGTTTGAGCAAACTAACTAACGCATCTTCGTTGAATCCTGCTTCTAATGCTTGTAGTGAATAATTCTTACGGGGCAACTCTTTAATTTTTTTCTTTGATGAACCGTGATCTCGAATAAATGTAATGCCTTGCTCGATTTGAGTGAGCCAATAATTGTACTCACGAATCATCGCTTGATCGATTTCTTCTATTTCTGGAAAGTAAGTAGTTAACCACGCTTCATTTTCTTCAGAATCGAAAATATCTTCAATTTCCACATTTTGAATACTCTGTAAACTTTGTAAAATCGCATCGTGCTGTTTTCTTTCCGCAAGGAGTGTCATTTTTGTTAGACGACTAACAGCCATAAGCTCCCCTCATTTCTTTAATGATTTTTTGGACCATTTCATTTTTTTGTTGAAGATAAATTTCTTCGTTTTTAGCATCGACTTGCTGTGCTTCTGCTTGAAGTTGCCGTTCTAATAACCGTTCTTGTTCCAACAATGATGATTCCAATTCAACCATCAATTCTTTTCGTAATTGCTGATTTAACGTTTGTTGTTCTTGCAAGGCATTTTGTTTTTCTTGTTGATAGTAATCAATTTCATTTAATAATTGCTTTTGTGCCTGCTCATTTTGTTCTTCTGCTAAGCGAATACGCTCAAGTGCTTCTTTCATCTGATGTCCCTCCTTTCAAAAATAAAAAGAGCATACCTCTGATCAGAAGTATGCTCTAAAAAGCTCGATAGCTACTTCAAATAAATTCTTCTCACCCCTTGAAGAATACGATCCTTGAAGCAAATAGCTCAACCATTTTATCTATTCGATTTTGTATCACCTAATTAATATATCAAAAAATGGATCAACAAGTCAAATTGATTTGTGTCTTTTCGGTAAAAGAAAAGTGAAATTCTAATGAAATTCCATTCTAATGATTGATTTATGGGGCTGTAACAATTGTACCACTTTCATTCTAAAAAAGGAAAAAATAAATAAAAATGCAGAACAATCCAAAGAATCGTTCTGCATTAAAAAATTATTGACGAATTAAGTAATCAAATGCCCCTAATGATGCACTTGCACCATCACCCATTGAGATGATAATTTGTTTATAGGCACTATCTGTACAGTCACCTGCAGCGAAGATCCCTTCAACATTTGTCATCTTATGACCATCAACAGCGATTTCACCACGTGGGTTCAATTCAACCGCTGTGTCTTTCAACCAACCTGTATTTGGTACTAAACCGATTTGAACAAAGACACCACTCAAAGCAATATGATGTTCTTCATTTGTTTCACGGTTTGTATACGTGATACCATTTACTTCATCGGTACCTGTAATTTCTTTTGTTGCTGCATTCGTAATGATAGTCACATTACTTAGAGCATTGGCACGATCTTGCAATACTTGGTCCGCTTTTAATTCTGGTAAGAATTCTAAAACGTAGACATGTTTTGCAAGGCCAGCTAAATCTAAAGCAGCTTCAATTCCTGAGTTTCCACCACCAATAACAGCAACATCTTTTCCTTTGAAAAGTGGGCCGTCACAGTGAGGACAGTTGGTTACACCTTTTGTACGGAATTCTTCTTCACCAGGAACATTGACATTACGCCAGTTTGCTCCAACAGCTAAGACAGCTGTTTTGGTCTTAAGAATCGCGCCGTTTTCTAATTCAACTTCAATCAAGTCGTTTTTACGAATCGATTTTGCGCGTTGGTTTTTCATAATATCAATCGGATATTCTTTTGCATGGTTTTCAATTTGAGCCATTAATTTCGGACCTTCTGTATAAGGCGTTCCAATCATGTTCTCAATTCCTACAGTATCCATTACTTGTCCACCGTAAGTGTCGACAACCATTCCTGTTTTAATCCCTTTACGAGCGGCATAGATTGCTGCACTGTTCCCAGCAGGACCACCACCAACGACTAATACGTCAAAGACGCCTTTATCGTTGAATTCGTCTGCGCTCGCAGGACCAGCAATCATTTCTACTAGTTGCTCAATCGTTAAACGACCACTTGCAAACTCTTCGCCATCTAACATAACGGTTGGAACAGCCATGATTTTTTTCGCTTCAACTTCATCTTGGAACATGCCGCCTTCAATCATCACGTGAGAGATTAACGGGTTAACCACAGACATAATGTTCAATGCTTGAACGACATCCGGACAGTTATGACATGTCAAACTAATGTATGTTTCAAAAGCAAGTGGTTTATCAATTGCTTTGATTTGATTAATGACTGCTTCATCGACTTTTGGCGCACGACCACTAACTTGCAAGAGTGCTAAAATAAATGAAGTGAACTCATGTCCTAAAGGTAGACCAGCAAATTCAACACCACTGGTTTCACCTTTTTTAGCAATTTTGAAACTAGGACTACGACTCAAAGAAATCTCTTCTAGGGAAATACGGGGACTCATTGCCACGATTTCTTCTAGAAACTCACGAACTTTATTTGAATTTTCGTCAGTCGTTAAACTCGCTTGGAAAACAACATCCGACTCTAATAAAGTCAAATATTGGGCTAATTGATCTTTTGTTTCTTTATCTAATGCCATTGACATAAATCCCCCTTAAATTTTACCTACTAAATCTAAGCTTGGTTTTAATGTTTCTGCTCCTTCTTTCCATTTAGCTGGACATACTTCACCTGGATGCGTACGAACATATTGCGCTGCACGGATTTTATCAATTAAAGTACTTGCATCACGGCCAATACCATCTGCGTTAATTTCCATTGCTTGAACAACACCCTCTGGATCGATGATGAATGTTCCACGTTGTGCTAAGCCATCTTCGCCTAAAACATCAAAACCTAATGAAATTTTATGTGATGGGTCACCAATCATGATGTACTCGATTTTACCAATCGCATCTGAATGATCGTGCCAAGCTTTGTGAGTGAAGTGTGTATCTGTAGAAACAGAGTAAACTTCTACACCTAATTCTTGTAATGTTGCGTATTGATCTTGTAAATCTTCTAACTCTGTTGGGCAAACAAAAGTAAAGTCTGCTGGGTAGAAACAAACAATGTTCCATTTTCCTTTAAAGTCTTCTGATGAGACTTCAATGAATTCTCCCTTGTGATAAGCATTTGCTTCAAATTCGACAATTTCTTTTCCGATTAATGACATAATACATCCTCCGATTAGAATAATTATTTGAGAAAAACATCTCTAAATAAGAATATACAGAAGTTTAAACAAGAATTCAACCAATATGCTTAAGTTTTTATTAATATCTTTTAAGATAGACTTAAGTTGACTCGAATCGCACTAAAACCTTTATATTCTCAATTAGACCCCTTCATTCTCAATTGACTGTTTGTGATGGATACGATTTTTAAGTAGTTCACCTACGACATAACCAACTAAAAAGATCAACCAACTATATAACCAAGCACGAAACATGAATGAAAAAACAAAATAAACAATGACGACGCTAACCCAAAATATATCTTCATGAAAGCTTGCAACTGTTCGATTGCGAGTCTTTTTAAGACGTTGACGCTTCTTTTTAACATTTGTGCTCATATTCACGATTCGTTTAAATTCTTTTTGAATGAGTGACACATATAAAATAAGAAACACGCCGATGCCGCATAAGATAAAGAAGAAAAAGATACCCAGCATCGAAGAATAGAATAAATGAAAGAAAAAGAATATTGTAGGTAAAGCGAAAAGGAAACTAAGGAAACCTGCACTCATTCCAAAAAGATAACTCTTACGATACTCTTCCATTTTTTGTTCAGCATGCGCACGTATCTCAGCTGAAACAGAAAGATCAGCTAGCTGTTGTGTTTTTTTACGATATTGCAAGAAATGAATGAAGGAAATTAAAAAACCAATCCCCCATAAAAAAAGAATAAACATGAAGATTAAAAACGTTAAGACACCACCATTACCGTATGGTAGTAACGGTAAGCAAGAAAAACCAAAAGCAATCATCGCAAGTCCCACACCCATTGATATGTTCAATGTACGAGTTTCTGCCCAATAAGTTTCAATTTCATCGATCGTTAGAGTTGTTTGTTCGTCCGCTGGATCAAACTCCACTTCGGGTTTTACTTTGTTTAATTCAAGTTCTGTTAAAATATCATCAATGGAACCAAATTCACTAATCACGATACCGATGGCTTCTTTTTCAGAAACACCCTCTGCAACCAATCCTTCAAAATGATCTTCCGCTGTATTTAATAAATCTTCCTTCACTTGTAATGTTTCCGGGGTAACCGGTACTTGTAAAAACAAGACCTCAATGTAATCCTTAATTACTTTCATTTGTCATACTCTCCTTTAAAAAATAATCGACGACTTTTTTCGTCAACTCCCATTCTTGCCTTTTGGTTTCCAAATATTCTTTACCTAGTGGACTAATCGAATAATACGTCCGCTTCTTACCGTGAGTTTGGTTACCCGGATAAGATGTTAAGTAGCCTTGTTTTTCCAAACGGGTGAAAGTGGAATAAAGCGTGGTTTCTTTGATAATGTAGACTTCCTGTGTGCCTTCACGAATTTTTTTGGATAATTCGTAGCCATAGGAATCACCTTGCATTAACAAAGAAAGGATAATGGTATCGTTGTAACCGCGAATACTATCACTGGATATCATTTTTAACCTCTTTTCTAATAATTACTCCATCTGTCAAAGTAATTATACCTAAAGTACTTCATCAGGTAAAGTAAAATATCGAAAAAGAAAGCATCGAAACTAGCTTTAGCTGCTAAAGCTAGTCCTAATTTACAAAAAGAAGGTGCCGTTTTTTCGAATAAACGGCACCTTCTTTTTGTAAATGAAAACATTAAATTTTTTATTCTTTTGAGTAACGAAGAATGAAAATAGCCTCTTCTATTTATAAATATCTCTCCGATGCCCAACTTCTAAAACTAAAATAGTGATTGTTTCATCACTAATATTTGCTAATAAGCGGTAGTCACCAATTCGGTAGCGCCACTGGTCACTCTTATTCCCAACTAAACTTTTTCCATGAATCCGAGGTGAATCGGTTCCTTCTAAATTTTTAGAAATCCAAGATAGGATCAATTGCGCTTGATGTCTATCCATCTTTTTTAAGGCTTTTTGAGCATTCTTTTCATAACGAACCGTATATTTTTTATGGATCATAAGCCTAATTCTTGAAGCATCGCTTGATGTGAAATACTTTCGTCATTTAACTCATGCGACTTAATGGCTTTCTCATATAAAGCCATGTCAATTTGATCTTCTAATCCTTCTAATAGTTTCGTTCTAGCTAGTTCTGATAAACTTAACCCGTTGAGATCAGCCATCGATTGAATAAATGCTTTTTCTTCGTCAGTCACTCGGAATGTTACTGTGCTCATATTAAAAACCTCCTTGTATACGTTTGTTCTACAAAACTATTGTAATACAAATGTGTACAATGGTCAAGAATTCAAATTCCGCTCGATTCACGAATTTTTGTCGTATGCCTTCTGCAGTAGTACAGCACAGAGGATTTTTTGGATACTAAAATTTATCCGTCCCGAAAAGAAAAAACCTTCAGATCGTGTCACACATCTGAAGGTTCTAATTGACTTATTTGAAAGCTTGGTTTACATCTTCTAACATGATTTTTAATGATTCTAGTCCAGAACCAGCTAAATACCAAACTTCTGAATTTAAAACAATGACCTTACCATTTTTACCAGCATTTGTGTCTTTCACTAAGTCGTTATCTGCTAGCGATGTCTCAGATTGATCGCCACCGACTGCTTTTGTACGATCGACGACAAAAATGATGTCTGGGTTTTGTTTTAAAATATATTCATATGAAACGTTTTGTCCATGAGTTGACGCTTCAATATTTTCATCGGATTGTTTAAATCCGAACGTGTCATGTACAATCGAGAAACGTGAACCTTTACCGTAAGCAGATAACTCGCCTTCATTCATTAAAACAACTAGAGCTTTTTCGCCACTTGCTTCTGCTTTTTCTTTTGTCTCTGCGATTTGAAGTTCCAAATCACCTAAAGCGACTTCAACTTCTGCTTCTTTACCGAAGATTTGTCCGATTGCTAAAGCATTGTGTTGAATTGAATTCCAAGTATCTGTGCTGTCCACTTCAAAGAAAATCGTTGGTGCAATTTTTTCTAAATCGGGTAAGAAATCACGTTGACGACCTGAAATAATAATTAAATCTGGTTGCATCGCATTAATTTTTTCCAAATCGGGTTCTTTAATGCCACCTGCTGATTCCACCGTTTCAAAATCAGTTAAGAAACTCGGTAAATTACTTGTTGGTGCGCCAATCACTACATCTTTTAGACCTAAAACATTTATCGTATCTAACGCACTATTATCGAAGATAACGACTTTTTTCGGTTGATAAGGGACTGTTATTTCACCATTACCATCTGTAATTGTTACTTCTTTTTTGGTCACTTCTGATGTCGATGTTTCTGTACCTGAAGTCGCATCCGTATTTTTTGTACCTGAGTTGCCACAGGCTGCTAATCCTAAAGTTAAAACAATTAAACTGCTTAAAATAATTTTTTTCATATTTGTTCCTCCAATTTTTTTAATGGAAATACATGCAGAATCTTTTTCCTTCAATTTCGCAAATCTTAACATTCATACCAAACAAACGATTTAAAATTTCCGGCTGAATAACGGTTTCTGTCTCTCCTTGAGAAAAGATTTTTCCGTCTTTCATCGCAACGATGTAGTCTGCAAATCCTGCTGCAAAGTTAATATCATGCAAGACAATGATAACCGTTTTTTTATGTTCTTTAACGAGTTTCTTGAGTAAATGCATCATTTGATTGGCATGGTTTAAATCTAAGTTATTTAGTGGTTCATCTAATAAAATATAATCGGTATCTTGCGCTAAAATCATCGCAATATAGACACGTTGTAGCTGACCACCCGATAATTCATGAATGGAATCCTCTTGTAATTCGATTAATTCCATCTGCTCTAAAGAAGTTTGAACAATTTCATGATCTTCTGTCGTTAACTTCCCACGATTATAAGGGAAGCGACCAAATGAAACCAAGTCATAGACAGAAATGTTCAATTGAACGCCATTACTTTGTTTTAAAATTGCTAATTTTTTAGCGAGTTCTTTTGACTTCCAATTGCGAATTTCTTCATGATCTAAATAAATATCACCGGACGATTGTGACTGCAAGCGGCTAATTAAAGATAAGAAAGTACTTTTACCAGCGCCATTTGGTCCGATAAAGGCAATCAATTGCTCTTTGGGCAATTCAATATCAATCGCTTCTAGAATCGATTTATCTTCGTACTTCTTTGAAATATTTTCTGCTTTAATCATGCTTTTTTCCTTTCTGCGATAATTTTCCCAACAAAGAAAATTCCACCGATAAATTGTATAACCACACTAATCGTTGTATTCCATTTAAAGACTTGCTCAACTAAAAACTGACCACTAATCAGTAATGTTACACCAATTAAGAAACTACCTAGGAACAATTGATGATGACGATACGTATTAAAGACGCGATAGCTAATTGTCGCGATGATAAAACCTAAGAAAATTGTCGGACCAACTAATGCCGTCGCAGCTCCAGTTAATAAAACAATACTCACTAGCGCTTTTTTTTGAAAGGCATGCAAGGCAATCCCTAAGTTTATCGCTGGGTCATTTCCTAACAATAAAATATTCAACTCGGGTGCCACGTGCCACAGATAAGCAACTGAACATAAAATGATGATTGCCGCCACAATGAGATGGTTGCTATTCACATTGCTAAAGCTAGCAAAGAGCTTTCCTTGTAGTAAATCATACTCATTCGGGTCCATTAAGACTTGCAAGAAAGTACTTAAGCTAGAGAACATCGTCCCAGAAACCATTCCAACCATTAAAAGTAAAAACAAATTCCCCGTGGCTTTTTCCATAAAATAAAGCAAGAATAGAACACTGAAAATCGTCATCAATAAGATGTTTGCTAAAAACATCCAGATCGATTCTTGCGATAACATCTTCACACCACCCACAAAAAAGAACAAGAGTGTTTGAATTAAGATATAAAAGTTATCGAGTCCTAAAATACCAGGAGTTAAAAATTGATTTCTGGTTAACGTTTGAAACGAGATGGTACTAACGGAAGTTGCTAACGCAACGAGCATAAATGCTAAAATTTTCTTTCCGCGAATTGGTAACGAAAACGACCAGTTGCCATATGTTTGATACGTTAAATACAATCCGATAAAAAACAAACAAAGCAACACTAATGCGATAATTTTGAAACGATACGAAGTTTGTTTCATCGGATCTTCCTCCTTGTTAACAAGAGTAAGAATAAGGCACCACCGATAATACCGACAACGACACTGACTGGGATTTCATAAGGTGCGATAACCACACGTGCTAAAATATCACAAATGATTAAGAACGTACTTCCTAAAATCGCTGTTAGTCCCATCGTATCTTTTAAATGATCACCGTAAAATAATGAAACTAAATTAGGAACAACCACGCCTAAAAAAGGAATGTTCCCAACCATAATTAATACTGAACTACTACCTAATGCTACGAGAGCAAAAACAATCCATTGTAACCGTTGATGGTTCAACCCTAGATTGGTTGAAAGTTCTGAACCTAAACCCGCAATGGTAATCTGGTAACCAAAAAAATATAAAATAATAAAAACCGGAATGGTTAAATAGATTAACTCGTACTCCCCTTGCATCACGGTTGCAAAGTTTCCTTGTAACCAAGAAGAAACATTTTGAACCAACTGAAACTGATAAGCAAAAAAAGTAGCGATTGCTCCGATAATATTTCCAAACATGACGCCTGTAAGTGGTAAAATCATAGGATCACCTTTAGGAAGAATCTTACTTAAATTCAAAAATAAGAGAACCCCTAGATATGAAAAGATAAATGCCGCCGTTGATCGACCTAAAATAGAACTGTTCGGAAATAAGAGCATCACTAGTAATATACCTAATTGGGCACTATCCATCATACCTATTGTTCCTGCGGACACAAATTTATTTTGCATTAAGTGCTGCATAATCTTACCACCAACACTTACCATGCCACCAGCTAAAATCAAACTGACGGTTCGAGGAATTCTTGTTTTTAGAAATAACATTTGCTGAACTTCATCACCAGCAAGCAATCCTTTGATTGAAACACTATGAACACCGACAAACAAAGAAATGAGTGTTAGCGCAAATAACAAAAGGATTAGATAGCTTCTTTTCATTTAAGACTCCTTTCCAACCATTGAGAATGATTCTCATTCTCTCAAACAGTGTATGTTATTTTCTGAAAAATATCAATCACTTTTATTAAAAAATGAACAGAATTGACTCAATTATATGAAAAGAGAGCGAATTATTAATAATTCGCTCTCTTTTACCTACTTATTTTGCTTTAAAATCCCTTCTAATGCCAAATCATTAAAGAAATGTAAGGGGTTGGAAAACTTCGGATTAAAGTAAAAATCCATCGTTAGTATTTGATCCAAGGTTGTATGCTTTGTTACTAAGGCAGATAAAGTATTAATCAATTCCAACTTCGCCTCACGATTTGTTAATAACTGTGCACCTAGCAATACCTTTGTTGTACGGTCAAAAATAAATTTTAATGTGAGCTCAAAACCAAGATCCTCTTGAATGAACGAGGCCTTGTTGTATGTTTTTGCAACACTCTGAACATCAAATCCAAAATAAGGTGCTTCACTCTCGTTAATTCCTGTACTCCCTAAGTAGTGCCCAAATAACTGACTTACAACCGTACGTTGGACAGTCGGAAAAGGAATTTTAACGTCTAATAAGATATTCGTTGCTGCAATAATCCCTGTCCGATACGCATTTGTTACTAATGGAATATAACTTGGAACATTCGTTTGGCTAAAGAATACAGATACGAGATCTCCAACAGCATAAATTGAAGGGTCCGATGTTTGCATATATTCATTCGTTTTAAGTGTCCCGTCATGATTCACATCAATCAGATCCGCAACCAACTCAATATTCGGTCGAGGGTTAATTGCATAAATTAATGCATCTCCTGTAATTGTCTTCTCTCGGTTAATCAGTACTTCTTTAAAATGTTTATTTTGATCAACAACAATTTTTTGAACATTGCTATTTAAATGCAGCTCAACATTTTTAGGTAAATCCTTTAGAAGAATCGAAGTCACTTCATCATCAAAATAGCGAAACAAACTACGATTCATCCGATCAATAATAATTACTTGCTTATCTAAACGACTCAGTGACTCTGCTAACTCTAAACCGATCAACCCGGCACCAATAATGACGACTTTTTGACAAATTTCCAATGTTTCTGCAGCTGATTTCGCTTGAGGCAAGCTTTTATAATTTGTAATTTTTGCTTCTGCTTCTTGTGAAAAACTCGTTTGATATTGACTTGATCCCATTGCTAAAACTAAATAATCATACGTCAAGACATCCGTTATCATTAATTCTTCATTCTTCATACTAATCTTAATTTGTTTTTTTTCAGGCATGATTTTTGTAACTTTAGTATTAATCATGACATTAATCCCCATTGTTAGTAATTCACTAGGGCTTGTCGTGCGACAGTCTTCTAAATGTTCAACGTATTTTTCTAAATATAAATTCAAACTACTTCCGATATAACCGAGTACGCTCGATTGTTCGATAATAATTACTTCAACGGAAGGATTAATTTTTTTTAAATGGCTTGCCGTTGCAATTCCCCCATGGGAGCCACCTATAATCAATACTCTCATGGTCATTCTCCTTCAATTGCCTTATTCTGTATTAATATTTCTTTGACACGTCGGATTTCAGACGGTAAATACTTTTCTGTGATAGTTATTGAAGTCTCCCAGATGTATGGTTGACTATCCGCAAACTCGCTCACTAATAGTAGGTGATAGTAAACACCTTCCATCGCCTCTTCAACATGGATGTTTTCATATCCTTGCAGACTACGTTTTAAATGATTCAAATAATATTCTGATTCTAAATTTGCCTCCATGACAATACCGATACGCTGTTTCTTTTTATCTTGTTTATGAAAAACATCATAAATTAATCCGTAATGAAAATCTAACGTCTTCCACTGGGTATTCGTTAAATTACGAGATAAGCGTTCTTCAACGATCGACATACACTGATTCAGTTTATTTGTTGAAACATCAGAAAGCGCATAATGACGGAATAGGGCCATTTCCTCTTCAAAACTCCCTCGATAAAAAGTTGCTGTACAATGTAAAACAAAGAGGAACGCTTCTCCCTTTTCGGACATTCGGTTTTCACCTAATATTTCTTGCTGCACAAGTTGACTCGCTTCGTGTATCCTTTTAATTAGACTGGATTCCTTTGCAAGTGGCACATAGATTCCTTCTGATAATAAAAATAAATAAAGATAGATAGCTTCATCCTCAAATGACTGGTAAGCAAAACGACTCAAAAAACGCGCAAGTATATTCTTAATTTTTTGAAAGATCAAATCTTCTTCTAAGAGTTGTTGAAAATCAGCTGAAAAATCTTGAACCTGGTCTTCATGGTAATCGAAGCGATGTTCCATAATATTAAACCAAACAACCAATTTCCAAAACTCTCTTGGGCTAAACTTCCGTTCGAATAAGGCTTCGATTATTTGAATTAAATGTTGGCTTTTACTTTTATCAAAATGTTGTTGAATATAAGTAAACGAATGACTATGCCAAAAAAAATGAAAAAAGAAATAACGAATTTGTTTTTCTTCACCAATAATGTTCTTATTTTTTATTTGAACATCAAACTCAGCTAATAATTGATTAATTGCTTTAAAGCGTCGAAAAATAGAAGATTCACTTACTTGCAAAGACATCATCATTTTTGTAATAGAGATATTTTTGTGTGAAAAAACAGCTAAAAACAATTGATAATCAAGCGACTGCTCTAAATAGTGCGTTAGAAAGTCTTTTACTGAAAAGCGATTTGGCAGTTTCAGTTCATAAAAATCCTGTTCGTCACGAAGAAGCTGGGCTTTGTTATCGTAACTGGTCAATTCCATTTGCAAGGCGATGAGTTCTTTTTGTAACGTTGGTAAAGAAACGTGTATTTCACGCTCAAGTTCTTTCAATGAAATCGGCACATCATGGTAGAGCAAGTATTCAAATACGATAAATTGGACTTCTTGATTTTTAGTGAGTAATTGGGTAATTTTCATACTTGCCCCCCTTTACAATCTTCAAGGTCAATCGATAGCAGTTCAAAAGTGAGTAATTTATGATTAATTGCCGTGTCCTGAACCGGGAAAAATTGTTGTAGCGCTTGTTCAAGGACCACCGGAGCTAGCTGATCCGAATAATAGTCATAGAAGAAATCTTTCGTAATAACTTCTTCTACACGATAAGTAAAATAATGACTTTGATAAGGAGTGTCTAACCAATTTTTATAACGAGCCATTAATTTCAGTTCATCATTTTCCTCTTCAAAAGGACTAAATAACGATTCTTCCTCTTGAACTAATCGTAATAAATAGACTCGTTTTTTAGTAATGCGTAAAATTTCATTCAAATCATTCTTCGTTCGAATCGCTGGGTTCATCGCCGAAAAAAGGACATCGTATGATTGATTCGATGTCCTAGATAAAAAAGACGCTTGATCCATAAGCTGAAAATCTGCCTGTGACATTGGAAAGGACGTCTGAGCAAGTCGTATCATTTCCTTTGAAAAATCAACTAGTATATATTTTTTAGTCAATGACTCCAAACCAAGTAAATATTTGCCACTCCCGCCCGCTAAATCGACCAATGTATCAACTGGTGATGATATTTCTCCTGCTAAATAGGCACTAATGTCTCCTACAATGTTAACTTGTGACTCGGATTGAATCGCTGTATATTCTCCAGCAAATTCATCCCAAAAATCTTGTTCTTCATTTAACTCGTCCCGATTCATTTACTTGCTCCTTTGAACAAAAAGAGGCACTAAAAAAGGATAGCTTGTCGCAAAATCTAAAATCGAACGACGTCGATGATTCGAATCAATAAAAAGTTCCGTTTCATTTTCGTGTCTTTCAATTGTAATGGTTTGCTCCTGATTTAACTGCACTTGATACTTTTCTCCGCCTAACCATTCAAAATCATAATCAGTATTCTCCATCGTGGTAATAAAGATCCGGTCCAGTACCGTTTGGTTAATTGGAAAATCACTAATAAGTTTCAAAGAAAGTGCCTGCGTATTATCTAATAAACTTGGTTGAACTTCAAAACCTTGTTCTTTGAAGTATTTAAAAAGTTCATTAATATCTTGGTTAAACAATGATAGTTGACTACGAGAGAGAAACTTATCACAGTACCACAATGAGATTAACGTTCGAACGTGCGTATCATTGACTTCAATCGACATTTCTTCGATATTGACTGTTAGAAGTGGGAGATAATCCACGACAAATCGGTCATCAACGACTTTTAATTTAAAGTAAAAAACTAAATTATTTGATTCATTCAATTGATATGCAGTATAAAAATGTTTCGTTTCCCAAGTATTAAAATGTTCCGTTTGCTCCAACCCCACCGCTTGAAAAGGTTTTAATAACTCATACGAAAAGTATGTAATTAAATTCGTTTGAGCAATCGTTGAGATATCTTTATCTTGAAAAATTAATGCTTTGTATAGGTCAAGCAAAGTTCGGAAGTCTGCTTCGAGAATTTTTTTTCGTAAATACAAATCTTCCAGCTCGAGTTCCGTATCTGTAATCCATTGTTCGATTTCAGCTTTATAACTTTCTTTACCCATCAAATAGGCATCTGGAAAATCTGTTTGAGCTAATGATTGTTGATTATCTTCCATTGAAATTCATTCCTTCCCCAGTTAAATAAAAGCTTAAGAAGGTACTTAAAGCTTCTTCCATACGTTCAACCGATCCAAAATGTTTCGTAATCAAACGGAGCTCTTTGGTAATCACCGCACGTTGAAGACGTTTTTCGTCATACTCTCTTAGAAGTTGCTCCTTTTCTAAGAGGATTTGAGAGTCATCTTCCTTTAAATAAGGCAACCATTTAAGACGTTGTTCTTGTAATTCCTTTTGCTTGTTATAAATAACAGCTAAATCATCTTCAAATTTCCCTCGATTAAAGAATCCTTTGTTTTGTTCAATATTCATCTGTTCATTTTTTAAGTCATGAAGTTTATGGTCAATCTGATCCACTGCAATTTTTGCATTAATTTTTTTGGCTTCAATTTGATCCATTTTTGTTTCCAAAACCTGTAACTCTTCTTTATAAGATGTTTGAGGATTTTGCCACTCGTTTAAAATATGGGGAAAAATATAGATTTCTGGAATACTAGAATCCAAATAAATGGTCGGCCTTTGGTGATAGTATTGATCGATTTGATAATAAAAAATCGTAGCAGACTCTTTTTTTATTTGACGCATAAACGGAAAGGCATTAATCAAGCTTTCATGGATTTTACTCGATAACAATTCATCAATTTCGTGGTTTTGATTAGAGTTTTCACGTAGCTCTTTGTTTAAGCGCCCGTTATAAATCCGATAAATCTCTTGGATATTTTCCTGATTAATTGCTTGTTCAAAATCTTGTAGATCTTTTAATAATGCGCTAATATTTTCAGTTGCAACTTTTTTGATCTCGTTAAAAGATAAGTCTTGTACTTCTTTCGTCGATGTCTCAGTCAACTCTTTATTTTCTGTCTCCATTTTATCTCCTCCTCTTAAATTTTATATCTATAGTGTATCATTTTTTAAACAAAAAAAGGGATTGGTTGCTTTTATTTTTGAATAAAACAACCAATCCTCTTCAATTAATCTTGATCAAATGTTCTGAAGCGAATTTGTTGATTGTCATCGCGCTTTAAAACAGTTGTTTCTTTTAGATAACTAAAAGTTAATTCTTTTAGTTCAGGGTTTTCGAGCATTTTTTCATAACCTAAGAAAATATCTTGGATATATTGTTTGTAAGCTTTCTTTTTTCGTAAACGTTTTTTCATAGTGCACCATCCTTCATGACTATATTATCAATAGTTTTATGAAGATTCAATCCTCTTTTTAGACTTATTTCGGTGCAACATAACCGACACCACTCGACAAGGCAATTTCATTTGGAATTACCCGATAATTGATATAAGAGGCATCCCCCTCAGAGATTAAAATCCCTTCATCGCTCACCGCCTCAACAAAAGCCACGTGACCATAAAGTGGGTGGTAACCTGCTACGCCTTGTTTAAAGCTAATCATATAACCAACCTTTGGAACGTCAGACGTCACATAACCTTCACGATCCCCCGTATTCCGCCAGTCTGCACCATTTCCCATAAAGTCTCCAACTTTTCCACCCAATTGAGTTACACGGTTATAAACATACCAAGTACATTGATCAGAACCGTACGAACCAGACGTATTATAATTTTGTCCATTAAACTCTGGGAAACGAATCTTATCACGATAAACTTGTGGGATTTGATTAAAATTCATCATTTCATTACTTAAACTAACGCGAGGTTTATCAAAACGCGTTAAATTATATGCAGCAATGATTGAGTTCAATTTATTGTTATAGTGCGTATCAGTCGCATACTTACCGGTCAATTCTCTTGTTGCTCGTAAATAGTTTTGTGCCTCTGAGCGCCAAGCTTTTCGATAAAAGTTTTGATTACCTGAAATACCCGAACGTAAAAGCGAGACGTAATCCGCTAATGATTCTTGATAACTTGGATACGCTCTAAAGGCTGACGTAATGCCGTATAGTTCTCCCTTACCATTGTCTTCCATCGTTGGAAAACTAACCGACGCACCACCCGAGCTACCTTTAATACCGAAAACGTTGTAATAGGGTGCTCGAGATAGGCCGCTCGAACCAGAACCACTTTCTAAAATACCCTGTGCGATCAAAACGGAAGCAAAAACGTCATACTTCAAACCTAAATCACGCGCTGCTTCACCAATCGATTCAATAAAAGCCGTTGTTTGCGAGTTCACTTGGAAATCAAAAGTTACTGGATATAAGTCCAATTGCTGTTGACCATAAGCACTTAAATCCCAGTTACTTGGTCGATTGACACTGTAGTCAGGTGTTCGGATAAAGTCATAACGTGTTAACAAGTCCTTTTCGTCAGCTGAATCGTCGGTCAGATCATCGAGATGCAAAGTGAAAATCCGTACGCCTGGAATCACTTCTTGCGTTTCTTTCTCATCCGTTTCAGCTAGTAACACTTGATTTCCTACTTGTTCTTTGGCAAGTGTATCATCAGCCATAATAAATTTGTTTTGGCCTAGATAAATCGCAACTCTTTGTTCTTTTTTCCAGACAAGTAAGTCGCCTGGTCGAACCTTACTTACTTCTGCTTTTGCACCAAATCGGACCAATTTATCAAACGTTTCAGCTAAATCGACACCAAAAACTTCTTGATATAAATAACGTGGGAAATTAATATTATTAAAAGCTTCCGGCCCTTTCCCAGTGTCATCATAAGGTGCATTTAAATGGTTTAATGCAGCATAAACAACTGCTGCATCTTGTTTATTTTGGTAACTATGCAATAAAGGCAACTCAAAACCATTTAAATCAGATTCGATGAAATTTTGTGATTCCAATTGGGCATCTAAAATGGTCCCCACAGAAGGAAAAGGTCCTTGTGGTAGCGTGTGAATCGCATGGTCATTCGGTGTTTCTCTAGGCAATTCTTGCGAGTCTTTGATGACCTCACTCGAAGAATCTGTCGATAATTCCGAGGAATCACTCGGTACATTTGATGAACTATCGACAGTCGTATCTGTGGATTGTTCTAGTGATTCTGACGTGCTTGATTCTGTGCTACTTTGACTAGAGTCCGTCGTTTGCGTGCTTTCACTTACTTCACTACTACTATCCTCACTACTTGTATCGCTAGTCAACTCAGACTCTGAAGAAGAGGACGCTGTACTTTCACTCGTTGTTTCAGAAGACGCCGTCGTATCGCTCGTGCTCGTATCACTACTGTCCGTGTCCGAAGTGGCGGAAACCTCTGTCGTATCTTCCAGGCTCTCTGTAGTGCTTGGTTCTGGGGCAACTGTCTCTATTAACTCAGGAATGCTAGGAGTTGTCGGCTCTTCTGGAGTAACTGAAATAACCAACTCACTCGACTCACTCGACTCACTCATTTCTTCTATTTCTGTCGCGATTGTCGATTCCCCTTCTGTTGTTTCAGATTCCGACACAATAGAATCTGTAGTCGTTGCTAGCACGGGCGTTACATAAGCAGAAATGAGTAACGCAGTCGTTAATAGTGTGAGCGCTTTTTTTAAAGGCTGACTCATTTTCATAGCATACACCTCCATTTTTCTAATCTTACTCTAATTATAACATAACCTTTCTTCTAGTCCTAAAGATATGATAGCGCTTTCCTTATAAGTAAATACGAAAAAAGTACAAGGATTTCTTTGGTATCGAAATCCTTGTACTTTAGATGATTCTTTGATAGGCAAGCCGTTTACCATTCGGAATAGGGAAATGAACGACACCTCGGTACGAAAACCCTGTTTGGGCAATCACTTTTTGCATCGCGAGATTTAATTCATGTGTATCGATTCGTATATCATGAAATCCTTTATCACGTGCCACTAAAATGGCGTGCTCCATTAATTGGGTGGCAATGTTTTGGCCTCTATACTTTGGATTAATCGCCACCCGATGAAAAGATAAATACTCACTATCCGTTTTTAACCAGTCACCTTCACTTATCTCTGTATAAGCTGGATCAATCCCTGTTATAAGAGCAATCGTCCCGGCAATTTCATTTGTATCTGTTCTTAAAACATACGTTGCTTTGTTTTTAATATCGGCAGTGAGTTTTTCAGTAGTCGGTCCATAGCCATCTTGCCATTGAGGTGACCCTTGGATCTGAAGTAAATGAATCGCTTCTGACATGATTTTTGCTAGTTGAGGTAAGTCTTGTAATGTTGCTTGTTGAAATTTCATTGCTCGCTCCTTTATTTTTGATGGTAAATAAGCTGCGACAATCGGTCACAGCTTTATTTACTACATTATAGGTAGGAAACTTTACACCTCCCACTTAGTTAACGATAATTGGTAAATTGTAATTCAATTGGTAAATCCAATTTACGTAATAATTGAATGACTTCTTGTAAATCGTCACGACTTTTTCCAGTCACACGAATTTGGTCTTCTTGAATCTGAGCTTTCACTTTAATTTTAGCATTTTTGATTGCAGTCGTGATTTTTTTACTGTTTTCACGATCAATACCACTAATCAAATCCGCTGTTTGACGAGCCTTAGCTCCTAGCGCATGTTGCGTTTCACCAAAATGGATATTCTTAATTGGCACACCGCGCTTGACTAATTTTCCAAATAAAACATCTTTGATTTGTTCGACTTTAAAGTCGTCATCACCAATCACCGTCATTTTATTTTTTTCAAAGGTAATCTCAACAGTTGAACCTTTAAAATCAAAACGATTCTTCAACTCTTTTGTAGTCATTTGAATCGCATTTTTTACCTCTTCCATATTCATCTCTGAAACAACGTCAAAACTTGCATCTTTTGCCATAATAGGCCTCCTCGAAAGTTATTTATCTATATTATAGCAAATTCTTTGTTGATATTCTTTCTTTTCTCATCATAAACTGCTATTCTAAGTTCGGATGTTTTGAATGAAAGGATGAATGAAAATAAATGAAACAAAACCCTCAAATTGAGTTATTCAAAAAAATTGGAACCGTGATTCTCACAGCTATTGCAAATGGGATAGGTATGAACTTCTTTTTAGCACCTGCCAATGTACTTTCTGCCGGTTTAAATGGTATTTCTCAAATTACAGTTGCTGTCGCTGATGCGCAATTCAGCATTCACTTAAGTCTAGGTGCACTTATTTTAATCTATAATATTCCTGTATTTATTTTAAGTTTTATCAAACTTGGGAAAAATGCTACCATTTTTAGTCTCATTAATGTAATGGGCGTATCGCTTGCTACGATGATTATTCCAGAAGGTGCAGTTTCTTCCAATATCTTACTCAATGCGATTGTCGGAGGCGTTCTAATTGGTGCCGGTGTCGGTCTATCTCTTAAGATGGGTTTTACAACAGGAGGAATGGATATCATCTCTGTCATCTTCTCTAAAATGACCGGAAAAACAGTGGGTAGTTATATGTTAGCATTGAATGGTTTGATTGTATTGATTGCCGCGACGATCTTTTCAATTGAAAGCGCACTGTATACCGTCATCTCGTTATACGCAATGAGTCGTGTTGTCGATTTAATTCATACAAGTCATCAAAAGATTACGGCAATGATCGTAACTACTCGTGCCGAAGAAGTTGGCAAAAATATTTCCGAACGCTTATTCAGAGGGATGACCTTACTACCTTCAATTGGCGGCTACTCTGGATTACCAAGTAGCACGATTATGATAGTCATTACTCGTTATGAGCTATACGATTTAGAACAAGCAACCATCGAGATTGATCCAAATGCTTTTATTAACATTTTACCTACACATTCAATCATGGGACGCTTTGCAAACGATGATGATGCTCGTCATTTTAAGGCTACAGGAGTTTTTCCTGACATTAAAGTTTCCAAACGCTAATCTTTCTAATTTTACAAGTTCGATAAAAAATAGTATGATGTGGACTAGAAACTATTAAAAGGGGGATTTTTTTGTGAGTGAGAAATACACTGAACAAGAAGTTCAAGAAATACAAGACCGAATCCTAACATCTTTAGAAACGGTAATCGACCCTGAACTTGGGATTGATATCGTAAACTTAGGTTTAATATATGAAGTAGAGTTTGATGCCGAATCTGGCGATGCACTCGTTAAAATGACCTTAACAACGATGGGCTGCCCGCTAGCAGACGTAATCACTGATAATATTCATGACGCTTTAGAAGATCTAGATGAAGTCAAGAATGTTGAAGTTAAACTCGTTTGGTACCCAGCATGGACTACTGATCGTATGTCAAGATACGCAAGAATTGCTTTAGGCATTAGATAAGATTTTCGTATCGAACTCGAGTATTCGTAGTCAGCAATTAGACTTTTCATACTCTCACATACATACCCTATCAAACGATTAAAAACTCTCTTATTAACTTTTCCTAAGTTAGTAAAAGAGTTTTTTTATGTTGAAACGTATGATCTTAGAATACTGTCTAACATTGTCGACCAAGATTGAAATGATTACATCAACGAATGATCTCCAAATCAAAAATGCCTTTTTTCTTAACGTTAACGTAATATTTCAAGTGATACGCTGCTTCTCCCTTAGACATCGCCTCCATAATCGCTTGAAGTTCTTTTTCATAGTCATTTTTTGTAGCATACCAAGCTAACGCGACCGCATTGTCTCCCCAAAAACTATGCCCGTCGACTCCTAGCAACATCATTTCGGGATGGTGCTCTTTTTTTCCAAACACCGAACTATTAATGAATTTATAAAACGAGGATACTTTCCCATCGATCTTACTCTCAATTAAAATTTTATTACTTTGGATATTTTTGACGACCAACCTTTGTTCAGAATTTTGGAAATTAGTATTATCGAGTAGTTCATCTAGAGAGACATTGAAATACTTTGACAGTATTAATAATTTTTCAAAGTTTGGTTCAGATGTTCCATTTTCATATTTAGAAATGGATTGTCTTGAAACATTTAATATCTCTGATAACTCCTCTTGTGATACACCGCGTTCTTTTCGTAATTTTTGTAGCTTCTCACTAAACATTAGCATTCACTCCTTTGTCATTACGATAACCAAATGATCGACATTAAACAACCAATAATAGGTAGAATTTCCGCAATCATAGGTTGCAACGGCCTTTTTTTGCTTCCTAAAATCTAATTTGCTAGCAATTTGTCATTAATAGACGATAAATTTAACGCATAAAGTCAAATAACATCGATAAAAAAGACAACAAAACAATCAACGTTTTGCCGTCTTAAAAATTGATGATTGTAAAAAAATCATCATTCATCTTCTTTTGCTATAAGTCATCAGTCTGTTCTTTTTCTGACCAAAAATGAGTCACTGCTTGTTTCAATTGGGGAGCTTGATAACAGACTTGATAATGTTGCCAGTGTTCCGGGAAAAGCGTACGATATCGGGGTGTCGTAAAGCGAGCATCTAAGAGTAATACGACGCCTTGATCCGTAGCATCGCGAATCACACGGCCTGCAGCTTGAAGTACTTTATTCATACCAGGTAATTGATAAGCATACTCAAAGCCACGGTTATTCTTTTCATCAAAATATTCCTTGATTAACTCTTGTTCGGGATTGACTTGTGGTAACCCTACGCCAACAATTGCCGTCCCAATCAGCCGATCCCCTTTTAAGTCAATTCCTTCTGAAAAAATACCCCCAAGGACACAAAATCCCACAAGCGTTTGTTTCGGATTTGAATGAAATTGTTTCAAAAAACGTTCCCTTTCTTCTTCATTCATGTTTGATTCTTGAATGATCGTCTGAACGTTAGGATAAATCTCTTTAAATAAGTCAGCCACTTGGTCTAAGTATTGATAGGAAGAAAAAAAGACTAAATAATTCCCTTGTTTTGCTTCAATCATCGTACCTATCGCTTCAACAATTTGAAGATAGCTATTGGCTCTTTTTTGATACGTTGTTTGAATATAGTTTGCGATTAAAATCGCTTGATTGCTCTTCTCAAAAGGACTTCCTACTCGATAAACAAAGGATTCCTCCCCCCCACCTAGCCGGCTTTGATAATAATCCAGTGGGCTTAAACTCGCTGAAAAAAGTAAACTCCCCTTTCCTTTGTCCAGTGTCGCTTCTAGAAAATTCGAAGGATCCATGCAAAATTGTTTGATTTTTATTTGATACAATCCGACTTCAATCGTTGTTTCATAAGAATCATCATAGAACTCACTAATCTTTAAAAAACGAATGCATTCAAAATAATGTGGCAAAATTTGATTTTTTCTTGAGTTATCTGTCTCCTCAACTAGTAACTCTTGAATTTGTTCATTTAATTGAAAAAGTAAATTCACTAGCGTTTCAGCAGGTGTTTGTTGGTGCTTAAACCTCCACCCCTCTCTTTCACTCTGTTCTTTTAATAAATCAAATTCTGAAATAATTTTGGCTAATATTTTGTGCATTTTTCGTTTTGTCTTCGGAATCAACGAGGTGAGCGCTATAAATACTTGGTCGCTAATACTAGCTGAATACATCTCTCGTGAACGATTAATTAAATTGTGTGCTTCATCAACTAAAAAGTAAGAATCTGAAGCATTGTCTTCAAAAAAACGTCTCAAATAAACAATGGGATCGAATAAGTAATTGTAATCCGCAATAATAAGATCACAAAATAAACTCACATCTAAAGATAGTTCAAAGGGACAAATCGTATGTTTTTTAGCATATGTTTCGATTACCGATCGAGTCATTTGATTTTCGTGATGCAACAGGTCCCATAACGCTTCGTTAATTCGATCGTAATAACCATTTGCATATTTGCAATCAACTGGATTACAAAGTCGTTCATCTAAAAAACAAATTTTATCTTTCGCTGTCAAAGTAACACTTTTTAAAGAAGCCCCTTTCTCCTTTAAACTTTTTGCAGCATCTTCAGCAACAGAACGAGTAATCGTTTTAGCCGTCAAATAAAAAATGCGCTCCCCTTGCTCTTCACCTAATACTTTTAAGGCGGGAAATAAGGTCGAAATCGTTTTTCCTGTTCCAGTAGGCGCTTCTGTAAAAAGTTTTTTCTGAGTCTTTAATGCTTTATAGGAAACAACAGCTAAGTCACGCTGCCCTTTACGGTATTCTTCATAAGGAAAGAGTAGTTGCTCTAACGAAGTATTACGTACTCTACGCCAATCGTCTTGGAAAAGTAGCCAACGACTATACTCCGTCATTAAGTCTTTTAAAAAACTTTCGAGTTGGTCATTCGTAAATCGTCTAGTTTCATATGTTATTTGTTCTGTTGTCGTTTGGAAATAGGTTAACCGAACATCAATTTCCACCAACTGATTGTCTAACACGTAAATATAAGCATAAACCATCGCTTGGGCAAAAAACAGTTCTTTTTTTGCAGCTTCTAATTCTTCAAATGAACTGCTTGATGTTTTAATTTCATCAATTACCCAGACACTGTCATTTTTAAAGATGCCATCTGCTCGGCCTTCAATTTGAATCGAATCGTTAGCCAAATTATAAATAGTCTTTAAAAAAACTTCGGATTGATATTCTTCTCCTGCTTCTTTTTGCAATTTCCGATGAATTCGCGCACCTTCTTGAGCATTATGAAGACTCGTCCGGCGATTATCAATATCACCAGAACGCAAAACGAATTCAACTAAATCGCGAACTGATATTTTCCCTCTACGCAAGTTAATCACCTTCTTCAAGAGCTAATTATAGCGGATATCCAGACAATCATATAGCTTTAATTAAAGATTTTTAAAAGACTTATCCTTTCTTTTTCAAAAGATCGTATAAATGTTCCAAAAATGTTTGAAATAACGTGATTGAAATTCCCATTTTTTGGTAATTTTCTAAAATTGATTGGATTTCCATTAGTAAATAACCAATATACAAGACGGACAGTAACACGATTCCCGTTTTCCCTGGAATAATTAGGGCAACTGGAAGAAAAAAGACTAAAAGAATCATACTTGCTACTTTGCGAATGATACCGTTAATCCCTTTTTTGGAAAGAATTTCCTGGTGCATCTTAGCCGCTAGCACACCACTCACAAAATCGATCACCATAGCAATCGATAAAACAGAGAGTAAATACAAGATATTTTGTTCCTTCATCAATGCAATTAATTCATCAAGTTTCATATGCTCACCTCCTCCTACTCTTATTAACGAGTTGAGCCAACAAATTGTCACAGTTTTTTGTAAATTCTTATTTTGTCAATCAACTTTAACTAGGTTATACTAAAGAAAGAACGTTTACAGGAGGTAAAAACATGCAAATTAAACAAATTCCCACGGGACCGATCCAAGAAAATTGTTATCTTATCTGGGATAAAGATGAACTCTTAATTGTTGATCCAGGTGCAGATGCTGCGCTATTAATTAAGGAAATTGAAGCAACCAAAGCTAAACCACTTAGCATTTTACTAACACATACGCATTACGACCATATCGGTGCAGTCGACGCACTACGTGATGAATATCAAATTCCAGTCTTTGTCAGCCCTTTAGAAAACGCTTGGTTAAGTGATCCTGTTTTAAATTTATCCAGTCGTCATCCTGAACTAGGTGGTCTAATTGTCCGACCGGCAGAGCAAGAATTTGAATTAAAAGAGTACACGATTGGCGATTTGCACTTCCGCGTCGTTCCAACTCCAGGACACTCTCATGGTAGTGTAAGTTTCGTCTTTGACTCATTTGTTGTGAGTGGTGATGCGCTCTTTAAAGGTAGCATTGGGCGAACGGACTTACATACAGGAAACCTAGAGCAATTATTAGATAGTATCCAAACACAATTGTTCACCCTTCCTGAGCATTACAAAGTCTATCCTGGTCACGGCGATTCAACAACCATCGGCTTCGAAAAAACAAACAATCCTTTTTTTAATCGCTAAATAAAAAGAATCGAGGAAGAGAAAATGACAAAAACAGAGTTATACGTTGTAAGACACGGAAAAACCATGTTCAATGCGATTCAACGCGTTCAAGGCTGGTGTGATACACCTTTAACGCCGGATGGAACTCAACGAATCCATGCGCTAGGACGGGGATTAAGAGACTACAATTTTGTTGCGGCGTATTCAAGCGATAGTGGTCGTGCGATTGAAACAACTCGAATTATCTTAAGTGAACTCGAAAATGGTTCACAAATTCCCTATCATTTAGATAAGCGCATTCGTGAATGGTGTTTTGGTTCATTAGAAGGCGGCTATGATGCTGAAATGTGGGGTGTTATCCCTCGTGTTTTAGATTTTAATTCTTATGATGAGATGATTGCCAATCAAACAAGTTTTGAAGATATCTGTAATGGCATTTATACCGCTGATACGGCAAACTGGGCTGAGACTTATGAAGAATTATCGTTTCGAATCCGTACAGGGATTGAAGACATTGCCCACCGCGTTGAAAAAAATGGTGGCGGTAAGGTTCTCGTTGTTTCTCACGGATTAACAATCGCTCTTCTTCTTCATTTAATCAATGAAGAAAACAATGTTCGTATTGATATCGACAATGGTTCTGTCACCCGTTTAACCTATGAAAATGGTACCTTTACGATTCATGAGATTGCTGATCGTCAATATTTTCAAAAAGGTGAAAAGATAACTGAATAACATTTATTAAGAAAAGATAAGTTCGTTGTACTAACGGCTTATTTTTTTTGAAATTGCTTGGTATTTAAAAATAGAAACGGTATACTTACATTTGTGATTATTTATCTAGAGGAAGGAATGAAATTATGGAGTTTATTGAATTACTCAAAGCGATTGCTTTAGGTATCATTGAAGGTATTACAGAATGGTTACCGATTAGTAGTACGGGACATCTGATTTTGGCAGATGAATTTATTAAATTAAATCAAACGCCGGAATTTATGTCGATGTTTAATGTCGTCATCCAATTAGGTGCCATTATGGCTGTGGTGGTCCTTTATTTTAACAAATTAAATCCCTTTTCATTATCGAAAACAAAAGAGGAGAATAAAGAAACTTGGTCACTGTGGTTTAAAGTAGTCGTAGCAATCATCCCTTCAGCGATTATTGGCTTACCCCTTGATGACTGGTTGGAAGAAACCTTCCACCACTTCTTACCTGTAGCATTAATGTTGATTATTTATGGTGTCGCCTTTATCGTAGTTGAAAAGCGGAATCGGACTAAAACACCAAAAGTAACTGATTTAAATCAAATTACGTATCAATTTGCTTTAATGGTCGGTTTCTTTCAAGTTTTAGCGTTAATTCCAGGAACGTCTCGTTCGGGAGCAACAATTTTAGGTGGAATCTTGATCGGCGCCTCACGTTTTGTCTCTGCTGAATTTTCATTTTTCCTTGGTATCCCAACGATGTTTGGTGCAAGCTTACTGAAAATTGTTAAATTCTTAGCCACCGGCAACAGTTTTGACTTAAATGCGACGATTATTCTCTTAACCGGTACGATTGTATCATTTGTAGTCTCAATCCTGGCCATTCGCTTCTTAATGAATTATATTAAGAAAAATGACTTCTCAGCGTTTGGTTGGTATCGAGTAATCTTAGGAATTATTTTAATTGGCTATTGGTTTATTTAATCAAAAAAGGACATCGAATTTGTTTTCGATGTCCTTTTAAATTACGTATTTTTAATTATCATTCCGTCAATCACGTCGACAGATATCTCGCATTCGTTGACAATTTTTTCGAATCGATCAAAAATTTCTTTCCACTTAATAATTTCGATTGGATCTTTTTCATTACTGAAAAGTTCCCGCTTCAGACTACTATACAGCAAGTCTGCTTCCGATTCGATTTGATTGACCTCTAAAATAAGTTGCTTCATTTTTTTAGAATTTTTAAATTTTGGAAACTCTAAAATCGCGTAGTGAACCCCTTTTACAGCTTGATTAACATGACTCGCAAAGACGTCTGCCCCAGGTCGAATCTCTGTGATTACTAAGTTCTGGAATAGATACGTCATCGCATTAATACCGTCAATAATATTATCCAGGCGTTCTGAAATAATTAAGATATCTTCTCGATCAATCGGCGTAATGAATGCGTCATACAACTCATTCGTTAACTCGTCAATTAATTGATCGTTCTCTTTTTCTAATTGGTGAACGACCTCCGAATCGACTTCAATTGTTTCAGGATTAAATGTTTGAACAATTTGTTCTAAATGTTCAGCTGCTAAATGTGCATTTTTTGCTAATAACTCCATTGTTTGAAAATAATTATATTGTTTTTTTCTAGCCATGATAGTCCTCCTTAAAAAATAGATATAAATAATTTTGCCATTGCGTATGCGATAAGCCCACAACCTGGAAAGGTCATTACCCACGCAAAGAGCATTTCTTTAACGATTTTCCAATCAACACTCGATAAACGTTTCGATGCTCCAACTCCCATGATTGCCGTTGTTTTAGTATGTGTTGTTGATACGGGAATCCCTAAGATTGAAGCCAGAAACAAACAAATTGCTGCCGCAAAATCCGCAGAAAACCCTTGATACGTTTCGAGCTTAACCATGTCCATTCCTACAGACTTAATGATTCGCATCCCACCTACTGAGGTCCCGATTCCCATCGTAATAGAAGACAAAGCCATGACCCAAATCGGGATTACAAAACCATTCCCAGTCTTTTCAGCTAAATCGTTATAAAATAGCGCCAACATGAAAACACCCATAAACTTTTGTCCATCTTGAGCGCCGTGTAAAAAAGCATTCGCTGCGGCGGCACTTGCTTGTCCGTAATGAAAGAATTTATTCGCTTTACGTCTAGGTACATGTTGGAAAATTAAGACCATTAGTTTCGTAATTACGAAGCCACCACCAAAACCTAAAACGGTTGAGACAACAAGCCCGATTAATACTTTCTTCCACTCACCCATGTTTACTGCACCTAATCCTCCAAGCGCCATAGCGGATCCTGTCAGCCCGGCAATCAACGCATGTGACTCACTCGTCGGGATACCAAAGTACCACGCCGCCACGGCCCAGACAACGATTGCAAATAAAGAGGCAGCTAAGGCGATTTGTGCCGATTGCACACCTTGACTGTCAAAAGATACAATATTACTGATTGTCTCTGCTACCTGAGCGTTGAACATCGTCATGATTAATGCCCCTAAGAAATTCATCACAACTGCAATCCAAATCGCCGTATTCGGTTTCAAAACACGAGTTGAGACAGCTGTTGCAATCGCATTTGGAGCATCTGTCCAACCGTTGACAAAAATAACACCCATTACTAAAATGATTGTTACAATTAAAGCTAGATTCAAATTTAACACCACCAGTTATTTTTTTCATTCTCATCATAGCATAACTAGACAATCGATTGATAGCGCTTTATAAATATATTTTTGATAAAAAGGAATTTTTTTCGTGTTAAGTAAAAATTCTTTAAGAGCTTTACAGTTAATTAACTACCTATAAGCGCACTTAACGTTGATATAACAGTAATCTTAAAAAAATCGATATTGATAAGAACTAGTAAATACAGATAGAGATACAGACAAAAGCACAGACCTTTTATATATAAAAATCCACCACTGCTTAAATAAAATAAACGAATTACTGAATGAATCCTATTTCTAATAAAGAAATCAGGGTTTTTTTATTTTGATTTCTTTAAAAACTTAATCTTTTGTTCGCTTCCAAAACAGAACAAACGTTCGTATAATTAAGCCATAATTAACTGATAAGTGGTGATAATGATGTATTTTAATTATGACTTAGAACCTCGAACGGATTACCTATGTATCGATTGTAGGTCGTTTTATGCGAGTTGCGAAGCAGTTATGAGAGGATTGCACCCTTTGGAAACAATGTTGGTAGTTTTAAGTGGCGCTGATCGTCCGGGTGGACTTGTACTATCGGCGTCTCCTAAAGCAAAGGAAGTGTTAGGTATTTCGAATGTCACGAGAAGCTATGATGTTCCAAAGCACAAGGACCTTGTTATCGCTCCCCCGCGCATGTATGAATACATTAAAATAAATATGTTGATTTTAGAAACTATTCAAAAATATGTCCCAGCAGAAGATGTCCATGTTTATTCAATAGATGAACTTTTTATACGATATCAGAATGTTAAACGCTTATACAATAATGCTGATGTCAAATTATTCGCTAGAGCATTAATGAAAAAAATATTTGAAGCTACCGGTATTTATACAGCAACTGGTATTGGTGATAATATGTTGCTTGCGAAATTACCTCTTGATAACGAAGCAAAGAAGAACGCTGACTCTATCGCAATATGGCGTTATGAAGATGTACCGAGTAAAGTTTGGGGTATCAAGAAAATGACCGATTTTTGGGGAATTGGTAGCAGAACAGAGAAGAATCTAAAAGGTAAAGGAATAATGACGATTGAAGAATTGGCCAACTATGATCCCTACCGCTTAAAAAAATCGATGGGATTGATTGGTGCCCAATTACATGCTCATGCGAATGGCATTGATCGCAGCCAAATCGGACAAGAATATAAACCTGTTGAAAAAAGTCTTTCTAACTCTCAAATTTTATTAAAAGATTATGACGATCCTCGAGACATCAAAGTCATCATCCGAGAAATGTCTGAGTTGATTGCAGCCCGAGTTCGTCATATAGGTGCACAGACATCTACAATTGGATTGTTTATCGGGTATTCTAAAATCGAATGCATACATGGATTTTCTAAACAGATGAAAATATTACCCACTAATAATTCTAAAGTCATTACAAGTTATATGTTAAAAATATTTGAGGATAATTATCGACCTGGTTTATTTGTACGACATATTGGGGTTAGTTGCTCACACTTTAGTTACGACACGCATATACAGTTAAGCTTATTTGATGATATTGACCAACAAATAAAGCAAGCTAAAATAGATATATTAACAGATAAAATTCGAGAAAAATTTGGATTTGCAGCAATCATTCACGCAAGTTCCCTTTTGGAAAACGCAACAGCAGTCAGCCGCTCACAAAAAATTGGCGGGCATTAGGAGGAAAAATCATGCAAACATTAAAAGGATCAGTATCAAAAGTAAAGATACTAAAATTGTCGCAATCCCCTCTCGTCAGATTTAGTTTAGATGGAGTCAATTGTTTGATTACTAAGCATAGTCTAAATTTTTTGTATCAAGTACAGGACGGCACTGATTTGGTTATTTGCGGTGCATATAATAGTAGAAATCAATTTGTCGTTAGTAAATTTTGTGTGGTAAATTTGAAAGGAGTAGGTGTATAGATGTAAATATTTTTTTCAAGCGCAGGTTAGAGAAAATTACTAAATAATGTATTAACTAAACCTAGAGGTAAAACAGATTTTGAAATCTCTCAAGAGTTCCTAATTGATAAAGAGATTAATACGCTCGTAACAAGGTATATTATTTATGTTCATTTAAGAATAAGTAAATCCAGATGGTCACTGACAGACACCTGGATTTATTTTTTGTCTGTTATAAATATTCGTGTTCTCTCAACACACCTTTTGCGGTACATTTTAAATTCCGAATCATATTCTTTCTATTTAAAATTATTTCTACACTTTTTATTCTATCATCACCATCAGATAAAATACTGATCTTTGAATCAATAGATGAGTAGCGAAAATTTAAATCCACATTTTCCCCATATCGTTTGGATAATCTTTTAATTACATCCTCATGTGAATAATCCCCTTGATGATACAATTTGCACCGTATCAAATACATAATTTCCCCATCAATCTTATTTAATTTAAGGACATCTGAAGTGTTGGGGTTTTTATATGGGTATAAATTTTGATCGTACCATTTTTTATACCTCTTACCTACGACCCCATTTTTTTTACCTCTTAAACTAGGATACTCTATCTGCCCTGCTATATCTGGTATCGACAGACTACAAAAAAATGCTGCTTGTTCTGCATTTTTAAGTATAGCATCGTCTATTGTTTCTACAATATTTTTTAACGCATCTAATAGCTGTCTTGTTTCCGCTTCGATTGCTTCTTCCATTGAAAAACCCCTCCCATTCACAGTTTACTTTACTTAAGGTTGACAATTAAGTCAATAATGCAAAAAAAGCCGGTCAATCCATTTAAGGACGACCGGCTTTTGAATTAAATCATTTTATTAACTAACGCTTGGACCACGCTAGGATTGTAACCCGTAGCTTTTAACTTGTTAATACGGGTTTGACCATCTCCCCATCCGCCAAAACCTAAAGCAATTTCCTTGGCCACTTCCTGATTGGTTTTCTTAGGATTTGATGTACCAAGCAGTTTTTTATTAACATCATCTTGTACCTTTTTAGCGTTGTAACCTGCTTTGTTTAAGCGATTGATACGGTCTTGACCTGTACCCCATTTGCCGGCAATAACCTCATCACGAATGGCAGTAGCGGATAATAATTTAGGTTTGATTGGTTTTTGTAGAGCTGGCTTAACTGGGTCTTTTGGTTTTGCCGGTTTGTTACCAATCGTTTCCCCTGTGATAGCTTGAATTAATTCTTTTGCTAGCGAATCAACGTTTTTAGTTAGTGATTGAATCTCTTTATCGTTAGTGATAAAACCTAATTCCAATAATCGGTAATTCTGACCACGATCTGCATAAATATTTAAGTTATATAAGTTATCACGCTTGTTGACACCTTTTTTATCTTTAACGCTTCCCCACCAACCAGCATAATTTTTGATTACATTAGCTAGTGCTAAGTCGTTGGAATCGGGATTAAAGCGATTTGAGATAATCACATGGCCACCCGTCGCTGTTTTGTTACTTGAGGCATCTTCGTGGATTTCTGTCACGCTTGCAACTTTCGGCGTAGTATAAGCACCTTTACCGAGTTGAGACTGTTGATACATATCTTTCGTAATGTCGTAAAATGTCACTTTGCTATTTTCTAGCAACGCAGCATATTTCTTTAAAGCTGGAAGTAAGACATTACGATTCCAATCTCGTTCGTTAAGACCTAATTCTTTATTTACTCCGCCTGGATCACCAGCACCATGACCTAAAACGATTAAATGTTCTTGCATGATAAATTCCTACTTTCATTTTTAATTTTTTGTACTAAAAAAGGACTAGCAATCGCTAATCCTCATCACTTTTATCGCCATCTTTTAAATAGCCAATCTGCTTATACATTTGATTACCTAACACTGCGACACCTGTCACTAATACCGCCTGTGCAATCGTATGAGAAGTAAATCCACCCAAAATTAACGGTGTCATTAACAAGCTAATGCCCAATAAAACAAATGGGATTAACTCATTGCGAATAAAACTACTTTGTTTGATAAACGACCCCAATACCAACAAGACTGGAATCATAATCATTCCGTCTTTTGCAATAAATTCTAAAATATTTTCCATGTTTAACTACCCCCAATAAATTTTGATATAACAATGACGATAACAGACACGCAGATACCAGCAATCGTCCGCCACGTCCACTTTTGATTTTCTTTTAATTCGTTGATGTCTGATTCATTGTTGACTGACTTGTGCCAAGCATCTGTAGCTTTTGCTGATACATCACTAATATTCTTTGTGTTTTCTTCAATTTTTGTTAATCGTTGCAGTACTTCGTGCCATAAATTCGGTTCTTTTTCCATTTGACACCTCCTCATAAAATTAAAAGAGCAACGCTAAGCGCTACTCTAAACTGTCAACCAACTCACCATTTTTTGTCGTGCGATTGGATCAAAATCTGTACGGCGTAAATCATCTAATGTTTGCCCTTCGTCCAAATCGGACGGCGAAACAACTACCTGTGTGTTAAATTGATTTCCACCTTCGTATTTCTGATATTTGACCTCTACTGTTTTTACTTCGCCCGTCTGTTCGTCGATTTGGTAAGTTAAACCTGTCATTTTGATTTCCATATTATTTTTCCTCCTCAATATTCGCATCGTATGCTTCTAGCAATTCGTATAACCCTTGTCCTGTTTGCCCATCAATTTGACCCTCGTAATTTTCGAGGTAGTCCATGATGTCTTTGATTCGATTGGCATATTCGCCGTAAACGATCGTTGCTTCTTCTTCCAGTAATTCATCCAACTGTCTATTGATTTCTTTTGTGTCTTTGTTATCAAACGTATACTTGTCATTGCCATTCGGAATATAGTTGCCTTCATCATCTTTCTTCCCAAATTCCTGAAAAATGGCTTCTCGGTCTGCTTCCCACTCCTTGATTTTTTTAAGAATCAAATCGAGTAACTTAAATTTCCCACGATTGATTTTTTGATTGCTAGTTGGAATGTTGTAAACGGCGTTGTGGATATTCGCCAAAGATTTATTTTTTAATGTTAGTTGTTTCATTAATTTTTTCCTCCTAAAATAACCTTACGCCGATTGACGTAATTCTTGGATTTCGTTTTTTAATTCTTGGATTTCATTTTTGAGTTGCCAAATGTCATTGGCGTGGTTGCCTTTAATTCGAGAGATTTCATTGTTTATTTTCGTATTTTTTAGATCCAATTCCTGAATCGCCTTCCATGCTAGACTGTTCATGGCGTATTGCTCCACACCATCACCGTCAATGATTTCAGATGGTGTATTATAACCACTGCCAATAACTAAACCAATTCTTGTTTTTTGTTCGCCACTTTCTAACTCTGATTTTAGGTTGTATTCATAAATGTCGGAATTGCGAATAATACTCAATGCGCTAGATTGTCGCTTACGTATATTTGTTTTAAATACTTCCAACGAACCTGTTGGAAAGGCTGACGCACGAACAGCAACATATGAACCAGCACTTGAAACTTTGGTTGCTCTAATTTCGTTACCTTGTAGATAAACCGGTTGAGTATCTCCACTTGAACGTAAAACAGAATAGCCATTCATAGATTCAAAAGTTGCGTTTGTGTTTCCTCCCCTAAAATGACTAGCTCTTATTGCTAGGTAGTTACCTACACCACCCGCAGTCCGCACTTTAGTTACCGCGACTTCATATCCATCTGAAGGCTGTAAGAATACATGATTTTCATTACTTCGAACAACTACGTAACTAGTCAACGAGGTCAACGAACCTTCTGCTTCTACGAAAAAATCTTTTGCTCGAATACGCCCGTTTGCAATCGACATATTTCCGTCAGCACCACTGTTAAAGAATGAGGTACCTGTGATTGATCCTCCGTTAATGTATGCACCATTAATCGTGTGACCTGTTAACGTACCTACGCTAATCTTCGAAGCATCCAAACTAATAATCTTCGCACTCGCAATACTTGCGTTTGCTATCTTAGCGCCACTTACTGCTAAATCTGCAATGTGCGCTGTTTTGATAACGGCATCTGATATTTTTGTATTACCATCTAACCAAATGTTTTTACCTGCAATTAAAACACCTTCAGGCGACAAATTGATTTGCGTTAAAATATTGGACGTGTCTGCAACTTTCGCCCAAGCAGTCCACGTGGTGCTATTTCCCCTACGCTGATAAACGCCATCATCTGCTTTAGCGGTTTGTTCAATGTTTCCACCGCTTGCGTCGTTCCATCTCACATCAGTTTCCAATAACACATATGTTCCCGTGGCTTGAGTTAATCCAATTACAGTTCTATTTTTTAGCTCCTTAGCCATCTGTTTAGGATAGTTGCTAAAGTACCATTGCGGTGTTTGGTTGTCATTTCTTGTGTCTTTAACAGATTTATCACTTAGAATTTCCGCAGTTACTTGGTTTTTGGTTAACCTTAATGCAATGTCACTACCCAAACTTGCAATCTGCGACGTATGACCATTAGCAAGCGCCGTTGTGGTAGACCATTGACCTTCAAGTTGCGTTACTTGAGTTTTGTCAGCTTTGCCTTGGACGATAGTGTTAAATCCTTGAACTGTTTGTTCGAGGGAACTAAACATTGTCACTCTACCGATAAACCTACTAACTGTTAGTCCGACAGGATAATGTCCGATATGATTCCACAAGCTAACCATTGGTTTACCCACTTCACTTAGATATATCTTGATGTGGTTAGAAATTTCCCCGCCACTATCAATAATTTCTAAACTCCATCCTCCACCAGCGCCTACTTCTAACTTTGGTGTTAACCTTGCTAGAATTTTTGTGGGAGTGGAAGTATTATTTACTATTTTACCTGTTATTTCATAAGTATAAATATCAATTAATGGACTACCGTCAATGTTAGTTATCTCTTTTGGATTCGCAGTGTTTGTTAAATATTCTTTATACCAACTACTTACGCTTTTCTCGACTTCAGTAACTAAGCTATTCAACCCACTGAAACTACTCTGCAAGCTACCAATCTGGGTTGTATGTCCATCAGTCTTAGTATTCAGTGCGGATATCTTACCTGCTTCAAGTTTAAGTTGACTGTCCAAACTGTTGACAGTGCCAGTTAGTGTGTTGACCTCTGTCTTAGTTGCACGTGCCTGTATGTCCGCTTTATTTTGGTTAATCTGCGTGGACTGTGTGTTGACAGTACCTTGCAGTGTGTCAAAAGTTTGCTGACTGACTTTGCGTGACAGTTCACCGTTGATGTCGCTGATTTGTACTTGGACGTCTTCGGGTGCAGCACTCCAAGGCGTTGCTTTACTGCCTTTTTCTATTTTTATTTTAGACTCTTCAGGTGTAACCCCTTCAGGAAGAATGAAAGTTAATCTCATGAACTTCGGAGCCTTGTCTTCAGGTATTCCTGATGCTGGTTTGTTAGTTAACAACGACCCGTCTTGTGGTATTTTAAAAGTATCAGCAAGTGTCCCAAACTCAGAACTAATATACGTTTTATCTTTATTGAAAAGAAAGTATTGATTGTTAACACCTTTAAGACTACTTCTTGTATATATATCTCCAGAGTTTATAGCTATATAGTCGCTGACATACCATCTGGTTTGTGGTGTTAATTTAGCTAAAGCCCACGTTAATCCAAAATTGAAGGAAGCACCGGAAGATAACCATAAATTTCGATTCTCATAACTCAAATTATTATAAGCATCCAACGCACTCTTCGCATCTGTTATCGCTGTATTCGCATCTGCTACCGCCTGTCCAGCTAATGATGCAGCGGTGTTTGCTTGATTTTTGGCGAATCCTGCGTCTGCAATTGCTTGGTTGGCGTTGTTGATTGCCGTGTTTGATTGGTCGATGGCGGTTTGGACTTCTTGTTCCATCTCGTCGATTTTAACACCTATTTGTCTAAACGTATCAGCATCTAACACGACTTTCCAAATGGTTCCAGTCCAGACAAGCATATCTTCGCTTGTGCCGTTTGGCTTATACCAGGTATCACCCACTTTTGTTGCAGTCGGTTCACCCAAACCATTTTCGCCATACAAACCGTAAAAAACGGTGTTGTTGCCATCGGCGGATGTGATTGCATAATTGACTTGCGTACTGATCTCTTTGATTGCTTTTTGTTGCTCTTGCATCTGACCGACAAGCGACATTCGCTTTTGACCAATTTCAATTTCATCGTATGATTCAGTTAAGACATTCCACACTGTACGAATCACTTTTGCCACCGTATTTACACCCAATTTAGGATAATAAACACGGACATCATCACATAGATTGACTTGCTCTAAAAAGGCGTATTCCGCATAATCTGCTGACTTGGATAAGTCAACGAATGATACTTTAATCGAGGTGCTAGGTACGCCGATTTCATTTGCTTTGATGTATTGATTCGCCAGTGCTAACAGTCGTGCTTTTGTCGGTACTTCGTCGTGGCCAAACTCACTACTAAAATCAACGGGCAATGTTACTCTGTTTGGATATTTATTGACGTGTTGACTGTCTACGACATATCCATCAACGTGTACGACTATTTCTCGTTCTTTGTCATCAGTGTAAATTGCATACGGTGCAATAGATGTATAGGTATTCGCTATATTTCTTTCTTGTTCAAAATCAGTGATATTTCGACCGTAAGCCAATACCGTTTTAGCGGTTGTTCCACGTTTTTGTAGCAAACTAATGTGATAGTTGTCAAAGCGGTATTCGCCGCCCCAAACGTCTAAAATTGAACCTGCCACACCACCAAGTGCCATTCGTGGATTTTCCACTTTATCGATACGCCATTTCGTTTTATTGCTTGTCGGTATGTCACTATCAACGACAAATGGATTGGCTTCAACGATCGATGCTTTCCACTGTGATAAAGCCACTTGTGCACTACCAGTGATACTTACTTCTGGTTTGATTGTCAATTCTCGTGATAGATAACTCACGTGTTCCGCGTAGATTTCTGCTTTTCCGTTGTGGTTCGGCACGATTCTTTTAATTCGAAAACGTTGATCTTTTAATAGATGGTCAGCATCGGCTTTAATAATGTAGTTTTCCAAGGCCAATGGAAAAAGAGGGCTATCTGTTAAGATTTCCCCCTCGAAAATATAGATGCCATTGCGTTCTTGCGTGACCGTCGCTTTTAACATTTGAATTGGTCCTAGACCTAAAGTAAAAAAGTCAGTGGCATCGCCTTTGTATAAAATAGGATACTTACTCACACGATCACTTCCCATCTAGGGATAATCTTGATTTCGGTAATCGTTCCCGTTTTTGTGACAGCATGTGTACCAGGTTGGATTGGCGGTAATGGATAAGTCGTGATTTTATCCCACGCGCTTACGCCGCCAGTCAAATTTGTGACAACATCGAGTAACGTATCAATCACGATTCCGCCATCAACGTTTTTAAACTCCCACAAAGATGAACCAATTTTTAAGGTAATGTTTCCTGTGCCTTTGATGATGATTTTTGGCCGTGCTTGACGCTTGGTTGGATTACTGATTGTTGAGCCTAGAATTGATTCAGCTAGACCTGTTTTTAGGAATTTGTAAGGTTTGCATACGAATGTCAGTATCGCCTTCTCGTATTCTTCCGATGTTGATTCAAAGTCATATTCATCAATAAAGATCGCTTGATAAATATAGTTTGGATCAATGCTTGTTGTTAATTGTCCCCAATGGGCATCCTGTTTTAACCAATTGGAGACTCTTGTGATTTTTTCTTGGCTGTAATTATCCATCAAGACGTAGAACTTTTTCGGTACATTTTTTAGTTTTCCGTCAGACATCAAAATTTCGCCATCCATTCCATCAATCGGAACAAATTCACCTTTGATTTGAGGACTAGTGAAAGAAATGTCTTCCGATATCATCAAATCAAATTCTGTCGATTTTTGACCTTTGTATTCAAAATAACCAATCATCCGCCTAATCCTCCTCCTTCAATTTGTGCTAACCAACCTAAATCGCTGTTTAGATTTCTTAGGTCTAGGTCTTCTATATTTCCTTGGGTATTTACGTTTATTTCTGGTTTTAATCTCGCTATTGTATTTAACATTTGGCGCATTAAAGAAACTAACTCCCGATTATCATTTTGAATGACTGTCGTTGTTTCAATGTTTCGATTATTGACCGCTTCAAGATTCTTAACGAGTGTGGAATTTTTCGGAATACCTACACCTTCAGCATAACGTGGAACCATTTGCTTCGTTTGTGCTGCAGTGTAAACTTTAGATCCTCGTGGTAAATCAAGCATGACGTTTCTGCCTTGTGGGATATACGTTTCTCCGGTTGGGTGTTGCACTAACTCACGATACATCGCCCCACGTTGGTCATTGACCATCGCTAGTCCACCTGGATGAAAATTAGTTCCTGTTGCATTTTTTGTGAATTTTTCAGTGATCCATTGGGTGATGTTTTTTGTAACGGTTGTTAATGTGATTTTCTTATCACCTTGGCGTCCAAAAGTTTGAACAGCTCCTGTTGCTTTTCCTGCGTTCCAACTTGCATCATCTACTGCTTTTAAGTACTTAACTTTGGCTGTTGCTCTCTCAAAGTTATTCACACTTCCAACACCTGTCCTTGACGCATTTTGAACATTAGTCGAATCACCAGTTAAAATTTTATTCTTTGGATTGTTGTTATGAAAATTACTTAGTGCTGTTTCAGCTTGAATCGACTGATTAATGACGCTTGTTGCATCGCCTAACAATGTTTTTAGTCCAGGTTCATTTTTATTAAAAGTATCAATAGATAATGTTCCATCTTCAACTTTTGCCATTAAATCTTGATTTTCAGCAACTAAAGCTTTTATTTGCGGATCTAATTTAATCCAAGCATTCATTGTTTCGGTTGATGCAAATACTTTGCTAGATAAATCGGTGTTATTTCCCAACATCATTTTTTCTGTCATAGGCATCTTTTCCCAAGCGCCATAAACTTCTTTTGATGTTGCAACTTTCTCTAACAAATCTGTGTTTTCAGCTAACATTATTTTTTCATCATTTGGTATCGATTGCCAACGCTTGAAATTCTCATTAGACTCATAAATTTTAGTTAGTAAATCATAGTTTTCACCTTGGAATTGTTTTACTGTATCTGGTATTTTTTTCCAATCAGCCATTTTTTCCTCTGACTGACCTACTGCAGAAATGAGCTTTTGATTCTGTGCATCTAGTTCTTTTACTTCAGGTTGAAGTTCGTTCCAAAGCCCGATGTTAAAAACAGTTTCCGCCATCATTTCTGGTGTATTTGATTCAATAACTGCCTTTTTTTGATCAAAAGTTAACTTTTCCCAGTAACCCTTTGCTTGGAGTGTTTGAGTCATGGTTTGGGTTACATTACTATCAAGTAATGCCTGTTGTTCTGTAAAAGACATTTGTTCCCATTTTCCATTTGCTATTGCAGCTTCTGCAATCATCATTTTGACATCTGAGCTAACGTTGGCATCTTTTGAAATCCACATCAGCTGATTCCAACCTTTTTCAGATTTGGCAGCCTTATTCACTTCCTCTTGGGCATTTGTACTAACTTCTCCCGTTTTAGGATCTAAAATTAAATCATTCCAGAATGACCCAAATGCATTAGATTGATCTAACGTTAAAGCAATTTCTTTTTTATTGCTATCAGCAGCTTCTTTCACCGCTTGAGAAAAATTCCCAAATGATTCAACAAGTTTTTCGTTATCTTCGATGAGATATTGACTGGCGTTGGCTGTTTCAGAAATCATTTGACCACTCGCAAGATGGACAACATCGATTAGTTCTGGGTAACGCTCTAATATCATTGCCATCTGGTCTTCAGTGATAGTTGCCGCACTCTCTCCACTTTTCTTTAATAGTTCCAGTTGACTTTTAGCGTATTCACTATTTAAATCATACCCTGCATCGACTAATCCAGTTTCTAAGTCTTTTACCATATTGGCGTACTCGGTTTTCGAACCGTTTCTTTGTTTTCCTAAATTGCTTAACCATTCAGCTGCTTGTTCTTTTGAAGCAGTTGTGACATCCCCGGTCATAGCTGCAAGGATTTTTTTTGTTTCTGTTTCACTTTTTCCTAGCGATTGAACATACGCAACTGAAGACTCTTCAGATAAAGCTCTGATTCTTACCGCATCTGCATAACTAAGCTCACGATTGTGTTTGGAAGCATCTTCTCTAATTTCAGCAATTTTTTCATTGTTTTTTTGAACAACTTCTAAATATTGTTCTTGATGAGCTACTTCTTCCTCTGTGATTTTTTCTGATGCTTTTTTCACATCTTCAGGCATTAAATCAACTAGTTCTTTTAAAGTCCTAATTTTAGCAATCATATTCGTTTCAATAGATTCGCCCATTTTAGCGAAATTTTCAGCCAGCGATTGTGTATTTTCCGTCAGCCCTTGTTCTAGTAATCTAAATTGCCCGATTGCTTCACCACTATAGGTTTTCACTTCCGTTAATGCATCACCCGTTGCTTTACCGACATCGATACCCCAGTCCTTGGTACGCTGTGCGGAATTGTAAGCTTCTTCTCCCCACAACTTCCAAGCACCATAACCGACTGCCAAGGCACCACCAACTCCGACAACTCCTAAAATTGCTGGAGTTAACGGACCCAGAACGCCCATCATCGCACCTAAACCTGCTGGACCAGATGCAGTTGCAGCCGCTCCACCAAATTTACCGACAGTTCCAACGCCACCACCAAGTGTCGTTAATAAATCACCTGCAGAAACATTGCCATCAGCAAAAGCTTTTGTAACTTCCGTGATTGCTTTTTTCTTGGCCATACTCGCGGATAATTCAACGAAGGATTTCCCTACGCCACCAATTCCACCGGATAATTTACCAGTGATTGATAGTAGAGGACCGGCAGCTGCAGCCGTGGCTATTAAACCAAGTATCATTTTTTGTGTTTTCGGATCAGCATCGCTAAAGGCTTTTGCTAAATCACCAAGACCCTTTATTAGAGGTTTACTTACCGCTAAACTATCTCGTAATGCATCCACGAATGGACCACCTAAATCGATAGCAGTATCAACGACTTCGTTTTTCAGCATTTTTAATTTTGATTCTGTTGTTTCATAACGTTTATTTGCTTCTTCAGTTAAAGCCGTGTTTTCCTTCCATGCTTTGTTTCCTTGTTTGACTGCACCTTCAAAAACGCCTGAAGCATTTGCTGCACGTAATAAACTATCACGCAAACGTACTTCGGTAATGTCCATATCATCCAAAACGCGAATTGCTGACTTTCCTTGCTTTTCAGCGTTGGCCAGGCCTTCAACGAATTTCATAATGGCTTTCGATGGATCATTTTTAAACAATTCAGCAAATTCCATATTTGTCATGCCAGCAACTTCAGAAAATTGATGTAATGCAATGGCAGACTTATCTGCTTCTTTATACATTTTTCCAAGTTGTTTCGAACTAACTCCTAAAGCACTTGCCATACCTTTTTGCGCTTTTCCACCCGTTTGAACTGCAGTATTTACATCATTTAACGTATAACCGGCCGCTCGTGCCATCGCATCTAATTCATCAAATGCGACTGAACCTTTTTCGGTTGCTAATTGCATATTGACCATGACTTTAGAAAATGCGGAACCACCCGCTTCGGCTTCCACCCCCACGGAACTTAAAGCAGCAGCGAATCCCATTATTTCGCCCTCTGACATACCAATTTGTTTCCCGGCACCTGCAAGGCGTAATCCCATATCAACAATTTCTTGCTCAGTAGTAGCAAAATTATTCCCGAGATCAACAACAACGGAACCTAATTTACCAAAATCTTTTTGGCTCATTTGAGTGATATTGGCAAATCGGGCTAAAGAAGTTGCGGCAGATTCTGCGCTCATGTTTGTAGACTCACCGAGATCAATCATTGTCTTAGTAAATCCGACAACATTGTCCGTTTGAATCCCTAACTGACCGGCAGCTTCTGCAGTTGCGGCAATTTCTTTATGACTCGCTGGTAGCTCTTTCGCTAACCCACGCAAACCATCTTCTAAATCTTTAAATGAATAAACGACTTTTCCATTTTTTCCCACGACTTCATCGTTTGTTTTAAGGACTCCAGCAAAAGCAGATTCCCAACTAATTGCGGCAGTCGTGACAGCTGCAGCTCCAACGACTAATGGAACTGTTAATCCTTTTGTCATTGCAGAACCTGCAGACTCTAATCTTTTACCATGAATAATTAAAGAGTCACTCGCCTTATTAACCGCTCCTGTAAAACCCTCATTTCGAATTTTATACTCGGCCATCGCACCTGCAGTTTGTTGCAACTGGATTTTATAGTTCGCTAATTTTCCATTAGCATCTTGTAGCTGTGCTGCTAATCGTTTCGTTTGTTCTGTTGCCTTACCGTCAACAAAAGAATCATCGTAGGCTTTTTTGAGGTCTTTCACTTGATTCTCTTGTGCACCAATAATTTTGGTCAAACCATCGTACTTTGTTCCAAGTTTGCCTAATTGATTACCCGCCATGTCAGCAATTTTCATATTCGCTGACATTTCTTTTGCTAAATAACTAACTTGTTTTTTACTATTCGCTACTCCACGACCAAAATCAGCATCATCGAGTCCTAGCTTTATGACCATATTTCCTAATGGCGTTGCACCTGACAAGTTCCTACACCCCTTTCACCAATTCCCATAAAGGACGAATTTCTTTTTGTTTTTTCTTCGGTTTTTTATTTGAATCTTTAAGCAAGATTTCATCGATGTCTAAACAATCCGTATTCATGCAATCACGAATTGTCATCGATTGGACGTTGGCCACAATTTCTTTTATAAGTCCGAGTTGGAGGTCGTAGAATCGAGACCAGCTAATAGTTTCTTCATCTGTTCCTCTTGTGCTTTTTTTGCTTCTTCGTCCTCTTTTCGACTGTTTCCTAAAACGCGGTAACGAATGATTTCAAAAATTTGTTTGAAATCGTGTGAATCCAATCCTTCGAGAATTGCTTTTTTAGTCACTGCTTTATCAGCAAACAGACCCGCTACAAATTCGGCTTGTAATTCTTGGTAGTCTTCTAACCTCGTTTCAACCTTATTTCCTGATGCATCCACACGTTCTTCCAGTGCCGCTTCTTTTCGAATGTATTCTAATTTCTTTGATTGCGATACAAAATCAAAAAAGTATTCCTTCATTTGACCTTTATCGTCGCGTAACTGTAATTTGACTGTTCTTTCTTCTGACAAAATGATTCCTCCTTAAAAATTCAAAATAAAAAACAAGACTAGCGATCAAACTAGTCTTGTTGAAAATTATTATTCTCCGCCTGTGAGTGGCGCGCCTAAAACAATCGTACGTAATTCTTCCACAGATGCACTACCAAAAGCACGCATCACGTGAAATTCTTTTTCTTCTGTTTCAACGGTTACTTTGCGAGAGACAGCACTCATTACCGTTTCACCTGGTTCTGGTGTAAAGTCCTCATCTGTTTTTGTAGCAATTGAAAAGCCATCTGTCGTTAACGTTCCAGCTAAGATCGCGTAAGCAACAGGTTCGCCTTTCATGTCTTCTGACTCACAAAAAGCTGCAACAAAAGGTGCTTCAGTATTGTTTCCAATACCATCGATTCCTTCTTTAACGATTTCATAACCGTAAATTTCTTGTTCGATTTTCGTTGGTAAATCTAACAAACCAAAGTTTGCAGCAACTGCACCTACACCTTTACGTACAACAAAGTATTCAATATTTCCACCGAAAACTTTAACTGCTTCTTTTGTTAATCCTGTTAATTCCATCGTAACTGGTGCACCTTTTTCTGGATCTCCTTTGATTACGTGGATTGGTGCGGTTGTGCTTGGTTGGCGATTTTTATCTAACGCTCTAATAGATAAACTTTTAAATCCATATGCTACTGCCATTGTTTATTTTCCTCCTAATTTGAAAACGACATCGCCTAGTAATAAGCAACGTCGTTTAGTTTTGTATTTTTTCTATATCGCTTCGCTTCCACAAAGCGTTTTGTTTCTTTGAAGTATTCATCTAGTCCACCAGATAGTTGGCCATAACCCATTTCCCACAACTCTTTTTGAATGGCGTGTGATATTTCTTTCGTTGTTATTAAATCGATTGCTTCCACATTGACCTGGTAGGTAAACTGTTTTGAAAGAGGAGTATCTCCCCCGAAATAAGAATTGGTGCTTGGTCCTAATGGCACAATCAAGATAAATGGCTTACTAGTATCTAAATCTTCTTCTGATTCGTACATGTTGATTTGAGTTTCATCAACAAGCGCGGTAATTGAAGGATTAACTTTCAATGCTTCGTAGATTTCCATTATCATTAAATTCATTTCGCCAACTCCTCCAGTCCGCTACGCATTCTTTTAAATGCTACTTGTTGTGCTTTATCAGCTGCACTTTGGACTTTACCCATTCCACGAGGAGAAATAAAACGTCCTTTTCGCACGTAACCAAATTCATTCAGATGGACGAGCCGCCATCTATCTTTATCGCCACGCCATCCGACCGATACTTCTTTGATTCCTAGCGCGCTCCCCTTTACATTCGAACGCACCACTTCGTCGTAGGTGGCTCCTGTGTCCATATAAGAGGAAACAGCAGCTTTAGTAATTTCAACAATTTCATCGCCTGTTTCCTTTAATGCTTTGTTGACGATACGTGTTGTTTTCGCTTTTCCAAATTTTGCTTCAATATTTTTTAAAATATCATCAACACCTGAAACCTTTACACTCAACTCGTCGCCCCCAATACAATTTTAACAAATCGGTTATCCTCAAAATCAAAAGAGACATCAACAATGTTCCATTCTTTTTCAATTCCATAACGGTAATCATCGACTTTGACAAAATCAGTGTTCAAAGGTAAGTAATCTTCGTGTGGATCACGAATCTTAATCGTTAATCCTTCTTTCGTACCTTTAACAGATAAAATCTCCAAGTCTTTCATCGATGGGTTATAGACTTGTGCCATACACTCGTACTTTTTTTCTTTCATTGAACTACCTGGTAGCGGACCGCTTCCTGTTTTACGCCAAAATTCAATCTTGGTTCGTAGGTCTCCACTATCAATTTTCGGTTTTTTGTAATTCGGATGAATCATCTAATCACCGTCCATTATCATATTTTGTAGGGAGTAGTCCAAAATGAATGACTGGAAATTCCCCTCAAAATATTCGATGGAATCGTTATATGCATAACGACTCCGCTCAAATACCAGTTCAATAAAGTTTAAGTCATTGTTTGCATCATACGGACCCACAAGCTGATTAATCCGCATGAAAGAAGCCGATAAAATATTTTCAAGGTTTTCGTCTTCTGACTTCCCGAAAATTTTCATCCGCTTCTTAAAGTTTGCTAGTTCTTTTGTAGCTAACTCATTCGCTTGTTCTTTATTCATTGGCATCGCCTCCTATTAAAGCGAGTAATTCTGCCTTTGTAGCCGTTTTAGAGTACTTGATACCATTTGCATCGAGGTATGCTTTAATCTCTGCTACCTTCCACGTTTCGTCGGGGAACGCCCCTCTTAAAAAAGGCGCTGTTAGTTTCCCAGTTCACCAACGGGGATCGTCAACGTCCATACTGCAGTTGCTTTAATATCTTTTGCACGACCATGAGCGAAAGTTTTTGCAACATATAGCTCCATGTCTTCTAGAGCAAGGGTTTGATCAAACTTATTAACTTTAGTACCGCCACCAATCCATGCATCATAACGACCTGTGACAAAGGTTAATACTTCACCTTTAGGTTGTGCAACAGATTCAACAATATCTAAATTGTAAGGCAAAGCTGTCACATATACGCCATTTGCATTTAAATGAGTGTACTGTGTTTTGACATCCCAAGCATCACCAGGATTCACAACCATCACGACTTTTCCTGCTACTGATAATGGTTTTCCGTTTTCTTTAACCGAATGGTATTTGTAAACACCAGTAATTTCTTTAACAGTTGTTTTAGGATCTGCAAAAGTTAAAACACCTTCAGCAGTTTTACGTGGATAAGTCGTAGCGCTACCTGAAGTAGAACCATTATTAATATCACGGTCTAACCCGATTGGCTTATCTTGTCCATCACCTGTTAAAAATGCTAACTCCAAAGCAACAGAAAAAGCTTCCTGAATTTGTAATCGAACGAAACGCTCAATCCATCCAGGTCCGAAGTCTTCTAAATCTTTTGGAATCACAACAAAGCAAGTTAATTTATTTTGAATCGCTTCATCATCATTAAACGTAGCTTCAAGTTGACCTTTGATTTCACCAAAGATTTTACCCCAAACAGCCACACCTGTCGTTTCCGCTTTTAAGAATTTCAAACGGAGCCCAGCATTTCTTAAACCAATCTTAGCAAGTAATGGATGTTCAGAAACCATATCATCAAAAATGTTGTCTTGTGTTTCTTGTGGTAGTAATTGTTCATCCTTGTAGCCTACTTCTTTATTGATTTCGTTAAAGAACTTTCGTTGAGAAGCATTTAGTTTACCATCTAAGGTTGTTTGACCGGCGAATGATTCAGCGCCTTGCGCACCTGCTTGTTTTGCTTCTTCCATCATAATGTCTAGCATTTCACTGTATAACTCACCTTGACGCTCAACTGGTTCGCCGTTTTGAACGGAATCAATCCATTGTTGTTTGACCTCTGTAAAGTTGCTTGATAATTTAATTGCCATATTTTGTTTCCTCCTAATTTTAAGTTAAAAAATAAATCTAGCAAACGGTGATTCGTTTACAGGTTTTTCCTCTTCGTCAATCCATTGTTGTAAAGTTTTCCCTTCGATAACTGTTTCTTTTTTCAGTTGATCAATGGCATTTTTTACGATACCTTCTAATTCTTCTTTTGGTACAGAAACTTTGACTGCTGCACTCGATACGTCTTTCTTACTTTTTAACTCTTTCATCGCCTGGATTACTTTTTCAGGCACCAATCCCATTCCCGTACTCGCAACCAATTGCGTATACTCTGGCTTAGTAAACATTACTTCATCAGCAAAACCGAGTTCAACTGCTTTTTCAGCGGTCATCCATGTTTCCTCATCCATTAAGACTCGTAACTCTTCTTTGCTTTTGCCTGACTTAATTTGATAAGCATTACTTAAAGAATCTGCCCAATTTTCTAGGTATTCAGCATCTTTTCGAAGGTCATTTTGATCACCTGCAGTGTACATCCAGGGATTGTGTATCATGATTTGTGCTGTTGGACTAATCGATACTACGTCTCCTGCCATCGCAATAATACTAGCGGCACTTGCAGCAACCCCCAAAATTTTAACGGTTACTCTTCCTGGATAGTCTTTAATCGTTGTATAAATTTCGCTTCCAGAATAGACATCGCCTCCAGGAGAGTTGATAAGAATTTCTACTTCCTCACCCGTACTTGGTAATTTAATATCATTTGGACAAGTTGAATCTTCATCAAACCAATCATAAAACCATTTGTCACTATTAGAGATAATTGGCCCACTCACTTTAATCTGTATTGTCATCTGTTTTCTCACCTTCTTTCAATAGTTCATAGTTTTTAGTCATTGCACGTTCATCCATTGTTGGGTCTGCTGATTTTTCGTACTCAAATTCTTCAAGCACCTGATTTGGTGTAAATACTCTAGAAGCAACCAGTTTATCAATCTGAACAGCAAACTCAAATGGATCACGCCTTAATACATTTTGAACTTTTACTCGCTCACCTTTTAAATATTCTTCTTTTTCAAGAATTTTATTTGTTAGTTCTGATTCTATCTTCTGAATCAGCGGTAAAATACATAGTTTTCGATAAGCTTCTAGGTTAAATTTCAAATCAGCCATTTCTCCATGAACTAAAGCTGAAGGAACACCAATCATTCTTGAAATATCATTTATCAAAGATTTCTTCATTTTATCCAATTCTTCAAGTGATTGATTCGAACTCCCAATCTTATTGGTGTATTCTTCATATTCAAAACCTTTTAGTTTCGGTACAATCGCAATCGAACGATCTTTAAACGATTTGTACATCTTATCGATAAATCCCTGTAATTTTTCTGTTGATGTCTTACCATTCTCATCCTTTTCATTATTGAATGTTCCTGTTTGTTCCACAGATACGGAAGCTCTTATTTGATTATTTCTCATTGATACTTCAATGATTCGGCCAAACAATTCACCATAGTCTTGAAACAAGCCATCAGTGAAACGCTCTAGTTCTTCATTGTTATACTCTAGATAAATAACCTCTGACATTTTGAAATTCCGTTTAAAAGTAAATCCTTTTAACGTTACTCCTTTAAAAACATCCTCATACAGTGCTGATTCCTCACGATAAAAATCTTCAGCAATTAATAATTGGTCATCGTCAGAAACAACGATTAAAACTTCATTATCATTCATCAAACGATAAATGACCTTTTGCCAAAACTCACTAGCAGACATATCTTTATTAGGCCTGACATTAAGAAGATATTGCCAATCTACCTTTGTTAGACCTGTTTCATCGCGAATCTTTACTTGCATTGTAGACATCGTACGACTAACAAAATTAAGTACTGATTCCAAAGCCATTCTTTTTAAATAGGATCTTATTGATGGGTCTGATGCAAAATCAAAGTCAAACATTTCTGCAATTTCTTTATTTTTTGTAAACACTTTTGTTAAACTATCAAACAAACTCATTTGTTCACCACCTTTCGATATAATATTCTAAATAATCTAAGTGTTGATTTAAAAAATAATACATTGTATAATGTTCGTTATAAAGTTATGGAAGGGTGGCCGAGTGGTTTATGGCGCTGTACTGAAAATACAGTAATCGAGTTTTCGATTCAGGGGTTCGAATCCCCTTCCTTGGTATTATTCTAGAGCGCAATTGCGCTCTTTTTTATTTTAAAAATCCAACTCATCCAACATATCGAATGCTGAATTATAATCCACTTGATCTTCTAACTCATTCGCTTTATATAAAGCATGAATGAATGCTTGGAAGCCATCTGTCTTACGTTTGATTTCTTCTTTCTTCAAAAATTTCTTTCCATCTTCTGTTTCTTTTACATAAATATTATTGGTAAACCATCGCATTAACGGATTATCACCAAAAATAAACTTGCTATTAGCAAAACCATCTTCAACTCTCGGTGCCAGTAATGGATGCAAATTGGACGGTTTCCGTAATCGAACCACTTCAAAACCTTCTTTTTCAAGCATTGGTCCCAAGATATCCGCTTTATAGTTATCTAGTACAATCATTCGTACTCCATATTGGTTCCTTGCTTCAACAAACCAATTAACTACGTGTTTTGGATTTAATGATGGTTCATTTACAACTTTCATCAACCCCATTTTTTCCCAACTTTTAATTGGTGCTTTTTTTTCACTTCCGACTACTTGTTCTTTTAATGAATAACCATAATGGACATCACAGAATTGTTTCATCGCAAAAGTAAATGATTTAAATGCATACTCATCTTTCTTTTTAAATAGAAGCCCACACGTTGCAAAATCTCGAACACTACCAAAATCTAGTCCGCCAATCGGAACAGAATCGAGTTTAAAGAATGGTCGATTAGTTGCCGTCAACTCTTCTTTAGTCGCAACAGAGTTTTCCATCTTGTCTTCAATAAAATTCATTCGTTTCGTAACGAATGCTGGTCTTCCTGAAGGTTCTGTAGCTAACTTTTTGTATTCCTTCATAATTCGGGTTAACAGACGTTTACCACGCTTGTTTAATGGCGGTTGTAAAGCAGGATTCGCTTTTGGCCACAATTCTGGCTTATCCATTTCTCCAATATCATCTAACTCACAAATAAAAGGAAATACTCCGATAAATTCCGTTAAGCCATTTAAGATATCTTCACTTTCCCGGTATTTTGTATCAAAATAACCTTCTCGTACAAATCCTTTTGTACCAATAAAGAACTGTCTGCCATGATCAACTTTACCTAGACCACCTGAAAACACATCGACGATTTCGCTGTTTTCCATTTCGTGGAATTCATCATAGATAACGGCACCTTCACGGCCACCATCTTGTGAGCTCGCGTTACTGGTTTTATATTCAAAAGTTGATTGAGTTTCTCGACTAGTGATGCTACTTTTATATGCTTCAAACTCTTCTTCTAAATCCTCATTACCTTTTTTCTTAATGACCTGGTAACACTCTTTGTGGCTTCGCTTTGCTTGCTTCTCCGAGTTGGCCACAATCGATACATCATAGTAATCAATTCCATGTAACGAACTAATAAAGTAATTTGATAATGTGGAGATGAAACCATTCTTCCCCTTACCACGACCGCCAACAATTAAAAATTCATCAAATACTGTTTCATCGTCTTCAAGGGTAAACAAAAAGATGAATGGGGCAATAAATTTTTCCCAATCATCTAATTCAAAATACCAACTTTCACTAAAATTGATATAATTTTCAATTTGTTCTTCATCGAAGTAATAGAGATCACTTCTCGGTAAAATAATTGTTTCGATTAATCCAATTAATTTTACCCGTTTATCATTTAAAATTAATTCCCCGTCTTTCCATCTGTTAATGTATTCTTCTACATATTTATTTCTTAACATCTATTTCATCGCTTCAACAATGGAGATTTATTTTTTGGTTTCACTTTTGTGATTGGTAATAATTCGGTTAACTGCTTAATAATCGCTTGATATGTTTTGTCTCGATTATCATAGTTTTCCACTATCGGCCTTCGTCTATCGTACGGGGTTTGATTTTCACTCTGGCTAAATTTTTCATATTCTCCATTTTCAAGAATATCTTTCCAATTATCATCAAGCAAAACTTTTAATCGCGCTGCTTGAGTAATTAATCCTTCGACTAACTCTTTTAGGTTTTTAGGGATCGTTTCGAAAAGTTGAGCGATTCTATTTTCTTCTTCATTCACTCGTTTTTCCATCTCATCAATTCTGTCGTTTAATAGGTAAACTACCGATACGTCTAGAGCAGCTGCAATTTTAATTAACGTTTCTAAACTTGGCGAATTTCTTCCATTTTCGATACTGGAATAATAGCGAGAAGAAATGCCACAAACCGTTGATAACTCAACTTGTGTTAAGTTTAAATGAATTCTTTTTTCTTTCATTCGTGAACCAATCAACTCTTTATTCAAAACGATCACCTCCTTCAATTTTTATATGTACTGGGTGGGGGGAGGGGGTGGCTCCCACTTTTAGTTGCATTTGCTGAGTCATCCCCATCCACCGGTTCCCAGAATTGGGATTTGACCCCAAAATATATCGATGGGGGGTATGCTGTCCCTCACTTTTAATCTTTCTCAGATTTCTCTATTTGAATATCTTTTAAATCTTCTACTTCAACGAACATATCAATTGATACTGTGTTGGCCATTTCTCCATTTGTATTAACATTTAAAGTAAAGTCAGTAACACCTTTCAGCTTAACGCCATCAAGATGTACATGCTTATCAATGTATTCAAACTTCATTCTCTCACCACCATTCGTCGTCCCAGCGCTTTTTCTTTTCGCTAGGCCTGTAGTTAAACCGCTTATGCCTTTTGTTGTGACAGTCCTTGCATAGTGTACGAAGGTTATCAATATCTAAAGCAAGCTCTGGATAATCTTCTAGCTCTTTGATGTGGTCCACTTCGAGAATAGAATCATATTGTGTAGTTAACTTACCTTCATTCTTGCACCACAAACATTCGTAGTGATCTAACTCTAGTCGTTGCTGCCTTAGTATCTTCCATTCACTTGATGAATAAAACTTTGCGCGTGATTGTTTAGTTGAGACATCTAACATATTCCACCTCTTATGTGTAAAATTGGATAAAGAAAAAGACACCCAATGGATGCCTTACCCTTCTTCTTTATTATTCAAATGTTCGACCAATTGCTTTATTTCTTTATTTATTCCTTTAAATTTGTATACTCTTTTAGTTATATTATTTTTGGATGCTTTTAATCCTGTAGATATTTGATTTTGATTGATATCTACACCGACTAGACCATTTTTATCATCACTATAGTACTCTTCGATTTCGACCTCTTCTGAGTTGTTAATCCTTTCAGCAATCGCAATTTCTTTAAGTAACGGACCTACATTTGCTTCAAGTATAATATTTGATAATTTTTCCATCTCTTCTTGATCAAACTCTTTTTCTTTACTATCAGTTTGGATACCATATAGATTTAGCAATACTCTTGATAATTCTGATGTAAAACTAGACACTATTGTATTTAACATTCAAACACTCTCCTTGAATTATATTACCATAATAATACAAAACCCCTACCAATTAAGATAGGAGAAAAGAAGGTTTTTCGTAATCTTTCGACAATATTAGAATACCACATAAAAATCAAGGTGTCGGTAACATCAAGGTACCTTACGTAACGTACTGATTATATTACACCTGTTGATATAGCTATAACCATATCAGTCAGTGAAGAATATTTTATTCCGCTTTTTGTTTGAAAAGACATAAAATCTGGCTCTAGCACATATAAAACCAAATCTTCTAAATCAATTTTTCGAGATTGACACAATGTAGTAAGATAAAAATTTCCAGGTTTTTGTTGAATGTAATTTTTTAAAATTTCTAAAAAACTTATTAATTGATTAGTGTCCAACCTTCTCTCATTTCCTTGAAAGAATACCTCTGGCATTACAAATGTTAGTTTTATCTCTCCAAAACTTGCAGAAATTTCAGCATTTGGGTTACTACTATTAGTACTTATCTTTATCTCTTCTATCAACGCAGATGTACGTAAATTTTTACCGTTGTCTTTTACTGAAATCTCATGTGGTAATCTTTGATAAAATGGTGGTTCTTTGACCGAAGTTTCTTTACCATCTCCACTTGTGGTTATAACTTCACTATTAGGATCATAATTAACTTTGATGCCTGTTTTAGTTGATGTCTCCGCATCCGTCTTTTTCTTAGTATTATTTTTTTTATTATGTGGTTTATTTTCTTTTTTTTCCGGAGGATTAAAATAATCAAAAAGAACTTGAATAGAGTCATTTTTTCTTCTATCTATTCCTTTACTTGATAAACCACCGTTCACTTCAACGTATTCAGTGATTGACCTCACTCCAGTTTCCTCATCCTCCAAACGAGGACAATTGGCATCATGCTCATATGATCGATGCTTACTTAAATAAACCAATCCAGTACTTCTTCGGTTATAAACTAACTTTGCACCACACCCTTGTTCTGGACAGAATAAATTATCAATAACTATCAAAAAGTCTTCTCTTCTTAAGATATCCTCACGTTTAATAGACTCTTCAACACCGTCGATAACCACTAAAGCCTCATCAAATTTCATTAAAAAACCACCTTTTGCTATTATTAAGACAAAAAATCTGCTAGTATAATAGTCGGCAAACATAATACAAAACAGAAGAGCTAAGCGTTCCGCGCTTAACTCTGTATTTGTCTACCTATTATTATAGTGCCTTGTTAAGGTTTTATCAAAGGAATGCATAAATTAATTTAATTTATATTTTTTTATCGACTCTTTAATAGTAAAAGTCGGATGTTTTGTAACCCTACTATTGTCAACCACTCCATAATAATGTGGTACTAACGTGTTTCTTTCATCTAATTCTACATCAAAAGCTTCCTTGTTTCCTTTGTTGAAAAATAGGTATGTTCTTTCATAAGGGATATCAATCAACTCCCATCCATCCAATTCAATATTTTCTTTTTTCATATTATTTAAAGTCCCTTGAATGTCATTTTTTACCACGCTATCCAGGTCCTTTTCAATTCTTTGAAAATCCATTAGTTTAAATTGCATAATTTTTTATCCCCTATCAAATTTTATAATCCGCATCAACTCAGCATGTTTGTTCTTTATGTACTGATAAGCATATCCCGTCTCATCCGCTATTGATTCCAACGTCAACCCTTCAACATATTTCAATTTCAATATTTGCTGATTCAATCCAGTAAACTTCCCAATCAGCTCAACAATTTCTTTACGTTCTTTCTCAAGCTGTTCAATCCGATTGCTCAAATCTCTGATCACATCCTTTAATCTTGCTTGCTTTCTCAAAGCTGTTATAAAATTTTGGTGTTTAGCAAGGTCACCATCTTCACCGCTTGTATAATTGGACCAACGATACAGTTCTTTTTGATTTAATTTGAGTGACAGCCTTAAATCAATTAGTTCTTCATCAATGCCAATAATTGAGTTTACCCATTCATAAATGACAAATCACCTACTTTAGATTATTTTTACTTCATTCTAAATCTCTATCTCGCTCCAATCCTCAATCAAATCAATTGTTTTAACTCCTAGAGCTTTTGCTATTTTTTGTAAGGATAAAATACTGCAGCCATTTGTTGTTTTCTTTGTTAGCATATTTTGAATCGTTGCGCTGCCGAGTTCTTTTTCTAAATGTTTTCGCTTAATGTTATTTAGTTCCATGTAACGATTCATATTCTCATTGACGACATCAATAATATTTCGTTCCATATCAAAATCACTGCTCCTTCATTCGATATCTTTTTCCCAGCTATACTAAATCCAGTCTGGTTTGTTGTATTCTTGCTTTCGTAACTGACGATGGTTCCCAATGATGAACAAAATCCAAAGCTCTCATAAAATCTTTGTCTTTGATTCGCCCACGATTCGGTACGTTAAACAATTGCTTAATGCTCCTACCTAAATCAGCGAATAGCATACTTTTTGCTGATTGGTCTAAACGCCACTCATTACAAATTTGTGATACTTTACGTCTAACAGCTCTGTCAATCGTTCCTTTGTCTTCGTTAGTGATTAACTTATTTTCCTCAATCTCAGTTAAACGATCATCTAAATCGTCTACTCTTTGGTTGGTTTCAACGTTACCTGCTAAAGCTAATTCAATTAGTTCACGTGGTGACGTTGGAATTTTTAGTTGTTGAGCTTGATTGAAATAGTTTTCTTCTAAAGCATCGAACATGTCCCAAGCTTGGTCTGTTCCAAGCATTTTCGAATGACGGCCGGCTCCTTGTTTTGTGTAAAGGATCAATTGTCTAGCATATTTGTTGATAGCTACTTCGGAATTTGCTAAGTACCTCTTGAACTCAACTAATTCTTCGCCTTCTAATCGAATGTAATGTTTTCCTTCAATGGAACTTGTCTTTGTTATATCCAAAGTTCTGTTGAATACGCATCGCAGTTGTACCGTAAAATTCCGCTAATTGCTCAGCTGTCAATAACCGCTGATTGTTTAATTCAATTACTTCTGGTCTAATCATTTGTTTTCTCCTCTCATCCACTTCTGATTGTTTTTAACTGGTTTTATAACTCTCTTTGGTTTTGGAAAGATACGAATCACACGACCTCCACAGTTCGCAGCGATTCTTTCTGCTTCGCTAAGCTCAACAAATCCTTTTACAGACGATAACGAATCAACTTGCACGCCATCGCTTCCTTGATAAATATCACGTTTCACTGCATACATCACTTATCGCTCCTTTTTAATCGGCATAAGAGAATCTGAATCCTCTTGCTTTTCCATGTCTTGTAACATTTCCAGTTTTGCAACCTAAAGTTACTGTTTGTCTGGTAATAAGATAAGTATTTGCGACATCGCCAACTGAATCATAAATTTTTGTTGTTCCATTTGGCTCAATAACTTTTACTCTTCTTCGTTTTGCAGCATTATCGAAATTACGTTTTGTTCCCTCAATTGAAAAATCAGTTCTTTTACCAGGCTTTCCAACTAATTCGCAAACGTAAGTATAACCATCATCAGCTTTGACAACCATCGTTCGTTCATTCCTTGCTGTTATTTCACCATTTACTCTTTTATCTGACCTGACAACTTGATACATCTAATCCCTCCTAACTACCGTTATCTTTTTTAGCAGACAATTTTATTTGCTGTTCTTAACCAAATATCAACAACTTTTTGTAAATCATCGGGTACATGTTCTCTGTTTCTATTTCCTTGTATTTGTTGAATTCTTTTTTTTCTGTACTCGATTGTAAAAAAGGACTTCTCAGGTTCTTCTCGTTTGCGTGCAAATATGATGGTTGTTTTGCCTGCAACATGCTCGCCAATATATCCTGAACTACTTACGCAATGACGCAGTGCTTGGCCTTCTTTTACTAGGTCATCAGCACATTTTGGCAGTATAAATGAATAATCACCGATAACCATTTCAAGTGCTTTTAACTCCTCCGCTCGTGCAACAAATCCTTCTTGAACTAATTCTCGTTTCGTCGCATTGAGTGTATCGACTGCTTTATCATGTGCTTGGACTATATCAGTTGGAAAATAAACAATATTTTCTTTAGTTGTTTTTAAGTCCTTCAGCAACTTCAGATAGTCTCGGTAATAGCTGAAATCTGTTTTTTGTTTGATCAAATATTTTTGCAGCTTATTAATCTTTACGCTTCTTGGAATTTTGGAAACATCTTTATAAGCCATATATTTTTCAATTCCTGGTATAAAACGACTACCGACTTTCTCTAACGCTTGCTTCAGCAAATATTCTTTATAACCATATTGAGTATTTTTGAAGAAAGGTTTGAATTTTTTAAGCCAATTCTTTGTTACAATCCGCATGTCAATCTCGTTATTGTTGTTAGCAATATCATTAGCAAGATGCATCGCATTGATTTTTTGGGCATATTCAATTTGTTTGCGGTACTTATAAACTCGTGGGATATCTTCCACATATAAAAATGGCAGTTCAATATATTTCAATTCAGATACTCTGTGTAGCCTATCATGCCAGCGATTCTCATAGACTTCTGGCTGATAATATGAGAATAGCCCCACAGTAGGCTTCAATCCGAATCTAAAATTATTATCATCTGATTGAGATAACTTAATATGCGCTCCTTCAGCTAAAACTTCTAAGTTAATCAAACGATCTTTATATACTTGCTTGCCATTTTCAAAGAATGAAGCGACATTCCACGTTTGAATCTCAATCCTTTTACTTGTTGAAAGTACGATTACGAACAATCTGCTCTTATCAAAGAATGTTAGCCTCGAATTTTTAACGAGTTTCTTGGTGGTACAGTAAGAATGTTTTCTAGTGGATGCAATAATTGACTTCTCTTTGTTGCGCCATTCATACGTTGGCATTTGGCAATAAGCCCATTCAAAGAATGCTTTTGGAACCTTCAGTTTATTATTTGCATAATCGTTCGCTGTCTTAATCATTTAAAAAGTCCAGCAAATCTAATTGCTCCCCTTCTTCTGGCGTAAATTGAGGCTTATTCGGTTGTTTCTTTGTTTTTTGCGGTTTCTTCTCTTTTGTTTTAATTTCAGGTGCTTTTACCACTGCTGGTATTTTCTTTTCCATCTTCGGCAGCTCTTCCACGACAAAGTAATTCCTTATCCATCCAAAAACGACTTCATCTGGCACTCCTGTTGATTCGCCATCATCATATTTATAAGCTTCAGAAATACAATACTCTTTGCATTCTTTGATTGAACGGTCATCTTTTAAAATTCCTTGAAGTAATTCATCATCTTCTTGAGTACATAACCAATTGTGAATCGTATCTTCCATTCGACTATGTTTGTCAGCCATTTCTGCCAACATCTTTTCAAGTGCTTTTTCTTTTAATTGATTCATCGCCCGGTCTCCCTTTCCACTGGATCAAAACTTTCCTTTGATTTGTTTAACACGTATTCGATTGGCACCCACGCCTTATCTTTACCAACGGTTCCTTTACCTGGACCACAATATTCAATGTAATTTCCTTTTTTAGTGATTACGAAGGTTCTCAACTTCCATTCGTCGTCAATGCATCGCCCGATATATTGCGAAGGATTTTTATCGTTTGACCGAAAAGAGTCGATGGTCCATTTTCTAACATCGCAAAACATTTCAAATTCGATTCGCTTGATTCTGTATTCTCCAACATAATCTTTCATCGCAATTTCTCCTTATTGTGGTAATCGCTTAAAAAATCAACGTATCCTGGTGTCGGTACTTGGAATTCTTTTAACTCTTTTTCCGTCATATACCTACGGCCATAAATTGATTGCATTTCCTTCCACGTTGACCAAGGCACAAATGCAACCGTTCGGCCAATCATACAAACGACACCAACGACTGCACCCATCGCTTCGTGGTAAGTTAATCGCTCAGATTGGTACAAAGTCACTACATCCTGTTTTATTCGGTCTTTAGAGGTAAACTTTGCTTCAAATGCGATTGAACGGCCACCTTTTAATGTCCCTTTGAAATCAGGTTGCGCTCTACCAGTGAAACGACCGCTGAACGTTCCTCTTTGTCCTAATTTTGTAACGATAAATGGCTCTGGCGTCTTTTCGATTAAAGCCAAGCATTTATGTTCGTAATAAATGCAGCCTTGCTCAATCAATCGCTCTAAAAACTTGCCATCGTAATTACTTTTTCTGTTAATATCTCTTCTTTGATAACCCATTGTGTTTCCCTCCTGATTTCTTTAAGGTTCAACCTTCAGCATTTCAACATATATATGCCAACCTGATTCCTCAATTTCTCTAATTTGAGGTTCACCGATAATGTAATAACCTGGAAAACGAGAAGAAAAAATATCTTGGCCTTGATTATTTTCCTTAATTACATTGGATAACTTTCGTTGTGACCACCAAGAGTCGTTGGTAGTTTCTGTTGGCTTTTTTAAATTTTGGCTACTAGACCATCTTTTCTTGCCTTTCGCCCATTGACGGTTTATCCATTTTTCTTGTCCAGTTAAATAAATTGCTATCTTTTTTAGGCCATTAGAACCACCTTGAATTCTTTTTGTTTCAACGATACCTCTTGATTTAGCGTTCTTCCCTCCGCCAACTGACCAACAATTCTCGACATCATCACGTGTAAAGCCTGAATCCTTCGGCAATTTATTAATAACTAAATGATGATGGATCCTTTTCATGTATTGACCATCTTTATCTATTTGGTAAGAAGTGAACCACATGTACTTTAGTTCAGCTCCCGCATTTTTATATAATCTTTTTAATTTACCAATCATACTTCGCTGGTCCTTTGCAGCCTGATCTAAATCTTTAGGCAAAAACTCATGATTATAAGTCAATGTGGCATAATAATCGCCTTGGACAAAATTAGCATGTAATAACAGCTCAGCATTTTTTCTGCTTTTATTCGTATTCCAATTTTCTTGAGAAATTCTTGATACTGTTTTTTTCCTTCCTCTTGGCTCTTTACATTTACTTTCTTGCTCAAAAGTTCTTGTGTAAATACTGACTGCTTTTAGTGGACCGGCCGACACTGTTCTTTCTCTTACAAATGATTTCCTCGACATCATAATTTACCTCACGTTTTCAGCTATATTTTCTAACATGTGTCTCAAGTTAGGACTCTATAACAAGCTCGCTATACGTTGATATATCAACGTTAATCTTGCTTTTACTCTATACGTTTGGTATAATTACTTTGTCGAGGTAATTAGTTCCAAACGCAAAGGTCAGTGAGAAATCGCTGACCTTTTTGCTTATTTAGTTTTGTGTGTATTTCATAATTCCCTTTTTCGTGATACAATTTATTTAATAGTTTTGTTATCGGACTGATTTGCTTCCCGGCGATCAGTCTTTTTTTGTTTTAAAATAATTTTGTTTGATTGTCTCCGTTTCTGCATCTCAGCTTTAGACAATTTCTATTCATTCTCCTTCCTGCTCCCCATAATCCCGATAATTTTCAGGATTTTTGTAGTAATTACGTATCGCTTTTCGCTGCATCCGTTCTGGTGCTAGTTCGTCATAAGCAATCAACCAAGCAACTGCAGCACAGGGAACTACTAATTTAACCCACACAGGAAAAGTGCCTCCAACTGAAACACCAACAACGAAAATCATTAACGCCCATCCCAACCGTTTTAACTTATTCCAAGTCATATTGACTCTCCTTTCTAATCGTAAAAGCTTAGTTTCCATTGGCGGTGGTGGATTTTTAATTATTTTCCAGTAACCAAGCCTTTACTGCACGTTTTGAAAATACTGTTTTTCGAGCCGATAACATTTTCCCTTTCGGTAAACCTTTAGCTAGTAATTCCTCAACATAACTTTCCGAACAGTTGTCTAAATATCGAGCCAGTGAAGCTTTACTAAAAATTAAATCACTATCAATTTCACTGTCTCGTCTGGCTCTATCTATTGCTTCTAATGTTGTTGCATAAACCTGTTGGCTAATTGCATTTAATTGCTCTGGAGAAAGTGTATGACTAACTTCAACTTGTACTGTTTGCATACGATTCACCTCCTTCTGTTATTCCTTTTGAAAGAATGTTTTGTTATACTGGTTGTATAGTTCAATTTACCGAAAGGGGCTGATGTTCTTGAAAGCAGTTTTGAACTCAGCTGTGTCTCAATAACAGAGTCATCGCGATATCTTTACAGCCGAGGGGTATCAATACTCAGTCAGAGGTTAATGACAGAACCTGAATGTGAGGCTAGTTGGGAAACTGAATCATATGCAGTCGGCTCAAAATAAATGATGATAAAATTATTTTCAACAGCAGTGCTGGGCGACGATACCAGCGAAGTGTTGAAGATGTGCTGACACACATCTGTGGACTCTTAAAAATTTCGCAAGCCGTCCGAGTGTCAGATCGGATGGTTTTTTATTTGAAAAAGTCGTTCATATCCACTTCCCTAAATTGCTTATAGATCCTTTTCAGTAAATTGAAGCTAGGGTTAACAAAACCATTTTCTAGCTTTACATAATGAGAATAAGAAACAGCTATTTTTTCAGACATTTGCATCTGATTTAAATCGTGACTCTTTCTTATCTCTTTTAATACTTTCACCTATGACCACTTCCTTATACATTCGTTCCACCTTTACATTAATAAAATTAGAAAGGTAGTGAATATTTTGTCCTCATACTTTAATAGCGATTTATTTAATGCAGTACAAAGAGCAACTAGCTCTACCAAATCTATCCAAAATCTCGTTAACTCAATTAGCAATACTATAGTTATTCAAAACAACAGAATTTTTAGTGATGTAAGCCATAGTATGATGAACTCGATACAGCTAACCCAAGCTACATCTTTCAATAGTGCTAAAAATGCTTATCTTGATTATTTACGCGTCCAACCCTCGATACTTGAAATTCAGAAAGTGTTACTTACAAACTACGTTTCAATGAATACTCATTACTTCTCTGGATTGAATAACTTAAAGTACCTCTATCCAGATAGTCTTGATTTTAGAATTACTGTTCTTAATCAAAATATAAATGAGAAGATTGAACTAATCACCGAGACTGTTGAGCAACTCACCAGAGAAAAACTTGATAGTCAGGGCAATACTGATGATGATATTTTTTCTCATTTTCTTATTGATGCACAAAAGCAATCCAAAGAAAACGATGATATTGCTGAAATAAAACGCATAGTGCTCCAAATTTATGAGGAAAAACAACGTCTCGATCATTCCGTGAACCAAGAATCGACAGAAATAGAAAATACTGATAGTACTGCTAAATTGTCGCAATCTACTGTACAAAAAATCATCGCCTTCCTGCTCGCTGTTCGATTAGTATTAGATTTATTGGTCATACCTGAAGATGCACATGGTCTTCTTGTATGGGTTAGTGAACTTTTGACAAAACTTCTTAACCTCTAGTTATAAAAATCCGATTTCAATAACTCGCTGTTTTGCTTATCTCTATTTTTCTAGAATTTTTCCCTATCTCCTTCAATCTACTCTCGATAGATTGAAGGAGATAGGTTTGTTTCTTTTGCTCTTTAAAAATATCTTTTATTAATTTTTCCACCTATCCCACCTCCTCTTTTCTCTGTGTGAACGAAATTATGAAACTCTTCTTCTTGTCTTTAGAAAATACGAAATTTTCGTATTCGTTTCCTAAAAAAATTTCATCGTAGCTTATGTTAAAAGCTTTTATGTACTTCGATAAGAGGCTATCTTTTATATTTGTAGAATCTTTTTCCATATTTTGAATAGTCCTCGGAGAAACTTCAAATAAACTAGCCAATTCTTCCTGTGTCATACTAGAGCCAATTCTCAATTCTTTTAAAGTTTTCATCTCGTCACCGCCTTTCTTGAGTCCAATATAATACGAAAATTTCGTATTGTCAAATAAAAGTTCGAAAATTTCGTAGTTTTATGTTTACCTTTTGTATTTTTTTGCGTATAATACGAAATAATAGGAGGTTAATAAAATGAATGATATTACAAGAAATCAGATAATCGCGACAAATATTAAACGATATATAAAAGAAAATAAAATAACCCAAAAAGAACTTGCTGAGTCTATCGGTATCTCTCCCTCCACAATGAGTGATTATATGAATCTGAGATCTAATCCTTCCCACGGAGTAATTCAAAAAATAGCTGACTTTTTTGGAATACTAAAAAGTGACATTGATACAACTTATAAAGAAAACAATGATATTTCTAGAGTATTTAATCAACTACATCCTGATAGACAAAAGGCTGTATATGAATTTGCTGAGCAACAATTGTCAGATCAAAACAACATTGTTCCGTTTAAAAAATCAGAAGTAACAGATAATAAAGATAAAAATTTAGAAGTGCTTGCTGCACACATTGATGAAAATACAACTGAAGATGAAATGGATGAGATCACTGCATTTATTGATTCTTTACGTGATGAAGATTAGTGGTGACTGCTATGATGAATAAAACTGAAGCGTTAATGGCCAACTATCCTAATTTAAAATACAAATTCAATGACCGGATGCCTGAAAAACTTAAAGGGTTATGTAAAGGCAATATCATCTATCTGAACCCTAACCAATCCAAAGAGCAACTTGTTGGCACGTTAGGAGAAGAAATTGCTCACTATTTAACGAGTGTTGGTGATATTACCGCCCAGGATACAAATGAGAAACGTAAGCAGGAACAAAAAGCACGAGATTTAGGTGCCACTTTAGTCGTCTCCCCTGCTGATTACATTGAGTGCTTTAACCAGCGCTTATCCACCAGATGGGAATGCGCTGAGTATCTAGGAATCACTGTTGAAACATTAGATGAAGCAACGAATGTATACACTTCTTTTAACGATGGGAAGTTAGAATACAATGATCACACTATCTTCTTCCGCCCAGATGGTATCGTTGATGTGGTGAAGTGGATAAAATAAAAAATAAGCTAAGCAATGTTTGCGGCATCGCTTAGCTCTTTAGCCCTATTTCTAAGACTTCTTGAATATATTATATCAGAGAAATGGGGTAATATGTTTGGCAACTTATGAAGAAATGACTAGAAATATTTTAAGAGACAATTTTGTACAAGAAACATTGGAACAAAGCAATTTATCATCAGAAGAAAAGTACCGATTTATTCACCATATTGTTAGCGTGTATTCGGGATTAAAAAGGCATCCCTATCGTCTTTATTACAAAGATGATCTCCCAACTGATTACGTATGCCTAGATATTGAAACTACTGGATTAACTAAAAATGATAAAGTAACCCAAATAGCAGCAGTCAAGGTCGTAAATGACACAATCGTTGATACTTTTGAATCATATGTCAATATCGGTGATACTGAGCTTCCTATTCAAATATCCTATCTAACAGGAATCTCAAAAGAAATGCTTGAAGATGCCCCTTCATTTGATGAAGTCGCAGATAGTTTAATTGAATTTTTGGATGGTCTATCTCTTATCGGACACAATATAACATCTTTTGACTTACCATTCTTGGCTAGAAATGGATTGGATTTGAGACAATTACTAGCTGTAGATACTGTTGGTTTTGCAAAAGCCTCTCCTTTAGGTTTAGAAAATCATAAATTAGAAACTCTAATGGACTATTACGGGATCAACACTACAGCACACAATGCACTTAATGACTCTTTAGCGACTGTCGAAATATATAATGCGTTGAAGAACAAGGATTACAAACGAAGAAGAATTTCTGAAGACTATCCTCAAATTTGGGAAGACACAAAGTTTTCATATACAGGCGCTTTTGCAAATTTCACTCGTAAAACTCTTGAAAATAAAATTTTATCATTTGGTGGAACTATTTCTAAGTCAGTTACAAAAACAACTGATTACTTAGTAGTAGGTCAACAGATTGCAAAAAATCTTACTGATGGTGTTCGAAGTTCTAAAGAAACAAAGTGTATGGAAATGATTGAGGATGGACATCCTATTAGAATGATAACCGAAGAAGAATTCTTAGGTCTACTACAGGAGGTAAAAAATTAAAATGATACAGAAAATTACATCTAAAACAGGATTAGTATTCCTCTTCAATGACATCCCCAACGAAAGAAGAAATAAACTAGGAATTGCTTCTGGAGAATCAATCTTACTTACAATTTATGAAAATGATAGTTATTATTTTACGACCGATATCAACCTCATCGCCTATGATGCGATTATTAAAACGGAGGATCCTACTCCACTTGAAATTGATTTTTTTGAATTGCTACGAAACGAAGAAAAAAGAGAATTGAAGTATAAGCGCGCACTCGTTAATGAATATGAAATCGCTAAATATGTTCATTACCTTCCTAAAATTAAATATACCCAAGAATTAATAGATGACCAGATTTTAATTAAAGGTGAAATTAAGTATCCTCAAGATTCAATTCACGAAAAAGAAGTCCCTAATATCATGCTTGACGATGAAGTGATCGAAGTTACAAATGATACACACTTTCAAATCTATACGGATTTAGAAAACGTAGGAAGTAAAATTGAATTTAAGATGGACTTACCAAAACAAGTAGTTACTAAACCTTATAAAGTAAAAGAACCAAAGTAAAAGAAATACCTTTTTAAAAGTAATAGATCGCTATGTGTAAGATTATAAAACTGATATATTGGGGGTTTTAATGTTATGGATAAAATGGTGGAAAATAATTTAAAAGGAATAGACTTAGAAAAACAAGGAGATGTCAACGGAGCTATTGCGTTGTATGAAGAAAACGTCGCAGCAAGATTTATCGGTAATCATCCTTATGACAGATTAGTTATTATTTATAAAAGATTAAAAAAGATTGATGATGCCAAAAGAGTGTTAAATATTGCAATCGACGTTTTTGAAAACGATGTTGTTATTACTCGTGCTGATAGAATACCTAAATTAAATAAATTTAAAGAAAAATTATCCAAACTAAAGTAAAAATAAGTTTGTAAACTAGATAGATAAATTAAATAATATAAGGAGTTTTTCCCATGAATACTACCACCCATTTAGATGAAATATTTTTTAACACTTTATCAATACCTGATAATACCCAGTATTGGCTATGCCGTGCAGATGGTGGAAAGTATTATGAAGATTTCCATAGAAATAATTTTATAGCTGTAGAAAATGATGGTATCAACATAGACCTCTTGCATGATATCGAAGCTAAATATCAGGATACAGATGAAGAGGAAAAAAGTAAATTAATACTTAGCAGTTACAAAACTGCATACGTATCTTCACAATTTTATTTAGACGTATTAAATGAATTAAATAAAGAAAAGCCAGATGAATTTGACAAAAACGTCACTCGCTATAAAACTAAAGCCAGCATTACAGCTACTCGTAATTTCAACTTTGTTTATAACATGAAAATTGGAGATTTCGTTATTGTTCCTGGCATTAGATCGCAACAATATTTAATCGGCATAATAGTATCTGAAGAATTTGATTCAGATATCGATAGACTTACTGAAGCTGTAACTCTCCTATGCCCTTCTTCTTTCAAAAGAAAAGTTCATTGGATACGTGAAATTCCAAAAATTACTTTGCCTAATTCTTTGTCATGGGGGCTTCATGCTCAAAAAACAATCTATGACATTACTGCTCACGCTGAAGATATTAATAAATTGGTAGCAACATCATATATTTACAATGATAAATTTTATCATCAACTTTTAGTTAATACACCTGATCCAATAACTAGCTACCAGTGGTTCCAATTCCAAAGAGCTATTTTTGAAGTTGCTGAGGATAAAAGTAAAGAGATTTTCATTAAAACAAATGTACAGTCACCTGGTGTGATTGAATTTGTTACTAATCCTGATAACCTTCCTATTATTCTTGTTGGTATTGGCGTTTTATTTGGCGATGTAGATACTTCCGCAATTGGAATAAATGTTAAGTTTAAAGGTTTAATTCCTTTCTTTTTACCTTCTGAACGTGCTAAACGAATAGCTCAGAAAATTGAACAAAAATTAATTGCTAAAAAATCTGAAGCCCAATTAAAAAATGTTGAACAACTTGCTGAACTTGAGTTAGAAAAAGCAAAAACTGAAAATGATATAGCAAAAGCCGAATTACATGCACTTCAGTTGAAAAATAAGCAAACACAGCTTGAACTAGATGATGCTCAAAAACAATCAGATGATGAAAAAGAAAAAGAACTGTTCCATGAAACAGTTCAAAAAATTGAAATTCAAGATGGAGAATACAAACTACCTACTTTTGATGAAAATCAACACGAGTCAATTAAACAATTACAGGTGGAAGATCCTAGTGTGCATTTCGAAAAGACACATGAAACGAGAATGGATTCTGACGACTAGTGCCTTGTTTTATTTTAAAAATTAATATTACAATGATTAAAAGCACAACAAAAATAAGCTTTAAATTTAAGGTTACAAAAAAATCAACAAACCAAAAAAGAGAGTAAAATAAACTAGTGACAAACAAGTAACCAAATAAAATTTGAATTCTGTTCATTAGTATCTTCCCCTTTCTTTTGGCTCAATTATATCAACTTTTACTGTAAATTTCTAGAATAAGATATTATTATTAATAAACACATCCCTCGCCCCTACCAAAGATTGAGTGGATGTGCATAGCAAAAAAGTCTATGAAATCATAGGCCTGTTTTGTTATATCTATATTACCAAATTGAAAGGAGTGATGCAAAGTACTTTCCTCTTCTCTACTGTTCACTTGGCGGTGGTGGTAGAATGGAGAAATTCAATGGCAGATATTAAGAAATATAAGAAAAATGATGGCACGACTGCTTACATGTTTAATGCTTATGTAGGCAAACATCCACGAACTGGTAAGAATGTCTATCGTAAACGACAAGGATTTAAAACGAAGAAACAAGCGGAAATTGCGTATGCCAATCTTATCACTGAAATTGACGAAAACGGCATTGAAGATATTAAGAAACCTATTACGTTTGATGAATTATATCATATATGGTTTGATCAGATTCGATTGGACGTTAAAGGTTCTACGGCCAACTCTTATAGGCGTTGGTATCTGAATTATATCAAACCTTATCTTGGTGACGTGTCCTTAGATAAGTTGTCCGTAGTCACCTGTCAAAAGTTCGTCAATGATTTGAGAAAATCAGGTATTAACTCTTACGCCCAGCATCGTCACCTTGCGAATCAAATTTTACGATATGCTGTCTCTATGGAAATCATTCCCGATAACCCAATGAGAAAAACCATCTTACCTCGTAGAGTCAAAAAAGAAACTCAGTTAAAGTTTTATACTAAATCGGAGTTAGAACACTTTTTTAATTGTCTTGAGGATGATGCCCACCAAATGAGATTTGTTTTCTTTCGTGTGTTAGCCTTTACTGGAGTTCGAAAAGGCGAAGCTTTAGGACTGCAATGGGAAGACATCGACTTTAAAAATAAGAAGATGAGTATTAACAAAACGGTTTCTGTTGACCTCGATGGAAATACCGTCACTCAGGAGCCTAAAACGGACTCCAGTAAGCGAGTTATTAGTATTGATGATGTAACTCTCAAGTTACTCAAAAAATGGCGTATGGTCCAAAGAAACGAGTATTTCCAACGAGGCTTTAATACTTCAAGTAAAGAACAATTCATCTTCACACAAGAAAACAATCAAGTTTTCAAAGGTGAGGTTGTCACTTACTGGTTGAATCGAATTATTAAGAAGTATGATTTACCACGTATAACACCACATGTCTTTAGACACACACATACAAGCTTGTTATTGCAAGCGGGTATTCCAGTGAAAGAAGTATGCGAAAGATTGGGTCACAAAGACATCACAATCACTCTCGGAATCTACGCTCATGTGATGCCTGAAGAGCAAGAAAAGACGGCTTTGAAGTTTGCTAATTTTGTTGGGTTTTAAATCAATGCACAGACCTTTGCACAGACCTCTCCCACTTTTTTTACACTCGATAGGCTAGAAAGTTGCTGTTATAAGCTTTCTAGACAAAACTTTTTTCATGTTAAGTAAAAATTCTTTACAACAACTATTGCAATGCTTCTTTTCATTAGGTATAATAATTAGTGTTGATTTATACGTTTTTCGTATAAGAACTTTCATTATCGGAGGTGAAATAAATGCCAAACATCGAATCTGCAATCAAACGCGTTCGCACAAGCGAAGACGCAAACGCACTAAATTCATCTCAATTAAGCGCGATGCGTACTGCTATCAAGAAATTTGACCAAGCAGTTGAAGCTGGAGCTGATAACGCAGCTGAGTTATACAAAGCAGCTGCTAGAGCAATTGACATGGCTGAAACTAAAGGCCTAGTTCACAAAAACAAAGCAAACCGCGACAAATCTCGCCTAAGCAAAAAAATCGCTAAATAATAAAAAAGACAATCTGACTTAATCGTCAGATTGTCTTTTTTGTTTTATTTGCGAATCAATTGACTCGTTTTTAAAACGAATAACTGAAAGATCAATTCTTTATCCATCTGTCCCGTTTTAATTTTAAAATCATTTTCAATTAATTCATCATACAGTTGAGCCAACGTTTTAATTTCAAATTTCCTTGCTTGTTGCATCGCTAATTTTACGCGAAAAGCATGAATTTTCAAAACTTCGGCAATCGTTCCTTGTTGTTGGCCTATATTTTGTAAAAAACGGACTTGTAGAAGTAAGCGAATTTGACTCATCAAGATTGCATTAATCTTTATCGTTTCTTCTCCTTGTACGAGCAAATCATCATAAAGTCGTAACGCTTCTTGTGCACGTCCATCTAGGACACTTGAAGTTAAGTCAAAGACATTTTGTTCAAGCGACTTTGGTACAAGTGCTTGGACTACTTCTTTCGTAATTTGACGTTCCTCACTAGCAAATAAGCGGATTTTTTGCAGTTCTTGCATGGCTTTGGATAAAGAAGCATCGGTCAAAAAGAAGAATAAATCAAAAGCTTCTCTTGTAAAGGTTAGCTGGTCATTCGCAATCGTTTGTTGTAAGTATTTACGTACTTCGGCCTCCTTCAGTGGTTGTACATCGATTAATTGACCATGTTTTTTTAAGCGTTTCGTAATTTTTTTACGCTCGTCCATCTTGTCTGCTGCAATCCAAAAAACTAAAATTGTTGTGTCTAGCGGGTTCTCCAAATATTCAATCAGAGCATCCAAATCATTTTCAGGTGCATTTTTTGGTTTTTCAGTCGTTAAAAAGAAAGGACTTTCAGCAAATACTAAACGGTTGTCACCAAAAAAAGGGCTCGATTCAACTTCTAACAAAAGTTGACTGACGGGCGTCTCTTTCAAATCAAATTGGCTAAAATTCAAATCATTTTCTTCAACGTTTAAACGTGTTAAGAAGGCCGCTCGTACTTGTTCCTGTAGAAAACTCTCTGTTCCTAAAACAAAATAAATATTTTTTAATGGTTTTTGCTTTATCTGTTGTAATACTGCTTGCATATTCATTCGCTGTGTTCGAGCTCCTTTCCTATCGTTTCCCTATTTATCCTATCATGAAGGACCACGATTGACTAGCGCTCTTTTTATTTTAGGTAATTTATTTGATCCATCCCAAATATAACGAATCATCCCCTCCTGATCTGTTCGGAAAACTCGTACTCGATGATTTTCAAGCGTCTCTAAAACTTCTGGATGCGGATGGTTAAAATGGTTATTTAGACCACAGGAAATAATACTATGTTTTGCATTAATCGCTTCGATAAATGGAGCAGTACTCGATGTCCGACTGCCGTGATGTCCCAATTTGACGACATCTGTTTGAATTGTAGGATAGTTCCGTAAAAGTTGAACTTCGCCTTCTTTTTCTAAATCTCCCATAAACAAAAATCGCAGATCATTAATACTTGTCTGAAGTACTAACGAATCTTCGTTATTCCCAGCTCCTTTTTTAGTAGGAGCTAACACATCAAATTTAATAACTCTTCCAACTTTCTCCCCTTGTTCTAATTCCCTCACCTTCGTCTTCTCTAATAAACGCTTATCTAGGTTTACCATATTCTTATGTTGTAATGCTCCGACAGACAAATACAATACCTTCACTTGAAATTCTCGTAAAATATCCTCTAGGTCACCCGCATGATCAAAATCTCCATGGGTTAAAAAAAGACCATCAATCGTTCGGACCCCTTCACCTTTAAGAAAAGGAATCAAAGTATAGCTCGCATTAGAGGGTCCCGTCTGCTCTTCATTTTCAAAAAAATTCATTTTTCCGCCCGTATCAATGACGTATACTTCCCGGTTCCCAAAACTTTGCAAGACAATACTATCTCCTTGCCCCACGTCAACAAATGTCACAGAAGAATAGAGCGGAAAACGAGGAATGAGGATATATATGAAAAGCAAGATAAAATAGCGATATTTCCATTTCTTTGATTGATAAGTCGCCACACCTACAAGTAGCAAGAAAAATAGACTCAATAGCTGAATTTTTCCAGTAATCATCACAAATTGGTCAGAAAATTGTAGGAAATCTTCAAAAAATACTAACCCTTGATTATAAAATGACACAATCCAATTAATCGGAAGGTGAACTGCCGCTAAAAGACAGAGTATGACTAGACTTGGTAATAAAAGTAAACTAAAAAACGGCGCGATAACAGCCGTTAAGACTCCTCCTAATAAAGGTATTTCATAAAAGTAAAACATTAAAATCGGACTGGCCAACAAACTGATTTCGATACTATAATAAAAAGTGTTTTTTTGATATTCAGCGCTCAATAAAATAATTAGAGATAACAATATTGATAGCACACCGGACGTTTGAATCAGTGACTTGGGCTCTATTAATAATAAAATGAACAACATCAGGGAGAAACGATCGAGTGCCGACCAATAAATTTGTTTTTCTTTAAATAGGAATTGAATAAGATACATCAACATTCCCCGCCAAATACTTATGCCTTGTCCAAATAAAATAACAGCAAAAAACATCAATATGATAAATGGTATCGCAAACTCCTCAAAAGTTAATAAACTTCTACGAAACAAATAAAAACACCAGCCAAAAAAAATTGAAATATGCATACCTGAAATACTAAAAAGATGTAGAATTCCGCTACTCGTATAGGCCTCTCTTATTTCTTGGAACTCTTGATCCCGATAACCTAGCAACAATGCTTTAATATAAGTCGCAACTTTTCCAGAAAAAGATGACTCTACCCAATCGATAACTTGTGCACGAATTTTCCGTCCCGAAAACCAATGCTTTATTTTTCTTTTTGCCAAAATCTTTTCAATTTGAAAAGTTCCGATTTTATGATTTGAAAATTCATACCATTTGCGATTAAAACCATGCTGATTTCGTTCACTTTGACTATCTTTGTAACTTCCATGTACTTGAATTTCTTTATCCCAATTTTTTCGAATTCGCCAGAGAGCTGCTTCCTGATCTGTCTGAGTAAGATATTGAACATAAACATTCCCTTGTTTCGTTTTCCCTTCGAATGTTACAAAGGAATCATTGATTTTAATCGTATCAGGAAAAATCGTGATAGCAATGGTCATCTCTTGATTAACTGTCGGCTGTTGATTAGATCGCATGGAAACATTAAAGATAAATAAAAAAGCTACAAAAAAACTCAGTAACCCTAGGATTACTTGTTTTTTGTAGCAGATTGTTATAACAAAATAGCTCGTTATCAGCAGAAATAAGACTTGTTTTAATATGAGCGCATATAGCAGGCTGATAGCGATAATCATTGGAAAGATCAGTTGATTTTTCCAATGATTATTCATGATTATTTACTAAACGGCCAAAAGAAAGTTTCTCGAAGTATTTTGGATCCAACGCAACTTGATGAATTTCTACACCAACTTGTTTAATTAATTCTTTTGCATATTCATTATTGCGGTAATCATTTAAATAATGAATTTTTTTAATCCCTGCTTGCAGAATGGACTTTGTACATTGTAAGCAAGGAAAATGGGTTACATAAATCTCGGCGTTATCTGTTGAAACACCTAGGCGAGAACATTGTAATAAGGCATTGATTTCAGCGTGAATTGTACGAACACAGTGCCCATCAACTATATAACAACCTTCATCGATACAATGATGGTCACCACTTACTGACCCGTTATAGCCGCCTGCGATGATTCTTTTGTCTTTAACTAGCGTCGCACCGACTTCTAGACGTGTACACGTGCTTCTTAAAGACAACAAAACAGCTTGAGCCATAAAATATTGGTCCCAAGGAATTCTTTTATCAATAGGTATAGATTCTTGATTAATGTCTGTCATTTAGTGCTCCTTTAGGTTATTTGATTCGTTAGTGTCATCCTAGCAGAAAAACAGAAAAATTCCAACTGCTTTTAACACAGCAGTCATTACTCCAACATCTGCGATTTAAATGTCAATGAACACTCCACAAGGTCTTATTAGTATCTTCGCAATAGTCAGCATGTTTATTTTAATTAACCAAATAAAATAAACCTCCAAAAATTGTATTTTTTGAAGGTCATAGCATATTAGTTATTTAAGTAGATATTGCCACGATTAATTAAAGTCCGAGATTGTGTTTGACTGACCCTAGCAACGGCCTCTGCGCTGCAAGAAGCGTCCAATAAAACAAAACTTGCCTCATCACCAACTTTTGGCCACTGATAGACTCCCTCTGAAGTTAACGGCGTGATTCCTTTTGTCACATATTTCAAGCTTTCTCGTAATTCCCGTTCTGTTTTTTTACCGGTATATTCACAAAATTCACGGACTTTTTCTAAGACATCCCCTGATACATACGGACTCCAAGAATCATAGAATCCATCACAACCGATTCCAACAAAAACACCGGATTCAGTTAAACAATCGATTGGAATCAATTGACTATTTATACTAATTGGAATCGTTGTCAAGATAGACACATCATGTGCTTTTAATTGCTTGGCGAATAACTGCTGTTTCCCAGTGCTAATGCCTGCTAATCCGAAGGCATGACTAAAACTCGTTTTTCCTTTAAAATCTTGCTCATCCACTATTTTCAACCAATGTCTCATGGTGTAATAACCTAATTGTCCTCGATCATGTAAATGCATATCGACCGACACATTAAATTCTTTAGCCAAATCCATTGTCATTTGCAAAGAATTTTCAATGTCTTTATCAATCCCACCTGGATCTAAAGCGCCTAACATTGTTGCTCCTTGCTGTAATGCAGCTCTTAGCAAGTCAGGCATTTCAGGATGTTTTAATAATCCATGCTGTGGAAAAGCAACAATATCATAAGACAAATAATCTTGGTGCTTATCTAATGCCCGTTTGATGCCATATAAGTTTTCTAGGCCAATAAAAGGATCAATATTCACATGCGTACGAATATGATTTACTCCATTGCTTAAATGCTTTTGGATCATCGCGTCGGCTCGTTGCTCAATCGTCTCAGCTAAAGCAACCAACTCTTCTGCTTCCATCGCTAAACGTTCTTCTAGATTTTTGGCAGGACGAGATGCCTTCCACTGGAGACTCAAATATGTTTTATCTAAGTGATTGTGCAAATCACTAAATGCCGGTAAAGCCAGTTTCCCTTTTGCATCAAAGCTATTTTGATCTGAAGGGCTGTCTCTGCTTGGAATTATTTTTGCGATTCTGCCATTAGAATCGATTTCAAGATTGAAAATTTCAGTCATTGTCTGAATCCGTCCATATTTATCAATTGTTTCACTCGTTTCTAACCGAACATTTTTTAGCCAGTTCATCCACGGTAGCCCCCTCTCAATTCAAAGTTATCTTGATAAATAATTGCGCCTTTTGAAAGAACAGTTGAAATCGGACATTGGCGAGCAATTAAATGGGCTGAACTGACAGCGTCGACTAATATTAAATTAGCAGCATCATTTATTTTCGGCCAAACTTGTTGTCCTTCTTCATTTAATGGCGTGATACCACCTGTTGCAAATTTTAATGACTGACCCAAATGCCACTCATCAATCCAATTAAATCGTTTAGCGGTCATATTTAATTTTTGAATCGTATCGCCTGTCCCAAAGGGCGACCAATGATCAATTAAGCTATCATGACCAAGTGAAACTGGCACTCCTGTTTCATACAAATAGCGAATCGGTAAAGTAATTGCTGCAGAGGCACCAATCGCAATTGAACTTGCAACGTCTACATTATTCTTTGCCATACGGCTCACTAGATCCGCTAACTCTACTCGCGAAATTCCAGCTAGAGCAAAAGCATGGCTAATTGTGACTTTTCCTAAAAAATTGCGCTCTTCGATTTGATCAATTATGCGATGAATCTCGAACGCTCCTAACGTATCCCCATCATGTAAATGAATATCGATTGCTAAGCCATATTTTTCGGCCCAATCAAACGTTTGTTCCAGTACACCATTAATGTTATGGTCAATCGTCGCGGGATCAACACCACCGATATGAGTGACTCCCATCTTCAATGATTCTTCAAAAACAGATAAAAACTCTTCGCCATTTCGTAACAAGCCATGTTGTGGGAATGCCACGATTTCATAGGTTATTTTATCTTGATACTCATCCAAAATTCGTTTGGTTTTTTCAACATGAGACGTTTTCATCGTCGGATCCACATTTACATGTGTTCGAATATGTGTGTGACCATTAGCAATATAGTGTTCAATCATATAGCGTGTACGTTCTTCAGCAGTTGCAAACAAATCAGGAAGCATGTCATTTTCTTCGGAAATTCTTGTAAAGATTCCATTAACGGGCATAGTTGGTGCCGACCAATCCCCACCAAAAAACGTCTTATCTAAATGAACATGCATTTCTCTTAACGATGGTAATAACAATTGACCTTTAGCATCAATCGTATCAATATCTGCTACTTCCAATTGATCGGTAATTTCAACGAAGATACCTCGCTCAATCAATACGTCTTTTATAGCTGTTTTTGTTCCCACAACGCTATCTCCCAGATAGTCGTAGCCAATTTCTAATCGAGCATTTTTTATCAATAATTTCATTCGATTCCCTCCCCTTTTTTCTCTTTCTTACTATTATAACAGCTTGAAATTCCATTTATTCAGTGATTTCAACAAAAAAATGTCCGTTATTTTGGATTAATTAACTAAAAAAGCAGCCTATTCTCTGCTAGGCAGATGATAAGCCGCTAGATTTCAATTTCATTTTTCCCGTTACTCAATGCTTTGGCAACCGCTTTAATTAATTTTATTTGTTCCTTTGATAGTCTCGTTTTCCGATCATACAAATAACGCTCATATTCTTTTGTTAACTCGATAAATTTTTGATTTAAATTCGGTATTAATTGTTCAATCAAAATCGCATAGTCAGCTAATGATTGATTTTCAACCCTCTTACTTCGTCTCCCTAATCGATTTAAAAGAAAACGATATGCCCATTCAAATGGTTGTTTCTTTAACTTTAGGAGTAAAAGAATTGTCAAATAAACAAACCATCTACGTAAATACAAAACGAAAACTACGATAAGTGCAATCAAAAGACCTGCTACCAGATAACTCACAACTTTACGGATTGATATTTCTTTGTTTTTATCTACTGAAGTTTTCACTTCTGATGAATCTTCCTTTGATACACTTACTTGACTCGACTGTTCAACGGTCTCATTGGATTCTTCAGTAGCAACCGACTCGGTACTTTCAGTTATCAAGGGTAGTTCTGTGACGTCTTCAGAGACATCTTCTTGTAATGGCTGTAAAAAAGAGGGTGTTGGTTCAAAGGGTAACCAACCATACCCTTCAAAATAAACTTCTACCCAAGAATGTGCATCGTTGTTACGAACCGCATAACGTGTTCCTTCCTCTTCAATAGAAACTGGCGTACCTGACGCGAAGCCTTTGACCCAACGTGCAGGAATACCAATCGAACGTAGCATCACAGTCATCGAGGTTGAAAAGTGATCGCAATAACCGACGTGTGACTCAAACAAAAAATGTGAGACGAAATCTTTCCCTTTTTCCGGATAAGTCGCATCAATTTTAGAATAACGAAATAAGTCATTACTTTTCAAATAATCCTCAATCGCTTGTACCTGTCCAATTAAGCTCAATTTCCCTTCTACAATCTCTTCTGCTAATTGACGAATCGATGCAGGAAAAGATTCTGGAAGTTGTAAATAATCAACTGAACCTCTCGGTAGTTGTAACGGTACCAAAGCTAAATCATCTACCGTATAGTCTAAATTTTGCCAATCCATTTGAACTGAAATATCTTTTAAGGAGTCCTCTGTATTGACACGACCAGAACGGATCGAATGGGCCAACTCAATAGGTGTATCTGTTTGAAGCGCTAATGTCACTCGACCATAAGGCAATGGAATGTATCGTTCATCTCCCGAAAATGTCAGCTGAATTTCTTCAGGTGGATCCAAACGTTGCTGGTAGTCCAAAGTGGTAAGAGTGAGCTCGTTCATCGTTCTTTCAGGTTGACTGTTTTCGGATGGACTTTTTTGCCACCCCTCTCCTGTATAGATACTTTTACTCTCCACACGCCAATAATGGGCATTTTTTTGCAACGCTTCAAAAACAAGTTGATTATCATCAAAAATCGGACCGCCCAACTGTTCGTCGTTCTCGCTAAATCCTGTTCTTGACGCTTGTGGTAAACCTTGTTTTTCAATAAAATGATATACTCCTTTATCATTCAACCAATTGCGAAAAGAACCACTCACAGATAAAAGCGGTCGCTCGATCTTTTCTTTCGGAAGATTAAGCGCACCCAACGAGAGGACAAGCAATAGTAGAATATAGACTACATGATTCGATTTTTCTTGTGGCATTTTTTGATTTTTTAGATAATATTGTTGAAATAGACTAATAGATAGGACTAAAACCAACGGGAAATAAAAATCTTGACGATTGTAAATAGCTAAAATAAGTAAATAACCTACGAGAAATACTGTGCTTAGCCAAACTTGCTGATACTCGACAACAAGTTCAATTAAAACGAGTGTTGTAAACAATAGTAAAACAACAGCTAATTCATGAGGTAAAAAATTAGCCCTCCCACTCACGAATATTTGCGATGCTTCGATAAGCTTTGTATAAAATGTTTCCAACCACGAAGAAAAAGTAACCTGAGACATGGGGATTAATACATATAAACCGCCCAGGAAACTAACAATGTAAGTAGGATAGCGTAGTAGCTTAGACGGGATTAATAACGCCGTCAAACTAAGAAGTGCCACATTAACAAAACCAATACTTTTATGCTCAAATTTATAAATCAGTAAAAACTGATAAAACGTTATTGAAAAAGCCCAGTAAGAAGTAAAGCTTAGAACAAATTTCTTTTGAATCCTAGTCAACATTAGTTGCACCACCTTTAACGACGAGTATTTCATATGAAATCAAGTGAAATCGTTTTTCTTGAAAAACTCTGGTTAACGTTTCCGATAATTCGGGTACGAAGACACAGACGCTTTCAGTCTGTCGATACGGAATCTCAGGAATACTCCCAACGGGTTGTACTTTCGAAAAATCAACCAGTGAGTCTAACTGGCTATTAGCTCCGTTCGCCCCAATTAACATGAATCTTGCAGATGTTTTATACGTTCTAAATAACGTATAAAACAGGCTCAACAATGCCTCGAAATGGGTGCTCTCAATACCATAAAAAACAAAAAGCCATTGGATCGGCTCATCTCTTTCATATTCACGTGTCATCAGGGTTTCCATACGACTCGAAGTTTTCCAATCAATTAGCTTTGTTGATTCACCTTCGCGATACTCTCGATAGTTTTTCAAGGTATAAGAGGTTTCTCCATACGCTTTTTTGTTTGTTACTTTCTCAATTACAGCAATTGCTTCATTAATAAGTGGATGTTTTTCAGGCAAGACAATCCACTCAACAGGAAGAATCATTTCGCGCTGCTTGATAAATAAACGAAAAAAATCACTCGTTTGAAGAAAAAGACTTTGATTTTCTATTACACCTCTTTGAGAAGGCTCCCAATCAATTTGAAGCATTTTTTCTTGCCCAAAATAATTTGTTAGTGCGCGATACTGTTGAATTTCTGGAAATGTTACACGCAATGTATCGAAATAAAGAGGTAGTTTCATTGCACGTCCAATGACTAAATTAATCGATTTTTTTTCATTAACGGTTAAATGTATCCGCTCTGTATTTTTTACTTTGAGCATCCTTAACGGACTGATTAGCGACAAACACTCGAATAAAAATAATAACGAAAAAAAGATAAAAAGCACCCATCCCGTATCATTCGTAAATATAATCGCATAGAGAAAAACAAAAAGATAAACAAGAATAATAAACACGACTCTTCCTATAATTTTGAAATATTTCACTATTTACCTCCTAACCGGGACAGGAACACTTTCTAAGATTTCATTCAAGATCTCATCACCTCTTTTATTAACAACTCTTCCGTACTTTAATTGTAGGCGATGCGAGAACACAGCAGGTAAGAGTATTTGAAAATCTTTTGGCGTGACAAACATTCGTCCTTCCGTCATAGCAAAGGCTTTCGCACCACGAATAAGCGCCATACTACCTCGAGGACTAATACCTAGTTCTACCTCTGGATGTGTTCGACTTTTTTGAACAAGCGCTAAAGCATACTTCGCGACAATATCATCGATGTAAACTCTATCAACTTGTTCTTTCAAACGAATTATTTCATTTTCATTCATCACTTGTGAAACAATATTGGGCGTACTTCGCTTTCCAGTCATTAAACGCAATTCATCTTCTTCTGAAGGGTACCCAATTGCCAATTTAAATAAAAACCGATCGAGTTGCGCCTCTGGCAAAGGATACGTTCCTTCGTATTCAATTGGATTTTGAGTAGCGAGGACAAAAAAATGCTCCGCCAAGTGAAATGTTTGCCCGTCTACTGTCACAGAATTTTCCGACATCGCTTCTAATAACGCCGCTTGCGTGCGCGGTGTTGTTCGGTTAATCTCATCGGCTAATAAAAAATCAGTAAAAACAGGGCCCTTCCGAAACTCAAAAGCATTCGTTTGTCTATTTAAAATCGACACGCCTAAAATATCACTAGGAAGTAAATCCGGGGTAAATTGGATACGTGAAAACCGACCATGTATTGCTTCAGATAGGGCTTTTACTAGCATTGTCTTCCCAACCCCCGGGACATCTTCAAACAAGACGTGTCCTCCAGCCAATAACGCAGTTACTGTTAATTGAATCACCTGTCGCTTTCCTAAAATAACTTTTTCAACTTCATCGATTAGTCTTGTAATACTAGCCAAATTTTCTTCACTCAAAACATCGCCTCCCAAAAAATATTATGTAAGTCTATCCTACCATATTAAATTGTTTTAAACGAAGAGATATGGGTTCTTAATGTATTATTATTTTTAATTCTAGATAAAAAAACTTGCTAGAAATTCATAGCAAGTTTTTTAGGTTTATATTTATTTTTTTGAATTTTCCTTGTCACTATACTAGAAATGTACTTTTTTTAATCTTCATTCCTAATGAACTAAAGTTTCCGCCTGTTACTGAACCTTTTAAAATAACTAAACTATCATTAGTAACTGTCTTTAAGATAATATCTCTCAACTCTTCTACATTCTCAAACCATGATAATCGAGTATTTTCTTGATTATCAATAAATATTTGTTTTAAATGTCCACCGTAACCAAAGATATAATCATAATCACTATCAAGTAACTTTTCAATCATTTTTTGATGAGTGTCTGCTGTTATTCTCCCTAAATCCATAATTTGTCCAATAACAAATATTTTTTTACCTGAAAATTGCTCAGCAATCGATTCGCCATAGTCAATTGCATTAATCATAGAAGGAACAGCAGCATTATGACTATCGTCAACTAATAAAAAAACTGTTTCTAATTGCGTTTTTAACTGTGTTTTCTCCATAATTTTAGGGAGCGAACGATAGTCAACAAATCTATTCAAATATGTCTCAATTGGTTTTCCTAATACATGTAGAGAAAGCAATGATGCCAGACTATTTGAAACCATTCCTAACGAAGCTGTTTGGAGTTGATACGTATATTCTTTTTCAAAAAATTGAATTTTTACTTCATCGATATATTTTTTATGAACAACATTCTTAATATAAACGTCAGCTGACTGATTATTTATCGAATAGGTAAGTATATTTTCTGTCTTAAGTCTTGCCGCTTTTTCTACAATTGTAAATGCTTCTTCGTCCATATCCCTATTAATGATAGCAGTTCCTCCATCTGTAAGTCCCTCAAAAATATTCGACTTCATTCGAGCAACAGACGATAAATCTCTAAAGGAACTCATATGAGCTTCTCCTACAGATGTTACAATTGCAATACTTGGCTTAATTATTTTGGTCATATTTCCAGAGTCATAACTATTCAATGCATTTATCGATACTTCCAACGCACAAATATCAGGTTTATTGACTAGTTTTGATAAATATAATGGCATCGCAAAGCGAACATTGTGATTTCCTCTATTCTCTAACACTAACTCCTCCTCCAGTAAATGACTAATCATTAATCTAGTTGAAGACTTACCAACAGATCCTGTAATAGCAACCACTGCGTTATTATATTGATTTCTAATCATTTCTGAAAAACTCAACATAAACTCCCATGTATTATCAACAATAAATTGAGGTGTTTCATTCAATAGATGGGGAATTACCTTTTCTGTGACAATTAAACCTAAACGATTACCGATATCCTTAATTTGTTCATTCCCATCTGTCCATGAAACATCTTTTCCTTTATTCACAAATACTCGACGTTCTTTAGAGATACTAATAAACATTGTTTGATTCATATTTTTAAGATTTTTGAAATGTGGTAAAAAATATTCAACATTAGTAATCTCTAATGGTAATTTATTATCATTAGCGTAATACCCCTCAAAATATGACGGTAATTTTTTTATTATATTTTCCAAAATGAGTCCTCGCTATCGTTAACATCTCTTATTTATCTATATTTTTAATTCTGGCTACTGTATTTTATTATGAAATCCTACTGCTTACTTTCTAATGCCTGTCGCAACTGTTTATTCTTCTTTATGAGTGATAACACAACAACAACTAATAATAACACAACAATTGCAATAATTATTAATCGCCACGGAAAATCTGGTTGTTCAAGAGAAACATCCGCTGCGTTCAAATTTTTAGCTTCTGTGTTTTCAATAGTAAAGGTCGGGCTTCCTTCCCAACGTTGTTCACCGTGGACTAGAGTTGTCTTAATCTTGTATTCACCTGGTTCGAATGTTGTTCCTTCTAAAGAGATAGTGTAGTCTAGCAACGCATTGGGTGCTAAGCGGATTTCTTTTTCTCCATGAAATGTGGTAGGCTCGCTATCCTTTTCAATCGTATAAGAAAATTTTACGGTTTCGGTATAAGTTGGGGAAAGATTCTCAATGTGCAAACCGATGGCATTTCTACCATTAACGTGCTGCGAATAGGCTTTGCCAATTTTTAACTCTGGTGCGACCGGTTGTGTATTGGATCGTAATAAGATTGCTAATTCTCTAGCAAATAAATTTTGAATATTTCCATCAAAAGCATCTGATCCGACTTCTTTGATGTAAACGCCACCTGCTAGAACACCCTCGAATTTTTCATCTGGCATTTTAATTTCGACCAAGATATTTTTTGTTTCTTTGGCATTTAGCGTAACTTTTTTCCGAGAAATATTAACAAAATCCTCAATATTATACACTGCTGCTGCAGCACTTTCTAATTCACTATTCGTATAAACAATGGTGCCGTTACTGTTGTTCGTTGCTTGATGAAATGAAAGTTCTAGGGTTAACTCGGTTTCATTCTTATTTGTTAAAGCAACTGGTAACGTGATAGTTTGACTGGGTTTTAATTGTAAATCATAGTACCTTAATTGTTTTTCAACCTGTTCTTCTGGCGGTTGAATATTCACATCAAAACTATTCAGTGTATTTGAAAAAACAATATTTGATGGAAAGAAAAGACTTCCAAACATGAGTAGACTATAGAGTCCTTTTACTAAATAACTGCGCATTTCTTTCCATCCTTTTCTAAATTATTTTAAGGTGTTGTTCCGTCGTTTAACGTCCATGTTAGACTCGTTGTGTATGTTCCGACTTTTTTATCGGCATTTGCTGGAATCGCTAATTCAAATGATTCTAGTGCTAAAAGTGTTTCACCCGCTGCCTGTGAGCCATTCGCTTCTAGGATCGAAACCGCTTCTCCAGGTTTGAAGACTAACGAACTATTAACACCTGGACTAACTTTGGGTTTTTCAGTTGTTGTGTGATGAATCAACTCACCAATATTAAAAGAAAGTTCTGCATTTTCTAGTTTAGTAGAATCGTCAATTTTAAACCAATCGTCTTGCGTCACCGTCAATGACCAGCTTTCACCATTTCCTCGATCATCTCGAACGATAATCCCGCCTTTGGTAATCTCCCCCCCAACAACACCATCTTTTCTAGCAATTAGTATTTCACTGCTTCTTTGTCCAATTTTATGCGAACCAAAGTTCAAGTCAGTTGGTAATCGATAACTTGCGTCACCATCGTCGGGATTTAATGTGAAATCTCCAGGAGTAAAGGCAACTTCGCCATTCGTCCCATCGGTCGTATCTGCTGCTAAAACCGTTAATGGACTTGCCACCCCAAATGTTGCTACTAGAATCCCCAATACTAATTTCATTTTTTTCATTTTAATATCCTCCTATTTTTATCAAAATAATAAAGTGCGATACCAATTAAAACCATACCAATAATAACTAAACTATTTTCTACTTTCTCACCAAATTGTCCCAAACGTCGATCCGATTGCTCAGTTGTATTTTGCTCAACCACTTGTTTTTTTATATTTTTTTCAGACTCATCAAATTTATTAAGGATGGCGTCTTCTTGATAAAATTCGATTCGGCCTGTTGTCGTCTGACTATTCACCGTCAGAGGAAATAGCATGAGACAAAAAAGTAACGAAAGAGAAATAATGAACTTCCTATTCATATCCCCCTCCTAAGGTGTTGTGCCATCTGACAACGTCCAAGTTAAATGTGTTTGATAGCTTCCACTGTATTGCAAGCTATTCGCTGGTAGTTCAAGTTGGAAAGCAATCGATGATAAATCTAAAAACACAGAATCGGATGCATTCGTTACCGATATTATGGGATGCATTTGATTCAGAGTAAAAGCAGATAACGTCACTTGCTGATTTTCAGCCGATGTAACAATCCCTCCTCCAGCGTCACCCGTTAGAGACGTAAAATCAATGTTTAATTCCGCTGTATCTAAAAAATGATTCCTATTTTCATGTTGCCAAACTTGAGTCTGAGTTACACCAAGGCTTAAATTCCGATTTCCTTGTCTCGTATCCGTCAGAGTGATGTTCCCTTTTTCTGTCGCTGGTAAAGCATAGGGCATTCTCGCTTGAATTCGATGGCTACCAAAATCCAAACTATCCGGTAAATGAAGGTCTAATTGTAGAATCTCTTCTGGCCCTAAATAAATTAACGTGTTTCTGTTCGATGTTTTTAACAGATCCAACTCAACTAAAGTAAGTTCACTAGCTTGCGTAATCGTCCCGATGAATGTGGCATCCAAGTTTGAAACTAAATTCGCTGGCCTCGTCACAGTCATAGGCATCGTGATGCTTGTACTACCTAAAACTGTGGCGCTCAACAATTGAGCTCTAGCTGCTTCAGGATTTTGCAATAATGCGCCCAATTCTTTAATCACATTATTTAAGCTGCCTAATAGTACGCCTAATAGAAGTCCTAAAATACCTAAACTCTTTTCCAGTTGTTTCAATGAATTCAATAAATTTGTGACTAAACCCAATAGTTGATCAACTAGCTGGGTATCAATATCGACCGTAGCATACTGATTATTTCCTTCGACAGTAATATCAAACGTTTGATTAAAGTTTTCTATCGATGCTAAATCTTGGATCACAGATTGTACTGCTTTAATTAAATCAATTGATGATAGCAAGCCTAATATTTTTTCTAAAAGCCCTAGCAAACCACCAAGTAATCCACTAGTTAAAACACCATTCAGATTGACTAATCCGCTGACTGTGACACTCGCAGGCCCACTTGGTGAAATTAAGGTTCCTTCTTCCGTTACAAATTCATCGGGATAAATTAGCATTCCGCGAGTTGGTTTGTCTGGCAAGAGCTTTACATCCGCTAATCCCTTCGATTCAAACGTAAAATCGACGAACTTAGTAGCTTCGTCTGGTTTCCAACGATTATCAGGTGTTGTGCCACTCGTATTATCGACCGAGATGTTTGAAAAAACCTCTAAGTCAACGAGTGACAAGGCATATGCTTCCCTTGCCCCGATTCCACCGTTTATAAAAATGGAAAAAGTTAAAAGAATTGCCACTATTTTATTAAAATACTTATTTTTATTCCCTTTGTTTTTCACTACGATCAATCCTTCACCATCGAGTAATGACTCATGCATCACTTAAAAAATTTTGAGAAGCATTTTACCACCTTCCCCGTCGGATTTTATCTTTCTCGACAAAGCGTTTCGCATCAGTCGGTATTTTTTTCGGTGAGTCGTCAGTATTGACTTCCCAAGGATAGCGTCCATTCTCATCTTTTTCGTACTGTCCAAGATTTTCAACAGTGGTTGTTTTTCGTTGTAATTTTCGATACTGCCGAACAAAAAAGACTGTAAAAACAATGATAACTAGAGCTAGAACACGTACATAACCGTAATTCATACTACTCACTTCCATTCATAAGCATTCTAAAGTTGACAAATCCTGACAAAAAGTGTTCCGCATCATCAATTCTCATTCGGAAACGATCGTGTCGAGCAAAGAAACCATATTCAATTTTATATGGCGCTTTAAAATACATCGCAAACTCTGGAAACATGACTCCTGTAACCATTTCATGGTGTGCTCGATGTTCCATCACCTCAAAAATTCGATTTTTAGCATCCTGAAAATCAGCATCAGAAATGACTTTTTGACGATTGTCATAAACTTCTAATTTTAAAATCATTTTAGCCGCAGCTGTTAAAAGTTCCAGCATGGTTGGATAAGCAGTGTCACGTTTCTCAATAAAATTCAGTCGATTCAAAGCATTTTTAAGTCCAAATTTATAATACTCGTCTTGCTCCTCATGCTTCAAAAATTCATTCACGGCATAACTTAACCAGTGATCATTATATTTTTCGTAATTATGTTTAACAAAGTGACTCATCAATCGTTTACAAATAGCAAATATTTCTTCATCTTTCATTAACTCATATGCACGTAGCATAGAAAATAACGCCTCGCCATCATAGTAAATAATTCTGAATTGCTCTTTAATTTTCAAATTTTCATCAAACACATGAATCGTTTCATTTTCTTTTGTTAAAAAAATTTTTTCGATTGTGTGTGTGAGGGTTTTCATATTCTCAAAAAACTGTGTATCTCCTGTAATTTGTGTATACTTGGCTGCAGCTAGAATTGCCATTGCTTGTGCACCTAATTTATATTCGATCACACCTTTATCAAAATCTTTAATCAGGAATTCACCTTGATTGACTTCTGATAGATGCTCAAAACCCCATAACAATCCTTCTAATCCACTTTGAATCATTTTTTTATCAGCTAAAAATTCAGCAGCTTCAAATAGTGCATAAAGTGATGAAAAGTGACGAATAGAATTATAGTTATTAATTTGACTGTCATAACATGGGAAGTATCCGTATATAAATTTGCCCGTTTCATCTAACTGGTCCAATAAATAATTGGCTCCACGTTCAATGACCAAGTCCAAATTTTCTTGAAAGTTCGTTTCCTCAATGACTCTGACTTGATTGCCAATGTCATCGCTTAAGAGTTCATAAGTTGTATCATTTTCAATAAAGAATGCTTGTGTCTTAAATGTATGTATTGTTGATTTTAATAAATAATTCATTGTGTACTCTTCAACATTGTATTTTCGTTTAATATAATTTTTGAAGTTTTTCTCAGAAAATTGTAATTGCGGTCGATTTTTACCAACAATATGCTCTTTACTCGGAATTAAAATCGCATTTGCGACAAGTTCTTCTTTTAAAAAAAGGCGTTTCTTGAATCCTTCTACACGAATACCAAAAGGAATATAATTATTTCGTTTCACTTCATCAATCGATTCTAATAATTCCTCAAAACTTAACGTCTGTTCTTCTGTAATTAAGTCGATACGATAATAAGCAATATTACTAGGTAAAGAACGGTAAAAAGCGAATAATTGTTCCCAACTTTTTTCAAACGTTCTGCCATAGAATTCTTTTACCTGGCAACGCGCCTTATTTTGTCCATAACTTAAAACCAAAACCGTTGTTTTAAGCGCAGGATTTACATATGTTTCCAGATTACTAAATAATTGATTAAACGCTACTTTCCCCAAGTGTCATCCTCCTAATTTTAAAACAACGAGGGATAAATATTTATCCCTCATTGAAATGTTGCTTATTTATTTGTAATCATTTACTTCTTTTTCTTTTTTCTAGAACCCCATAAACCTAGTCCAGATAATCCAGCTAAGATTCCTCCTAATAGAGGTGCTGAACTTGCTACTGATCCTGTTTGAGGTAGACGGCCACCACCAGGTTTGTTTACTCCAGAACCCGGTTTACTATTGTTGCTTCCGTTATTTCCACCTGTTTGAGGTAGTCTACCTGATTCTCCCGGTTTACCTGGCTCCCCTGGTTCTCCCTTATCACCTTTGTCTCCCTTGTCTCCCTTGTCTCCTTGTTCTCCCTTATCTCCTTGATTTTTATCGGAATCGCTGTCTGAGTCGGAATCACTATCTGAATCGGAGTCGCTGTCTGAATCGGAATCGCTATCTGAGTCTGAGTCGCTATCTGAATCGGAGTCGCTGTCTGAATCGGAATCGCTGTCTGAGTCTGAGTCACTATCTGAATCAGAATCGCTGTCTGAGTCTGAGTCGCTATCTGAATCGGAATCGCTGTCTGAGTCTGAGTCACTATCTGAATCAGAATCACTATCTGAATCGGAGTCGCTGTCTGAGTCTGAGTCGCTGTCGGAGTCGCTATCTGAATCGGAATCACTATCTGAGTCTGAGTCGCTATCTGAATCGGAGTCGCTGTCTGAATCGGAATCGCTATCTGAGTCTGAGTCGCTATCTGAATCGGAATCGCTGTCGGAGTCTGAGTCACTATCTGAATCAGAATCGCTGTCTGAGTCTGAGTCACTATCTGAATCGGAGTCGCTGTCTGAGTCTGAGTCACTGTCTGAATCAGAATCGCTGTCTGAGTCTGAGTCACTATCTGAATCAGAATCGCTGTCTGAATCGGAATCGCTGTCTGAGTCTGAGTCACTATCTGAATCAGAATCACTATCTGAATCGGAGTCGCTGTCTGAGTCTGAGTCGCTATCTGAATCGGAATCACTATCTGAATCGGAATCGCTATCTGAGTCTGAGTCACTGTCTGAATCGGAATCGCTGTCTGAGTCTGAGTCACTATCTGAATCAGAATCGCTGTCTGAGTCTGAATCACTATCTGAATCGGAGTCACTGTCTGCTTCATCAATTGGGATAATCGGAATATCTACTGTTTCACTTGGTTTTTTTCCTGCTTCTTCAGATTTCGCTGATGCAATGTCATCTGCTGCTAATTCTGGAACAGTTACTTCCCATGTGCCATCAGGCGCTACAACCGTAGTGTAATCCGTACCATTAATCGTTACAGTGATCGTAGCTCCAGGTGTACCTGTCCCTGAAATTTTCGTATCTCCTTCGTTTGCATCATCCACAATTGGTGCAGCTGATGTTTCTAATGGAATAACTGTAACATCCACATTTTGACTAGGATCTTTTCCATTCTCTTGTGCAAATGCATAAATCGTATCATCTGGATTTAATGCTGGAACAGTAACTTCCCAACTGCCATCAATAGCGGCTACGACTGTATAGTCTGTACCATTGATGTTCACTGTAACTGTTGCTCCTGGCACAGCGGAACCTTTAATCGTTTCATCGCCTTCAGTTGCTGGATCAACTAGAGGTGCATCGGTTTGCTCGGCATCTTCTAATTGGAAAAAGACTTCTGTATTCGCTTCTATCGAATTACCAATCTCTACTGAAATCGCATTTCTTTGTGCAAGAACGGCTTCAAAGCCACCTGTATAAACATTACCAGAAATCGATTTTCCAGAAGCAATTAAATTAGCTCTTGTCGGTGTCGTTGCAGTGACTGGGAAAGTTACAATCACTTCACCTAAGACAGACGCGTCAAGAATTTGATTACCAAGTTGACCTGTATTCGTTAGTAATCCTTGAATTGTTGTAATTAACGGCGAAACCAACCCATCAAGCGCGGTATCTAAGACCGTAGAAATAAGTTCATTTACTGGATTTAAAAGAAGTCCGACAATATCTCCAAGTACGCCCCCAATAATAGGACCTAACAAGCCTTCTGCACCTGGCAGAATTGCAACATCAAAACTTAAACCTTGAACAACATTTAAGACATTATTCAGACGTTCTACCACTGTAGTCAAAATTCCTTGATCGATATCAGCTAACAGTAATGTACCACCTTGTTCTATCTCAGCATTGATTGTTTGATTCGTCACTGCAATATGTGTTAATTGATCTGTAACAGCATTCAGCTGTGTTGTTAATTCAGCCACAATATTTTCATTGCCATTGATTTTTACTGATAAAACATCACTTAAAGCTGTATCACCTAATAGTAATCCAACCAGACCGGACAATCCTGGAATTCCCTTGATCACTTCTTTTAACGGTTGATTCAAAGTATTATCGACTGTATTTCCAAGTGGCTCGATAATTGCAAGGATTGATGTAACAAGATCGTTTAATGAACCCACTGTTTCTAAATTCAATACACTACTTAAAGTCAAATTGGCTGTTCCATCTGTTGTAACCAATCCTGATAATTCTGTTGGAATTCCAACAGCTGCTACGCGATTACCGTTTAATACATCTGCATCAGCTAATTGAATTCCTTTGACTGTGAACGAGAATGGACTCGCTGCGCCTATGGCATAAGGACTATCAAACGTCGTACCAGAATCATTGCTAGCTAAAAGTGATTCAAATAATGTCGCATTGACAATCGATGCTTCCACCGCTTGTGGCGCTAAAAGTAATGTTGCAGGCGTAACAACTGCCCCCGTCAGCATTAAACCCGTAATGGCAGCATTTGCAATCACACGATTTCTTTTCGATCGACTCTTTTTATTTTTTAAATCCATAATTTTCTTATAATCTTTATTCTTCAACTACTTTTCCTCCTTGCACATCGCAATAATATTTTTAACTCCTTGAGTTACCAACACAAAACAGCAGGGTTTTTTTCAAAACCTCCTTTTATTCCCCTCTAAAAATATTTAAATATATTTTATTCAATCTAAGATATGCAAGATATTAGATTAGAATACCGAAATTAAAGCGACACAGTAAAAAAACGTGTCTAAAACTAGTAAAAAGCTGCTGCCAAGTCATTGCTTATTTCATCAATTGGCGTGACAGCAGTTAGTGACCCTTGAATGATTAAACGATTGGTTGCATCGTAATCACCACAAGTAATCAGCGTAACAATTGTTTCTCCTGGGACTTCATCCAAAACATGTGTAGCGTCTGGACTTACCCACTCTTTTAAGTAAATAGTGTATTCGTATACGTTATTTAAATCATTCAAATATATTTTTTCACCTGGTGAGGTACGTGATAATGGGGAAAATAGCGCATCTGAATCATAGGACAAGTGGCTTGCTAAGGCATAATTGCCGCTTCCCATCTCTTGCGTTTCAGATAACGTTCCTGCTCCCCACAGCAAATGTTCATTCGCTAATCCCATGAAAACAGGGAGATTTAAATCGACACTTGGAATCAAAATCCCAGCAATTACTGGATAATCTCTTTCATTTTTATCCAATTGCGCTTTTAAGACGGCTTCAGTACTGATTGGTTCAACAGCATTAAAATCAAAAGTTACCTGATCTGATTTCTGGCTATTTTCTTTTACATCAGTTCTTGTATAATTGGCAATTGCAAATTTTTGTGTATTCGACTTTACAACTATATTTTGTATCTGCTTGCTGAATAAGAAAAAAAGACCAATAATCAATGCACAGAAACACAAACCCTTGGAAAACTTCGATTGAAACACACTATGACCCTCCAATCATTCATTTTGAAAATGATAATTTTCTTTCGTTCTCTCATTTCGGATTAATAATAGCATCGTTATTTTTAATTAACAACTAATTTGTTCATAATACCGTTCACAGATTAGGGTATTATGACTTATCTTGTTTTTTTTACATTTCATAAAATTGAAAAAAACAAAACCAAAACCAAAGAGTATCCACGCCGAACTATCCCAAAACCCAACATTTGAATACCAAAAAAAATAACATTTATTTTTAATTACTTTAAACTTAAAACCACTGATTAGTTGACACTATACAAATAAACACCTTTCATAAATAACATAACAAGTAACATTAAAATAATTCCCGACAACGATTGGCTATCGCGTGAAAAAATGAAAAAACACATGAAAAAGACTACAGTCTTTTTCATGTGTTCAGAAACATGTTATTTGAACATCTTTATTTTCAGTCATATTTTTATCATTAGTTTGAGCTTTTCGAAAGTTTTTTCTCCAAAACCAGAGACTTGTAATAAATCTTCAATCGTTCCAAACGGACCATTTTCTTCACGATATGAAATAATTGCTTGTGCTTTTGATGGTCCAACCCCCGCTAATTGTTGCAACTGACTTAAATCCGCCGTATTGATATTGATCAAATCCTCCGTCAAAGAAGATTGTTTGTCTTCATTTTTGTGTACTTTTTCAAATGAAAACTCTACTTCATCTTGACTGGGGACATAAATCATCTGCTGATCGCTTAATTTTTCTGCTAAATTCAATTGCCGTTCCTCGGCTTTTTCAGTAAACCCTCCTGCCAGCAAGATCAATTCATTTAGTCTTGAATCACTTGATACTTCATACACCCCTGGTTTTTTTATTTCCCCTTTAATATCAACTAGAATTGTTACAGCTATGTTATTACTGGTACTAGTAATAGTACTCACTTCTAATAAGCTTTCACTACTAGATTCGACTGTCTCCCAAAGTTCTTCTTCTTTCGATGAATCATTTAACATCAAAAAAAGAACGATGATCAAAACTATTACACTCCCACCGACTATTACCAATCTTTGTTTTTTATCTATTTTCATCGCATATTCCCTCCTTTTCATTAGAACATACTAAAAAAGCAAGTTGAATTTTTTTCAACTTGCTTCATTTCATCAATTAATTTTTAAAGGAGTGAATCGGCGCTGGAATACGTCCACCGCGCTGAATAAAATCAAAAGACTTCGCTGCATTAACTTTCATCACAGGTGCTGTTCCTAACAATCCGCCAAATTCAATCATATCACCAACTTTACTATCTTTCGCCGGAATAATTCGCACCGCTGTCGTTTTGTGGTTAATGACTCCAATTGCTGCTTCATCTGCAATCATTGCAGCAATCGTTTCGGCCGTTGTTTCACCAGGGATGGCAATCATATCTAAACCAACTGAACAAATGGCCGTCATTGCTTCTAATTTTTCTAAGTTTAAGAATCCATTTTGAACAGCTTGAATCATCCCTGCATCCTCTGATACCGGGATAAAAGCTCCAGATAAACCACCTACATGATTACAGGCCATTACGCCACCTTTTTTAACGGCATCGTTCAATAAAGCTAACGCCGCTGTTGTTCCGTGCGTTCCGACAGATTCCAAGCCCATTTCTTCTAAAATAAAAGCAACACTATCCCCCACAGCAGGTGTCGGCGCTAATGATAAGTCAACAATACCAAACGGAACGTTCAAGCGCTCTGAAGCGACTTTACCAACAAGTTGTCCCATTCGTGTAATTTTAAATGCTGTTGTTTTAACCGTTTCAGCAACCACATCAAAGCTTTCCCCTCGAACTTTTTCTAATGCACGCTTCACGACACCAGGACCACTGACACCAACGTTAATCACACAATCCGCTTCACCGACACCATGGAATGCGCCTGCCATAAATGGATTATCATCGACCGCATTGGCAAAAACAACTAATTTTGCACAGCCCATATCAGAAGCTTCTGCTGTTTCTTTGACCATTTCACCCATCAGTTTCACCGCATCCATATTGATTCCAGTTTTCGTTGAGCCAATATTCACTGATGAGCAAACAAAATCGGTTTGTGCTAATGCTTGAGGAATGGAACGAATTAACGTTTCATCCGCTCCCTGATAACCTTTTTCCACTAGAGCGCTGTAACCTCCGATGAAATTCACACCGACTGTTTGAGCGGCACGATCAAGCGTTTTTGCAATTTGAATACACTCTTCTTGTGTAGCGTGAGCCGCAGAAGCCACGATGGCAATCGGCGTGACTGAGATGCGTTTATTAATAATAGGAATCCCATATTCTAATTCAATTCCTTCACCAACAGAAACCAAGTCTTTCGCTTTTGTTGTAATCTTTTGGTAAATTTTTTCACACATTGCTTCAATATTACTATCCATACAATCCAGTAGTGAAATTCCCATTGTAATTGTTCGAATATCCAAATGCTCTTCTTCGACCATTCGAATCGTTTCTAAAATATGATTAACTTCCATCTTCAAACCTCCAATTATAATTTGTGCATCGCTTCAAAAATTTCTTCATTTTGAATACTGATTTTCACACCTAAAGCTTCACCAATATCTGATAATTCTTTTCGTGTGTGCTCAAAATCTAATTGTGGATTTAATTCAAGAACCATCATCATTGTGAAATACTCTTGCATAATCGTTTGCGTTACATCGACAATATTAATGTTTAACTCTGCTAATTTCTGGCTAACCCCAGCAATAATACCAACCTTATCTTTTCCAATAACCGTTAAAATTCCGCGCATCTAACCACTCCTTTTTGTTTTTATTAGTATAGCACATTTAACCATTGAAATAGTGGAATTTTCTGACTTTTCAAAAGGAAAAACGAACTATCTACTATTTTAACGATTTATCATTCATTTTTAGTGGATAATCATTCAATTGAATCTCAAAACCTACTCTGGGTTACCTGCTAACACTAAAACAATCAAAAAATAAGGCCATGACATTCGTCACAGCCTTAAGTGAAAAGAGTTTTTCTATAAAACTTTATTTAAGAAGTTTTGTGTTCGTGGATTTTGAGGAGCGCCAAAAATTTCACTAGGTGTTCCCTCCTCTTGAATGATTCCTTCATCCATAAAAATCACACGGCTAGCCACTTCACGCGCAAATCCCATTTCGTGTGTTACAACGACCATCGTCATACCTTTATCAGCTAAATTCTTCATAACGGCTAGTACTTCGCCTACCATTTCTGGATCTAATGCAGAAGTTGGTTCATCAAATAACAGTACATCCGGATCCATGGCTAAAGCACGAGCAATTGCAACACGCTGTTGCTGCCCACCTGAAAGACTTGCAGGATAACTATCACTTTTCTCTTTTAATCCAACTTGTTCTAATAAACGGATCGCTTTTTCTTTCGCTTTTGCTTCTTCTTCTTTTTTAACCTTAATAGGGCTAATCGTTAAATTATCAAGAACCGTTTTATGTGGAAAAAGATTAAAACTTTGAAAAACCATTCCCATTTTTTGACGTAATTGATCAATGTTTGCATTTTTAGCTAAAATATCTTGTCCCTCAAAGACAATAGAACCCGAGGTTGGTTGTTCTAATAAATTCATACAGCGTAAGAACGTACTCTTCCCACTCCCTGAAGGTCCAATGATAACTACTACTTCACCTTTTTGAATGGTCAAATCGATACCTTTTAATACTTCGTTTTTTCCGAATGCTTTATGTAATTGACTAATTTCGATCACTTGTGTTCATTCTCCTTTCAGCGACACCTAATAGGCGTGATAAACTAAAGGTTAAAGCAAAATAAATTAAAGAAACGACAACATATGGTAAGAATGGTTTAAAACTCGCTCCTTGCACATTTCCTGCTTGGAAAATCAACTCAGAAACACCAATGACTGAAACAACCGATGATTCTTTAATGACTGTTACAAATTCATTCCCTAATGCCGGTAAAATATTTTTAATTGCTTGTGGTAAGATAATATGACGCATTGCTTGCGTTTGATTCATTCCTAACGAACGAGCGGCTTCTAATTGTCCACGATTCACACCATTCACACCGGCACGAATAATTTCTGCCACATATGCCCCACTATTAATCGATAACGCGATACAACCTGCTGCTAAACGTGAGACTTCAAAGCCTAAAATTCCGGTACCGAAATAAACAATAAAAATTTGGACGAGCAATGGTGTACCACGAACATATTCGATGTAAATCGTTGCTAGTACACGGATCAATTTATTTTTGGCTAATTTCATAAAGGCCAGTAAACCACCTAAAAGTGTTCCAAACAAAACACCAATTAAGGCTAAGAAAATAGTATAGCCCGCACCACTAATGTAAAAAGGTAAATATTTTTTTAAAAACCCGGTTTCATCTTCAATTAAATAAGTATTGGCTTCCTCTTGGTAACCTTCTAATAAATTATTTTCAATAATTTCTGTAATCGATGCATTGATTTTTTCTTCTAAAATCGGTGCATTTTTGGAGAAAGCAACCGCAACGTCTTTATTCGCATCTTCAAAAGAAGCGTCTGAATAAATAATATCATCGTGACGATCAACATATCCTTTAGCAACAGGACCTTCCAGAATCGCCCCTTCAACTTTCTTATTTTTCAAGTTTAAAATGACATCTGGAATTTTTTGTAACGACACCGCTGTAGCATTAGGCATTTCGCTAAGCGCTAGTTCCTCTTGTGTGGATTGTTTTTGAACAGCGACGGACAAACCATCAAAGTCTGCGATGGATGTTAACGACTCTTTATTTTCTTTTCGAATCAACAATTTTTGCTCTATCGTCATATAAGATTTTGAAAAACTAACTTCCTTTAATCGCTCCGGTGTCGGTGACATCCCTGAAATAATTAAATCAATTTTCCCAGTTTGTAATGCTCCCAATAAAGCATCAAATCCCATCGGCTCAATTCGAAGTTCAACACCTAAGTCTTCTGCAATTTTTTCTGCAACTGAGATATCAAAACCAACAATTTTTTGTTGCCCATCGACTTCTGCATAAAATTCATAAGGGGCATAATCAGGTGATAATCCAACAACCAACGAACCTCTTTCAACGATTCGGTCATAGGACGGATCTTTTGCGGCCGCCTCTACATGAGCTAGCGGCATTAATTGACTTGCTAGTAAAAGTAAACTCATTAAGAAGAAAAAGCCTTTTTTAAATTTCACGTTTTATTCATTCCTTTCAACATAAATGTATAAACATACATCAAAACCGTTTATAAGCATAACATAAACTTTGTATTTGTAGAAGGTTTTCTTTCATTATACAAAAAAACTAATCAATGAGTAATCTTCAACTCACTGATTAGTTGTTTTTGTTATTTCGGCATTTCTCCAGACCATTCAAAGGCTTTTTTAGCAATAATTACGGCAATGATTTCATTTAATATCGCTGCCGCAGCAATTGTTCCTTGAATAACAACGGCAGATTCAGCGTCAAAAGTGTTTAATGAATTCACCGCAATCCCCGTAAATACCAAAGAAACACCGGAATGGGGTAATAGAGTTAAACCTAAATATTTTTGAACTGTTTGAGGCATTCCTGTCGCTTTCGCCCCAATAAACGCACCACTATATTTACCAAAAGCCCGAGAAACGATATAAACGAGCGTAAAGATACCTGCACCTAAGATTAGGTGATAATCAAGGGGTGCACCCAAATTCACAATGACAACTAATAATGAAATTCCCAAAATCGGATTAAATGCTTCCATAATTTGATATAGTCGTTCCTTGGAAACAAGATTCGCAAAAACGGCTGAAAAAGCCATACCGATTAACATAAAGTTAATCATTGGTTCACTTAATAATTCTTGGTTAATATAAATACCAACGGATCCTGCGATGACAATAAAAAAGACCAGAATCATTTGCGTTTTAATCTTAGACATTTCTTGCTTTAATAAAAAACTAGAAATATAGCCAACGATTGCACCAATAATTACTGGCAGAACAATCATAATAGCTAACGTAGAAAAAAGAGAATTCGATGAATCCCCACTTTTAGTCGCAGTAATCAGTCCATTTATACTGAAAAAAACAATTAAAGCAACCACGTCGTCTAAAACAGCCATTGGTATCAGAGTTTTAGTGACTGGCCCGTTTGTTTTAAATTCTCGAACAATCGATAGAGCCGGTGCAGGCGCTGTTGCCAATGCAATACTACCAAAGATAAATGCTAAATAAATCGGTATATTTGTAAAATAAAAAATAATTGAAAAAGAGAGTGTCACAACTGCAAACGCCCCTAGGGATTGAGTCAATGTTGTAAGCAAGATTTGCTTACCTGATTTTTTTAAGTCTTTTAAAACCAATTCAGTACCAATCATCAATCCGACACCACACTCAAGTAAACTCAAGAGTATCTTATACCAATTAGCCGCTAATAGTGATTCCCCCATCAAACCAAACGCATGTGGTCCTAAAGCCATACCTGCTAGTAACCAACCTAAAATGGCAGGCATTTTAAATTTTGTAACCACCTTTCCCAGCATAAATGCAAGAGCTAATACCAATAAAAATTTCAAGACTACCAACTTCAAACATCCTTTCAACGATTGTAGTGCAATAAAACAAGCTTTTTATTACTTATTTAGTGTAAGCAAGGTTTTTGACTTTTCTATGAAGAATTCACGAATAAGGTACGGTCGTTTTCCCACGGAACCCCCGAGCTGCGTAATATGAATCTGCACCATTATGGTAAGTAAACGTTCGATTATAGCGTTTATCACCAAATAATGCGCCACCTAACTCTCGCACTTCATTCGGTGTTCTTAGCCAACTAGAAGTCTTTAAATCAAAAGAACCAAGTGTTTGTAAATAATCATATTCTTCTTCTGAGAGCATCACAATACCCATTTTTTTTGCACAATTCATTGCACTATCTTCGGGTTTATGTTTTTTTCGAGCAACAAGTGCCGCTTCATCGTAACAATAACTCCTCCGATCTTTTGGTGATTCTCATGAACAATCATAAAAAAGATACCCTTGATCATCCATTGCGACAACATCTGGCTCGCCACCAGTTCTTTCCATCATTAATAGTGTTTCTAAGGATTCGGGATGTTTTTTTAGTGCCGCTTCAACCTTTTCCCAAGACATGTTTTCATGTCGATTAGTATGTTCTAAAAATCGTTCCTTTAGTCTTTCCACTAAGTTCTCTAAATGGATTTCCTCTTGCGTCATTTTTGTCTCTCCTTATTTTTTGAACTCGCAAGTAATCAGATGATCATTGACCATTCCTATAGCTTGCATAAAGGCATAAACGGTTGTACTACCAATAAATTTAAAACCTCTTTTTTTCATTTTTCGACTAATTTCATCTGATAATTCCGTTGTCGCAGGTACTTCAACGATCGTTTTCCAAGGATTATTTTTCACCTTATGTTGAGTGAACCCCCAAAAATAAGCATCGAAACTACCGTATTCTTCCTGAATCGCTAAAATTAATTGCGCATTATGAATCGCTGCTTTAATTTTTAACGAGTGCCGAACGATCCCAGCATTGTTCATTAATTCTACAAATTTATCCTCATTATATTGAGCCACTTTTTGAATCTCGAAATTGTCAAAAGCTTGACGAAAATTTTCTCTTTTGTTTAAAATCGTTGACCAACTTAAACCAGATTGCATATTCTCAAGTACCAACATCTCAAAAAGCTGTTGATCATCGTGAGTTTCTTTCCCCCATTCATGGTCATGATATTCTTGTTCTAATACACTTCCATTTGCCCATTCACAGCGCATTCTTATCACTTCTTTCATCTATCTCTATTAGTCTATCGATGACCGTAGAATCTTTTCCATTTTTTTACCTTTAGCAAGCTCATCAATTAATTTATCCAAATAACGGACTTCTCGCATTAAAGGTTCCTCTATTTCTTCAATTCGAACGCCACAAATCATTCCTTTAATTAGTGAACGATTGGCATTCAACTTCGGCGCTTGCGCAAAAAAGTCTTCAAAATTAGTCTCAGCGGCTAAATGCTGATCGATAGCCTCTTGTGTATAGCCCGTTAACCATCGAAAAACTTGATCCACTTCTTCTTTTGTTCGTCCTTTTTTCTCCACTTTCGTTAAATATAGCGGGTAGACACTAGCAACCGTCATTGTATAAATACGGTGTTTCTTCATTTAGTTCGCCTCTTTCTTTTACTCTTCATCTCAAACAGTGGCAATGTGAAAAAGTATTAACTCTAACAAGACGTTAAATTTATTCATACTTGGAGTAACAACTAACACCAATGTATCTTGAATTTTCCCCCGTGCTCATCCTGATTGATTCCTATTCTTCATTATAGCAATTTATTTTTTATTTTGTCATATCTTTTTTTCGCGCAGTCACCTATAATTAAAACAATGGTCTTAAAAACTGTTATCCCTCAATTGGCTTATCTCATAAGACAATTATTAAAATAACAGGGAGGAGAAATTGTTGGTAGAAACACTAAATAAGCACGTCTATGTTGTCCTATCGGGTACGGACACTGTTCTAGGTAGAATTATTCAAAAAAAACTAGGCGTCAGCTATAACCATTGTTCGATTTCTTTAGACGAGGATTTAGAGCGAATCTACTCATTTGGTCGAAAAACGTATTGGCATGTCTTTTCTTCGGGCTTCGTCAAAGAAAGTAAAAGTAGTGGGTTTTATAAAAAATTCGGCAATACTCGAATTATTGTTCTAAAAATTCCCGTAACTGAAAAACAATGGAAGAGAATAAGAAAAAAGATTTCGGCATTTAAAGCAAAACAAGATATTTATCGCTATAGTTTGATTGGATTAATTTATTGCGATTTAGGTATAGATATTAAGCGGAAAAATAAATATTTTTGTTCTCAATTTGTTACGGAAGTCCTAAATACATCTGGTATCACCTTATTTGATAAGCCAGAAACCTTAATTCGCCCACATGATTATTTGAAATTAACAGAACCTAAAATTATTTATTGTGGTAAAATTCGAAATTACGGTCATAAAGAAACGCTGACTCGTCACTTTTTACCTCAAACGATTCAATAGGCAAACGAATATGTATTCGTTTGTTTTTTTATTTCAATATTATGTAACATATACTTTACCTTTAAGTAACATATATGTTACCATTACATCAATGGAGGTTCATGTCATGAAAGATATTCAAGTAAGAAACCAAGTAAAACAGCTACGACTCGCACAAGGGAATATGACACAAAATGATTTGGCGAAACAAGTCGGTGTCACTCGACAAACAATGCACTTAATCGAAAACAACAAATACAATCCAACAATTAGAGTGTGTTTGCTCATCGCCAAAGCTTTGAATACATCAATTGATCAACTTTTTTGGATGGAGGAATCTATATGAAAACAATTATTACCTACTTGCCACTCATTGCACTTATTATTGCACTTCGCTTAGTTGGCGATTCACTATCTTCAAAATTAATCGTCGGCATACTCATCTGTCTAGTCGTTTACGCTAAATATCAACGACACAAAGGTATTGATAACAATGTTGAGTATGATGAACGCGTTGAAGCTAACATTAGCAAATGGTCACTACGTACCGTTTATTTGCTTAACTCTCTTTTACTTGGGATTCTGTTGATCAATCAGTCTGCACTTTTGAGGATTAACATCAGTCCAACATTTATCATTTTATATTTAATCGCGACTTTGATTATTCCTTTTTACTTGATACCAACAATTATGAAAAAATTATAGGAGGATCGATATGACAATAGAAATTATTCTTTTAGGAAGTTATTTACTTTTCTCTGGTTATTTGATTGGAGTCAAAAAAGCACTCTGGATTTTAGCTGGTTATAACGAGAAACGCGTAGCCGATAAAGAGAAGCTAGCTAAAATGGTCGGCTTTACCTATGCCATACTAGGTGCTTTGTTACTATTAGCCGGTCTGATTCGTGTGCCGTTTGCCGAACCGCTCGCAATTGGTGCTCTTGCCGTAATTATTCTTCAAATTATTTATGTTCAAATAAAAATGGTTCAATAAAAAATCCAGTATCTTTACGAAATTTCGTAAAGATACTGGATTTTTTCCGCAAATTATCATTGATCAATGCGAACAAAATGATTATCAGCCACTTCTTTCCATTCAAATTTCTGTGATAACTCGATTTTTTGTTGAATCACTTTTTGCTTCATCGCTTGACGAGCTAATTTAGGATCCGCAATTGGTGCTGCAGCCAATAATTTTTTTGTGTATAAATGCTGCGGATTTTCGAATAATTCTTTTGTCGGTGCCAATTCAACAAGTTTCCCTTGATACATGACAGCAATTCGATCAGATATATGACGAATCACAGATAAATCATGTGAAATAAACAAATAAGATAAGCGAAATTCTTGCTGTAATACTTTTAACAATTGAATAATTTGTCCTTGAATTGAGACATCTAGCGCTGAGGTCGGCTCATCACATAAAATAAAAGCCGGTCGATTAACAACCGCACGTGCAATACCAATTCTTTGGCGTTGACCGCCACTAAATGACCGTGGTAGTTTATGAATCGCTTCTCCTTTAATCCCAACTGTTTCAAGTATTTCTTGCGCTTTTTTCTGCGCTTCTTCTTTTGAATCTGTCAGTAAAGGTTCCATCACAAGCTCTAATGCACTCATTTTTGGATTCAATGCAGAATACGGATCTTGAAAGATGATTTGCATTTTTTGATAGAAGGTCTTTTGTTCACTTTTTGACAACTGTGATAGTTCCTGCCCTTCAAAAAAAACACGCCCCGAAGTCAATTGTTCTAAGTTTAAAATACTTCGTCCTAAGGTAGTCTTCCCACTCCCCGACTCACCAACTAAACCAAGCGTTTCTCCTTGATGGATCGTCAAAGAGACATCATCGACTGCATGAACTTCACTCACTTGCCCACGCCAGTTTTTTGTACTAAAAATCTTATTCGCCTGCTCGACACGTAGCAACTCCGTCATTTCGCTATCTCCTTTGCTATTAACCAAATTCGGTGTGTTTCTGAAATCTCTTTTTGAATGAGATGATCCGTTAATTGTTCATTATAGGTAAAAGTCGTCAGTTTCGCGTCTTTATCTCCTAAATGAGCAGCTAGAAGAAGTTGCTTAGTGTAAGGGTGTTGCGCATGATAAAAAATATCATCTACCGTCCCCTCTTCAACAATTCGACCTTGATACATCACTTTAATTTGATCACACATCCCCGCTACAACGCCAAGATCATGTGTCACCAAAATTACAGATAAGTTATTTTGTTCTTGTAACGTTTGAATTAACCTTAGTATTTGGGCTTGTATAGTGACATCTAGAGCAGTCGTTGGTTCATCGGCAATTAAAAGTCTCGGCTGTGCTAGTAACGCCATCGCAATCATTACACGTTGACGCATCCCACCAGACAATTCATGTGGAAATTGCTTCATTCTTTTTTCAGGTAATGAAATACCAACCTTCTCTAACTCCGCAATAGCTAACTTTTCCGCCTCTTTTTTAGAGACTTTTTGATTACGACGGATAACTTCGATTAAATGATAACCGATCCGTCTTAGTGGATTCAAAGACGTCATCGGATCTTGAAAAATCATCGAAATTGGTAACTCTTTCGGACTTTGTTGTTCAATACCATCAAAAATAAACCGTTCAAAAGTTGCTTCAACATTTTCAGGCAAGATATTCAAAATACTTTTCATAGTCATACTTTTTCCACTACCAGACTCACCTACAATACCGACCACTTGTCCTTCTGGAATCTTCAAGTTAATTTCTTTTAAAAGTGTTTGAGAACCTTTTTTGTGATGATAGCTCGCTTGTAATCCTTGGATTTCTAAAATATTTTGTGTCATCGATCAAACCTCCTTTTGTAATATGGCTTTAATCATATCACCCAAATTATTGAAGGAATAAACCGTTAGGACAACAAATACTCCAGGTAAAATTGCCATATAAGGTGCTCTTTGTAAACTGCTTTGAGCATTTTGTAATAAACTCCCCCACGAAGCCATCGGTTGTTGAATTCCCAATCCTAAAAAGCTTAAGGCTGATTCAGTCATAATCGCACCAGAAATACTGGCTGAAGCTGCAACAATTAGAGTCGGAAGTACAGCAGGGAAAACATGTCGAAAGATAATTGTTGAGGCTGATTGCCCAATAAACTGGCCATACAAAACATATTCCCGCTCTTTCGCAGCTAATGTTTCGCCTCGAATCAATCGTGCAATGCTCATCCAAGAAAAACCACCAATCACAATAATAATCGTTGATAAACCAGGGCGCAAGAAAACGCTCAGAACAATCACCAACACCAGCCAAGGGATCGCAGATAAAACATCGACGATTCGCATCAAGACATTATCAACCCATCCACCGAAATAACCAGAGACAAGTCCAACAAACGTGCCAATCGTGGTGGCTGTAACCATTGCTAGGACGCCGACAAGTAGTGAGACGCGTCCGCCATACACTACACGAATAAAGTAATCGCGTCCAACTTCATCCGTTCCAAATAAATGCTCAAAACTCGGTGGTTGCGACATATTACTGACATTGGTTGCATTTGGATCTATTGGTAACAAGGGAGCCGTAATCGACAATAAAAAGAGCAACACTAAATAAATAACCGAAAAAGTATAAACCGGTGAGGAAAATAATAAGTTTCGGAATTTTATCATACTCGTGAACCTCCTTTACGAATCCGCGGATCGACAATCGAATATAAAACATCCGATAAGAGGTTACCTAAGATTACTAAAGTCGCTGATAATAGCATCATCGCCATAATCACAGGATAATCCAGACTTTTGGTAGCACTCATTAAATACGGTCCCACACCTGGCCAAGCAAAAATCGTTTCAGTAATAATGGCTCCCGTCACTAACATCGGTAGAGCTAAGCCTATTTGCGTGACTACAGGAATTAAGACGTTACGACTAATGTGTCGACTAAAAATTTGCCACTCACTTGCATGAAAAGCCCTTTGAACCATCACATAATCTTCTGACACTTGTTGCCTTGTCGATGATCGGATATAACGGGTTAACTCGGGAAAGAAAGCCACGGTTAATGTGGTGTAAGGTAAAATGAAATGATTGAGATAGTCCGCTAAATCGCCTTCTTTTCCAACAGTGTGCATACCGATAATTGAAAACCAATTTAAACGGTAACCAAAAAAATAAATTAAAATCATGGCAAACCAAAAAGTCGGTACAGCAATTCCAATAGAGGCAATTCCATCAATTAAACGATCCAAAAATTTCCCTTTATTAGCTCCTGCAATTAAACCAAGAGCAATTGCCAAAAATAAAGCCGTTAAATACGCAGGTAAAACCAAGCGAATCGTATTTGGAATTCGGACCATCATTTCTCCTGCAATGCTTTTTTGCGTGACTAATGAATAGCCCAAATCGCCAGTCACAATATTTTTAAGCCAAATAAAGTATTGAACTAAAAAAGGTTCGTTCAATCCATAGCGTTCTCTTAATAAGTCGATTTGACCTTGCGACATATTCGGTGTCGTCATTGAATCGATCACATCGTATGGTGCTAAATGAATAAGTGAAAACACGATAAATGAGATGACTAGTAACAAAGGAATCGCTTGTAGTATTCGTTTTAAGATATATTGGAGCACCTTTTTCATCCTCTCTGATTTTATATAAAAATTTAGGGGCGTGACTTCTGTCACAGCCCCTTCGTTTACTTAATCGTTAATTTAGATAAATCATCAAATGTATAAATTGGAATCAAACCAGCATCTTCAACGTTACCAATCCGGTTGCTAACTGCAAGGATCTTCTTATTATCAACAATTGGATAAATCCGGGCATCATCTGCAATTGCACGTTGTAAATCATCATACAGGAGTGCACGCTTCTCAGGATCTAGTTCAATTGCTGCATCAACAAATAGTTGGTCGGTTTCAGCATTCTTGGTTTGGAAGTAATTGGCACTTCCATTCGTTGTAAATAGCGAACTATATAAATCAGGATCATTTCCCATAATATAACCACCTAAGAAAAGGTTATATTTCGTAGAACCTGGTTTACTTAATTCGGTATAAATAGCTGTACCGTCGCCACCTTCTAAGGTTACATTGATTCCTGCTTGTTGTAATTGTTGTTGAATCAATGTCGCTTGAATCGTTTGAGCGGGATCAGTCGAGCTAAAAGCAATATTTAGTTTTAAATCTGTTACACCCGCTTCCTTTAAAAGCTCTTTTGATTTCTCAATATTCGTTTCATATTTTTCTAAATCTTCTGTTGCATAAGGGTTATTTGGTGGTAAAAATGAGTACGGTGTCGAAAAATATTGCTCATCCAAATAAGCTGCTTGATTGAGTTCTGCCTTGTTAATTGCAAAAAAGACTGCTTGACGCACTTTCGGATCTTTCAATGCCTCGGATATAGTATTGACACCCATGTAACCAACACGATTTTCTGAATATGGATAAGTTGTAATTGATCCACTGTCTAGATCCGCAATATCTGAAGGTAAGACAACTGCCGCATCGACTTCACCTTTTTGTAAGGCAACTTTTGCTGTATCTGTACTTTCAATAATACGTAACGTCACATTTTTAATTTTTGCTTCACCACCATAGTAGTGTTCGTTGGCTTCAAAAGTTAAATATTCGCCACGTTTATATTCTTTTAAGCGATAAGGCCCCGTTCCAACTGCCGGGCTCGACAAATCATTAACAGAAAAATCGGCTTCATCTTTAAAAACATGTTCCGGAATAATAAAAGTTTCGGAAACGATATTTTGCAAAGCAGCCGCACTTGGAGATGGTAAAACAAATTTTACCGTATAATCATCAACTTTTTCGATTTTAATCGGTTGATCATTAATCCATAATTGATCGGCATTCCCATTTTCTTTTTTTACTTTTTGTTCATAGGTAAAAACAACATCATCGGCTGTCAAGTTTTCGCCATCTGACCACTTGACCTCTTGTTTTAATTGAACAGTTAACGATAAGCCATCTTCTGCCGCTTCAACAGATTCTGCTAAGGCATTACGTTGAGTGCCATCCGTTTCTACAACAACTAATGGCGAATAAATCATATTATTCATTGTTAGCCCCCAACGATCACTTGTGTTAATCGGATTGGTCGATGACGGATCACCGCTAATTGCATAGGTAAACGATGCTTTATCTCCTCCTGAAACAGCCTCACTATTTCCGGTCTCGCTCGTATTTCCACCACATGCTACCAGTACCAAACTTGTCGCGACAATTATCCCAGCTAACCATTTGTTTCTTTTCCCCATTCGTATAGCCTCCCTTTTATTTAAAAACACATCAAAGGTTTTTTCTTAATTTCCTTTGATCAATGAAGCAGAACCAACAGCAACACTCGCCCATATCTTCATTATTCATCTTTTCTGCCTCACCTCCTTTAAATAAAAAAACCTTTATCAGCCAACGCAAAAAGCATTGCTGATAAAGGTAACATTCTTGTTCCTTAATAGAGCGTCAATTTATCGATTATACAACTTATTGTATTTTAATCAAAAAGACTGGTCTAATCAACGTTTCATACTTTCCCTAGCTTGTTAATAAGAGTTACTTTAACCTAATTGTAATGTACTGTCAAATAATACCACTCATTATTTTGAACTAGTCAATCTTTAGAAAGAAAGCTTCGATAAGTTTTATCCATTAAGATTGCTCCGAGTGGTGCAGTCACAACAATCGACAATACCGCAACGGTTAAAATAATTTCACCACTAGCCAATCCCATCGCAAGTGGTAACCCGCCAATTGCCGCTTGAACCGTGGCTTTTGGGGTATAGGCAATCGCTGTAAATATTTTTTCTTTCCGATCCAAATTTGTACCAATCAAGCTAACAAAAACACCGACAATTCTAAAGAATAAGCTTCCGACAACAATCAAAACAGCTAGAAATCCTGCATTCCTTGCATAGTCCAAATTAATTAACGCACCGACAAGGACGAACAAAAGAATTTCTGCCCCACTCCATAATTTTGAAAATTTTAATGATAAGCGGATTGTAACAGCCTGTTTTAACTGATTCAATGTCACACCAAGCGCCATCACTGCTAACAATCCTGAAAAACTAACAATTCCTGACAGCCATTGTTCACACGTGACGAGTAAAAATGAAAGTGACAACAAAATAATGACTTTTCCTGTGTCTCGCATTCGTAAAATGGTGAATAATTTCGCCAGAATGATTCCGAGTAAAACGCCGACAAAAATACCAAGAACAATTGCAATCGGAATGTTTAATAAGTGAGTGGCTGTAATCGACTCTCCTTGTGCCAATCCCATGAATGCCGTAAATAAAATAATCACAAAAACATCATCGACTGAAGCACCGGCTAAAATCATTTGGGGAATGCTTTTTTTCGTCCCATAATTGGTTTCCATCAATTTTAACATACGAGGGACAATGACTGCCGGAGATACCGCCGCGATGACTGTACCTAAAATAGCCGCATCTAATAAACTAAGTCCAAAAAAACGAGGACCTAATAGCAGCATACCAATTATTTCAAAACAAGCTGGGATAAAACACATTAAGATTGCTGGCCGCCCAACTTTTTTCAAGTCATAAACATCTAAATTTAAGCCTGCACGAATTAAAATAATAATCAATGCAATTTGTCTTAAATCCGTTGAAAGAGCTAGAATCGTCGGATCTAATAAATTCAAAACACCAGGACCTAGCAAGATGCCTGTCAGGAGCATCCCTAGCAATTGTGGTAGACCCATTAATTGGAATAATTTACCTAAACTCATCCCAACTAGAAAAATTAGTGCAAGTGATAGTAACATTTTGTTCTCTCCATTCTTCTCGCAGCAATCAAAAAAAGCCAATGATCCTGCGAGTATTTTCGCAGAAGTCATCAGCTTGAATAAGCGGTTTAGGTTGTACACCTAGGGAGAACTTCATTCCCTATGAAAAATTGTACTATAGGTGAAATCGACTGTCAATCAGCCACCGATTTCTTCTTCACTCATTTTCTGAAATGCATCTAAAATCGCGCGGACTTCATCCGTCGATTTTGTCCCCATTAAGCTCACTCGTAAATCACTCGCTCCTGGAAAACCTTTAACATAAATTTTAAAGAAACGATGCAAGCCTACGATTGAACGAGGTACCATCTCTGCATAATGATCTTGTAAATCAAGTTGCAGTCGTAATAAACCTAGTAATTCTTGACTCGTATGTTCTTTTTTTTCTAATTCAAATGCATAAGGATTTTTAAAAATCCCTCGACCAATCATTATTCCATCGACACCATATTGCTCAAATAATTCCAAGCCTTTTTGACGATCTGGAATATCACCGTTAATCGTAATCAATGTGTCGGGTGCAATTTTATCACGCAAAGCCATGATTTGTGGAATGACTTCCCAATGGGCATCGACTTTACTCATTTCATTACGTGTCCGCAGATGAATCGATAAATTGGCAATGCCTTGTTTTAAAAGGTGACTAATCCAAGCTTCCATTTCTGACATTTCAGCGTAACCAATTCTTGTTTTGACACTGACCGGTATTCCTCCAGCCTTAGCTGCCTCGATTAACTCTGCTGCAACTTCTGGGCGTAAAATTAAGCCACTACCTTTTCCTCGACCCGCAACATTGGGTACAGGACAGCCCATATTAATATCCAGCCCTTTAAAGCCCATTTCAGCTAGCGCAAGACTCATCTCTTTAAAATAAACGGGATTATCTCCCCAAATATGCGCCACGATTGGCTGTTCATCTTCTGTAAAAGCGAGGCGACCACGAACACTGTCTTTTCCATCTGGGTGACAAAAACTATCTGAATTCGTAAATTCTGTAAAGTACACATTCGGTGCGCCAGCTTCTTTAATCACATGACGAAAAACAACATCCGTCACATCTTCCATCGGTGCTAATACGAAAAAAGGCTTTGGTAAATCAGCCCAAAAATTGTTACTCATAAATGTTAACTCTCCATTTCTTACACTTTTTATCTACTGTTACGAATCATCTTCAAAAACATTCCTATTATACTAATAATTTAGCCAAGAAGCAAAGCCTTACGCATTGTTTGACATAAGACAGTCTCTCAGCCAAAATGAAAGATAAGATATTTAAGAAGGAGGATACAAATGATTGATGAGAAGGATAAGAAATATTTGAAACGCTGTGTCGAATTAGCCGAAATTGCCTTAACAAAAGGCGATGAACCTTTTGGCTCAATTTTGGTCTCTGCTTCTGGTGAGATTTTAGCTGAAGATCACAACCAGGTAGCTGGTGGCGATCATACTCAACACCCGGAATTTGCTTTAGCAAGATGGGCAGCAGAAAATCTAACGCCCGAAGAACGCCAAAAGTCCACTGTGTATACGTCTGGTGAACATTGTCCAATGTGCGCTGCAGCTCATGGTTGGGTCGGGCTTGGGCGGATTGTTTACGCTAGCTCCTCGAAACAACTCGTAGAATGGCTTAGTGCTCTAGGTGTGGCCCCAGGACGTGTTCGTAATCTATCGATTGCAGAAGTCATTCGTGATACGATTATTGATGGTCCTGACCCCGAATTGGCCGAGGAAGTTCGACTTCTACAAGAACGATTCCACACAAAATAACAAAAAAAGAAAGCTTTGTGACAAGCTTTCTTTTTTTGTTATTTTTGCAACTCCTGTAAAATTCGATCGTAGCCTAGCTCTTTGGCACAGTCTTCTGCTGTTCGACCTGAATGATCACGTAACGTTTTATCTGCATTGTATTTCAAAAGCTCCTGGACAATCTCTAAATAAACCTGCGAACCATCTCTTAAAGCAACCGCTTCGATTAATGCTGTATAGCCAAAATTATTTTGATGATTAATATCTAAACGACCGTCTTCAAGTAGTAATTTGACGTTGGCAAGGTGCCCTTTTTCCGCTGCTGGAATCAAGGCGTTACCACCATAACGATTGACAATTGATTGATCGGGCTGACCATGTTCTAGCATATATGCTAGAATCTCAGTTTTACCTTCGGCGCCTGCATATAAAAATGGACTGTCTTGTATTTGATCTTGCTGATTGACATCAGCCTTGGCATCAATTAATACTTTCGCAATTTCCAGTGAATTATTGTGTGTCGCAATTAATAGTGGGCTTTCACCTTGACTATTTGTCTGATTGATTGCATCGGGTTGAATGGCTATAATTTCTTTGACTGTCACTAAGTCATTCCCTTCAACGGCTTCGATTAATTCTCCTGATAACTCATCCATTGATATCGATCCTTTCGTTTCCATGGTTTCTGACATTTCAACACGGCTAAAACTATTAGTAGAAGAGATTGAATCCTCTGTAACCTTTTTCGGTGAGCAACCTACTAATAGTAAAGATACTGCGAACACGAATGCGATTGTCTTAAACATAGACTCACACAGGCTTCTTAACAATGCATTCAATTTCAACATCCGCACCTAAGGGTAACTCATAAACAGCGACACATGTGCGGGCTGGAAACGGTTCGTTGAACATCGTTTGATAAACGGAATTCATTTCCTCAAAATATTTCATTCCAGTTAAGTATACATTCACCTTTACAATATCATCAAAAGTCACACCCGCTTGATCTAGAGCATCTTTTAAGTAAGCAAAACTTTTCTTCGTTTGTGTCGTAATATCGTATTTCTCTCCTTGATAATCTGCCCCATTGTAGCCAGTTTGACCAGAGAAATAAATAAAATCACCCGCATCAACCGCATGAGAGTACGGTCCTGACGATGTCATTGATTTCCCAGTATACGTTTTTCTTCCCATAATATCCCTCCTATTTTCTGTTCTTATCTTATCATATAAATTGATCTGAAAGACATCAATCTATAGGACTCACCCTTTTTCCTTATGCGAAAGCGGATAAAGAATTCTTTATTCGTTAACTTTTTATCGATTTTTAAAAAAATAGCGTTATTCAACGAGTAATCATCGAATAACGCTATTTTTCGTTTACTTATTAAAAATCTTTGGCCCTTTACGCATGTTTTTACGATCGTTCTTCGGAACATCGACTTGTTTTGATCTTCCGCCGCCTTGTTTCTTTTTAATTAGTTCTTGCATTTTTTCTTTTGTATTCATAGTTATATGACACTTCCTTCATTAATATCGATGATTTGTTAGAGAAAGAATAAGTGAATACTACCGCCAATAACTGCCACCGAAAATAAAATTTTACTAATCAGTTTGTTTTTCTGAGCAAAATTCCCGATAATCAGAGCACCTATCGCTAAAACTCCCCAAATAAGACTAATCACTCGTTCCACAATAAAATTATTTGGCAATGCGGTAAATATAAGATAGGAGAATAAAATCCCTAAAATCGTATTCCAAATGAATCCAATATTTTTTTCGCTATTTTTATAAAGCAAAAATTGACCCACAACGACCAAAACAAATAGGATCACATAAAGCATCAATAATAGCTGCATCATAAAAATCCACCTCTTCTCTACTTGTGTAAATATAGCATATTGAATTTTTTTTTGAAAGAGAAAACCATGTTTTCATACGAATATTTTCAATAACTTACAAAATATCGACTTGTTGTTTACGATTTATTAGAATACCAACTAAAATTGAACGTATTAAGACGAACAATAGGATTAGAACAAATTCTGCTTGTCGAATTCGACCATTTAATAATAGAAGAAATAGGTGATTTTGATAGGTAGCAATTGTAAGATAAATATGCTTTTTACATCTGTACTATTGAAGGTTGATCTGGAAATAAATGGATGAACGAAACAAAATTTAAACCATTCCATTCGTATTTTTCTACGCTACTGACTCTCATCTTCTGTCTTTAAATGTCTAATTTTCTTAACCCTAATCCTTTAACGATTTCTGGATCACGATGCGAAAAAAATAAACTTTCTTTTTGATCCATTTGAGCAATAAGAGCCATGTTTTCTTCACTTAGTTCAAAATCAAAGACAGTGATGTTTTCAAGCATTCGCTCTTTACGGACCGATTTTGGAATCACCACAATGCCTCTTTGGATAAGCCAACGTAAAACGATTTGAGCGGGTGATTTTTGATACTCTTTTGCGATGGATTGCAATCTTTCGTTGGTAAACAACTCATTTCGTCCCTCTGCAAAAGGTGCCCACGCTTCAATCTGAACATTATTTTCTTTCATAAAATGAGCATTTTCAATTTGTTGATGGAAAGGATGTGTTTCGACTTGATTCACTGCAGGAGTGATTTTATTATGAATGATCAAGTCCATCAAACGATCTTCTTGAAAATTACTGACGCCAATCGCTTTTATTTTTCCTTCTGCGTAAAGCTCCTCCATCGCACGCCATGAACCATGTACGTCACCATAAGGTTGGTGAATTAAATATAAATCGAGATAGTCAACTTGCAATCTTTCTAACGAGAGATTAAACGCTCGTTTTGTTTTTTCATATCCAGTATCTTGCACCCAAAGCTTGGTTGTAATAAATAGCTCTTCACGAGGAATTCCGCTACGTTTAATGCCATTACCCACAGCCTCTTCATTTAAATATGAAGCTGCCGTATCAATTAAACGATAACCGATTTCTATCGCATCAACAACTGCCTGTTCACATTCTAGTGGATCATTGATTTGAAAAACACCAAAACCTAAGATTGGCATTTTTACCCCATTATTCAAAATAACTTCTTTCAAAAAAATTCCTCCTCATACTTGCATATTAGATTTAGTACCCACTCGATAAATTTATTTTTTGTCGAAAAATGAATATTTTCCAAATTCGCTACAAATTGCTAAACGTTATCAAAGTAGTAATCTTATTTTCATTATCGTTCAAGATCGGAATGAAACGGTAGCCTATATTTTTCAAATGTTTGCCTAATCCTCTCATATCCATTTACAGTTGAACCTCCTATCACTTATACTGGTTGAAATGAGATCTTATAAGGAGATGACTTTTATGTCACATCATTTACTACAGCAAGAAGCACTTACCAATATCATTGAACGATATACTCGAACAGACGGTCAACATCCTTCGTTGATTCCGACATTATCATTCACTCGAATATCAAAAATTACCGATCCTGCTCATGGTGTTTATACGACATCTTTATGTGTTATTGCCCAAGGTGAAAAAGAAGCCCTACTTTCAAACGAACGGTATACTTATAATCCCAATCATTATTTAATTGCTTCTGTCGAATTACCTGTTATTGCGCAAATCACAAAAGCTTCTTCAGAAAAGCCTTATTTAGCCTTAAAACTGGATTTTTCAGCTCATGAAATTATTGACTGCTTACGAGAAATGGCATTGACTACTCAAAAATCAAAGACTACGAAACGTGGCATATACATTAGTCAAATGGAACAGCCTTTACTTGACGCCTTGCTTCGTTTAGTCTACTTACTCGAAACGCCAGCAGATATTTCAGTCCTTGCACCTCTTATCAAAAAAGAAATTATTTATCGTCTCTTGCAAAGCGAACATCGGGAACAACTCATTCAAATCGGCATTGAAGGCAGTACGACACAACAAGTGGCACAAGTCATTCAATATATTACAAAAAACTATGAAAAAAATATTCCTATCAAACAGTTGACTGCTATCGCACAGATGAGTCCCGCAACTTTGTATCGTCATTTCAACCAAGTAACAACGATGAGTCCCATCCAATTCCAAAAAGAATTACGATTACAAACGGCACGACGTCTCCTAATTTCGGAACCCTTAAACGCTTCCGATGTTGCTTTTCGTGTCGGATATGAAAGTCCGTCCCAGTTTAGCCGAGAATATTCTCGAATGTTTGGTCGGTCACCCAAAGAAGACGTGAAGTTTTTTGAAGAAAAGTTGACGCTACGATAACTAAAAAATGGACACCCATAATTGACGATTAGGGTTGCCCATTCTTCATTTTGTTCAATTATCTTTGTTTAGATATCTAAAAAATTCTACAATCGTCCTAACAAATAACTCCATCTCTACTTATTGACTCGTTTCATTTAAAAAATCAATTAACTGATTAAACGTATTTACTGCTTGTGGCGTATTCATTATGAATTGATATTCGTGTTCTAATTTGGCCTCATCAAGTGAATAAAAAACATCCTGAACCATCACACCTTGTGCTCGTAATTTTTCTGCCAATGCAACGCCTTGATTTTGGAAAGAATTCACATTTCCATCTGTAATAAATGTACTCGGAAAGTCTTCTCCAACGTGTTCAATGATCGAAGCTTCTTGTATCACCTCTGAATTGGACCAATCTCGTTCTCCAATGTAGGACCAACCAATTCTCTTTAAGAAAAATTGCAACACAGCATTATCACTCATGCTCGCAAATTGCGAGATATCATATGGTCCGCAGAATAATAATGCGCCTTTAAGCGTCTCTATAGGGATGCTGGCTTGAATGTCACTCTTGTTTTTATAGTTTTTATTGACTTGAATCGTTAAATATTGACTGGCAATTTGTGCTCCAGCTGAATCACCAGCAAAATAAATTCGCTCTAAATCAATCCCATAATCTTCTGCATGTTCTTTTATGTATTGATAAGCTTCATCCAACTGTTTAACAGGTGTAGGATAGATTGCACTGGGCGCCAGTTGGTAATTAAGATTCACAACGACATAACCTTGGTTAGCGATTTGAACGGCATACTCCGTTACGTCTGATTTATCTCCGCCTACAAACGCGCCTCCATGAACCCAAAATATAACAGGTACTTTTCCACTGTGTTTAACAGGTTTAACGACATCTAAATAGCCATCTTTAAACTTTGATTCGTAGGAAATATCTGTATAACTAATTGTTTGTTTTTCAATTTCATCATAGTTAGCTGGTTTAACTGCTAACCCTCCTTCAAACATTTTATTAATTAATAGTGCCGTCGGTCGAGGTGAAACAAAGATTAAAGCAAGTACGAGACCAATTCCCCCAAGTAAGACAATAGCAAAATTCCTGACTATTTTTTTCAAAAGCATTTACTCCTATCCGAGTCACTATTTTTATTTGACTGAATTTATTTTATCATGTTCTCATTCAAATGTGAGAATATTTATCAAAAAACAATCAATGATTCCATTCAAACATGTGATAATGTGTCACTTGGCAATAATTCATCAGTTTAGGAATGATTTCACCATGAAAAACAAGTGTTTGGTCATTTCGATTCGGATGAAAAGCTACGGCTGGATGATTGACAATCTTTTTTTCGATGAAATAATGAATCGTTTTTCTTTCATCATTTAGAACATTTAGCAGTGAAACGGCACCTGGTTCAACTTTTAATTTTGTAAATAATTCTTCTTTTGAGGCAAAACTCAATTTATTTTCACCAGTTAATTCTGACATTTGTTTCAAAGTCAATGAACATTCTTCCGTTACACTAAATAAGTAGGACGCACTCTTCTTTTTGTTACGTAAAAACAAATTTTTATTTCCAAAATCTCTTCTTCAAATACTAATAATTTAGCTTGTTCGATCGTGTAAACAGGGATATGTTCATAACGCTTATACGAAATACCTTCTGTTTCGAAAAAATCAGCGTATGGTTTCTTCATTAATGGCCTCCACTTAGATTTTATTCTTTTTACGGTAAATCAATTGTGATCGATCGATTGTTCGGGATGTTCGTATCTTCAATCGAATGTTCAATACTTTGCCACAGTCGAGGAACTGATTTTTTTAACATTGCATAGTTGGGATCATTTCTAATCTGATCTTTCTCCGCTTCGGTCAATTGATTATTCCCTGTAAAATATCGTAAATTCGCCTCTCCTACCATATCAGCTAATTTTTCAGCATTTTCGATGTCTGACTGTACAAGAATATTTGTCGCAAGATCTTTTCCAACTTGGCGATATTTCTCTTCTAGATATGATGGATACTCTTTTAAATAAGGATTTTCTAAAGCAAGTGAGTCAAAATATTCTCGTGGATCGAAAGCCTCTACTTCATACTTCATTTGATTATTTAATAGTTGTAGATGGCCAATCTGATTACCCGCAGTACTAAAAGAGGAACTAGTAATTTCATAAAAATTCGGATTATCTCTGCTTTGCATAATATTTTGTAAATGGATATGCCCGGTCACTGCCAGTGGTACCTCATACTGTTTAACAAGTGATAACACCCTCGTGGCATTATTCAAAACAAAACCTTTTGTAACTTTTTCATTGTGCGCTAATAAGTTATGATGCATGAAAAGAATCGGTGTTTTTTTCAATACTTTCGCTTCTTTTAGAGAGCTCTCAATCCATTCAAGTGTCTTTTCCTTAAATTCGCCACTTGTAATGGGTTCTATTTTTGAAAAACGATCCGCATAAATATTACTATCGAGGAATAACAAGCGATAGTTTTCTAGGTCAACCGCATAGCTGAGTGAATGTTTATCTTCTGAATGACTGAGGTTATAACCATCAGAAAAAGCCAATCGAAAATCACCGGGACTAATTTGGTGTGTCGTAATTTGTTGTTGATTGGTGAATTTTCGTGCCCAACCATTATAAATATCATGATTACCTGGAATCGCAAAAACAGGGATTCCTGCTGCTTTTAATGGCTTAAAAATTTCAGTCATTTGTTCTAGACTCTGTTTTTCACCATTTAACGTCGTATCACCGGTCAGTACAATGCCATCCGGTTTTTCTTTCAAAGCTTTTTTGACAAAAGCTGTTAAGACTTGTGAAGTATATCGAATGTCTTTTCCAACTGAAGTGGCTTCAAATTGCCGAAATTTTTCGCTATCCTCAAATAATTCATCTGCATAAAAATGATTATCTGAAATAACCCACAGTTCAGGATCTGCTGCAGTCAATAGTTGTTTAGGAACTTGCGTACTCGCTTGCCCTTTCATGCGTTGTTGATTGATAATAAACAACGCACTCATGAATACGATACTAATTATAAAGATGATAAAACTTCTTTTTTTAATCAAGCGTTATCCTTCCTTTTAAAGACATTTTTGTGAATTTAGTACTATTTTAGTATAAAAGACTTCGGGATTATTTGCACTCAATTGGCTTAAATGTAAATAAGTGCAAAAAAACCTAAAAACAAATTACTTTCGAGTAATCATTTTTAGGTTTTTTTACGATTTATAGTGTTGCAATCACTTCAATTTCAACTTTGACGTCTTTTGGTAGTCGAGCAACTTCCACACAGCTTCTAGCAGGAAACGGCTCTTTGAAAAACTGGCTATAAACCTCATTAATTTCTACGAAATCATTCATATCTTTAATAAAAATAGTTGTTTTAAAAACTTTCTCCATGCTCGTTCCTGTTGATTCTAGAATCGCTTGAACATTTTCTAATGATTGCTTTGCTTGTTCTTTCACACCTTCTGGAATCATTCCAGTTGTTGGATTAACTGGCAATTGACCGGATGTATAAACAAGTTCTCCTATTTGAATAGCTTGCGAATATGGCCCGATAGCACCAGGTGCACCATTTGTTGTGATTGGTTTAATATTCATTTGTCATTCTCCTTTGATTGCTATAATATTATGTTATAAATTTCTTTTTAAATAATTTCTACACCATATTCTGAATATTTTTTTATAATATCCGGATTTACCTTAGAATCTGTAATAATTAAATTAATTTCCTCAATGTCAGCAATTTTCACAAGGGACTCATTATCCACATTATCACTTGTGACTAAGACAATTACTTCTTGAGAAATCTCAATTAACTTCTTTTGAATATGAACTTCGCTCATTAAGTAATCAGTCACTCCTCGGGAAAGCGAAACTCCAGCCATACTTAAAAATGACTTGTGAACCACAAAATTCGACAACATGTCTCCTGTAAATTGTCCATCAAATGAGTATTCTTTACTGTTTAAGACACCGCCTAATAAAATAATTGTAAAATTTTCTTTTTCGGCTAATTCATTTGTAATCATCAGTGAATTGGTGATTATCGTCAACTCATTGAAATGATGCTTCATTTCTTTAGCAATTTCTAAGTTTGTTGTACTATTGTTCAAAGCAATGACAGAACCTTCTTCAATATAGCTTACCGCTTTTTGGGCGATTTCTCTTTTCTCCTCAATCGACTCGTCTTTTCTTTTTGCATAATGTAGTTTGCTCGATTGATTTCCTTTTAAGACGGCCCCACCATGAACACGCTTCAATAACCCTTTTTTTTCTAGCGTTTCTAAATCTCTTCGAATTGTTTCGATCGATACATCAAATTCACGTGTTAATTTTGAAACAATCACACTACCTTCAATCGCCAATTTTTTTAAGATTTCTTCTCTTCTATCAGCCGCTAACAAGCTATCGCCTCCTTTATTATATTATAAGTCTACCATAGAAAGATATTCATCGTTTCTTTCTTTCACCTTCTTACTCAAGAGTAATACTGCTAAAATATTTGGAATAATCAAAATTCCCAATATACTATCTTGAATACTCCAAACTAGGGATAGTTCAATCCAACCACCGATTACAATCAAAACTAAAAAAACATATTGATAGACAGTAATTTTTTTATTTCCAATAATGTATTCAATTGCTGTATTTCCTAAGTACCACTGAGCTATCATTGATAAAAAACCAAAAACAACTGTACTCATTCCAACAATATATTTAAATAGTGGGTGAACCGTCCCAAAGGCTAGACTGACTAAAACAGCTGGTGACGCACTTGTTTCTAAAACTCCAGTTGTTAAAATCGCAAACGCAGAAATGGAGCAGATGACAATCGTATCAACAAAGACTTCAGTAATGCCAAAAATCGCCTGTTTTCCAACATGATCAACTGTCGCTGAAGCATGTAATACCGCAGCCGTTCCCTCACCGGCTTCATTAGAATAAAGACCTCTAGATACACCATAACGCATACTTTCTCGTATTGAATAACCTAAAACGCCACCCACACCAGCTTCAAGAGAAAATGCACTTTCAAACATACTAACAAAGACACTTGGGATCGTTTTAATATTAATTAAAATAACGATTGTGCCACCGATAACATAAAAAACTGTCATAAAGGGTACTACTTTTTGTGTCACTGTACCAATTCTTTGAATTCCTCCAATAATGATTAGACCAATTAAAATAATCAAACCAAACGTCGATAGGAGTGGAGGAATACTAAACATTGACTCTATATTCATTGTAATCGCATTTGCTTGAATAAGTGTTCCCCCGGCATTTTGTAAGAGTAAAAGAATCGCATAAATAATAGCTACTTTAGGTAATTTTAAACCTTTAGAAATATAGTACATTGGACCACTAATATACGTTCCGTCTTCTAATTTCTCACGATATTCCATTCCTAATAAAATCTCACTATATTTTGTTGCCATACCAATCATAGCAGCGATCCACATCCAAATAACACTACCCGGACCACCTGACACAATTGCTGTAGCAACTCCAACAATATTTCCATTGCCAATGCAACTTCCTAAAGCCGTACATAGCGCTTGGAAAGGAGTTACATTTCCTTCTCCCGTGACTGCTTGACTATTTAAAATCGGTTTAACAATGGTTTCATTAAGTATTTTGGGTAATTTTTTGATATAAAAGAAACGGATAAGGCCGCCCAAGTACAATCCAGTTCCAATTAGTAAGGCAATTAACCAATTACTCCAAATTAAATTTGAAAAGCTAGTAAAAAAAAGTTCCAGTTTGTCCATGGTCGACTCCCTATCCTCTTTATAATATTTTTCAAAAACTCTTATAACCCTATATATAACAATCAAAAATAACTACAGAAGTGATAGAGCACTCTATAGTTATTTTTGAAATGTCATCCCATTGCTCTTACTTTTTTTGAATTTTTTTAACAAGTAGATTGCTGACAATGAATCCAGCAACACCGAAACCACACATAATTAAGAACACTATCTGATATCCTTTTAAGCCAGGGTTATTATCTAATATATTCCCATACAAAGTGTATGCAAAAATCCCAGGTGCATAACCAATAAAGCTTCCAATAGACATTGCCGCCCCACTCATCTCATTTGGAATTTTAATTTCACCCATCGGAGCAAAGAAAACCGCTCGCATTGCGAAAATAATCGTTCCAATGACTAATGTTAAAATCATTCCAGTGTAAATGCCTAAAACTTTATGCGGTAGGAAAGTAAAAAGTCCTAAAACAATTACACCTACAACAAAAGAGAACCTTAAGAATTTTGAGGGAGATTTAAATTTTTTATCAGCTAAAACACCGCCAACTGGTCCACTTAAGATTTTCAATCCGTATTGATTAATAATACCATACGCACCCACTAAAGCGACTGGTAACGCATAAATTTCTTCTAAGAATGGTAAGAAATACACAAGCCCACAATACATACCATACACGAAGAAAATCGTAAACGATACGAGCCAAACTTCTGGCATTTTCAACGTTGCTTTTACAACTGCCATCGTGTCACCTTTCGTTTTTTCTGTTTGATCAACTACGACTTTCTCATCGTGTTCCAAGCAGAAATACGAAATAATTCCAATCACAATCATCGCAATTGCAAAAAACCAAATGGAGCTTTTCAGTCCTAGTGCACTACTGCCCAACCAAGCAAAAATCCCTAAGCCAATGAAAGCAACAATCGTATCGACTAAGCCGCGACCTCCTTCAAGGAAACCAAATAGCCTTCCTTGTTCATGATCATCCCCTAATGATTTGACTGATTTTAATAAAATCGGCCAGTAGAGCATATCACACGTAATTCCAAACATCGCATAAATAAATAATATGACTTTAAAACTTGGGAAAGTTGCCAACCAAATACTTAAAAACCCTGTTAAAATCAAGGCAAGTGGCAACATGATTTTTTTAGAAAACTTATCAGAAATATAGACTGAAAAGATAAAACCAAAACTAGCAATCGTTGACCAAACACCTGTAGCTGTTCCAATTTGAGTGTGGCTTAAGCCCATAAACTCTTGCATCGGGACGTAGAAAGCTGATTTTAAACTAGCAACTTTATAAATCGTCCCAGCACCTAATACGAGTATGGCGAAGGTAAACCATTTCTTAAAATTTGCACTCTTTGTATCCATTTAATAAACCCCCACTAGATTTTTCACTTTTTGACTACCGGCAATATTTATCTCGTAAAGCTAATGTATGTTTCACACATTGTTCAACACCTCTAGCTTGATCTTCAATCATCTGATCCATTAAGTGTGCTGGTGGATAGTAGTAGTCTAAAGGCTTGATTTCATCATAATCATAGGGTGGTTGTTCAACTTTAAACGCCCCTTCTCCGACTTCATAAACCCCACCTGCTCCAGCTTCACGTTTAAAGCGCGTACAATAAGGGAAACACATTTCAATATTGATACGCGTGAGTGGTGACTCTTCTACTAAAATCTTAAAGCATGTATCCAAATCAATGTTACCTGTTCCAATTGGAACGCCACACACTCGATACTCATCGCCATCTTGTACAATAATATGGTCTTTGAAATGAGTGGTATAAGCATATGGAGCAAGTTTTTTAACTGCTTCAACGGGATCTTCCCAGGCCATCATACCGTTCCCCATGTCACAGTGTGCTTTAATCCAAATGCTATCTACTTCTTCAATCATACCGATAATTTCATCCGCTGTTTCGAACTCATGATTTTCAAGCGCAATTTTCACACGGTATTTTTTTAGAACAGGGATTAGTTTCTTTAAATCTTCAACAACTGTTGGGAATACAGATGAATCAAACTCGTCAAACGGAATATAGGTTCTAATCACATCTGCACCAATTTGGTGTGCAACTTTCACCACTTCTGTTAAGTGCCCCACTTCCGTTCCGCATGTATCAATCTCCGCAAACAAGTTATACTTTTGGATTTCAGTTTTTACTCGAGTTAAATAATCCGTATCAAAAGATTCTAGTACTTTGATATGTTCACGACCCGGCCATGGAATAATGTTTAACATTACGCCATCTAAACCTAATTCTGCTGTTTTTTGAATAAATCCAAAAACATCCATTTTCCCAGTAATAAACTGTAAGTGATAACTTTCTGTTTCTAATCCAATTTTCATCATGTGTACACTCCTTGTATATTCTTTAACAATTTGTACTATACACCATTTTGAATCCGTTATCAACACACAAATGCAACTTTTACATGTATTTATGACCGTTTATGTGTTTTTAAATAAAATAAACCACATAAAACCACTCAAATATAATTTAATCAAATGCTTAATACATCAAAAAACCAGTTAACAAGACAATAAAAATCGTCCCATTAACTGGTTTGTTTATCGTTTAAATATTATGATACTCTTACTTAAAAATACCAAATGGTTTTCCAACTGGTAAAAATGTTTTGCCGAAATGTGTATTCAAAACTGCGGCACCACAGCCATAAAATGAAACGAGTGCAATTGCTAACTCTGAATAAGCCGCTAATAAGTGCATACCGTGTTCCATAATACCAAATGAAGATGCTGCTAGTCCTAAGAATAATAAGTCAATTAAGAAGAAAATCGTAAATAATACTTTATGTGTTTCCATGGCACCTAATGTCATAAAAATGGTAAAGATTAAGTAACCAACAAAGGCGAAACCTAGTTGTTTTGGATCAGCACTCGCTTTTAATGCTTCACCAAATACACCATTTTGAATTAACCATGAAAAGCCCATGGCAAACCAGAAAAATCCGTAAGCCGCAAAAGCTGTTGCACCAAACGTGTTATTATGTTTAAAATCATATACCGCTGCCATCAATTGTGCCGATGCACCTAAAAAAATTGCCCACGGTAAAACTAAAGAGACATCTGAGGTTAACCCTAATTTTTGTGAAGAGGCTACCAGTGTCACCATTGCTAATCCAAACAGACCTAATGCCGATGGATCTGCTACGATTACTTTAACTTTTGTTTCTTTCATTCTTTGATACTCTCCTATCCTTTTTTCTTGAACGCTTGCTTTGAAGTCACTCAAGATTCCTTTTATAATCCTTGGCTATAAAATAATACCTCATACATCTTAGCAAAATTTTATTTAATATGATACTGTTTTTCTTGATTTCTCATATAATATCGCTACCATCGCACGCAAGGATACTTTCGTGGTCGTTCTAGCGTACCAAACAAGTCGCTTTCGATAGCTTACACCGCAAAAAAGAAGTCGAATATTTTTTCGACTTCTTTTAACATTAGATTCTAAACTGTGCAACTCTACGACTTAAGTCTTCTGCAATTTTTGCAAGTTCCTCACTTGAATGAGCAATCTCTTCCATTGAGGCCGTTTGCTCTTCAACTGAGGCAGATGCTTCCTCTGTTCCTGCGGCGTTTTCTTCTGATATCGCAGAAAGTTGCTCAATCAGCGTAATAATTTCTGATTGATCTTCTGCCATTTCATCACTCGATTCACTTACTCGATCGATTATCTTTTGCATTTCATCAATTGCTTCTGTAATTCCATCAAATTTATTACTTGTCATTTCCACACTCTCAGATTGCGATACTACAATTTGTTCTAGAACACTCATCGTCTCGACTCCTGTAGCGGTCTTTGTCGTTAATTCTTGAATAATTGTACTGATTTCTCCAGTAAATTGTCTCGATTGCTCAGCTAACTTACCGATTTCATCTGCAACTACAGCAAACCCACGACCAGAATCCCCCGCTCTTGCTGCCTCGATGGCTGCGTTTAATGCTAATAAGTTTGTTTGATCAGCAATATTTTGAATCATCGCACTCGCGCGCGCAATTTGTTGAGCGCTTTCGTTTGTTTCAACAATAATATCATAAACTTCTTTTGAAGAACGACTATTGTTCTGTGTTTTTTCTACTAATTCCCCTAATATATCGAGTCCTTGATCTTTTAGGACATCGACTTGTTGCGTTGATTCGTTTAACTCTTCAATATATCCCTTGTTTGCTATAACCAATTCACCTAAGTGCATAATCGCTTGAACACCTTGTTCGGTTTCTTTGGCTTGGGTAGATGCACCTTTGGCAATTTCTTCAATCACGGTTGCCACTTCTTCTGCAGCAACAGCAGATTGTTGGCTGATTGCAGTTAACTCCTCGGAAGAACTCGCCAACTGCTCAGATGCTTCCATCACACTACCAATCACATCTTTGACTGCACCTTGCATACTTGATACTGCTTGTGATATTTCACCAAATTCGTCTGTTTGTGCTAATAAATCACTCGGCAATTCATTTGAAAAGTCACTTGCAGCCATGAATCCCATTTGCTCTTTCAATTTATTGATTACTTTTACAGCATCGTTGGATGAGCGATACAACACAACACCTAAGATCGCAAAAGCTGCTAAGGCTGAAACAGCGGCTACCATAATATTTTTTTGAATGGATGACTGAATATTCTCCATTGCATAACCAATACTAAATGCTCCGACATGCTCACCATTAATTGTTGCTGGGTGAACAATGTCATATACAGCAATCTTCTCTTCTCCATAATCCCATGACTCCGCATAAATCTCTTTATTAACTACGGCTGATACCGCACCCTCATCCTCATAGACCTTTCCAATTTCTTCGTGGTCACTATGAGCTGTTGCTACAAGATTATTATCAATAAACATCACGTAAACAATCCCATCATCTGCAGCCATAATATCGACTAAACGTTGATAACTAAATGTCTCTGTCAACTCTTGAATCGTATCCGCTAAAATTCCGACTTGAACATAGCCTTGATTACCTATTTTAAAATAACCATATTTGATGAACTGTCCCGTCTCGCCGTCTTGTACGATTTCATCCATTACTTCTGATTCACCTGATTGAATGAAGTCATACATCCGATCACCAGAACTTGCTCTCCATCCTATAAAATCTGAGATGTTTGTATGCAAAACTTTTCCATTGCGATCATAAACATAAATTTCATCGACATCAGAACCTGCGACTAACGCTTCGATAAATGCATTATCTAAATGCGCCATACTTATTTGAATCGTATTATTCGTTGTTCGAATGGTATTATCTAGCATCTCGGTCATCTGATTGAGTGAATTTGTGTTGTCTTCAATCCGATCAATAAATTTTTCAGATGTGGCAATCCCGTTACTTCTCATCTCTGATAGTAAACTATCGCGAGTGAAATAAGAAGTTATTGCTCCAATTCCTGTTATGACTAGTAACACAACAATCAGCGGAATGATGACCAGTTTAACTTTAATCGTACTGCGTCTCAGTGATTTTTCTTTTTTCATTTTTTTTATACAACTTCCTTCCCTTTAATCGAACAATCAACTTAAAAATTCTTATAAATACCTCTTTCCAAAGCCAGACAATATTTTTTACTTTGCCTGAATATCGAAACAACTATCTAGTACTCTCAGAAACCTCCTGCTAATACCCTCTATCGACCGAAGTCCATTTAACTTAAGTAAAACAAATAAGAGTCATGTTGCCAAATCCAGATAACATCACTCAACAATGTGTTCCGAATTTAATATCGTAATTAAATACCACTCGTTTCCTTTTTATTTCAAAGAGTCGTCTACACTCGATATTTTTAACCCTTATCATGGATTTATTGATTTACTGTCATCGAAAAAAAACATCCCTTACTAGAAAAGGTTCTTCTAGTAAGGAATATTTTATCTTTAATCAATTCTCTTATAAGTTATACTCTAAACTGGCTCACGTTACTTTGTAGTTCTTCTGCTATTTTCGATAGTGATACCGAAGCAGACGTAATTTCTTCCATTGAGGCTAGCTGCTCTTCAGAGGCAGAAGCAACAGTTAATGTATTCCCTGCTGAAACTTGAGAGACTTGTGCGATTTCTTCAATTGAAGCATTAACTTGTTCCACACTTGCTGACATCTCTTCTGATACTGCAGACGTCTCTTGAATACGAGCACTTACAAGATCAATATTATGTAAAATCGTTTTAAAACTTTCCTCGGCTTCATTGACGACAATGACTCCTGTTTTCACTTCTTCCGTTCCTTGATGCATCACATCAACTGCTTGAGAAGTATCTTCTTGAATTTTGTGAATCAATACAGTAATTTGATCGGCTGATTGTTTCGATTGTTCTGCAAGCGTTCGAACTTCCTCCGCTACAACTGAGAAACCTTGTCCATGTTCACCTGCCCGTGCCGCTTCAATCGCAGCATTAAGTGCAAGTAGGTTCGTTTGATCAGCAATCGTTGTTATCACTTCAATAATTTTACCGATTTGGTTTGAGCTAACACGTAACTCTTGAACAACAGTTGCCGATTGATTAACAGATGAATTAATCGTATCCATTTGCTCAATCACTTTTTTCAATGATTCAAATCCTTGGTTTGCCCCTTGATTCGTCTCTAGAGCTAGCTCGGAAACACTTGAAGTTGACTCTGCAATTTGTTGAATACCAATTGACATCTCGTTGATCGCTAATGAACTCTCTGCAGCTCCGCGTTCTTGCGCTTCCGCTCCTTCAGCAACTTGTTGAATCGAGATTGTAATTTCATTCGTTGCTTCCGTTGTTTGTTCAGCACTCGCTGTTAATTCTTGCGAAGAAGCAGCTACCTGCTCTGAGATGCCATTGACTTGCCTCATTAATCCTCTTAAGCGAGACATCATTTGATTAAATGAATTCATTAATTGCCCTAACTCATCTTCAGAAGTATATGTTCCTTCAACGGTTAAATCGCCATCTTCAGCAGCTGACATCAAGGTTTTCACTTCTTGAATTGGGCTGACAATCATTCGAATAATGATTATCGCAACCACCACCTCTACAATGAGTGACAGTACGAAAATCGCAATAATAATCGCACTACTCACATTGTTACTTTCAGTGATTTCGTCATTTAGGTTATCCGCATATTCTTCCAAATAAACTTCAATATCTCTCATGTAAGCGTTTGCTGCTCTTCGGCTTTCTTGTACATCAGATAAGAAAAGAGCATAACCTTCGTCTTGTTTGTCCGCAAAAGCCAAGTCAATTACTTGACCGAGCCCTTCAATGTATTCCTGATTGGCTTTTTTAAATTCCTGTAAATTCGCTAGTTGTTCATCAGATAGGAGAATATTTTCTAATTTTTCCACGTATTCGTACGTTTCTTCTTCTCTTTCAATAATATCAAGTCGACGTTCTTCTTTTAAATCGTATTCTTTATCCAGTAATATTTCAAGAATAAAACTATCGATGGCACGATTATTTGTTCGAATCTGCCCTTGCCATATAATCGGTTGTAGTGAATAATCGAAGACATCTTCTGAATATCGATCCATCTTATCCATTGAGTAATACGCCGTACCAGCAACTACCCCCAAAAAGATCAATGAAATGGTTACTAAGGCTATTAACTTCGTCCTTATTTTGGCATTTTTTAGTGTCACTAAATCAAACTCTCCTTTTCTATTTCATTTGAAACTTCACGAGATAATCCATACGCATCACACGAACCAAATGTTTATGGTATTTTTCAGGAAAATGGTGTAGTCATTTTTCCTTTGTTAAAGATTCTGAATCTCTGTAATACTGTCACTCACTTTAACTCCGTTGTCTACCAATGGTTTACAATGCTGATTGATTTGTTTTTTTCTCGCTCTTACTTAATACAATCGGCATATTATAAATAAAGTTAAATTTATCACAATATCTGATTGTAAAATCGCGAATGACAATAACATAATTATTGTCATCCAGTACTAACCAAACAAAAATACAGCGACGGATTCCTATCTGTTTGTGAGTAGATTTTCTTCCAAATGATCACTATATCGAATGAAAGCAGGTAGTATCTTACATTTTTTCGAGTGTCTTGCTATATTTATATTGTAAAAAAATTGAAAAAAGACAGATTTTTTAGGAATGAGTATAGGAATCGAATATTCAGAAGTCGTGCCCTTTCGCTACGGATTATTGAATTGTGCACTTGTAGTTTAAATAAAAACCCTGTATCTATAATCACAAATGGATGATCGACACAGGATTTCCCGTAGTTATTCATATTCAATTGAGTAAAAAATCACAAAGTCAGTATCGAATTCGCAGATATTCCGCCATCAATTCGATACTGACTACTCCGTATTTAAAGAAACCCTATATAACTACTTTCAGACAACATTAGTGAGACTACATATAACAAATTTTTCTTTATTTCTCTATTCTGTCATTGATACCTCTAAAATTCGGTCATTAAAAATCCCACAACAAAAAAAGGATTTCACCTGTTTATTCACTAAAAACAAACTTAGGCGAAACCCTATCATTCTCACTATATTAAAACTTTGTTAATTCTTATTTACCAATCTTAGACAACAAAGCCACACACTCAACATGATGTGTTTGTGGGAATAAATCAACCGGTTGAACGACTTTTGTCACATAACCTTGTTCTGCGAATAGGCCTAAATCACGAGCCATCGTCGCTGGATTACATGAAATATAAACGACTTTTTTCGGTTTCATTTCACATGTTGCTTCAATAAACGATGCTTCTAATCCTTTACGTGGTGGATCCACGAACACAACATCTGCTTCAATCTCAGCTTTTTCCCATTGTTTCATTGTTTTTTCTGCACGTCCAACTAAATAAGTAGCATTTTCGATGCCATTGATTTCTGCATTTTGTTGCGCATCTTTAACCGCTTCTTCTACAATTTCCATCCCATAAACGTGGCGAACTTGCTTTGCGATACTTAAACCGATTGTGCCAATACCTGCATAGGCATCAATTACAATATCTGTTGGTTTCAATTCAGCCAACTCGAAGGCTTTTTTATATAACTCTTCTGCTTGGACAGTATTGACTTGATAAAATGATTTTGAAGAAATACGGTAAGTGTTTCCTAGTAATTGGTCTTCGATATAACTTTGACCAAACAGAACTTTTTCATGTTCACCTAAGATGACATTGGTTTTTTCTTCGTTAATGTTTTGCATTACAGAAACAACTTCTGGAATTTCTTCTTTAATAATTTCAGCAATTTCACGGCCTTTGAAGAATTTTGCACGGCGAGTAACTAAAACAACCATCATTTGTTGGCTATAATGACCACGGCGGATGATGATGTGACGTAAGAAACCTTCGTTAAATTCTTCATTGTAAGCTGTAATATTAAAACGTGCTAAAATTTCACGAACTTTAACGATGGCAGAATCAATTGCTGGATCTTGAATATAAAAATCTTCAATCGGAATAATGTCATGGCTGTTTTTACGGTAAAAGCCCGTTACTAATTCCCCTTGCATTTTACGCACTGGAATTTGTGCTTTGTTACGATATTCGATTGGATTTTCCATACCAATGGTTGGTAAGACTTCCACTTCTGGCATTTTAGCAATTTTACTCATCACTTTTACAACTTGTTCTTGTTTAAACGCTAATTGCTTGTCGTAAGCTAAGTGGCTTAACGGTGCAATTCCTGTACGCAACAAATCATCATTTGACACTTCTTCTCGATCTGGACTCGTTGTCAAACGCTCTGTTACGCGTGCATAACCAAATTTGCTACCTGCTTTGATTATTTTTACTTTAGCAACTTCTCCTGGTAAAGCATTCTCAATAAACAGGGGATAGTTATCGACTTTAGCAACACCTAATCCTTCGTGCGACAAGTCAATAATTGTTACTTCTAATTCTTGGTTCTTTTTTAAATTTTTGGGGTTCATTTGTTTTCTCCTTTAATTGTATCTTCACTCTATTTTAGAGAATTTAATTGAAAAAGGCAACAAGAAAGGAAATGCGTTGAAAACAAAATGTTTTCTCACATTTCCTTGACTAACCGGCTTCGTTATTCAGTTTCTTGTTCACTAGCTTCTAACTTTTCAATTTCTTCTAAAAACTCTTTGCTAACTTCCTCATACTCACCAATTACTGCTTTGTTTGGAATCGCATCAATATTGGCGTAAAATTCAATATGATTTTTTAAATTGGTGAACGTCATTGGTGCGTCTCCTCCATATTCGCCATCTAAATTAATCATTAGACGCTTCTCTGGATTCGGAATGTTCACTTCCAATTTGGTCGTTTTGGTATAAATAAGACGTTTGTCATTTACGTGTTTTCCACCACTTAACATTAAACGAATTAAATGAATAATCTCAAAAATATTCGCAGTTTTAACGATTATTAACGAGAATTTTCCATCATCCAACTTGGCATCCGGAACGATTTGCTCGAAACCGCCCACAGAATTCGTTAATCCTAGGAAAAACATGGATGCATCGCCTTCATAGATACCGTCATCATATTTCAGATGCATCTTGATTGGTTTAACTTGCGGCAATAACTCTGCACCTTTTGCCAGATAAGCTAAATAGCCAAAGATGCTTTTTAGTTCTGAAGGCACTTCATATGTCAATTCTGTTAAATGTCCACCTGCTGCGATATTAATGAAATACATTTCCGCAGCTTGACCGATATCCATTTTAAGTGTTTGGTTTTTTAGTATGACTTCTGCCGCAGCGCGAATATTATCTCGCGGTACTTTCAAAGCACGCGCATAATCATTGGTTGTCCCTCCAGGAATAATCGCCATTTTCGGACGTTTTTCCAGAGGAGCAATTCCATTGACAACTTCATTAATAGTGCCATCACCACCAGCTGCAACGATTAAATCAAAGCCAGCTTCGGCTGCTCGTTGGGCTTCCTTCTTGGCAGACTCTGGTTCAGCTGTCGTGGCATAGGCGCTTGCTTCAAAACCAGCTTGTTCCAACACGTCTAAAATATCAGGTAAATTCTTTTTCATTAGTTCTTTACCTGAAGTAGGATTGTAAATAACCCGAGCTTTTTTCATGCTGCACCTCTTAACGTTTTGATAATTCTTCTTGTAGTAGTTTATTCACAACACCAGGATTTGCTTTTCCTCGTGTTGCTTTCATAATTTGACCGACTAAGAAACCAACTGCACGATCCTTACCATTTTTGAAATCATCAATCGATTGTTGATTATTGTCTAAAACTTCATTAATCATCGGTAATAATTGACTTGGATCGGATAATTGAATTAATCCTTGATCTTCAACGACTTTCTTCGCTTCGCCACCATTTAAAATTAACTCACGGAAAACTTTTTTAGCAATTTTCGAACTAATCGTTCCATCTTCAATTAATGCAATCATTCCAGCTAAGTTTTCAGGTGTTAACTTTGTATCGTGTAATTCTATTTTTTCACTGTTTAAGTATGCTGAAACTTCGCCCATTAACCAGTTTGATGCTTGTTTCGCATCTGCTCCTGCATTAATCGTTGCGTCAAAGAAATCAGACATTTCTTTTGTTAACGTCAAGACCATTGCATCGTATTCTGGCAATTCAAAATCAGCAATGTAACGTGCACGACGAGCTGCTGGCATTTCAGGTAATGATTGGCGTACTTTTTCAACCCACTCATCGCTAATTTCGAAGCGAGGAACATCTGGTTCTGGGAAGAAACGGTAATCCGCTGATCCTTCTTTAACACGCATTAAGCTCGTTGAGTTCGTTGCTTCTTCAAAGCGACGTGTTTCTTGTTGGATTTCTCCACCTGAAAGTAAGACTTTTGCTTGACGTTTTTCTTCATAAATTAAACCACGGCGAACAAAGTTTAATGAGTTCAAGTTTTTAATCTCTGCTTTTGTTCCAAATTCTTCTTGACCATACGGACGTAAAGAAATGTTGGCGTCACAACGCATTGATCCTTCTTCCATTTTCACATCTGAAACGCCTGTGAATTGGATGATTGAACGTAATGCTTCAATAAACGCGTATGCTTCATCTGGTGAGCGCATATCTGCTTCTGAAACAATTTCGATTAACGGTGTGCCTTGACGGTTTAAATCGACGTGTGAATAACCATCCATACCATGTAAATTTTTACCCGCATCTTCTTCTAAGTGAACACGGTTAATACGAATAATTTTCTTTTCACCGTTCACTTCGATTTCAATCCAACCATCGTGTCCGATTGGCTTGTCATCTTGTGAAATTTGGTAAGCTTTTGGATTATCTGGGTAGAAATAGTTTTTACGGTCAAAATACGTATCTTGCGAAATTTGACAATTTAGCGCAAGAGCTGCTTTCATACCATATTCTAAGGCTTGTTTGTTCATTACTGGTAATACACCAGGATAACCCCAGTCAATCACATGGGTGTTTGTATTTGGCTCTGCACCAAAATGAGCGGGTGCTGGCGAGAAAATTTTTGAATTTGTTTTTAATTCAACGTGGACTTCAAGCCCAATGACTGTTTCGAAGTTCATTATTTATCTCCTCCTAAAATCACTGGTTTTTTCGTGTGGAAATCAGTCGCTTGCTCAAAAGCGTAAGCGGCTTGATACATGGTTTGTTCATCAAAATGTTTCCCAATAATTTGTAAGCCTACTGGTAATCCTTCTGAGAAACCAGCTGGAATCGACATTCCTGGTAAGCCTGCTAAATTCACTGGAATCGTTAATAAATCACTTAAGTACATCGCAACTGGATCAGCAATGTTTTCGCCTAAACCATAAGCTACGTTTGGTGCTGATGGGCCAATGATAATGTCGTAGTTTTTAAAGACATTGTCAAAGTCTTGTTTGATTAATGTACGGACTTGTCCAGCTTTCTTAAAGTGTGCATCGTAAAATCCTGAACTTAATGAGAAGCTACCTAACATAATACGACGTTTGACTTCTGTTCCAAAGCCTTCGCTACGTGATTTTACATAAACATCTTCTAATGTTTCAATGTTTTCTGAACGGTAACCAAAGCGGATGCCGTCAAAACGTTGTAAGTTTGAACTTGCTTCTGAAGACGCAATGATGTAGTAAGCTGCTACACCGTATTTTGAATGCGGTAAGCTAACTTCTTCAACGATTGCCCCTAATTTACGGTAAGTATCTGCGGCTTCTAAAATCGCCGCTTTAATTTCAGGTTGAATTCCTTCACCTAAATATTCTTTCGGTAACGCAATACGCATTCCTTTCACTTCACCTGTTAATTTCGCAGTGAAATCTGGAACTGAACGACCAGAAGATGTGCCATCTTGTGCGTCAAAACCACTAATCGCATTTAATGTATAGGCATTGTCTTCAACGTTACGAGTCAATGGACCAATTTGGTCTAAAGAAGATGAAAAGGCAATTAAACCATAACGAGAAACACGACCATAAGTTGGTTTCATCCCAACAATCCCATTAAAGGCTGCTGGTTGACGAATCGATCCACCAGTATCTGTTCCTAATGATACTGGAATTTGGCCTGCGGCAACGGCTGCTGCTGAACCACCAGATGACCCTCCTGGAACTTTCGTGTGATCCCAAGCGTTTTTAGTTGTTTTAAAATACGATGTTTCCGAACTTCCACCCATCGCAAATTCATCCATGTTTAATTTCCCAACTGGAATCATGTCTGATTGATAGATTTTATCCATCACAGTAGCATCATAAATTGGATCAAAATTATAAAGCATTTTTGATGCTGCTGTTGTTCTTAAATCTTTCGTTACAATATTATCTTTGATCCCAATTGGAATTCCAGCTAAAACATTGCTATCTGTAATCCCTTTTAAGTCAATTGCTTTCGCTAATTCCAGTGCTTTTTCTTCATTTAAAGTAATGAATGAATCCACTTTTGGTTCTGTTTCGTTAATACGGTCAAATGTCGCACGAGTTAAATCCGTTGCTGTAATTTCTCGTGAAGCCAGTAAGTTATGTAACTCAACTAAACTTTTATCATATAATTTCGTCATTATGCACCAGCCTCCCCATTATCCATAATCGCTGGTACTTTAATAAAGCCATCTTCTGATTCTGGAACATTTTTCATTAATTCATCGCGATTCCAACCTTCAGCCGGTACATCTTCGCGCATCACATTAATGACATCGACTACGTTTGATGTAAAGGGAACACCTTCTGTATCCACTTCCTCTAACATTTCAACCATATCAATAATTTTTCCTAATTGAACGGTAAATTCTTGTAATTCGTCATCACTAAAAGACAACTTTGCTAAGTTAGCAACGTGTTTGACTTCTTTTTCACTAATTGCCAATATTATCCCCCTCTTATCCATTCATGCAACTTTGCATTTTCTTTTCACTGTATTGTATCATTTTATCGCCCTTGTTGAAATGATAATCCCGTTTTTTTCATGAGATTCCGCTATTTTACTGATTTTCAAGGCTTTCTCTCTCTTTTTAATTAACGAAATTGATATGAAATCACTTCTTTGGTTCCCGCTTTTCGCCCCACATAGGCTTGCGGTGTTGTGACCGATTGAATCTGGACTTCAACTGTTCCTTGAATATCTTCAAATAGCGATTCAATTTGTTTTCCTACAAATTGAGCCAAACTGTCAATTTCTGTTTGACTAAAATATTTCGAGTCCAAATTAATAACAATCGTTTCGATCTCACGCTCAATAAAATGAACTTTTCCAGTCACACCAACAACCTTTGGAAAAGCTGTTTGTAGACTAGATTGAAACGTTTGGAAGACCTTATTGATTCCTTCCTCTGTCGCAATATTTGTCTGTCCACTTAAAACAGGCAACGTTACATAAGCCTCATTGACTTCATCAAAAACATCGACGGCTTGTTCTCCATCTTTGCTAACGGCCTTATAAATATAACGTCCACCATTAATATCTTTCTTATTCGCTTGTTCAAAAATCCCAATCATAATTGGAATTTTTTCAAATTGAGGTGTTTTTCGAAGACGACTTAAAATAGCATTGACTGTCTTTTTGATCTGTCTCATCAAGACGTCTTGAGAAATCTGCTCTTGAACCTCGCCTGACTCATCATAACGGGTAAATGCTAAGCCAAAACTCAAACCACCTAAAGTACGTCCCTCTTCTTTAAAAAAATCATATTCAATAATTTGTTGGAAAATAAGCGGTTGTTTAGGATCACTAGCATTTAAGCCTTCTGGATTCTCTTTTGATTCACGGCCCAACCATTTCGTGACTGTCTCTTCATCTAAGACTTGACCTTCATGAAAGTAATACAAATCGGTAGGAAATATTTCCTTCGAAAACTGTAGCAAACCCGTTTCAAAATTTCTTTGATTAAAGCCACTGCTCGATCCACTCGCCGTTATTCCACGAATCGTACTCGTTTGATACGTTCCTTCAGTTAGGATTCCTTGATACACGCCATGGTCTACACGCCCCGTTGTCACGGTTTGGTTCGCTGCTTGTGTATCCCGAATCGGTTTGACTTCTTTTTCAAGATTTCCACAGCCAGAAATCAAAAAGAGACTGGCCGCGATAATTAATAGAGAGTTTCGTTTCCTCATCGCTTATTCTCCTTTCTATTCTACTGCGGTAACGAATTGTGCCTCCGTCCAAATCTCAATACCTAGACTTTGGGCCTTGGTTAATTTACTTCCTGCCTCTTCTCCGGCAATCACTAAATCGGTTTTCTTCGAAACGCTCCCCGTTATTTTTCCACCTTGATTTTCAATGATAGCTTTCGCCTCATCGCGGTTAAAGTGGGTCAACTTCCCTGTCAAAACAACGGTCTTATCTTTGAAAATCGATGTTACTTCTGAAAGCTCTACAGATGTTTTGCCTAAATAAGTCAAATTCACACCAGCTGTTTGAAATTCAACGAGCAATTCCTGAACTTCTTTGTTGTCAAAGTAATTTACCACACTGTCAGCAATCGTCTCTCCAATTGAGAAAATACTTGAGATTTCTTCTTTAGTAGCCAAACTTAAAGTCGGAATATCTCCGAAATGCTCGAGTAATATTTTGGCTGCTTTGGCACCTACATGACGAATACCTAAACCAAATAATAAGCGCTCTGCTGAATTCGTCTTACTATTTTGAATCGCTGTTAAAAAATTATTTGCTGATTTTTCTTTGATTTTATCTAAATTTAAAAAATCCGCTTCGGTAAGCAAGTACAAATCAGCAACATCTTTGACAAAGCCTTTGTCAAACAACTGTGCTAAAACTTTTGGTCCTAAACCATCAATATTCATCGCATTTCGTGAAACAAAATGATTCAGTCCTTCTTTCATTTGAGCTGGACACTTAGGATTAATACAACGTAAAGCAACTTCTTCTTCTAAATGAACGAGTTCACTATCGCAGACAGGGCAATGCGTTGGTATCTCATAAGGCACACTACTTTCGGGACGTTTATCCTTTATCACATACGCAACTTCTGGAATAATATCCCCCGCTTTATAAATAATCACCTGATCGTTTAAACGAATATCTTTTGCCTCAATGAAATCACGGTTATGTAAACTCGCGCGTGCAACCGTTGTTCCCGCCACTTTTACAGGCGTCATCACTGCTGTCGGTGTCACAACACCTGTTCGTCCAATCGTCCATTCAATATCTTCGATTGTTGTTTCAACTTCTTCTGGGGGAAATTTATAAGCAATAGCCCATCTTGGCGCACGAACAGTAAATCCTAAAGCCTCTTGTTGGGCAAAATCATTCACTTTAATCACAACACCATCAATTTCATAAGGTAATTCACTACGTTTTTGATGATATTCCTGAATGTATTCCCAAACTTCACTCATATTTTGACATAAACGATGCTCACGATTGATTTTAAAGCCCAATTCGTCTAATTCCATTAATGCATCCGCTTGATTCGTCACATGTAACGTACCCGCATCGGCTACGGTATATAAAAAGCTACTTAAATTTCGTTTGGCTGTTACACTTGAATCCAACTGGCGTACACTTCCCGCCGCGGCATTTCTTGGATTAGCAAAAACATCTTGTCCCGCTTCCTCTCGCTCCTTGTTTAATTGAATGAACGATTGCTTTGGCATATAACACTCACCACGAACTTCCATTGAGTAAGGATGAGTCAATTGCAACGGAATAGAACGAATCGTTTTTACGTTTACGGTGATATCTTCACCAATCGTTCCATCCCCTCGTGTCGCTCCGCGAACAAGTTTTCCTTCTTCATAACGTAAGGAAATCGAAAGTCCATCAATTTTCAATTCACATGTATAGGAGACTTCTTTTCCTAAAGCTTTTTCAACCCGTTGATTAAAAGCAATCAAGTCCGCTTCACTAAACGCATCATTTAAGCTAAATAACGGAATTTCATGATTCACTTTTTCAAAGCCTGGTGAAATAATTCCACCGACACGCTGAGTCGGTGAATCACTCGCAATTAGCATCGGATATTGCTCTTCTAACGCTACAAGTTCAGCGTATAATCGATCATAAACAAAATCTTCAATGGTTGGCTGGTCTTTTACATAATATTCGTGAGCATATTGATTTAATTCTTCTACCAGCTCTTTCATTCTTTGTTGTGCTTCCATAAAGACCCTCCTATTTGTACTTTTATTCTATTTTTTCAATCGGTGCAAAGGCAGCTAATAAGCGCTTGACACCTTGTTGAGGAAAAGCAATAAATAACTCCGTATCTTGTCCTTCACTAATCATCTTAACCACGGTCCCTTGTCCCCATTTTTTATGATTGACCTTATCACCAATCGACCAATCGCTTGTGTGAGCACCCGTCATTTTCTTACTTGAAACGGTTGCCTTAGTTGGTTGATGATAGACAGGTTTTAAGACTTGCGGTTTGCTGTAGCCTTGCGTAGTAGCTGCCGGACGACTCGAGGTCTCCTCTAGCAAGGTTTGGTTAATTTCACTAATAAATCGTGACGGTCGATTGTATTGACTACGACCATAGAGCATGCGTGAAAAGGCATTCGTCAGATAGAGCTTTTCTTCTGCACGCGTAATTCCAACATATGCTAAGCGACGCTCTTCCTCAACGTCTTTATCTTCTATTAATGAGCGTGAGGACGGAAAGACATTTTCTTCCATACCAACTAAAAAGACGATTGGGAACTCTAGCCCTTTAGCCGCATGTAAAGTCATTAATGTCACTTGGGTACTTTCTTCTTCGTAGGAATCGACATCGGAAAGTAGCGCTAAATCATTCAAGAAAATAATTAAACGTTCTTCTGGTGTCGTTTCACCTTCTTCATTTTCGGCATTCGCTTTGTATTGCTTATCAAATTCTTGAGTAACTGTTAAGAATTCTTCTAAGTTTTCAATTCTAGCTTGTGATTCTAACGTATTTTGAATACGTAATTCGTTGATGTATCCACTTTTTTCAAGTACTTGTTCTGTCAATTCAGTCACACTTAAATAAGGTATCATCTGCGTGAAATCCATCATCATCTTGCCAAAAGTTTTTAATTCTGCCCCTGCTTTACCAGAGATATTTGCTAAATCAGCATTTTGGGCCGTTTCTAATAGCGACCAATCATGAATATTGGCAAACTGATGCAACTTATTTAAAGAAGTTGGTCCAACACCCCGTTTGGGTACATTAATGATTCGTTCAAGACTAATCGAATCACTTGGGTTGGCAATCGCGTTTAAATAAGCTAGTAAATCTTTAATCTCTTTACGATCATAGAATTTGTGTCCTCCGACCATCTTATAAGGGATATTAGCCTTTAAAAGGGCATCTTCAATTGCACGTGATTGGGCATTGGTTCGATATAAAACGGCGAAATCACTATATTTACGATTCTCTTCACGAATTCCTTGACCGATTTGATTGACAATAAATTGACCTTCTTCTCGTTCACTCTGACCGCGATAATACGTAATCGCTTTTCCTGCAGGATTATCGGTCCATAATTTTTTTTCATGACGGTTGTGATTATTTTGAATGACCTGGTTCGCAGCTTCTAGGATTGTTTGTGTTGAACGATAGTTTTGCTCAAGCAAAATGACCTTTGCCTCAGGGTAATCTTTTTCAAAATCTAAGATGTTTTGCATATCTGCACCACGCCAACCATAAATACTTTGATCCGCATCACCAACGACACAAAGATTTTTGAAACGATCCGCTAACAAATTAACTAACGTATACTGCGCATGGTTCGTATCTTGATATTCATCAACATGGATGTATTGAAATTTCGCTTGATAGAAACTTAAAACTTCTGGCGCTTCTTCGAATAATCGAATGGTATTCATTATCAAATCATCAAAATCCATGCATTGATTTCGTTGCAATTCCTTTTGGTAACGAGTATAACATTTTGCTACGATTTGTTGATAATAATCACCTTTTTGGGTTTCATACTTTTTGGGTGTGACGATGTCATTTTTCGCATTTGAAATCGTCGCTAAAATACCTCGAGCATCATATTTTTTAGGATCTAAATTTAGCTCCTTAATGATTCGTTTCATAACTGATAACTGTTCTGAAGAATCTAAAATCGTGAAATTTTGAGAATAGCCAATTTTGTCAATGTCTCTACGTAAAATTCGAACACACATTGAGTGGAACGTTGATACCCAAACATCCTCACCTTGAGAGCCTAATAATTGGACTACACGCTCTTTCATTTCTTTAGCGGCCTTATTCGTAAAGGTAATCGCTAAAATATTCCATGGATTAATCATTTTCTCTTGAATGAGATATGCAATTCGATGTGTCAACACACGGGTTTTTCCACTTCCGGCACCAGCCATTAATAGTAGCGGACCTTGTGTTAGTTGCACCGCTTCTTGTTGTCGTTCGTTCATTCCATTTAATAGTACATGCTTGGATGACATAAAATTCAAACATCCTTTCTTTTTTCATCTCTTCAATTATAGCACCTCCTGATTTGTCATCAAAGGGAACAAGTAACAAAAATCGATTCTTTTCTAAATCCTTTCATTTCGAGTGATTGTTTCTGGTTGTTTTTGACTGATTTCGATTGATTCAATAAATGGAATATGATATATTCATAGACAAGGAGTGATGTAAATGCTTACAGAAGAGCGTTATCAATTTATTTTATCATTTTTAGAAACAAACCAAACAATTACCATCCATGAAATAACTCGCTCGCTCGGCACTTCCGAGTCAACCATTCGTCGAGATTTACAAACTTTAGAAGATCGCGGTTTGTTAATTCGTGTGCATGGGGGCGCCAAGAAAAAGCAACAGTTAAACTACGAACCTTCAATGAATGAAAAAAAAACACAGCGTCATTTAGAAAAAAAGGCTATCGCTCAATTAGCCGTCACAAAACTCCAACGAAACGATATGATTTATCTCGATGCTGGGTCGACAACCCTTGAAATGATTTCCCTCTTACCAAAAGATTATGATTTGACGGTTGTTACAAACTCTGTCACACACGCTATCCATTTGTTAGACGCACAAATTCCGACGATTATTCTAGGCGGTTCATTAAAAATGCGCACTGATGCTATTTTGGGTTCAACTGCTGTCCAACAATTACAACAACTTTATTTCGATAAAGCCTTTCTTGGAATCAATGGCATCGATGTTCAATCTGGTTTCACCACGCCCGATCCAGAGGAAGCTTTCTTGAAAAAAACAGCAGCTAACCAAAGTCAAAAAACATTTGTTTTAGCCGATCATTCAAAATTTAAAGAACGTAGCTTCTCCCAAGTGTTACCACTAGTCAACGCGCACATCCTAACAGACAATTGTCCTGTTGACATTTTATCTAAGATCCAAAAAATAACAAATATCACGGAGGTTAACCAATGATTTATACAGTAACCCTTAATCCTTCGATTGATTATGTTGTCCATGTCGAACAAGTTGAACTGGGACAAATTAATCGAACAAACAAAGAATTTAAATTTCCTGGAGGCAAAGGAATCAACGTTTCCAGAATCCTAGAGAGCTTGGACATTCCTACGACTGCCTTAGGTTTTCTCGGTGGCTTTACCGGAGACTTTATTCAGTCCGCTTTACAACAAGAAAAAATTATGACTAACTTCACTAAAATCACAAAAGATAGCCGCATCAACATTAAATTAAAATCTGATACTGAAACAGAAATTAATGGTTCGGGTCCGACGATTTCTCCCGCCGAGATAAAAGACTTCTTAAAAACTTTCGATTCACTCACAACTAACGATACCGTTGTTTTAGCCGGGAATCGTCCCAACAGCTTGCCGAAAGACTTTTATCAACAGCTCATTACGCAGATTCAAGAGAAAAATGCGCACTTTGTTATTGATACAACTGGTGATGATTTGTTAAATGCCCTTCCCTATAAGCCACTCTTGATTAAACCTAACAATGATGAACTCGCTGATTTATATCAAACAAACATTTCAAGCTTTAGTGATTTGCTTCATTACGGAAAAAAACTTTTAGAAGATGGTCCTGAGCACGTTATTATCTCAATGGCTGGCGACGGCGCTCTGCTCTTTACTAAAGAAGGGGTTTATCAAGCAGATGCAATTAAAAGACCTTTAAAAAACTCTGTCGGCGCAGGTGATTCTATGATCGCTGGTTTCGTGGGTCAATATTCACTTAACCATGATCCAGTAGAAGCCTTTCGTTGGGGTGTTGCTTGCGGTAGTGCAACTGCTTTTTCAGATGATTTAGCACAAAAAGAATTGATATTAGCTTTGCTACCAGAAGTTAAAATCACCAAAATTGAGGAGGAAATATAATGGAAATCACAGACTTGTTGCGACAAGATGCCATGATTATGGATTTAAAAGCAAGTGATAAAATAACAGCTATTGATGAAATGGTTGAACGACTTTACGACATCGGAGCAATCAGCGACCGAGCAGCATTCAAAGTTGGAATCATTGCCCGCGAAGAACAAACATCCACCGGCCTTGGTGATGGAATTGCGATGCCTCACGCTAAAAACGCCTCAGTAAAACAAGCGACTGTTTTATTTGCTAAAAGTCAAAACGGGATTGATTACGAAGCTTTGGACGGACAACCGACCTTTTTATTTTTTATGATTGCAGCTCCCGAGGGGGCAAATCAAACACATTTACAAGCTTTGGCTGCTCTTTCTGGACGCTTAATTGATCCGGTATTTGTGAATCAATTGAAAAACGTCCAAACTCCTGAAGAAGTTTTCGAACTTTTTAATCAAATTGGAAAAGAACAAGAACCTGAAAATGAAGAAAACGAAAACCTTAATCGCCCTTTCTTAGTCGCAGTTACTGCGTGTCCGACGGGTATTGCGCACACTTTTATGGCGGCTGACGCGCTCAAACGTAAAGCCAACGAAATGGGCGTTGAAATCAAAGTCGAAACAAACGGTTCTGAAGGGGTTAAAAACAAACTAACACCTAACGACATTAAAAGAGCAACAGCCGTAATTGTCGCAGCTGATAAGAAAATCGAGATGAATCGTTTCGATGGAAAACCTTTACTGAATCGACCCGTTAGTGATGGTATTCGTAAAACAGAGAGTTTAATTAACGAAGCCCTGTCTGGTTCCGCACCGATTTACCATGGTGATGCATCAGCTACACTAGAAGAAACACAAAAAAGTGGTTCTTTTGGGCAAGAAATCTATAAGAACTTAATGAATGGCGTTTCCCATATGCTACCTTTTGTGATTGCTGGTGGGATTTTAATTGCTCTGTCCTTTATGATTGATCAATTTATCGGTGTCCCTGTTGATTCTTTAGATCAACTAGGTAGCTATAATATTCAAGCGGCCTGGTTCAACCAAATCGGTGGCGCCGCGTTTAGCTTTATGCTTCCTGTATTAGCCGGTTTCATTGCCATGAGTATTGGTGATCGTCCTGGTCTAGTGGCTGGTTTTGCTGCTGGCGCTTTAGCTAGTAGTGGTGGTGCTGGTTTCCTCGGCGCTCTCGTTGGTGGTTTTCTGGCAGGTTATGTCGTTCTCTTCTTAAGAAAGATCTTACGCTCTTTGCCAAAATCCCTTGACGGTATTAAGACGATTTTATTTTATCCAGTTTTCGGCTTATTAATAACCGGACTGTTAATGTTACTAATTAATGTACCGATGAAATTAATTAATGATGCCTTAAATAATTTCTTGTTAAGCATGGATGGTACAAATGCTGCGTTACTAGGAATCATTTTAGGAGTCATGATGGCTGCTGACCTTGGAGGGCCGATTAATAAAGCCGCCTATGTCTTTGGTACTGGTACTTTAGCTTCAACTGTAGCTACAGGAGGAAGCGTCGTTATGGCTTCTGTGATGGCGGCCGGCATGGTGCCTCCATTGGCAATTTTTATTGCCACACGACTGTTTAAAAACAAATTCACTCAACAAGAACGAGAAGCTGGCTTAACAAACATTGTCATGGGACTATCTTTCGTAACTGAAGGAGCGATTCCTTTTGCAGCCGCAGATCCCTTACGCGCTATCCCTAGTTTTATGGTAGGTGCAGGACTTGCTGGTGGTCTCGTCGGGGCATTTAGTATTAAATTATTGGCACCACATGGTGGCGTCTTTGTTATTTTCTTACTTAGCAACCCATTCATGTATTTATTGTTTATTTTAGTTGGTGCACTCGTTTCTGGTATCCTTTTGGGTGTATTAAAACAACAATCAAAATAAACAAAATCCCACCGTTGGCTATTTCGCTTCTGCCAACGGTGGGATTTTTTATTGTTATTTCATTAATCTAAGCCGATTTCTTCCCGAACGACTGCCGAAATTTTCTCGACATAATATTCAACCAACTCATCAGTTGGCGCTTCAGCCATCACACGCAATAATGGTTCTGTTCCGGATGGACGGACTAAGATACGCCCATTCCCGCCCATTTCTAACTCCGCTTCTTCGATGACTGCTTTAATTGCTGGAACATCCATCGCACCATTTTTATTTGACACTCGAATATTAACGAGTTTTTGCGGATAAATCGTTACTTCTGCTGCTAATTCTGATAATTTCTTCCCTGTTTGTTTCATGACATTTAATAGTTGGATACCGGACAACATCCCATCCCCAGTTGTATTAAAGTCTAGGAAAATCATATGACCAGACTGCTCGCCACCAAAGTTATAGTCGTTTTTACGCATCTCTTCCACAACATAACGGTCACCAACTTGGGTGATCACATCTTTCATTCCCGCTTCTTCGACTGCTTTACGGAAACCTAGATTACTCATCACAGTTGTAACGATTGTATCTTTTTTCAAACGTTTATGTTGGGCTAGATATTTCGCACAAATATACATGATTTTATCACCATCGACGATATTTCCTAGTTCATCAACTGCAATAATTCGATCACCATCGCCATCAAACGCTAGGCCTACATCTGCTTGTTTTTCAACGACAAACTCAGCTAATTTCTCTGGATGAGTCGATCCGACACCATCATTAATATTTAATCCATTTGGTGAGGTACCCATTGTAAAGAAATCTGTTTCTAAATCAGCAAATAATCGATGAACCAATGTTGAAGTCGCACCATGGGCACCGTCAATACAGACCTTGATTCCTGACAAATCGCCATTAATCGTTTGCTCTAAGAATTTAGAATATTTTAATAATCCTTCTGGAAACTCACCGACTGTTCCCAAACCTTGAGCTGACGGACGTGGTAATACGTCTTCTTCTGCGTCTAGCAACGCTTCAATTTCTAATTCTTGTTCATCAACTAATTTAAATCCATCATTACCAAAGAATTTAATCCCATTGTCTTCAGCAGGATTATGTGAAGCTGAAATCATTACACCCGCACTCGCTTTTTGTGTACGCGTTAAATAAGAAACACCTGGTGTTGCAATCACGCCTAATTGTAGGACTTCGATACCAACAGATAGTAAACCAGCAATCAACGCGCTTTCTAGCATTTCCCCAGAAATTCGAGTGTCTCGGCCAACAAGTACACGTGGACGTTGAGAGCCTGTCTCGTGTTGGCTTAAAACATAACCACCATAGCGACCTAATTTAAATGCTAATTCTGGTGTTAGTTCTTTATTGGCTTCACCACGAACACCATCTGTTCCAAAATATTTACCCATAGTTATTTTATCTCCTTGTCTACTAATCGTTTCTATTAATTACTTGTTTCGGATGTTTGATCCGTTGTGTTGCTTTCTTGAGTCTGTGTCTCACTATTGATTGTTTCTTTTGATTCTTCGGATGTCTCTTTTGAATCTTCAGAACTTTCCTTCATCACAATTGGTACCGGTGTGATTGTTAACAGTACTTGTTGAGGATGAACGAAGACTCCTTCACTTGCGCTTAGAGTAACTGAGCGCTCAGTATATTCTTTAATCTTCGAAATATCAATCGGCACACTTAAACTTTGATAGTTAGCTAATAAATCAAGCGAACCAATCAAGACCGCCGTCTGCTGACTTAAACGAATTTCAAAATGTGAAATCCCCTGTGGTAACGTGCCTGTTTGCTCAACCGTCAATGGCACTTCTTTTTGCGGTGCTTTTATTTCTAATGTAACGAGTACTTTTTCTGGCGAGAGGATGGTATTTAAAATTTCACCATTCTTATCTACGGCATAAATTGGTATTTCTTTTGATAAGTTTTGATTAATCCCCTCTAATGAATCAAGATTAGCAACCACTTGAGCGATTTCTAGCATGCTTTCATGACCTGTTCTCACTTCAACTTCAGCTGGATTAACTTTTGCACCTGTCAATTGGTAACCTTCTGCTAAATTTTGATTGGAAATATTAACTTCGACTGGAAAAGTCTTCGTTTCAAGTCGTTCAATCGTGACCGTAATACTTGTCGGCTCAATCGAGGCCTCGACACCACTAATCAAGTTTTGAACTTTTAAAGGCACAACATGCGTTCCTTCTTCTAGCTGAGTCAAATCAGCCACTACTCGAAAAGTTCTCGTTTCCTCATTAATTTCGCCATTTAAAAGAATGCGATTTAAACTACTCAAACGAACCGTCACTGTTGGTTCATAACCTTGAATAAAATACTTGTCAGCATCGTAGTTTGGTTGGATCACAACGGCTTGAATGGTTTCTTCAAAGCGATTTGGCGACAAAATACCCGCAGTAAAGTTTGAACTTTTTGTACTAAAAAATAGAATCAAACTAAAGACTAACGATAATAATGCATACATTACATTTGTCACTCGATTTCTTGTAAACATTATCGGTCACCTCGCGTCAATCGATTGATTTCTTTCCATAGCGTCACAAATATATTCTTTTTTTCTGGGTCTTTAACTTCTGGAATGAGGTTTTGATTTAGCATTTCAACATACTCTTCTGAAGTTAAATTGGAATACAAATGGTTTTGATGCGCAATACTGATTTCTCCCGTTTCTTCTGAAACAATTAAAGTCAGAGAATCCGTCACTTCGGCAATTCCTACAGCCGCACGGTGTCTCGTTCCAAAATGTTTTGGAATTAACAAACTATCCGACAATGGCAAGTAGGCACTGGCTACAGCAATTTTTCCGTCTCGAATAATAACTGCACCGTCATGTAAGGGAGTGTTTGGAATAAAAATGTTAATTAGTAATTCTTCTGATAAATCAGCGTCTAAACGAATACCCGTTTCGATGTATTCTTCGAGCGATGTGTTGTTCTCAATTGTAATCAGCGCACCAATTTTCCGCTTAGACATGTATTGTAATGCTTTGTCTAGCGCTGTTACCATTGCCTCATCTTGATTTATTTTATTTTTTTCAGAACTGAGCAATGTAGTACGCCCTAAATGTTCTAATCCGCGACGGATTTCAGGTTGGAAAATAACGATACCTGCAATCACACCATAAACAATAATCTGGTCCATTAACCATGAAAGTGTATGTAGACCGATAATTTCTGAAAAGAATCGAATTGCTACAAAAACAGCAACTCCCTTGAATAATTGCAAAGCTTTTGTTTTTCGTAATAATTGAATCAATTTATAGATCATAAACCAAACAACAAGCACATCTAAAATATTAATAAAAAGCGAGCTTGTAAACATATCCCACGAAAAAAACTGCAACCAATATTCTAGTCGAAACCATTCACCTATATTACTCACATCCGCATACCTCCCTTTTTTCATATTTTAACAACTTTAATTATAACATAGCTTAAAGCACTCGTTTTGAAAAATATGAAATTTTCAGTCCATTCTCACTTTTTTTCTAAAGAATAATGCTCTACTCATCCGATTGTCTGTTTCGGACTTACTAGTTTTAGATAATTTTGTTATAGTAATAAGTGAAACAAAAATAAGCGTTCTTTTAAAGGAGTCAGTAAAATGGATATTTCAATTATTAAGGCAGAATCTGTCACTGCTGAAACAGGTATTTTCATTGGAGAACATGCACCAAAACAAACAGTTGAATTTATGAATGTTCGCTGTCCTTATTGTAAGAAATGGTTTGAAAATTCTGCCGAAATTTTATCGGAAGCAGTCGATAGTGGGAAATTACAGCGTGTCATTAAGCTTTTTGATAAGGAAAAGGCATCACTGCTTTCTGGGAACGTGATGCACCGCTATATCTCTAAAACCGATGGTCGCCAAGCGCTACTTGACCTCACAAAAATCTATGCTACACAAACCTCTTGGGGGCAATTGCCACTTGAAGACGTCGCTGTCTACGCTGAAGAGACACTCAATTTAACGTTACAAGACGATCTTGATACAACCAACAAAATTATCGAAGAAGCGAATCAAGCAAATATTAAATTTGTACCGACAATTCTTTTAGACTCGCATATCTTTGATGAAAACATTTCGCTTGAAACACTATCTAGCTATTTAAATCAATAAAAAATGAAGGTTTAAGAAAGGAATATTCCTTTCTTAACCTTCATTTTCTTAATGTGCGTGCTTTTTCAATGGTTCGATCAACTAAAACCGATTGTGCATCAATGACAGGATACAGATGATCCGAAAAATGCTCTTGCATTAATGATAGTTCTGTACATCCTAAAATGATTTTTTCGCAACCAGCATCCAATGCGGCTTGTAAGATTTCAAAGTATAAACGGTCATTCAATCGATCATTTTCTTTAATTTCATGATAAATCAAATAACTAATCTTTTCTTGCAATGCTTTAGGTGGTAGATAGACATCAAGACCTGCTGCACGCATTTCTTTTTCATAGATTCCAGCTTTGACACTACCCTCTGTCCCAAAAAATGCCACTTTTCCACTTGTACCACTTTGAAGAACTTCTTCAACCGCTTCTTTTGGCATATTTAATAAAGGAATCGGCGTCGCTGCTTGTAAATCATCAAAAAAATGGTGCGCCGTATTACACGTTAAGACAATAAATGCTGGTTTCAATAAATTTTGTTGTGCAATATCTTCTAACAAGTAAGGAAGAGGATTCTCTTGATCGGTATTTAAAATATAAGCCGTTCGATCAGGCACACTCGCATGATTAAATAAAACGTAATTTAAATAATCTTGATCTTTTTTAGCATGGACGCGTTTGTTTAGCAAATGAATAAAGCTTTCAGTCGCCATAGTTCCCATGCCTCCAAGAATACTAAAAAAGTCTCTCATCGATTACCCTTCTTTCACTTCGAAAAATTTTTTGAATCGCTCGTTGTATTTATAAAATGCCCATTTCATTCTTAGGTAACGTCCTAAAGAATGATCTTTTTCATAAAAAATCGTCGTGCCCCAACGTCCAGCTTGCAATAATTGCTTGCCTCGTTCTTTTTCTTCATTTTCATTTGCGTATTTTAGAAAAATATTCTTTGGAACACCTAGCCAGAGTTTCGAATCTTTTGTCTCTTTCTTACCATAAACCGTTCCAGTAAATACACGATTGAAAACAAGATCATCGGTAATGAACTTAGCTAAGTTCAAACCATTCAAAGTTAAAAAGAAACTACTTCTACCTTGTCGTAAGTTGATTTCAAATAGTTTATATTCATCATCTCTTGGGTCGTATTTTAAATCAAAATTCGCAAAACCAACGTATTGAATATCCTTTAAAAACTGTTCAATTCGTTGATAAAGTTGTTGATTTTCATCTGGTAATATTACAACATAGTTCCCGACTGACCCTGGACTTGGATCTTCTAACAATGGATGACCCAATCCCATTAAACGAACTTGGTGCTGATGATCCACATATGCGTTTAGGACGCGCATGTTACTGTCATCTCCAGGAATAAAATCTTGTGCAATCATTTCACTTTGGTAACCTGCTTGGTAAATACGCTCAATAATCACGTCAAACTCTTCACGATTGTGTAAAATAAATGCCTTTTTTCGTCCTTCAAAATCAATTGACAGCCACTCGACACTATTAGCCGGTTTCAAAGCAATCGGAAATTCAAAAGGGAGCGCTACTTGATATTTCCCATCAACCATTGAATCTTTCGTAATTATTTGTGTTTTTGGATACGGTAGCTGATATTTTTCGCAAATATCATAAAATTCAACTTTATTTACTAATCCTTTAAATAACTCATAGTCATTCGCAATGAACGTATAATGTGGCGCAAGAACGGCTTTATTTTTTGAAAGTAGCTCTGCATAGCCATCGCCACATGGAATTAATAAATACGTTACATCCGGTTGATTGTACGTAGTTTGAGACAGCTCTAGTAACGTTTCCGTAAACACAGGATCTTCATCAAATCCTTTGGTTGGATGAACCGTCACAATTTGACTACTTTGTGTTGGTGCTAGAACAAATCCAGCATGAGCTTCTGATTTAATACCGTATGCTTCATGAAATGATTTAGCCATTCCATAAACATTCATATCACTCCCTAATAAAATAGGGACAAATTTCTTTTGTACCATTCTCTAACACTCTCTTTTTCCAAGATTTTTTCCATCTCAATCATCCTACCATAAAAAATCATTGTTTTTAAATGTTTCTTCACTTTTATATGAAAATTAATGTTTACCCTCGCGTAACTCCTCAGCAAAGTCATTAATCTTACGAATGCGATGATTAATACCCGATTTTGAAATCACTCCAGTTGGCACCATTTCTCCCAACTCTTTTAAGCTTACTTCAGGATTTTCAAGTCGTAATCGTGCAATTTCTTGTAATTTTTCAGGCAATGCACCTAACCCCACGCGAGCCTCAATAAATTCGATATTCTCAATTTGTTTTGACGCTGCATCGATCATCTTGTTCATATTCGCTGTTTCACAGTTAACGATGCGATTGACTGAATTACGCATATCACGCACAATACGGACATCTTCAAATTTTAACATTGAATTAGTCGCGCCAATTAACGTTAAAAAATCGGCGATGTGTTCTGCGCCTTTCAAATAAGCAATATATCCATTACGACGTTCGAGTGTTCGACCATTTAATCCGTAATAATTGAGCATATCACAAATATCTTGATTATGCTCTTCATAAGTCGAATAAATTTCTAAATGATAACGGCTCGTTTCTGGATTATTGACCGATCCAGAAGCCATAAAGGCTCCTCTTAAATAAGATCGCATCTTTTGTGAATTGCCCATAATCTCGTCTGAAACATGACTATGGACCATCATCCCTTCAAAAATACTTAAATCATCTAAAATTTCCTTGGTTTCTTGTTTCAAACGAACGATATAGACGTTATTTTTCTTTAATTTCATTCGTCGACGTACAAGTAATTCACTACGTACGTTGTAATGATCTTTTAATAATGAATAAATTCGACGAGCAATTGCCGCATTCTCCGTTTGAACATTCAGGATAAATTGTTGATTTTGAATACTCAATGAACCGTTCATCCGGATTAAGGCAGCTAACTCGGCTTTTGCATGCTCACGATGAACTTCTAATGTTGTTAATTCTTTTTTTACTTCCGATGCAAAAGACATTTTCTCACTCCTTTATCTCTAGATGACCGTCTAGAGTGCTAATAAACAATACGTAACAATTCTTCAATAACTTTATCTCCATCATGGAACACGCCGCCGTCTCTCAAAGCTAAAAAATCAGTTGATACAACACGGCATCCTTGGGCGCGTAAGTCATTGAAATCATGTCGAACTTGGACTAAATATTCATCGTAAACTTCAAAGTCCATATATCCTTCAGGAACTTTTTCAGTATTAACCAAAACAGTGTCAATAAACGGCTGCTTCAGATGCTCATGTAAAATTTTAATATGATCGGCATCTGTAAAATGCTCCGTCTCACCTTTTTGAGTCATAATATTGCAAACATAAACGGTTTCAGCTTTTGTTTGCAATAACGCCTCACCGATTTCTGGAATCATTAGGTTGGGCAAGATACTAGTAAATAAACTTCCTGGCCCTAAAACAATTAAATCCGCTTCTAGAATTGAAGACACGACTTTACGAGCTGCTTTGGGTACCGCTCCACATGCTTGAGTCACATAGACATAATCAATCGTTTTTCGATGCTCCGCAATTTTTGATTCACCAGAAACACTCGTTCCATCTTTAAAAACGGCGTGTAACACAAGTGGCTCATCTGAAGAAGGATAGACTTTTCCTTGGACATGCATCATCTTTGATAATAATTGAACGGCTTCGTACGTACTTTCTCGCATTTCAGACATTGCCGCAATAATTAAATTACCTAATGCATGGTTAGCTAAGAATTTGTCTTCTTTTTTAAAGCGATACTGAAAAATATCGGCATAAAGTTGTGGCATGTCTGACAGTGAGACTAATACGTTCCTTAAATCTCCAGGTGGAGTCATAGAAGTCACTGAATCGCGTAACTCTCCACTACTTCCACCATCGTCTGCAACTGTAACAATTGCTGTTATATCCATTCCCTGGTTTCTTAAACTTTTTAAAAGAACAGGTAAGCCCGTTCCGCCACCAATGACGACAATCTTTGGTTTACGAATTCGATAGGTCTTTAATTTCATGAGCGATTAACCGTTTCTTTCCGCTTATCTTTATCGCGATGGGTCGTATTCACTTTATATTCATCTTGAAACGATTCTGTTAAACGCTTAGTCAGGGCAACCGAACGGTGTTGCCCACCCGTACAACCAATTGCGACAGTTAAGCTACTTTTTCCTTCTTTAATGTAACCTGGGACAATACTATGCAAGAGTTGGTTAAATTGTTGATAAAATGATTCCGTCTCTGGAAAACTCATGACATAATCATAAACGGGTTGATCCAATCCTGTTTTAGGACGTAATTCCGGTATGTAATGCGGATTTGGCAAAAAGCGCACATCCATGACAATATCAGCATCGATCGGAATACCATATTTGAAACCAAAGGACAGCATTTCAATTCGGAAACCACTTTCCTTTGATGCTTGGAACTCCTGATTAATCGCTTCGCGTAGTTGTCGAGGTGTTAAATTCGTTGTATCAATTACAATCGAAGCTTGTGTTTTTAAGTCTTCTAAAATTGCGCGTTCTTTACGGATACCTTCTGTTACTAAGCCGTCCATCGCTAGTGGGTGCGTACGTCTTGTCTCTTTGTAACGTGAAACCAACTCACTATCTGAGGCGTCTAAGAACAACATTCTTGTATCAATAAAAGCTGTATTTTCAATATTCATCAACATTGTTTGGATTTCTTCAAAAAACGAACGAGAACGTAAATCAACGACTAATGCAATCTTTGTTACTTTCCCAGATTCTTTTACTAATTCCCAAAACTTAGGAATTAAATTTGGAGGCATATTATCAATACAGAAATACCCCATATCTTCAAAACTTTGAATCGCCACTGTTTTCCCAGCGCCACTCATTCCAGTAATAATGACTAGCTCTAAACTTTCAGTCATCGCAATCATTCCTTTTTCTATTTTCTATTAGTCATTGTAACACTCCACGCGTATCATAGCTATGTTTTTTCCTCAATGAACACAAAAATGAAAGAAAACACAGTATTTTAACACTGATTGTTCTAAAGTATTCGTGAACAAGTAATAAGGCCGTGACAACTGTCACAGCCTTATTGTTGCTTATCCTTTTTGTAATACTTTTTTCAAGTATTGCCCAGTATAACTTTCTGCAACTTGAGAAATGTCTTCTGGTGTGCCCGTTGCTAATAACGTACCACCACCATCGCCACCTTCTGGACCTAAATCGATTAAATAATCGGCTGATTTGATGACATCTAGATTATGTTCAATTACCAACACCGTATTTCCCTGATCGACAAGGCGCTCCAAGACAACTAGTAATTTCGCAATATCTTCTGAGTGCAATCCCGTTGTTGGTTCATCTAAAATATAGAGACTCTTACCATGTGATTTTTTGTGTAACTCACTTGCAAGCTTCATTCGCTGAGCTTCACCACCAGACAATGTGGTTGCTGGTTGCCCTAGCGTAACATAACCTAAACCTACATCGACAATCGTTTGTAATTTACGATTTATTTTAGGGATCGCTTTGAAAAATACGACGGCATCTTCGACTGTTAAATCTAAAATATCCGCAATGTTTTTTCCTTTGTAACGAACTTCTAATGTCTCTGAATTGTAACGTTTGCCATCGCAGACCTCGCAAGGAACATAAACATCTGGCAAGAAGTGCATTTCTATTTTGAGAATACCGTCTCCTTTACAAGCTTCACAACGACCACCTTTAACGTTGAAACTAAAACGGCCTTTTTTATATCCACGAACTTTTGCTTCGTTCGTCGCCGCAAATAAGTCACGCACGTCATCAAAGACGCTTGTATAAGTTGCCGGATTACTACGAGGGGTACGCCCGATTGGACTTTGATCGATATCAATTAAACGTTCAATATGTTTATAACCTGTTAGTTTTTTGAATTTACCTGGCTTATTTGAATTACGATTAATTTTTTGAGCCAATGCTTTTTTCAAAATATCATTGACGAGCGTGGACTTCCCTGATCCTGAAACACCCGTTACAGCAATGAAACTACCTAATGGAAATTCAACCGAAATGTTTTTTAAGTTATTTTCAGTTGCGCCAGAAATTTTAATCGACAATCCATTTCCCGTGCGACGTTCTTTCGGAACAGGTATGCGACGTTTGCCTGATAAGTATTGTCCGGTTAACGAATTCGGATTATCCGCAACTTCTTGCGGTGTTCCACAAGCGACAATTTCCCCACCTGCATGACCTGCGCCTGGACCAATATCAATCAGATAGTCCGCAGCCATCATCGTATCTTCATCATGTTCAACGACAATCAGTGTATTCCCCAAATCGCGCATCTTTCTTAACGACCCCAATAAGCGATCATTATCACGTTGATGCAACCCAATCGATGGTTCATCTAAAATATAAAGCACACCAGATAAGTTCGAGCCAATTTGCGTGGCCAAACGAATCCGCTGAGCTTCTCCACCGGACAAACTACCGGATGCTCGACTCAAGGTTAAATAATTTAATCCCACGTTTTGCAAGAAACTCAAACGATCGTGTATCTCTTTAACAATCGAGTGAGCGATTATCGTCTCTGCTTCAGATAATCGTAAGCCTTCAATAAAACAAATCACATCATTAATCGAATAATCGCTGACTTCACCAATATGTTTATCATTGACTTTTACAGCTAATGCTTGAGGATTCAAACGATAGCCATGACAAGTTTGACAAGTCAACTCCGTCATATATAAACGCATTTGTTCTCTAGTGAAATCGCTATTTGTTTCATGGTAACGACGATTAATGTTCGTAATCACACCTTCAAATGCTACTTCGACATCACGCACACCACCGAAATCATTTTCATAATGAAAGTGGAATAATTCGCCGTTTGATCCATATAAGATAATTTGTTGATGTTCTTCGGGCAGTTCTTCAAATGGTGTGTCTAAATCGATATTAAATTCTGCACATGCTTGCTCAAGCATTTGCGGATAATACTGTGAACTGATTGGATTCCAAGGAATCAATGCACCTTGTCGTAGTGTTTTACTTTTGTCTGGCACAACTAAGTCAATATCGACTTCTAGTTTAATACCCAAACCATCGCATTCACCACACGCACCAAAGGGAGCATTAAAAGAAAACAAACGTGGCTCCAATTCTCCTACTGTAAAACCACAATAAGGACACGCGTAATGTTCACTAAACAGCAACTCATTTTCACCGTTGACGTCAACTAGCGCATAACCTTCTGCTAACCGTAGCGCATTTTCTAAAGAGTCAAACAAGCGTGAACGAATGCCTTCTTTTAAAACAATTCGATCCACGACAATGGCGATGTCATGTTTTTTATTTTTTTCTAACTCAGGTACTTCACTGACATCATAAACTTCGCCGTCCACTCGAACACGAACATAGCCTTCTTTTTGAATTCTTTCAAAAACTTTTTTGTGTTGTCCACGCTTTTGATTAATTAATGGTGATAGGATTTGAATTCGACTACGCTCAGGTAACACTAAGACTTGATCGACCATCTGCTCGATTGTTTGGCTTGTAATCTCAATATGATCATTTGGACAAATCGGATGTCCTACTCGAGCATATAGTAAACGCATATAGTCATTAATTTCTGTCACTGTCCCAACAGTCGAACGAGGGTTTTTACTCGTCGTTTTTTGATCAATTGAAATCGCAGGACTCAAGCCATCAATACTATCAACATCCGGCTTATCCATTTGACCTAGAAACTGCCTTGCATAGGCAGATAAGCTTTCAACGTATCTTCTTTGTCCTTCAGCATAAAGTGTATCAAATGCTAACGAGCTTTTACCCGAACCAGATAATCCAGTAATAACCACCAATTTATCTCGCGGAATGCTTACATCGATATTTTTTAAATTATGGGCACGCGCGCCCTTAATAATGATTTTGTCATTTGCCATCGTCTTACTCCTTTATTGAGCTTTTAATTCTAAAATAGTATCTCTTAATGTTGCTGCTTTTTCAAAATCAAGTGTCTTAGCCGCTTCTCGCATCTCTTGCTCGAGTTTTAAAATAAATAATTCTTTTTCTTCTCTTGATAAATCATTGTAAGAAGTCGCAAAATCTTCGCCTGATTCTTCTGCTGCTTTAGAAATCGAAATGATTTGACGAATTTCCTTAATAATTGTTTGTGGCACAATACCATGTTCTTTATTATATGCTTCTTGAATATCTCGTCGACGTTGTGTTTCGTCAATCGCTTTTTGCATGGAATCCGTCACTTTATCTGCATACATAATAACTTTACCGTCTGCATTTCGAGCAGCACGACCGATAGTCTGAACAAGCGAGCGTTCACTACGTAGGAAACCTTCTTTATCTGCATCTAGAATCGCAACGAGCGAGACTTCAGGCACATCAATTCCTTCACGTAATAAGTTAATACCAATTAATACATCGAATTCACCTAAACGTAAGTCACGAATAATTTCAGTTCTCTCAAGTGTTTTAATGTCACTATGTAAATATTTCACTTTGATTCCTAATTCTTTGAAATAATCAGTTAAGTCTTCAGACATTTTTTTAGTTAAGGTTGTAATAAATACGCGTTGATTTTTTTCAACTCTTTCATTAATTTCACCGACTAAATCATCAATTTGTCCCATAATCGGTCGAACTTCGATTACTGGATCTAGAAGGCCGGTTGGTCGAATAATCTGTTGCACGATATGATTTGTTTGCTCGTATTCATAAGGACCAGGTGTTGCTGAAACGTAAATAATTTGGTTGACATGATTTTCAAACTCCTCTAAGCGCAATGGTCGATTATCAAGCGCAGATGGTAAACGAAAACCATAATCAACGAGCATTTGCTTCCTTGCACGGTCACCATTGTACATCCCGCGAACTTGTGGCATTGTCACGTGAGATTCATCAATCACTATTAATGAATCTTTTGGGAAGAAGTCAATCAATGTATAAGGCGGTTCACCTTCTTTTCGGCCATCTAAATGTCTCGAATAGTTTTCAATCCCAGAGGTATAGCCCATCTCACGCATCATTTCAATATCGTAATTTGTTCGTTGCTCTAAGCGTTGAGCTTCTAGCAATTGATCATTTTGACGTAAAACACCTAAGCGCATTGTTAACTCAGCTTGTATTGCCGCAATCGCTGTTTCTAAATGATCCTCATCCGTCATAAAGTGTGTTGCTGGGAATATCGACACATGCTCCAAGTCGCTAACTATTTCACCCGTCAACGCATCAACTTCTCGAATACGTTCAATTTCATCTCCAAAAAATTCAACTCTTAATGCTCGTTCGTCACGTGAAGCTGGAAAAATTTCTACAACGTCTCCTCGTACCCGAAAACGTCCTCGTTGAAAATCAATATCATTGCGCTCGAATTGAATTTCGACTAACGATTTCAATAAACGATCCCGTGAAATTTCCATATCCGTTCTCAATGAAACTACTTGTTTTTGATATTCCATAGGAGATCCTAGACCGAAAATACACGAAACAGAAGCAACAACAATCACATCATTGCGCTCTAATAGTGAAGATGTTGCCGAGTGACGAAGTTTATCAATCTCATCATTGACGCTCGAATCTTTTTCAATATAAGTATCACTAGAAGGAACATAGGCTTCTGGTTGATAATAGTCATAGTAACTAACAAAATATTCAACGGCATTCTCAGGGAAAAACTCCTTAAACTCACCGTAGAGTTGACCAGCTAGTGTCTTATTGTGAGCAATAATCAAGGTCGGTTTATTCACCGCTTGAATCACATTTGAAATCGTATAAGTCTTACCTGTTCCTGTGGCCCCAAGTAGTACTTGCGCTTTTTGTTTCTGATTAATTCCGTCAATCAATTCACGAATTGCTTGTGGCTGATCGCCTGCTGGCTGATATTTAGATATCAATTTAAATTTACGGGTTATGTCCCTTTCAATCATCCGATTTCCTACTTTCTATCAAATCTCACACTGCTACTATTTTACCATAGCGAACATACTTTCGCTATTTTTTTATCTGTAATCGAGTTGTTTTAACTTTTTCTTTATGTTACATTTCCTAACATCAATTGTAATAAACTGTATTAAATTCCACTCATTTTAAACAAAAAGATTGATTCTTATGAATTTAATAAGCTATAATTTTAAGATAGACTGATTACAGGAGGGGTTTTTATTATGAAAAAAGGTCTAATGTTACTTTCACTTTTATCAATAGTATTGACTGGACTACTTTTTACAACAAAAAATGTAGCCGCAAAGGAGAAAGTTTATCAAATTGGAACAGATGTTACATTTGCTCCCTTTGAATTCCAAAATACTGACAACGAATACGTTGGGATTGATATTGATTTACTAAAAGCAATCGCTGATGACCAAAATTTCGAAGTTCAGTTTCAGCCACTTGGCTTCAGCTCTTCCATTCAAGGCGTCACATCGAATCAATTAGATGGAATGATTGCCGGGATGAGTATTACGGATGATCGAAGAAAGACATTCGATTTTTCCGACCCATATTTTGATAGCGGCATTCAGATGGCTGTCCGAAAAGATGACACGAGCATCACAAATTATCACGACTTAAAAGGCTTGACCGTCGGCGCTAAAGTCGGAACAGAGAGTGCTACTTTTCTAGAAGAAAATCAAGAAAAATACGGCTATAAAATCAAGGTTTACGAAGATGCAACGGGTCTCTACGGATCACTTAAAAACAAAGCATTAATAGCAATCTTCGATGATGCACCGATTTTAGGTTATGCAATTAACCAAGGAGAACCCTTTAAATTAGTCGGACAACCAGAAAAAGGAAATTCTTACGGTTTCGCTGTAAAAAAAGGCGAAAACAAAGAATTATTAGAAAAATTCAATGCCGGCCTAAAAAAATTAAAAGCATCTGGTGAATACGAAAAAATCGTGAACACCTACATCACTCAGAGCCCTACAAATGAGACGATGAAAAAAATTGAACCACTGAAGAAAAGCTACACGATTGCCAGTGATTCGGCTTTTGCACCTTTTGAATTCCAAAACAGTGAAAACCAATATGTTGGCATTGATGTTGACTTACTAAAAAGAGCAGCAGAACTTCAAGGTTTTACACTTAAATTCAACCACATCGGATTTTCTGGCGCCGTTCAGGCAGTCGAATCGAATCAAGCAGATGCAATGATTGCTGGGATGACGATTACAGAAGAACGCAAAAAAGTCTTTGATTTTTCAGACGCTTATTTTGATAGCGGGATTCAACTTGCTGTTAAAAAAGGAAATACGACCATTCAGAGTTACGAAGATTTATCTGGCAAAAAAGTCGGCGCTAAAGTCGGAACAGAAAGTGCCGATTACTTAGAAGCCAATAAAGAAAAGTACGGCTATACCGTCAAATACTTTGATGCAGCTGACCAACTATACGACGCCGTTCGAGTTGGAGCAATTGATGCTTTAATGGATGACTATCCCGTCATTGGTTACGCGATTGCACAAGGACAAGAATTATCAACACCCCTTGAGCGCATTTCTGGCGGACAATACGGCTTTGCTGTAAAAAAAGGCCAAAACCCAGAGTTATTAGAAATGTTCAATGAAGCATTAAAAGAAATGAAACGCTCCGGCGAATACGAAAAAGTACTTGGAACTTATATTCATGACGGCAAACCAGAAAGCAGTACCGTCGACGAATCAACCTTTACTGGTATTTTAAAAAACAACTATCAAGTCTTATTAAAAGGTCTTGGTAAAACAATCATTTTAGCTCTTGTATCCTTCGGTCTAGCTTTAGTTGTCGGTATCGTTTTCGGCTTAATGAGTGTCTCACCAATTAAACCGTTGCGCTTCATCGCCTCTATCTACGTTGATATCATTCGCGGAATCCCGATGATGGTACTTGCTCTATTTATTTACTTCGGTTTATCCGATGCCATCGGCTTAACGATTCCTGACTTCACAGCTGGAGTTATTACGTTAACCTTAAACGCAAGTGCTTATATTGCAGAAATCGTACGTGGCGGGATTAATGCCGTCCCTGTCGGTCAAACCGAAGCAGCACGCAGTCTTGGTCTTTCGTATATGCGTACCATGCAAAAAATCGTTTTACCACAAGCGATACGAATTATGATTCCTTCATTTGTTAACCAATTCGTCATTTCTTTAAAAGATACAACGATTATCTCTGTGATTGGAATTGTCGAATTATTACAAACTGGTAAAATTATCGTTGCACGTACAATGCAAACAACAAACGTCTATCTAATTATTGCGATCATGTACTTAATCTTGATTACCGCCTTAACCAAACTAGCCAAATCATTAGAAAAGAAGGTGAACTAAGATGAGTGAAAAAATAATCGTTAAAAACTTAGTCAAAAAATACGGCGAAAATACCGTCTTAAACAATATTAGCACCACAATTAACGAAGGTGATGTTGTTTGTATCATCGGCCCTTCTGGTTCAGGAAAATCAACCTTTTTACGCTGTTTAAATCGCTTAGAAGAAACGACAAGCGGCAATATTTACATTAACGGCGCAGATTTAACGGCAAAAAACACAAATTTAAACGAAATTCGCCAACATATCGGAATGGTTTTCCAACATTTCAATTTGTTCCCACACCTTAGTGTCCTACAAAATATTTTACTTGCACCAATGGACTTAAAAGGTCTTTCACGCAAAGAAGCGGAAGAAAAGGCTATTCGCTTACTGGATAGTGTTGGTTTAGCCGACAAAAAAGATGTCTCACCCGATAGTTTATCAGGTGGACAAAAACAACGTGTTGCAATTGCTCGTGCGTTAGCAATGGAGCCCGATATTATGCTCTTCGATGAACCAACTTCTGCACTTGATCCAGAGATGGTTGGCGATGTTTTAAACGTCATGAAACGCTTAGCAAAACAAGGCATGACAATGGTGATTGTCACACATGAAATGGGCTTTGCCAAAGAAGTTGCCAACCGCGTGATGTTTATCGACAGCGGTAATTTCTTAGAAGATGGTACACCAGAACAAATTTTTGAAAATCCACAAAACGAACGCACACAAGACTTCTTGAATAAAGTATTGAATATTTAACAAAAAAGCAGCCAAGCTCAGTTTTCACTCGAGCTTGGCTGCTTTTTTTAGTCTTTGATTTTCACGAATCGATAACCCAACATCAAAATTAAGGTGATCATTGGGATTGCTAGCGCGATACTTAAGTACTTCGAATGCGAGTAAGCCAGGATCAGCGTATTTTCGCCTTCTTTAGAGGTAACTTTCGGGGTCCCAATAGTTGTCAAATCAAGTTCTTGATGAGGCATTTTACGTTGGTTCAGCCACACCTGCGTACGATCATAAATGACTACCGGCACCAATACTTCTTCATTTAATCGCGCTTGCCACGTCACGACCAAAGAACCATCGATGACTTCTTTCGTAAATTCCCCTCCCTGATTTTGATCAATAATAAATTCTTTGTACTGTTTGTATTTATTGAATTGATCCGTTTGATAAATTGGTAAATAATCGGGGGTTGATTTTTGGACAAGTAACAAAATCTCTTGTTTCTCTCCGCTAAAAACCGCTCTTTTCAATTGTTCACTATCTTCCGTATAAAGATATGTATGCAAGCTTGATTCAATCGGTTGCTCCTTAAGTTGCCAAACGAGACAAAAATAACCTGTCAACAAAATCGTTTGCACTAGCGCTAAGGCCATCGCAATATTTAACACTCTTGTCGTTCGGTCTTTCTTTTTGATTATCACTTGTCCGTTCCTACCAATAAAAATAAGGAGTAAGACCGTAAACGGTACAAAAAAACGAAATGGAAATTGGATTGTCTCAATTATTTTCCAGTTTTCCTCCATTAACAAACGCCAAGGAATCAAATTCGAAGATAAAATTAGAAAGAACACAGCAACACCCACTGTGACTCGATCAAACAATACTAGTTCATGCCACTTTTTACGAATAAACCAAATAAAATAACCAATAAATAATAGTACAACTCCAGGTGTTACTAACCAGTAGATGCTATTATACGTAATCGTACTTTGGTGCATTAAGTGATTAACAAACGGCGCTAACAGTTCATTACCGCTATACAGTGTCAACAATCCATACCAAACATTGGTAGTCAGTAAGAAAAAGAGTAACACCGATAAAACACCTTGAATAAGCAACTGTCCTCTTCTCTTTTTTTCAACAACAAAGATTGTTCCATAAAAAAAGAGGTAAACAATCGCTAATAACACTGCCGAAAAAAGATGGACTTGAAACATTAACGCCATAAAAAATCCGACTTGCCAACTATTAAAACGCTTATCTTCATACAGGCTAACCATCGGCCACAGACATAGCGGAAAAATCGCTGCGCCCCAACTCGTAAAACCTTGACGCGTTACCCAATACAAAATAGAAAACGAAGTCATATAGATGATACTCAATTGCAACGCACGTTTTTCGATCACCTGACTACGTTTTAATAAAAGGTACATACTATGCCCTGCTAAACCAAAAAGAATCAGATTAGCTAAGTTTTGATAGATGAACCATGATGGACTTATCCATACTAAAAAACCATTAAAATAAGCCATTAAAGGACCATAAAGAGCATTTACAATTCTACCTGACTGTTGAAAACCATATTGACTCATAAAATATTGAAAATTATGATTTTCAATTTGTTGTGCCACATCATAAAATCGATTGAAATGGAAAAGAATATCCGAACCAAAAATCATACTTTTAGATAACAATTGCGGCGTGATGAGTAAGAAAGCTAGCAGATCAATGATTAGCCAACTTTTCCAATGCTCTCGTATTTTTTGCTTGCATTTCAAAATAACCATCGACCACCTTTCTTATCAGCGACTTTCGAGTCACCTGAAGCTCTATTTATTGTTTCACTCTTTTTTTATCTTAGGTTGGTAAAAAAAGAACCATCAAAGTTCGATAAAACAGAACTTCGATAGTTCATCGATTCTTTACTTTTTCTTACTGCCACCAAAAGCATCTTTAACTTTATCAAAGAAGCCTTCTGAGTGTTGCTCATTAGTTTCATGGCCACTTACTTTGGCATAGTTACGTAACGCATCTTTTTGTTCGTCACTTAAGTTTCTTGGTGTCATGACTTTGACAGTGACTTGTTGATCACCATTTCCAGCTCCACGTAAACGAGGCGCTCCTTTACCACGTAAGCGGAATTTCGTTCCTGTTTGTGTTCCTGCTGGAATTTTCAATTTAACGTCACCATGAACAGTTGGCACGTTGATTTCATCACCTAGAGCGGCTTGAACGAAGTTTAATGGTAACTCATAATAAATTTCGCCACCTTCACGGTCAAAGATATCACTTTCTTCGACATAGAAAACCACGTAAAGATCACCGTAAGGTCCACCGTTAACACCCGCTTCACCTTGACCCGTTAAGCGCATTTGTTGCCCATTTTCAACACCTGCTGGTACATTGACTTTCACGCTGTGTGTTTTCTTTTCATGTCCATTACCATGACACGTTGGACAAGGTTCCTTAATTTCTTTCCCTGTTCCACGACACACATCACACGTTTGACGGCTCATCACACGACCAAGCGGCGTTTGACGCTCAACATTAATCGTACCCGCTCCATGACACTTATGACAGGTAGTCGGTTCCGTTCCTGGTTTCGCACCATTTCCGTGACAAGTATGACATGTTTCTTCACGTTTGTATTGAATATTTTTCTCAACACCAAAAATCGCTTCTTCAAAAGTTAAATTCACTGAGTACTGTAAATCATCACCTTGACGGGGTGCGTTCGGATTCATACTACGACCGCCACCACCAAAGAAGGACTCAAAGATATCTTCAAAGCCACCAAAACCACCGGCTCCAGAGAAACCACCGAAGCCGCCACCGCCGCCGAAATTCTGGTCTGTACTTGCATGTCCATATTGGTCATAAGCAGCACGTTTTTGAGGATCACTTAAAATTTCATAAGCTTCAGCAACTTCTTTAAACTTCACATCAGCATCTGCTTCTTTGTTGATATCTGGATGGAATTTTTTAGAAAGTTTGCGGTACGCTTTTTTTATTTCATCATCAGAAGCACCTTTTTGAACTCCAAGGACTTCATAATAATCTCTTTTTGTTGCCATTTACTTCCCCCACTTTATAAGCATTTCAGTCTTTCGTATTCTATCACAAAAAGACTGGTAGATACACCTTTTTAAATTTTCTAATAAAAGACTTAAAAAGTATCAATAGAAAAAGCCAAAGTTTAGTGGCTTTGGCTTTTTCAACGAACGCAATTAGTCGTTATCTACTTCTTCGAAATCCGCATCAACGATATCATCTGCGCCACCTTGTGCAGCATCTGGATCTTGTTGTGCTTGTTGTTGAGCAGCTTGTTCATATAATTTCACCGTTAGGTTTTGAACAATTTCATTCAACGCATCACGTTTTGTTTTCATTTCTTCGATGTTATCCGCTTCAACAGCAGCTTTTAGCTCATCGCGAGCTTCTTCAGCTTTTTTCACTTCATCTGCATCAACTTTACCATCTAATTCTTTCAATGTATTATCCACTGTGAATAATAATGAATCAACATCGTTACGTAAATCAACTTCTTCTTTACGCGCTTTATCTGCTTCTGCGTTTGCTTCTGCATCTTTAATCATGCGATCGATTTCTTCATCTGATAAACCTGAAGAAGATTTAATTGTAATAGTTTGCTCTTTTTGTGTTCCTAAATCTTTTGCAGATACGTTTACAATACCATTTTTATCGATATCAAACGTTACTTCGATTTGAGGAATACCACGTGGAGCTGCAGGAATATCTGTTAATTGGAAACGACCTAATGTTTTGTTATCTGATGCCATTGGACGCTCACCTTGTAACACGTGAATATCTACGGCTGGTTGGTTGTCTGCTGCAGTTGAGAAGACTTGTGATTTACTTGTTGGGATCGTTGTATTGCGATCGATTAATTTCGTAAATACGCTACCCATTGTTTCGATACCTAATGATAATGGTGTTACGTCTAATAATACGACGTCTTTCACATCACCACTGATTACGCCACCTTGGATTGCTGCACCCATTGCAACTACTTCATCTGGGTTCACTGATTTATTTGGTTCTTTACCTGTTTCTTTGCGTACAGCTTCAACAACTGAAGGAATACGAGTTGATCCACCAACTAAAATAACTTCGTCGATTTCTGATTGTGAAACGCCTGCGTCTTTTAATGCTTGACGTACTGGAATTTTCGTACGTTCAACTAAATCAGCTGTTAATTCATCAAATTTCGCACGAGTTAAGTTCATTTCTAAGTGTAAAGGACCTGCTTCGCCAGCTGTGATAAATGGTAAGCTGATTTGCGTGCTTGTTACACCTGATAAATCTTTTTTCGCTTTTTCAGCAGCGTCTTTTAGACGTTGAACAGCCATTTTATCTGCTGATAAATCAATGCCGTTTTCTTTTCTGAATTCTGCTACCATGTAATCGATGATTTTGTTATCAAAGTCATCTCCACCTAAATGGTTATCTCCAGCAGTTGATAGTACGTCGAATACACCATCACCTAATTCAAGGATTGATACGTCAAATGTACCACCACCAAGGTCAAATACTAAGATTTTTTCTTCGCGGTCTGTTTTATCTAAACCATAAGCTAATGCTGCTGCTGTTGGCTCGTTAACAATACGTTCTACTTCTAAACCAGCGATACGACCTGCGTCTTTTGTTGCTTGACGTTGCGCATCGTTAAAGTATGCTGGAACAGTGATTACTGCTTTTTCCACTTTTTCGCCTAAGTACTCTTCAGCAAAACCTTTTAAGTATTGTAAAATCATTGCTGATATTTCTTGTGGCGTATATGTTTTACCTTCTGCCTCAACGTTGAAACCAGCTTCACCAATATGACGTTTGATTGATGAAATCGTATGTGGATTTGTCACTGCTTGACGCTTCGCTACTTCACCAACTTGGATCTCACCATTTTTGAAAGATACAACAGATGGTGTTGTACGGTTTCCTTCTGGGTTTGTAATAATTTTTGCTTCTCCGCCTTCTAAAACAGAAACAGCTGAGTTTGTAGTACCTAAGTCAATTCCAATAATTTTACTCATAGTGAATGATCTCCTTTATATTTAAATTCAGTTTATTTTTTATTGAGCTACAATAACCATACTTGCACGTAATACGCGGTCATGTAGTTTGTACCCTTTTTGTAATACCTCTACGACAGTATCGGATGGAACATCTTCACCTGCCGGGATTGTTTGGACTGCTTGATGTATGTTTGGATCAAAAACTTCACCTTTTGCTGGAATTTCTTCAATTCCTTCTTCTTTAAGAGCAAAACGCAAACTTTCTAAAACCATCTCAACACCTTTTTTTAGTCCTAAACTTTGTTCGTCTGTTGCTTCAGTTGCCATCGCGCGCTCTAAGTTATCAATAGCAGGTAATAGCTGCTTACCTAGATCTTGCGAACGGTAACGTTGCAATAACTCACGTTCATTACGATTTCTTTGAACAATGTTAGCCATTTCAGCAGAAACACGTAAAAATTTGTCTTCCATCTCATCTAACTTGATTTTTAATTCATCGACTTCCGAAAGTTCAACTACTTCTTCTGCTTCAACTTCTTCAACCGCTTGATTGTCAACAATCTCTTCCGCATTTTTCTCTTCAGCGACTTCTAATTCTTTTTCTTCTGACAATTAACGAACATCCCTTCTTTAAAAACTTTATAATTAGGACTCACTACCTGTATCGAGTTCTCGATAGTAGTCAGCCAATTTCACTGATAATTCTTGTCGAAATAAATCGACTAGCCCAAACATTTTAGAATACGGCATATTCGATGGCCCTAAAAGAGCAATCGTTCCATGTCCATGTCCTTTAATGCTGTAACTACCTTGAATCAAACTCATATTTTGTAACAATTCATTTCCAAGCTCATCGCCAATTTTAATTTGAATCAGCGAATCATTCGGAGTTAATAACTGAGTTAGCGCCTCTGGATTTTTCATAAATGAATACATCGATTTGAACTGAATTTTATCTTGAGTTGGTTCAAAATCAAGTAAATTCATTCGTCCTCCAACATAAATACGTTCTTCAAACAATTGATTGAACATATTTTCAAATAAATCTAAAATACCTTCTGTTGTTTGGAAGTACTTATGTAGAGTCATCGGGATTTCGGTCCGTAAGCGATGGTATACGGTGATGAGCGATTCTCCGACCAAACGATCATTGATAATTCGAACCATCACATCTAGTTCTTCACTTCGGATGTTTTTTGGTAAAGTAAATACTTGGCTCTCAACATTCCCCTTATCTGTCACAATAATTGCAACAATTTGACGGTGATTGAGTGGAACCATTTTGAAACTCGTTAATCGTCGTTCGTTGACGTCGGGTCCTAAAGAAAGTGCAGTATAACTCGTTAAACTTGATAAAACGGTGGCTGATTGCTGAATAATTTCATTAATCTCACGAAATTCTTTACCAAGCGCTTGACGAATTTTTTGAACTTCTTGTTGTTCGACTTCAATCGGCTGTAACAAATGGTCAACATAGTAACGATAACCTTTCATTGATGGTACACGACCAGACGAAGAATGTGTTTTAACGAGTAAATCACGCTCTTCAAGCAATTTCATCTCATTACGAATCGTTGCAGAACTAACTGTAACGCCCGCTTCCATTAAGGTCTTGGACCCTACCGGTTGCCCCGTCGTCGTGTAGTTTTGAATGATCAATCGCAAGATATCGCCTTGTCTTTCTGTTAACAAATTTTCTCACCCCTTATTAGCACTCCTTTATCATAAGTGCTAATACGATTATAAATATACCATATCCTCACTATTTGTCAAGGATTTAGATAAAAAAATTAGCACTCATAAGAATCAAGTGCTAATCGATGTTTTATTCTTTTTCTAGCAAGAATTTTTCGAAGACGTCATTCCCGACGAACAAGCCTTTGGATGTTAGTCTTAAGCGCTTTTCATCCACAACTGCTAGCCCTTCCGCTTCTAAATCCGGCAATATCTTGGCATAGACCTCGGTTAACTCTTTCTTAAATTTTTCTTTAAAATTAGCCAATGAAACGCCTTCCAACTTCCGTAAACCTAAAAACATTTCTTCTTCTATTTGGTTTTGAAGCGTCAATTCTTCTGTCTCCACAATCGGTCGTTGATTTTCTTTTAGTGGTTTCATATAGTGCTGAATCGGTCCTAAGTTTTTATAGCGTTGATTACCTAAGTAGCCGCTAGCTCCAGCGCCAAAACCGAAATAGTTCTCGTTATTCCAATAAACAAGATTATGCATCGATTCTTTCCCTGGTCGAGCAAAGTTACTAATCTCATATTGATGGTGCCCACTTTTTTCCATCGCTTCCATTGCCTCGGCAAACATTTGTGTTTCAATTTCTTGACTAGGTAACTCTAAACGCCCTTGTCGAATCCAATTCATAAACATTGTTTTGTTTTCTAAAATTAAAGAATACATCGAGTAATGTGGTAAATCAAAAGCTAATGCTTGATTTAACGTATCTCGAAAACTTTCAAGTGTTTGTCCAGGTAAGGCATAGATTAAATCAATACTCACATTATCAAATTGTTTCTTTTCAAGTAATTTGATCGTGTCATATACATCTTGAGCAGAATGTTTACGTCCTATTTTTTTGAGTAAGCGATCATCAAAAGTTTGAACGCCCATCGATAAACGATTAACACCGTGTGCTTTTAATACTTCCAATTTTTCTGACGTCAAATCACCAGGATTCGCTTCGACTGTAAACTCTTTTGTCGTCGCCGTCGGTAGATAACGATGGACCCCCGTTAATAAAACATCCAACTGCTTAGCCGTCAAGGATGTTGGGGTTCCTCCACCAATATAAATTGTCTCTGAAATAGCTGTCGGATATTGTTCTAATGTTAAACGGATTTCTTTTAGCAACGATTCGATGTACTCATCCACAGGCTGCCCTTCCAAAAAGACTTTGTTAAAATCACAGTAATAACAAATATGCTCACAAAAGGGTATATGAATATACGCAGAAGTGCTTCTACGATGGTGGTTGTTTAATTCTTTCAATTTATAAAAACTCCTCAATAACTATTTTACACTGTTCAATATTTCTCCCTATTATAGCATAATTCTTTATATGTGTTTTTATTCGAACCTTACGAAAAAAAATAAAGCCCGGGCATGACTTTATTCCCTTAAAATAAATTTTGATTGGAACACAAATTGTTTTTGGTCTGTTGTTTGCGTTGCGACATCAAAACCACGATGACCAATCGCTTTTAAATGATGATCAATCGTCGAAATATTTAATAACTGACCACTCAGTTGGTTTTCTTGTCCTAAAAGCAAAGGAACTTTCTGCCCATTTTTTAGATAAACCGATCGCACACCCGCTGCAACGTTATCAACATTTGCAAAGATACATTCGATAGATTCATCGTTCACTAAACGTTCTTTCCCCACTCGCACCCCATCTTCGTACGTTGTAACACCCGAAATAATCTTTGAGGACTCAGGATAGGCGTCAAAAACTTCAAAATAAGTATCCAGTACCACTTGACTCGTCGCACTTGACTCATATTCACGACTTAACAAAATAGTAATGTTAGTGATTCCTTGATTTTTTAACCATAAAAACGCTTCGATATACGCTGGTCGACGATTTGAATAAACAGCTAACAAGTCACTTCTCTGTGGGTTTTCACAACAAACAATTGGTCCGTATTTCGTATATTCCGCTAATTTTTCTAAAGAAATCCCTCTGGATGTAAAGATAATAGCGTCAAATGCTTTACGTCTTAATTGCTCAAGGTATTCAACTTCAATCGTTTCATCATATTCTGAAGGTAAAATAACGACTCGATACCTTGTTGCGAACGCCTTATCAATGACACCGTTCAATATTTCTGTAAAATACGGATGTTGTGTATGCGGTAAAATCACACCAATCGTATTGTTTTTCCCATGACTTAAGTCGCGTGCAATCTCATTTGGGACATAATCGAGCGCTTGAATTGCAGCTTCAATCTGTTGACGAGCGGAGTCAGAGACATGATTTTTACTGTTTAAAACACGTGAAACCGTAGAGACTGAATAACCACTTTTCTTAGCTACATCATGAATCGTTGCCATATTACCCCTCCCTTTTTCCTTAATGACTACTAATGACAATATATCACCATTCAGTGGGTTCGTACATCTAACCAACCGAATTATTGATTGCTATATTTTTAAACCTAGCATCTAAAACCGGTTTTAGGTCAAGCAAGAAAAATAAGTCATCAAAAAAAGGGGACATCGTCGATTACAACAATGTCTCCCTTATGTAATTATACAAATAAGTATTTCTCTAAATCTAATGGATGAACAGACTCTTGCTCTTTAAACACGCGCATATTCCCGCCTGACAGCTCATCAATCAGCACGATATCACCGGCTTTTTCACCGCGACCAAACTCCAACTTAATGTCATAAAGTGTCAAACCTTTAGCAGCAAGTTCTGATTGAATCAATGAACAAATACGTCTTGTTTGCTCCTTGATGACTGCATACTCACCCTCTTTTAGAATCCCTAAAAGCACTAAAGCATCTTCATTAATGAATGGGTCTTGGCGCTCATCGTCTTTAATTGTGATCTCGACATAACCAGCTAAATCTGCTCCTGATTCAATATAATCACCGTAACGACGGATAAAACTGCCCACGGCTTTATAACGACAAATCACTTCTAACCCTTTACCAAAAACCGAAGCTTTTGTAACATCCATTGTTTTTTCATCGAGGTCAGCTGCTAGGAAATGGGTAGCAATTCCCGCTTCATTTAGTTGTTCAAAGAAATATTTACTCACTCTCAGACCTGATCTACCCGATCCTTCAACCGTTAAGCCAACTTGATTTTCACCTGGATCAAATACACCATCTTTACCAGTCATTTCATCTTTAAAAACCAACCGAATATTCCCGTCTGCTTTTTGGTAAACATCTTTTGTCTTTCCTTTATAAATGAATTCCATAACGCACCCCTTTAAATTAGTTAATATTTTTGGAACACCCATAGATTACCACACTTATTCGTGAATGAAAATGTTTATTAAAGTTTTTTCGTTCGTTTATAAGTTAATATTCGGATTATTCCTAGATTAACTTATAAGATTTGATTGTAATTAGCGAACGATCTAGCTTCTTTAATATTTTTAGGAATGAAGTATGAGTTTTCAGGAATCTTCTCGAGCGCAAAAAGCTCTAACTTTCGTTCAATTCCACCACCGTATCCTGTCATACTACCTGTTTTACCTATTACTCGATGACACGGGATAATAATCGAGATTGGATTACTTCCGACTGCTCCACCGACTGCCTGAGCTGACATTTTATCTTTCCCCATCGATTGCGCAATTTTTTGACTAATTTCCCCATAAGTCGTTGTTTGACCATAAGGAATTTGACAAATTTCTTTCCATACACTTTGTTGAAAGGAAGTTCCTTTCGGCGCAAGAGAAAATGTTATTTCCGGATTCTCACCTTTAAAATATGCATCCAACCAATGTACTACTTTGACAAATAAAGGCAGCATTTCTTCGATGATCCGCTGATTTTCTCTTTTTTTCTGGAATTCACTACGATGGTAATGCACGCCCGTCAAATCCTTGCCATCACTTAATAAAATAAGTTCTCCGATTGGTGAATGGTATGTTTGACTATATATTGTCATTTTTCTCCCACCTTTACTGTATGATTGACTAAAAAAAGAGCTTCGACCATCGTCTTCGCTCTTTCATTCATCAATCATTATCTCTTTGCAAAAAAATCTCTTGTATCTTTTTCATCTTGATTTAATTGTTCAATTAAACCTTCTACGCCAGAAAATGCAACTTGACCGCGCAAGAAGTGTAACCAACGAACTTCAACTTTTTCACCATATACATCTTGATTGAAGTCTAAAATGTTAACTTCAACAGTGATTGGACGATTCTTTTCGAAAGTATCATTGCGACCGATTGATCCCATTGAGGGGTACCATTGATCACCTACTTTGATTTCTGTCACGTAGACGCCTTCAGTTGGCAAATGAGTCGTACGTTGAATTTGGATATTGGCTGTCGGAAAACCTAATGTTCGACCACGAGCATCACCATGGACAACCGTTCCACCAAACGTATAATCGTAGCCTAAAAGCTTTGTAACTTCTTCCATATTACCAGTATCTAACTCTTTACGAATCCGTGTGGAACTAACTTTTTCTCCTGCAAGCGACTCCCTAGGAACCGTCACAACTTCAAAGCGCTCTTTCGCATAAATAGATAGTCTTGGCATATCAGCAATGTCTCGTTTGCCATAAGTATAATCAAAGCCCGCAACAACGGCTTTCGCATGTAACCCCACGATGTATTGATCAACGAATGCTTGAGGGGCAAGGCTTGCAAAATCAGAAGTAAACTCAACAATGTATAAATAATCCACGCCAAATTGAGCCATTAAGCGACTTTTCTGCTCTAAATTTGTTAAATATTTCATTTCATCAACTGGTACTTTTTGAAAAACAATCGATGGATGCTGATTAAAAGTCATTAGCGCTAACTTGATACCTTTTTGATCTGCCAGTTTTCGTCCTTCCTGGATTACCTTTTGATGCCCCTTATGTACGCCGTCAAAAAAGCCTAAAACAAGAACAACCGGTTCGGCTGGGATTTGATTTTCAGTGTACGGGTGACGAATTTCAATAATTTGCATGCGTTTATTCCTCTCTTAATTCGGTTCTGAGCACTTTCCGAGGTTTGACAATTCCCTCATTCGTTGGATGTGCTTCGTATAAACTTACTACCGTGCCTTTATAAAAAACAGCAATTAGCGTGTTCGGAATTTCCTCTAAACCTAACTCTTGATATGTCATGCGCGAACCATTTTTAACCATCAACCATAAATCATCACTAATATCAATTCTCGGAAATTCTTGCACACCATACTCCACCGGTAATAAAGCTTTTGAAATTTGAGATTCAGCCATTAGCTCAGCCACTTGTTCCAATGTGACACCTTGTTCCTTGGTAAAACCACCACTTGCTGTTCGAGTTAAATCTGACATGTGCGCCGGCACACCTAACAAGACTCCTGTATCAACTGCTAGGGTCCGAACATAAGTCCCTTTACCACAAGCGACTCTAAAACGCCAGCTCTGTGTCCCTGTTTCTTCATTCCAAACGGGATCAGAAGTCCGTTCAAAAGTATCGATTTGCGCTTTACGTTGTGGTCGTTCCACAGGCTCATTTTCTCGTGCATATTCGTAAAGTTTTCTACCATTAACTTTTACCGCAGAGTACATTGGGGGGATTTGAGTAATTTGACCCGTTAACCGTGTCATTGCGTCATCTATTTGCTCATTTGTAAAAGGCTGAGATAATCGAACTTGTTCTACAATCTCACCAGAAACATCTTCTGTCGTTGTACTAAAACCTAAGGTGATTTCACCTTCATAAATTTTTCCAGAATCCGTTAAAAATTCAATTACTTTTGTCCCTTTACCAATACAAATAGGTAAAATACCGTCCACATCGGGATCAAGTGTTCCACCATGTCCAACTTTTTTTGTTTGCAAAATCCTTCTTAATTTAAAAACGCAATCATGACTCGTCATGCCACGTTCTTTCCACAAAGGCAATATTCCATCCATTTATTTCACACCTTTATTAAACATTTCAACTGTCCTATTATAGCACGTTTCTAAAAATTAGACATTCCAAAGTCTTACTCAATCATAAAAAAAGCAGAAGCCAGTTCCGAGGAACGTCAGCTTCTGCTTTTAAATGACTTAATCTTGATTTAATTTTCTCAACATCGCATCAATTTTATTACCATATTCAACAGATTCGTCTAATTCAAAAACAATCTCCGGTGTTTTATAGATACTTAGGGCTTTACCTAATTCTCTACGAACAATCCCAGCTGCTTTATCTAAACCGACTTGAGCTGCTTTCTTATCAGAAGCAAGCCCTGATAAGATACTGTAATAAATTGTTGCTTGTTGTAAATCACCAGTCACTTGAACTTCAGTAATATTGACATCTTCAACCCGAGGGTCACGGACAGTTTTTCGTAAAATCTGGTTAACTTCTTTTAAAATTTCTTGAGCGACACGACGATTACGATAGTTAGCCATGAGACAGCCTCCTCTTGATTTTAATTTTTATTTTCTTTTAACTTCTTCCATAACAAAGCCTTCAATAATGTCATCTGTTTGGATTTCATTGTATTTCTCAATCATTGCACCACATTCAAAGCCTAATTTAACTTCTTTAACATCGTCTTTAAAGCGTTTCAAGCTTGCTAAGTGCCCTTCGAAAATTACGATGCCATCGCGGATGACACGAACGCCACTATCACGACGGATAAAGCCATCTGTTACGTAACAGCCTGCAATTGTTCCAACTTTTGAAACTTTATATGTTTCACGAACAAGCATTTGACCAGTAATTTTCTCTTCGAATTCAGGATCAAGCATCCCGTTCATCGCTGTTTCAATTTCATCAATCGCGTTATAAATAACACGGTGTAAACGAATATCCACTTGCTCTGCATCGGCTTGTTGTCTTGCTTGAATTGTCGGACGAACGTTGAATCCAATCATAATGGCATTACTTGCTGCTGCTAACGTAACATCACTTTCATTGATTGCACCAACTGCTGAATGGACAATATTTACACGAACGCCTTCTACTTCAATCTTTTGTAAAGAGGCAGATAGCGCTTCTGCTGTACCTTGAACGTCAGCTTTAATAATTACGTTAACGGCTTTAATTTCGCCTTCTTTTAAGCTGTCAAATAAGTTATCTAACGTTACGCGTGTATTGCTACCGCGTTGTTCTAATTGTGCACGTTTCGAGCGTTCTTCACCTGCTGCACGAGCTGTTTTTTCATCTTCGAATGTTACGAAACGATCACCCGCTTGAGGAACATCATTTAAACCTGTAATTTCAACTGGCGTTGCAGGTCCCGCTTCTTTGTCACGACGACCAATATCATTCGTCATTACACGAACACGACCAAAGGTATTTCCGACAACAATCGGATCCCCAACTTTTAGCGTCCCTTGTTGAACAAGAAGTGTTGCAACCGGTCCTTTACCTTTATCCAAGCGCGCTTCAATCACTGTACCGATTGCGCGTTGTTTAGGATTCGCTTTTAAGTCTTCTACTTCAGCAACTAATAAAATCATCTCTAATAGTTCTTCAATATTTTGGCCAAATTTCGCTGAGATTTCAACAAAAATGGTATCTCCACCCCACGCCTCTGGAATTAAGCCATGTTCACTTAATTCTTGCATCACGTGTTGCGGGTTTGCTGCAGGTTTATCGACCTTGTTAACTGCTACAATAATTGGCACTTCTGCCGCTTTTGCATGGTTAATCGCTTCGATTGTTTGTGGCATTACACCATCATCAGCTGCAACAACTAAAATCGTAATATCTGTGATACTTGCTCCACGAGCACGCATGCTTGTGAAAGCCGCATGTCCTGGTGTATCCAAGAAAGTAATTGGTTTACCGTCAATATCGATTTGATAAGCACCGATATGTTGCGTAATACCACCTGCTTCCCCACTTGTTACGCGTGATTTACGTAACGTATCAAGTAGTGTTGTTTTACCATGGTCAACGTGACCCATGATTGTCACAACTGGTGGACGTGAAACTAATTCATCTTCGTTTACTTCTTCAACTTCAAAGAATTTATCGATATCCGCAATATCAACTTGTACTTTTTCTTGCGCTTCGATTCCGTAGTCCGTCGCTAATAATTCAATCGTCTCTTTATCTAATGGTTGGTTTTGGTTAACCATCACACCCATCATAAAGAGTTTTTTGATAATTTCAGCAGGCTCACGGTAAATCTTTTTCGAAATATCCGCCACGTTCATGCCATCTGTATACTCTAAAATTTCTGGTAATTCACGGAATTTACGTGCTGGAACAGCTGGTTTCACTTCAGTTGATTGCTGTCTACCCTTACGGCCTTTTTTGTTAAAACGTGAACGATTTTGATTATTTCCCCAACCAGTATTACGACCTTGGTTTGAGTTATTACGCCCTGGTTGATTCGAACGATTTTGGTTTTGTCCTTGTTGTCCTGCATTTGTGCCTTGTGCTGGACGGTTTTGTCCTGGATTTGATCCTTGTGCTGGACGGTTTTGTCCTTGGTTTGACCCTTGTGCTGGACGGTTTTGCCCTGGATTTGATCCTTGTGCCGGACGATTTTGTCCTGGATTTGATCCCTGTGTTGGACGGTTTTGTCCTTGGTTTGACCCTTGTGTTGGACGGTTTTGTCCTTGGTTTGACCCTTGTGTTGGACGGTTTTGTCCTTGGTTTGGTCGTTGTGCCGGGCGGTTTTGACCCGGTTTTTTATTAAGCGCTTGACGGATTGAACGTTCTTGTGCTTCAGAAATAACAGCCATGTGATTCTTAACTGTGATTCCTAATGTGTGTGCTTTATCGATAATCTCTTTACTCGATGTATTCATTTCCTTCGCAATTTCATAGACTCTTTTCGTCATGTAATCACCTTCCTAACCTAATAATAGTTCCTTCATCTTCTCAGAAAAGCCACGATCTTTGACACCTACGACCATTCGACTTTTACCGATTGCCTGACTTAATTCATTTGAATTAAAGTCAGTTGAGCAAGTAACTTTGTAAAAAGAACTTTTGTCTTTAATACTTTTTTGCGTGTTTTTCCCAGCGTCGTTTGCGACAAACACTAAATGAACTTTTTGAGCTCGAATGTCTTTTAGTGTCAACTCTTCACCACTGATTAACTTTCCTGCACGCATCGCCAGGCCTAACAAGTTTAAAACTTTTTGATTATTCATTTGCAAACAACTCTTTTCGAGCTTTTTGATGCGTGACGTAATCTAGTAATTCCTGATAAAACGCATCAGGAATTTTCGTTTCTAACACGCGATCAAAAACCTTTTTATCCCATGCTGCCTGTGCTTCTTTAGGCTCAATTGCCAAATAAGCACCGCGTCCTGGGGCTTTACCTGTCGGATCAATTGAAACGACGCCTTCTTTTGAACGGGCAATCCGTAACAATTCTTTTTTCGGGAACATTTCGCCAGATACAACAGATTTTCTCATCGGAATTTTTCTTTTTTTCATATAAATCCCACCTCGAAATTATTCGTTATCGAACGTTACATTCTCGTAGTCATCTGAAGTCATATCTGGATTTCCCATGATAACTTCATCCACTACGGTTTCTTCCATTTGTACTTCTTTTTCTAAGTTTTCATAATAACTCATCATATCTGACTCTGATTTGATATCAATCTTAAAGCCAGTTAATTTAGCAGCTAAGCGAGCGTTTTGTCCACGCTTACCGATTGCTAATGATAGTTGGTAATCTGGAACAACAACCGTACATGCTTTTGGATTATCTGCTGAGAAAATGACATCACTAACTTCTGCTGGATTTAAAGCATTCCCAATAAAGACTGCTGGATCTTCGCTCCATTCAACAATATCCATGTTCTCGCCTTTTAATTCATTAACTAAAGCTTGTACACGTTGTCCTTTTGGTCCCACACAAGTTCCAACTGGATCAATGTTTGGATCGTGTGAACGAACAGCCACTTTTGAACGATCGCCAGCTTCACGTGCGATGCTAACAATCTCAACTGTACCATCATAGACTTCTGGTACTTCTTGCTCAAATAAGCGACGTAATAAATCTGGATGGCTACGGCTTACAAAAACTTGCGGGCCTTTTGATGTGTTTTCAACTTTTGATACATATACCTTAATACGGTCATGCGGTTGATAAAATTCATTCGCCATTTGATCTTGTTTTGATAAAACAGCTTCAATTTTACCTAAGTTTACATAAATGTAGCGGTTATCTTGACGCTCAACAATCCCTTGCATAATATCATTTTCATATGCGCTAAATTCCGTATAGATAATATTACGCTCCGCTTCACGAACTCGTTGCAAAATAACTTGTTTCGCTGTTTGAGCTGCAATTCGACCAAAATCTTTCGGCGTCACTTCAAAACGGATTTTATCACCAATTTCATAAGCGGGATTAATTAAGATTGCGTCTTTCAGAGAAACTTCTAGTTGAGAATCCATCACTTCTTCGGTTACTTCTTTTACCGCGTAAACATGGATGTTTCCTTTTTTATTGTCAAAGACAACTTCAACGTTTTGCGATTGGCCATAGTGACGTTTGTATGCTGAAATCAAGGCTGCTTCTAACGCTTCAATGACAATTTCTTTTGAGATGCCTTTTTCAGCTTCTAGCGCGTCTAAGGCGTTTAACATTTCTTTACTCATCTTCTTTGAATCCTCCGTTATTAAAATTGAACCGCTAAACGAGCGTGGGCAATATTTTTGCGATCAAAAGTCATTTCTTTTTCTCTTGTTTTAATACGAATCTTTAGAACCAATTGTTCGTCGTCAAATGACTGTAAAAAGCCTTCGTATTGTTTTTCGCCATCAACTGATTGATAGAAAGAAACATGAATATACGCTCCTAAAGCTTTTTCATAGTCGCTTTCTTTTTTCAATGGGCGTTCTGCTCCAGGAGAAGAAACCTCAAGAAAATAAGCTTGTGGAATCGGATCAGGGTTCATGGCATCCAAGGCGTCACTTAGACGTTCACTAACAAGTGCACAATCTTCAAGATCGATACCTTCTGCTTTATCAATGAAAACACGTAAAAACCAGTTTTTCCCTTCTTTGACAAACTCTACCTCTACTAACTCAAAATTTTCCGCTTCCAAAATCGGTGTTACTAAATCCGTAACAGTTTCCACAACCGTACTCAAAATGTGATCCCTCCTTTTATCTCTCGTAACGAAATCCATTTCATTCCATAAAAAGAGTGAGGGGAAAATTGCCCCTCACTCGACTCAAGTATCATTACATTTAGAAATATAACATATTTTTTCAGAAAACTCAAGGAAATCGCATGCAAACATTTAGTTTTATTGTTCGAACTTTACTTGCTACGATTCCAAACATCTGCGGCAATAGCATCAACGAAGATATCTAATGCTTGCACACTTGTTTCTTTCGAACCATAACGGCGGATATTTACAGAAGCATCATTCACTTCTTGATCGCCGACAACGATTTGATACGGAACTTTTTGTGTTTGCGAAGCACGGATCTTATAACCCATTTTTTCATTACGATTGTCTAATTCAACACGAATACCTTTTTCTTGCAGACGTTCTTTCACTAATTGGGCATATTCATGATGCGCTTCAACGGATACTGGAATAATCGTCGCTTGAACAGGCGCTAACCATGTTGGAAATGCACCTTTGTACACTTCAGTTAAGTAAGCAACGAAACGTTCCATTGTTGATACAATTCCACGGTGGATAACGACAGGGCGGTGGTTGTTTTCACCGTCTTCTCCAACATAAGTTAAATCAAAACGTTCTGGTAATAAGAAATCTAATTGGATGGTTGATAATGTTTCTTCATTACCTAAAGCTGTTTTTACTTGAACATCTAATTTCGGTCCATAGAAAGCTGCTTCACCTTCTGCTTCGAAGTACTCTAAACCAGACTCATCCATTACTTCTTTCAAGACTGTTTGCGCATGGTTCCACATATTGTCATCATCGAAGTATTTCTCTGTATTTTTTGGATCACGGTAACTAACACGTAAACGGTAATCGGTAATATCAAAGTCCGCATAAACAGCAGTCATTAAATCTAATGTGCGTTTAAACTCTTCTTTGATTTGATCCGGACGTACAAACGTATGCCCATCATTTAAGGTCATTTCACGGACACGTTGCAATCCAGATAATGCACCTGATTTTTCATAACGGTGCATTTGACCCAATTCTGCAATACGAATAGGTAATTCACGATATGAGTGGATGTCATTTTTATAAACCATCATATGGTGTGGGCAGTTCATCGGACGTAGTACAAGCATTTCGCCATCACCCATATCCATTGGTGGGAACATATCTTCGTGGTAATGTGCCCAGTGACCTGAGCGTTTATAAAATTCTACGTTAGCCATAATTGGTGTATAAACGTGTTGATAGCCTAACGCAATTTCTTTATCGGTAATATAACGTTCAATTGTACGACGAATCGTTGCACCTTTTGGCAACCAGAACGGTAATCCTGCACCCACTTCTGGAGAAAGCATAAATAAATCTAATTCTTTCCCTAGTTTACGGTGATCACGTTCTTTAGCCTCTTCACGCATTTGGATAAATTCTTTTAAGGCTTTTTTGTCAAAAAAGGCTGTTCCGTAGACACGTTGCATCATTTGGTTGTCTGAATTTCCACGCCAGTAAGCACCAGCTACAGATAATAATTGGAAGACTTGGATGCGCCCAGTTGATGGCAAGTGCGGCCCACGACATAAATCAATAAAGTCGCCTTGCTCATAAGCCGTAATCACTTCATCGGCTGGCAAATCATTAATTAACTCTTCTTTATACGGATCTCCAGCAAACAGTTCAAGTGCTTCTTCTTTTGATAGTACACGGCGAACAATCGGATGGTTCTCTTTTACGATTTTCATCATTTCTGCTTCAATAGCAGCGAGATCTTCTGCAGTTACTGGATTTTCCCCATTATCTGTATCATAGTAGAAACCAGAATCGATCGCAGGTCCCACACCGAAATGAATATTCGGATATAAATGACGCATCGCGTGTGCCATTAAATGAGCCGTTGAGTGGCGTAATAATGCTAATGCATCTTCGTGATCAGATGTCACGATTTCTAAACTAGCATCTGACTCAATTCCTAATTCTAAATCGACTAACTCACCATTAACTTTTCCTGCTAATGCTTTTTTAGCTAAACTTTTTGAAATGCTTTCGGCAATTTCTTTTGTTGTAATCCCAGCATCAAATTCTTTGATTGCGCCATCTGGAAATGTTACTTTAATCATTTTTTTTCCTCCTATATATAGATTTTTTATTGCAATTCCTGTTTTTTTTGCAATAAAAAAAGCCCTCATACCGCTCTATGCGATATTAGGACGTATCATCGTGGTTCCACCTAAATTTAAATATACAACAAAAGATTGTATATTTCTCAAGCGTGATAACGGAAACGACCGCCCTTGTTTCGACAAAGGTTGTAAAAAAAGTGGTCATTCTTTGGTTTTCTTCTGGAAAAGTTTCAGCCAAGCTTTTCCTCTCTAATAGAAGACTCTCAAATGCAGGTGTCTTTTTTATCAATCAAATATGTTCCTATTTAAGCACTTTTCCGAAGAAAATGCAAGCGACTTTCAATTTTTATTTTGTTTTCTTAAATTGATGGACAGTTTTTCTCATTTTTTTTCAAATCTTTCCTACTTTTTTAATAAAGTCGAAACAAGTACTATTCAGCAGTCATTTTCTTTTGTTAAAATAAGATAAGAAAAGGAGCGTGTTACTATGAACGTTTTAGCACTTTACCAACGAATACTTGCCATCGCTCAAAATGGTCAAACTTTTGGGAAAGACCCTTTTGATCAAGAACGTTATCAAGAACTAGAAAGAATCGCTATCACACTAATGAGTCAGTTAAGTGACCACCCCATCGAAAGCATTGTTGACCTCTTTACGTCAGAACAAGGTTACGCAACACCAAAGATTGATGTTCGCGCAGTGATTACCAAAAACAATCAAGTTTTACTTGTTCAAGATAACCAAACAAAAAAGTGGTCACTTCCAGGTGGTTTTGCCGAGGTCGGTTTATCACCCATTGAAAACATTCAACTTGAAGTACTTGAGGAAACAGGACTCGAAGTCACCGTTAGCTCTTTACTAGCCATCTTTGACACACAACAAACAAATAGCCCACAGACTTTCCAATTTTATAAATTGGTCTTCGCTTGCGAGGTACTAGGAGGCCATTTTCAAACAAACCACGAAACGAGTCAAGCAGCCTACTTTTCTTGGGATCAGTTACCCCCTCTTTCCACTAAAAGAACTTCTCTGGAACAACTACAGATACTGAAGTCAATAAAAAATAATATTCACATCGACGGAGGTCACATAAATGCACACAAAAGTCCTAACGATTAGCGGAGTCACTGCAGGTGGTAAATCTACACTCTGTCACACACTACTTGAATTACACCCTGAAGCAAAGTGCCTCTCTTTTGACGATTACAGTATCGATGCTTTACCAAACTCGCCCACATTTGACTTTTTCTTACAAGAACCGTTACTTGCAATCAATCAATATGATTTGACGGCATTAATGCGTGATTTTCATATCTTCTATGGAAAAGTCCCTCTAATTTTAGTGGACTTTCCTTTCGGTCGAACGCATCACATATTAAATGAATACATCGACTTAGCAGTGTACTTACAAACACCTTTTGATATTGCCTTAGCTCGTTACATTAAACGTGAATATAATGAACACAGCGCACCTCAAACTATTTTTGACTGGTGCCAGACGTATATTGAATTTGTTCAACCTCTCATTTCGTTACATGAAAAAACCGTCTTACCTTCTTGCGACCTTGTACTTGACGGAATAAATCCTCCTGAAACAAACGCCTTAAAAATCATGCCTTTCATCTAAAAAAGGCATGATTCTCATCAGTGATTAAGAATCAGAACTTTTTTTCGTATTCTATTCATTTATGTGCTATACTTTTAAGGTCAAATTTTTAGGAGGTATGCCTGTATGACTACCCGTGAAATGGAAAAAAATCAGTTAGTTAAAATCATTCAATTAATTGATAACGAAAAAGAAATTATCAAAATTCAGCAAGAAAAAAGTATTGATTCATTACAGGATCAATTAAAAGAAGTAGCTGAGAAAAAAATAAATACCGGTTCAGAAGAATCATTCTATGAATCCGTTGTTGAATATCAACAACATGAGCAGGATTTACTATTACGCTACCAAACGGCCGAAGCACAAAAAAAGCGCCTGAAAACATTAAGCGTGATGGAAAAATCTCCCTATTTTGCTCGAATTGACTTTAAAGAAGGGATTGAACCAGAAGAAACACTATACTTAGGAATTGCTTCCTTACGAAATAAAAACGAGGATACTTTAGTCATTGACTGGCGTGCACCAATTGCCAACTTGTATTATGACGGGACATTAGGACCCACTTTTTATAGTACAGACACCGATCATTTTGAGGTGGATCTTTTACTAAAACGTCAATTTAAAATTCAAGATGGCGAAATGATCTCTATGGTTGACACCGCTGAGAATATTAACGATGATTTTTTACTGGAAATTTTAGATGAAGCTTCATCTGGTCAAATGAAAAACATTGTTTCAACCATTCAACAAGCTCAAAATGAAATTATTCGCGACACAACAAACAAAGTCCTTTTAATTGAAGGAATTGCTGGTAGTGGAAAAACGTCCGCTTTACTCCAACGTATTGCTTTCTTAATGTATCGTAATCGTAAATGGTTAGAAGACGATCACATTTTGTTATTTTCACCTAACCATTTATTTTCTGATTATATTTCACAAGTTTTGCCTTCATTAGGTGAAAGCGAAGTACCTACACGAACCTTTAAAGATTTTCTACATCACCTATTACCTAAGTATGAAATCATCAGCGAAGAAGAGGAAGAAAGTCACTTTTTATCTGGCAAAGATAACCAAGTCGAAAAACTATTAAATAGCTTACAACTTGTACGCCGAATTGATGCCTATATCGAAAATATTACAGCCGTTGGACCACTTTTTCGCGATCTTAAGATTAAAGGTGAACTCTATATCTCTAGAAAACAGATTCGTCAGTGGTATAACGACACCAATCCAAATTTACCATTGTATCAACGTAGCCAATTGCTTCAAACAAAATTATTGAAAAAAATTGGTGGGCTAGAACGAGATGAGTTACGAAAACCTTGGGTCAAGGAAGAAACAGAAGATCGAATTCAAGAACTTTTTGAGAATGATCCACATCAAGAATATACTGAAGAAAATGAGCGTCGCTTACGCAAGAAAATTCGTATGCAAATTGTTCGCCGAAAATTCCGCAGCATGACAAATGGTGTTAAGAATTTCCAATTTATTAATAACCCAAAACAATATTTACATTTCTTACAGCAAGTGCCAACAAGTATTTTGAATAAATTTAATCTTTCAGAAGCAGAATGGTCAAATCATTTAAATGAGCTCAAACAGCAGTTCCGTCAACGTCAACTCTCGCAAGAAGATGGCATATTATTTTACTTATTATCAAAAAGTCTTTTCCCAATGGATGTCGAACAAAAAGCTCGTTTTATCTTTATTGATGAAATGCAAGACTTCCCTCCATCTCAAGTTGCTTTATTAAGAGAGCTTTATCCGAAAGCTGGGATTAGTTTATGCGGCGACTTAAACCAAAAAGTTTTTGGTAATGAAACGATTGTTGATTCACTCGATTACTTATTCCCAGATGAGTCCCTTGCTCGTTATCAATTAACAACCAGTTATCGTTCAACCAAAGAAATTACTGATTTTGCAAATCAATTCTTAACACAAGAAGATCAAGTAAAAACCACCGCACGTAACGGTAAAATCCCGACCTTAATTCAAGCAGCAACTACCCAAACAATGGTCGAAGAATTATTAAGCCACACAATGACAACCCATCAAAACCATCCACATTGGCGGATTGCTATTATTGGTAAAACCGTCGAAGAATGTGAAAATTTATATGCTCACTTTGATGAGAAAACGCAACATAAGATTCAATTAATTACTTCAGAAGATGATTTTATGAAACGCAATATTATGATTATCCCCGCCTACCTAGCAAAAGGTCTAGAATTTGATAGTGTCTTCGCTTGGAACATTGGTGATAATTTCGTGAATCATCAAGATCAACTCATTTTATATACTATCGCAACGCGTGCGATGCATGAGTTGACCATTTTAACTCCAGTAACGAAAAGTCCCTTATTTTCATTAACCGATCCCGCAACTTATCAAATCACGCAATCAAAATAGCAAAAAGTTCCTAAAAAGTCTATTAAAAGACTTTTTAGGAGCTTTTTTTTACATTAGTGGTGCAAAGATTTTTAGTAGCCATCCCATTATCTTCGTCATTGTTTTCTCATTACGAATATCCCACAAAGTAATTTTTTGTGAAAGGCTTATCGTTTTCTTAAAGTCTTCTGTAATCTCAGCAATTGCAGGGACATCTTCTAAATAAACACCACATTCGAAATGATGATAGAAGCTACGATAATCTAGATTGACCGTTCCAACGGTTGCTTTTCGCTCATCAACGACGAAAACTTTAGCATGGACAAACCCTGGCGTGTATTCATAGATATTCACCCCAGCTTCAATTAAGGTCCGGTAATGACTTTTAGCTAACGCAAATGCATATTTCTTATCCGGGATATGCGGCAAAATTAAATCGATTGTTACACCACGCTTGGCTGCAAACGTGAGCGCTGTTTCCATTTCACCATCTAAAATTAAATACGGCGTCATAATCTGCACCGATTCTTGCGCTTTATTTAATAAGTCAAAGTAAATCATTTCACCTACCCGTTCCGAGTCAAGTGGTGAATCGGCATAAGGTAATACCCAGCCTTTTTGAGCATCTGCTGTAAATGTTTTTTCCTTCGGCACGTTTAACCAGTGTTCAAAGTCCGAAGTGTCACCATCCAGCGCCCACATCTGTAAAAACATTAACGTAAAGCTCTCGACAGCGTCTCCTTTGATCCGAACGGCGGTATCTTTCCAATGACCGAAACGTTCAACTTTATTAATATATTCATCCGCTAGATTCACTCCACCGGTAAAAGCAACTTGTCCATCAACCACACAAATTTTACGATGGTCTCGAAAATTGTAGACGGTAGAAACTAACGGTTGAATCGGTGAAAAAACTCTGCATTTAATTCCAAGTTTTTTTAAATCAGCCGAATAAGACCGAGGTAATAACGAGAATTCGCAAAAACCATCATACATAAAACGAACTTCGACACCTTCTCGAGCTTTTTCAATCAGTATTTCGAGAATCTGACTCCACATTTCACCCCTACCAACAATAAAGTATTCCATAAAAATAAACGATTTGGCTTTACTGAGTTCTTCTAATAGTGCAGCAAATTTTTCTTCGCCAGACGAAAAATACGTCACGTCCGATTGTTGATAGACAGGAAAAGCATTCGTCTGATTGACAAAACGAACAAGCCCTTGAAGATCCTTGTGTTCCTGCAATTGTTTCTTTGTTTTATCTTCCATCCCGATTAAACTGCGACTTTTTTGAATAATCGCAACTAGACGACGACGCTCCATACGATGCCCAAACTCTAGTCTTGTATAAAGATATAGTAAAATACCTACTACAGGCAATACCGTAAAGACAATCATCCACGTCATTTTCACGCTGTTATCACTCGGGCTATTAAATAAAATAATATAACCCGTTAAAGTGAAGACCATATTCCCAGCATAATATAAATGAATGTAGTTATTTGCTACGTAATCTAATAAACCAAATAATAACCAAACTTGAATAAATAATAGTATTAAAATAATACCAAAGCGGCTAAAAAGTAATTGTAACGCCCCTTGTTTCCCCTTTTCAAACAAATCTCTATTTTCTTTTTTCATTTACTCCTCCAACTTAATTCTTGACTTCAAATAATTTAGTTTCTGGATATTTCAAATGAATAATTTTAAATATGACTGCTAACTCTGACATATTTTGTGGATTCTCACGATCAAAGATCTTACTGTGGCGCCCAATTCCACCATTATCGATTAATTTATTATTACGATTCCAATCAATAAATTCTTCTAAACTAGAAATTTGGCTCAGTGGAAAACCTGCACCATCTAAAATTTCAGATAAACGAAACGAAACATAAGCACTATCAATGATTATGCCGTGTGGATTCGCACGAGGTAATGGGTCATCCTTCGCCGCTCTCATAATGACTTTCTTCGGTTTGTTTTCTAAGTGCCAATCTAATAAGTAAAAGAAAGCTTCCATACGAACCGACTCCTCAAACAAACGATAGGAATCTTCTGTCATCCGAAAAACTAACGGTATCAAATAATCCTCTTTGTAGATTAACATCGGAGCACGTGTAACTGAGCAATTTAAAAAACGATTCAAATAGCTCATCCCGCGGAAATCACCTAAACGGTAACCTTGAACACCAAATTCTTTGTAGCGAGTAGCCAAATAAGAACAGTCACTAATGGTTACTGAAACTTCTGTCAATTTTTCATATCCGCTTAAAATTCGATCAAACGGTTTTAACATAATGGCTTGTTCCATTTACTCTCTCCTATCATTTTTTATTTATCGGGCGATGTTTAAACTTCATTGTCGCTTCCACTGCTTCTTGCCATCCCTCATAAAGATTGTCACTAACCTCCTGAGGCATCTGTGGTTCAAACGTTTCAGCCTTCTGATACATCCCCTTAATTTCATCAAAATTTTGCCAAAAACCAGTAGCTAGTCCAGCTAAAAAGGCTGCACCCAATGCTGTAGTCTCCAAAAAACTTGGTCGCTTAACCGTTGTTTGCAATATATCTGCTTGAAATTGCATTAAAAAATCATTGCGCGAAGCACCGCCATCCGCTTTTAGCAGCGTGATTGGTACTTTGGCTTCTTGGACCATTGTATGCACCACATCTGCTGTCTGGTACGCTATGGCCTCTACTGTACCTCGGATGAAGTGGGCTTTATTTGTGCCACGCGTTAGCCCAAACACCGCCCCTCGCGCTTCTTGATCCCAATAAGGCGCACCCAATCCAGTGAAGGCAGGCACCACATACAAATTTTCACTATCTTTGACTGATTCACAGTAATGCTTCGTTTCAGAAGCGTCTTCAATCAATTCAAGCCCATCACGCAACCACTGAATCGCAGAGCCAGCAACAAAAATACTGCCTTCTAACGCATAGATTACCTGATTTTTAATTTGATAAGCAATCGTAGTGATTAAACCATGTTCAGAAGAAATCGCTGTCTCTCCTGTATTCATTAAAATAAACGCTCCAGTACCATACGTATTCTTAATCATACCTACCTGAAAGGCACCTTGACCAATTAGAGCCGCTTGCTGATCCCCGGCGATGCCAGCAATAGGGATTCTTTGTCCAAAAAACAAATAATCACTTGCATCTGTATAACCAAAAATTTCTGTATTTGAGCCGACTTTAGGTAACAGACTGCTAGGGATATCGAATAAATCGAGCAGCTCTTGATCCCAAGTCAAATCATGAATATTAAATAGCATTGTCCGACTAGCATTCGTTAAATCGGTCATATGAACTTGACCGCCTGTTAAATTCCACAAAAGCCAAGTATCAATTGTCCCAAATAGAAGTTCACCTTTTTTCGCACGTTCTTTCAATTCCGGCTGTTGTTCAAAGAGCCATTGAATTTTGGTTGCTGAAAAATAAGAATCAATCGGCAAACCCGTCTTTTCTTTAACAATCTTACTATAGCCTTGTGCTTTCCAATAATCAGCGACGCTACTCGATTGTTTCGACTGCCAGACAATCGCATTGTAGACTGGTTCACCCGTTAATCGATCCCAAATAACCGTTGTTTCGCGCTGATTCGTAATACCTATCGCTTGGATTTCTTCTGGCTGAATCTTCCCTTCAATTAAAACTCCAGCAATCACATTTTGCACGGAATTCCAAATCTCAATTGGATCATGTTCGACCCAACCAGCTTGAGGGAAAATTTGTGGAAATTCTCTTTGACTTGATGCGTAGGCGTTTCCGTCTTTCGTAAAGGCAATTGCTCGACTGCTCGTCGTGCCTTGATCAATCGCTAAAATGTACTTTTTCTCCATTCATTGCCACCCTTTACTCACATTCTTTTTCCGTGAATTATATTATAACATAACCAATTCACTGTGAGTTAAAATAAGAAAAAGAGAAGAGGTTTTCCCCTTCCCTTCACGCTTCTTCTTAGTCAAGTTCTACATTATGGTAAATTTGTTGAACGTCTTCTAGATCATCTAATGCGTCGATCATTTTCTCAAACATCACCAAGTCATCACCGGCTAGTGTGATCTCATTTTGCGGAATCATTTGCATTTCTGCAATACTAAATTCAGTGATTCCTTTTTCATTTAACGCAACTTGGATCGCATGGAAATCTTCCGGCTCACCATAAACAATGATTTGATTTTCTTCTGCTTCAACATCTCGTACATCAATGTCTTTTTCCATTAAGTATTCTAAAATTTCATCCGCATCATCACCTGCAAAAGCAATTAAAGCCGTATGATCAAACATATAGGCAACTGCACCAGAAACACCCATATTTCCACCATTTTTACCGAAAGCTGCACGCACATCTGAAGCTGTACGATTCACATTATTCGTCAATGTATCGACAATCACCATTGAGCCATTCGGTCCGAAACCTTCATAACGAAGTTCAGAAAATTGCTCGTCACTTGAACCTTTTGCCTTATCAATCGCACGATCAATAATATGTTTTGGTACGTTATACATTTTCGCTCGATCAATAACAAATTTTAATTTTTGGTTTAAGTGGGGGTCTGGTTCCCCTGATTTTGCTGCAGCATAAATTTCAATTCCAAATTTTGCATACGTTTTACTTGTATTGTTATCTTTAGCTGTTTTCTTTTCTACAATATTTTGCCATTTACGACCCATATTCCCACTTCTCTTTCTAATTATTACCAACTTCATCGGTTGGTCAATATCCTTCATTATTATACTTTGCGATTATCAATCTGTGAAGTATTTTTTACGGATTCTTTATTTGAATTGGATAGCGCCCAAAGTTTTGCTCTTGAATCTTAGAATTTGCTAACATATAAATTTGATCTGCTCGAATTTTCAATCCAAATTGCTGCTCTTCTTTTTTTCCTATTTTAGAAAGAATCGGCAAAGGGCATCTCTCCTTGGCTTGTCTTAAATATTCTTTGCCTTGTTCGGTAAAGCCAAGCACTTGAATGCTCGGATGCTCCCATGCGTTGTCCATTATTTCAACTGTAATTCCTAAAAGCACATAGCAACACAATCGTTGCAAACGTGTTTGGGTATAACGTTTCGATTTAATTTGTGCTAAAAACTCATCGAAACTATTTGCTATTTTCGCACTTTTTTTCAATCGATGTTCTAATCCTTCAGACATCTGATAGATCTTTTTCAAATCACTTAATGAGCGAACCAATAACTCATATTTCAGTAACGGCCAAAAAGACTCCCAAAAAACATGGTAAGATGCTAAGCCATCAAGCGTTTCTTGCGGTACCGTGTGTGAAATAGCTTGTTTTTTTGCTAAACCTTGACGAATCGCTGTTGCACTAGCAATCGTCGTCTCCAGCGACTGGGAATGATAACCTTGAGAAATCCGATTAATCGGAAATAAGTTCATCGGGTGTTCATATTTTGCATTTTCTCGGCTATAGCTTAAACCTAAAATATGATTTGGTTGAACCGTTTTTGTCACCCATTCTGGAAATAGTTGCGCCATCACTCGTTGCATTTTCTCTGCGTATGTTTGATTATCATTCTTCAACGATTGAAACAAAGCATTAATACGCTCTTCTTCTACAATCATTATTTCACCATAGTTTTGATAGTCAAAAGTCGAATGATTGTCCGTTCCAAAACAAAGACTCTCACAGCCTAACGCTTGTAAAATCGCAACACTACCTTTTGCAAAATAATCAGCTGGTTGGAGTGACCATTCAATCGGCAATTCGACAACCAAATCTACGCCATTAGCAAGTGCTGCTTTAGCACGTTGCCATTTATCAATAATTGCCGGTTCGCCACGTTGAAGAAAATTGCCACTCATGACCGCGATAATCACATCGCTTCCAGACTGTTGACGGGCTTGTTTTACGTGATAGCGATGACCATTGTGAAAAGGGTTATATTCAACGATTACACCACAGGCTCTCATCTACTTCCTCCTAAACAACGAAGACGAGAGAAAAGTTCTTACACTTTTTCTCTCGTCTACTCGTTTTTATTTTTGACAAACAAAAAACCAGCGACGGCTTTTCTCATTTGGTTCAATATCAATGAAATCTGCATATGTTTCAACACTTTGAAAGCCAGCATTTTCCAACATACTCAAATATTGAGCCAGTGGATACGTTCTTTCAGCATGTAGTTCATCTTCGCGGATAAACTTCCCCTCTTCATCTTCAACAAAGAATGTTAGGAAATGTTCAATACTATGCTTTGTTTTTCCTGGGTAGCTATCCCACAAAAAGGCAAATTCTTCTGTTTGATAATGGTAGCTATAGCTTGGAAAGACCTCATTGACTTGATACGTTGAGTGGACATCAAAAATGAAAATCCCCTCTTCTTCTAATATTTGATAGACACCGTCAAATACTTGTTGTACATCTTGTTCATCTTTCATGTAACAAAGGGAATCAGAAAAACAAGTCACCGCTTGGTACGTGCCACTATTGGCTAAATCAAGCATGTCCCCTGCTACGAATTGAATCTCCAACTCTTCTTCTTGTGCGCGTGCACTGGCAATCATTAACATTTCTTCTGATAAGTCTAACGCTGTGACATCAAAGCCATTTTTTGCGAACTCAACCGCTAAAGCTCCTGTTCCACACGCCAATTCTAAAATTTGTTTACGGCCATTTAAATGACGTAAAGAAAAATCAAGCCAACGTTGATACAATGTCGTATCCATCACTTCATCATACACAAAAGCAAACGTTTCGTAGGCCATGTTACTCATCAATCCAATCAGAGATTGCTACAAGTGGGGCATCTGACCAAAGTTTCTCAAGGTTATAAAATGCACGTTCTGATGTACTGAATACATGAACAATCACATCACCTAAATCAACTAAAATCCACTTACCTCCATCTTTTCCTTCAACACGATTGACAATGACTTTCTCTTTATGAGCTTGCTCAATTACGGCATCCACAATCGCTGAAATTTGACGCTCAGTATTCGCTGAACAAATTAAGAAGTAATCGGCTAACAATGAGATGTCTTTTACTTCTAATGCCATAATATCTTCTGCACGCTTACTATCAACTGCTTTTACTGCTAATTCTAAAATCTGTTTACTTTCTATGGGAATCTCCTCCTAGTTTGTTTTGACTACCCATTGGTTATATGTTTCTATCGTTTTTGGGTAAATCGGTAATTCTTTTTTTATTAAATAAAGTAACGTTTGTTTCGTTTCATAGGCTACAGCCAAATCTAAATCAATAGTTGCTAAACGACGAGCTTCCTCAACGCCTGGGAAATCACGATCAGCTTCAATATAATCCGCTACATAAATAATTTTATCTAGTAGCGTCATCTCTGCCGCTCCCGTCGTGTGCAGGCGAATCGCTTGTAAAATCGTTTCATCTTCAATGCCTAGCTCTGTTTTGACAAAGTAAGCACCCACAATTCCATGCCAAATCGCATTATTCCAAGTTAACAATGCCGGATCAAAATCCTGTTCCTTAATCGTTTGTAGGAACTCTAAATCACTTCGCTCTTTTGCGTAGTCATGTGTTAGCGCAGCGATACTCGCTTGTTCTGGTGAAGCGCCATATTGTCGCGCTAAAGCAATCGCACTTTTTTCGACACCAAGTACATGTTGAAAACGGGCGGCACTCATTTGACTTTGTACCTTACTGACCAGTTCTTCACGCTTTAGAAAATTGATTGTCATCTTGATACAGCCCCTTTTCCTCAATATAAGCTTGGACGCTATCTGGTACAAAATAACGAATCGAACAACCTTGTGCAATTTTCGTCCGAACAATGGTTGAACTGATCTCCATTAGAGGAACATCCACCCAAATAACTGGATAGGAAGTTTCTCGTGGATAGTTCGGTCGTTGTACACCGACAAATTGAACGAGCGTCATTAACTCATCGATACGATGCCATTTAGGTAAATATTCTACCATATCTCCACCAATAATAAAGAAATAATCCGTATCAGGATTTTTCTCCTTTAAAGCAAGCATCGTTTCATAGGTATAACTCGTTCCACCACGTGTCAATTCAATCGTCTCGATACCTAACATTGAATTACCTTTAATCGCTAACTCAATCATTGCTAATCGATGATTGGCATCAATTGTTTCCTTTCGATCGACGTGTGGTGGTGTAAATGAAGGCATTAGATCGACACGATCTAAGCCTAAGCTTCGACCTACTTGGTCAGCGACGATTAAATGAGTGACATGTATAGGATTAAAATTTCCTCCTAGTAAACCAACTTGCTTCCTTTTTTCAGTCGAAAATGACTCTTCTGCGACTGGAAGCGTCTGAATATCTTGGATTGTTTTGATCCTCATTTCAACTCACCAACCTTTTTTATATTCTACGAACTTGCTCAGAAATTTTACGGTATTTATCTTTTGTTGATGGTTTGAAGACAACTAAAACCTTACCGATAATTTGAACAACTTGACATCTTAAAGCCGATTCTAACGCTGCAGCCACTTCTTCGGCTGTCTCGTCCGTATTTTGTAATAACGTCACTTTGATTAACTCACGTTTTTCAAGTGCCTCACCGATTTGTTGAATCATCGCGTCATTCATGCCACCTTTACCAACTTGAAAAATTGGTTGTAAGTGATGTGCTTGACTACGTAAAAAACTTTTTTGCTTTCCTCTTAAATCCATATAAAATCTCCTTAAATTAACGCTTTTCTTTTTAGTACGGCTACCCCTTTAGGTGCCCAACCTGCAACAACGCAAGGTTTTGTAATTGTAACCCAACCTAATCCTGAGAAAACAATGTCGGTCTTTTCTTTAATTGAAAATTCATAACGAACCAATTCTGGAAAATCTGCCACTTCAGTTGGACGAGGTGGTTGTAATAAACCACCGACATGTTTTTGATAAAACTCATCCGCTTTTTCTAATTTCGTGCGGTGAATTTCTAAATCATTTGATAAGTATGCTGTAAACGGACTCTTTTCTCCTTGAATAAAGTCAAAACGAGCTAACCCACCTAAAAACAATGTTTGACCCGCATTTAATTGGTAAGTTTTCGGCTTGATTTCTTTGTGTGGCGTAACGATTTTTAAGTCTTTCGCCCCTAAATAATGCGCCATTTGGTGACGGTGGATAATTCCTGGTGTGTCAATTAATGCTTTACCATCATCCAATGGAATTTCAATCTTATCTAGCGTTGTTCCTGGGAAACGTGACGTTGTAATTAACTCTTGAACACCTGCTGTTTGTTTAATAATTTGATTAATCAACGTTGATTTCCCAACGTTGGTTACTCCAACAACATAAACATCTCGACCTTTACGATGTTTTTCAATCGCGTCTAATAAATTGACCATTTCTTGTGGCTTCATCGCACTCGTTAACATGACATCAATAGGACGCAAGCCGACTTCGTGTGCACGTTCTTTCATCCACTGCGTTAATTTTGGTGTTTTTAATGACTTCGGCAAAATATCGACCTTGTTCCCAACTAATAACACTGGATTATCACCGACAAAACGGTGCAATCCTGGAATCAGTGAACCATTAAAATCAAAAATATCAACTACATTAACGATTAGTGCTTCTGTTTGCCCAATTTCATTTAACAATCTTAAAAAATCATCATCGGTTAATGAAACATCTTGAATTTCATTATAGTGACGCAGACGGAAACAACGTTGGCAATACACTTCGCCTGTCTCCAAGCCTTTTTCAAGTGCGCCTTTAGGTGTATAACCCATTTCGGTTTTATCGGTTGTTTGAATCTTGACACCACAACCAATACATTGGATTTCTTCTATCATTTTAACTCCCCTTGCCAGATCATATCTGGGTGTTTACTTTGTAAGTATCGCATAATTTTACGTTCCATAAAACGGTTGAACTGTGTTTTCCAGCTGTCCGTCGCAACGACGGGTTTAACTAAGACACTACGAACACCTGCCGTATTTGAAGCTTTGATATCCGTCATCAGTTGATCACCAACCATGATGACTTCTTCTTTGGTTAAACCAAGGCGTTCAACTCCTTGATTAATTCCTTTAGTAAATGGTTTTAATGCCCGTGGGATAAATTCTAAATCTAAAAAATTTAATGCTGCAGCGACACGATCATGGCTATTATTTGAAACAACCATCACCGGGATTCCGGCTGCTTGCATCCCTTCTAACCAATGACGCAATTCATCGGTTCCATTTGGATTATCCCAAGCAATGAGTGTATTATCTAAGTCTGTCAAAATTGCTTTAATCCCAAGGCTGTGACAATGCTCTGGGGTAATTTGATAAATGGCTTCTACCATCCAAGTTGGTTTATATTTTAAAAACATATTTTCTCCTTTAAGCAAAAAATCAAGGAGCACGTTCCTGTACTCCTCAACCGTTGATTATACAACAAATAGTAACTAAAAAACAGTTTTTATCCTTGATTTTAAAATTATTTTTCTGTATTTAAGGCAATCGCTAGAATTTCATCATAAATTGGTGCAGAAGCCGCTAAAAATTGCTCTTGTCCGTCGAATTTTAAGGGCTCGCCATTAAAATTCGATAGCTTCATGCCAAATGTTTGTAAGATCGCGCCACCTGCTGCGTAGTCCCAAGGTGATAAGTTTGAAATATAAGCAACACGGCGTCCAAGTGCCAAATGGACCAACTCTACCCCGGCACAGCCCGACATACGAACGCCCATTGAACGACGACCAATTTCTTGTGAGTTTCCAACATTTTCGCGATACATCTTACAATTGATACCAACTAAACCGGCGGAAAGTGAAGGAATTGTCGGTTGATTGACACGATCTTCATTTAAATACACACCGATTGACGGACCACCCCAAAGGAACTCTTCTTTTATGACGTTATAAATAAAGCCCAATACCGGCTCTCCGTCTTCATAAATCCCAACCATAATACAGAAGTTTTCACCTTCTAAAACAAAATTCATCGTGCCATCAATCGGATCAATGACATAGACACGACCCTCCATGCTTGATAGCGCATGTTTCCCGTTTTCTTCCGCTAATATATTAGCTGTTGAATCAAAAGATACAATGCGTTCAATTAAAAAATCTTGCGTTTGCTTATCGAGGTTGGTAACTAAATCTGTCCGACTTGATTTCGTATCGACTTCCAACGATTCTTTAGCAAGAGCTTTTTTTAAATTTTCGCCGGCTTCTACCATCCAGCGTTTCATCTCATTAATTAAAATCTGCATATTATTTTCCTTTCATTTTTAGTGTGGATTTCGTTGATTGCTTAGCTTCTTGTACAAGATGATACAAAGAATAGCCAGAGATTGCTTCGAATTCTTTCCCCAACTTCCGTTCTTCTCCAATGCTTCTTACCACCGTTTTAAAGCCACGATATCTATCTAAAAACGTTTGTTTCGCAATCCCTTTTTCGTAAGCTTCTTCTACAGCCGCCCATAAATCCATCACTAAAATCATTTCTTCTGTTGTCCATTCAATATCAATGGGGTATTGGTAATCTTTCATTTTTTTAAAACCTCAATCATTTTTATATTTACTAACTCTATTTTAACATAAATTCAACAAAAACAAAAAATAGATAGTAGGGCCTTGCTTTGCGCAATTGTGTTTTTTATACGAACAACTTCTATGACAACCATCTGATGATAGCGATTCTGGAAAGAAAGCATACTGCCTATCGCAAAAGAAAGATGAAGCGATGTTGTTTAATACGTTTTACCGTATTCTCCGCCATTCACTCGTTCGATAACTTTATTTAGTAAAGTTCACTTCTAAATTGGTATCATCGACCTTAACGAGGATACTACAAGCCTTAGAAGTCATTCCGGTAGATTAACTCGCTTTGCTCGAACAGCATCAGTAATCGATGACTGAGGCGGTCTCACAGCTCCTTAAGTAAAACAGTTTCTCGTAGGATAGCGTAAACTTCTGTTATCTGTAGCCTATTCAGATAACTAAATAAAAATTGTTCAACTATCTGATAGACCAGACTTTTCAGAACTTATACTTTCCTGAACGCGAAATAGACCCTCTAGAAGACTTGCTTCTAGAGGGTCTAAAAAAATTTTTATGCGTGGATAGGTAAACCTAACGCTAACTCAGCAGCATCCATCACGATTTCTCCTAATGATGGGTGTGGGTGAATTGTTAAAGCAATATCTTCAGCATTCATGCCAGATTCGATTGCTAACGCTAATTCAGAGATCATATCTGAAGCTCCGATACCAGCGATTTGCGCACCGATAATAACATGGTCTTCAACCGTTGTTACTAGACGGATAAATCCTTCTGTTTTACCTAATGACAATGCACGGCCATTTCCTGCGAATGGGAATTTAACAGCTTTCGCTTCAATTCCTTGTTCTTTTGCTTCAGCAATTGTTAAACCAACCGATGCTAATTCAGGGTCTGTAAAAGCGACTGCTGGCATTGCTTTGTAGTCAACTTCTACTTTTTTACCTGAAATTGCTTCAGCCGCAACTTTTGCTTCATAACTTGCTTTGTGAGCAAGTGCCGCACCGGCAACGATATCACCGATTGCATAGATGTTTGAAACGTTTGTACGTCCTTGTTTGTCAACTGGAACTAATCCACGTTCGCCGATTGTTACACCAGCTAACTCTAATCCCATGTCATCTGTGTTTGGACGACGACCAACAGTAACCATTACGTAGTCAGCAGTAACCGTTTCTTGTTTACCGTCAACTTCATAAGTTACAGTTACGTCTTCACCGTTATCAACTGCTTCTTTAGCCATTGCTTTAGTAACAATTGTAACGCCTTTTTTCTTGAAGTCATCTTCGACAATTTTCACCATGTCTTTTTCGTACGTTGGTAAAATTTGTGCAGAACCTTCTAAAATTGTAACTTCTGAACCTAAGTTAGCATATGCGCCACCTAATTCAGTACCGATAACACCGCCACCGATAATTACTAATTTTTTAGGAACTTCTTTTAAGTTTAATCCGCCAGTCGAATCAATGACACGACCTTTGAATTTAAAGCCAGGAATTTCAATTGGGCGTGAACCAGTTGCCACAATTGCATTTTTGAATTCATATGTTTGTGCTGAATCTTCGTTGATAACACGTAATGTTTTATCGTCTACGAAGAATGCTTCACCTTCAATGATTTCAACTTTATTTTTCTTCAATAGGAAACTAATTCCTGAAGTTAATTTGTTTACGACACCATTGTCTTTCCACTCTTGTGTTTGAGTGAAATCTAATGATACGTCTGAAGCTGTTACACCAAACATTTGAGAGTTTAGCGCTTCTTGGTAATGATGACCTGCAGCAATTAATGCTTTTGAAGGGATACATCCGACGTTTAAACAAACGCCGCCGATGTATTCTCTTTCAATGATTGCTACTTTTTGTCCCATTTGAGCGGCACGGATGGCAGCTACATAGCCACCAGGTCCTGAACCAATTACAACTGTATCTAATTCTAAGGCGAAATCTCCTACTACCATGTGTTTATCATCCTTCCATTAATAGTAACTCTGGATCTGCTAACAGACGCTTGATGTTGTTCATTGCTAATTGAGCAGTTGCTCCGTCAACAATACGGTGGTCAAAGCTTAATGATAATTTCATTACGCGACCAACAACAATTTCGCCTTCTTTGTTAACAACAGGTTGTTGAGCAATTGTACCCACACCTAAAATCGCTACTTCTGGGTAGTTGATGATTGGTGTAAAGAATGCGCCACCTACTGAACCAATGTTACTAATTGTAACGGTACCATTACGCATATCGTCCGCTGCTAATTTACCTTCATGAGCCGCTGCTGCTTTTGTATTGATTTCATCTGCAATTGCAAATAATCCTTTACGGTCAGCATCTTTTACGTTTGGAACGTATAAGCCATTTGGTGTATCTGTCGCGATTCCGATGTTGTAGTAGTTTTTGTAAACAACTTCTTGATTGACATCATCAATTGAAGCGTTCATAACTGGGAATTTCTTCATTGTTGCTGTCAATGCTTTAACAACATATGGTAAGAACGTTAATTTTGTATTTTGTGCTGCTGCTACATCTTTAAATTTCTTACGTTGATCCCATAGGTTTGAAACTTCTACTTCGTCATGTAATGTAACATGAGGTGCAGTATGTTTGCTGTTCACCATTGCTTTAGAAATTGCTTTACGCATTGGTGTTAATTTTTCGCGTGTTTCTAATTCACCTAAGTTTGAGCTGAACGCTTGAGGCGCTACTGCTGCTTTCGCTGCTGGAGCTGCTGCTGTTTCAGTTGCTACCGCTTCTGCTGCAACTGGTACTGCTGATCCGCCTGCTAAGAAGCTTTGGATATCTTCTTTTGTTACGCGTCCACCTTTACCTGTTGGCGTTACTAATGTAATATCAACATCGTTGTTTCTAGCAAATTGACGTACTGATGGCATCGCTAGTACACGTTTGCTTGGGTTCGCTGCTGCAACAACTGCTGATGACGTTGACGCTGCTGCTTGTGTTGGTGCTGCTTCAGTCGCTACTGGTGCGGCTACAGATGCACCAGTGTTGTGGCCAGGTGCGTCGATTTCAATTAAGACATCACCTACGTTTGCTACTACGCCTTCTGCTACAACGATATTTGTTACTTTACCCGTTACTGGAGATGGAATCTCTTCAACTGATTTATCGTTTTGTACTTCTAATAATGTATCGTCTTCATTGACTGTATCGCCAACACTTACGAACCACTTAACGATTTCGCCTTCTGCAATTCCTTCACCGATATCTGGTAATTTGAATTGGAAAACGCCCGCGCTTTCAGCTGCTGGTGCTGCAACAGCAGCTGCAGGAACCGCTTCTGCTACTGGAGCTGAAGCTGCTTCACTTTCGTAACCAGGTGCATCGATTTCAATCAATACATCACCTACGTTAGCTACTACGCCTTCTGCTACAACAATTGCTTTAACTACTCCAGTTACTGGAGATGGGATCTCTTCAACTGATTTATCATTTTGTACTTCTAATAACGTATCGTCTTCATTGACTGTATCGCCAACGTTTACAAACCACTTAACGATTTCGCCTTCTGCAATTCCTTCACCAATATCTGGTAATTTAAATTGAAACGCCATGTCTGTTATCTCCCTTTCGTATCCGCACTATTAAAAGTTTGCGATTTCTCTTACTTTATCTTCAATATCTTTTGCGTTAGGTAACCATGCGCCCTCAGCTTGACCAAATGGGAAAATAGTATCTGGTGCAGCAATACGTCCGATTGGTGCTTCTAATGAAAGAATTGAACGTTCAGCAATTTCAGCAGCAACTTGTGCGCCAACTCCAGCTTGTTTTTGAGCTTCTTGAACGACAACAACACGTCCTGTTTTTTCAACAGATGCTAAAATTGTTTCTAAATCTAAAGGAGCTACCGTACGTAAATCAATGATTTCAACGTCAATGTTTTCTTTTTCTAATACTTCTGCTGCTTTGATTGATTCACGAACCATTGCACCGTAAGTAATAATTGAAACATCTTTACCTTCACGAGTGATTCCAGCTTTATCTAATGGTACAACATAAGATTCTTCAGGAACTTCATCACGGAATGAACGGTATAATTTCATGTGCTCTAAGAAAACAACTGGATCATTACTTCTAATAGAAGCAATTAATAGTCCTTTTGCATCATATGGATTTGACGGAATAACAACACGGATACCAGGAGATTGAGCGATTAAGCCTTCTAAGTTATCTGAGTGTAATTCTGGTGTATGCACACCTCCACCAAATGGTGAACGAATTGTAATAGGTAAATTACGAGTGCCGCCCATACGGTAACGCGTACGTGCCATTTGTGCAACTACTTCATCCATTGTTTCGAAAACGAAACCAAAGAATTGAATTTCTGGTACTGGACGGTAACCTTCTAAAGCTAAACCAAAAGCTAGTCCGCCAATTCCTGATTCTGCTAAAGGCGTATCAAAGACACGCTCTTCGCCGAATTTTTCTTGTAAGCCTTCTGTTGCACGGAAAACCCCACCGTTTTTACCAACGTCTTCACCAAACATGACTACGTTTTCGTCAGCTGCTAATTCACAAGCAAGTGCATCAGTGATTGCTTGAATCATTGTCATTTGTGCCATTTTTTATTTCGACTCCTTCGCTTCATAGAATTCAATTTGCTCTTTAATGTTTTGTGGTTGAACTTCAAACATTGATTTTAAGAAATCTGAAACTTTTTGTTTCGGTTGCTTATCAGCTTCTGCAATTGCTACTTTGATTTCTTCTTTTGTATTTTCGATAACTTCATTTTCTTTTTCTTCATTCCATAAACCTTTTGCTTCTAAGTAAGCACGGAAACGGATTAATGGATCTTTTGCTACCCATTCGTCATCCATTTCTTTTGAACGGTAACGAGTCGGATCATCACCTGATAATGTATGTGCACCGTAACGGTAAGTTATTGCTTCAATTAAAACTGGACCATTTCCAGCAATTGACCAATCACGAGCCATTTTTGTTACTGTATACATTGCTAATGGATCCATTCCATCAACTTGGATTCCTGGGATTCCAGCAGAAACAGCTTTTTGAGCTAAAGTAACAGCTGCTGTTTGTTTATCACGAGGAGTTGAAATCGCAAAACCGTTATTTTGGATGAAGAATACTGCGTTTGCTTTGTATGCTCCAGCAAAGTTAATTCCTTCATAGAAATCACCTTGTGAAGAACCACCATCACCTGTATAAGTAAATACAACGTTTGGTTTTTTACGCATTTTTAATCCTAATGCAACACCGGCAGCTTGAACGTATTGTGCTCCGATAATAATTTGTGGTGGTAAAGCTTTTAAGTCTTCTGCATAGTAGTTACCCGCAGCATGCCCGCGAGACCATAAAAATGCTTGAGTTAAAGGTAAGCCGTGTTGGATTAATTGTGGAACATCACGGTAACCTGGTAATAATACATCTTCTTTTTCAAAAGCAAAATGACTTGCTAATTGACTTGCTTCTTGTCCAGCTGTTGGAGCGAAGAATCCTAAACGTCCTTGACGGTTTAAGGCTGTTGAACGTTGGTCAAGAACACGTGACCATACCATACGAGTCATTAACTCCACTAATTCATCATCTGTTAAATCCGGTACTAACGCTTCGTTTACAACGTTCCCATCTTTGTCTAATGCTTGATACATCGGAAAATCCGAATGTGCCTTGTCAAGTAATGCTTGGAAGTCAATTGTTTTATTCTTTGCCATCTTGTCACACTTTCCTCTCTTAAATAAGTTCTTGTATGTTGTTAAATTGTAACAGCAATTTATTTCTGTACCACTGTTAATATCAATTACAGTATTAAATTATCACTTTTGATATAAAAAAACAAGTAATAAGTTTCAAATAATTGCGATTTCAGCTATGAAAGAGCCTATTCTGAAAAGATTCATTAGTGAAACGAGTCACATTCAACCATTCACTTTTTCTTTTTTCTGTATTATTAGTACAGCTTATTCAAAAATAAAAACAGGAAACGCCTAATTAGCAACCTTTGCATCAACTCTAACGCTTGTGAAAAATCCTCAATCAGTACAATTTATCTTTTTTAACTAAAAATGAATATGACAGTTTTCAAATAAAAAGAAACAGTTTCTCTATGAAATTTCACAGAAAACCATTTCTTTTTAATTCATTCTTTTTCAATTTATTGATAAATCAGAGCCATTCACCTGTTAAGCGAATATACAAACGTTTGGCAAATTCTAATGTAATCAGGTATGCAGCAACGATTCCAACAAACCAAATCCAATAATTACTTGGCAATGCACCAAAATCAAACAATGTACGAAGTGGTGTCAAAATAATTACGAACGCCGCAATGATTGCAAGCAAGGTTGAAATTAGTACAGGTAGCGATGCGATACTTTGAACAAATGGCACCTTTTTGGTGCGTACAACATGTACGACCAGCGTTTGTGTGACTAATCCAATCATAAACCAGCCAGCTTGGAAGATACTTTGTTCGGCAACCGTATTGGCTGAAAAAACAAACCACATAACGATAAAACCAATAACATCAAACAGGCTACTTACCGGTCCAATATAAAGCGTGAATTTCAATAGTCCACCAATCTGCCATTTAACCGGTTTTTCAAGTTCTGATTGATCCACACGATCCCACGGAATCGTTAGCTGTGCAATTCCATAAATTAAGTTTTGCACGAGTAGTTGAATCGATAACATCGGTAGAAACGGCAAGAAAGCACTTGCTACTAAAATAGAAAAGACATTCCCAAAATTCGAGCTAATGGTAATTTTAATATATTTCATAATATTACTAAAGACTTTACGTCCTTCAATCACGCCGTGTGCCAATACATCTAAACTTTTTTCGAGTAAAATAATGGAACTTGCATCTTTTGTAATATCTGCAGCGGTATCAACTGATATTCCTACATCAGCTGTCCGTAGTGCCGGGGCATCATTAATACCATCGCCCATAAATCCAACCGTATGACCTTTGCTTTGAATTGCTTCTATTATACGCGATTTTTGCATGGGATGTAATTTAGCAAATAAATGAACCGTTTCGGCCGCTTGCGCTAACTCTTCATCCGACATTTGATCCACATCCGTTCCTAAATAAAAGCGATCGGCTTCAATTCCTACATCTTTACAAACTTTTTGTGCAACAACCGCATTGTCACCTGTCAAAACTTTCACGGCGACACCGTGCTTATGTAAGGAATCTATTGCTGTAACTGCTGATTTTTTAGCTGGATCTAAAAAGCCCATGAATCCGATAATTGTCATTTCTTTTTCATCACTAATCGAATAAACCGCATTATCATGGACATCCAAACGTGTCGCAACAGTTAAAACTCTCATCCCTTGTTCGTTTAAACGACGGTTAACGTTGCGCATTTTCTCCCGCAACTCCTCTGTAATACTTGTGACTTCACCGTTGATTTTAACGTGTGAACACACCGACTCCATTTCTTCAACGGCACCTTTAGTAACCATTAGTTGATGCCCATCGACATCCATAACGACTGTTAATCGACGGCGAGAAAAATCAAATGGAATCTCATCAATTTTTTGAATGTTTTTAAAAGCCACTTGGCGATCATTTTCTTCAAAATAGTTTATAACCGCAATATCCATTAAGTTTTTCCAACCCGTTTGGTAAAAAGAGTTCAAGTACGCAACATCGAGCACTTCATCATTTTCTTCTCCTAAGGGATTGATGTGTTGAACTAAAACAACCCGATCTTCAGTAATCGTCCCTGTTTTATCCGTACATAGGACATCCATACTGCCTAAGTTTTGAATCGAAGGTAATTCTTTTACAATTACTTTTTCTTTTGAAAGGGTTAAAGCGCCTTTGGCTAAGTTACTTGTCACAATCATTGGTAGCATTTCTGGTGTCAAGCCTACCGCAACGGCAATCGCAAAGAAGAAGGCTTCACTCCAATCACCTTTGGTTAGGCCATTCAATACGAAAACAATTGGGAATAAAACCATAACCATACGTAAGAGTAATTTACTCACACGAACTAACCCTTCGTCAAAAGTCGTTCTACCTCTTTTTTTCGTCGCATTTTTCGCAATATCACCAAAAAAGGTGTTTTGTCCTGTTTTTAAAATAATAGCTGTTCCTTGACCACTTAAGACGTCTGTCCCCATAAAGATAACATCTTGCATTTCAATTGCTGAAAGATCGGTCGCTTCTTTTTCGACACCCGGGTCGACAAATTTTTCCACTGGCATCGACTCACCAGTTAACGATGATTGATTGACGAATAAGTCATTCGTCCAAATTAAAACAGCGTCAGCGGGAATCATATCACCTGTTGCAAGACGCACAACGTCTCCTGGAACAACCTCATCCATTGGAATTTCAATGGTTTCATTATTTCGAACAACGGCACACGTGTTTTCAATTAACTCTTTCAACGCCTCACTGGCTTTTTGCGAACGAATGTTTTGAATAAACGTAATCGTCACACTTGCTGCAATCATTACAGCCATTACAATTGCCGCTTCATAGTCTTTTACTAGCAAAGAAACGAGCATTAATCCTGTAAGTACGAGGACAAACGCGTCTTTAAAAGCAGAAAGAAATACAAGCCAAGCAGGTGTTGGTTTTTGAGCGTCGACTTTATTAGGCCCAAATTCTTCCAAACGTTCTTTTGCATCTTCTGCTGAAAGACCTTGCGGTGAGGAGCGTAACTCCATATACAGCTCTCGTTCAGATAAAAATGCGAGTTTTTTTAGTTCTTGTTCTTTTAATCCATTGTTTTTGATCATTGTCATTCCTCCTCATTTATTAGGATTCTTGCCCCTTATGACTTAACGGGTGAATCCTGTTATTAATCCTCTGGGCATCGGGGTTATCCAATTCATCATCCGTCCTTTCTTGATCATTTTCATAACGGTAGCGGTCAGAACAAAAATAAAACGCATACTCAACAATGAGTATGCGCTCTTACTTTTCATAGTCACCGTTGAGCTTTAGCACTATAAAGCGTAGACAAGTCATCGGACTTATCAGCTACATTATGAATAACCTTCGCGATTATTCCTGTTAACCAACTCAGAATCTCTCGATTCTTTCGCGGCAGCAGCTTGTTTCTTTATAGGAGCCTCACCTAACAATTATTTAAATGATTATTTAAGTGTTTCGTATTTTTACGTATCCAACACTTACTACACTTAATATACTACGTGTTCTTCATCCGTTTGTCAAAAAAGAATTGCCTTTTTCAGATATTTTCTGAAAAATACAGCAATTCTCCTTTAGTATTTCCTTTTTATTTTTGATTAAAAAAAGAATAAATACCAGATAAAATACGTTCCGATGCCTGACCATCACCATATGGATTTTTTGCTTGGGCCATTTTTTGATACGCTGTTTTATTTGTTAATAATTCCTTAATCTCTTGATAGACAACTGACTCATCTGTACCAATTAATCGTAACGTACCAGCTGTAACCCCCTCTGGTCTTTCCGTTGTGTCCCGTAAAACAAGAACAGGAACCCCCATTGATGGCGCTTCTTCTTGAACGCCACCTGAGTCACTTAAAATCAAGTAACTTCGTGCCATTAGATTATGAAAGTCAACGACATCAAGCGGCTCGATTAATTGTATATTAGCAAACTGACTCAAATGCTTTTGTGCTAAATCACGGACTTTAGGATTTTTATGCATCGGAAAAATAATTTGATACTCCGGAAATTCACGTGCAATTCGACTGACAGCCAAAAATACGCTTTGCATCTTGCTTCCTAAATTCTCCCGGCGATGCATCGTCAAAATAATATTTTTATCATCTTGAAGATTGACACCAGTCAACTGATGCGAATCGCGAATCGTATATTTCATTGCATCAATCGCGGTATTTCCTGTAACGAAAATATTGTCTTCTGGATGATTTTCTAACAGTAAATTCTCTCGACTCGCTGTTGTTGGAGCAAAGTACAGATCAGCAAGACAGTCTGTCATTTGTCGGTTGGCTTCTTCTGGAAACGGAGAATACTTATTCCATGTCCGTAAACCAGCTTCCACATGCCCGATTTTGATTTGTTGGTAAAATGCAGCTAATGATGCAGCAAAAGTCGTCGTTGTATCACCATGTACGAGCAAAATATCTGGTTTTTCATTTTCTAAAATAGGTTGTAATGCAAGTAAAATTCGCGTAGTAATCTCTGTTAGCGTTTGGTTGGTAGACATAATATTAATATCGTAATCAGATTGAATGTCAAAAATAGTCAATACTTGATCGAGCATTTCTCGATGTTGCCCGGTTACAATGACTTTCGACTCAAAGCGAGGGTCCGCTTCTAACGCTTTGACAAGCGGAGCCATTTTAATCGCTTCTGGACGCGTGCCAAAAACAGAAAAAACTTTAATTGTCATATCTTCACTCCTCATGTAATCTCTTTACAGTATATCAAAACAGCGGATCTTTGTATGCAACTATTGTTCACACCCATCGATTCAAAAATGATTTTCTATGAGAAGAAATAAAATTCTTTTCTTTATATCTCTGTTCAACTACAAGAATATTGATTGATAACCGGATACTAAAAATCTGTCTGCTATTTTAAAAACTTCACTAAAAAAAGCAGGTCTTTTCAGTAAACTGAAAAACCTGCCTAAACAATTAAATTGTATCACCGTTAAAAATCGAATTTTTAACAATCACATAATCAACTTTTCGAATGGCTTCTAAATCTTTTCCACCAGCGTATGAAATCGATGATTGTAAGTCTTGTTGCATTTCAGTTAACGTATCTTGTAGAGATCCTTTATGATTAACCCAAATTTTCTTACCTTCAACGTTTTTCTTTTCACCTTTTTGGAATTCAGATGCTGAACCGAAATATTCTTTCATAACAACACCATTTTCAACTTTTGTTTCACCTGGAGATTCTTCATGTCCAGCAAATAATGAACCAATCATAACCATTGATGCACCAAAGCGAACCGATTTCGCAATATCTCCATGTGTACGGATACCACCGTCAGCAATAATTGGTTTACGTGCAGCTTTTGCACACCAACGTAGTGCTGCCAATTGCCATCCACCAGTACCAAAACCTGTTTTTAATTTTGTAATACATACTTTACCAGGACCAATTCCAACTTTTGTAGCATCGGCTCCTGCATTTTCTAATTCACGAACGGCTTCTGGCGTTCCCACGTTCCCTGCAATCACAAATGTTTCAGGGATTACTTTTTTTATGTGTTTGATCATATTGATCACGGCGTTTGAATGTCCATGTGCAATATCAATTGTAATATAATCTGGGATAGTATTTTGCGCTGCTAGCTCTTCAACAAATGGGTATTCATAATCTTTTACACCTACACTAATAGAAGAAATCAAGCCTTTTTCTTGCATTTTTTTGATAAAAGGAATACGTCCCTCTTCATCAAAACGGTGCATAATATAGAAATAACCATTTTCCGCTAAAAATTCTGCAATTGTTTCATCCACAATTGTTTGCATATTTGCCGGCACAACGGGCATTTTAAAGCTATGTTTTCCTAATTGAACCGTAGTGTCACACTCAGAACGGCTATTTACAATACATTTGTTCGGAACTAACTGAATATCCTCATAATCAAAAACTTGCATCTCAAACATCAAAAACATCCTCTCAATTTTTCTTACTTAATGAGTTTGGGCGTTTCTCAACACCATAGCAACCTTAGCCGATTTTTAAATAAAATGCAACCAAGATATCGCTTTATCCAAATTAAAAAGCGCGAATGTTCGTCTTTTCGCACTTTCGTTGTCTTATTTACTTAAGGTAGAACGTTTCCAGCTGCTAAATAAATTTGATACCAATCTTTACGGCTCAATTCAATTCGTGACGCATGAGCGATTTCTTTCAATCGTTGCAAATTCATCGTTCCAACAATCACTTGCATATTTGCTGGGTGTGTCAAAATCCAAGCTGAAGCTAAACCAGTCGGTGTTGTTTCATATTTATCTGCTAATTGACGCAATTTTTGATTTAATTCCGGGAATTTTTCATGCTCAATAAAAACACCTTCAAAATGGCCATATTGATACGGTGACCACGCTTGAATCGTCATATCGTGGAGACGTGAATATTCTAAAATGCCCCCATCACGATCCGTTGCAAAAGAGTCATTCATATTCACATGGAAACCTCGATCAACCATTTCCGTATGTTTAATTCCAAATTGTAATTGATTGGCAACGAGTGGCTGTTTGACAAATTTTTTCAATAATTCAATTTGACCAGGGTTTTGATTACTGACACCAAAGTGTTTCACTTTTCCTTGTTGTTCTAATAAATCAAACGCTTCTGCTACTTCTGCCGGATCAAATAAGGTATCTGGACGGTGTAATAATAATGCATCTAAGTAGTCCGTTTGTAGGCGTTTCAAACTGCCTTCCACTGACTCAATAATATGTTTTTTCGAAAAATCAAACATTTCACCAGGAACGATGCCACATTTTGATTGAATAAATAAGTCTTCTCGCTGAATCGTTGTTTCTTTTAACGCTGACCCAAAAATGGTTTCACATTCACCCTGGCCATAAATATCTGCATGGTCAAAAAAAGTAATCCCTTGCTCCACTACAGATTCAATGACTTTTACAGGATCCTCTGCACTCGTAATACGCATACAACCTAAAATAATTGAAGGTACTTCTAAATCCGTTTGCCCAAATTTCACTTGCTTCATCTTGTAATCATCCTCTGTCATTTAGTAAATTACATTTTACCACATGTAACCAGAATCATTCGCTTTTAGCGCTCATTATGCACTATTTTTATTATTTTTAACAAAAAAACTCGCTACAATTCGAAACGAATTGAAACGAGCGGTCTTTTTTACTTTGTTAGAGCCTTACTGCCAATATCACTACGATAAAAGAGTTGCGTCGTGTCCATTTTATCTAATGCTTGATAGACTTTTTGTTGCGCCGCTTCAATTGTCTCCGCATGCGCTTCAACTAAGAAGACACGCCCACCATTTGCAACGAGCTTGTCTTGTTCACTTTTTACACCAGCATAAATGACGGATACATCCGGATGATTGATTTCTGGTAAAACCATCCCTTTTTGATATGCTTCTGGATACCCTTTAGCAGCGACAACGACACCCACGCTTGCTAAGTTATTCCATTGAATTTCAGGTGTTTCATGCGCAATTAATTTCGTAATCACTTGCGCTAAACTACTTTCAAGCCTCGGTAAAACAACTTGTGTTTCTGGATCACCAAAACGAGCATTGAATTCAATGACTTTCGGACCATTTTCAGTTGCAATTAACCCCGCATACAAAATACCATGGTACGGCGTTCCTCTTTGGATCATACCTTGAACCGTCGGATAGAGCACTTCTTGGACGGATTGTTCCACAATTGCTTCTGAGATTTGTGGTACTGGTGTATAAGCACCCATCCCACCGGTATTTGGTCCTTGGTCAAAATCAAAGGCACGCTTATGATCTTGGGCAATCACCATTGGATAGACTTTCTCGCCATCCACAAAAGCTAAAAGCGAAAACTCTTCACCTGCTAGAAATTCTTCAATCACAACTCTGGCACTGCTTGTCCCAAATTTTTGCTCTTCTAACATTTCGTGTAGTGCGTCAATAGCAACTTCAATCGTTTCAGCGACGACAACACCTTTACCAGCTGCTAAACCGTCTGCTTTAATGACTATCGGTGCACCCTGCTCAATGACGTAGGCTTTCGCTGCGTCAAAATCAGAAAACGTTTGATATGCCGCGGTTGGAATGTTCCTTTCACTCATTAATTCTTTGGCAAATTCTTTTGAACCTTCAATCATTGCTGCTGCTTTATTTGGTCCAAATATTTTCAGACCCGCTGCTTGAAAGTCATCAACAATACCATTTAACAACGGAATCTCAGGTCCAACAAAAGTCCAATCGATTGCTTCTTTTTTTGCAAAAGCAATTAATTCTTCATGTGCATCTTCTGCAATATCGACAACGGTAATGCCATCTTTTGTCATTCCAGCATTTCCTTTTGCACAAAAAACTGCTGTTACTTGCGGATCTTCAAATAATTTTTTCCCTAAGGCATGTTCACGACCACCACTACCGATAATTAAAAGTTTCATTTTGTACTCCTTTTTTGTTGCATACATATTTTAGTGTTTAAAATGACGAAGATTTGTAAAAATCATTGTAATGCCATATTGATCGGCCATATCAATCGATTCTTGATCTTTAATACTTCCACCCGGTTGGATAATCGCTTTGATACCGTGTTTTGCGGCATATTCCACACTGTCACTCATTGGGAAGAATGCATCACTTGCTAAGACTGCACCTTCGATTTGATTGGCAGCAGTTGCTTGATCAATCGCAATTTTCACAGAACCCACACGATTCATTTGACCAGCACCAATACCTACCGTCCGTTGACCGTTCGCTAATAAAATCGCATTTGATTTAACATGCTTTACACCATTCCAGGCAAAAGCCATGGTTGCTAGCTCGGCATCTGTTGGTTGGCGTTTTGTGACAACTTTCCAATCCGCCGGTCCTTCTTTTTGATTGTCTGGACTTTGAACAAGTAAGCCACCTAAAACGGAAACAACTTCGGCTTGTTCGCTAACAGCAGCTGAAAAATCAAGTGTTAATAGACGTAAATTTTTCTTTTGAGCTAAGACTTCAAAAGCATCCGCATCAAAAGAAGGCGCAATAATAATTTCTAAAAAAATATTTTTCATTTGGTTCGCAACTTCTAATGTCACCGGACGATTGATGACAACAATCCCACCAAAGATTGATACTGGATCGGCTTCATAGGCATTCATAAATGCTTCATAAGCAGTCTCTCCTGTACCAATACCACATGGATTCATGTGCTTCACTGCAACCGCAATCGGTTGATCGTATTCTGCGGCAATCTTAACAGCTGCATCTGCGTCACGAATGTTATTGTATGATAACTCTTTACCGTGCAATTGCTTAGCACTCGCAATTGAGAAGTTTTTTGGTAAGGCATCTTGATAAAAATCAGCGGATTGATGGCTATTTTCACCGTAACGTAATGATTGTTTTAAATCATATGTTAATGTTAATTTTTCAGGTTCTGTTTCACCGACTAAATCCGTTAAGTAACTCGCAATCAACGCATCATAAGCTGCTGTGTGACGGAAAACTTTCGCTGCTAGTTTTTGGCGAGTCGCAAAAGTCGTTTCACCTGTTGCTTTATATTCTGCTAAAATCGTTGGGTAATCACTTGGATCAACTGCCACCGTTACAAATTGATGATTTTTAGCAGCAGAACGTAACATACTCGGTCCACCGATATCAATGTTTTCAATGGCTTCTGCTTCCGTTACATCCGGACGACTAATCGTTTCTTTAAATGGGTACAAGTTAACGACAACCAAATCAATCGGATAAATTTCATGTGTCGTCATCGCTGTTACATGGCTTTCCAAATCACGACGCCCTAACAGGCCACCATGAATTTTCGGATGCAACGTTTTCACACGACCATCCATCATTTCTGGAAACGCTGTAACGTCTTCAATGCCAATCGTCGCAATACCCGCTTGATCTAAAGCCGCTTTTGTGCCTCCTGTTGAAATAATTTCAAACTTTAACGCCACTAATTCTTGAGCAAATTCAACAATTCCAGCTTTATCTGATACACTAATTAACGCTCTTTTTAACATAAGAATGAGACCCCTTTTGGATAATTTCTGCTAGTACCTTTGGATACCAGTGATGTTCTAATTGATGAATCTTTTCTTCTAAACTTTCAATCGTATCTTCTTGAGTGACTTCTGTGATCGCTTGGGCAATAATTGGACCCGTATCGACCCCTTCATCAATATAGTGAATCGTAATACCACTATATTTTACACCATAATCAAAAGCGTCTTTAATTCCGTGCAAACCAGGAAAACTCGGTAACAAAGAGGGATGTAGATTGATAATTTTTTGAGGGTACGCTTCTAATAATGTTTGACCTACAATACGCATATACCCCGCTAAAACAATCAACTCAACGTCAAATTCAGTCATCACGCGTTTAATTTCTGTTTCATAAGCGATTTTATTCGAAAAATCTTTCGGTAAAAAAGAAAAGGTTGGAATACCATATTTTACCGCACGTTCTAAGACATAGGCCTTTGGTTGATCACAAAAAAGAACGGCAATTTCACCCTGAATTTGCTTTTGTTCAACAGCTTGGGCAATGGCTTCAAAATTACTGCCATTGCCCGATGCAAAAATTGCTATTTTTTTCATTTTGCTTCAATCCATTCAATCGCTTGATCGGTTTGTGCTTTCACTTGTCCAATAACGTAAGACTCGCTATTCGCTTCTTTCACGATACGTTGAACATCGGCTACTTTATCAGCGGAAACAGCTAAGACCATGCCGATTCCCATATTGAAAATTTCGTACATTTCCATCGCTGGGATGTCGCCATATGTTTCCAGATCTGTAAAAATTGGTAAAATTGGCCATGAGCCTAATTGAATTTCAGCTGCTAATTGTTCCGGTAACATGCGAGGAATATTTTCAACAAAACCACCACCAGTAATATGCGCAATCCCATTGACAAGGCCTGCTTTAACTAACGGTAAAATTTCTTGAACATAGATTTTTGTAGGAGTTAACAATTCTTCTTTTAACGCTTTTTGACTCGCGTTTAAAATGGAATCACCCGTTAAACCATTCATTTCGAAGAACACTTTACGCACAAGCGAGTAACCATTTGAGTGAATACCTGAAGCGGGTAAACCAATTAAAATGTCGCCAGCTGCAATTTTTTCACCTGTTACTAATTGAGATTTTTCAGCGATACCAACCGCAAAACCAGCTAAATCGTAATCATCTTCTCCATACATACCAGGCATTTCCGCTGTTTCGCCACCAATTAATGCGGCTCCCGATTGCAAGCAACCTTCGGCAACACCTGCGACAACTGCTTCTAAACGCTCTGGATGATTTTTACCAGTTGCAATATAATCAAGGAAGTAAAGCGGTTCTGCGCCTTGAGCGACGATATCGTTGACGCACATAGCAACACAGTCGATCCCAATCGTATCATGTTTATTTTCTTGAATCGCAACCATTAACTTCGTTCCGACACCATCCGTTCCAGACACAAGAACCGGTTCTTTTACACCTAAGACACTTAAATCAAAACAGCCTCCAAAGCCACCTAAAGCGCCCATCACGCCTAAACGTTCTGTTTTCTTTACATGTTTTTTAATTCGTTCCACCACTTCGTAGCCAGCTTCAACGTCTACGCCTGCTTTTGCATATGCATTCGGCACTTTGCATTCCTCCAATTATTTACTCACTTTGTTCTCTTTTAATGACGCACGGTATTTCTTTTCATAATCGTATAATGGCGTTGGATAATCACCGTTAAAATAAGCCATACACAACCCTGAATAAGGGGCATCGAATGTTAAACCGATTGACGAAATTAAACCCTCTTCACTTAAAAATGCCAATGAATCCGAGCCAAAACGTGTATTCATTTCGTCTAAACTTAAATCTGCTGCAATTAATTCTTTTCTTGTTTTAATATCGATACCATAAAAACAAGGGAATTTTAATGGCGGTGAAGCAATACGTAAATGTACTTCTTTCGCTCCCGCTTCTTTTAATAATTGCACGATTCTTTGTGATGTTGTTCCGCGGACGATTGAATCATCGACCAAAATAACACGTTTACCTTCTACTACTCCTTGAACCGCAGACAATTTCATACGAACCCCTTGTTCGCGTAGTTCTTGTGTTGGTTGAATAAAAGTACGTGCAATGTATTGATTTTTAATTAAACCTAACTCGTAAGGAATTCCTGAAACTTCAGCATAGCCACTCGCGGCAGATAACGATGAATTTGGTACACCAATCACCATATCCGCTTCAACTGGCGCTTCTTTTGCCAATGTCCGTCCCATATTTTTACGTGCCGTATGGACGTTCACTCCGGCAATATTCGAATCGGGACGTGCAAAATAAATGTATTCCATCGAACAAATCGCATGTTGCGTGTCTGTCGTGTAGGCATCAATTTTTAATCCTTCATCGTCAATAACAATGACTTCTCCCGGACGTACATCGCGTACAAATGCGGCACCATTTGCTTCAAGCGCACAAGTTTCAGACGCGACAACATACGAACCATTTTTCATTTGTCCGATTGATAACGGTCGAAAACCATTTGGATCAAGCGCTGCATACATGGCATTTTCGGTCATTAAAATGTAAGCAAAACCACCTTGTACTTGATTCAAACTTTCTTTTAAGCGATCCAAAAAGGTTGGCGCTTCACTTTTACGAATCAGATGCATCAAAATTTCAGTATCTGAGCTTGAATGAAAAATCGCCCCTTGCTCTTCTAATTCACGACGCAATGTTTTCGCATTCGTTAAATTACCATTATGCGCTAAACTAACTTGACTATCGAAAAAGCGGAATAAGAAAGGTTGAATATTATCAACATGTCCATTACCTGAAGTCGCGTAACGAACATGACCAATGGCAGCATTTCCATGTAGTTTATTTAAACGATTTTCATTCGAAAAAACTTCGGATAATAAACCAAGTCCACGATAACCATGAAGGTGTCCTGCTTCATTTGAAACAATCCCCGCTCCTTCTTGACCGCGGTGTTGTAAATTATGGAGACCAAAATAGGTGACGCGAGCAGCATCTTCGTGTCCCCAGACACCGAAGATACCGCATTCTTCATTTAGACTTCTTATTTCAGTAGGCATGAAAGTGCGTCCTCCCAAACTTGTTTCACTTTACTTGTTTCTAATTCAATCACAGCATCTTTTGCAGCGATCATTAATTTACCTGTCTCTGTTACTTGACCAACATGCGCCACTTTATCACCCGCTAAGGCCTCAAATGCTGCTTGATCCGCTGGAGAAACACTTAGGATAAAACGTGATTGCGTTTCAGCAAATAATTCTTCTTTTGTAACATCAACAGTTACATCGACACCGAATTGATTGCCAAATGCCGACTCTGTAATTGCGACAGCTAAGCCACCTTCGCTACAGTCATGCGCACTTGCAACAAGCCCTGCTTGAATCGCTGCTAAAACGAAATCTTGATTGGCTTTTTCAGTAGTTAGATCAAAGTTCATTAAACGGCCTTCGATTTTACCTGCTTGCATTTTTTGAATTTCGCTTCCGTTAAAGTCAGCGCCTGTTTGACCAACAACATAAATCAAATCGCCCGCAGTTGTAAAGTTTTGCGTCGTAATATGAGCCACGTCTTCAATTAAACCAACCATTCCGATGACTGGTGTTGGATAAACCGATTGACCATTTGTCTCGTTGTATAACGAAACGTTTCCAGAGATGACTGGTGTTTCTAGCGTACGACAAGCTTCTGAAATTCCATCAGCTGCCGTCCATAACTCCCAGAATCCTTCTGGTTTGTCTGGTGAACCGAAGTTTAAACAGTCAGTAATTGCTAATGGTTTTCCACCTGATGCCACAATGTTACGTGCTGCTTCTGAAACGGCAATTTGACCACCAATTTCAGGATTTAAGTATAGGTAACGACTATTACAGTCCATTGTCATCGCTAACGCTTTGTTTGTACCGCGAACACGGATAACCGCCGCGTCACTTCCTGGACCGACAACCGTGTTTGTACGAACTTGTGAATCAAATGTTTCATAGACCATTTTTTTCGAAGCAATTGTTGGTTGTTTTAATAAGTTTACTAACGTTTCGCTAGCATCCGTAATTGTTGGAATAAAGTTTTCTAATTGAGCAAACTCGGCAATACGTGCAGGCTCTTTGTATTCTTTATAGTATGTTGGTGCATCTTCTGCTAACGCATCCACCGGTAAATTCGCTACTTCAATATCATGATGGAATAAGCGATACATACCATCATCGGTTACAACACCGATATTTACCGCATCTAACTCATATTTTTCAAACAAATCAATGACTTGTTGCTCTTCACCTTGTTTAATACATAAAAGCATACGTTCTTGCGATTCAGAAAGCATCATTTCGTAAGGTGTCATGTTTGTTTCACGCTGAGGCACGTCATCTAAGTATAATTTTAGACCAGATCCGGCTTTTGACGCCATTTCTGAACTAGAAGAAACGAGACCGGCTGCTCCCATATCTTGAATACCGACTAAAATATCGTTGTGCTCTAAAATCAACTCTAAACAAGCATCCATTAATAATTTTTCTAACAATGGATCACCAACTTGAACCGCTGAACGTTGCTGATCTTCACCCTCTACGAATTCTTCAGAAGAAAATGTTGCACCGTGGATGCCGTCGCGTCCTGTTTTAGCGCCGACATACATGATTGAGTTTCCGATTCCTTTGGCTTGTCCTTTTTGAATATCCTTGTGGTCAATTAATCCAACACACATCGCATTGACTAGTGGATTTTTTTCATAAACGTCATCAAATTGAATTTCGCCACCAACTGTTGGAATTCCGATACAGTTGCCGTAACCACCGATTCCTGCAACGACTTCTTCAAATAAGTATTTTGTACGATCGTTGTCTAATTCACCAAAACGTAACGAGTTCAACATCGCAACCGGACGCGCTCCCATACTAAAGATATCACGAATGATACCGCCAACCCCTGTTGCAGCCCCTTCATAAGGCTCTACTGCTGATGGATGGTTATGACTTTCCGCTTTAAAAACAACTGCTTGTCCATCGCCGATATCGACAATCCCAGCACCTTCACCTGGTCCTTGTAAAACGTGTTCACCTTCCGTTGGGAATTTACGTAGAACAGGTTTTGAATTTTTATATGAACAGTGCTCGCTCCACATTACAGAGAACAAACCTGTTTCAGTGTAGTTTGGTAAACGATTCAAAATTTTCTCTGAGATTAAACTGTATTCTTCGTCTGTTAGTCCCCACTCAGCATAGATTCTTTTGTCTTTAATTTCTTGCGGTGTTGGCTCCATTACTTTATTCATTTATACAGTCACCTTTCCATAGTTCTTCAAAATTGATGCAAAGAATTTTTTGCCATCGGTCGATCCTAATAATTCTTCCATCGCTCTTTCTGGATGCGGCATCATCCCTAAAACGTTCCCTGCCTTGTTTGTAATACCAGCAATTCTTTCTAAACTGCCATTAACATTCTCTTTATATTTGAAAACAATTTGATTGTTTGCTTCTAACTCTTTTAACGTTTCTTCGTCACAGTAGTAGTTTCCTTCACCATGAGCAATCGGTAATGTTAATTGTTCGTTTTCGTCGTATTCCGTCGTAAATTTCGTTTGATTATTAACAACTTCTACTGGAACGGGTTTACAAATAAAACTTAGCGATTCGTTACGTTTTAAAACGCCTGGTAACAAACCAGCTTCGGTTAAGATTTGGAATCCGTTACACGTGCCAAAAACTGGTTTACCTTCTTCAGCAAAACGTACCACTTCTGACATAATATTTGAAAAACGGGCAATTGCACCACAACGTAAGTAGTCACCGTATGAAAAACCACCGGGTAATAAAACACCGTCAAACCCAGCTAAACTTGTTGCATCATGACGAACGTATTCTGCGTCTGCACCCATGACATCTTTGATTGCCCAAAGTAAATCAAGGTCACAGTTAGAGCCTGGAAAAACAATGACCGCAAATTTCATCTTATGCTTCCTCCATTGTTTGAATTTCATAACGATACGTTTCCATATTCACGTTAGCTAATAATTTATCACAAACCTCTTCAATCATTGCTTCTACTGGACGGTCTGATTTTGCAATTTTTATTTCAAAATACTTACCAATTCGCATATCTTCCACTTCTGTGTAGCCTAAACGGTGAACTGCTCCTTTTACCGCTTCTCCTTGTGGGTCTAATACTGATTCCTTGTAAGTAACATAAACTTTTACAAAATACATTTACTCTTCTCCTTCACGAGGTGCTGCTTTCCTTAATTGACGAACGACATCCAATTAGAAATCATCGAACAATCGGTTTTAACTAGCTTTTTTCCTCTATTTGATGCATTCATTGTAACAACGATACTGATAAACCGTCAACGAAATATTTACATTAAATAATTAATAAACAACAATCGTTCGCCTTTAGGGAACAACCGTTCAAAAAAACACCCTTAAAAACGGAACATTCGCTTTTAAAGGTGTTTTTTTCTTATATTTTAAATTTATGATATTTTCCAAACATTCGTTGCATCAATTTCTTTTTTCGTTTTTTCAATATCATCGGTCGTAATAGTGACATGCCCCATTTTACGGCCCGCTTTGGCTTCTTCTTTTCCATAGAAATGGAATTGCCATTGTGGTTGCTTCATAATTTGCTGATAACTTTTTTCAAGTTCTTCACCTAAAATATTGACCATGATCGCTGACGATAACAGCTTGACTTCACCTAATGGCCAACCACAAATACCACGAATATGAGCGTCAAATTGGCTCATATTGCAAGCTTCGATTGAATAATGTCCAGAATTATGTGGTCTTGGCGCCAATTCATTAACGTAGATACTTCCAGATTCTGTTAAAAACAACTCAATCGCCAGTACACCATGCAAATTGACTGCTTTTGCAATCACTTTAGCAATTCGAGCAATTTCATTCGCAACATCCGGTAAAATATTCGCTGGTGCAATTGTTTGATATAAAATATTGTTGCGATGAATATTTTCGACAATCGGAAAAGTTGTAAATTCTTGGCCATTTCCAGCCACAATAACCGATAATTCTTTCTCAAAAGGAATCCAAGCTTCAAGTTCACAAGTGCCTGAACGCAGTAAGTTCATCGAAGGCGCTAAATCAGTCATATCTTTTAAGACATACTGTCCTTTACCATCATAACCACCACGTGTTGTTTTTAAGACACAAGGATAACCAATGCTTTCGATTGCCTCTTGAATATCCGTTGGACTAATAATTGTTGAATATGGTGCAATCACAATGTTATTTGCTTCTAAAAATGATTTCTCTAATAAACGATCTTGTGTAATCGCTAGTAAATCAGTACCTTGTGGGACAGGAACTTGTTCTGTGATTGCCGCCAACGCTTCCACATTCACGTTTTCAAATTCATAGGTGACAACATCGCTTCGACGAGCCATCTCTTCCAATGCTAAGACATCATCATAGTCCGCTAAAATATGCCAATCCGCAATTTGTGCTGTCGGACAATTTTCTGCTGGGTCTAAGACACCGACTTGAAAGCCCATTTTCTTCGCGCTCATTGTTAACATTCTTCCTAATTGCCCGCCACCAATAATTCCAATAGTCGCTCCCGGCATTAATGGATTAACCAAGTTGATCACTACTTTCTATCACCATTTCTTCCATTTCATTCCGTCGATCTGAAAGTTTTTTTGCTATAGCTAAATCATACATCGAAAGCATTTGAACTGCAAGAATCCCTGCATTACTTGCGCCAGCTTTTCCGATGGCTGTCGTTGCAACTGGAACACCTGCCGGCATTTGAACAATCGATAGCAACGAATCCCAACCACTCAAAGCGCGTGATTGAACAGGAACGCCTATGACTGGTAATGTTGTTTTGGCTGCTACCATACCTGGTAGGTGCGCTGCGCCTCCAGCCCCTGCAATAATCACTTTAATTCCTCTTTCACGCGCTTCTTCTGCATATTTAAACATCAAATCCGGTGTACGATGAGCCGATACAACTTTTTTTTCATATTCAATTCCATAAAAATCTAATTGTAAACAAGCTTCTTGCATCGTTTCCCAATCTGAAATACTTCCCATAATTACCGCAACTTGTGGTTTCATTTATTTGACCCCTTTAATTTATTCGATAATCGTATTTTAACAAGTCAAAAGCATGAAGTCAAAATTATTCGTACAATTTTCAATCACAATATATTATCGTTCGGTTTAAAGTCATTTAAATTTCAATAAACTTTAATAAAAACAAAAAAACAACTTAAAAGGCAAACCTCTCAAGTTGCTTGAATCAGTTATTTTATTAGGCGTCCGCCTCGATAAATGTCACTTCACCATCTTTTAATGATTGGATACGAGCTAATGATACGACATCTAAACCCATTCCTTCTAATAGTTGGCGACCGTCTTGGAAGGATTTCTCAATTAGAATACCAATTCCTTCAACTGAAGCTCCGGCTTGCTGGCAAAGTTCAATTAATCCCTTGGCCGCTTGCCCATTTGCTAAGAAGTCATCAATAATTAATACATTATCAGACTCATTTAAAAACTTACGTGAAATTGAAATCGTGCTTGTTACTTGTTTCGTAAATGAATAGACAGAAGCCGTTAACAGTTCTTCGTTCATTGTTAAGCTTTTTGATTTACGAGCAAAAATCATCGGGACTCCTAACTCTAGTGCACAAAAAACGGCTGGTGCGATACCAGATGATTCAATCGTGACAACTTTCGTTACTTTTCTTTCAGCAAAAACTTTCGCAAAAAGTTCTCCCATATTCTTCATCAACTGAGGATCGACTTGATGGTTGATTAGACTGTCAACTTTTAATACACCATCTCCTAAAACATCGCCATCTTGTTGAATACGTTTAATTAACTCTTCCATCGCAAACTAACTCCTTTTTTTATCTCAATCTAAATTAAAAAGACACCTTTTTTGCACACAGCAAAAAAGGTGTCTTATTTAATAAAACACTTTTTTCACTTATAGTCCGGTATTTACGGTACCAGGTAGAAACTGCCGACCGATTACGGCAATATATAAGGAAGACTAATTATGAAAAACACAAGCTTAATTATGCCTTGAACCACATAAAAAAACAAGAGAAAAAACCAAAATCATTTGGCTTCTCTCCATTTTTTCATCAAATTTTTATTCTTCAAATGAAACACGCTCAATTTCACGATAATTCTCCATTTTCTTACTGAAAAGTTGACCATTTGAAGGAGGTGTGTACGTGATGGCATTTGCCCCCGCTTCAATCGTCCCACGTATGCTTTCCTCAGTTGGACCACCTGTGGCAATAATTGGTAAGTCGGGATATTGCTCTCTAAAATGACGTACGACCTCTTCTGTTTTCCGACCAGCACTAATATTAATAATTTTAACCCCAGCTTCTAGCTTATCCCCAATAGGTGTATAACGACTAGTTACCGTGCTAACGACTGGAATATCAACAACAGCACAAACATCGACGACCGTTTCAAGTGGCGTTGGACTATTTAAAACAACACCTATCGAACCTTGTGCTTCCGCAAAGAGGCTCATATAACTCGCACGTGATCCTTGCGTTAATCCACCCCCAACACCAGAAAACACTGGAATGTCCGCCGCTTCAATAATACTTTTCGTAATCGCTGGATGTGGAGTAAAAGGATAAACAGCAATTACCGCATGGGCATTTGTGTTGCGGATGATAGCTATATCCGTTGTAAAAATAATCGATTTAATTAACTTACCAAAAATCATAATCCCACTACATTCGTTAATAATTTCTGGTACACGAACGATGTCTTTTCTTAGTGCCGTTGTAATATTCGGAATAAATTTATCAGTCATCATCTCACTCCTTATTAATCATATTGTGCTAAATCATACGCTTCAATAACTTGTATCACTTTTTCTGCATAAGTCGGGTCCGTAGCATAACCTGCTTCTTGTAATGCTATAGCCGCTTCTTTATAACTAGGTGCGGTTAAAACGGCTTCGTATTTTTGCGGACTCCAATCAACGCCGTTCACAAAAAGCATCGTGTGATCATCCATCGATTCTTCCCATGTTTGATAGACACGGAAATCTCCCTGAATCGTAATCCATTGACCATTCACGTATTCCTGCGTATCTAACGTCACAAAATCAGAGTGTCCGAAAGACTTAATACCGAATAAATTATTATATTTACTCGATAACTCACTTTTCCCCCAATTTGATTCTAAAATCGCTTGACCAATGATAATACTTGGTAAAATACCATAGCCTCTTTGTAATGTTTGCGCATGTGGCACTAATCGTTCGATAAATGCTTCATTGGACAGTTGTTGATTTTCTTGTTGCTGTTCAAATCGTGGTGCTTCATCAACTAACCCTTTCAATGAAAATACAAACGATAAAACAATTAAAAAGAGGCCTGCTAAAATCATTGGGAACCGTAAAGGAGAATTTTTTCGTCTTTTATTTTTTTTCATGCGCCGTTATTTCTCCTTTAATAAATCCAAATACTCTTCTAGTGTCAATTGATGTTCTTCGATATACTTTGCATGTTCGACACCAACGTATCGATAATGCCAAGGTTCAAAAGTAATCTCTGTAATCGCTTGTTTATCTTTAGGGTAGCGCAAAATAAATCCATATTCACGTGCGTGAGTCGCTAGCCACTTCCCACCATCTGTTTCTGCATACTCTACACTTAAAATGTTATCAATATAATGATTCGACCAATTTTGGTCCACAATATCTAGTGCCAATCCTGTATGGTGTTCACTATACCCTGGTTGCGTCGATGTTTCTTTCACAGTTTTTTCCGCAGCTTCCTGTGTCTCGCCTTGCCAAACCAAATTATTTACGTTCTCATTAAAAATTTGCTCTTGGTAAGAAATCGAGCGATAAGCGGAAACAAGCATCAAATCAAGCCCAACTTCCTGAGCCGCTATTGTCATCTGACTGTAAGGATCCAACACGCGGTGATCCAGCATCATACCATTATCAAGAGTCGTCAATGTCTCAACCTGTTCTGTTTTTAATTGATGGCTCGGTCCAACTAAAATTAAATTCCAATCGGAAAGTTTCCCAGTCGGTAATACCGGTTGATCGGTTGTTTTTTTCTCTGATTTTTCTTCTACTTCATTTAGCGTATTTATTTTAGCAGCAATCGCTTCTTTTGTGCCTTTCGGAATGTATTCTCTCGTGACAAAACGATTAATACCATAAATGAGTCCGATACTACACACACTCATTACCATTAAGGCCATGATTTTTTTCAATTTCAATGTTATTCCTCAATCCGTTTTTTATTAATTTTTAGACATAAGCGTCTTCTAGTTCCTGATTAACCCAATCAAGAAGCGCTACTTCACGTCGAACAATTTGGTTTTGAATCGCGGCTGGTAGGCGAAAATTCAAGACATCATCAAATCCCCACTCCCCGTATTGTAGACTAACTCTTAAATCAATCAACGATTCTTTCTTTTCTCCCTCTTTTACTTGCTGGAATTCAACGACGCCACTATTTGTATTTAACCATTGTTGTGCAATTTTAATTTTTAATTTTTTATATTCTGCAACGGCAATATGACGTTTTTCTGGGTAAATAATTGTTTGACGCAAGATTTTTTGCAACAACATCCATTCATAGTCACTAAAAATATTTTTTATTTTTTGATTTTCTTCTGGTGAAAGGCTCATCTTTCCTTGCTTCCACTTCTCCCAACGCTCTAACGAAATTCCTAATTGATTTTGATAAAACTCTTCTTCAGAATAATAATTTTCATAGATACCACTTAAAATAAGGTTAATATAAATCTCATGCATATTATTTCCTCCTATTCATTATTCTACTGATTTCACTTTATGAATGATAGCGCTGCTTCACAATATTGAGTAAAATTTATCATTTTCACCTAAAGCCATTTCATTCTTCATTATAACCTATCGTGCGTACTTTTGGTGAAATATCTAATCTAGCAAATAAGGGTGCGCCATCGATCCACAACTCCTTGTACTACACGAATATTTATCGTAAAAAAGATCTTTCCTTCGTTTGTGAGAAAGAATCTTTGTCCTTTCATCTCACTTATTGTTGCATCGTAAATTCTGCTTTCAATTCAATAAAATTCTTAAATATTTGTAGACATTGAAACAAACGTGCACGATTTTCAAACTCTTCACGATTTTTCGGTAACGGTTTTAAACGATAACTCTCCATTACTAAATCAATATTTCGTAACATTTGTACGCCATCATTTCCTTCAGATAAGGTTTCTCCTGCTGTTGTTAATAAAATCCGCAAATCAGCAACCCATGCCTCTTCAATTTGAATTTGTTTTAAAATCAAGATCATTTCACGCAACGAACGGACTTGTGCTCGACGCATAATAAAATACTTTTCGTAATACCAATTTTCCTCAAACCATTGATTTTCTTGATGCATTCGAGCTTGACGTTGTCCATAATCAATTGATTCCAGTAGAATATCACACGAATCGACTAAATCTTCTTTATCTGTTCGTGTTAGATCGTCTGCCATATCAAGTAATAATTGCCGGACGTGGACTTCGATGGTTTCTTGCTCCTGTTTAATTTTTTTCTCCAAATTAGGCATGTAAAGGTTTGATAACAAAGCCACCCCTACACCTATTGCCATCAGTAAAATTTCATTTAAGATGAGTTCCCAACCAAAATTTTGTTCCAACAAGTAGTGCGTGACTAAAACAGAGGTCACTACAATACTATCGGTCAGTGAGAATCGAACAGTTAACGGAATGAAAACAACTAAATACAAAGTGAATCCGAGCGGCGTGTAACCGACTAAATTGAATATCACTGCTGCTAGAGCAGTCGCAATTGCCAACGATACAAAACGAGAAATACCGGTATTTAAAGAGCTTTTTTTCGTATTCCCCACGCTTAAAATCGCAATAATTCCTGCCGCGGTATAATAGAGTAACTCCAGTTGTTGCGCAATAATTAATGCAAAAAAACAGGCAACAACGGTTTTGATGGTTCGTAATCCAATTTTCATACCATTCCCCCTCTTCCTTATTTTATATGAAAGTATAAGAAATATCACTAGCCTTTTAAATCGTTTTTCGCTAAACTATTTAAAAGAGGTGATTCGAATGAAACTTGGACGATTCCGAATTGGTATGCGAACAATAAAATCTTCATTAGCTGTCATGATTTGTATATTACTTTTCCATTTCTTTAATCGGGGAGAAGCAATGATTGCTGCTTTGGCAGCCGTTTTTAGCTTAAGACAAGATATGCCAACAACCCTTAGCTTCGCACGTTCTCGTGTTCTAGGTAATATTATTGGTGGGGTTGCCGCCTTACTTTATTTATTTATCCAAAATCTTATGCCTCAATCTTTTCTTGTCGAGCTGTTGTTCGTCCCTCTGACTGTAGCTCTCGTCATTGTTTTATCCGATGGCATTAACAATCATGCCGGTATTATTTCTGCTATTGCCACTTTATTATTAATTTCGCTCAACCCTTTAGGCGACAGATCATTCGCCTTTGCTTTCCAACGTATTTTAGACACCTTTATCGGAACGCTCGTCGCTGTTAGCCTGAACTATTTCATTCCTTTAACGACTAATAAAAATGAGTAAGACGCTATGTTGATTATTATAGCCTCTTACTCATTTTTATTTTTTTATTCATTCGATTTTAACGCTTCAATCATATCCACTTTTTTTAATTTTTGATACATCACAAAGCCAACAACCACGGTAAAGAAAACGGTTATCAAACTTGCAAAAACGTAACTAAGGTTATGGATTTTCGGCGAAAACATCAGCATGTCTAATTCAACAGTTGTTAAAACATAGCCATGTAAAATTTTACCAAAGATCAGACCGATACCGACCCCAAAAATCGTTAAGAAGATATTTTCTCGATAGATATACATCGTTACTTCCTTATCATAAAAACCTAAAACTTTAATCGTCGAAAGTTCACGAATCCGCTCGGATATATTAATATTATTTAAGTTATATAAAACGATAAACGCTAATAATCCTGCTGAAATAATCAAAATCCAGACAACCAGATTTAAAATCTCCGTCGTATCATCGAGGGCAGTTGAAGAATCCGAAAGGAACGACACATTGATTACACGATCTAACGACATGAGTTGACTAGCAATACTCTTTTCTTCCTCTTTCGTTAACGATTCATTAAACAGTAATAATTCGCTATTAAATGCCGGTTTTTTTTCAAAAACTTTCTCATAATATTTTGGTGACAAGTAAGCAAAATGACCGACATAATTTTCAACAATCCCTGAGATTTTGATTTCAAACGTTTGATTATCCGCATTTTTCAACTCTAAAGTATCACCGACCTCAAGAGCAAATAACTTCGCTAATTTCTCATTGATAATTGCACCTTGATCATCAAGAGTTGATACCTCTTTTGTCTGACGATTTTGAAATGAAACAAATGCGGGAACATCTTGTACTCTTGCTGGCACATAGACCGTTAAATCTTGCCGGTTCTCTCCTGTCTTTTCAGTGGTTAAGTTTTCAGCTGCCATCGCAAGCGATGTTTTTAAATTGGTTAGTTGGCTACGTTCTTTTTCATAAGCTTTTTTCTCTGCGCTATTTGAATCTTGCTTAAAACTAACAATCCCTTGATAGTGCCAGATTTGATTAAATTGAATCGGAACAATATCACCAATTGAGTTTTTCAATCCAAAGCCCGTCACAATCATCGCTGTACAGCCGGCAATCCCGAAAATCGTCATTAATGCACGCGATTTGTAGCGGAATAAATTACGCATAGTGACTTTTTGGTTAAAATTCAATCGTTTCCATAACGGTTGTATTCGTTCAATTAAAATTTTCTTACCAGGCTTTGGCGCTTTCGGTCGGAGCAATGTTGCTGCTGTACTTAGTAAATCGACTCGTAAGACAATTAATGAAATACCGACTGTACAAAACAGACCGACTGCCAATCCAATCAATGAATACGAAGCATACCATGGGGTTGAAAATTCCTTAATACTATAGAGCTGACCGTAAGCTTGAATAATAATCGTTGGGAATAAATAAAAGCCTACGATTAAACCGAGTAGCGTTCCTGTTAAACCCGCAGCTAAAGAATAAATCAGGAATTTTTGTGCGACTTCACTATTTTTATACCCTAATGCCTTATATGTTCCAATTTCCATTCTTTTTTCTTCAATCATACGCCCCATTGTCGTTAAACTAACCAGCGCAGCAATTAAAAAGAAAATCGTTGGAAAAACAGTCGCGATGGAAGAAATACGATTGGCATTTTGTTCATATTCCAAATAGCCCGGATTGCTTTCTCGTAAGATCAACGTAAAGGACGCTTCTTCTAAGTCATCCAATTTCGCTTTTTCTTTCGTTAATGTTGTTTGCGCTTTTTCCAGTTCTGGAATTTTCTCTTTTTTTAACTTTTCAAACGCTTTAAACTCTTTATCAAACGTTGCCCGCGCGGCTTTTAATTCTTTTTCTGTGGCGTCTAGTTTTTGCTGTCCGCGTTCTCTTTCAATTAAGAATGCTTCTCGCCCACTAGTTAATTGCTTGCGACCTTCACGTAATTGTTGCTGCGCTGCACCTAAATCCTGTCTACCTTCATCTAATTGACGTTGTCCCGCTTCAATCGCCTGTAGGCCAGCTTCTAATTCCGCTCGTTGCTGTTCAAGACCTTGTAATTGCTGTTCAATTTCTTGTCTTTGACTCGAAAGAAGTGTTTGCAATGTCTTCATTTCATCATTAATCGTAGCGATATTCTCTAACGTTAATCCCTCAATCATGACATCAATTAACCCTTGTAATTCAGACGCATTCGGCAATTGCTTCGCTAATAATTGTAGCAAGCTTTTCAAATCTTCTAATGCCTCGAGTTGCTCTGATTCCTCTAAGTACTCAAGCTGATTCAATAGTCCTTCAAATTCTTTAAAAATACCGTCCGCTTCATCTAACTGAGCCAGTGCCAATTCAATTTCATCCATTTGATTGAACACCTGCGTCAATTGTTCTTGATAAGCCGTTAATTTCCCTTTATTTTGGTCCAATTCCCGTTGTTGACGATTTAAAAAATCCGTTTGTTGATCTACTTCGACTTGAGCCGCTTCTAATTGTTGTTCCTGGCTTTCAATTTCCGTGCGTGCTTTTGTGATTTCGGTTTGAAATGTTTCTTTTCCTTCACGAAAAGCTCGCTCTCCAGCTTCAAGTTCTTTCTTTCCACTCTGTAACTCTTTTTCGCCTGTTTCTAATTGTTTTTTAGCATTCGTTAATTCTTCTTGGTTTTGATTGATTTCTTTTAAAGCCGTTGCTCGAATCTCTTCCAGACGTTCTTTTTTTCTTGGCTCGAGTAATTTTGTTAAGTGCGCCTTATTTTCTTTCATCTTCTGTTCATAATTTTCAGAATAGGCCGTTTCATTTATCACATTTTTAAAAGAGACAAGCATTCTACCATAAGCTTCCATCTCAAACACTTCTGGTAAAACAAAGGCGAAGGCATCAATTGCACCATTCCCAACATTTGTGTTTCCTCGCTTGGCATTATCAATGATTTCTGGACTTTTCACAAAACCGACAATTTCAAATGAATGTTCTTTTAATTGATTGTTTGGATCATCCTCTTTAGCAATTGTAAATGTCTCACCAATTTTATAATTGGCATTTCCTTGTAAAATATGATCCAAAACAATTTCATTTGCTTTTTTTGGATAACGCCCTTTGACTACTTCTAATTGATTAATCGAATCTTCTTGATCTGCACTCAAGAAACGAAAGACTTGATTGCTTTTACTGGAATGAATATCAAGTAAGTATTGCATTGACACTTTGTTGATTAATTGGTCTTTTTCAACGGTTGCTTGATCTTCCTTGGAAAAACCAAGCGAAGAGTAGACGCTCACATCTGCTAATTGATACTTTTTGAAGTAATCATCTCCGGAACGAATCATATCTGGTCCCGTCGCACCGATACCGACAAAAAAAGCGACACCTAAAAAGATAATCCCCAAAATCGATAAAAACCGAGCTGGTGAATTCGTAATTTCTCTTAAACTGGTTTTTAATAAAGCTGTTTTTTTCATCAATCTTCTACCACTCAATCTCTGAAATTGGTGTTGGTTGTTCATTCACTTCAATGCTGCGAACTTTGGCATCGTTAATTCGAATAACGCGATTCGCCATTGGAGCAATTTGTGAATTATGCGTGATGATAATCACGGTTGTTCCTGTTTTGCGTGCAGCATCTTCTAATATTTGTAAAATTTGTTTTCCCGTTTCATAATCAAGTGCTCCTGTCGGTTCATCACATAATAATAATTTAGGTCGTTTCGCTAAGGCACGAGCAATCGTTACACGTTGTTGTTCACCACCCGACAATTGTGCGGGAAAATTGTTCATTCGATGCCCTAAACCAACTTGTTGTAAAACTTCCGCCGGATCAAGTGCATCTCGCACAATTTGAGAAGCCAACTCGACATTTTCCATCGCTGTTAAATTCGGGACTAAATTGTAAAACTGGAAAACAAAACCAACGTCACTACGACGATAATTCGTCAATTCTTTGTCTGAAAAATGAGCAATATCAATGCCATCGATAATAACCTCACCACTATCACAACTATCCATGCCACCTAAAATATTTAATACCGTTGATTTACCCGCGCCACTTGGCCCTAAAATCACTGCGACTTCACCTTTTTCGACGTTAAAAGTTACCCCGTCGTTTGCAAAAATCTCAGTATCGCCCATTTGATATTTTTTGACTTCATTAATTACTTCAATATAACTCATCTACACGTCTCCTCGATTCTTTTCAAGGTCTATTGTATCATAATCATTGTTTTCTTCCATTGATTTAAAAGGAGAACAAAAAAAAGAGAGGATTCATCCCCTCTTTTTAAATATTTTATTAAGCGTTGTATCGTTTTACACCATCTAAATAAGTTGCAGCTAATGTCATGTCAGGATTTAAAACAATAAAATCAGCATCACGGCCAGCTTTAATCATGCCACAAGTATCGGCAATGTTACAGCTAAGTGCCGGTACGTAACTTCCCATTAATACCGCTTCTTCAGGTTTCGCTAATTCCCAATCAACGACGTTTTTAATCGCTTCTTTCAGTTTTAAAATACTACCCGCAAGATTACCTTCCGGCATACGAACAGTCCCATCTTTAACAACCACCGGGAATTCACCTAAAATATAGTCCCCATCTGGCATCCCACCAGCCATCATACAGTCGGTAATCAAAGCAATATGTTCATGTCCCACTTTATCAATTAAGACTTCAGCGGCCTGTGGATGAACATGATGCCCATCACAAATCAACTCGGAGAAAACTTTTTCTAATGTCATTAAGGCGCCGACCATCCCTGGTTCGCGATGATTCAATCCGCGCATACCATTAAAAGCATGGACAAAAACGCTAGCACCAGCATCTACAATCTCAGTCGCTTCTTCTAATGTTGCATTACTATGGCCTAAAGCAACAACAACGCCTTCTTTTGTTACCGTCTCTACGAAGTCTCTTGTTCCTTTACGCTCAGGTGCTAATGCAATTTTTTTAATGATGCCGCCCGATGCTTCTTGCCATTCATTAAAAATTTCTAAATCTGGATCTCCAAAATACGAAGGGTTTTGCGCCCCTTTGTACTCTTCGGTAAAGAATGGACCTTCAAAGTAAATCCCTTGAATCTTAGCTCCTGTCACTTCACTTTTAACTTCACCAAGCGTTCTAGCAACTTTCGTCAGTAATTCACGGCTAGAAGTTAAGGTTGTCGGTAAGAAAGAAGTCACTCCACAAGCTAATAACGCCTCTGACATCACTTTGATTCCTTCTGCATCGTTATCCATCACATCATGATTCATATAACCATGAATATGAGTGTCAACTAAGCCTGGCGCAATCCATTGACCGCTATGATCAATGATGTTTGCTTCCTCAGGTAATTCTTTGAAATGTTGGCCAAATTTCCCATCAATAATCTCTAAATAACCTTTTGTTTTTGTTGTTGAATGATAAAAAAACTTGTCTGCTTTGATAAACGTTCTCATTAAGCTCGCCCCTTATTTGATTACTATAGTTAAAGTACTCCTATTTTTTTTTAATGTCAAGCTCAGCACGCATTAGTCTTGGACAATTCGCTGAACCATTTTTGCTAAAAAGAAATATTCTGTTGCTTCTGCGATTTGCTGCGTTTCTTGTAGCAGCTGTCCATTTAGCATGAATAACTCTTCTAAATAATAATAGCTACAAAATTGCTGCGCTAAGGCCATTCCTTCTTGGACAATTTCGAAAGATTCTTCATAATGCTCTAACTCAAATAACACATCACCATAATAATAATAGACTTTATTTAGTTCAAATGTCCTTCTTTCCTCTGGCAAACCATCTACCAACTGATAGACTTTTCTTAATTCAACTAATGCTAATTCCAGTTGACCTTTTTGATGGTACATTCGCCCTAGATCACTCATCATTTGAATTTCAATCGTTGAAAGATTCAGACTCTCTCGGTTATGTGTCGATGAGATAGCTTTTTTTAAAAGCTCTAAGGCTTTAATTGGTTTCTTATCAACATGAAAGGCGCAAATACTCAAATAGTAATCGTATCTTTGAAAATCGGCTTCTAAATAAAGAGTACTTAGCAGACTCTCATCCTTTAATAATTGTGCAAGTTTCAAATAATTTTTCTGAATAAAATGATGATGAATTTTATTGAATCGGTCATTTCTTCCATGGATTTCTTCTGATTCAAATTGCATTAATTGATCCAATGTGACATCTAGTCGCTGACAAATTTGTTGTAAAATGACAACATTTGGTAATTCTTCATTATTTTCTACTCGACTAATTAAACTTTGCGCACAAATACCTTCTGCTAACATTTTTTGTGTCATTCGATGCGCTTTCCGCAAATTTTTTAACGTTTCACCAAGTGATTCTTGTTTATTTGACATCCCTTCACCCCTCATCTTCAAAATATGCGAATTTGCATTTTAAATTTACCATATTTTGTAACATAATACAAAAATAGAAACTATTTTAAAAATGTGCATCATACTAGACAATCGATTGGAGTGTTGGTCATGGAAACGCAAACAAACGTAACATTCAAGTGGGAAAATGCCACTTTATTAGGTCTTATTGAGAAGGAGTACGAAAATTCATTTTTAATTGAAGTTAAAGAACCTTCTGAAGAAATCATTGAAAAATACAATGGCAGAATGGTTGTTAGTAAAAAGATTTGTCAAAAATTAACTGACTAAAATAAAGAAATAAAAAAACCTATGTATTCACAACTTTTCGTGAATACATAGGTTTATTTAATTATGCGGTCGATGGGATTTGAACCCACACGAGTTTCCTCACACGGCCCTCAACCGTGACTGTCTGCCGTTCCAGCACGACCGCAATCTTCATCATTTAATAATGACAATAACAAAATAGTACCGATAAATAACAGGATTGTCAATATGAATTGAATGTTTTTCTGTTTTTTTCTAAAAACTCTTAAAATAACCGATTGATTTAACAAAAAAAATGGTATGTTTGACAATATCTTTGTTATAATAGAAATCATTTAATGGGATTGAAAAGAGGGAAATCAATGAGAAAATTTGAAAAGTCAACAAAGCTTAATGGGGTAAGTTATGATGTTCGAGGACCGGTTTTAGAAGAAGCCGATCGTATGCAAGATGAAGGGATCAGTATTTTAAAATTAAATACAGGAAATCCCGCGACTTTCGGATTTGAAGCGCCTAATGAAATTGTGCGTGATTTGATTTTAAATGTTAGAGAATCTGAAGGCTATTCAGATTCTAAAGGGATTTTTTCTGCCCGCAAAGCGGTCGAGCAATACTACCAAGTCAAAAAATTCCCCAATTTAACGATTCACGACATTTATACTGGTAACGGTGTGAGTGAACTCATTACCATGTCGATGCAAGGTTTGTGTAATAATGGGGATGAAATTCTCGTACCTATGCCTGACTATCCACTTTGGACAGCCTCTATTTCATTAGCTGGAGGCAAAGCCGTTCATTATATTTGCGATGAGCAAAGTGAATGGAATCCAGATGTCGCTGATATCCGCTCAAAAATAACATCGAAGACCAAAGCGATTGTTTTAATTAATCCAAATAATCCAACAGGCGCCGTGTATCCAAAGGAAATTTTAGAAGAAATTGTTAAAATTGCTCGCGAATTTGATTTGATTATTTTTTCAGATGAAATTTATGACCGCTTATTAATGGACGGACATGAACACATTCATATTGCAGCTTTAGCACCTGATAGACCTGTCATAACTTTTAGCGGCTTATCAAAATCGCATCGAGTGGCTGGTTTCCGCGTTGGATGGATGGCAATTAGTGGCGATAAATCGAATATAAAAGGATATATCGAGGGCCTCAATATGTTGTCTTCTATGCGTCTTTGCTCAAATGTTCTTTCTCAACAAATCGTTCAAACTGCTCTAGGTGGGCACCAAAGTGCAGATGAACTTATGCTGCCTGGCGGGCGAATTTATGAACAAAGAGAATTTATTTATAATGCTATTAACGACATCCCTGGACTTTCAGCAGTCAAACCTAAAGCCGCTTTTTATCTTTTTCCAAAAATTGATACGAAACGCTTTAATATTTATGATGATGAAAAATTTGTTTTAGATTTTCTACATGAACATAAAGTTCTTCTCGTTCATGGCGGTGGTTTTAACTGGCATACACCTGATCATTTTCGGATTGTATACCTCCCAAATATGGACCAACTGGAATCAATGACAAAACGTATGCGCCAATTCTTAGAAACATATAAACAAAAATAAAAATAGACAAAAGAGCATGCCTTTTTTCAATAAAAGGTTCTCTTTTGTCTATTTTTTACTTAAAATATTTTCCTTCTGTTAAATCATCACGCTCTTGCTCAATCATACCTTCTAGCGAGCGTTCTAGTCGCATTCTCTTTTTCTGTGTTTTTTCAGTTGCTTCTCGTATTTCTTTTTCAGTACCAAATTTACGCACGCTAGGATCGCCATCTTTACGTTCTTGATAAGGTGTCAAATCGGTATCGAATAATAAATAGCTCTCAGTCGCTTTTTCCATCGAATCCAGTAATTGATTCTCAGTGATTGTCGTATCTTGTTCTTCTGGAATAATTGATGCTGGGATATATTTAGGTACAAAGTAAGAACGACCCGAATATTGACGTTTGACTGATGGGACACTCTCTGCTGCTTTTTCTTTAACTAAATAAGAAGCCTGCTTCGGTGCGTCACCAAAAAATTGTCGTTTCCCTGTCTTCGTCACTTCCATCTCAACTCTTTTTGAGTAATCCGGTAAATTCGAACGATGGCGTTTCAACTCTTCTTTTTGACGAATTGAGTGACCGGCTTTACTAGCAACACTTCGGTTTGAGCGACGTAAATCTTTCAATCCTCCTTTATTATTCTCTTTTTTAGAGTAAAAAGGTGTTTCGCTTTCCTCGGTTAAAATCCAGTTCTCATCACTTGAAAAAGGCGTTCGTTTTTCTTCTCTTTTAATTTTGACTCCTGTTTCATCTGAATAAGCTGGGAAACAAGTGTGTTTTCGTTTAATTTCTTGCTCTTCTCTCATCGTTTCTCATCCTTTAAAAAAGATTTCCTTTATCTTACCATACTTTCTTGTTAAGGAAACAGTATTTTAAGAAAGATTCTTGACTTACTTCACCAAACGGAGACAATCAAATGCCGCAATCGTCGCCCCTTGTAACTTTTCTTGAATATGAATCCCAACAATAGCTGGCTCTGTCATAAACACCAGGGCTTCCGAGATACTCTGGGCTTGACTCGTTGGATTCACAATCAAAGCTTCATAATCGTTTCCTTTCACTCGTAAAACACCAAATAAATTAGATGTATAAAAAAGATCAATCGTTCCTTCAATTAAAATAGGATTCTCTTTTCGAACAGCAATCCATTTTTTACAAATAGCTAAAGTAACTAGATTACTTTGCTTCCATGGGAAGAATTGACGATTTTCGGGATCTTTATGCCCCGTTAGTCCAGCCTCATCACCATAATAAACACAAGGGACTCCGATAAAATAAAACAAGATAGCAAAAGCTAGATTCAATTTCTTTAAATCTTGATCTAACATCGTCAAAATCCGTTCCGTATCATGAGTTCCTAAGCTATTCAAATTATTATACAGTACTGCATTCGGATAGTTTTCAATAAGAGTTGTCAACATTCGTGCAATTTGTTCTGTAGTGTTCGTTTGATTCAACAAAGCCAAAATCGCACTCCGTAATGGATAGTTCATAACACCTTGTAAATGTTCACCTAGCAAATACTGGCGTCGTTGTTGATAAGAAATCTTATTCGAAGCATCTTCCCAAACTTCGCCGATCAACACTTTTTCCGAATATTGATTGAGTCTTTCACGAATTCCCTGGATGAATAAATCAGGAAGCTCATCTGCAACATCGAGACGCCAAGCGTCGACACCACGTTTTGTCCAGTAATCAATTACACTATGGTCGCTACCGTAAATCATTTGTTGGAAATCTGTATTCCATTTATCAATCGTCGGTAAATCCTCAATCCCCCACCATGATTGATACTGATCAGGATATTTTATAAATTGAAACCATGAGAAATAGGGACTTTTCGGATTATGATAGGCGCCAACCCCCAGACCATAAGACCCATCACGATTAAAATAACGACTATTTTGTCCGACATGGCTAAAGACACCATCTAACATCACTCGGATACCATTCACTTGCAACGCTTCAATTAACGCTTCAAAATCCTCTAACGTACCTAAAATAGGATCAATCATAAAGTAATCTGATGTATCGTAACGATGATTACTATTTGCTTCAAAAATGGGGTTTAGATATATAGCCGTAATTCCTAACTCCTTCAAATATGGAATTTTTGCTTGAATCCCTTTTAAATTTCCCCCAAAAAAATCCCATCTTAGAATTTCACCGGCCGGATTTTTAATATACATTGGTTGGTCTTCCGGCGTCGCATAAAGAAACGTATTCGCTTTCGGTTGATTGATTATTTGATTCGGATTCCCATTAAAAAATCGATCTGGAAAAATTTGATAGAAAACCGCCTCTCGATACCAAGTAGCGGAGATCTCTTGTGTCTGATAACAGGTTATTTGAAATTCCCAAAGATTTTTTCGATTACTTTCGATCCGTCCCTCTCCTCCTTGATAGGCACCATAGAACAAGGGCATCGCTTGATCCTTTACTTGAATTTCAAAATGATAAAAATAAAGTCCTTTCCCTTGATTTAAGCAATATTCGCCAGAATAAAAACTATCTTGCCCTGCTGTTAACAACAGATGCATTGTCTCACCAAAATCTTTATGAATCACTAAATAAACGTTTGTCACCTGCGGTTCGGTAACACGAATTTGAAATTGAATAACTTGGTCACAAATAGACGCACCAAAAGGTTTTTTATATAACGTCTTCCAAGGATTAAAATAGATTGTGCTCATAAAAGCTCCTTCCTACTTCGATTGATGAGCAAAGAGCGGTTCAATATGCCATATATCATCGGCATACTGCTGAACAGTATGATCAGCAGAAAAGGTACCTGCATTAGCAATATTAATCAAACACTGTCGTTGCCATTGTTCTTTCTCTTGATACATTCGCTCGATTTTATTTTGAGCCGCACAATAAGAATCGAAATCTCTTAATAAGAAATATTCATCATTATAGACTAACAATGAATCATAAATTTCACGACCTTCTTGTTCAATGTTGGGAATTTCACCATCAATCAAAGCATTTAAAACCCGTTGAATCGTCGGATTATTTTCATAAATTTCTCTAGCTGAGTAGGATTGGTTCTCGTAATAGGCATAGACTTGTGCTTCTGATAGTCCAAAAATAACAATATTGTCATCCCCGACTGCATCGCGAATCTCTATATTTGCACCATCCAGTGTCGCCAAAGTAATCGCCCCATTTAACATGAGTTTCATATTACTTGTTCCCGAAGCTTCTTTTGAGGCAAGTGAAATTTGTTCACTCACATCTGCCGCCGGAATAATTTTTTCAGCTAAAGACACATTATAGTTCGGCAAGAAGACAATTTTAATTTGATCATTGATTGTTGCATCATTATTAATTAATTCCGCTACTGCATTAATCGTTTTAATAATTGATTTGGCATAATGATAACTTGGTGCAGCCTTTGCTCCAAAAATATAAACTCTCGGATGAATTTTTTTATTTGGTTGATCTTTTAACTCAAAATATTGTTTTAAAATATGCAATAAGTTCAGCAACTGACGTTTATAAGCATGTAGCCGTTTTATTTGAACATCAAAAATCGCATCTGAATTGATTAAAATCCCTGTTGTTTCTTCAATGTAAGTCGCAAGTTGGATCTTTTTACTGGCTTTTGCCTGACCAATTTTTTCTAAAACAGTCGTATCATTTTGATAATTCAATAACAACCTTAAATCATTTGGATTTTTACGCCATGTCTGACCAATCGTTTCATCAAGCACTTGACTTAACGGCTCATTGGCTAGTTGCAGCCAACGTCGTTGAGCAATCCCATTGGTTTTATTATTGAAGCGATCAGGGTAAATCAAGTAAAAATCATGTAACACAACCGATTTCAAAAGATCAGAATGTAGTTTTGCTACACCGTTCGTACTGTGACTACCAATAATCGCAAGGTGCGCCATATGAATCGTTTGACCTTGGATAATCCGCGTCCGTTGAACGAGTGCTTCTGGATGAATCGTCGCCATTGAAAGCACGTAACGGCGATCAATCTCCTCAATAATTTGATACATACGAGGCACCACTTGTTTCATTAGTTTGACCGGCCATTTCTCCAAAGCTTCAGCTAAAATCGTATGATTCGTATAACTCATGACTTTCCCAGTTAAATCCCACGCTTGCTCCCAACTAAGCTCCCATTCATCCAACAAAATCCGCATGAATTCGGGAATACATAAAGCTGGATGAGTATCATTGATATGAATCGCTATCTTCTCGCTCAGAACACTTGCCGGTAAATCCAAACGTTGGTAGTAACGTAAAATGCTTTGAATTCCCGCTGAAACAAAGAAATACTCTTGCGCTAAACGAATAAAGCGCCCACGTTCATTCGAGTCATCTGGATATAGTACAGCTGTTAAATCTTCGAATACACGGCGTTCTTCAATGCTGCGGTACTTCCCTTCTTCCGCATAAGGAATCTCAATACCCCATAAACGCATCGTATTTACAATCCCATTTTGATAACCAACCATGCCGGTATCATAAGGCACCGCTCTTAAAATACGTTGATTTTCAGCGACAACAGCTAAATGCCCATTGGTTTTCTTCGTAAAAGAAATATCGCCTCCATAATGAACGTTTACAGCTTTACTGTCACGACGAATCTCCCAAACATTCCCTTTTTTCAACCAATCATCAGGCAATTCGACTTGATAGCCATCAACAAATTGTTGTTTGAACAAACCATAATCGTAACGAATACCATTTCCATTTCCCGGTAATCCTTTTGACGCGATCGCATCCATAAAGCAAGATGCCAGTCGTCCTAACCCTCCATTGCCGAGCGCCATATCTTTTTCTTGCTCGACAATCTCTTCTAAATCAATCGCTAAATCAGCCAATGTTTCTTTAACCAAATCATATAAGCCTAAGTTCAATAAATTACTCTTTAATAATTTTCCTGGTAAAAATTCAATAGAAAAATAATAGACTTGCTTTTGTTGTTCCTTCAAATAATTTTTCCACGTTTTTTGCCACTGTTCATTTGAGATCCCTTTGATTGTACTTCCCAAACTAAAAAAGATTTCTTCAGATGTTGCATCTTCTAATTCAATGGCGTAATCTTCTTGTAAGTTTTTTCTTAATTCACGGACTAGTGCTTTCTTCGTCAACATCAAATCCCCCCCTCATACTTTCGATAAAAAAAGACAGCCAAAACGAAGACTTAGAGTCGTTCTAGCTGTCTGTAGTTCTTTTATTTAGATAACAGCCGATTATATAAATCAATATAACTTTGGCAACTTGTATCCCAACTAAAATCTGTTGTCATTGCTTGTCGTTGAATTTTTTTCCAAACATTTGGCGATTTTTGATAAAGTTCTAGCGCCTGTTTTACGCTTTGCGTTAGATAAAACCCTGTGAATTCTTCAAAACCAAAACCCGTCCCAGCCCCTGTCACTGGATTAAATGGGTGCACAGAATCTTTTAGCCCCCCAATCTCATGGACAACGGGCAATGTACCATAACGCATCGCAATCATTTGCGATAATCCACATGGCTCAAAAGACGAAGGCATTAAGAATAGATCCGCACCTGCATAGATTTTTTGCGCAAGGGTCACATCAAACGTGATTTTCGCGACACTTTTTTCCGGATATCGAGCCGTAATTTGACGGAATGCGGCTTCAAATCGTGGATCACCTGTTCCTAATAACACAAATTGTAAATCAAATTGTAAAAGATGCTCTAACTCTTCAAGCAATAGGTGGAAGCCTTTTTGATAAGTTAAGCGACTAACGACGGCAACGATTGGAACATCCGATTTTTCTGGCAATCCCATGATTCGTTGCAACTCGGCTTTATTCAACCCCTTGCCCGTTAAATCATCGACTTCAAAATGAGCGACAAGTGATGGATCGGTTGTTGGATCATTCGTTTCGTAATCAATTCCATTTAAGATACCGGATAACTTCTGATGTTCCATCTGTAAGATAATTTCTAATCCAGCACCAAACTCGGATGTTTTAATTTCTTCAGCGTATGACGGACTGACTGTGTTCACGTGATTGGCATACGCAATACCGGCCTTCATGAAGTTCAATTGGTTGTGCCAACGTATCACGCCTTCATTATAACGTCGTTGACCGACACCAAATAAATCACCTAATATTTCAGACGAATATTGCCCTTGAAACTCAATATTATGAATCGTCAAAACGGTACGAATCGCTTGATATTCTTCAACCCAATGATATTTTTCTTTTAATAAAAAAGGAATCATCGCCGTATGATAATCATTGACGTGCAGCACATCAGGAATATAATCAATCCGATTCATTAATTCAATAACAGCTAATTGAAAAAAAGCAAAGCGTTCAACATCATCATCGTAACCGTAAATTTCAGCGCGATCAAAATAATACAAATTATCGATAAAATAATAACGAATACCTTGGAAATCTAGCTGTTTAATGCCACAATACTGTTGACGCCAGCCAACCTCTAAAGTAAAATTCGCCACATCTTGACATTCGTCCTTAAAGCGATCTGGTATAAAAGAGAAGTAAGGTAAGACAACAATTGTCTCGATACCTTTTTTATGCAATGCTTTTGGCAAAGCACCCGCAACATCTCCTAGTCCACCGGTTTTGAAAAACGGCGCACATTCAAATGCTGTATATAATACTTTCATCCCTTCACCCTCCAATAATATCCGTCGTGACATGTTGTCCTTTTGGTACAACGACTGGTTTATTTGCGGTCCCAATTATTCGAACATGTGGATCCACTATCACATTTTTGTCTAAGATTGCATACGAAACTTGAGCATTTGAATGGATCGTGTTACCTGAAAAGATAATGGAATGCTCTACATGTGCGTCTTCAAAGACATGCGTGCCTCGACTAATGAGGGAATGCTCAACTTCTCCTTCAATTGTACAACCGGTAGCTAAGAGGCTGTCACTCGTATCTGATGTTCGACTATAATAAGTCGGTACTTCATCCTTCATTTTCGTATAAACCTTTTGACTTGAATACAATAACGAATTGAATTTTTTGACATCTAACATGTCCATGTTGGATTGGTAATAGGAAGAAATGTCATAAATATTCGTCAAATAACCTGTGTATTCATAAGCAGATGTATTTTGACCAATCGACTCTCGCAATAAATTTTCTAGGCTTCCAACGACTCCCGCCGCTTGACGTTTTCTAAGCAATTCAATTAATCGTTCTGTCTTTATAATATAAATATCTGTACATAGATTGACTAATTCCGCAGGTTCCACTGCACTAGCTGAAGCTTTTTCCACGACAATATTTTCCGCATCCATTTTGAGTAAAATATCCGAGGGATGTACTCGTTCTTTTTCTACTCGTTTATAAACAACCGTCAGGTCAGATTTTTTTTGTCTATGAATGGCTTGAATCGCCCGTAAATCGATATTACATAAGAATTTACTACCCATATACACCGCATATTCTGCTTTTGATTTTAGTAAATAGTCAATAATTAATTCATAGTAACTACGGTTATTGTCTGCTTTTCTCGTATAGTCTTGATAGATGTGAATGAAGAAACGGTTTTTGACACCATCTAAACTCCATTCTCGCCCACCACCAATATGATCGAAAACGGAACGGGTCTCACCTTCATTAAATACCATAAACACTGATGGTATATTCGCATTCGCAACATTCGATAAATTGAAATCCAATAAACGATATTTACTAGCAAAAGGCAAGGTTGCAATCGGACGGTTTTCAATCAATGGTAATAGTTCATCGTAACGATGAATGTTTCCAATTAACGCACACATTTTATTCGCCTTCATTTTTCGTCACTCCAATCACTTCAGAATAGCCCACGACAGCGATTTCCTCACTACCATCAATCGTTGCATTGTTGCCAATAATCGCATCTTCACCGACAATCACACGATTCAAAGTAACATTTTTACCAATCGTTGCACCGGACATGATTACGCAATCAGTGATGACCGATCCTTCTTTGATTTGCACATCTTCTGATAAAATACTATGGTTAATTTCCCCAGAAATGTAACAACCATCTGAAATTAAGGCATCTTTAACCGAACCGGTGCTTGTTACAAAGTGAGGTGGTGAGATACGGTTTTTAGAATAGACACGCCAATTTTTATCACGGATATTGAGTGACATATCTAAATCCAAAAACTCCATATTCGCTTCCCATAACGAATCAATTGTCCCTACGTCTTTCCAGTAACCATCAAAGCGATACGCAAATACATTTGCCCCACTGGCTAAATAAGCCGGGATTACATCTTTTCCAAAGTCTTCCATTTTGTTATCCATGGCGTAATTACTCAGTAACATTTCGCGTAATCGACCCCAGTTAAAAATATAAATACCCATCGACGCTAAATTACTTTTCGGTTGTTTCGGTTTTTCGTCGAATTCAATAATCCGATCGTATTCATCAGTGTTCATGATTCCAAAACGCGATGCTTCTTTCATCGGTACTCCAATAACTGCAACTGACAGCGATGCATTGTTGGCTTTGTGATTGTCTAACATCTCTTCATAGTCCATTTTATAAATATGATCACCCGATAGAATCAAAACGTATTGTGGATTTAATTCATCAATATAATCAATGTTTTGATAAATCGCATGTGCGGTCCCTTCAAACCATTTACTTCCTTCTGCACTAGAATAAGGTTGTAAAATTGTCACTCCTGAGTTGATACCATTTAGTCCCCAGTTTACACCATTTCCAATATGAGAATTTAATGCCAAAGGCTGATATTGTGTAACGACGCCCACATGATTAATGCCTGAATTTGCACAATTACTCAGAGTAAAATCAATAATTCGATAACGCCCACCAAATGGAACAGCTGGTTTTGCAATATGTTTCGTTAATTTACCTAATCGTGTTCCCTGACCTCCTGCTAAGATCATTCCAATCATTTCATTTTTCATGGTCATAAGCTGTAATTAAAATCGTTCGAACTTCCTCCCGTTAAATTACAGCTCTTTCCCCCCTTTCACTTCGGTTTTTCGTATTTGAATTTTTTTTGGTCGCAAATACAGCACGCCTAACGCTGGAATGGTCGGTGTAATTTGATAGGAAAAAGCATTCATTGTTTGCTCAGTTGTCTCACAAACAGGGTTTCCTTCTTCCCATGTGCCTCCAAACGTGGCGCGTTCGGTATTTAAAATTTCTTCATACTCCCCTTCATAAGGGACTGCAATTGGATAATTTACGCGTTCAACAGGAACTAAATTCACAATGATAATTAGAAAATCTTTTTTTCGATGCCCTTGCCGAATAAATGCTAAAATGGAATCTTCTGGACTGTCATCAATCCAACGAATCGTAGTCGACGAGTCCTCCATTTCCCACAACGCACGTTGTTCTTTGTACAAGTGATTCAAATGCTTCGTATAGATTTGCATCTGGTAATTAAAGGAATCCTGTAGATCTACCCACTCTAACCCCTGATCATGTTTCCATTCGAGAAACTGCCCCCATTCCCCTCCCATAAATAATAATTTTTTCCCGGGATGGGCATACATAAAGGCATATAAGTTACGTAACTGTGAAAATTGTTTGTAGCGATCGCCCCACATTTTATGCATTAAACTTTTCTTCCCGTGGACAACTTCATCATGTGACAATGCTAATAAATAATTTTCATTGAACGCATACATAAATGAAAAGGTTACTAAATGAAAATGGTGTTTACGCTCAATCGGATCCATCTGATAAAAACGCAAAATATCATTCATCCAACCCATATTCCATTTATAATCAAATCCCAATGCACCTGTTGTAATCGGTCCGGTAATTTGGGTCTGTGACGTACTCTCCTCTGCAATCAGCAAGATGTTCGGATGTTTTTGTTTCAACACAGAAGATAGTTTTTGCAAAAAGTAATAGCCTTCAAAATTACGATTTCCACCTTCATGATTGGGCGTCCATGGCCCTTCGTCATAGTCTAAGTACAACATATTCGAAACAGCATCCACGCGAATACCATCAAGATGAAAGGTATCAATCCAATACAAGGCACTTGAAATCAAAAAACTCTGCACTTGTGGTTTTCCCAAATCAAAATTATGAACACCCCAACGGCGATTTTTCGCACGATTGGAATCCGCATATTCAAAAGTTGGTGTGCCATCATAATAAGGCAACGTGTCTTCATTGGCACAAAAATGACCTGGAACCCAATCCACAATTACGCCAATGTTGGCTAAATGACATGCCTCAACAAACTCCTGAAAATCTTCTGGTGTACCATAGTAAGAAGCTAGTGCAAAAAAACCCGTTAGTTGATATCCCCATGAAGCACCCAAAGGATGTTCCATCAACGGCATAAATTCAACATGGGTATACTGCATTTTTTTAACGTAAGGAATCAAATGATCTTTTAATTCATGAAAAGTATAAGGTTCCCCTGTTTCTTTTTGACGCCAAGAACTCGCATGTACTTCATAAATATTTATCGGTCTTTTTAAGTGATTACTGCGCTTTTGACGCCCGCGCCAGAGTCCGTCACGCCATTTTTTATCCCCCATTGATTGGATGACTGCGGCTGTTCCAGGTCGTGTTTCAAATCGAGTAGCGAAAGGATCAAGCTTCATGATTTGTGTCCCATCTGTACGTTGCACATTGAATTTATATAAGTCACCTTGCTTTGGCAACGTCGTTTCAATCAACCAAACCCCAGAGTCTCTATCTTGCTCCATTAAAAGCGTATTTTCCCAATCGTTAAAGTCGCCAACAAGCCAGACTTTTTGTGCATTTGGTGCCCAAACACGAAAAACATACTTGCCATCCTCTTCATGAAGACCTAGAATTTGCTGCACATAGAAATTCTCACCTGTCAAAAAACCATGCAGCTCTTGTTGCTCATCTATCTTTTGCTTTCCCATCACAACCTCCTCCATTTTCCCATTTATACTTTTCATAATACTAATTACATTATAACATAAATCTAATCAAAATCTTATTCATCACTAACCATAATGTTAGTTATTTTTGCAAAAAAAGAAGGAAATGCCTCGACTAGGAAGCATTCCCTTCTTTTTTTATAACAAAAACGGTCTGATTAACTAAGTTCAATGACTCAACAACCATTAGTAACAGACTCTTTTGTTGTATTGGATTCAATTGTTTGTAGGCTGATGGCAATTCGTTTAGATTGACTTCCTCTTTTAACCCGATCACTGGGACCGTCAGTGAAATATTCTCTTTTCGTTGCAAAATCCCACATATTTCTAAGGATTTTAAAAAGATACTTTCTCTCACTTTTTGACCCTCAGTCATCTTCTCAACTAAAACAAAGACTTGATCTAAATAATAACTTGGGTTTACATCCCCAATTAAGGCTGTCATTGCTTCAAATTCAGTTTTTATTGTTGGCATTCGTTGCGCTTGAAAATAGTTCGGTAAATTAAAGGCCCATCGCTCCTTTTCAAAAGAGAGAACTTTTAGCAAGTCTGTTTCAATCGAATTAAGTATCAACATCGGATATTCTTCTGCTATTTCGATTGGTGGGTGTTGACCGATTCTTTGATAGAGCGCCTCGATGTACAATATTTGTTGTTCTTTACTATAATTCCCTAAGTTTTCAATCAATTCTTGAGCAATCGATGCGAGTAAGTCTTCGTCATCATCTTTGATTGTCGGTATGGTCAAAAAATACCGTTTATTAACTCTCGAAATAATCTTTTCTTTGATAAAATAATCAAGTGTTTTCTCCACTTTAGGTTCATCCACGGATGCTTTAATTTGACGTAACGTCGGCGCTTCCGAGCTGGTGCTCAACAATAAATACAATTGTTGAAAAAAGGCCCCTTCCAGCATCTTTATTAATTTTGGATTCCTTTCATCGACTAAAACTCTCATTTTCTTTCCTTCTTTCTAAAACAAAAACACTTATTGCTTCAGCGTATAAAACAACTCGCTTTTAAAACAATAAGTGTTCATTTTTTTAGTTAAAACTTTCAGTTAATTGAGGAACGACTTGTTTTTTACGAGAGACAACGCCTGGTAAAAACGCACGGTTATTCGTTAAAGTTGTTCCAAATGCTTTTTCAACATTCGCAACAGGTTCACCAATCACTAATAATTCAGAATCACTTGCTAAAATATCCGTTGCAATTAATAGGAATAAATCATAGTTATTTGCTTGATTTTCTTTCGCCATTACTGCTTCTAGATCTGCTTGACGATCAAATACTTCATTGAGGTCAACGGTATTTACTTGAGCCACTCGAACGACTTTATCGCCCATTGTAAAGCTTTTTGCATCTAAATCAATCAACGTTTCAACAGATTTATCGCTTAAGTTTGTACCGGCTTTTAGCATTGCTAGACCGTAGACTTCAAGTTCTACTTGTGCAATTGCTGCTAATTCGTTGGCTGCAGTAACGTCTTCTGGCGTGCATGTTGGTGATTTAAATAGTAACGTATCTGAAACAATCGCAGATAACATCATACCCGCAATGGCTTGAGGTACTTCAATGCCAGCTTCTTTATACAATTTAAAGATAATCGTACTTGTACAACCAACTGGTTCACAGCGATAGTATAATGGATTCGCTGTTTCAAAGTTGGCAATTCGGTGATGATCGACTACGGCTAAGATATTTAACTCCGCAATATCAGACACACTTTGTTGGAATTCATTATGATCCACTAACATAACGTCAGTTGTTTCTTCTTTGACTGAAGAGATGACTCTTGGAGCTGCTAATTTAAAATAATCCAATGCGTACTGTGTTTCTTCACTTGGCGTACCTAAAGCAACAGCCTCAGCATCTTTTCCTAAAGCTTTTTGTAAGTTCGCATAAGCGATTGCTGCCCCAATTGCATCCGTATCCGGATTTTGGTGACCAAAGATTAAAATTTTTGACATGATTTTCGCTCCATTCTTTGCAATTCAACACTAATAATAGCAAATTATCTTACATAATTCTAGCTGATTCCATAAAAATACAGCCTTTTCTTTAACGGAAAAGGCTGTATTAATCTAACGTGTTAGATACCCTTGGTAATCCTCAACGTGTAGTAGCTTTTTAGCATTTTCAACACGTGGGTTGGTTGGTGGTTCAATCCCCTCTAAAGGATACTTCAAACCTAGTTCAGCCCATTTATAACGTCCCATTGTGTGATAAGGTAAAACTTCTACTTTATCAACATTATCCAATGTTTTAATAAAACTATCTAAGCGAATTAAAAATTCATCATAATCAGTCTTTGTTGGAACTAATACGTGGCGAATCCAAACTGGTTGCTTAATTTCAGATAGATATTGTGCCATCTCTAAAATATTTTCATTCGTCTGAGTCGTTAGTTCCTTATGTCCTTCATTATCGATGTGTTTAATATCAAATAAGAAAAGGTCCGTATAAGACATTAACTCTGCAAATTTTGAGAAAAATGGTTCTTCTCGAGTAAATGGTTTTCCACAAGTATCAATGGTTGTATGAATTCCTAATGCTTTAGCCTTCTTGAATAAATCGATCAAAAAGTCCATTTGCAGTAAAGGTTCACCACCACTTACTGTTATCCCCCCATTTTTCCCCCAGTATGGACGGTATTTCAATGCTTCTTCTAAAACATCGTCTGCCGATCGTACGGAAGCTTTTGGATCATTAATTTTCCAAGTATCTGGATTATGGCAAAATTGGCAACGCATACGACAACCTTGCGTAAACACAATAAAACGTACGCCAGGTCCATCAACGGTACCGAAACTTTCAGTCGAATGAATACTTCCCATAATTGGAGTTGTCAAAGTAATCTCTTCCCTTCTCTTTCAAAAAAGGGTGAGCAGCTGAGGCTGTCACCCTTCATAAGTATAACAATTATAGTTTGTCGTGTGAAGTTCTTGAAATAACGTCTGCTTGTTGCTCAGGAGTTAAGTCACGGAATTTCACAGCGTAACCTGAAACGCGAATCGTTAAGTTTGGATATTTTTCAGGATGTTTTTGCGCATCCAATAGTAATTCGTTCGTAAACACGTTCACGTTTAAGTGGAAACCACCATTATCAAAGTAACCATCCATCACGTTACGTAAGTTCGCAATACGTGTATCTTCATCTTTACCTAAACCATTTGGATTAATCGTTTGTGTATTTGAAATACCGTCTAATGCGTGTGTATATTCTAGACGTGCTGTTGAGTTTAATGACGCTAATAAGCCATTTTTCTCACCTAAGAATTTACCGTCTTGGTAACTTGGGTTTGCACCTGGTGCTAATGGTTTACCTGCACGACGACCGTCTGGTGTGTTACCAGTTGCTTTACCGTATACAACGTTCGAAGTGATTGTTAATAATGACGTTGTTGGTGTTGAATTACGGTAAGTATGTTGACGTTTAATTTGCGTCATGAAGTAATCTAAAATCCAGTTCGCCATTGCATCGGCTTCTTGGTTGTCATTTCCGTATGTTGGGAATTCGTTTTGTGGTACATAATCAATGGCCATACCATCTTCATCACGAATTACTTTTACGTTACCATGTTTAATCGCCATCACACTATCAGCAGCATGAGAGATTCCCGCAATACCTGTTGCGAAAGTGCGTTTTAAATCACTATCCATTAAGGCTAATTGTGCTGCTTCATATGCATATTTATCATGCATGTAGTGAATCACGTTTAATGTATTGACATATAACTCTGCTAACCAATCCATGATATCTTTGAAACGTTCCATGAATTCGTTGTAATCTAATGTGTCACCTTCCATTGGGCGGAATTTTGGTGAAACTTGCATTTTTGTCTTCTCATCGACACCACCGTTAATTGCGTATAATACCGCTTTGGCAAGGTTCGCACGAGCACCAAAGAATTGCATATCTTTACCCATTACTGTTGCAGATACACAACAAGCAATTGCACAGTCATCTGATCCCCAGTTTGAACGTAATAAATCATCGTTTTCAAATTGAATTGAAGAACTTTCTTTCGCAATTTTAGCTGCAAAAGTTCTGAATCCTTCTGGCAAATGAGATGAATATAAAACAGTTAAGTTTGGTTCTGGAGATGGTCCCATATTTGTTAATGTGTGTAAAATACGGAAATCATTTTTCGTAACCAATGAACGACCGTCTAATCCCATTCCTGCAATTGATAATGTTGCCCAAATTGGATAACCTGAGAATAATTGGTTGTATTCTGGTGTACGTGCAAATTTAACCATACGTAACTTCATAATTAAATGATCGATTAATTCTTGCGCTTCAAATTCAGTAATCACACCGTTATCTAAATCACGTTGGATATAAATATCTAAGAACGCTGAAATACGACCGATTGACATTGCCGCACCATTTTGTGCTTTAATAGCACCTAAGTAACCAAAGTATAACCATTGAACCGCTTCTTGTGCATTTTCAGCTGGACGTGAAATATCAAATCCATACGATGCTGCCATTTTCTTTAAGTCATTTAATGCACGATATTGCTCAGAAATCTCTTCACGTAAGCGAATGACGTCATCAGTCATGACTTTATTCCCTGTGTTATCGTGGTCTTTTTTCTTTTGTTCCATTAAGAAATCAATACCGTATAGTGCCACACGACGGTAATCACCGATAATACGGCCACGTCCATAAGCATCTGGTAACCCAGTAATGATTTTTGTTTTACGCGCTAAACGCATTTCAGGCGTGTAAGCATCAAAAACACCTTGGTTATGTGTTTTACGGTAATCGGTAAAGATTTTTGTCATTTCTTCATCAACTTCATAGCCATTCGAAACTAATGCACCGTTAGCCATGTTGATTCCACCAAATGGTTGGAATGCTTGTTTCAATGGTACTTCTGTTTGTAATCCGACAATTTTTTCTTCTTCTTTAATTAAGTAACCTGGTCCATGAGAAGTTAGTGTCGCTGGATTGTTTGTATCCATGTCATAGACACCATTGCGCTCATGTTGAACATCAAATAATTCTTGTAACTTGGTCCAAAGCTTATCTGTGCTTGGTGCGATTCCTTCTAAAAAGCTATCGTCGCCACGGTATTCAGTGTAGTTCGCTTGAATAAATCCACGTGTATCGACTTCTGACTCCCAACGTCCGCCTTTAAATCCGTTCCATGCTTTGTTTAATTTTTCTACATTTTTCACTTCAGATGACATATTGATGGTCCTCCTTATATTCTGCTCTCTTATGTAACAGCTCTACGTGAATAGTATAACACAACGGACACCTTTTGCAAGTCATTCAATATCTTTTTTTGAACAACTTTACTGTTTTTTCGAAAAATATACATGTAAACATTGATATAAAAGCTTTTCTAATTGTGATTCATTTAGACAAATCATTTTAAAACACAAAGTAATGATTGAACAATGCAAAAAAACAGGTCTATCTGTATTGATACAGATAGACCTGTTTGAGTTTAAAACTAAGACAGTTAATTATTTTCAAGTGATTCAAAAACATCGGCTTGACGTACTTCACTGATTTCTCCGCCTTGTTTTTCATCTAAGATAAAGCTGCCATTTGATGTCCGATCGGCAACTGGGAAGTCTTCTGTCTTAAAGACTTTTTCTTCCCCTTTTTGATTATGAACAATATAACTACGCTTTTCTCCTACTCCCATGAAAACAATGCGGTGTGGATTGCTTTTTAATTCTCTTAGAATCAGCTGACCACGTTTCGCCCGTCCCATTTGCGGTACTTCTTGCGCTAACATGCGTTTCACTGCTCCACGCTGGCTAATAATCACAATTGGAGAATCACCCTCAGAATAGACGACTAATGCATTAACAATGAAATCATTTTCCTTTAGATTCATCGACTTGACGCCTGCCGCCCGAGCGCCGACAGTTGGGATTTCATCAATGGCATAACGTAAACCATAAGATTGATTGCTGGCCAAGAAGATATCGAGAGAATCGGTCGGATTGACTAAAAAGACATCAACAACAGCATCTGTCGCTGTTTTTAAAGTCATAATTACTTGCGAACGACTACGATACGTACGCCACGGCGCAACATCTGAACATTTCGTTTGTTTAATCCAACCTTCACGACTAACAAGTAAGAAATTCGATTCTTCTGGTAAATCTTTAAAATCAAAAACAGCAAGAACTTCTTCATTTGTTAAATACGTCGTAATCGTTTGCGAAAGGTGTTCACCTAACTCTTTCCAGCGTACTTCTGGCAATTCATGAACAGGACGATAAATAATATTTCCTTTAGTCGTGATTAAATAAAGATGATCGAGTGTGTTAAGCTGCTTAGCAAAAAGTAACTCGTCACCTTCTTTCATTCCTAATTCATTCGGTTTCGAAGCCTGATACGAACGTAAACTACTACGTTTTAAATAGCCTTCCTTTGTAATGGTTACAATAACCTCTTCCGGAATAACTAACACTTCTGTTTCGATAATAATTTCTTCAATTTCGTCTTCAATTTCTGTTTTACGCGGATTGCCATATTGTTTTTTTATTTCACGTAATTCTTTTTTCAAAACTTTCAATAATTCCGCATCTTCTGCAACAATTTTTGATAGTTCCTGAATTAACGCTGCTAACTCTTTCGCTTCCACTCGTAATTGCGTAATATCTGTATTCGTCAAACGATAAAGTTGTAACATCACAATCGCTTCTGCTTGTTCTTCAGTAAACTGATGTTGCAAAATCAATTGTTCTTTCGCATCTCTTTTATCTTTACTTTGACGAATCGTCGCAATCACTTCATCTAAAATCGATAAAGCTTTCATTAAACCATCCACAATGTGCTGACGTTTTTTGGCTTTAGCTAAATCATAGTGCGTTCGTTTCAAAACAACTTCTCGGCGGTGCAAAATATAGCTTTCTAAAATCCGCTTTAAGCCTACTTGACGCGGATGCATTTCATCAATTGCTACCATATTAAAGTTATAATTGACTTGCAAATCGGTATTTTTAAATAAGTAATTTAAAATCCCTTCTGCATTTGCATCTTTTTTTAACTCAACAACGATTTGTAATCCAGTACGATCGGTTTCATCACGCACTTCAATAATGCCATCAATTTTTTTATTTAGGCGAATTTCATCCATTTTCTTAACTAAATTCGCTTTGTTTACTTCGTAAGGAATTTCATTAATGACAATTTGTTGACGACCACCCTTAATCGTTTCAAATTTTGTTTTTGAGCGTAAAATAACTTTGCCCTTGCCCGTTTCATACGCTTTTTTGATTTCATCTTTTCCTTGTAAAATGCCACCTGTTGGAAAATCTGGACCTTGTATGAATTGCATTAATTTTTCAACTGATGCATTTGGGTGATCAATTAAATAGATCGTTCCATTTATAATTTCTTCTAAATTATGCGTAGGAATTTCTGTTGCATAACCAGCTGAAATTCCGGTGGAGCCATTCACAAGTAAGTTAGGATATTGTGCGGGCAAAACAATCGGTTCTTTTTCCGTATCATCAAAGTTCCAGACTAAATCAACCGTGTCTTTTTCAATGTCTTTTAACATTTCACCACTTAGCTTTGAAAGACGTGCTTCGGTATAACGCATTGCTGCTGCAGGATCGCCATCCATACTTCCGTTATTTCCATGCATTTCAATTAAAACTTCACGCAATTTCCAATCTTGACTCATACGGACCATTGCCTCATAGATACTACTATCACCATGGGGATGGTAATTCCCCATGATATTTCCGACTGACTTCGCTGATTTACGAAATCCTTTGTCATATGTATTGCCATCTTTATGCATTGCATATAAGATCCGACGTTGAACGGGTTTTAAACCGTCTCGAATGTCAGGTAATGCACGTTCTTGAATAATATATTTCGAATAGCGCCCAAAGCGATCACCCATCACTTCTTCTAACGTTAAATTTTGAATATTTTGTTGTTCAGTCATTAGTGATCTCTCCTACTCTTCCATTAAGTCACTTTCATTGTTTGTCGTAGATTTATTGGCTTCTTTATCCAAGATACCAACAGAATCTTCTAACGTAAATTTCACGTTATTTTCAATCCATTTTCGACGAGGTGGTACTTTATCCCCCATTAAAGTCGTTACTCGACGCTCGGCTTGCGCCGCATCATCGATCCACACACGGATTAACGTTCGTGTACTAGGATCCATTGTCGTGTCCCATAACTGATCCGCGTTCATTTCACCTAAACCTTTATAGCGTTGGATCATATAGCCGCGACCGATTTTTTGAATTTTTTCTTGTAATTCATCTTCCGTCCAAGCGTATTCAATGACTTCTTTTTTACCTACTCCTCTAGAAACTTTATAAAGTGGCGGCAAAGCAATATAAATTTTTCCGGCTTCAATTAATGGTTTCATATAACGATAAAAGAATGTCAATAATAAGACTTGAATATGCGCACCATCAGTATCGGCATCGGTCATGATAATCACTTTATCGTAATTACAGTCTTCAATCGAAAACTCCGGACCAACACCCGCACCAATTGTATAGATCATCGTATTGATTTCTTCATTTTTTAAGATGTCTTGCATTTTTGCTTTTTCCGTGTTGATTACTTTTCCACGTAACGGTAAAATGGCCTGGAACTTACGGTCTCTTCCTTGTTTCGCCGAGCCACCCGCCGAGTCTCCTTCGACTAAATACAATTCGTTTTTCTTAGGGTTACGTGATTGTGCTGGTGTTAATTTCCCTGAAAGTAACGATTCACCTTTTTTACGTTTTTTACCATTACGGCTTTCTTCACGTGCCTTACGAGCCGCTTCACGGGCCTCACGGGCTTTTAAAGCTTTACGAATTAACATTTGACTCGTTTCGCTATTTTCAAGTAAATAGTAGCCGAGTTGTTCATTCACAATTTGCTCCACGATACTTCTAGCAACAGGTGTCCCTAGTTTTTCTTTTGTTTGTCCTTCGAATTGCAGAAGGTTCTCTGGTACACGAATTGACAGAATAGCAGCTAATCCTTCGCGGAAATCACTACCTTCTAAGTTCTTATCTTTTTCCTTTAATAAATTTACTTTCCGCGCATATTCATTAAAAGCTTTCGTTAAAGCAGTCTTCATTCCGACTTCATGTGTCCCGCCATCTCTTGTTCGAACATTATTAACAAATGAAAGAAGATTTTCTGAGAAGCCATCGTTGTACTGAATCGCTACCTCGACTTCAATTCCTTCTTTTTCGCCTGAAAAATACATAATCGGTGTCAGACTATCTTTTTCTTCATTTAAATACGCAACGAAGGCTGAAATCCCTTCGTCGTAATGGAAAGTTTCTTCAACCTCCTCAGTTTCTCTTAAATCAACTAAACGAATTTGGACGCCTTTTAATAAAAAAGCCGACTCGCGTAAACGTTCTGATAGCGTATCATAAGAAAACTTAGTCACTGAAAAAATAGATGTATCTGGTAGAAAATGAACTTTTGTTCCATTTCCACGCTTTGTTTTCCCAACTTTTTTTAATTTGCCATCTGGTTTTCCACCATCTTTAAATTTTTGGCTGTATTCTACTCCATCACGATAAATCGAGACGGTTAACCATTGAGATAGGGCATTTACAACACTTGCACCCACACCGTGTAGACCACCGGATGTTTTATAACCACCTTGCCCAAATTTCCCACCGGCATGTAAGACAGTAAAGATCACTTGAACAGTTGAAACTCCTGATGTATGTAGCCCAACAGGCATACCTCGGCCAAAATCCTCCACACTAATACTGTTATCTTTGTGTAAAACCACTTCAATTTTATCCCCATAACCGGACAAAACTTCATCAACGGCATTATCTACGATTTCATAAACGAGATGATGCAAACCACGACTATCCGTCGACCCAATATACATTCCTGGTCTTTTTCGAACGGCTTCTAATCCTTCTAATACTTGGATTGAAGCATCATTGTATTCTGTTACATTCTTTTTTACCAAAGCAAACGCTCCTTTGTTTATAAAATCACTCGAATCATTATACATCATAACTACCCTAATTCGCAAAAATATTCCATATATATTATTGAATCGTTTTTATGACACACTAAAATAAATCGATTGTTGAAACTCTTTTTTCGTGCTAAGATGAAACTAGATTTTTTTAGAAAGTGAGTTATTATGAAAATTATTTTATTTCTTTTTATCGCTTATCTTCTCGGTTCGATTCCTTCTGGCGTCTGGATTGGCCAATTATTCTTTAAAAAAGATATTCGCCAATTTGGTAGTGGTAACACCGGAACAACGAATACCTTCCGAGTTTTAGGAAAAAAAGCAGGAATTATCGTTTTATTTATGGATATTTTTAAAGGAACTTTAGCTACGATGCTCCCTTTAATCTTTCACTTAGAAAATATTAACCCACTCTGGTTTGGCTGTGCAGCAATTTTAGGTCACACCTTCCCTATTTTCGCCCGTTTTAAAGGCGGAAAAGCAGTTGCAACAAGTGCAGGAATGTTGTTAGCTTACAACCCAGTGTTTTTTATTTTCTCTATTTTACTTTTTATAATCCTGCTATACATCACTAGCATGGTTAGCTTATCGAGCATGATTGCCGCATTCATTATTACGATACTTACCATCTTTGCACCAAAAATAGCCCCCTTTTTACTGACAACACAAGATTGGCTACTGACGGTCATTGCAGTCTGTGTTACGTTTTTTATCGTTTTTCGGCATAAAGATAATATTTCACGTATCAAAAATGGGACAGAGAGCAAAGTTCCATTTGGTTTAAATCAAACAAAAAAATAAATAAACGTTGAGTAGCGGATATCAAAAATCCGATTACTCAACGTTTTTCTTATTTAACCGTAATCGCGTATTTCGAGAAAAATTCAGCTTGACTCGCCAATTTTTGAATCCCGAATTTCTCACTTAATTCTCCACTTGCATCAATCGCATCTGCTACACCTGACCATGGTTCAATACAAACAAACGGTGCTTCTTTTCCATAAGGTGACCAAATACCAACAAATGGTAAGTTATTATACGATAATGTCACACTATGTGGCGATTTATCACTACAAATTGAAAAAGAATTCAAACCAAGTGTTTCATAAATTAAGGCATCTTTTTCAAATAAATCACGTGTAAAAGCAATTGTTGCATTTGTTTGTCCTAATGTGCGGTGCTCCAAGTCAACGAGTGGTCCAACTAATGGGATCTGAATACGAGACTTCATAGGTGACGTTTTTAAGTAATAATCTTCAAAAGTTAAGTCTTCTTCTAATGGCACATTAAAAGCTGGATGTCCACCAATCGAAAAATACATCATCTCATCCGATTCATTCACTACACGATAATACGTTGTGATGCCATCACCACCAAGTTGATAGGAAATAAACAACTGAAAATCAAACGGATAGACCGCTTTAGTTGTTTTATTACTTTTTAAAACAAAAGTTACTTCATCTTTCTTTTGTTCTACGAGTGAAAATTCCATATCACGAGCAAAACCATGCTGTCCCATCGTATACGTTTGCCCTTGATGCGTGTATTGCTGATCTTTCAGGGAACCCACAAAGGGAAATAAGACCGGTGCGTGACGTCCCCAAAACTCCGGATCGCCTTTCCACAAATATTCTATTTTATGTTCTTTACTATATAGGCTTTGCAACTCCGCACCATACGAGTCGATCGTCGCTTGTAAATAATCCGTTTCAATTGTTACTTTCATACCAAATCCCCCTCACAAGTTCTTAAGCTTTATTTAATTCTTCTTTAAAGCGGTGATTTAACACTTTTAAATAGGTACCTTTCATCCCTAATGAACGAGACTCAATAATACCAGCTGACTCTAACTTACGTAGAGCATTAACAATCACGGAACGAGTAATCCCAATCTCATCAGCAATATTTGAAGCTGTTAAACGCCCCTCATCACCATCCAAGGCTTTAAAGATTGCTTGGACAGCAATCAGTTCACTATATGATAACGTGCTAATCGCCATTTGAACAGCAGTGGTACTACGAACGGCTTCCTCGATATTTCTTGATTGTTGATACAAAATTTGCATACCGACTACTGTCGCGCTATATTCAGCCAACACAAGCGCCTCATCATCAAAAAACTGGTCAATTCTTGACAAAATAATAGTTCCTAAGCGAGAACCCGCACCATAGATTGGTACAACGGTTGTCACGCCTTCTGGATAAAGCTCACGTGATTCGATTGGAAAAGCCGTCAAGTCACTACTAATTGGTATATTGGCCTCTGTACTAGCCAACCGGTCCGCCATATAAGTGTAGCTTTTCGGAAACTGTTTTTCAATAAACATATTTTTTACACGATCATTGTTGACGTCATGTTTTTCATTAAAACCAAGCAACGCGCCATCTTGACTAATAATATATGCATTACTATTCAAGATATCCCCTAAAACGATTGCCATTTTATCGTAAGGCAAATCTGTTGCTAAATCAAATGTATTCTTTTGTTGCAGCAACTCGTTGATTTGTCTTGTCTTTTCTAACAGTGTACTCATTTTTACTCCCCCAAGCTTAAAGTATATAGCGACTTAAATCTTCATTCTTCACAATTTCAGCTAATTTTTCATCGACATAGGCTTCGGTAATTGTAATTTCAGCTAATTGAATCTCAGACGCTTCAAACAATAAGTCTTCTAATAGTTTTTCTAAAATCGTATGCAAACGTCGCGCACCGATATTATCGGTATCACGGTTGACTTGAAAAGCCAGTTCCGCGATGCGTTCCAACGATTCTAGCGTAAAGGTAATCTTCACACCTTCCGTTCCCAGTAATGCGATATATTGTTTTACCAAAGCGTTATTCGGTTCTTTTAAAATCTTTACAAAGTCTTCCGCTGTTAAATCATCCAACTCAACACGAATTGGAAAACGGCCTTGTAATTCAGGAATCAAGTCACTTGGTTTTGATAAATGGAAAGCACCTGAAGCGATAAATAAAATATGATCGGTGTGAATTACACCATATTTTGTATTAACTTGTGAACCTTCAACAATTGGTAAAATATCACGTTGCACTCCTTCACGAGATACCTCTCCTGATTGTTGTGATTTTGACGTAATTTTATCAATCTCATCAATAAAAATAATCCCGCTTGATTCAGCTAAACGTAAGGCTTCGCTATGGATATCCGAATCATTGACCATTTTTGAAGATTCTTCTTGAATCAGTAATTCACGTGCTTCTTTCACCGTTACCGTGCGTTCAATTTTTTTACGTGGCTTTAATGCGCCCAATGTTTCATTAAGGTCGATCCCCATTTGCTCTAAACCATTATTCATGGAAGGCGCAGTCGTTTTCGGTTCATCAATTTCAATTGTGACTTCGCGAGCATCTAGCAATCCTTGCTCTAACTGCTCATAGATCGATTGACGATTGCTACGAATATCATCGGTTAATTCTTCTTTGACTTCTTCAGGCTGTTGTACTTGATTAAACATCGACATCATTTGTTCATAAGGATTGACCGCTTTCTTTTGCTCCTTACGAATCCCTGGTACCAATACTTTCGCTAAGCGACGGTTCGCTTTTTTTTCTGCACGAATACGAACACGCGAAAATTGTTCTTTCCGAACAATTTGAATCGCATGTTCAACTAAATCACGGACCATCGATTCTACGTCACGACCAACGTAACCAACTTCGGTGAACTTTGTCGCCTCAACTTTTACAAATGGAGCCTGAACAATTTTAGCTAAACGGCGAGCAATTTCAGTCTTACCTACCCCAGTCGGACCAATCATTAAAATATTTTTAGGTGTAACTTCTTGCTGCATCTCTTCTTCTAATTGCAGACGACGATAGCGATTACGTAACGCAACAGCAACTGATTTTTTAGCAGCTTGCTGACCAATAATATAGCGGTCTAATTCCGCAACGATTTCTTTTGGTGATATATTTTGATTCATCATAATTAAAATTCCTCCACAATAATATTATGGTTTGTAAAGACACAAATGTCTGCTGCAACCGTTAGGGCATTTTTGGCAATCTCACTTGCACTTAAATCAGCCCCACCGTACTGTTTCATCGCACGAGCAGCTGCTAAGGCATAGTTTCCACCTGAACCAATTGCAAGAATGCCATCATCTGGTGCAATGACCTCACCCGTTCCAGAAACAAGCAACATTTCTTTATTATTCATGACGATTAACATCGCTTCTAATTTTTGCATTGATTGTTTTGTACGCCACTCTTGAGCCAATTCAACGGCAGCTCTTTGTAAATTACCATTGTATTCGTTTAGTTTTTCTTCAAATTTCTCTTCTAATGTAAAGGCATCTGCGACACTACCGGCAAATCCAACTACCACTTGATCATGGTAGATACGACGGACTTTTTTAGCTGTACCTTTCATTACGATCTGCTCGCCCATGGTCACTTGACCGTCACCAGCCATCGCAAATTTGCCATCTTTTTCAATGGCACAAATCGTTGTTGAGTGAAATTCTGGTTTCATAACTTCGTGCTCCTTTATATGTTTTCATCAACTAAAACGTTAAGCCCTAGGATGAAATTGTCGATAATTTTTTTGTAAACTTTCTTTTGTAACGTGCGTATAGATTTGCGTCGTCGATAAGTTTTCATGACCTAGCAACTCTTGCACGGTTCGCATATCCGCTCCATTATTTAGTAAATGAGTCGCGAATGTGTGGCGCAATTTATGGGGATTAATCTGTAAATCTAGACTTCCCTTTTTGATGATTTGATTTAAAACATAGGAAATCCCTTTTGCAGTCAACTGTTCACCTAAATGATTCACAAAGACAAAATCATGCGTTGTTTGATGCTGACTCATCAACTCATTACGACCTGCTTGAATATAAGTCAGTAACGCTTCTTTTGCTGTTTGATTAAATGGGACATAACGTTCTTTATTCCCTTTACCAACTACTCGCAAAACAGAATGTTCCCAATCAATCGTCGCTAATGTCAGATGACTACACTCGCTCACACGCAACCCTGATCCATAAAGAATTTCGAGTAACGCACGATTGCGTTGCTCTAACGGTTCTTGTCCTTGGACGCTTTGGATTAGTGATGCCATTTCTTTTTCATAGAAGAAATGAGGCAACCGTTGATTTTGTTTTTTTAAATGGATATAACTAAATGGATTTTCTGAAATCACTTCTTGACGTAGAAGATATTGATAGAATGAACGCAAGCTAGCCATTTTCCGATTAATCGTATTGCGACTATATTTTTTCTCATTCGTTAAATAACCTAAATAGATTCGAACATCACGGTAATCAACTGACAAATAAGAATTATTGCCGGTCTCTGATAAAAACAATTGATAGTCCTCGATATCTTTTTCATAAGCTATCCGTGTCTTATCGGAGTATCCCCGCTCAACAATCAAGTAGCGAATAAATTCTTGTACCCAATCTCTAACAGTCATTTGCTCCCTCCATCCTAATCATTTTAAAGATTAGCATAGCAAATAAAAAAATACAATTGAATTGTTGCCAATTGTCAGAATTTAAGGAATTATTTCAAAATCAGACACATTTCATTCATAATTTCCTCATAATTGCTTCGAATGATTGATTTAAAGCAATTTTCATGAAAATTTTTTCGTCCTTTTAACAAAAAATAGTTATCAATTTTCCTACTAAAAGGATCATCGACAACTATTTTCAGTTGAATTCTCTAATTATTAATTAAGATTGACTAGACTGCTCCACAGCTGCTACGAGTTCTTTATTTCCTTGCTTGACAGCCATTGATTCATTGATTAGTTGAACCAAATCAAGCCCAGTTGTTTCTTTAATCGTATCAAAAGTCCTAGCTAAACCCGCTTCTCCCATTTCATGGATGCCGCCTGAACCACCGAAGCTGACCACTTTGTCAATATTACTAATTGGTGCGTTGACCTCTTTAGCAATTGCCGGTAAGACTTTAATGAATTCGATTAAAATACCTGCTTCATTTAATTTTTGTAAAGCAATAGCCATCTTCTCTTGGCTTTCAGCTTCCGCTTGACCAATTTTCGCAATTCGTTCAGCATCAGCTTGACCTAATTTTTCAATTCTTTCAGCTTCCGCTTCTGTTGCTAAACGAACTTTAGCAGCTTCAGCTTCCGCTTTTGCAATTTCACGTGCTTTATCTGCCAAGGCATTTTGTTCCACTACGTATTTATCCGCTTCTGCTCGTTTTCTTAACGTTGCCGTTAATTCTTTTTCGGCTAATTCCGCTTGTTTTGCTTGAATTTCAATATTTTTTTCTTGTTCAATTAATTGTACTTTCATTTGTTCGCCTGTTGCAACTTGTTCTGCGATTGCATTGGCCACTTCTTGTTCTTGTTTATAGTGAGCCTGTTTTAGAGCCATCTCTTTATTTGCTTCCGCAATTTCCGTACGACGTTGAATCTCTTCTTGTTGTGCTAATTGTTCGTTGGCCGCTTGTCGAATTCTCGTTTCACGTAAGGCATTCGATTCTGCAACTTCAGCATTTTTCTTCACTTCAGCGATTTGTGGACGCCCTAATGCATCTAAGTAGCCATTTGGATCCGTCACATCTTTGATTGTAAATGACACAATTTCTAATCCCATTTTACTCAAATCAGTCGAAGCGACTTTTTGTACTTGTTCCGCAAAGTCATCTCGGTTACGATAGATAGCCTCAACAGTCATCGTCCCTAAAATAGCCCGTAAGTGACCTTCTAAGACTTCTCTTGCCTCATCTTCAAGCTCTAGTGTCGTTTTACCCAAATATTGTTCTGCTGCCGTTTTAATTGACTCATCGCTGTTCCCAACTTTAACTAAAACCGTTGCACTCGCTAGAATAGGTACCCCTTGCTCTGTATAAACTTCAGGTGTTCCAATTTCTAATTTATGTGTCAAAAGACTTAGTTTATGTGCTTTTTGAACAATGGGAATAACGAACGTTCCACTATTCTTCAAAATTTTAATCCCTTCTTTGCCTAGAAAAGATCCGGTGACAATCAACGCTTCATCGGGCTTTCCAATCCGATAACGCGCCATTAAGAATGCTAATAACCCAATTATGATTAAAATCAACCAAAAAAATATATTTTCTAATAATCCAAACACTTGAAACATTTAAATCGCCCCTTTTTATGCGTTTTTATTTTCAATGACCCACGCGACTCCTTGATCATCAAATTCAATAATTATTACTTTTGTTCCTTTTTCTAATAGCACATTTTCTTTACGATCTTTTTCACGATACAATCGCGCCGGATAGGTCGAGCGTGCTGTTTGACTACCAACTTCCATGACTTCTCCGACAGAATCTCCATGAATTTTGAGTGTCAGTTGCCCGAGTAACAATTCTTCTCGTGACAAGGAATTGCTTTTATTTTTATCCGTCAATCGATTGAATAGATACATACCAGGGAAAAACAACAAACTAACGAGGAGGTAAAAACCAACAATGAGTAATAAAATAATCACCAACCAACTAATCGTTTGCACAAGTAATGATTGCGTCGCTAAATAATTCGTTACATCATGTAATACTTCTCGAAACACCGGACTCACACTCCTTTGATAAAATCATAGCGCATACATTTCAACTATACAAGATATATTTCAGTAAAACAAAAAGATACACCTTTAGTCGCAAAATAAGCTACGACTAAAGGTGTTCTATTTAGCTATTAATTGTTGTTGTTTCAATTAATTCCGATTGAATCGCTGCTAGATGATCGAGTGCACGATTCGCTAACGCTTCATAACGCGTTTTTTTATCTTTAATTCGTTCTGGTAATTCAGGGAATAACCCAAAGTTCGTATTCATTGGTTGGAAATGTTTCCCTGAGGCATGAGTAATATAGTAAGCCAAGCTTCCCATCGCCATTTCTCGCGGTAAAACAATCGGCTCTTGCCCTTTAACAAGGCGGGCCGCATTAATTCCGGCTAATAAACCGCTTGCCGCACTTTCAACGTATCCTTCAACCCCAGTCATTTGACCGGCAAAGAATAGGTCATCACGTTTTTTTGATTGATACGTTTGTTGTAATAACTCTGGTGAATTCATGAAACTATTACGGTGCATTACTCCATAACGGACGATTTCAGCATTTTCTAAACCAGGAATCATGCGGAAAACACGTTTTTGTTCGCCCCACTTAAGGTGTGTTTGGAAACCAACAATATTATAAAGAGAGGCAACGGCATTATCTTGACGTAACTGAATCACCGCGTATGGGCGTTTGTCTGTTTTAGGATCTTCCAGACCAACGGGTTTCATCGGGCCAAATAGCATTGTTTTCGGTCCGCGACTTGCCATCACTTCAATCGGCATGCAACCTTCAAAGAAAATTTCTTTTTCGAATTCTTTTAATGGTGCAACTTCAGCCGTAATTAGCGCTTCACGAAACGCTTCAAACTCCTCTTTATTCATTGGACAGTTTAAATACGCCGCTTCACCTTTATCATAACGTGATTTCAAGTAAACTTTATCCATATCAATCGTCGATTTATCAATAATTGGAGCAGCAGCATCGTAGAAATAAAAACCTTCTGAACCATTGAACGCTTGGATCGCCTTTGATAGCGGTTCTGAAGTCAATGGACCTGTCGCAATAATCGTTACACCTTCAGGAATTTCTGTTACTTCTTCTTCAAAAACAGTGACCAAGGGGTGTTCTTTCACTTTTTTCGTAATCGCTGCAGAAAACTCATGACGATCGACCGCTAAAGCCCCTCCTGCTGGCACAGCTGTTTCATCAGCTGAATGAACCACGACTGAATTTAAACGGCGCATCTCTTCTTTTAAAACCCCTACAGCATTGGCTAAACTATTCCCTCGTAAAGAATTGGAACAAACCAATTCAGCAAAATTTTCAGTATGATGCGCATCCGTCATTTTTTTAGGGCGCATTTCGTATAGATGAACCGCAACACCAGCTTGGGCAATTTGCCAAGCCGCTTCACTTCCTGCTAATCCGGCTCCAATTACATTTACGTGTTTCATAAGATTCTCCTTATCGTCGCGTTTTGTTTTATTTTTGAACAGTTTCTTCGTAATCACCATTTGGACAGATGATTTGTTTACCGCCTTTAACTTTCTTTTCAACTAAGTAATGCTCACATTTCGGACAGTTTCGTCCAATTGGTTTATCCCATGAAACAAACTCACACTCTGGATATCGATTGCAACCATAAAATAAGCGGTTTTTCTTGGATTTACGTTCAATAATTTGACCTTCGTGGCATTTCGGACAAGCAACACCAATTTCCTTAACAATCGCTTTTGTGTTACGACAGTCAGGGAAGTTACTACAAGCATAAAACTTGCCGTAGCGTCCTAATTTAATCACCATTGGATGCCCACATAATTCACAATCAAAACCAGCTGGTTCATCTTTAATTTGAATTTTTTCGATGTTTTCCTCTGCTTTAACGAGTTCAATCTCAAATGGTCGATAGAATTGATCGACGACTTTTCGCCATTCTTCATTACCAACAGAAATCGCATCTAAATTGTTTTCCATTTCTGCTGTGAAGTGAATATCAATAATTTGTGGGAAGAAATCTTCAATAATTGAATTCACGATTTCACCCAACTCGGTCGGTTCAAAACGTTTTTGCGCTAACTTCACGTAATAACGTCTTTGAATAGTTTCGAGTGTTGGTGCATAAGTTGACGGTCGACCAACACCATTTTCTTCTAATGTTTTGATCAGTGTCGCTTCGGTAAAGCGAGCTGGTGGTTGTGTAAAGTGTTGCTTTGGCTCAATATCAACCGAAGTCACCATCTCACCGACTTCTAAGTCTGGTAAGATATTATCTTTTTCTTCTTTCCCATCATCACGACTTTCAACATAAACTTGCATAAAGCCTTTAAATTTAATTTTTGAGCCATTCGCAATAAAAGTCACACCATTTTGTTCCAATGTTACTTTCATCGTATCAAAAACTGCTGGAGTCATTTGACTCGCCACAAGTCTTGACCAAATTAAACGATACAGTTTCATTTGATCTTTATCTAAATATTTTTCCAATTCTTCTGGTGTACGCAAAGTACTCGTTGGACGAATCGCCTCATGGGCATCTTGCGCCCCTTTTGTATTTTTTGAGGCTTTCGTTTGATGCGCAACGAATTCTTTACCATAACGCTCTTCAATAAATGCTGCCGTTTCTTCTTTGGCAGTGTCAGAAATACGCTTTGAATCAGTACGCATATAAGTAATTAAACCAACCGTCCCTTGACGACCTAAAGCAATCCCCTCGTATAGCTGTTGAGCGACCATCATCGTTTTACGTGTCCGGAAATTCAACTTACGAGCAGCTTCTTGTTGTAAACTACTTGTCGTGAATGGGGCTGCTGCTTGACGCTTACGTTCTTTTTTCTCAACTTTTTTCACTTCATATTCTTTTGATTGAATGCGATCGGTGACTTCTTTAACACTTGCAGCGTTTGGTAATTTTTTCTTCTTACCATCAACACCCCAAAAACTTGCTTTGAATTTCTTACGACCTTTTTGGAAATTACCATCTAAACTCCAGTACTCTTCTGGTTCAAAGACACGAATTGCTTTTTCACGATCGACAATCATTTTGAGAGCAATCGATTGTACACGTCCCGCACTTAAGCCTTTCTTAACTTTACGCCATAAAATGGGGCTAATTGAATAACCAACTAAACGGTCTAAAATTCGACGAGCTTGTTGTGCATCAACCAAATCCACGTCAATCGAACGCGGCTCTTTGAAAGCTGCCTTGACTGCATCTTTTGTAATTTCATTGAAAACAACGCGGTTTTTATCCTTTAAATCCAAACCGAGTAAAAATGATAAATGCCACGCAATGGCTTCCCCTTCTCTATCCGGGTCACTTGCGAGAAAAACTTTTTCAGCTTTTTTTGCAGCTGAGCGTAATCCTTTAATAACATCGCCTTTTCCACGAATTGAGATGTAATGCGGTTCGTAGTTGTTTTCGACATCAATTCCCATTTTACTCTTTGGTAAATCCCGGACGTGTCCGACACTTGCAACCACTTTATAATTTTTTCCAAGGTACTTTTCAATTGTTTTTGCTTTTGCAGGTGATTCTACAATTACTAAATATTTATAAGCCATACTATTTTTGACTCCTTTCAAAAACAAATTCCTACTATATAATAGTCTATTTGTTTGATTACAACAAATCGTAGCTTATCATATCGGTAAGAGAATATTTTGTCAAGAAAGGATATTCATCTTTTTTATCGTTTCTATCAATATTTCGGTAAATCCTCTAAAATATCTTCCATTCGATAGACGCATTTTGCACCATCTTGGATCAAATGATGACATCCATTGGATTGCCCACTTAAAATTTCACCAGGAATCGCAAAAACTTCTTTGCCTGCTTCCAAAGCTAGTTGTGCAGTGATCAATGAACCGCTTCGTTCTTTGGCTTCAATCACGCACGTCCCATCTGAAATACCTGCAATAATCCGATTGCGCATCGGAAAATGGTGACGTTTGATTGGAGTATTTAAAGGGTATTCACTTAGAACTAAATGATTTTGCTTCATTTCCAAAAATAAATCACTGACCTCTCGCGGATAACAAATATCTAATCCGCAACCGATCACACCAATTGTTTTCCCTCCTGAACGAAGAGCTAATTCGTGGCTAAAGCGATCCACTCCTTTGGCTAACCCACTAACAATCACTTGATTTTTTTCAACTAAGCGCGGAACAATACGTTGCAACACTTGATTGGCATATCGCGTGGCATCTCTTGCACCTACGATTGCAAGCGAGGGATAATTTAACCAATTGATATTTCCTTCATAAAATAAAAAAAGTGGTGGATAATGACTATTTTTTAAAGACTCAGGATAGTCTGACGAGTAAAAAGATAGCGCTTTTTGATTCGATAATTTCTCCTTAAGTTCCTCTAACTGTAACCCTTGCCAGCTCGTTTGTAAGATTCCTTTTTTTCCTTGATAATTCGTTATTTTAACAAGCTCTTCCACTGAAAATTTCGTATATTCTAGCTTTAACGCCACCTTTAAAACTTTCCATTTCCCTACAATACTTAAGCCTTCACAGTATACTAATTTCAATAATAAGTCTTCCATATCGCTATTTTTATCCAAAAAAACGACCCTCTTTCTGCGTCTATTTGACTATAAATTCGCAAAAAGTGAGTCGCTATTTTAAAGTTTATACATAATTTGCTACCGGTGAAAAACTGCGACGATGAATCGGCGTAATCCCTTGTTTTTCTAATGCATTTAAGTGTTCTTTTGTACCATAACCTGCATTATTTGTGAAACCATAACCAGGATATTTTTGATCATACTCAGCCATCAAATCATCGCGATAAACTTTAGCAATGATACTAGCTGCTGCAATTGAAACCGAACGAGCATCCCCTTTAATAATCTTTTCTTGAGGGATAGCTAATGTTAAATTCATCGCATCAATTAGTAAATAATCGGGTGTTACACTTAATTTTTCAACTGCTACGATCATCGCTTGTTTGCTTGCTTGATAAATATTTATTCGATCAATTTCCGCAGGTTCAATGACCCCTATTCCAATTGCCAAAGCTTTTTCTTCAATTTCTTTGACTAAATTTTCACGATTTTGAGCACTCAATTGCTTTGAGTCATTCAAACCTAAAATAACCGTGTCAGGAGCTAAAATAACTGCAGCAGCTACAACTGGCCCTGCTAGCGGACCGCGACCGACCTCATCAATCCCCGCAATTAAGCGATAGCCATTATTTAATGCCACTTCTTCAAAAGAGTGCATTTCTTGGTATTTATTCACTAGCTGCTGCGCTTTCGCTATTTTTTTGTCAAACTGTTGCAATAATTTTTGCACACCTTGACGTGTATCTTGGCGCAAAGATTTGACATAAGGATGTTTCTCATCCAGTATTTCTGCCAAGCGAACTTTGATTTGAGCAATTGATTCAGGCTTGTCCATCTTCAACACTCATTTCATCTGCGCGATCTAACGTATAAGTACCTAATCGCCCTTGGCGAATATCATAAATGACACGCTCGCTCCCACGGTCAAATTCTTCACCATAACCTAATTTTTTGGTAATTAGAATCAATAATTCTGGACCCGGTAAGGTCAGATCTTCTTTTGTCAAACCATAGCGTCTCATTACTTCTGTCGGATAATAACGAGCGAAGAAAGCTAATCCATAGATTGCGATATCATCTAGATGTAGCAATTGATCTTTAATTGCACCAGTTAAAGCCAACTTTCGACCAATTTCTTGATTTTCAAAACGAGGCCATAAAATCCCTGGAGTGTCTAATAATTCTAAATCTTTACCTGATTTTAACCATTGTTGTCCTTTAGTTACACCTGGTTTGTTGCCTGTTTGTGCAATTTTCTTTCCTACTAATCGATTCATCAATGTTGATTTTCCGACGTTAGGAATTCCAATAACAATCGCACGAATCGCTCGCGGTTTCAAGCCACGATTTTTATCGCGTTCAATTTTAGCTTTTAGCGCCTCTTTAGCTTTACTAATAATCTCTTTGACACATTTATTTTCATGGGCATTAATTGCTAACGTGAAAGCTCCTTGCTTTACAAAATATTGTTCCCATAACTTTGTCTGTTTGGCATCTGCTAAATCTGATTTGTTAATGAGCACCAGACGTGGTTTTTGTTGTAACAATTTATCTAACATTGGGTTACGTGATGAAATCGGTAAGCGTGCATCAACTACCTCAAATATAATATCAACAAATTTCAACTTCTCACTTATTTCTCGGCGAGCTTTCGCCATATGCCCTGGAAACCATTGGATGGTCATTAAATGTTCCTACTTTCATAATATATTTCTCATTTAGTCATTTTACATCGCCTCATATTGTAACATAATTTTCAAAGGACTGCTTCTTTGGTGTGTCCTTTTTCTAAAAAAACAAAAGGTAACTTCAAAAGAGAAGCTACCTTTTACTTTTAGACTAGATGTATCCGTTTGAATGGATAATAAACAATACGAGCTTTACCTAATATGTTTTCTTCTGAAATTGCCCCAAACGAACGACTATCCTTGGACATTCGGCGATTATCACCCAAAACAAAGTAGCTGCCTTTTCCTAATTTTTTCACACCCATTAACTCTTCAAATTCAAAGTCGTTTGTGTACGGAATCCGCTCTTCATCGTGTGCCAGATTTTCAGCTAAAAAAGGTTCCTCAATTAGTTGATCATTAATAAATAATTGATCCCCTCGATAACTAACCGTATCTCCTGGCATTCCAATCACTCGTTTGATATAGGTCGTTCCATCTGCCATCTGAAAAACAATTACGTCAAAACGCTCAATATCGGTAAACTTTTCCATTAATACAAAATCGCCTTGCGTCAAAGTATTTTGCATCGAATTCCCTTCTACCGGCACTGGAATAAACAAAAAACCTCGAATAACGAGTGCAATACTCAGCCCTACTAATGTATATTTTACAATTAGCCAAAACCATTCAATTGCGTTTTTTAATTTCATTGAATTCATCCTTCTCGTTTATTCGTTTTGCATTAATAATTCGACTGCCTTCTCATACATTTCATCCGTCTCTTTTTCTTGCTCAATCAAACGAAATTCAATTGCAAAGGCTGTCTCAGTATCTAATTCCCCACTCACAGGTAATTCATTTTCCTCTTGAAAGTCCATTAACGCTTGTTTGGTATCTTCCGTAAACACCTTATTACTTGGCACGCTCAAATAGCCTAGGAGCGTTAGAAACTCATTCAAATGGCCTACTGCTTCGGATTCATCGGTTATTTTTAAACCAACCGAAGTACTTAACGATGGATAATCAAAATAAGCTGGATAAGGGATCTCATACGTTGGCTTTAACCCTTTTTTATCAATCCATTGACCATTTGGTGTCAGCCATTTTTGTACGGTCATTTTCAATTCACTTTGATCTGAAAAATGATTCATTCCTTGAACGGTTCCTTTACCGAAAGTTGTCTGTCCAACAGTCGTAATACCTGCCGACTCATTTAAGGCAGCCGCTAAGATTTCAGAAGCGGAAGCACTTTGCCCATCGACTAATACGATGACTGGTTCAGTGACTTTAAAGCCATCATCTAGTAGTTTTGACGCTTTTGTTTCACCGATTATTTCATCTTTCAAACCAAATTTGACAATCGTTTGGCCATCTTCTAAAAACATACTTGCCATGATTTCAACTTGATCTAAATAACCGCCTGGATTTTGACGAACATCCAATACGAAAGATTTTGCACCTTGATCACGTAAGCCCGTAATCGCACCTTTCAATTCACTAGCGGTGGTACTATTAAAGCTAAAAATTTGGATTTTACCAATCGTTGGATTCTCTTGATCAATTTGAAAAGCCAATGATTCGACAGCAATCGTATCACGTACGACTTCAACGTCAAATATTTGCTCCTCTCGTTGAATCGTTAATAAAACCGTTGAGCCTTTTTCACCACGAATTTGATCGACAACAAGCGTTAGATCTTGATCTTTTGTTTCCTTGCCATCCACTTTAATAATACGATCCCCTTGCTTCAACCCACTTTTGGCAGCTGGACTGTTTTCTTTAGGCTCTTCAACAATTTCAGGTTCCCCTTCTTTTACCGATAGTGTCGCACCAATTCCCTCAAATTGACCGGAAAGCATCTCATTTAATTCCGTCGATTCCTCTTCCTTTAGATACGTTGTATAAGGATCATCTAAAGCCGCCGTCATTCCTTGCAAAGCCCCTTCAATTAAAGCATTTGGATCGACCTCTTCATAATAATCTTGCTGGATGGTTTGATATAACTCATGAATTTTCACCAACTCATCGGCTTGGTTTGATGCCGAGTCAGATAAAACCGATCGGGTCATCCACGAATGAACAACGCCCGCACTAATAATAGCCACACAAACTAAGGAAATGAGGTAACGATGAAACGGAACCGAGTGTTTATTCATTAAAAAAATCCCCCCTTTTTTAATTATTAGTTGTTTTCTTCGAGATAAACTTCCCAAAGTTGGTCAAATAATGTTAAGTTTTCTAAATAATCTGTATTTAACTCTAAATAATCTGAAATTTCGTGATAATCTTCGCTTTGTTTGGGAAATTGCAAGTCACGACTCGCTGCTTCAGCCAGTTGACTTGTTTCCGTTGGAATTTTTGTATCTTTTAAAGTCATTAAATATTGATAAAAAGTTTTTCTCATTACTCACCATTTCCCCGCTAAAAATGCTGCTCGTAGTGCATGGTTTCTAGCATAATTCTCTGGGTTTTTTTTATAATAATCCTGATGATACATTTCAGCTGGATAAAATGGATGTGCTGCTTCAATCGTTGTAACGATTGGTTGATCAAAACGTCCACTTTCAGCAAGTGCTTGCTTACTGATTTCCGCCTGTTCCTTTTGTTCTTCCGATAAATAATAGATGACTGGGCGGTAACTATCCCCTCGATCTTGGAATTGACCGAAAGCGTCTGTTGGATCGGTTTGTTGCCAATAAATCGCTAATAATTCTGGATAAGAGATCACATTCTCATCGAAAATAATTTCAATCGCTTCAGTATGTCCCGTTTCTTTCGTACATACTTCCTCATACGTAGGATTAACTGTATGTCCACCAGTATAACCTGATGTCACACTATAAATGCCAGGTTGGGTATCAAACGGTTGAACCATACACCAAAAACACCCACCTGCAAAAATTGCTCGTTCCATTTTCTTCTACTCCTTACTTTTTTCAGCTGAAGTTGATTTTTCTGCCAAGTAAATGCTAAATTCAATTTCATCTTCAACTAAATTAATTTTTTTAGCTCGTAAATAAAGACCATTCGATAATTGAAATTGATCTAATCGTAAAACGATGACTTCCGACTTCGGATCAACTTCTACCCACTTTGGTATTTGAGGTGCTTTAGCAATCATCCTTAAGACCTGAGCGATTGGTAGATTTAATGCACCTACCGATAGACTTTTAGCCTTCAATTGAACATTCCCATCATCCATCACAAATGGATTCAAGTATAAATAAAATCGCAAGGGAAAGCCTAATAAATCGAATTCCCCTGAAATCAATGCTTCATTTTTCAAAATAAATTGATAATTTTGATCTTGCCCTTTTTTACTATCCTTTTGTAAATCTTCTAGGTAAACCGACACAATTTTATTAATTTGTGCTTTTTGACTTCGAATATCCAATAAAGGTTCCCCTGCTAATGCAAGTTCATTTTTAGCAAGAGTTGAAAGATCTTCTCGTTCTTGAGTCATACGATTCACGATAACTAAACTACTCCCCATTAGAAGGCTGAATAAGACAATAAAGGCGATTTTCCAACCATTTATTTTGCGCCAGTTAATCTTTTTAACTTTTTTTTCTTGCGACTCATTACTCATCTCTTTCTACCTCCGTCAACCAGTCATCCGATGTTTCTGTTATTTTTTCTAAAAATGCCATAGAAATTAATTGATACCCGTTAAAATTGGGATGAAATTTATCTTCTTCATAAAGCGCGTTATTACGTAAATCATTTAGCGTTGAAGCATCTACCTCTTCTTCAACAGTCGCATCGTTCGTATCAAAAATCCCTTGATAAATCAAATCATTAATCGGTACGAAATACGTCTGATCTTCTTGATCAACAACCGATTCTGTCAAACGATTCCAATTATTGACAATCTCTTGCATTTCAGTGATTTCTGGAAAATAAATATAAAATGGATTATAAATTCCTAAAACATAAATGGGGGCTTTCGAATTGTACGTTCGAATCTCATCCAATAATTCTTGCAAGTTTTTTTGATATTTTTCACCAGGTTTTTTAAATGTATCCACAGACAAACCTAGAATATTATTTTGAATGACGCGCATTAAGTCATTTCCACCCACCGTTAACGTAATAATATCAGCTGTTTCTAAATTTTTCTGCAATTTTTCATCCGATTTAACACGTTTTAAAATCTGTGGACTACGATTACCCGAAACACCAAAATTTTCGATTTCAACAGGATTGACTGGAAATTTTGTTTCCAAGCTATTGGCGAGTAAAGGGACAAATCCACCTTTATTCGTTTCATCGCCTACTCCTTGCGTGAGTGAATCACCAACCGCAACAAGTTGAATCCTTTGTTTTTGTGGGCTTATTATTTCTTTTGGCTTCATATCCAAACGTGAAGTAGCTGTCGGGATAAGCACATTAAAAAATGAAAAACTAAGCAAGATTAACAATCCTGTTAGGAAGACTGTTTTCAATAACCGATTAAAATTCATTTTCCTCCCGCCTTTCTGTTGTTTTTATTGTTATTTTAACAGATTATGAAGGATTATCCGCTTAAATAAGACTTATCAGTCATAATTTTAGCTTTTTATTAAAAAGTTTGAAAAAAAGAGCTGCGACAATCAATTGGTCACAGCTAGTTTATTATTCAGAATAGTACATCATTGCAAATGCTCCACTGCCTGTATGAGTCGCAATCACTGGTGTTGTATGAAAGATTGTTACATTCACTTGTGGGAAAGCTTCTCGAAGTACATCTGCATATTTTTGCCATGGTTCAGCATCTCCAGCATAAGATATTGCGACTTGTTTAAGATTTGGAGTCTGATTTAATTCTTCTTTAAACCCTTCAAACCACTTAGAAAAAGTTTTGTTTCCCCGCCCTTTGATTAACGGAACCAACTCAGCATTCTTTAGTTCCATTACAACACGCATATTTAAGAAACTTGACAACATGCCTTGTGCACGACTAATTCGGCCACCTTTAACTAAATTTTCGAGCGAAGATAGACCAATATATAACTTCGTGTGAGCCAAGATATTTTCAACAACCGGTAAGACCTCTTCTAAGCTTTGACCGGCTTGTGCTAATTCGGCTGCCTTAATGACTGCAAAAGATAAGGCTTGATCCGTCGTATCAGAATCAATCACAACGACATGTGTCTTTGATAATTGACTTGCTTGTCTCGCAGCTTCTACTGTACCACTTAACGCTTTTGTCATATGAATTGATAACACGTCGCTACCATCTTCACCCAGTTCATCATAAAGTTCTGCAAATTTGCCAATCGGTGGCTGACTAGTTTTTGGCAAATCTTTCGCTGAAGCCATTAGGGTCATAAATTTCTCTGCCCCTAGTGTTTCATCATCTGTATAAATAGTATCATTAATCATCACCGATAGGGGTACAACATTAATCTCCAGCTGATTAATTAATTTAGGATCCATTGTACAAGATGAATCCGTCACGATTTTAAGTTTTCTCATTCTTTATTCACTCTTTCTTTTAAAACAGTTTAGATTCGTGTTAAAATAGATTTGGATATTCTATTCATTAGTATAACAAAAAATATTCAATTTTTCATCAATTAATCTAAGTTGAGGTGGTTTTATGGAATTTATGAAAACAAATCGAAGCTACTTAATTATTAATGAGGTCTTAAATGCCGTTACACACGGTATCGCTTTTGGTTTGAGTATTGCAGGACTAGTTATTTTACTTGTTAAAGGCGCACGCTTAGGTGATCCGATGCATATTGTTTCCTATGCAATTTACGGTTCAACGATGATCTTACTTTTTTTATTCTCGACACTTTTTCATAGCCTGATGTTTACTAAAGCTAAAAAAGTATTCCAAGTTTTTGATCATAGTTCGATTTTCTTACTCATTGCAGGTAGCTATACACCTTTTTGTTTTATTAGTCTGCGAGGCTGGGTTGGTTGGACACTTTTCGGCTTGATTTGGACGCTAGCAGTCGGTGGGGTTATCTATAAATCATTAACTTTACACCGGAAAAAAGAAGGCGACAAAATCTCAACTCGCATCTATATTGTTATGGGTTGGCTTTGCCTACTGACATTTTACCCGTTAACGCAAGCCCTTGGGTTTTGGGGGACTTTCCTACTCGCAAGCGGAGGGGTTGCATACACTGTCGGTGCGTTATTTTATGGGCTAAAAAAAGTACCATATATGCACGTCGTTTGGCATCTTTTCGTGATGCTTGGTGCCGGCTTAATTTATTTTTCTATCTTGTTTTATACATAGTAAAAAAGCACCTGGACAGAGACTTATTATTCCCGATAAGCTCACTATTTTTAGAAGAGATTTCATAGATTATTTTTTGGATATATAAATCAAATCTTATTTGAATTTCAATCAACTTGTGTCACGTGAAGTTAATCAGTTCATAAAAAAACTACTATCGTAATTACAGTATTAATCAATCAACAATTGGTATTGTAGAAAGAAATCAATACAAAAAATCGGTAGTCTACCTTTCGAAAGAAATTGTAGACTACCGACTTTTTATTATCAACAAGACTATTTCCAATATGATTTTTATGTATTACCCCTGCATAATGTACTACTTTTTTTTAAAAACAAAGTATTTACTTAGTATATAATTAATAATTATCGCCAACACTTGAGTTATCAGTGCAAAAATAAAAGCATTTAAATTTACAGCATTACCGATATAATTAGATAATACTGACCAAGAAAACAGACCTTTCCCAAAATTGATTTCATTTAACCTCAGTATAGTTATAAAAAAGTCACTGTATAATTCTACTGTTACTAACGTAATCCCAATATCTAACATAAAAACGAATCCTCGAGCCAAGCAAAAAGTCACAAATTGAACAAAAAATTCTCGTATAGATTGAGCCTTATTTTTAAAAACAATCACCTTATTGGTAACAAATGCAAAGAGAATCGCTGCAATTTGCGCTACAATAACGGAAATAATCCCTGCTTCAGTCAAAGAAAAAACTGAAAATCTTACAATAAAATAAACAACAGTCGTTAGAACCCCAATTAACAAATAACTCACGATTTCATAGTATTTAGAGTTTTTTAAAGCAAACATAACTTCACTACTTTCTATTTTTCCTAAAACTAATACTAGTTTAAACATTTTTTCACTTCTTTACAAGTCCCCTTTTATTGTATTGATCTCATTGTTTTAATAGTTTAATGACACCTATAGAGAAAAATGTTACAATAAAGTCAAAAACTTTAACTGAATGGAGCTGTACAATGATCAAAAATAATAATAAATCACTTAATTTAGTAATTGAATTACTCTTAATTTTTTCCGTATATCTCATCATCGGACGTCTTCTTATCCACTCAGGAGATGATTGGGCCTGGGGAGGAGAGATAGGTATTCAGCGGTTACAAACAGGTTTCGACAATTACAATGGTAGATATATAGGCAATATAATAGAAATGATAATAACAAGAAATATGTTCCTTCGTTTATTCTTCTATGCAGGGATTAACACTGGAATAATTTTTTTGAGTTATAAATTACTTGATAAAAAATTCTTACCTAGATATTACTTCCTGGCACTTCTCTTAATACCCATTGATATTTATAAACAAACATTTGGTTGGCTTGCAGGGTTTGCAAACTATAATGTATCAACGTTTTTCATTTTATTAGTTTTTTATTTAGTAATAAAATGTGAATCCAATCTTACTTCTACTATACTAATTTCTATTTCAGCTTTTGTTAGCCAGTTTTTTGTTGAAAATGTCTCTATTGCTAACGTCCTACTTGCAGCCATTGGTTTAATCATTGCTCTTAGAAATAAAGAAAAGATTATTAGCTGTCTTGCATGGTTAGTTGGATCTGGATTAGGTCTTATACTCATGTTTATGAATACAGCTTACCATGCACAAGACAATATGAGAGGAATCTCAAATGTTAATATCAATAATTTTACAAGCACTTTATTAACATCCTGGTCTGAGTTATTTGTTAAAGAAAATGCTTTACTACTTGTCGCATTTTCGATAGTAATTTACTTCTTGAATAATAAAAAAGGATTTCTCGCTTTCTTACCTATTCCTATTGCAACTTATTTCGCAATAAGATATCTCTTTAATATTTCTTATCCTACTCAGAGTATCTTAACCTTAGCTGTAGAACTTATTTTTATCCTCGTATTTTTGTTTACACTTATTTTCACTGTTTTTAAATCTTCCGAAATAACCAGCAAGAGTAAGTCTATTTTCTATTTTTATTTATTTTCAGCAGTTATTTTACTTGGTCCTTTTTTAGTTTTAACTCCATTTGGACCCAGAAATATTTTGACCTCTTATGTATTACTCGTTCTCTGTCTCTTTGAATTATTAAGTAGTGCCCGTATCCCTATGCCTTCAAGTAAAATTATTAGTCTATTAACAATCACTTTATCTATTGTTTTTATCAGTCTGCACTTAACAAATAAAATAGCAGAAAATAAAAGAATCACTGCATTAAAAAACGATGTCTCTAACGGTATGACTGAAGTTGTTTTCGAAAGATTGCCGTATGAATTTTTAGGACATGATCTGACCCCTCTTGACGGTAGCGTACAAAGTAATAGACAAAAAATGTACCATAACATCCCAAAAGAAGTTAAATTTAACATTACTGAATATAAAGCAAGTTCTCGATTAAAAAGATAAATAATTAGGAGTTTTTTTATGAAAAAAATTACAATACTTACACCCATGTATAATGAACAAGAAAATATCCCTCATTTTTACGATCAGGTGAATGATGTAATTAAATCACTAGATAGTAAATATACATTTGAATTTCTCTTCATAAATGATGGTAGTACAGATTACTCCCTTGAGGAGGTTATTAAACTACAACTTCTTGATACTCGAGTAAAATATGTAGATTTGTCCAGAAACTATGGAAAAGAAATCGCGATGCTAGCTGGGATGGATTACGCAAAAGGAGATGCTGTAATTATTATGGATTCCGACTTACAACATCCTCCTGAAGTAATCCCCAAAATGATTCATGAATGGGAAAATGGCTTCCATGATGTTTATGGAAAGCGGGTTACACGACACGGAGAAGGTTTTATCAAAAAAAAGATTTCAAATATCTATTATCGTATTCTCGGAATGCTTTCTGAGGAACCCGTTTTACCTAACGTTGGTGATTTTAGACTATTGGATCGCGTATGTGTTGACAGCATTGTACGCATCAGAGAATCTCAACGTTACACAAAAGGATTATACATGTGGATAGGTTTTGACAAAAAAGAAATCGAATTCGAAGCTAATGAAAGGTTCGCCGGAGAAACAAAATGGCGTCTTAAAAATCTTGTAACCTTAGCCGTAGATGGTATTATTTCCAACTCGAATATCCCATTAAGATTTTCTTTCTACACTGGATTTATATTGTCTTTTATTGGCTTCTCCTATATGCTGTATACTTTTATATCAGCTCTTTTTTGGGGAAATGATGTACAGGGCTACCCAACTATTGTTATTTTAATATTGCTATCAAGTGGTTTTCAATTTCTATTTTTAAGTATTATTGGTGAATATGTAGGTAAAATTTTTAAAGAAGTAAAGAATAGACCTGTTTATTTTACAAAAAAATATTCTGATAACAAAACAAAAAAAACTGAATGAATACTTAATAATGAAAAAGGAACTAGTACAAAACAAAAATTGTACTAGTTCCTTTTCCACTATTTGCGCTCATACGTTTCAAAGCGATGGGCGTATTTGTTTTTTTCATCAACTAAGCCATCCGTTCGCTCCACCAACTGCCAATCGTCCCAGTTAATAGTTGGAAAATAGGCATCTCCTTCAAACGTTTCCTCGATCACCGTTCGATACAGGCAATCAACATAAGGTAAGAAATCGGAATAAACCGTTGAACCACCAACAATCATCAGTGGTTCTTCTTGTTGTTTAGACAGCGCTAAAATTTCTTCTACCGAGTGCATAACTTTTACACCTGGATGATGATAATTCACATTGCGTGTTAAAATAATCGTTTGACGATTTGGTAATGGGCGACTCCCCATTCCTTCAAACGTCTTACGCCCCATAACAATTGTTTTACCTACAGTCATTTTTTTAAAATATTTCAAATCATTCGGTAAGTGCCATGGTAATGTTTGATTTTTACCAATTAGACCGTTTTGATCTTGTGCCCAAACTGCTGCTAACATTAATGACTCCTCCTTATTAAACCGCAATCGGTGCCTTAATCGCCGGGTGCGGTTCATACCCTTCTAACTGAATATCATCCATCTCAAAATCAAAAACAGATTGCTTCTTACTGTTCAAAACGAGTTTAGGCGCTTGACGAATCTCACGTGTTAACTGTTCTTGCATTTGCTCTAGATGATTCATATATAAATGGGCATCTCCTAGCGTATGAACGAATTCACCCACTTCTAAGTTGGTTTCATGCGCAATTAAGTGTGTCAATAACGCATAACTTGCAATATTAAACGGCACACCTAGGAAAACATCTGCACTACGTTGATAAAGTTGGCAACTGAGTCTTCCATCATGCACATAAAACTGGAACATTGTGTGACACGGTGGCAGTGCCATACTCGGCACATCTTCTGGGTTCCAAGCTGAAACAATTAAACGACGAGAATCAGGATTTGTTTTAATCATTTCAATGACGTCTGTTAGTTGATCAATCCACTCGCCTTTAGCAGTCTCCCAGTGACGCCACTGATAACCATAAACTTTTCCTAAATCACCATGTTTTTGTGCAAAAATTTCATCCGTCAAAATCAATTGACAAAAATTCGCTAGCTCTTTTTGGTAACTTTCATTAAAATCTGCATCAATCAGTGCTCGTTGCCCAAAATTAGTCATATCTGGTCCTTGATAATCCGAACTTTTCACATAGCGTTCAAATGCCCACTCATCCCAGATATGGTTGTTATTTTGTAAAAGGTAACGAATATTTGTGTCACCTTTTATGAACCACAATAATTCACTCTTAATTAGACCAAAAGGGACTCTTTTCGTCGTTAATAAAGGGAAACCTTCTTGTAAATTAAAGCGCATTTGGTAACCAAACAAACTCTTAGTTCCTGTTCCTGTACGGTCTTCTTTGAAATTGCCTTCCGATAAAATCTTTTGACCTAATGATAAATAAGCTTGTTCCATCTTTTTCACCCTTCTTTAGTCGGCCCACTCACTTAAGTATTCCCAACGATTCATTTTCTCTTCCAACATGGTTTCTTTTTCTGTAATTTCTTGTTGAATTTTTTGCAATTTTGTAAAATCTGATCCTTGATTATTCATTTCCTGGGTCAATTGTTCAATTGCCTCTTCCAAAGAACCAATTTTATCTTCAATCGTTTCCCATTCTCTTTGTTCCATATAACTCAATTTCTTCTTTTCTTTTTGAATCGGTGTGATGTCTGCATCTACTTTGACCGGTTCACTCTGACTAGTTTCGGTTATTCTATCTTCCAATAAATAATCATTAATTGATCCGAAATAAGGTTGGATTTGCGCATCGCCTTCAAAAACTAATAGTTTTTCAGCCACTTTATCTAAGAAATAGCGATCATGAGAAACAGTGATAATTGCTCCAGGAAAACTTTGCAAGTAATCTTCTAGAATCGTTAATGTATCAATATCTAGATCATTTGTTGGCTCATCTAGTAATAAAACGTTGGGTTGGGCAACGAGTAATTTCAATAAATACAAGCGACGTTTTTCTCCACCTGATAGTTTACCCAATTTTGTCCCATGGACATGTCGTGGGAACAAGAAACGTTCCAATAACTCTGCCACACTCATTTGGGTTCCGTCTTGTCGGGTCACCGCTTCTGCCGCTTCTTGTAAGTACGCAATCATACGTTTATCATTATCCATTGCTTCATTTTCTTGCGTATAATAAGCCAATCGAACCGTCTCGCCAACAGATAACATACCTGTGTCTAACTCTAGACGTCCTGCCAGGAGATTCAGTAAGGTCGATTTCCCTGCGCCGTTCGCCCCTGTGATTCCTAAACGTTCACGCGATTGAATCAGTAAATCAAAATGTTCTAAAATAGTTTTACCGCCAATTTTGTAACTAGCATCTTTTAATTCGAAGACTTTTTTACCTAGGCGTTGAGTCGCAATGTCAATTTCGATATCTTCTGAATGTTTGACTTGATACAAATTATCCTTTAAATCTTCAAATCGATTGATTCGCGCCTGTTGTTTCGTCGTTCGAGCCTTTGCTCCGGCACGCATCCAGGATAATTCTTGTTTGTATAATTGTTTTCTTTTTTCTTCTTGCTCGCCTTCTACACGATCACGTTCAGATTTTTCTAGTAAATAAGTCCCATAGTTACCTTTGTACTCGTGTAATTGGCCATATGACAATTCAAAAATTCGATTCGTCACCCGATCAAGGAAGTAACGGTCATGCGTCACCATCACTAAAGAGCCACGGTACTGCCTCAAGTAGTCTTCTAACCATTCAATTGTTTGATAATCTAGATGGTTTGTTGGTTCATCTAATAAGAGTAAATCTGGTTCATCAATCAAAACTTGCGCAAGCCCTACGCGTTTTTTTTGACCACCCGACAATTCTTTAATTTTTTTATTTAACTCTTGGATTCCTAACTTCTGTAAAATAATTTTTGCATTGGTATCGGTCATCCAAGCATCTTTTTCTGTCATTGCATCTTGTGCTAATTGAAATTCTTTTTGAGCCTCAATATTTTCTCCGTCTTGTTCCAAAATCATTAGAGCTGCCTCATAACGTTTGACTGCTTTTAGTTGTTCGCTCTCACCTTGAAAGACTGCTTCTAAGACCGTTAATTCTTCCGCTAAATCGGTTGCTTGTGATAAGTAACCTACGCGATAATCCCTTGGATAGAAAACACTTTGACGATCGCCATCGCCTTTTTCTTTTCCTGAAAGGATTGAGAGTAAGCTCGTCTTACCTGTACCGTTGACACCGATCAATCCGATTCGATCGTGTGTATGAATCAAAAAGGAAATCTCGTTAAAAATATCTTTATCTCCATATGTTTTTGATAACTCCGTAACCTTTAATTCTTTCAACAATATTCCCCCTATTTTCGTAAAACAAACTTTTCTTGATTACTTCTTAATAAACATCTCATAGTAGGCATCCATAATTTGGTTTGTAATCTCTAAATGAGCCGCAGGTCGATTCAATCCTTGTAATTGAGGAATCACGACAGCAACAGCTACCTTAGGATCAGACGCCGGGCCATAAGCCACCACATTGGAGTTTTCGACATCAATTGTACGTCCCTCATCAACCACAAGAACTTCGGCTGTACCGGTTTTAGCCGCAATTTCTATTTTACTATTACGTAAACGCGTCCCTGTTGTATAGGGATGAGAACCTGTTACAACATCGCGAAATCCTTGTTGGATAATCGCCAACTCCTCTGCAGAAAGATCCACTTCGTTTAATACTTTCGGCTCAATAACTTGTTTGACTTGACCAAGTCCACCATCTTCGCTGTTACCGTAGATTCCTTCAACTAAGTGAGGTTGTAAACGAACCCCATCATTGGCAACCGTTGCGACATATTGCGCTAATTGCATTGGTGTATAGGTATCAAATTGACCAAAGGATAAGTCTAAGATTTTCCCTCCATCGCGATTCGCATCTGACAAGTATGTAACGGGTGTTTGGATACCTGTTTCTTCATCAGGTAAATCAATACCCGTTTCCGTTCCCATTCCATATTGAGCCATCGCTTTTCGTAGTTGTTCATAGGCTTTGGCTTGATTTGGCACACTTGGAACAGAAATCCTATTACCTTGATATTGAATTCCGAGTAATCTCAAGGCAATTTGAATCATATATGAGTTGGAAGAAACTTCCAGTGACTGTCTTGCAGAAAGATTTTGGTTATTGTTACCGGTTGGGTTAAAGATCGAAGCTTTGATCTGCGAACCTTCTAAATAAATCGGTTGATCGTAGATTACTTCATTTCCAGAAAGTACACCATTTTGCCAACCAGCCGTTAAAGTCGCAGCCTTGACAACAGACCCTGGAACAAATGATTTCTTATACACACCAATTGTATCTTCTTGTAATTCTTTCGAATGAATCTCATGGTAATAGCCTGACATTGCCAAGACCCCACCAGTATTCGTATCTAACACGACTACATAAGCTCCTGGGGAATAAGTCGCATAATTAGCATCAACTAATTGCTGATAGTTTGTTCTCAAAATGTTATCGACTTTACTTTGAAATTCTGAATTGAGCGTCAAGACAAGATTGTCGCCTTTTTCGCCCGAGAAAATTTCTTTTTGGCTTTGAATTTCCCCCTCATGATTAATCGTGATTTCACGTTGAGACTTTGTTCCTTGTAAAACTTCTTCATATTGTTTTTCTAAAAAGCTTGTTCCAACACGATCATTACGAGCATAACCCTTCGCTAAATATTCATCCGTTAATTCTGCTGGCAATCCTTGTTTTTCTGTCGACACTTTACCGATTATGCTGCGAAGAGAGTCATTTTCTGCAAGAACCTCTCGCGACCAATCCGTGCCTGTTGAGATACCTGGTAACTCTTTGCTGTGTTCTGACACAATGGCCAATTCTTCATTTGTGACGTTAGAATTTTTTACAAAGACCGTAGTCAACTCCTGAGCACTGTTTAACTGTTTAAAGACAGTTGCCACTTTCAGTTGCTCCTCATCAAAAACAATCTCTTCTGACGTGACCGCATCAACTAAAGCTTGATATTCATTATCTACATTTTTCTTTGGTAGTCTTTCACGAGCGACTTCTAAATTGTCTTTATTCGCTAACCAAGTATCCTTTAAATCTCGTTCGGTTAATTTATCATCAATTTCAATCTCAATCAGTGGTACGAGTGTTTCTGCAACTTTTAATAGTTCATCAGCCGTTACATTTAATCCTCTCGTATAAGTAATTGCTGGATTGGCATGATTTTGAACAAGCGGTTTTCCTTCAGCATCATAGATCATCCCTCGTGGGGTACTTGTTTCAACTTTCCTGATAGAAGAAGCTTCTATTCGTTCTTGTAAACTCTCACCGTTTATAATTTGTAAATAACCTAATTGAACAATCAAAGCGACAAATAAAGCAAATACTATGAAAAATAAAAGGTTGAGTCGAAAAGGAATGTGTGACTTCTGTTTATTTTTCTTGTGATTTTCCTCTGGCATACCTTCAGAAAATATCTTTTTGAATTTTTGCATGTGACTAATTCCTTCCTTACATCATATCTTATCTATTTTACCAAAGATTCGACTTGTTTGGCACCCTTTAACAAAAATTTAAATGCTTATAATTGTTTCACAATTAAATTACATCCTTCTTAACAACGATATAAAAGGCTCATTATTCAACGTTTATAAAAAAAATAAATACTAAACCTTGTGAAACTTTATTTCCAGTCGAACTTTGTGGATAATTAAAAAAAAGAGACATCTCTTCTGAGACGCTCTTTTCAATATAATTTATACTATTTTCAGGTTATTGCGCATAAAATGTCTCTTCGACACTTTCGACACTACTATAATCCCGATCATCATAAAACTGATTGCCGATAAAACCATTAAATGAATATTCGAACTGAGGATCGATTTCTAATTCCTCATTCGTTGGTATTTCTAATTGTTCTTTGAGTAAATTTTGGACTTTTAATAACTCATTCACACCAAGTATTTGATAATAAATACCGTTAATCTGTTCGCCTTGCCCTTCAAGTTGAGCTTGTTCGATATTTTCAAACGCCGGATAATAATTCGTCACAATATCAAGCATTTCATTCCAAACTAAATCGGTGCGTGAATTTTTCTCAACAGCTTTTAAGATTTTCTGATAATTACTTACACTATCTAAACTGAGCAGTTTATCAACAATTTTTGTAATAACCTCTCTTTGTCGACGTTGACGTCCAATATCACCTTCTGGATCCTCTTTACGCATTCTAGCATATGCTAGGCCAGTTTTTCCGTCTAAAGTAATTTTACCTGCAGGTACGTGGACCTTTTCAAGTGTAAAGTCAATCTTATTATTCACTTGAATCCCACCAACAGCATCGATTAAATCTCTTAATCCTTGCATATTCATCATGACATAATGATCAATTGGTACATCAACTAGCTTTTCCACAACATCCATCGCAAGTTCAACATCGCCATAAGCGTAGGCATGATTTAATTTATCAAATGTAACGCCGTCCAACATATCTGATAATATATCACGATCCAAACTAACAATCGTCGTCTGTTTTTTCTCAGGATTTACCGTTACAACCATCATACTGTCAGAACGTCCGTGATCACTTCTACCTAGAGCCCCAGTATCAATTCCTAAAAGTAATATGGAAAAAGGATCCTTATTACCAAAACTAACAGCCACTTCTCTTTTCTTAGTTTCACGATCGACTTGCTGACTAATGGTATCGACTGCTTTATTCGCATCGCTTAAAACTTTCATCCCATAGCCTGTTACAATAGCTATCATAACGACCATTGCGCTCAATATAGATACAACTACTTTTTGATACGTACGCATGTGACACCTCTTTCACTTCTGAAATAACTATAAGAATTTTCCCACAACTCCGCCAATGATACAATGTTTTTTTAAATTTGTTGTCAGATTGTAACAAAAACTTAAGAGAGAGTACCTTCTAGTAAACTGATATCCATAGCTGAATTCGTAAGTTTACTAGTCATTAATCGATTATTTTATTGCCCATTGATTCTAAATCTTTTTTTATTTGCGTAGTAGAAATTTCAGGCGTTCTCTCTAAATAAACAACGTCAGATGATGTTTTCTCTTTAAGAAAATCGAACTGTCCTTCCCAGTCATTTCCCATAACGAAAACATCCACATTATATTGATTAATATCGAATATTTTTTGTTCCCAACTTTCTTCAGGGATCACCAAATCCACATAGCGAATGGCTTCTAGCAACTGCTTACGTTTTTCATATGAAAAATAACATTTCTTTTGTTTTTCTTTCCAATTAAATTCATCTGTCGATAATGCGACGATTAAATAATCGCCTTGCTCTTTTGCGCGACGCAATAAATTGATGTGCCCGTAATGTAATAAATCAAAGGTACCGTAAGTGATGATACGTCTCATTTGTATTCCCTCATTTATCATTTTATTAACTTCAATCACGATAACAAATATCTTTTCAAATAGCAACCAAAAAAAGCTTATCATCCCTCTAGAGAGATGATAAGCTTGATGTTATCGATTATTTTGCTGCTAAGTAAAGTTCGTTTGCTTTATTCCAGTCAACTAGATTCCAGAAAGAATCAATGTAGTTTGGACGTAAGTTTTTGTAATTTAAGTAGTAAGCATGTTCCCAAACGTCTAAGCCAACGATTGGTGTTGCGCCTTCCATGATTGGTGAATCTTGGTTTGCAGTAGAAGTTACTTCTAATTTACCATCTTTTAATGATAACCAAGCCCAACCTGAACCAAAACGAGTTGTTGCTGCCGTTTTGAATAATGCTTTAAATTCAGTGAAGCTACCAAAAGCTTCATCAATTGCTACTTTTAGTTCTCCCACTGGCTCGCCACCAGCATTTGGTGCCATGATATTCCAGAAGAATGTGTGGTTTGCGTGACCGCCACCGTTATTACGAACTGCTGTGCGAATGTCTTCAGGAATCGCATCCATATTAGAAATTAATTCTTCGATTGATTTTTCACCTAACTCAGGGTGTTTTTCAATTGCTACGTTTAAGTTTGTAACATAAGCATTGTGATGTTTTTCATGGTGTAAGTGCATTGTTTCAACATCGATATGTGGCTCTAACGCATCATATGCATAAGGTAATTTAGGTAATTGGTAAGTCATAAAAAATTCCTCCTAATAATAATTGTATTTACAATCTTTAGATTATCAAAGATATGTGAATTCATCAATTCATATGCTTAGTTTTTGAAAATTAACCACTTACTAAACAAAAAATTCGCAACCACAATGATAACCTGCGTTATTAATTTAGCATAGAAATCATGAAAGTGCAAAATTTCGATCAATAACAACATGCTCAACATATCGAGGACAAATGAAAGTCCACGATAGAAGACAAATTTAACTAACTCAAACGTTATTTGTTTGCCACCAATTGCCTTCGATTTAAAGACGAAAATCCGATTCGTTACATACGCAAACAAAACAGAAAGTAACCAAGAAAAACTGTTGGCTATTATCATTTCTATTCCTATAACAGATTTAAAAGTAAAGTAAAAAAAATTAACCAGTTTCGTCAGTATTCCAAACATTAAATACAAAATGACTTACTTATTCTTCACTATTTTCACATTATCGTCTCGTTTAGATTATATTTAATTGGATTTCCTTGTCTTCTTTCGTAACGTCCGTTAAAATGAAACATATTACGTAAACTACTGAGGAGTTCAATTATGTCATACATTCAATTAGTAAAAGCTTCATTTCGTCAATTTGATCAATTAAAAGCGGCTAAAACATTAGCTTTCGGTAAAATAGTCGGTCATTTAATTCTACTTAGTCTCATTTTCGCCATCCCTATTTCATTTCAAGTTATGAAAATTTTCTCAGCGATTCAAACAGATGGGAGAGAAATCGCCAAAAAAATCCCTGATTTTACAATTCAAAACAATCAATTAACAGTGGATAAATCGCAAGAAGGCTTTATTTATCAAACTGATTCAATTATTTTCACTTTTGATCCAGAGGGCAAACGAGATGCCACTGCCATTTCAAATGATCTAGTCGGGAATTTTTTAAGTGTTGGACTTTTAAAGGATCAACTAATCGTATCGCTTCCTGCTACTGAAAACATTACTACAATTTTAGGATCGAATCAATTAAAAATTCCTTATTCAAACCCACAAATTCAGCAATTAACCGGAGAAGCTTTACGAGCAAGCATTAATCAAAACCAGTTACCTTGGTGGTTATTTCCTTTGATATTTCTCATAGCCCTCTATCCTTCATTTATTACGCTAGGTTTTTCATTATTATTTACCACCTTATTCGCGAATCTTTTTGGGCGTTTTCGTGGACTACGTCAAACTTTTTTAGAAAACTTCAAAATTGTTGTACTAGCGAGTACGTTACCTGTGGTAGTCGCAGTTATCGTCAATAGTTTCATCCCCAATTTCGCTGCGGATACGTTCTTAACGATTGGAAGTCTCTTTATCTTTAACTTAGCTACGAGAATCCCTCGACCGCCAGTAAAATAAAAAAAGCACTTGAAATCAATTCATTGTCAGAGTTGATTTCAAGTGCTTTATTTATCTAGTCGTTTGACTCATTGATTTCAGAAAAAGAATATGCAGGCTCTTTTAACTGCTCGTTATAATTTACTTGCATGTTGTACCCTTGAAAGAACCAATCGTCACTTTCCTCTACAAAAAAGAGGACACCATCAATGGTCGTTTGATACAACGGACGTTCTGGTTGATCGACTGACATTCCAACTGAAAAACCTTCATGCACTTGCGTACTTCCATAAACTTTACCAAAAAAACGAATTCCTTGGTGCGAATCAATAACTATTTCTTTTTTAAACCATTCTAAGACTTCTGGAGTTACTGTAACTTTCACTTCGCCTACACCTCATATCTATTTTTAGATCATTTGTTAATTTTTTCATCAAGCATGTCTACGTCATCCGCTGTTCCGATAACGAGTAAATTATCATATTCTCTTACAACTTCCGAAGCATCCGGTGATACCACAACTTTTCCAGTCCCACGACGAATCGCTACAACCGTCAAGCCGTACTTTTGACGGAAGTTCAAATCGATTAATGTTTTATTGAAAAACTTAGGATTCGTCACACGGATTTCTGCCAATGAGAACTCATCCGATAATTCAATAAATTCAAGAATATTTTTAGATACAAGATTATGCGCAATACGTACGCCCATATCTCGTTCTGGATGGACTACCTTATCTGCTCCAATTTTCTCAAGTACGCGTGCATGGTATTCGTTTTGAGCCTTTGCTAAAATATTGGGAACGCCCATCTCTTTTAACATTAAGGTAACCAAGATACTCGCCTGAATATCTTCGCCAATTGCAACAATCACATGATCAAAATTGCGAATCCCTAGCGAACGTAAGGTCATCTCATCTTGAGCATTTCCTACCACGGCATGAGTCGCAATATTCATATATTCATTTACTCGATCTTCATTGCTATCAATGACTAAGACCTCTTGCCCTGATTCTACTAAAGAACGACAAATACTACCACCAAAACGACCTAGTCCGATAATTGCATAGTTTTGTTTCACTTTGCTAACTCCCCTCAATTACTTAATTAAGTGATGCTTAAATGCATAAATTGCGGCTTGTGTGCGATCTTCCACTTCAAGCTTTGCTAAAATATTTGATACGTGTGTTTTTACTGTCTTCAATGTAATAAACAACAAATCAGCGATTTCTTGATTGCTTCGTCCATCTGCAATTAATAATAACACTTCATGCTCTCTCTTTGTTAAATCTTCATGCAATTCTTTTGGCGGTCGTGCCAAATGATTGACCATTTTTGTTGTAACTTCTGGTTCAATCACCCGTTCACCGCGTTTGGTGGAACGAATGGCATCTGCTATTTCTCTAGCAGTTGATGTTTTTAATAAGTAACCACTAGCTCCAGCCTTAATTGCTGGATAAACTTTTTCATCGTCAATAAAACTCGTAACAATTAAGATCTTCGCTTCAGGCCATTCACTTAAAATTTTCGTTGTTGATTCGATACCATCCATAACTTCCATTACTAAATCCATTAGAATTACATCGGGTCGTAACTCCAGTGCTTTATTAAAACCAATCAGACCGTTTTCAGCTTCACCAACAACCTCAATATCTTCTTGAATTGATAAATAAGATGACACGCCCAACCGGACCATTTCATGGTCATCAATTAACAATACTTTTATCATTCGTTATCCCCTCCTAATAGCGGTATTTTTATTTCAACACTCGTGCCTTGATTTGAAAAACTAATAATCTTTAGCGACCCACCTAAACTTGCAACTCGCTCTCGAATATTCATTAAGCCGTAACTACCAGCCTTATTTTTTTGATCTTCAACGTTAAATCCAACACCATCATCGACGATTCTTAATAAAATTGATTGATTGACCTTGTTCAAGTAAACTTCCAATTCAGAAGCTTTTGCATGACGTAATGTATTGGATAATAACTCTTGAATCATTCGAAACAACTGATCTTCTGTAGCTAGCGGCATAACAACTTCTTCCAGTTCCCATTTTAACACAATATTTACTTTTGTTTTTAATTCGAGCAACAATTGCTTAATCCCTTCAGTCAATGTCTTACCTTCCAAAGTAACCGGACGTAGGTGAAGCAATAAGGCGCGCATTTCTGATTGTGCGGCGTTCACAACTTCAGCAATCATCTGTAGCTGTCTTTGGTACATCGTAGGCTTCTCTTCTTCCATTTCATTCAGTGTCGCTAATAACATCATCGCTGCAAATAGCTGTTGAGACACCGAATCATGTAATTCTCTAGCCAAACGATGACGCTCACCTTCTAATAACTCTTCTTTAGAAATACCATCAATCAGATGCGGACGACTATTCACCGTCTGCAGTTCAGATAACACTTCTTTTAGTTTCATTTTGACCATATATATATCATTATCCATCTCAAACAACGTCTGATTCGTTGGAGAATAAAGCATCGGTTGGTCTAGAATCGGATTATCAAAATTTCCACCCGCTAATAAACGTAGTTTTTCTTCGATGGGTGCTAACAATCGCGTTTGATAAAATGATAATAAGACAAAAATAACCAATCCAGCAATAACCGATAAAACAAACAAATAAAAAATCATTGGTAGCCACAATATCCTAATTTGAAATAATTGTGCAATTTGCTTTTCTTTCCCCGTAGTAAACCAATACGACGATGTTGAAACAAGTAGTAGTAAGAGAAATGTCGATACGCCACTGTAAAGTGCAATAAAAACTTTTGGACTTCGCTTCATCATATTTCAATCACCTCGACATCACCAATGAGGGTATTTGAGATAATCTTAATTTTACGTGCGGTCTGTTCAAAATCTCTACTATAAAGTGTTAATCGTTCGTTACGAAGCTCGATTTTTTCATCTTTATAAATCACTTTTCCAGCAAATACACTACAATCTAACTGAATACCAACGCCTGAAGGGACTAGAATACGTGTTCGACCGATTCCCTTACGTACGACAATGATGTTCTCGGCTTTGGGTAAGATTGTATTCCCTAAATCAATAATCGTATCTCCGCTTGCAACTAACAAGTTCATATCGTTCCATTCATAGATTTGCTTACCGATTCGCTGATTGCCAAAAATGGCTTGTTTTTTGATTTCCCCACTATGATCTAACGGTTCCACGCCTTCAACGATAATCATCTCTTTTTTTAGATAAACATTCTTCTTCCTGAGAGAAACCCCTGATAATTCCACGCCTTTTAAACCAATAAATAATACGGCGAAAATGAGCATAAACCAAACAGCTGGTAGATACAAAACACTAAAACAAACAAGCATCACACCTAATAAGAAGGGCCCGTTTGACCATTTTGTATTGTTTTTGTTTTTTTGTCCGCGATAAATTAAAATACTACCTAAAATAATCATTAAAATAACAGATATATTTTGCATTAATTGCCACAATACAAGTAGTGCAATTAAACTTTCAACAACTAGAAAAAAACGCCAAGGTCTATTCATTTACGTTACCTCCTTGTAGAAACATTTTTATAAACAGATTTCTCTCATTATCTTACTCATTGTAACAACTCCCTGATATTTTTCATCCATCTTAAGTCTGAAAAATACAAGAAAAAATAGGAATTGTCTAAATGACTGATTCCTATTTTATCGAATTTATTCTTAATTTACACGGACAATCTTAACTTGCATGTCGCCACCTGGTGTTGAGATCGCTACTTCATCGCCAATTTTCTTACCAATTAAGGCTCTTGCAATCGGAGAGTCATTCGAGATTTTACCTGCGAAGGGATCTGCTTCTGCACTTCCCACAATCGTGTACTCTTCCTCATCACCATCTGGCAATTCAACAAAGGCAACCGTTTTACCGATTGAAACTTCATCTTGATTCACATTATTATTATCAATAATTTGCGCAAAACGAATCATTGTTTCTAAAGTCGTAATACGGCCCTCTACAAAAGCTTGTTCATCTTTTGCTGATTCGTATTCTGAGTTCTCTGATAAGTCACCAAAACTACGGGCTACCTTAATACGCTCAATAATTTCTCCGCGTTTAACAGTCTTTAGTTCCTCTAATTCTTGCTCTAACTTCGCTTTACCTTCTTCAGTCATTGGATATACTTTTTCTACCATAATAACACTATCTCCTTTTGTTTCAATTACTCATTTATTTTCTTTATTAAAAGATAAAAGTAACCTTTTGCTTGAGTCCACAAAAGGTTACCATTCTTTTATTTAAATGTAAACTACTTTCTTCAAATTACTTATTTACATACTGTTCAACAAGGCGATTATGTTCCTCAAGCGTTTCTGAGAAATATACTTTTCCAGTTGCTAAATCCGCCACGAAGTAATAATAAGAATTCTTTTCTGGATTTAAAACGGCTTGAATCGCATTTTCTCCTGGGTTATTAAACGCCCCTGGTCCAAAGCCAGTATGTTTATATAAGTTATAAGGAGAATCAACTTCTAAGTCCGCATAAGTGACGAGTTCTTTATGAACCCCTAGCGCATAAAGAATAGCAATATCTGATTGCAACGGCATATCGATTGCCAATCGGTTGAAGAACACTTGCGCAATCATTCGGCGATCCATGTCTTCTACCCCTTCTTTTTCTACAAGTGACGCAAGGGTTAAGACCTCATGAACATTCCAATCACTTTCTTCGATTTGTTCATAGTAGGCACTCAATACTTCATTGGTTTTTCCGACCATTGGGCTAACAAAGTCTTCGATTGCCATCCCTTCAAAGTAATCATAAGTTGCCGGGAATAAGTAGCCTTCTAGACGATAACGAACGCCTTTAGCTTCCGAAGCATCTGTAAGCAACTCCGGGTATTGTTTCATTAATTTGTCAAAGAATGCATCATCGGTCATTAAAGCAATAAAGTCAGCTTTTTTGAAGGATGTCTCTTTTTCTAAAATATCACCAATTTGATTAATATCATAGCCTTCCGGGATTGTTAAGCGCGCATCGGCTTGATCCGCTGCTAAACCACCTTCTTTTAATTGTTGACTAATCTCATCTAACGTCATGCTTGGTGAGAATTGATAACGTCCCGCTTGAAATCCACTATAATTGTTAAACTTAGTAAAGAAATTAAAAATGGTGCCGTCTTTAATTATTTTGTGGTCTTCTAAAATATTACCGATCATTTTATTCGATGAGCCAACCGGGACTTCAACGAATACCATTTCTTTATTTTCTTTATCAAACGGCGCTAAACTCTCGGTCACATGACGATAAAATGAATAACCTGAAATTGACAAGACGATAAGTAGCGTTACAACTACAATCGTGGCAATCCGACTAACAATCTTGTCTTCTTTTTGACGTCGCTTCTTTGGAGTATCAACCGCAGATGTAGTCGATTTTATTTTTTTATTCTTATCATTACGTGAACTTGTTCGTGTTGCTTGTTTATCTGAATTATTTTTAGATGTCTCATTTTCTTCTTTTTCAGATGCTTTTAAGGAATCCATCACTTTATCTTTCATTGATTTCTCCTCGTGTTGTTCGTTAGACAAAACAACTCCTCCTCACTTTCGGGGTAACTAACTTGTACCATTATACACGAAAGCGAGAAAGAGTAAAACAATCGAATAAAAAAACTGTTTTTTTTTAATAAGCTTTATTAATTATTAATTTCCCACTCAATTTAATGCCATACTATTAAAATCTATACTTTTGACGTAACAAACTTTATAAGAGAGTCTATTCATTCAAATTTTTATGAAAGGATATGAAAAAATGAATTTTATTTTAACGCCGCTCTCTTATTTTATTTTGTATTAAATTTATTTATCAAAAGAAGTTATCCTATCAAACACACTCTGTTAGCCTTAACAAGCTGGACCTCTATTGGTAATAGTAATTGGTACATAACAGCTATATTATTACTTTATATTATTGTTTTTATTTCCTTTAAAATTTGGAAACACAACTACCTTCTAGCAATCACTACAACTTTTATTTTAACAATTGGTACTGTATATATTCAAATATTACTGGATAGACCAGGTTATACATACAACACAATGATATGCTTTTCAATTGGTCTTTTCTATTCATATTTCAAACCCTCTATCGATCGGTTTTTGAAAAGCGATTTAATATTTTTCATCACACTATTTATTATTTTTATAATTAGCTCAAAAACGTTATTTCCACGCTATGCTAGTGGTATCGAAGTTTATACTATTTGGATCACAACTTTTACCGTGCTCCTCTTATTAATTACTCAGAAAGTTCAATTAAATAATTCTTTTTTAGAGTTTTTAGGTAAAAAAGTGTTCACTATCTATATTTTACAACGTATTCCAATGACTATCCTCGCTCATTATGGCGTAGACGATCACTATGTTATCTTCTTTATCATTAGTTTTATCGGCACAGTCATTCTAGCAACTATTTTCGAAAAATATATTATCAGAAATATTAACAAATTGTTTAATTAAAAAAATAAGTGTTGATAGGAAATTTTCATGAGATTTTCTTTCAACACTTTTTGCTTTTTTTAAACAAAAAGAGAGTCTACACTGATAAAGTAAAGACTTTATCAGTGTAGACATTTGGTTAACAAGCTTTAAAAAACAATTGTGTCAGCTGTCCTTCTGGATAAATAAATTTAATCATTCATACATATTTAGATTTACTTGAAACCCATGTCTTCGAGAGCATTAAAAAAATCTTCACCTAAAAATTTTAACATGATTCCACTACTTTAGATAATACCAATAAGAGTTATCGATATTTATTCAAAGATTGGTTTATCAATAAAAAGAAAAAATCGGTAGAATATTTTCTACCGATTTCTATAACCATATTTGATTCCATTTGAGTACGTCAATATTCCTTTACAAACAAAATAAAAGGAATACAACAAAGTATTAATCTCTAGATTACCTTTAAAGATTGTACGGCGCTATTTTCCTTTTATTTTATTGGTTCTCTTTTAAAGAATCGAATCGACTATCCTTTTTGCAGACTGCCCATCTAATTGATCAAAGAATGTATTTTTAAATTTTTCAACTTGTTGTAAATTAATCTCATCTAAATGATCAATTTGATTGAATAATTCTTCATTTGTTCGTACGATAGGTCCAGGTACAAAGTCTTGATATTCATAATAAAAATCACGTTCTGCGATATATTCTTCCAAATCATACGCATAAAAAATGATCGGTCTATTCAATAAAGAGTAATCAAAGATAACTGATGAATAATCTGTAATCAAGACATCCGTCGAAATAAGCAAGTCATTCATATCCATCGCACTTAAATTTAAAATATCATCTTTTAGATCAAATGGTACCCCTTGTGATTTACTCACTGAAGGATGCATTTTAATCGCTAAAATATATTCATCCGAAAAATGATCCACAAATTTACGTAGATTTAACATCATCTTAAATTGTTGACGGACTTTTGGTCCTCCTCTAAAAGTAGGTGCATAAGTAATGACCTTACGTCCCCGAACCTGAGGATGCTTGCGTAAAAATCTATTGTGAATAAACGTTCGATATTCTTCGTCTAAAAGTTTATCTGCACGTGGCACCCCTAAAGGCAGCACTTGACTTTCAGCCACATGGAAAGCTTCTGCATAATAGGGTACAACTTCCTTCGAGGAGCAAATAACTTTTGTATAGTTTTGATGAGCAGCCATTTCAAATTCAACTGTATTAGATTCCAGACTACCTATTGCGCCAAATCCAAATTTCTTAAACGCACCTGCTGCATGCCATAATTGGATGACTTCTGTTTTTTTAGAAGTTTTTAATCCGTATATTTGACGATAATAGTCATCTAAAAAAATGTATTTCGCACTTGCAACATCTTTTAAGAGCTTTCTTTGAGCAGAAAAAGAACGAGTATTTGTTTTTAAATGGCAACGGATATCATTAGTCAGTTCTTCATGCTTACGGACTTCGTCATATACCATACGGAATGTTCCTGTCAAGTTAGCTTCTTTATTTGTTAAAAATAAAACTTTTGTTTTTGGAAGGACTAAACGATATATAGGATACATCACTTTAGTCAGCGTTCTACTTTGAATAAACGTTTTAGCTTTGCGTGATAATATCTTTGATTCTTTCACCAAACGTCGCTTAGCTAAAAACAAGAAGATTGGGAGCGTTGTTTGATATTTTACAGATTGCTTTAATGCTGACATCTTCCTATATGCTTCGGATATTCGGACATTGTCTTGCATGGCGCTAAACACTCCAGACTCAATCTTGTCAAATAATGTTTTTAATAGGCGAATATATTCCCCGTGTGCCTCTTTTTGGATAAATTTATAGCGCTCCACCATTTCAACTGTTAGCATTTGGAAATAAAAAATATTTTCTGCGAATAGCTCTTCAGGTAGTTCTTTTGTAATACCGATGAGTTCTGAAAAAACTTGTTTTTGAATCGACCCATCTTGTAATTTTAGAACTTCACGTATCGACGGCCATAAATCGAATCGAACTACCCGTTCAAAGTATGTTTTGAGTGCATCCAAATAAACATATTGGTTGGTTAGATATTTCTTAAATAACGGCAAGCTAACAAACAAACTCTTGCGTATTTCCAAGAAAGCAATCAAAGGATCTACTGATACGATTTGTGATAACGACGCTTCATCTGTTTCACGAGAGCGATAATTATATACAATTGCATCGATTGTATATATTTTCTGACTTCTTAATAACGCCTCTAAAACAAAAGGTTGGTCTTCACCAATTTTAATATTTTCAGGCATACGTAAATTTTCTATAATTTTACGTTTATAAAGTTTACTTGCTGGACCTAAAGAATAGACAAGTTCGGGGTTCGTGGCAAAAGAACGCATACCTTCATTAAATAGTCCTGCATTATAGTGTCCCCCAATGTACCAAGATCCAGTTGAATTAAAACTTAATGATCGTCCAGTAACAATATCTGCTCCTTCTGCTTGAGCTGCCTCATACAATGCCTTTAAGGCTCCTGAAGGCACGATATCATCTGCATCCACAAAATAGAGGTACTCACCTCTAAACAATTCTAATCCCACATTCCGTGCTCTTGATGGTCCTTGATTTTCTTGTGAAACGAGTGTAATTTCTGGGTGTTTTTCACCTAATTGTTTTAAAATGCTCAGTGTGTTGTCACTCGATCCATCGTCCACAATAACTAGTTCTACACCTGGTAAATCTTGATTCACTAACGAATTAACTTGTTCTTCAATAAAAGCCTCAACATTATATGTTGGGGTAACAATTGATATTATTGGATTTTGTATCTTAGACTGTTGTATAACTTGATAACTCATTTCATTCTCCTACCTAATCTGCTTACTAAATAATTTAACGCAGTCATTAATTTTAACGATAATATCTTCGTTTGGCTCCCATTTGAAGCGATAATTTTCGTTGTTAAATCAGACTCAGTATCCTCTTTTTGCCAAAGGTTAATCTGTTTAACAATTTTTATATATGAAGGAAAAGCCTGTTTTTTAATTAAAAAATAAAACTGATATAGTTCGTTCTTAATGTAATTATTAAAGCCGACAGACTGATTCACTAGTAATTCAAAAATAGCCGGCTTTTTTTCTATTCCCTTTAAAAAACTCTGAAAAAACTTTTTTTGTTGCTTCCCTTCTTGACGATAAATCGATTTAAATAAAACTCTAAGCTCAATTTCACATAGACGATTAACATAAGCAATAAATAATTGTTCTTTTTCATTTTGAGAATAATTATTTTGCTCATAAATGAGCTCACAAGCTTGATTAATAATCATCAATATATTTTTTAAGTTCTCATATGCTTGTTTTGAGTATGTTTGCGTAAGTGACTGATTAGCTGTCTGCCGAACACGATAATAATAAACAATTTCTGAAACTATACTTATCTTTTTTGCCTTTAGATACGTTTGTAACACAAATAACTGATCCTCGGCAAAACGTATCGACTCATCGAATGTTTGATTGTCTATCAAACTGTGATGATACAACTTAGCAGCGGGTCCAATCGCAAAAAAAAGCTCTGGACATTTTTCAATGTTAACTTTTTTACGTGTTTGATTTAATTGATATTTCTGATGCGAAGCTACATCCCAAGTCTTATCCCCATTTGTTCTCACTGTACGCCCAACAACTAATAAACTGTTATCTAAAATTGCAGCCTCCACAAGACTATTCACAGCTTTTGGGGGCAAGTAATCATCACTGTCCACGAACATTATGTATTCTCCCGTTGCCCGTTGAATACCGAAATTCCGCGCATGTGCTGGTCCATGGTTATCTGTCGAGTAAATAAAAACTTTTTCCTCATTCTTTGTCACATCATTAGCAATTTGTAATGTGTCATCCGTTGAACCGTCATCTATCAGTATGATTTCAATTGATAAATACGTCTGATTCAATATACTTTTTAAGCAGTCTGTGATATATTCCGCAACATTATACATTGGTACGATGATTGAAACTTTTTCTTTCTTCATTTTACAACCCGCTTTATCTATCTTTTAAAAGTTTTTTTATAAATTGATAACTTCTTTGACTATTCAATCCATCCAAGAATGGAAAATTTTCTTTTTTTAAGCGAGCAACACTCATCCGCTCCTCAATAGAATACTCATTTAAATTCGCTACTAGTTCTTCCGCATTCTTGGAAATTGGTAAGTCTAAATAAGATTGGTAATCTACAAAGAAGCCAACTTCTCGAGTATATTGATCATAATCAGGAGCGTAAATTTTAATTGGTTTTTCAAAATAACTATAGTCAAGTAAAAGAGAGGAATAATCTGTAATAAAACAATCCACTTCTTTTAACAACTTACTTGATTGTGCAGTATCTTGAAAAATGATGATATTGTCTGAGAAGTGATTATGAATCTTTTCAATCTTCAAGTAAGGATGTAAAGAAACATAGAGTTTCGTTGGTATTTTAAAAGACTGTTTCGAGAATTCTAATAAAAAAGCATTAATATACTTGTAAGCTGGATCTTCATCAGTCGCATCACGATATGTTGGTGCATACAGGATTTGATAAACATTCTCTTTTTTTTCAAGATGATTTACTTTAATCAAATCATCTAAGCGCGGTGCACCTGTCACAACAATTTGATTCCTAGTAATATCAAATGATTGACTTAATGCATCAATATCTGCATGAGAATTAGCTAAAACCCAATCATAATTCGAATGGTGCTTCAAGCGACTTTTTCGGTTTTTTTCAATACTTAATCCGTATCGCTTCAAGTGTCCGATTGCATGCCAGACTTGAATCACAATATTTTCATCTCTTTTAGATTCGATACAATAAATAGGTAAAAAATAATCATCGATAATAAAAACTCTCGATGTTGCTAAGTGGTAAATAGATATGATTGAATACCATAAATATTGTACGCGCCCAATAATACTTCGATTATAATTGAAGCAGATAACTTTTATCTGTACATCTTTTTGTTTTTTAAACTCTAAATAGATATTTTTTAAATTTCCAGTCAGCTCTTGACTGCGATTCGTACAGAAGGTTACTTTATCGTAATTCGTGCGTGTCATTCTTGAAAAAAAATGATACAAATAATGGATTGATTTTTGTAATAAAGAAAGTTTCATCAGCTTATATTTCCCACTTCATAACCGTTTTTCCCCATGTGGTCACGAGATCTTCATCAAAACAATCGATAATATCATTAATTGTTTTAACTGTTTTAACTAATCCAATTAGATTCTTCAATCGTCTTCTTGCACCTGGGTGTAACTCAAGAAAGTCTACTGTTGCTTGAAAATCTTGCACACTGCTTCGACTACTCCCGATGAGTACCAATCCTTTTTCTAAAACCATCCGTGTGTTCACCTCAATGTTGTTTTCAGAAACCCCCATTAAAGCGATAACCCCTTCAGGCTTAATAATGTCAATAATTTGATTGATTGCGTACTGGCTACCCATTCCTCCAGTACATTCAAAAGCATGACTGATTTCAACACTTTCTGGAATCTGATTGACCAAATAAACCTTGTCAGCAAATGAGAAATAATCCAATTTTAATTCATGTTTCCCAAAAACAATAATTTTTGAATTTGGGTATTTATATTTTAGCAACAGTGAGGTAATATACCCCAAATTACCGTCTCCCCAAATTCCGAAAACAGAACGATCATCATTCATTCTTGCTTCAGCACGTTCAATTGTATGATAAGCCACCGACACAAGTTCAATGAAGGCAGACATCTCAAAATCAAAATCTACAGGCAGACGAACCGCTCGATCGCGTCGTAAATAAACATACTCTTGCATATATCCATCATAACCACTCGAGCGAAATTTAGAACTACGCAAGTAATTTTCATGAATAACTGGATCTTCTTCTATCGGCGTATTTGGTACCATTACTACAATGTCCCCACGCTGATACTCATTTTTAGGGTCAAAAATGACCTCTCCAATCCCTTCATGAATTAGTGCCATAGGTAATTTTTTTGCAAGTATTGCCTTATCTCTACTACCCGTAAAGTAGCGTTGATCCGCATGACAAATCGACAAATATGTCGGTCTAACAATGATTGTCTCATCTTTTAACTCTTCGTTAACTGCAATCGATTCAAACTGTCTTGGCGATACGAGTCGATACACTTGGTTTAACATCTAATCGCGCTCCTCTACAATCGTATTTGCAACTTTTAAGTCATACGGTGTTGTAATTTTAATATTGTAACTTTCTCCTTGTACCATAGCAACTTTTTCACCTGCTAATAAAATAATTTTACAAGAGTCACTTAAAATATTTTTTTCTTCTTCTGTTAGTCTGCCATAGCTTTCAACAAACGTCTTGATATTAAAGGATTGTGGTGTTTGTCCTTGATACATTTCCTCTCGAATCGGAATATCAATTAATTCGCCATCCGCCCCTCGAACGATCGTGTCAAAAGCAGGAATCACTGTATCGACTGCTCGGTATTGCTTTAATTTTTCAATATTATCTTTAATAATTCTTCTAGTAACAAATGGACGGACAGCATCATGAGAAATAATAACGTCCTCGTCATTTAAACCATAATTTTCTTCAATGAATCGAATACTATTCATTAACGTATCATTGCGCTCTTTTCCACCTGCCACTAATTCGATACGGTCATCACTAATATATTTATCGATAATATCTTTTGTATATTCCATCCAAGCCTCTGGACAAGAAATGATAATTTTTGAAAACTCCTCAATCATAATAAATTTTTCAATTGTATGAATTAAGATTGGTTTATTTTTGATTGATAGAAACTGTTTGGGCATACTGACATTTCCCATTCGGGTCCCTTTACCTGCCGCTAGAATTTGAGCGTATATCATTTATATTCCTCCTCGTATTAAATAAAGTCAACAAAACGCGCACGGAATTTCATATGTAAATGCGATCCAACAATCATAATTAACGTAATAATTGACCAAAAAAAGATTGTCTGTGTGCCTTTTTCAAAAAACCACGCTTTTGATAAAAAAGAATCTCTAAATCCTTCAATAATATAATAAATTGGATTTAATTCTAATACACGAATAAACCATCGGTGCTCCTCACCTTGTATTAATGTCTGAAAGTTCCAAATTGCACCGGATAAGTAAAACAGTAATCTTAAGACAGACTGCAGCATAATGTGATAATCTCTGACTAAAACGGTGATTGTTGAATTTAAAATACCGAATGCAAATAGAAATGCCATCATACAAATGAAATAGTATAAGTATTGTAGCCAGTAAATCGTTGGATAGACTTTGAAAATAAACATAGAGGCCATTAAAACACCCATCATCGCTCGATAACTAACAAAATTGCTTGCAATATTTACTGTAGGTAAAATACTTACTGGAAATTTCATCTTAGAAACCATACCAACTTTAGAATAGATACTATTGGATCCACCTAAGAGTGAATTATTAATAAAGAACCAAGCAATGATTCCGATTAACATCCAAATAATATAGGGGGTCCCTTCCATTAATCTTCCTCTGTTAACTCCGATACCAAATACCAAATAATAAATTCCTATTTGAATAGCTGGATTTAAAAACTGCCACACCAAACCTAAGTAGTGACTCTGATATGTTGCTCGTTCTTCATACTTCGAAATTCGAATAATCGTTCCGAAATTTTTTATTTGCTCAAATAATACTCTTTTGACATCGTTCACTTTATTTGACTCCTTTATTCATCTCTATGTCTGATTTTCCAAAACAGCGCTTCAACTACAAACACTGGCAATTGTAAAATACGGTGAAACCTTTTAGGATTTGAAAGTGAGCGATATAACCACTCCAAATTCAATTGAATCACCCATTGTGGTGCGCGCTTTACCTCACCACTCAATACATCAAATGATCCCCCAACGTTTTGAAATATCACGCTGTTTAATTGATTATAATGCTTTAATAACCACTTTTCTTGTCGTGGGGACCCTAAAGCAACAAATAGAATCTTTGCCTGACTTTCATTAATTATTTGAACAATTTCTGCGTCTGTTTTTGTCGTATAACCATCGATATAACCTGCTATTTTTATACCTTTATAGTCATTCTTAATATTCTCTACGGCTTTACGAACAATGTCAGGATGCGCGCCAAAAAGAAAAACTGATTGTTCCAATCTAGTCGCAATTTTAAGTAACTCCATCATAACATCAATACCTGCTACTCGATGTTTTATTGCCCCACCTGTCCATTTCGATACTTTGATAATACCGATACCATCAGGGAAGGGATGCGTTGAAGTTAGCAAATATTCTTGTACTTCTTTATCTTTTTTTGCCATCAATAGTATTTGTGGATTGATACTTGTGAGCAACATTTTTTTACTCTTACGAAGGTAATTAGGAACCTCTTCCATCATTGCATCTAATTCTATTACGTCGACTGGTATTCCTAATATTTTTTCCGTATTCTTCATTTTGTTTCTCCTAGTATTTCTAAAATATAATCAATCAAACGTTGTGTTGACGCCCCATCATTGTAACTGTTCCATGTTTTATTTAACGTTTCTGATACCATTACTTTTGGGTTCATCAATTGTTCGATTATTTCAGCTGTATTCCTCGCAGGAATAAATAATTCCATGTCTAATAATCCGTTTTGGATTCCAATTAATTCATCATATTCTTCTTGATCGTACCAAAAGAAAATAATCGGTGCTAAAGGGTTCCATAAGCTGTAATCAAATACGACAGATGAATAATCAGTTATCAAAACATCTGACTTTTGAATGAGTTCATCTAAACCTTGATCACTGCGATGCCATGTAATAAAATCTGTATCTTGTTTATTTTTCATTAAATGTTGAATATGTGGATGCAACTTAATAATCAAGTGATATTCATCTGATAATTCTTTTTCTAATCGTTTTAAATCAAGTGGTGGTAGCTCCTCTTGATCTTCACGGTAGGTCGGAGCATACAAGATTTGTTTTTTCTGTTTCTTATCAACTTGGCATTGGATTTGTTGAGCTAAGTGGTCTGCACGTGGTAAGCCAAAATAAAGTAATTGCTCCTCTTTCGCTCCATAACTACGTTCAAAAACTTTCCCCATATTATTCGAGGCAACCACATATTTATCAATTGCTTGATAAACTTGTGTGTATCGTGTGATATCTGTTGTTGTTTTGAAGACCGTTTGCTTATCTTCTAAGCCAAATTTTTTGATTGCACCAATGGCATGCCAAATTTGAATAATGGTTTGATTTCTTTTTTTTAACGCACCTAAAACAGGAAAATAATTATCAATAATAATTATCCGACTTTGTGTTAGTAATGGAATGACTCTCACAACAAAATAAATCGCATGATCTAGTGGGTAAGCTCGGATCCCTTGTTTTTTTAATCGCAGAACTTCTGCTTTACATTTTTTTTTATAGAGTACGATGACTTCTACTTGTTTTCCTAGCTCTTCAATAAAACCTTTATCATTGTCAGGAAAACTCATCAAATAAATGACACGATTTTTTATTTTAAACATCGAAAGGATCTGTGAATATGACGCAACAAGACGCATATATATTTGCTTAAAAATAACTATCAACCTTCTTCATTATTCAAATCATCATGTAAAACCGACATTGTTTGTACTTGTTCGTGTAACGATTCTTGACTAAATAACGATTTGAATGATTTATTTGAAATATGCAACGTGCCAAAGAAAAAGAGCATCATCACTAAAATACCCACAAATATTTTGGTAAATAAAGACATCGTTCCAATTTCAGGGCCTTTGATTGCAGCCTCATCCAAGCCTTGTCGCTCAATAATTTCTTCAATCGCCTCAACACTAAAATTCATCTGTCTTTCTTTAAATTCATCTTGGTATTCTTTTTTTCTTTCCGCTGATATTGTTCGAAACCAATCAATAAACTTTCGATATTTATCAACAACTTCTGCTGTTTCTCCAAACTCTCGCACATCGCCATAGTGCATCCAAACCACTTTATCGCATAATTTTTCAATTTGAGTTAAAGAATGAGAAACAAAGAATATTGTTTTTCCCTGTGCTTTAAATTCCATGATTCGATCGACACATTTTTGATAAAAAGTATCATCACCTACGGACAATGCCTCATCAATAATCAATATATCTGGATCGTGGTGAACAGCAATAGCAAATCCCAATCGTGAGCGCATTCCACTTGAATAATTCTTGACTGGTTGATTGATAAACTCTCCTATGTCTGCAAATGCAATAACATCATCCATAATACTGTCAATTTTTTCATGCGTAAAACCATTCATTAAACACTTTAAACGAATATTTTCAATTCCCGTTAGTTGCGGCTTTAGACCCGCATTGATCGCGATTATTGATGTTTCCCCTTCGATAACCATCTCACCCGTTGTTTGTGGGATAATTCCTGCCAAAATATTAGATAGTGTCGATTTACCAGAACCATTAATTCCAATTAAACCCACTGATTCTCCAGCATAGACTTCTAAATTGACCCCTTTTAATCCCCAAAAATGGGGAACATTCTTTTGCGAAAATTTAAATAATGATTTCACTTTATCTGATTTTCGTTTATACAAATCATACTGCTTCGTTACCATTGTTAACTTAACTTTTATATTGTTTTTTTGATTCATCATTTATTCACCTTTAATCTTCATTCTGCTAGAAATTTTACACTAAAAATACCAAACAAGCAAAGTTCACTTCGTTATTTTCAAAAAATTGCTGTCTTTTTACATTATTTCGCTTGATTGTTTAAAATTTGCTTTAAATCTGTCCCTTTCATGAAATTTCTTTCATAAAAAGTAGAGCGTTTCATTAGTTCTGTATAAAAAGCATCATATCCCAAACTTTCAATCATGGAATCTTCTTCTGAGAACAAATCAACCCCTAAACCTAAGCGATTATTTGATAACTCAACACCCATTGCTGATAGTGTGGTCGGTAGCATATCTACAGCTGAAAACAAGCGATTTGTTTCTATACCGGTGGGATAGCCTGTATTTAGAAAAAGATTATAAATCGTTCTCTGATAGCTTTCTGGAGTATCTCGCATAAAGTCTTTGTCCATAGTCAAGTGATCTCCCACGACAACAATTGTCGTGTCTTCATAAAATGATTGTGTCTCAATCCATTCAATAAACGACAGTATTTGCTGATCGCTATTATGAATCACGTTACTATATTGATCGTCAAATATGTTGGGTGTGCTTTCATCTAAATAACCGTCTTCAAAATGCGTATCCGCAGTCAATAAAGTGAAATTAAACGGCTCTGATTGACTTCCCAATTCTCTTAACGTTTCCTTAGCAAATTCAAACATTTTTGCATCTTCATACCCCCACCAAACTTTATAATCTTCGGGAATTAATTTTTTTTCTTTTGCCCAGTTATAGTCTCTTATTTCATAATTTCCATGTTGTTGAAAGTACTTATCCCTACCTGCAAAAGCAGCGTCCGATCCAAAGAATAACACTTGATTGTATCCTTCTGTTTCTAATATCTCTCCTAATGAATACGCGCCAGGTAGAAAGGTTTCCCCATCCTTACCATAATTATTGACGTGTAAATTTACGCCACTAGCAGTTTTTAATGGGATTCCTGCTGTTTGTGCAACCATTGCACTTGCTGTGTGACTTGCACCCGGGATAGGTAGCATTCCTCCTAAATATTCCCCATTTGAAAAATGGACCCCTTTATCTAACGCCATGTTGGTAAGGTTCGGAATTAAGTTCTCATCTTTTACCCCTCCCAACTCCTTGGAAGTGTAGCTACTTTCCAGTGACTCTAAGAAGATATAGATTAGGTTCCGCTTTTTTTCAGGGAAAACGTACGTCGACTCCTCGGGTTTTATATAATATTGATTATAGAGTTTTGAGTCTTCGAAATAATAGGCTTTAATGTCCTCATAACCGATTTCATTAACACTTAATACGACACTTCCTCCAACAGATATAACACTCAGGAAAAATAAAATAACAAAACTAGGATCTAAACGTTTCTTACTCTCTCTCCTCTTTAAAGAAATTCGATAAAACAAAACTACGTAGCAAGATGTCAAAATCAGCATGGTATAAAAAATCGTAGTTAATAATGGATTTACCAAGTATTCAATAATTTGGCGGGGATCTGTCCCGGTAAGTGGTTGGCTAAACAAATACATCATTTGATCAAAAGTCACATTGTTAAATGTCACCATTGCCCACGTACTGCTCATATATAATAATATTGCTAAGAAAATCAAAAGTCCTGATATGGCAAATAGAATCCATTGATATATTTTTATCTTTGATTTTTTCAACAAATACTCTCGTGAGACAAGAAAATCTATACTGAATATAAACAGTAGAGTCGTCCCCGCAGCAATTAAAGACAAGACCGTATTGCTTAAATTATCATTAGTGAAAGGAATCAATAGTGCGGGAATATTCAGTAGTCTTCTCCCGAACGATCGCCAAAGAATTAACGTTGCCACAGAACTCATTAATACTGCGAAAAAACTCACGAAAAAAAATGTACTCTTCTTCGATTTTCTCTGTTTCACAAGATAACGCCATAATAAAATAAATAATATAACTATCATAAAAAACACATTATTCACTACTTTCTAGATTGTTCGCTATAAAGAAAACTATAACATAAAGTTGAGGAATTGTTGGAAATGTCATCAAATATTAATAAAAGGAAAACAGTTTCTTCATTTTATTTAAAATAACATCACATCTTTTATTTCGAATAAAAATACCATTAAGCCTTCCACCCTTTCAGAGTTTCTAAACTTAATGGTTCACATTTTATTAACTAAAAAAATAATCATCTTCTAATTGGCGTTTTATATCCAAGCGTTCGACTTCAACTTGCGCATGTACTGCAAAATTTTCACTATCAATCAAAGATAACTGCTCAATTTCAACTAAAATGCGTTCTTTAGATAAATCGATAATTTTCCCTACAAAGGAACGATGAAAATTTTTGGTTTGTATTTCGTAACTTTTCCCAACAACTAATTCTTGTATCATAATAGCAGCCTCCTAGTATTTTTCAAAAATATTGGTTTTAATATTTATAACATGTATGACCTACAAACACAAGTTTTAGTTATCTGAAAATTCCGTAAATTCTTTCAATAACATCACTCAAAATAAAAAGTGTTGAATCGGGCCAAAAAGCCTTCATCAACACTATTAAGTCTAATTATGGATACAAGCGGTTTAACAAGCGCGGGAATGGACTTGCTTCACGAACGTGTTCAATACCTGAAATCCACGTTACAGCACGTTCTAAGCCTAAACCAAAGCCAGAATGAGGAACAGAACCGTATTTACGTAAATCTAGATACCATTCATATTCTTTTTCATCTAAACCAAAGCGACGAATTTCTTCTAAGACATATTGATAGTCCGTTGCACGCTCTGAACCACCAATAATTTCACCGTAACCTTCTGGCGCAATCATATCTGCACAAATCACAACGTCTTCACGTGTTGGATGTGGCTTCATGTAGAATGGTTTAATTGCTTTTGGATAGTTTAAAATGAAGACTGGTTGATCAAATGAGTTCGCAATAAACGTTTCGTGCGGTGAACCAAAATCATCGCCCCACGTAATATCATCAAAGCCATTGTCATTTAACATTTTCACTGCATCGTCATAAGAAATTCTTGGGAACGGTAAGTTCGTATATTTTTCAAGTACACTACGGTCGCGTCCTAAAACATCTAATGCGTAGTCACAGTTATCTAAAACAGATTGCACAAGGAATGCTACGTATTCTTCTTGAACAACTAAGCTTTCTTCTTGTGTTGTAAAAGCCATTTCAGGTTCCATCATCCAAAACTCAATTAAGTGACGACGTGTTTTTGACTTTTCTGCACGGAAAGTTGGACCAAATGAGAAGACTTTACCAAAAGCCATTGCTGCTGCTTCTAAGTATAGTTGACCAGATTGTGATAAATACGCTTTTTGATCAAAATAATCCGTTTCAAATAAGTCTGTTGTTCCTTCTGGCGCTGATCCTGTCAAAATTGGTGGATCGATTTTAACGAAATGACGATCATTGAAAAATTGATACGTCGCACGAATAATTTCATTACGGATTTGCATAATCGCATGTTGTCTTGAAGAACGTAACCATAAATGACGGTGGTCCATCAAGAATTCAGTACCATGCTCTTTTGGAGTAATCGGATATTCATTACTTTCACCAACCACTTCGATATTCTCAATTCCAATTTCGTAACCAAATTTCGAACGGCTATCTTCACGAATTTCACCAGTAACTAATACTGATGTTTCTTGATGAAGGTTTTTTGCTGTTTGGAAAACTTCTTCTCCTACTTCACTTTTTACAACAATTCCTTGGAAGTACGCTGTCCCATCTCTTAGTTGTAAGAAAGCAATTTTCCCACTTGAACGCTTGTTTGCGATCCATGCACCAATTTGGACTGTTTCACCAACATGGTGTTTGGCATCAATAATTTGAATTTGTTTCACTTGTATCTCTCCATTTCTGTAAACTTAAACATCCTTTAAAAGTGTATTACTTTTGGCGCTTTTTTTCAACAAAAGCTTTAATTCTTTTTACAGTTTCTTCTAAAGTATCCCAATCACTAGCATAACTAATGCGGATATTCTCAGGAGCACCAAAACCGGCACCTGTGACGAGAGCAACGTGCGCTTCATTTAATAAATCATCTGTAAAGGTTGTCACGTCTGTATAGCCACACATATCTAGGGCTTCTTTGACGTTTGGGAACAGGTAGAAGGCTCCTTGTGGTTTGGCACAAGTAAATCCAGGGATTTCAACAACAAGCGCATGGAGCTTGTTTAAACGCTCCTCAAATGCTTGTCGCATCGTTTCAACGGAATCTTGAGGGCCAGTCAAAGCTTCAACTGCCGCATATTGACTAACTGCTGTCGGATTACTTGTTGCCTGTGAAGCTATATCGGTCATAGCTTTAATTAATTCAATATTACCTACGGCAAAACCGATGCGCCACCCCGTCATTGAGTACGTTTTTGACACCCCGTTAATAATCATTGTTTGTTGACGAATCGCCTCAGAAATTGTGGCAATTGGGGTGAATTCTGCATCACCATATACAAGTCGACCATAAATATCATCGGCTACAATTAGAATATCATGCGCCACAGCCCATTCCCCAATTGCTTGGAGTTCGTCTTTCGTATAAATCATACCGGTTGGATTGGATGGTGTATTTAAGACAACTGCTTGTGTTTTGGTTGTGCGAGCATGTTCTAAATCGTCCACCGTTACTTTGAACTGATTGGCTTCTAACCCTTCCACAAATATCGGTGTCCCACCAGCAAGACTCACTTGTTCTGCATAGCTTACCCAATAAGGGACTGGAATGATGACCTCATCACCTTCATCTAAAATCACTTGGAATAACGCATAAAGAGCAAATTTCGCTCCGTCTGTAACAAGCGTTTGCGCCGGTGTATAAGTTAGTCCGTAATATTTTTCAATATACTCCACAATCGCTTGGCGCAACTCTGGGATTCCTGCTGTTGGTGTATAAAAACTTGCTTTCCCTGATTGAATAGCAGCAATTGCTGCCTCTTGTATGTTTTTAGGTGTCGAAAAATCAGGTTCTCCTAAAGTCACACTTAAGATATCTAAGCCTTGTGCTTTTAATTCTTTGGCTTTTGCGGACGCTGCTAACGTAACTGAAGGTTTTAAATTTTGTGCTCGTTTTGATAATTTCATTTCATTCCATCCTCCCTATTTTTTCGATTATTCTATCGATGGGATGCTCTTAATTAAAGCGCCATCGCTAAAAGCTAATAAATAATAATGTTCTTCTTCTGAGACTTTAGTCATAACTTCCCAGACGATTTGCTCTTGATACATACCTAATGTCACTTTTTTTATTCGTTCATTTGGAAATTCGGTTCGAACAATTCCTTTTGCTTCCTCTTCAGTAATGCCTTCCTCTTGTTTTTTTATCAAGATTTCTTCACCACTCTTGGGAATAATTACCACAATTTCTTGACCTTTAGCATCTTCACCAACTAAGCTAAAATAAGTCGCTTCTCGGGTAAACCAATAAAATTGATCAACAGATGCGAGCTTAACGTGTTGATTGGCTAGTTCAATCGCCTCGGCCCTTGCTTGTCGCATCGGCCGTGATGCTCGAATATAACCAAGTGACGTAATCAAAATAATTAATAATAAACCAACAATTGTAATAAATAATCCTAGCACTGCTTTTTTTTCTTTTGAATCACTTTGACTCATCTATCGTCACTTCCTTACTGCGTCTATTATAACAGACTCTTTTCATTATACTTAAAAAATTATTCATTGTTTAATGGTGTTTTTTTCAAAAAAGGTTCGCGTTTCTTGTACGATTTCTTGTAATGGCAAGGCAGCAATTGGTAAATGCTTTGGTAAACTTTTTTGTATTTGCTTACCGTAAGAAGCATGAACAAGCCGGTGATCGAGCACAATCATCACGCCACGATCATTTTCCGAACGAATTAAACGTCCTAATCCTTGACGTAAGCGCAAAGAGGTCTTCGGAAGTGACTCTTGTCTGAAATAATTAAAGCCTTGTATCTGAGCGTAGCGTGCTTTCGCCTCAATCAAAGGTCGATCTGGATGTTCGAAAGGAAGACGTGTCACAATTAATAATTGCAATGTTTCCCCAGGTAAATCCACACCTTCCCAAAAACTGTCTGCCCCAAAGAGAATAGCCCCTTTTGTATGACGGAAACGTTTTAAAAGCTTTTCTCGACTACCTCCGATTCCTTGGGCCATAATCTCACGTCCATTTTCAAGAAAATCCATTTGTAATTGATGGTAAACCTTTTGCAATATTTCGTGTGAGGTAAATAAGACCAATGTCGAGTGCTCGATTTCTTCTAAGATACTACGCAAATTTTTGGCAATAAACTTCGAGTACTCAAATGTAGACATCTCTTTAATATCAATCACTTCGTCCAAGACCAATAATCGTGCCTGATTTTGATAATCAAAAGGAGATGGAATGACTTTTAATGGCGTTTCTGGAATGCCTAAGCGATTGGCAAAATAATTCGCTTGACTAGGAACCTTTAATGTCCCCCCTACGAGTATAACTTTTTTGTAACGCTCATACCATGTGGTATTCGGCAAAATAGCGGCTGATAAGTCAATAATCTGTAGTCGTCCACTTTGTTGATTTCCATAAGGATAAATTTTATGGATCAATTGCGCTCCCCAGTTCAGCAACCATTGTCTAACAACTTTCACTTGGACTTCGATCGATTCAAATAACGCTAGTAGCTCACCGTAAACAATTTGCTCTCGATTCAACCATTGATCTTTTCTTTGTAGACAAAGTTTTGCAATCTGATTTTGAATTACTAGTGTTTCCTCGTAATATAAGAATAATTTTTTGCAACTACGCTCTCCGCGTACGGATAGACGCATTTGTTCTTCTTCAATTATGATTTCTTGTTTGACTGGTTGATCGATAAGTACTTCTGCAAGGATTTCTTCTTGTAAATCAATAATCCCTAATAATTCCTCTTGATACAACTCCAATAGATGACGAGCATCAATGTCATTTTCAAACATTTCTTCTAATTGATCGAACAATTGATTTTCTTCACGTAAATGACGGATTTTCCTTTGAAAAGACTCGGTATCAAAAAATTGATTAGTCACTTGCTCCATTATTTCAGGTAAGTGATGGGCTTCATCGATAATTAGTAAATCACTCATTGGCAAGGCCAATTCCTCTCGTTGCGTTTCCTGCGCTAAGAAGGCATGATTTACAATTAAAAAATTACTCTGTTGCATTTTCAATTGTAAATGTCGCAAGAAATCTTCTTGATAAAAAGGCTGATTAGCAGTTAAATAATTCAACCCCCTGTGCTTAACCTCTTCAAAAAACAAATGATTGAGACTCGTCAAATTCAGCTCGCTAAAATCACCTGTCTCCGTTTGTGTTAACCATACAAGTATCCGCATTTGATAGAGACGATACTGTTTTTGTTTCATCGGTTCTAGTAAGGTTGCATGGAATCGCTGTAAATCAATGTAATGACTTTTCCCTTTAATCACAGTCGCTTGAATCGAATGATCTAGCAATTGATTTAATTGTGGAATGTCTTTTTTTAGTAGTTGATTTTGTAATAAGATTGAAGCCGTGCTAATAATGACTGGATTTTCTGGCGTTGCTAAATAACTAGCTGGTAATAAATAACCAATCGTTTTCCCAGTACCTGTAGATGCCTCAATTAAAATCGACTTATCATCGGTAGTTGTTGCATGTCGATGAATTAAATTCATCAACTTACTTTGCGCCCGTCGATAGTCCAAAACTTCTTTAAAAAGTTGTTCTTTTCCTTTTTTCGTTGTTGGATACTCGAATGCATAAAGGGGTGCTTGATAAGTAGCAATCTCTTTTTTCTTAAGAACAACACCGGCTACAACCATGGAATTATCTGGTATTTTTTGTGGTGATTGTTTCATTTGGTTATTTAAATTTTGGATATATTGGCTCGTTTGATAGCTTGTTTCTGAGCTTAATAGTGCAATTTTTTGAATCGTAGCAATCGGTAGTGTTCTTGCTCGTCTTTCAATTTCTAGCAATAGCATCGCTGTTACTTCGGCATCACTCGCTGCTTGGTGGGGATTTTCATGCTCGATCCCTAAACTCTCTGCTAAATCATTTAAACGAAAACTCGCTTCAGTCGGTAAAAAAATCTGAGCCAACTCTACTGTATCGATACCTGGAATTGTCAAGGCTGGTAAACCACAACGTATTAATTCTTGATTTAAAAAATGGTAATCAAAGTGAATATTATGAGCAACAAAATGAGTGTCCTCTAATAAGTTATAAATTGTTGTTGCAACATCTTCAAAGAAAGGAGCTTTCTTCACTTGTCGATTCGATATTTGAGTCAAGCTTTGGATTTGCTTGGAGATAGCTTGCCCTGGATTGATGTCCGTTGAAAATCGTCCAACGATTTCATTGTTCTCAACTAAGACACATCCAAACTGGATAATACGATCCATTTTCGGATTTGTTCCAGTCGTTTCAATATCCACAATCGCATAGGTTTGATTCATGCGTTTTCTTCTCCCCTTTCTATGTTCTGTTGGTATTATACTACACTTTACAGCCCTTTTGAATGAAGGTTTACAAAAGAAATGCATACAAAAAAGGCGAAGGAATATTCCTTCGCCTTTGTTTCATTCAAATTGAATTATGCTTTGTTAACGTTAGTAGCTTGAGGGCCACGTTGTCCGTCTTCAACGTCGAAAGTCACTGCTTGACCTTCTTCTAAAGTTTTGAATCCGTCTCCTTGGATAGCTGAAAAGTGTACGAATACGTCTTTTCCGTCTTCTGCAGTGATGAATCCGAAGCCTTTATCTGAGTTAAACCATTTTACTGTACCTGTTTCCATGTCTAAAAATCCTCCTTGTGTTTCACACAAATATTTTGCAATTCGTTGTTTAGGTGAAAATTTGGGAGATGTTTTTAAAAATGAAACAAACTACCATAATTTACCGTTACAAAAACTACATACTTAGTATAACATACCTAACTTAGAAAAAACATCTTTTTCCTTACTTTTTTTTAATTATCTCAAACATTATTAACTAATAACGCAAAATACCTAACAAGGACTTACCGCCCGGTGCGTCTGCTTGTTCTAAAATGTAAACGTCACCACCATTACTAATCGTTTTGATTGAAGTTAAGTTTAATTCTTGACGCCAATCATATTCTGTATCTGGGTCCTCTCCAAAACCAGGAATCAAATTAGCTGTCGTAATAAAGAGTTTATCCAGACGTCCCAGCTCTGCGCTTTGCTTAATATCAGAAAATTGCTCATAATTTTTTGCTTCGATTAGTTTTTGATACGCAGCGACTTCTTTACGCTCCAACCCTTCTTGAATAGGCGACACATTTTTTTCTAATTCTGCTAGAGAAAGTTGAATCGGAGAAGTATTAACAGCAATATCGGATTGTATATTCAGTCCTTTTGCTACTTTCTTGAACACGGCTTGATTGTCTGGTAACCCATAAAGAAATAGTGGCGCTGGATCCATGCCTTCTAAAAATGTTCTTAGGAAAGTGCTGACCGCATGATAATAATTATTTCGATCAACTTCAATTTCTTCATCTTTAGCCGATGTTCCATGACTGGCATTTCCTCCAGCATTACTTGACGAGCGGAAATTTGCTCCGCCTCCGGTTAACTCATTCCCTAACGCAATCTCCATTGTCACTGGTGCGTCTTCTGGTAAATCGATTTTTGATAATTTCTTGTTTTCCATTTTATATAAGGCAACTGAATCGCGGTTTAAGGTTAATAAGTAGTACGGATAATTAAATTGTCCATTTTTAATAATCGCTAAAATATAGGGTGTATCTCCTACGTAGTATTGGTCATCGACTTCAATACTTAGTCGGTGAACAAAGGTTTCTTTTGGTGTTAATATGACTGCGACACTCTTCGTACTTTGGCGCCAAAAGTCTTGACTTGCTAATAAGACTTCTGCATTTTTTTGAATCACTGACCAATCTTCTGATGGATAGCGTTTTTCAAAACGTTTTTTAGACTCTTTAATAAAATTTTTAAATTTTAACTGATCCTTTTCAACTTCTTGATGCGCAACATGAGTGTTTAACATTATTGTGACGAAGGGGCCTTTTACTTGTTCTGATGTCAATTGATTCAATAATTCCCTACCAATTTTTGCCATAAATGAAAACCTCCTACAGTTTTTGTACTACACCCTTAGTGTATCAGAAGTATGAATTATCGTAAAATAAAACGGTTACATAATAGGTGGAATTAACAGATAATTCTTAATTTTCATCCTTTTTTAGAAAAACAATACCCCCGACCAGAATTGAACTGATAATTGACCCTTAGGAGGGGTCTGTTATATCCATTTAACTACGAGGGCGTAATAAAATAACAATAAAACATTCTTTATTTTAATCCTTTTAAGATAAAAAATAAAGAATGTCTGTCATTTTTCTTAGAAATAATCTTCTAAGATAGGTGATTTCTTAGGCAAAATGGATTCAATCAGTTCGATGGCTTCTGTATCTACCTCTAGAAACTCATGAAAAAGCAATTCTTCTACTGTCTTATATCCTAAAAATAATTGTGTGAAACGTTGGATACTGGTCGTTAGTTTTGGAAGAGTCGTTTGTTCTACTTTATTAATTGTTATCGTTCCTTCATTTGAAGCTTGTATTTCATAAATCCCTTGATTCCAAGGCCCATATACATCTGATTCAATTTCAATTGCAAAAGACTGCTGTAAACCTTCAAATGGATAAATCTTTAAAAAGGCTTCGACATCAACAATTTTAACCATCATTTCAGGACGAATCGAGACATTAGATAATGGGGTTGCTGTTTCAAAAAATGGTGTTGACTGTTTAAATGCTTGCTCGTATTTAAACTCTTTAACAGAATCAATATGCGACGAGATGTATCGATTTAACGATTCTTTCGCGCCCTTTGTCAAATATTGCCATTCAATACAAGTAAAGACACCCTGATTTATTTGATAAACAAGATAACCTTTAGCTTCATTATTTTCATCATAGTAAATGGCAAAATAATTTGATCGATTGAGCTCTAAACGATAATATGTCCACCAATCCTCACGAATAAGATAGCCTTCTTCTTTTTCCATCACTTTCGCATAGATCGATTGTAACGCCTCTTTTGCTTGCTCCCAGTTTACTCGACGTACACTGCCAGTCGTCTTAATTGTCGATTTAGGCCAAGCATGGCTTGGAATTTGGTAGGACACGCGTTCAAAGATTAACTCGTAGCCATAACGACGGTAAAAAGGATACGAAAAAGGAGCCAAATATGAAAATAACACGCCATTTTCACGACAATCATTTAACAGCTGTTTCATAATCTCATCAATTCGTCCACCCCCACGAAACGATGGATCCGAAGACACAAAGCCAACTCCAGCCATCCGATGTTTTTGACCGAAAAAATTCACATGAAATGGCGTCATCATCACTTGGCTCGCTAAATTATCACCCTCAAAAGAGCCATAATTAACCGAGTGATCAGCTAAATATTCAATTCGTTCTCTAGATGCCGTATTTGCAGGGACTTGAAACGCATATTGTGCCAAATCAAACATTTGCTGATAATCATCTTGTTGCATTTTTTTAACACCAGACAAAAAAATCACTCCTTAGATTAAAGGCTATTGTACGATTACTCAGCTAAGAGAGGTAAAAGTATTAGACAAATTTCTACACCCTTTTAACGACACTCCGAACAGTTTCAAATACAATGCCATTTGATTATTCATTATATCGAATACTATATAAAATAAAAAGAGTTGCGACTATTTAATCGCAACTCTTAAAGCGAACAGATTAAATACTTTGTTCACGTTTTTGTTCTTGAATCACACTGATTTTAACAAATGGGATGTAAACTAAAACAGAAATCAGTAAGTTTACTGCCGCTAGAATCGCTCCTGCGAAACTTTGAGTAGCTAAGAATCCACCTAATATTGGCGGTGTTACCCATGGTGGCATAATCGTTGCTACTGGTACAATTCCTAATTTTGTTGACCAAAATGCTGTTGATACTAAAATCATTGGGACTAAGATAAATGGAATAAACATGATCGGGTTTAAAACCATTGGTAAACCGAATAACATTGGCTCATTGATATTAAACAATCCTGGTGCCGCACTTAAGTTATTGACTACGCTAAATGCTTTATGTTTACGACCCACTAAGTAAATAGCAATCACTAATCCAAACGTTGCACCCGTTCCACCTAAGTTAACAAAACTATCAATAAATGGTTTGTTAACGATATACGGTGCTGCTTTCCCCGCTGTAATTGCTGCTAAGTTGGCTTCAATAGCTGGTGCATTAATTGTTTGTAAAAATGGATCAATCATATTCGCACCATGTAATCCAAAGAACCATAAGAAAGGTGTGATAAAAGCAATTAATAATGCTGATGGATAACTATTTGCTAATCCCATAAATGGTTCTTGAACCAATGCATAGAATGAACCGATAATATCTGTTACGCCAAATGCTGCAAAAATTGCTGCAATTAAACCGAACAAACTAATAACAATCATTGCTGGCAATAATGCCGCAAATGAACGTGCAACTGCTGGTGGCACGCCATCAGGCATGTTAATAATTAGTTTTTTATTTCCGATTAAACGGACAAAAAGCTCTGTTGAAACAAGGGCAACAATAATTGCGATAAATAATCCATTACTTGACATTCCTAATGCACCACCCAGTGCAAAGAATGAACCTAATGAAACAGCTCCTGCTGCCAAACCATCTTTTCCATATACCTTAGCTAAATTATAAGCGACAAGAAAAGCAATAAAAACTGACAAAATGGCAAATGTACCGTTCCAAACCGAACCGCCAAACCCTTTCCATGATTCGCCGCCAAAAATCGAAGCCATAAAGTTTTGGAAAGCATCGATTGGTATGTTATTAAACATAACCGCTAACGCTCCCAAAATCATCATTGGCATCGTAACCATAAATGCATCACGAATAGCAACAAGGTGTTTCTGTGCACCGATTTTCGATGCCACAGGAACAAATTTTTCTTCCATAAACTGTACAAACCCGTCCATAATAAATCCTCCTAAATAATACAATTTCATTGCTTTGAACATCTCTCTTGCCTAGATCTTTCTCAAAGATTGACCGCTAGAAAAATGCGTTGTTTGGTTTTCACGTTAAGCATACTTATTCTTTTACTTATGACTAAACAGTGTTCATCGCCACCGAACATGTGGAGGCGATTTCTACTCTGTTTATTGATTATTTTTCTTCAATGCGACGGTAAACATCAACAAATTCTTTTGCTAAATCTGTAAATGCAATCGAAGTCATTAAATGATCTTGTGCATGAACTGTTAATAATGTGACTGTCATATGATCACCTTGTGCTTCTTGTGTTAATAGTCCTGTTTGTGCACGGTGTGCTTCGACTAAAGACGCTTTCGCATCTTCGATTTTTTGATCTGCTAATTCTAAATTGCCCTCTTTTGCTGCGGCAATTGCTTCCATTGCGTCACTCTTGGCATTACCACCAAACATAATTAATCCCATAATTGATTCTAAGTTTTTTTCTTCCATCTGTTCGTATCCCCCCGAATTTCTACTTCATTAAACTTTCTGCTTGTTCTAATACTTTTGGTCCATTCATCATGCCATAATCTTTCATATCAATGACTGCTAACGGAATGCCTTTTGGTTCTAATTTCTTCTCAAATTGCGCTTTCATGAAACGAACTTGAGGACCTAATAGTAAAACGTCAACTGTTTTTGTTTCAATTTGTTGATCGGCTTCTGAAGCTGAAACAGCAAAGATATCTGCATCCATTCCTTTTTCTTCTGCTGCTTTTTGCATTTTTGTAACTAATAAGCTAGTACTCATTCCTGCTGAACATACTAACATGATTGTTTTCTTTGACATCATATCCACCTCATCTAATTTTGTTCTTACACTTATACTATAAGCAACAAGCGTGCCAACTTTATATAAAACAAAAACGCCTTTAAATCAGCCTTTACCACTGTTTTCTCATTTACACACTATAAAAAAAAGAACTACACTCTAAATTCAGTGTATGTCCTTTTCGATTTAATATGATGCTTCTATTCCCTCAAGCATGGATTTAAATTGTTTTTTCTTAAAATAACCCAAAACAATTCCGACAAAGAAGTCATTGGCTTTTTGAATCATTCCGAGGGATGTCATGGTTTCGTGATATACCACTTCGCACGTTTGATTATCCACTGGTTTAATCTCATAACTTGCAATAAATTCATTCCTCGTCGTGACGGTACGAAATTGATACTTATGATTTTGCTCTATCTTTTCGATAATGATTTTTGCATGATTATTTTTCGAGAATGTTTTGATGTATTCAAACCCTTCTAATTGACTCTTTTTAAGCGTTCGGCCCGTTGATTGATCGATATCGTAAACAACGGAATGAATGATTCGGTCATAAAAATATTCAGCTGGTACGTTGAGCGTTCTTTGAATTTCCAATGCCTACACCTTCTCTTTCTCTTTTTTATCGCTAAGTCTTCCCTGATTAAAAATGATTGCCCCTATTACGATTAAAATAATTGCAAAAATCACTTTTCCCCACTGATAAACACCAGTGACAGAATTGATACTATACATAATAAAAATAAAACCAATTGACATGATGAACAGACCATTTTTTAACATGAGAATCTCCTTCCTATTATACGACGTTAAAGTAAAGAACGTGTCCCCAGTCGGTTGCTTTAATCGCATCCTTTGCTTTACGAACAGCTAAGTCACGATCACCAGTCACGTCAAAAATTAATTGAATCCCTTTTTTTTCTTTAAATTTGTAAGTGATGTCTTCTTCATTGATTGCTTCTAACAGTTGTTTAATATTGTCTTGTTGCATTGCTGAATTGATTGTAATCATTTTTCTTCCTCCAGAAATGGAATGAATTGGGGTGGTACGCGACCACCCTCATTCCTTTTTATTTTTATTCGTCGACTTGAATACGGTTTGCTGCAATAATGAATGGTGCCCAAATGACTAATGCGACAGCCAAATTGACAAGTGTCAGAACAATTGCTCGCCAGTCACCACCGGTTGCTAAGAATCCACTGATTCCTGCTGGCATTACCCAGATAACGTTTACAACTACTGGTGCTACAAATCCTAAAACTGTCGCAAAATAAGCAATTGTCGCCGTTGCAATTGGTGCTAAAATAAATGGAATCATAAATAGTGGGTTTAATACAATCGGTAAACCAAACATGATTGGTTCGTTAATGTTAAAGAGTCCTGGACCGAAGGCTAAACCACCAATCGTTTTGTAATCTGCTCGTTTAGAGAAAATGATGATTGCAGTTAATAACATTAATGTCACACCTGCTCCACCTGGCCATACGAATGCTTCAAATGATCCTGCTACCCATTTGTAAGGAATTTCTGCGCCAGTTTGGAAAGCGTTTGTATTATCAACCATTGCTGTTCCATAAATTGTTTGTAATACCGGTGCCATGATGTTTGTTCCATGAAGACCAAAGAACCATAATACGTGCACAAGTAAAACGATAATGAATACCGCACCATAACCTTGAGAAAGACCGAGTAATGGTTTTTGAATCGATTCAGAAATCCAGTCAATTAGTGGCATCCCTGCATATTTTTCGAAAAGGAAGTAAATAAGGCCTGATGCATATAATCCTGTAACCCCTGGAATAATCGCTGCAAAAGCTTTTGATACTGCTGGTGGAACTGATTCAGGCATGCGAATAATGATGTTTTTTTGCATCATTTTCGCAAAAATAATTGTAGAAATAAAACCGAAGATCATTGCTGTAAAGAGACCTGAACCACCCATGTATTTACTAAATGGGAAGAAACCCCAACCTGCTGCATCGATTGCTGTATCACTTACTGCCCAACCTGCATCTGTAATCACTTTCGCTGCATCAGATGATAATGCCTCTGATAACGTTAAAGATAATTTCGCTGATTGTGGAATCCCCATAATAAATGCTGATAATGAAACAATTGCACCCGATAATGGATCAACATTATATGCTTTGGCTAAGTTGTAACCGAGTGAAGCTGCAAAGACTGTCGCCATCACCGCTAATGTCCCTGTCCAAACCAATCCATTAATACCAATTAATGGTGTAAAGAATTTCGTAATTCCATTATCTGCTCCTAAATACGTATTCGGAAAGTCGCGTACAAAGGCATTTAATAATGTTGCCATCGCCCCTGCCATCGTCACCGGCATCAAACCAATAAAGGCGTCACGTAATGCGACTAAATGTTTTTCTGAACCAACTTTTGCCGCAAACGGCAGGATGTACTTTTCTAACCATCTTGTCAAAGCTTCCATTTTCTTCCTCCTAATAACCCACTATTTTTATTTTTCCTTCATCACTCTTTTTATATCATAATGTTATAACATTATGATATAAAATTTTATTCATTTTCTTCAATTAATTTCAGCGCAACAGCTAAAACCTTTTCCCCGTTCATCATTCCATAGTCTTTCATATCAATGACATCAAGTGGAATATTTTTGGGCTCCAATTTTTTCTCAAATTGAGCTTTCATGAATCGCACTTGTGGGCCTAGAAGCAAGACATCCACTTTTTTCGTCTCAATTTGTTGATCCGCTTCTGAAGCAGATACCGCAAATATTTCTGATTCAATCCCTTTTTCTTCAGCAGCTTTTTGCATTTTTGTAACCAACAAACTTGTACTCATTCCTGCTGAACATACTAACATAATCGTTTTTTTCATTTCTCTTACACCCCCTATTTATGGATACGCTTTCTTATAAGCAATATGTGTGCCAAAAGAAAAAAACATGTTAATCCCTTTTACATCAAGGTTTAACATGTTTTTCACACTATTACACTTCATTGTTTTTTGAACACACACTAACCTTCAGTGTGTAATTCAAGTTGTTGCAAATCTAATTTATTCTCTAAAAACATTTGGGTTAAGTAGGCAATCTCATCTTCGGTGATTCGGATTTGATATTTCTTCTCAATCCCCATCAAACCTGTTCGAACAAGATCACTTTCTAGACGGTATTGTTTTTGGAATTCAGCTAAGTTTTTAAATCCTCTACGCTCTTCTCCACGTAAAATACTTTCTACTAAGAAAACGAGATGAATCACTAAGCCCGATTCTGCGGCTGGATCGACAATTAATTGTAAGTGATTTTGCATTTGATGAACTAAACGTTGAAGCTCTTCGATTAATTCCTGTAATGGCTGAACGTGAGTTACCGCTCCTTTCAACGATTGAACAATCGTTGAAACAGGTAGACTATCACTCACTAATCGTTTCAACATGTTTAATTTCTCATCATCAAAGACATCGAATGCTGAAAAGAATGGAATATTTTGATACTCAATTTCAACCGTGCCAGCAATGGCTTTAATTTCATATTCATGCAGGAGTTCATCAATATGCTTCTTAAATGTTTCTTTTTCGATAAACTGCATTTGGATGACTTCTACTTTACTTTGATCGACGACGGGTGCAATTCGTTGATACAATCGAGCTGCGGCCCCTTCTCCCGTGAAACAAGTGACGACCACTGCTTTTTTCAGTTTTAGATCACCTTGAGAATCCTTAAATTGGTCACGAACAACCGTTTCAAATGAGATTTGGATATTTTGGAAAATATCTTCTAAACTACGACCAACATCAGCCATACGCAACGCTTCCAGTACAATCATTGTACTCGTCATTGAAATTGTTTTGGTCCGTATCCCAGTTTCTTCATAAATTAAATGGGCAAATGAATTTAAGGAACCCATATCTGTTAAAAATAAAATCCCATTTTCATAGTCTCTTGGATTTTCTTGAATATGGGTGAGTAAGCGTTTATACATCGTTTGAACTTCGATGTCTAACGTCATATTCATCGCTACTCCTGTCGTTGAGCCTAATAATTCTTGAGCTGTTTCTAACATACTCGTTGCTGTTGCACGTCCATGCATTAAGACAATAATCCCAACTTTTTCAACTGCAAGCAATGCCTCTTGTTGCGCATCTAATGAAAGAAACATACTAATAAAGCCAATTTCATCAAAAGGGATTTCAACGTCTTGCTCTTCCTCAATAATTGACGACAAATCCATTGCCACTTGAAATTCAGACTTTAGATTTTTACGGACACTATTTAGATTAGGGTGAATAATCATGTGATCTTCTGCGACTCTCTCTAACGTACTGTGCAAATGTAACGCAAAAGCAAAGCGCATTTTTTCGTTATACTTTCGCGCAAGTTCTGTTTCTGCAATATCATACAATCGATTGGTTAATTGCCAAATATCTGCCGGAATCAACTCTTTATGTACAGGCATTTGCCCCAATTCTTCTACATAAGTCGCAAAAAAAGCATCGACATCTCGAGAAATCAAGGACTCTAAATCAATATTGGCTACACCCGTTTCACTTAGTGTCGCCACTTTTTCTTCAATATCATTATAGACTTTCATGTTCCGTTCTGGATCTTGAGACCAAACAACTTCATTTGAACCTGGATCAAAATTTAAAAATTCGCCTTTACCATCTAAGAAATAATCTAAACGATCCCCAAGTTCTTTGACTTTTAACAAACCTTTTTGAACGGTCAAGGAACAATCTGATTTTCGAACAATTAAATGCGATTGATCATGGGTACGATAATGAAGGAAAGCCTTCGCACACACCAATTTTAAATCACGCTTAATTTGTCCAATATTCGCCTCAGCATCATAGAGCATAAAAGCAATAATGGCTTCTTTTTCAACTTGAATATGTTGATTCAAGCGATTGGCTTCTTGCTTAATAAACAGGGAGATAATTTGGTAACGTTCGTCGAGTGAGCGAGAAGCTAAATTCGGCAAAGTGATAGACATTGGAATTCGACGATTAAACGTCGTCAAAAAAGTATCCGAATTTTCAGTTGTCGCACCGATAATTTGGACGGATGCTTCGTGAACTTGCGTACTTTCACCTAGTGGACGATAAGTTCCTTTATCAATAAAGGTAAAAAGCATCTCTTGACCTTCTGGAGGTAAGCGATGAATTTCATCTAAGAATAAGATCCCACCGTCAGCAGCCGCAATTAATCCCGGACTATCTTCTTGTGCACCGGTGTAGGCCCCTTTGCGAATACCAAAAATATGCCCAAACAAAAGTTGTGGATTTTGGGCATAGTCAGCACAGTTAAAAGAAATAAATGGTGCGTCTTTTTTTAATGTTTTCGAAGAAACAGCAAAGTGGTACATACATTCAGCGAACATTGATTTCCCCGTTCCCGTTTCACCAAATATAATTGTATGTAGTCCCTTTGGTGGGTATAAAATCGCGGCTTTTGCTTGTTGAATACTGACTTTCAACGAATCATTGGCTCCAACTAAGTTGTTAAAAGTAACCACTGTTGATGTATCAACATGTATTTCTTCTACTTTCGTTTTGAATGATTCGTAAACCACCGGTCGGCCATCACTTTTTTGGATATGTTCTTCTTTAAAAAGTTCATTTAAATAACGACTAACGTTACTTCGATCAATATTTAATAATTCAGCAACTTCATTGGCGGTTAACCCTTTAGGGTGTTGAACAATGATTTGCAGAATTTCACTTTTTCTAGAATTCATTTTTTCTCCTTGATTAATCTATTCGTGAATAGTTGGTGTGCGCTTTTTACGTGCACCTTTATTTTTTTGATCTTTTTTCTTTTTTATTTTCTTTTTCTTAGCTACAGAATGACTAACTTTCTCGGTCTTTTTCTCTGTATTCTTCGCTACTTTTTTAATTTTTTCTTCTGATTTTTTCTCTTTATGTTCGATTTTAGCTGGACGTTCAATCGTGAGTTGCCCACCATGTAAATAGACTTCTGTCACTTCGATAGCTAGCTCTTTTGTCATCCGTTTTAAGTCACGTACCGTATGATCTTGAACAAGTGTCACTATCGTACCAGGTGCTCCCATGCGACCAATTCGTCCACCACGGTGTAAGTAGCTTTCTTTCGTCATCGGAACTTCTACGTTAATCACATAAGGAACATTCGCTACATCTAAGCCTCTTGAAGCTAAATCCGTCGTTAATAATTGACGAATCTTCTTTTCTCTAAAGTGTTCCAATGCTAATTTACGCATTTCTTTTGATTGGTCCGATGCTAAAGAAGCCACAGGAACGTGGTTATAAAGTAATTTTTCTTCCGCACTTCCAAGCTCTGACAATTGATTAAAAAAAACAAAACCTTGAAAGTCTTTCATGTGCGATAAGCTGCGTAACGTATCGACTACTTGACGTTTCGAAACATTCAAGTAATAGTGGTTGACGCCAGTATTTTTTGGATTTAAATCCGTCACATCAATGACTTCTAATTCTTTTGTGACAATTTTTTCAATTGCTGGCAAAGCAACGTCAGCTGTTGCAGAAAAGAAAGCATAGTGCACATCTTCTGTTGTAAATTTTAAAATTCCTTGAACAAAAGCGATTGTTTCAGGTAAAAGCAATTGATCTGCTTCATCAAGAATAATCGTTTGTAGCAAATGCGCCTTGACTTTCTTTTGCTTCATCATTTCCAAGACACGTCCTGGTGTTCCAATAATAACTTCTGGTTTTTCTTTTAATTTTTCAATTTGGCGCTTTGAATTCGCACCTCCAATTAGAGGTTGAACTTTTAAGCCTAAATCTTTTGCCCACAAACGAGCAACATCAGTGACTTGAATCCCTAATTCTTGTGAAGAAGCCAAAATTAATAGTTGATTGCCTTCTCCAGGCTTGACTTGTAAGAGTGTTGGTAAAAGATAAGCTAATGTTTTTCCGGAACCTGTTGGTGAAATTCCAACAATCGTTTCTTTTTTCGATAATGGTTCAAAAACTTGTTCTTGAATCAATGATGGCTCTGAAAAACCACTTTCTTGCCATCTTGCTTGCCATTTTGTTGGCAACTTTCCTTGTATCATATTATTCCTCTATTCTTTATCTGCAGAAAAAGAAACACCTGCTTGGTTTCTTAATTCATATAGTAATCCATTGACTTCTTCTGCTAGTTTTAGCAATTGTTGGTAGCGATTTTGATTCGCTTGCGTTGTCGGCTCTTCAATGATTGCCGCAAAATGATTGGCTTCTTCAACCATTGGATTATCTTTCACTTCTAACGGCAATTCTACCACTTCATTTTCAAGACGTTTATGACGCGTCATATGACTGATTGCGTTAATACCATCTAAAGTAATTGTTTCTGATGTGGTATAAATCTCTGAAGGTAAGAAAGAATCTCCTATTTTACCATGGAGAATCGTCACGTCAAAATCAGGATAGCGTAAAATGACTGTTCCAATACCATCAACCCCTGTCACGATTTTACGTGCAAAATGATGAATCGATTGTGGCATACCAAACCAACCGACAGCCGCATAAATCGGGTATACACCCAAATCTGAAAGTGATCCACCTGAAAATTTTGGTGAGAAGATATTTGGTTCTTCGCCTGCTAAAACAGCATCGTAACGAGACGAATATTTCATATAACTAAAGTTTGCACCGATAATTTGGTCCATTTCCGGTAATATATCTGCCACTTTCTTGAAGTTTGCTTCATGAATATTACGTGCAGCTTCAAAAAATAAAACATTCTTTTCTTTAGCTAATTGAATGATTTCTGCCATTTCTTTCGGCGTTGAAAAAGCCGGTTTTTCAACAATTACATTTTTATTAGCTAAAATTGCAGCCTTTGCTTGATTGAAGTGGAGACTGTTTGGTGACGCGATATAAATCGTGTTTAAGCGTGGTAACGCAAGAAATTCAGCTAAATCTGTTGCGTATTGAACAGTACCATAACGTTCACCAAAAGCTTGTGCTGTTTCTAATCTTCTTGAATAAACCGCTGTTAATTCAAACTTACCTGTCTCAATTGCCGCTGCTACGAATTGGTGTGTAATCCAATTTGTACCAATTATACCTAAGTGAATCATCGTCTTCTCCTACTTTCCTATGTGTTATTTCTTTTTTAGATTGCTTCAGAAAAATAATGGCAAAAAGAGCCCTACTCCAAAATTACTTCTAGATGTCTATTTAAGTGCAACCCATCTTCTTGAAGTGTACCACAAAAACAACTTTTAAGGAGAAAAATTCAAACTAAAGTCGCAAGTTATTCTTGAGTAATATGCTATAATAAAGATTATCAAATGAAAGAAAGTGGTGCCTTAGTGAACAAAAAATTATTATTTATTTCAGCTTCAGTTGTCACTGGGATCGTTGGCTCTCTTTTATTCAAAAAGAACAAGCAACAATCAATGAAAGAGCATCAACAACTATTTATCGGTAATTGGCACTATTTAAGACGTAATAATGAGTGCGTACAAGTTACGATTACTTCTGATTTTAAATTACTCATCCAAGGAAAAGAACAAAACATACGTGATTACCAACTTACGAGCACTCGCCTTTCTTTTCTAGATCAAATGGGCTATGAAATTATGTTAGAACAACAAGCCGATGCATTTTACTTCTATGATGAGACAGAGGATTCATCGTATAAGTTGACCAAACAACTCAGTCACTAATTTTCATTTTCTTCGTAGGAATTCATCATTAAAATCAGATGAACTCCTACGATTTTTATTGCCTTTTTTTACTGTCTTTGTTAAGTTTTTACTAATAACTATTATTAAGGAGTCTATCATGAATCAAAAAAAGAGAAACTGTTCGTTTATCAATCTATTCCTTAGCCTTGTACTATTCTTTTCGTTGACTATACCGGCCTTGGCTGATAGTCAGACCTCGGAAGATTTTTCAGTTGAGGCAAAAGCAGCCTTAGCCCTTGACTTCGAAACAGGGAAAATTTTCTATGAAAAAAATAGTGAAACTGAATTAGAAATTGCCTCATTAACCAAGCTAATTAGTTTCTATGTTATCCAAACAAAAATTAAAAATGGTGAACTAGCTTGGGAAGACCCCGTTGTCATTTCGAAAAACGCTGCCACTTTAAGTACGCTGCCTGAACTGTCAAACATTCCTTTAGTTGAAGGGAAAAGTTATTCTGTTAAGGAATTATTCGACGCAGCAGTAATTGTTTCTGCTAATGCAGCGACAGTCGCTCTAGCTGAAAAAATTGCTGGAACCGAATTTGCATTTGTTGACTTAATGAAAGCCCAATTGATTGATTGGGGCATCGAGGATCCTTTTATTGTGAATGCCAGTGGTTTGAACAACGAAGATCTTCCTGGCGAGGTCTACCCTGGTTCCACAAAAACCTCTGAAAATAAACTTACAGCCAAAGAAATCGCTCTAGTAGCCCGTAATTTAATCCGTGACTTTCCTGAAACACTCGCTGTCTCTTCGCAAGCTTCATTAATTTACGAAAATTCCGAACAAGAAGAAAGCATTATGTACACAACCAATCTATTGCTGCCTGGTATGCCTTTAGCTAAACCCGGTGTCGATGGACTTAAAACGGGAACGACCGACCTTGCTGGTCGTTCACTCGTTGCGACAATGAAACAGGAGGATCGCCGAGTGATTACGGTTTTATTAAATGCGGGTGATGAAAACAATCCAGATGCCAGATATACTGAAACGAGCCGTTTATTGGATTATTCTTTTGAGTATTGGGAGAAAAAAGAAGTGACGAAAGAAGGAGAATCGGTTCCGACAATTAATCCAGTTCCCGTTCAAAAAAGTTTAACAACCGAGGTCCCACTCATTGCACAAGACTCAATCGAATTGTTTCTTCCACGTGATGAAACCGTCGAATCCGCTGTTACCTATACAGTCGATTTCCTCAATACAGAAAAAAGTTTAACTGCCCCGATTGCTGCAAATCATGAAGTAGCTACCCTGGCAATTACTTATAAAGATGATCCTTTAGGTTATTTAGAGCCCGTTGCTGACCCGACTACTTTATTATTAACGTCTAAAATGATCGAACAGGCTTCATTCTTACAATTAACTTGGCAAAAAATCCAACAATTTTTCACAAATATTTTTTAATCGAAAGGAGGAGGCCCGTTGCAAAGCTTATTCTTTTTACTCGTTTTTTTCGTTGGCTTCTTATTCATCTATCAACGCCAACGAAAAAAGAGTGACTCACAATATCTCGTTCCTCTTGGCACTTGGTCGGTTACATTTCTAATCGTTTATTTATCTATTATTGAAATTCAAAACCACTCTTTTTATATCGGCGTAATTCTAGCAATGCTCCTACTCATTTATCTGAATTATAAACGAGATAAGACACGTCTCATTAATGGTTTTCTTTTTAACGTCTGGTTTGTCTCGTTTGGAATTTATCTAGGCTTTCATTTTCTTCAAACGAGAGATGTCATCGTGTTAGGTCTACTTATTATCTTAATGATTTTCGTTTTCGGCTTCGCTCTTTTCGGACTAATCTCTTTAATTATTTTACTGTATTGGAATAGCCTGATTGTTTTAAAACGAGAAGGTCGTTCTCTTGGTAATTTGCTCACATTAATTTTAGCGCTTGTACTGACCGTCATCCTCATTTTTAATTTATTTTTGGTCAATAAGTTACCTGAATACATCGTCTATCTCTTTTCTATTTTGCCTTTTTCATTGACCTATTTTTCTTTCTTCTTTTTAAACTTTTTAACGATTTCTTTGATTTATCAATTAAACCGTCCGAAATTAAAACAAGATTTCGTAATTGTTCTAGGCGCAGGACTGATTAATGGCGAAAGAGTCACACCTCTACTTGCTCGTCGAATTGATCGGGCCCTTGATTTTTATCATCGCCAACTACAGCAAACTGGGCATCCGATAAAAATCATTTTGTCTGGTGGACAAGGGCCTGACGAAAAAGTATCTGAAGCCTTTGCCATGAAGCAGTACGCCTTAGCACAAGGCATCCCAGATACAGACTTATTATTAGAAGATCAATCCACTTCTACTGAAACCAACATGGCCTTTTCTAAGAAAATTATTGAAAGCTACTCCTTTACTACACCAAAAGTAATCTTTGCATCCAATAATTATCATATTTTTCGAGCGGGAATTTTTGCCCGTCAAAACCAATTACGTGCAGATGGTATTGGCGCAAAAACAGCACTTTATTATTTACCTAATGCCTTTTTAAGAGAGTTTATTGCGATTATTGCACTGCATCGTAAAAAACATTTTATCTTCCTTGGATTGGTCACTATCTTCCTACTCTTGATGGCGATTCTTTCATTTATTATATTAAAATAAACAAATTCCCGCTAGACCATGATAGTCTAGCGGGAATTTATTTATATAACGGATTGGTTTCTTAAAACGAGATGGCGCCAACGCGTCTTCAACTGGCCGACTGCCGGTGAAAGTGCTTCTTTGACTGCACAATATTTATCTACCATTGTAACAATATAACTTTCTTTATAGCGTGGTAATGCCAAAGTCGCACCCCACATATGTTTAATAATAATGTCTTTTTCTAAGTCCGACAGCTCGGTTAGCTTCGATGCATTTTCAACTGCAATTCGTGGATGCATATAGGCATGAGAGCCCTCATCAAATTTCGTTGTACGCCAATCATAATAAAACAAATCGTGTAATAGACCGGCACGAGCGATGGCACGAGCATCACCGTTCCATTTTTTTGCTAATTTGTAACTATAATAAGAGACGCTAATTGAATGATCTAAACGCGTCGAATGATAATGTTGCACAAAATCTGCTAGTTTTTGAACTTCCGGTGTTTCAAGTAAATCCTCTATATAAGATAAATATTCTTTGTCTTGTTTCCATTGCTCTGTCATATATCTTAATTGCCACCTTCTTAATCATTCGATAATTTTCACAATTTTAAGTATAGCATCTTTTATTCGAATGTCTAAACAAGGAGGAAGTTTTGTAAAAATGTTAACAGATTCTTAATGGTTCCGATCACTGACAAAGTGATACATTAAAATACCACCGGCAATTCCAACGTTTAATGATTCTGCTTGTCCATAAATTGGGATATATAAATTGCGATCCGTTAAATTTAAGACGTCTTGACTAACACCTTGTCCTTCATTACCTAACACTAGGGCAATATCCTTACGAGGCGTGACTTTCGTATAAGGCAAAGCGTCTTGATTTAATTCTGTTCCATAGACTGGAATCTCGGCTTGTTTAAATTGCTGAATGACCTCGATTAAATTACGATGAATAATTGGTAAGTGGAAGTGGCTCCCTTGTAAACTCCGTAAAACTTTTGAACTATACAAGTCTGCCGTTCCTTCACCTAAAATAACACCGGAAAAACCCGCAGCATCTGCTGTTCGAATCAAAGTTCCAACGTTACCTGGATCTTGCACACCGTCTAATAATAACCACGCTCCAGTAAAGTTCTCGACAATTTGTTCTTGCTTGTCCACTAAAGCCACAATTCCTTGCGGCGTTGGTAGTTCTGATAACGCCTTTAGTACTTCTGTCGAGACAAGATAACAATCGACTAGTTGTTCGTTCAGCCAGTCATTATACAGCTCATACCCTTTTTGATCAATAAACACTTTATCAATCGTTGCACCAGCTAAAACGGCTTCTTCGACTAAATGGTAGCCTTCTAGCAAATATTTTTTTTGTACATCTCTTTGTTTTTTTTGATGGAATTTCTTAACTTCTTTAATGATTTGATTTTTTACTGATTGAATTTCTTTCATCTATTATCACCCGAAATAATTATAGCACGAAGTAAGAAAGATAACTTGTTGAAAGTGATGAAAAACGCTATCATTTATTCAAGGAGGGATTTTTTATGCGTAAAGTACGAATCAACGTTAGCGGTCGCGTCCAAGGGGTTGGGTTTCGATTTGTGACGAAAATGTTAGCTGACTCACTAGGGATTTATGGTTCTGCCAAAAATGAAGACGATGGCTCCGTAACGATTGAAGCCATGAGTCAAAATGACATGTCATTAGAGCAATTTATTGAAAAAGTCAAACGCTCCCCCGCACCATTTGGTCGAGTCGATTCTTTTAACTTAGAAGAAGATTTAACTATTCCCGAAACCAATCGATTTATAACAAATTAGTCTTATTCACAAAATCTTCTTATGCTTTTTGATTTCTTCGATTGAAAACCGACTTTATTTTTAGTATAGTTAAACTTGTGATTACTTTAAATAGAAAAGGAAGAACTCAATGAATAAATTAAAAACATGGCTCGTGGCGACTGGGCTATTCGGTTTACTAATTACCCTTTCTGGGTGTGTGAAAATGTTAGATAACGGAACACCCGATCCAAATGGGACGATTTATCGCTTCATGGTTGCACCATTAGGAAAATTATTAACCTTTATCGCGAATGAATGGCAATTTGGTTATGGTTGGGCAATCATTGTGATTACGATTATTGTACGCTTTATCATTTTACCATTAGGAATTCACCAATCGCATAAATCAATGGTACAAGCAGAAAAAATGCAATACATCAAACCACAAATTGATATTGCACAAGCAAATGCCAAGAAAGCTGAAACTCGTGAAGAACAAGTTCAAGCACAACTTGAAATGCAAAACGTCTACAAAGAAAATGGCTTAAGTATGTTTGGTGGTATGGGATGTTTACCATTGCTACTACAAATGCCGGTCTTTACTGCTTTATTCTACACTGCTCGTTACACACCTGGTATTGACCAAGCAACGTTCTACGGTATTTCACTAGGCGAAAGTAGTTTACTACTCGTAGCGATTGCCGGTGTTGCTTACGCCGTTCAAGGTTATGTCTCATTAATTGGTGTTCCTGAAGAACAAAAGAAAACAATGCGCAGTATGTTAATTGTTTCGCCAGTTATGATCGTGATGATGTCTCTTTCTTCTCCAGCTGGTGTAACGCTTTATTGGGTAGTTGGTGGGGTTATCGGAGTCGTTCAAACATTTATTACAAATGTGATTATGAAACCACGGATCAAGAAAAAGATTCAAGAAGAAATGAAATTGAATCCACCAAAAATTGTCGTTAAACCACTTGAAAAAGCGGAACCAAAGAAACAAGCAGCATCCGCTAAAAATGTAACACCACGTAATATTAGTGCCAATGGATCAAATCAAGGTCGCAATGCTGGAAAACAACAAAAAAGAAACAAATAAATAATATAGAAAAAGGAATCCTGAAGCTATTCGCTCTAGGATTCCTTTTTTTATTGCTTCAAATCGAGTTTTTAAAGCACAATATTTTCTTGTTTCCCTTTTTCCCATTGGACAATATTTTGAAACGTTATTTCTGCTCTTCTGACCATCGCTTCGTCTGTTGCATAACCCACATGCGGTAAAAGAACAGTGTTCGGTGCTGTTAGAAGTGGGTAATCTGTCGGAACGGGTGGCTCTATATCGACACGATCTAGACCAGCTCCGGCAATCGTTCCACGATGCAACGCCTTTGCTAACGCCTCATTATCGACAATTGGCCCAACTGCCGTATTAATTAAAATGGCACTTTCTTTCATCAAATCTAATTTTTCTTGATTGATTAAGTGCTTTGTCTCCGCTGTTAGTGGCGTATGTAGTGTGACAATATCACTCGTCGTCAAAACGTCGTCCAACGTTGTGTACTCGACCCCTTGATTCGCTAACGCTTGATTAACGCTTCGATTATAAGCCACAACCCGGCATCCATAAGCTAAACCTAATTTTGCAACTAAACCACCAATTGCTCCAGTACCGATAACACCTAATGTTTTACCATATAAATCCGTTTGGCGGTAACCAACTTTTGTACCACCTTCTCTTGTAATTGCATCTAACGGTACAATACTACGCAACAATGCTGTGATTAAACCAAATGTCACTTCCGCAACCGAATGAGTGCTATATCCTGCCGCATTGGACACTTGAATATTTTTCTCTTTACACATCTCTAAATCAATGTGATCATATCCTGTAAAGGCGACTGAAATATATTTCAATTGATCGGCAGCTGCAATCACTTCTCCTCGCAATGGTGTATTGGCAAGCACTAAGACTTCTGCCTCTGTGATTCTTTCTTTTAGTGTTTCATCGTCCGTTTTCCCATCACGATAAACAACAAGCTCGTGTCCTTCAGCTACTAAAGGCTGTGCAATCTGTTTAAATACTTCCTCGCTAAGACCTAAAGATTCCAAGACTACAATTTTCATTTCTATCATCCTCCAGTGTTTTGTGATTATTTTATCAATTCTCGTTCACTAAGCATAGCATGATTCGATCTTTGTGACTAGTCAATGTCGAATTCTGTTCTCTTGCCAATCGGATGATATCATTGTTAATTTTTTCCAATTAAAATACAACAATCGGCAAAGAAGATTCTCTGCCGATTGTTGTGATTAACTTTATTTAGTGACTAAATGATCCAAACTTGCAATCATTAATGCCATGCGAGAAATTTGTTTTAATTGATTCAAACGATTGTTTCGTACATTTTGGTCATCAACCATGACCATCGTTTGGTCAAAGTATGCTTCAATTAATGGACGAAGATTAACTAAGGCTTGATAGTTATCACCCATCGTATTTTCTAAGAAGTCCGCCTCAACTGCTGCTGCCGCCTCGTATAGCGCACGTTCAGCATCATTTTCAAATAGAGTCTCGTCAATGACTGTATTTTCACCTGTTGCTTTTTCTGCTAGGTGAATAACACGTGTTAAAGCTTCAATCGAAACTTTAAACTCTGGGTCTTTCAAATGATTTTTAAGAATCGTTGCGGCATGGAAAATTTGAGAAAGATCTTGTTGATCTGCTTCTATAACGGCTTCTATCACGTCATGGCGCATCGCTTTCGTTGCAAAGTATTGTTTTAAGCGTGCCTTGATAAAATCGCTAATCGCTTCGTGTTCAACCGCTAATTGAATACCATAGTTTTCATTTTGGTTAATTTCTGCAGCAATTTCTGTTTGAAGAGATAAGAATGGAAAGAACCAATTTTTATCTGCAATCATACGAACAATACCATATGTTTGACGTCTTAGCGCATATGGATCATTTGAACCACTTGGCACCATACCAACAGAAAAGAAAGTTAAGACACTATCTAATTTATCAGCGATGGCTAAAACTGTTCCAATATTCGACTCTGGTAACTCACCTTCGCTTGATACCGGCATATAGTGCTCTTTAATCGCTTTGGCAACTGTTGCTTTTTCCCCTTGTAATAACGCGTACTTTTCACCCATAATTCCTTGTAATTCTGGGAATTCACCGACCATGTTAGTCACCAAATCAAATTTATAAATTTGACTTGCACGTGTTAAATCCGCTAATTCTTCTGCCGTTAATCCTACTGTTCGGCCGATGATTTGTGCAATTGCGCCTACGCGTTGCATTTTTTCATATAACGACCCAATTTTTTTGTGGAACGTCACTTGTTTTAATTTATCAACACAGTCTGCAATCGTTAACTTTTTGTCTTCTTGGTAAAAGAATTCTGCATCTTCTAAACGAGCAACTAGGACTTTTTCATTTCCTTTAATCACATTTTCAATATGATTACTGTCACCATTACGCACAGAAATAAAGTGTGGTAATAATTGACCGTTTGCATCTCGGACATCAAAGTAACGTTGGTGTTCTTTCATTGACGTCACAAGTACCTCTTCCGGTACGGTTAAATATTTCTCATCATAATTCCCCACAAAAGCTGTCGGGTACTCTAGTAAATTGTTGACTTCTTCTAATAAGTTAGCATCAAGTGACATTGACCAATCATTTTTTGTCGCAAGATGTTGAATTTGATCAACAATCATTTCTTCACGACGTTTAGAATCAGCGATCACGTAAACTTCTGCTAATTTTTCTAAATAGTCATCGGCAGTCGTAAATGTGACTTCATGTCCTAAGAATCGATGCCCTCTTGAAGTACGACCTGTTTGTACATCTAAAAACTCAAATGGAATGACTTCATCACCAAATAAAGCTACAATCCAATGAATTGGACGGATATATTCAGTATCGTATTTGCCCCAATGCATCGTCACTGGGAAAGTTAAACTTGTTATCACGTCTTTTAGACCTGTCAGGACTTCAAAAGCATCTTTTCCGACCGTTTGTTTTTTAACGTGGACGTATTCGACACCTTTAATTTCTTGGAAGAAAATATCATCGGTCGTTAACCCTTGTCCTCGGACGAATCCTTGAGCGGCTTTTGACCAATTACCTTCAGCATCTAATGCAATTTTTTTAGCTGGACCTTTAGCAATTTCTTCTTGATCGGCTTGTCGTTCATCCACATTCGTTACATAAACAGCCAGACGTCTTGGGGTTGAATAAGCTTCAATCTGATCGTAATTTAAAACATTTTCTTTTAAAAATGCCGCTGTTTTTTCTTTTAATTGGTTCATGCTCGGAACAACAATATGCGCCGGTACTTCTTCTAGACCAATTTCAAATAATAAATTTTTCCCCATCTTAGTTTTCCTCCTTCAACCATTTTTGTGCTTCTTCAGGACTTAATAACGGGTAACCCAACTTCGCACGTTCTGCAACAAATATTTTCGCGACCTCACGTGATAGATTACGAATTCGCGCTAAGTAGCCGGCACGTTCCGTTGACGAAACCGCACCTCTTGCGTCAAGTAAATTAAAGTTATGGCTGCACTTCAAAATATAATCATAAGCTGGGTGCACTAGGCTTGCTTCAATACAGCGTTGTGCTTCGATTTCAAATTTATTAAAGTTATCTAGTAACATCTCTTGGTCACTAATTTCAAACGAATATTTTGAATGTTCATATTCTGGTTGTTTAAAAATTTCGCCATATTTAACCCCTTGTGTCCATTCTAAATCATAAACACTTTCCACTTCTTGAATGTAAGAAGCTAAGCGCTCCAGACCATAGGTGATTTCAGAAGTCACTGGTGAGCAAGGTAAGCTTCCGACTTGTTGGAAATAAGTAAATTGGGTAATTTCCATTCCATTTAACCAAACTTCCCAACCAAGACCGGCACAACCCATCGATGGATTCTCCCAGTTGTCTTCAACAAAACGAATATCATGTTCTAACGGGTCAATTCCAAGTAGGCGTAAGCTTTCCAAATATAATTCTTGGATATTATCTGGCGATGGTTTCATCACCACTTGAAATTGGTGGTGTTGATACAAGCGATTCGGGTTTTCACCATAGCGACCATCAGCAGGACGGCGCGAAGGTTCAACATATGCCGCATTCCAAGGTTCAGGACCAATCGCACGTAAGAATGTATACGGGCTCATTGTTCCAGCCCCTTTTTCAGTATCATAAGCTTGCATCAACATACAACCATTACTTGACCAAAAATTTTGCAATGTAATAATCATTTCTTGCACAGTTTGTTTTTTTGTCATGTTTTTTCCCCCTAAATTTTTAATTTCCGTTGTTCATTTCTTGGCTCTAAACATCAAAAAGTCCCTATACTTATCTTCTTAGACAAGTATAGGGACGAATAAATTCGCGGTTCCACCCTACTTCCGATCAATCGGCAGCTTTGATTTTAAATGCTCACAATCGCCCAAAATAAAATAACCACTATCTGGCTTCCACTCTCCCAAACTCGCTAAAAGGATTAAACTTTTATTTCTTATAATGTTCAACGCATGATTCAATTGTCTCTATCATAATTCTTTTTTGATCGTCTTGTCAATCATTTTTCAGTATTTTCTTCGTTTTCATTCGTCGGCTTTAAAATATTGCCCCAATCATTCATCTGTTCGATAAACTTTTTACTTTTTAAGTGAATACCGACATATTCTTCAAAAAGTTGATCCACAACTTTTTGAATTTGTTTTTTCGTTTCTGGCTTTAGATGAATCGATTGAATCTTTTGGTAAGAGACTTTCGAAAACTGACGAATAAAATGAATCGCTACAGGGTCGGCTTGATAACGATGCTTGTCTTCTAGAAAGTGGCGCTCACACAGTAGCCCATGATATTTGGGTGAAAAATCGAATTTCCCCTGTGTTTGCCCACAAATTTGGCACTGTTCCCAATTAAATAAAACCCCAAAACGTTGTAAAATTTGAATTTCAAAAATATTAGTCACTATTTCAAAGTCTTTGCCTTCATCAAGTAACGTCAATGCCTGCTGTAAAAAGTGAAACAGATTGGGATCGTAGACGCGATCTTCAATGGCTGCATCCGTTAGCGTCAGTAAATAAGTCGCATAAGCGGCTGCAAATATGTCTTGTTGAATCTTCAAAAACGGCTGAATTTCTTTAGCTGCATTTAAAAAAGAGAGGCCTTCTTCGTTAAACTTCCCTAGATAAACACCTTGAGTATAGGGCATAATTGCTGGTGTTAAAGGATTATTTTTGCGATGGGCTCCTTTAACAAAGAACATTAACTTTCCAGCAGATTCCGTAAAGATTTTCACCAGTTTATCTTTTTCTTTATAATCTTTTGTAAATAAAATGATGCCTTTTGACTCTGCGATCTGCTTCATCGAATCACTCCCTTTTCAAACGTATTTATCTCAAAAAAAGCAGAGCTATGACGAAATGGTCACAGCTCTGTCTAATCGCTTAATACTCGTCTTCTCGGTAACCAAAGTCTTTTAAGTTGGTTTGTTTATCACGCCAATCTTTTTGAACTTTAACCCATAACTCTAAGAAGACTTTATCACCTAGTAAATGTTCAATATCAAGACGTGCTTTCGTACCTATTAATTTAAGCATTTTACCGCCCTTACCGATAATAATCCCTTTTTGACTGTCACGTTCAACAATCACTGTTGCTTGAATTTCAATCTTCTTGTTTTCATTGCGTTTCATTGAATCAATGGTTACCGCGACTGAATGCGGGACTTCATCGTGTGTAAAGAATAAGACTTTTTCACGAATAAGCTCAGATACAATAAAATATTCCGGATGATCGGTAATCTGATCCTCTGGGAAATATTGTGGCCCCTCTGGCATTTGTGAAGTTAATGTCTCCATTAAACGCTCAAAGTTATTGCCTTCTGTTGCTGAAATTGGCACTATCTCAGCAAAGTCCATTTGTTTTGAATAGTCATCAATGATTGCTAATAAATCATTTGGATGAATTTTATCAATTTTATTAATCACTAGGTAAACGGGAACGTGACTCTTTTTAAGGCGCTCAATAATTAAGTCGTCACCTTTACCACGTTTTTGATCGGCACTAATCATAAACATTACGATGTCAACTTCACGCATCGCACTATATGCCGTTTCAACCATGAAATCGCCTAGACGATGGCGTGGTTTATGAATCCCTGGTGTATCAATAAAAATAATTTGTGCTTCTTCTGTCGTTAAGACACCTTGAATCTTATTACGCGTTGTCTGAGCTTTATCACTCATAATCGCAATTTTTTGACCGACAATACGGTTTAAAAGTGTTGATTTCCCAACGTTTGGGCGACCAACAATCGCGACGAAACCTGATTTATATTCTGACATAGTTGTCCCTCTTTCTTAAAAAAACAGTTGATAAATTTTGGGTAAAAAAATGAAGCTTGCAACAATAAGTGCAAATATCGCGGTTATTAAGACCGCACCTGCAGCCATATCTTTGACTTTTTTTCCAATTGAATGAAAGTGAAAATTCGTAATCATATCGACCACATTTTCAAATGCGGTATTGATTATTTCCATAACAAGCACTAAAAAGATACTTAGCAACAACCATAGCCATTCCCAACGATTCAATTGGAAAATAAAGCCCAACACAATTGCGATTCCCCCAAGAATCGTGTGCGCACGCATATTTCGTTCATCTTGATAAACGGTTTTTATACCGGTTAGTGCAAACTCCACTGAACGAGTAAAGTGCTTATTTTTTCCAATATCTTCTTTATTACCTTTGTAATCCATAAGCGTTCAAAATTTCTTTTTGTAAGCCAAACATTTCGGCTTCATCTTTGGGGTTCATATGATCGTAGCCATTTAAGTGTAAAAAACCATGTAAGGCTAGGAAACCAAGTTCTCGTTCGTAGCTATGCCCATACTCTTGCGCCTGCTCACGTGCACGTTCCACCGAAATCATTAAGTCACCTAATGTTTTCGGTAAGTCCATTGTCATTTCAAAATCTTCTGAAAAGAAGACAGGCATCTCATCTTCTCCTTCTTCTTCAAAGGCAAAACTAATAACATCGGTCGGTACATCTTTATCACGATATGTCCGATTAATGATTTGAATATTGGCGTCGTCCATGAAGGTGACGGACATTTCGGTATTTCCAGGCAACTCTAAAAAATCAGCCGCAAATTGCAATAAAGAATCGATATCTTTTTGGTCCTTTGTTGGGACTTGATTTGTTTCATCAATAAAATTAATTTCCATTATAATCTCTTCTTTCTTGTTCTTGTTTCATTTCGACTGCTTCAGATTCCATTTTAGGATATTTAATTCGTGAGTGGAACGTGCTGCATAACCCATTGACTAATGATTTTTGAATGATTTTAATTTCTTTCATCGTTAAACCAGAATCATCTAACTGACCATCTAACAGGCGATCTTGAATGAGATTCGTCACAAATTCTTTAATTTTTTGATTCGTTGGGTGATCCATTGCCCGAACGGCAGCTTCACAACTATCGGCAATACTAACTACTGCAGCTTCCCTTGTTTGCGGAATTGGTCCTGGGTAACGATACTCTGATTCTGCAATATCGGGATTACGCTCTTTGGCTTTAAAATAAAAGAATTTCATCAAGGTTGTCCCATGATGTTGACGGCAAATATCAATGACCATCTGCGGCATGCGGTGTTGCTCTAAAATCGCCGCACCATCAATCACATGACCAAAAATAATTTGTTTACTATCACTTGGCAATAAGAAATTGTGTGGATTCTCTGCACCATCTGGTAAGTTTTCGACAAAGAAGTTGGCATGTTTTAATTTCCCAATATCATGGTAGTAACAAGCCACTCGCGTTAGCAGAGAATGTCCGCCAATTTCAGCAACTGCATTGGCACTTAAATTGGCGACCATCATACTATGATGATAAGTACCCGGTGCTTCTTCTAACAACTGCTTAAGCAGTGGATGATTCGGGTTACTTAGTTCATTTAGTACGATAATACTGTTATCCGTTACGAGTAATTCGATATATGGATGTAAACCGATTGTTAAAACCAAGGATAAGATACTACCTGCAAAACTGGCAATTAAATTGACCCAAGCACGACTATCAGTAAAACTCATTCCTTGATAAACAATCAAAATCGTATTCATAACCAATGGGAACAAGACAATCCATACAATTGAAGACAGGCCTTGTTTAGATATGCGTTTGCGGTCAAGTAACGTGCCCATTAGTCCTGAGAATAAATAGGATATCAAAATAATCGTTAACACGTTGGTACCAATTGAATCATAAAAGATAAACGCAGCCATCACAACTTGAAATAAGGCTGCAATGACCCCTGTCCGGCGACTAATAAAGACATTTAAGACTAAAGGAATAAAAGCTGCCGGGAAAAGTAGCGGGATAAACTGCGATGTATTTTCTTGGAAAATTTGAAAGAATTTCATAAAGACCATACTTAATGTCATCATTGTTGTATAAAAAACAATGGCGACAACGCGACGTTCCTGTCCTTTTAATTGTCGAATAAAGTAAAGTAAGACAAACACTTCTAAAATATTGGCTAAGACCATCGCAATAAAGGGAAATAAACTCGTGCTTTGATTCGTCATTCCTAGGAGATTCAGCTTTTGAATCACATTGCTATCAATCTGAGAACCTTCACGTACAATGACCTCTCCTTGAAAAATCATCACTGGTTGAACGGCATTCATCGCTTCTTGTTGCAATTCTTCTGTTCGTTTTTCATTGAGTACTGAGTTAATCACGATGCCTTGATTTAACATATAACGAATCGCCTGCGTCTGATCGGTCGATAAATTTAAAAAGGACGCCTCATCATAGGCATTTTGTCGGACTTCGTTTAAACGATTAATTCGAATCGGATTTTTCATTTGAGTCAGAATAATTCGAATCGCCTCGTTTTTGACCGTGGCTTGTTCTTCAGCAGAAAGCTGAAAAACGATTTGAAAGAAATTATTCGGAATCCGTTGATAGAAAGCTAAATTATCAGAATCAATTTGCTCAAAATGTTTTTTTAATGCGGCAATTTCTTCGTCTAAAGTTATGAGTTGGGGTTCTGTACCCTTTTTAGCCGCTTTTTGTCGTTTCTCATTTTCAGCTTTTGTTTCTTCTTCAACTTGTGAAATCAACGTAAATAAATGCTCGATTAATTGGCTTTGTTTCGTGCCGGCATCTTCATCAAACGTATATTCTGGTGCCACCGATTCAGCTGCTAACTTTCTTTTTTGTTGCGTAGCTTCTGTATTCTCAATTGTTTTATTTGCACGTATACTTTTATCTGCTACTTGACCTTCTTTATAATCCACTTGTCGCTGCTGGACATTTGAATAAAGTAAGGCTGAAGAAAAGACAAAGAAAAACAAAAGGAGTAACGGTACTAACCATTTTCCTAGCTTCCCATAAATCTTTTCTAAAGGTCTTATAAGCATATTTCCCACCTACTTTTCATTTATTAGGAGTGCTCACTTTGGTCATAGGCGCGAATAATTTGCGCAACCACTGGATGGCGAACAACATCTCCTGCATCGAATGAAACAAAATCAATTTGTGGGATATTCGCTAATGTCGCTTGCGCGTGAACTAAGCCGCTCACAATCCCCTTATGTTTAGGTAAATCAATTTGACTGACATCCCCATTGATTACCATTTTGGAATTAAATCCTAAGCGTGTTAAAAACATTTTCATTTGTGCAACCGTTGTATTTTGTGCTTCATCTAAAATAACAAACGCATCTTCTAAAGTGCGTCCACGCATATAAGCTAGTGGTGCAATTTCAATCACACCGCGCTCCATTAAACGATTCGTATGATCGACACCAAAAATTTGATATAAAGCATCATAAACCGGACGTAAATACGGATCAACCTTTTCTTTTAAATCTCCCGGTAAGAAGCCTAAGTTTTCTCCTGCTTCAACAGCCGGACGGGTTAAAATAATTTTTTGGACCTCGCCCTTTTTTAAGGCTCTAATGGCTAAAACAACGGCTAGAAAAGTTTTTCCTGTTCCAGCAGGCCCAATACCAAACACAACATCTTTTTGGTTAATCGCCTGAATATACCGCTTTTGTCCAACATTTTTTGCTCGAATAGCTTTACCGAAGCGGTCTTTCATAATCTCTTCTTCATAAAGATCAATAAAATCATTTACATGCTCTGAATCAACCATTTTTAAGGCAGTAATCACATCTGGACTATGGATTTCAATCCCACGTTGAATCAACTCTCTTAAGGCATTTAAGACCGAAATCGCCTTCTCCGCATTTAATGGACTACCTTCAACTTGAATCATTTCACCTCTTGAATGAATCACGCTCTGTGTTGCTTCTTCAATTATTTTTAGATGTTTATCGTGCGTTCCAAATAGTACGTGACTATCTTCGTGCGCATCAAGCTTTAATTCAATCGTGATTCGTTCTTCTGTCAAAAAAAATCGCTCCTTTATTAACCTAAACATTCACTATATGATACCACAATCTACTAAAAAGAAAAATTGCTTGTCACAAAAAAATTTCTCGAATAAAAAACAACTCCATTTTCTTTTTTATTCGAGGAATTTTTCCCTTTCAAGCAAGATGAATTGATGACAATGATTGATTTGCCTAATTTATTTTTTCGGTTGTAAAATATTAAAAAAGTCGTAGGATTTCTCCTACGACTTTAAGTCTGCTTACAAATTGTTTAATTCTTCTTTAACGGTTTCATTCACTAGGTTTCCATCGGCTTTGCCTTTAACTTGTGGCATAACCACTCCCATTACTTGCCCAAAGGCAGCACTAGAAGTTGCGCCTACTTTCTGAATCGCTTGCTTCACAATTTGGCGAATTTCTTCGTCAGTTAGTTGCGCAGGTAAGTATTTTTCAACAATTGCAATTTCTTCTTCGACTTTTTGGACCAAGTCTTCGCGATTGGCTTTTTGAAATTCAACGAGTGAGTCACGACGTTGCTTCATCTCACGAGATAAAACGGTCAATTCCTCTTCTGCGTTTAATTCGCGACCAAGCTTAATTTGATCATTTTGTAACGATGCTTTAATCATGCGAATCACCTGCAAAACATTTTTTTCTTTTGCCTTCATCGCTAGCTTCATGTCATCGTTCAAAGTGTTTAGTAGTGACACACTACCAACCCCAATTCTTTTACTACTTAGAATACGAAAAAATTAGAATTTTTTACGTTTTCTAGCAGCTTCAGATTTTTTCTTGCGTTTCACGCTTGGTTTCTCATAAAACTCACGTTTACGTGATTCTTGTAATGTACCTGCTTTTGAAACGGAACGTTTGAAGCGACGAAGAGCATCATCAAGAGACTCGTTTTTACGAACGACTGTTTTTGACATGTTAAATCCCTCCCTCCGAGCTTAAAAAGTAACCGTTTTTGCAAGGAATAAAAAAACATCCCTCACATCACTGTCCTTTGACAAATTATATCGAAGCCTTGAAATAGTGTCAAGCTGTTCTGCTAAAATCTTCTAATTATTTTGCATTTTTGTTCGCATAACACAATATATTCAAATAAAAACATCTACGATTCATTAATTTTGACGCATTTTTCACATTTACCGAAAATTTCAAAGCGATGATCTTCAATCAAGCAATCTGGTAACTGTTCTTGATAAAAAGTCATTGGACAAAGATCTAATGGCTTTGTTGCCCCACAATTCGTACAAATAAAGTGGTGATGATGATGATTTGAATTCGGATGTACGCAATGAAAACGAAAATTCATCTCACCATTTAATTCCGTCTCTTCTAAAATTCCTAATTCTGCAAATTCGCGTAAATTTCGATAAATCGTATCTTGACTGAGTCCGGGATATTCTTTGGTTAAGCTAGAGTGAATTTCTTTTGGTGAAACATAACGATTTGACTGTACTAAATAGTCAATCATGACTTCACGTCGCTTCGTTTGTTTTTTACCGTTTTCTTTTAGAATTTTCATCGCTCCAGCAATTGCTACTTGATTTTCCAACGCTAGTCCCTCCTTTTTACAATCCGTCTACAATTCTTAATCGAGTGTATGGTATAATAAGTATGACTAAAATGCAAGTGAGGGATGCTTATGACAGAGACAAATGTAAAAGAAACATTAACCTTTTTCGTTATTTCAGATTCAGCTGGAGAAACCGCATCAAAATTAGCCCAAGCAACGATGGCTCAATACCCGATGATTAATTTTGAAATCTTTCGTCGCACGTTCATTACAACAAAAGATGCCTTAATTAAAGCACTCGTTGATGCTAAGAGTCATAACGCCATGATTTTACACACTATTATCAATCAAGAGCTTGTTCAAGTAGCAGATGATTTTTGCGAAGCAAGTGGCCTGTTTCACTTTGATGTGTTGACGCCACCGGTACTTGAAGTTCAACGTCGAACCGGTATCGAACCGACGCGTGAACCCGGGGCCTTGCATCACTTAAATAAAAACTATTTCAAACGCATTAAAGCAATGGAATTTGCTGTTAAATACGATGACGGTAAAGATCCACGTGGTTTTTTAGAAGCCGATGTCGTGTTATTAGGTGTCTCTCGCACATCGAAAACACCTCTTAGTCTCTTTTTGGCTAACAAAAATTTAAAAGTAGCTAACTTACCAATTGTCCCACAGGCACATATTCCAAAGCAATTATGGGAAATTGATCCTAAAAAGATTGTCGGTTTAACTAATGATCCAAAAATTTTAAATAATATTCGCAAAGAACGGATGATTTCCTATGGATTAAATCCAGACACTGCGTATTCTCAAATTGATAAAATTATTTCTGAACTAGAATTTGCAACGGAATTATATAATAAATTAGGTTGTATTGTGATTAATGTGGCACGGCTTTCGATTGAAGAGACGGCTTCCATGATTTTAAATGCTCTAAATTTAGAAGACCATAGTTACTTTATTACCGACGACAATGAAGACTAACAAAAGCCCCAACGAATCGATTCGTTGGGGCTTTTGTTAGTTAAAAGACTTGGATGCCTTCACGATCAATTGATAGTTGTTCAATTCTTGCTGTATCATCGATTCTTCTAAGTGACTGCATGACTTTTTCCGTCTGCTCTTCTGGTGACAAGATTAAAACTGTTGGGCCTGCTCCACTCAAGAAACAACCATATGCGCCCTCATCTTGACAAATCTGACGAATTAATGCCAAATGTGGCACGAATTTTTGACGGTAACGTTCATGCCAACGATCTTCTTGCATCATTTTTGCTGCTAAAGGCAAGTTCCCTTTGATTAAAGCAGCAATCATCACATTCGCAATCCCGCTTGCTTCCACTGCATCTCTATAGGAAAAAGATTTTGGTAAAACTTCACGACTTTCAACGGTTAATAACTCTTTATTAGGGATAAAAGCAATGATATCACCTTCTGGGAAGTAATGCTTTACATAGCTTACATCGTCTTTGTGTTTTTCAGGAAAATAACATGCAACAACAAAATCACCACAAATTGCTGGTGCCACGTTATCAGGATGCCCCTCGATACGTGTTGCAATCTCAACTTTATCTTGTTGAGATAAATTCAGATGAGCTAAACGATTGGCTAATTCAATCCCCGCAACAATGACAGATGAACTACTGCCTAAACCACGTGCCAAAGGAACACTAGAGTTCATTTTTATTTTTTGTGGCGTTAAATTTGGCGCAAGACTTAACGCTGTTTCAATCATTAAGTTGCTTGCATCACTTGGAACATCATTTCCTAAATCATGAATGATTTCCCACTTTTCATTTGGTCCTAGCACTTCAATAAATAAATACAAAGAAAGTGCAATACCACAAGAATCAAAACCAGGGCCTAAATTGGCACTCGTTGCCGGTACTCTAATTTTCATTGTAATCCCCCATTACCCCTAATTGTCCTTGAATTTGACCTTGTGTTGCCAATTCAGCCAATAATGCTTCGTATGCCGATGGGACCACATGATTAACAATCAGACTCAAACGATTTTCTGTCGCTGCTAACGCACAATAAACCACCTTATAACCTTGTTTGTTAAGCGATTGAACCAATGCGTCCACACTTACTGGAGTTGCATTTAATTCAACACTAATAAAATAATTTTCTTCAACGACTGAACGGTCGGCCAATGGACTCCCCAACTCTTTACGGTTGAACGCTTCAAATGACTGCTGATCATAAGCGCGATCAGCGATTTCAATCAAGTCAGATAAGACGCTCGTTGCTGTTGGTAAAGCACCTGCTCCAGGTCCATACAGTAGCGATTGGCCAATCCCTTCACTTTCAATAAAGACACCATTATATTCATTTTTAATCATCGCTAAAGGATGTGTTTTAGGTACAAGGACAGGTGACACACGAGCCGTAATCCCTTGTGCTACACGTTTAACCTCACCGATTAATTTGACTTCATAACCTAGTGTTTGTGCAGTAACAACGTCAGCTGCTTGCACATGACGAATCCCTTGTATCGATAAATCAGATAAGCTTAAGTCAGCCCCAAAAGCAAAAGCACCTAAAATAATCATTTTATACGCTGCATCAATACCATCCACGTCATTTGTCGGATCCGACTCTGCAAAGCCTAATGCTTGCGCTTGAGCTAATGCGGTTTGATAATCCATCTGCTCTTCCATCATCTTAGTTAACATATAGTTCGTAGTTCCATTAACAATCCCTTTAATACTCGTGATTGTGTCAGCCGCATAACTCGTTGCTAACGGGCGTAATAATGGAATTCCTCCACCCACACTTGCTTCATAATAAAAACCGACTTTATGTTCTTTTGCTACGGCAATGATTTCTTTTCCATGCTGAGCAATTAAGTCTTTATTAGCCGTGACAACATGTTTCCCATTTTTCAAAGCAGATAAAATGTATTCTTTAGCCGGTGAAATTCGACCAATCAGTTCAATCACAATATCAATTTCAGCGTCCTTTGTAATATCTTCAATATTCGTAACTAATTCAAAACCATGGGCTTTTGCCACAGCTGCTTTTTCTTGTGGGTTTAAAACGAGCGCTTTTTCGATTGATAATAAAATACCTGTTTGCGCCTCGATTTGTTTTTGCTGCGCTGCTAACCTCTCAACGACACCTGTTGCTACAACGCCTAATCCTAGTAAACCGATTTTCATTTCTTTTTTCATATGTTCTCCTATCTAATCTAACATTTTAATTAGAGTTATATCATCGAATTTTAATATTCTTCTTTAATATAGCAAAATTTCAAGCAAAAAAAAAGAGGGACCTGTAGACTTCCTCTTTTTTATTCATTTTAATGACGAATATGTTCGAGAGTTTGTTCTAAAATATCAAAAACATGATCATCATCAAGCTGGTAATAAATCGTTTTTCCTTCTCTGCGTGACCGAACCATCCGGTTTTCTCGCAATAATTTTAATTGATGAGAAACAGCAGATTGTTCCATATTCACAATTTCCGCAATAGAAGTGACATTTCGCTCACCTTTTTCAAGTGCTAACAAAATTTTCAGTCGTGTTTTATCACTTAACAATTTAAAAATACGACTAATCTGCTCCATTTCTTGAAGTGTTGGTAATTTCTCCATAGCGCCCTCCATGAAAAACAAGAGGGAGAATCATCCCTCTTATTTTTTAAACTCAATTATTCTGCTGCTACAGTGATTTCATTGATTGCAGCTTCTAAAGCGACAATTTTAGCATTTGCTTCTGCTTGACTGTCACCTTTCACGCCGATATAAAATTTGATTTTTGGTTCCGTTCCCGAAGGACGTACTGCAATCCAACTCTCATCTGCTAAAACGTATTTTAAAACATCTGATGGTGGTGTTGTCAAGTGCTCAACTTCTCCGCCCGCTGTTGTTTTAGTCAATTCTTTAAAATCTTCTGTTTCAATAACCGCTACACGTGCGAATTCGGTCGGTTTTTTTTCACGGAACGTTTTCATTAAGCGTGCAATTTGAGCCGTTCCTTCTTGTCCACTCATTGTTACTGAAATGGTCTTTTCCGAAAAATAGCCATACTGTTCAAAGATTAATTGTAAGGCATCAAACAAGGTTTGACCTTGTTTTTTATAGTAAGCGGCAACTTCTGCAAATAAAACAAGCGCTTGAATCGCATCTTTGTCACGGACAAACGGCTTAACAAGATATCCATAACTTTCCTCAAAACCAAACATAAAGGTTTGAGAATGGTCTTCTTCAAACTGTTGAATTTTTTCTGCAATAAATTTAAAACCCGTTAAAACGTCTAACATTTTCACGCCATAACTTTCAGCAATCGCTGTTGGTAGTTCACTTGAAACAATTGATTTCAGAACCGCCGCATTGGCTGGTAGCGTCCCTGCTGAGCGATGCGCTTCTAAGATGTAATGGATTAAGATGGCACCGATTTGGTTACCGCTTAACACTTGATATTGACCATCTGGCATGCGAATCGCAGCGCCTAAACGGTCTGCATCTGGGTCGGTAGCAATAAGTAAGTCCGCGCCTTCTGCTTCGCCTAAACGAATCGCATATTCAAAAGCCGATGCTTCTTCAGGATTCGGCGACTTCACTGTACTGAAATTCGGATCGGGTTGTCCTTGACTAGGTTCAATTACAAATTTTTTAAAGCCGGCTTGTTTTAAAGCGCGTTCACCTAACATTTTTCCTGCACCATGTAATGGTGTGTAAACCAATTTTAAATCATCGCCCATTTCATCGATTAGCGCTTGGTTAATCGTGACCGTTTTTACTTCTTCTAGATACGCTTGATCGACTTCTTCACCAATAAATGTAATCAGTTTTTTAGCCAATGCCTCATCTTCGCTTAAGACTGGAATTTCTAACGAGTTTTCCACTCCACGCACAAAACGTGTCACAGCCTCCGCGTCAGCAGGTGGCATTTGCCCACCGTCCTCGCCATAAATCTTATAGCCGTTATATTCAGCCGGATTATGCGATGCCGTAATCATAATTCCAGTAAACGTATTTAAATGACGGACAGCAAAAGATAGTTCTGGCGTCGGTCGCAGACTCTCAAAGACGAAGGAAGGAATGTCATGTTGCGCGAGCGTGCGAGCTGCTTCTAAAGCAAACTCACGTGAAAAATGACGTGAATCAAAAGCAATCGCCACACCACGTTTTTTCGTCGCCTCATCTTGCGTTTCCATAAAACGAGCCAAACCTTCTGTCGCTTGACGAATCGTATAAATATTCATTCGATTAATTCCTGGTCCTAAAATACCACGCATCCCTGCTGTTCCAAATTCTAAAGGTGCATAGAAAGCATCTTCTAGCGTTACTGGCTCGTTTGCTAACTGTTTTAATTGTCCCTTTAAATTATCTTCTAAATCGGCAAAGTTTGCCCATTGTTCATATGTATTCATCCAAGATGTCATTTGAATCCCCTCTTTCAAAAAATGTCTCACTTTGGCTTAGTATACCATTATTACCTTAGTACGAAAAGCGCTTGACGTGTTTCTTCGTGCAAATATTTATATGCAACAACCACTTCACAGGATTTTATCTCTTGATTGGTTATTTGCTATACTTGAGCAGCTCAAAAAAGAGGCCCTGACAGATGTCACGCCTCTTTTTTTAAAATGAGTATTTTTTGATCCATCCACATCAAAAATCTGCTTTTTCGAATGACTTTATTTTTGTTCTTCTATATAAGCAAATGCTTGTTGTCCAGCGATACTGCCATCGCCGACTGCCGTAGTAATTTGACGCAAAGTCTTATCACGTACGTCTCCAACTGCATAAACGCCCGGAATCGCTGTACGCATCTCATCGTCGGTGACAACCCAACCGTCTTCATTTGTAATGCCGTTGCCTTTGAATGCTTCAGTTAAAGGATCTAAACCAACATAGATAAAGATTCCTCCAGCTTTTTCTTCATGAACAGCTTCTGTTTTAACGTTACGAATAATCGCGCCAGTCATCATCATATTATCGCCAACAATTTCTTCGACTACCGAATCCCAGATGAATGAAATTTTAGGGTTCGCAAAAGCACGATCTTGGATAACTTTTTGCGCACGTAATTCATCACGACGGTGCACAATCACGACTTCCTCGGCAAATTGTGTTAAGAAGATAGCCTCTTCAACAGCCGAATCCCCACCACCAATGACTAATAATTTACGGTTACGGAAAAATGCACCATCACAAACAGCACAGTAGGAAACCCCGCGGCCTGCAAATTCGTGTTCACCTTTAACACCTAGTTGACGGTGCTCACAACCGGTTGCAATAATAACTGTTTTGGCTTTGAACGTCTCACTGTCCGTCGAAACCTCTTTATAATCGCCTTGATCTTTTAGGCTTTGAACAATTCCGTAGGCGTGTTGCGTCCCGAATTTTTCTAACGGCGCATACATCTTCTCGGCTAAATCTGGACCCATAATTCGATCAAATCCTGGATAGTTTTCAACCTCTGCTGTATTATTTAGTTGCCCACCTGGTGCACCTCTTTCCAATAATAATACGGATAAATTTGAACGTGAAGCATAAAGCGCTGCGGTCATTCCAGCAGGACCTGCTCCAATTACAATTACATCTAACATAACAAATGACTTCCTTTCCATCATCTAACTACTCTACAATTTATGCCATTCCTAATCATCTGTCTAATATTCTGCTTAGGATTGTTTTGCCGTTCAAAAGTGCTTGACTTTTTGAATGAATCTTGTAGAATTGCCAAGACATTACAAATAATAACTATAAGAGAGGGCGTTCGTTTTGGCAAGCAAAAAAATACTTACGATTTCGGATCGTGAGTTAATCTTTCTAAGTTGGCCGATTTTCGTAGAACTGTTTTTACGAGTTGTAATCGGTAACATCAACGTTTGGATGATTTCACACTACTCCGAACCGGCCGTGGCTTCAGTTGGGGCCGCCAATCAATTATTAAACTTAATGGTCTTTGTCTACGGTTTTATCACCATCGGTACCCAAATTATTATCGCCCAGTACATCGGCGCAAAACGACAACATGAAATTAAAAATGTAATTAACACTGCTTTGTTTGGCTCACTTGCAATTGGTCTTATCATTAGTTTATTCTTTTTATTTTTCTCTGAATACTTATTAGCATTTATGAATTTAGATGCCGAGCTCATCGCTATCGGGAAGAACTACTTACAAATTTTTGGTGGTAGTCTAATTATTTCCGCATTGACGGCGGTTATCATCGCGATTTTACGGACCCACGGCCATACCGCTCCTGCTTTGCTAGTACCGATGTCCGCCAGTATTTTATCTGTCGTTGGTAACTATTTTGTCTTATATCAACCTTTTGGATTACCAAGTTTTGGTGTTACAGGACTCGCTTACTCCAGTGTTTTTGGTAATTGTATTGGCCTAATTATTTCGATTTTCTTGTTAAAACGCTACATTGGCTTCTCTGTATTATCTTTACGTATCAAAAAAATATCTCTACCTATTTTAAAGGCTATTTTAACTTATGGCTTACCATCATCTGGTGAATCCTTGTCTTATCAAGGTGCCCAAGTTGTCGTGACGATGATCGTTGCCTCACTTGGATCCAGTGTTTTAATTGCTAAATCGTATATTAGTGCCATTACCCAATTTGTTTACTTAATTGCTTCCGCGATTAGCCAAGGCAATCAAATCATGATTGGCCGAAATGTCGGAGCTGGTGAATTTGATCGTGCCTCCAATCGTGGCATGCGAACAACGATTATTGGTGTCAGCGTCACATTATTTATTTGTATTATAACCTTTATTTTTATTGAACCAATCATGGGTATTTTCACTTCAAATAGCGACGTGATTAAAATTGCTCGCGAAGTCTTCTTAGTTGAAATTGTTCTAGAAACAATGCGCGCCATTAACATGATTCTAGTTGGTTCCTTAAATGCCAGTGGTGACGTCAAGTTCCCTCTCTTCTGTAGTATTCTCGTTTTATGGGTGATTAGTTTACCCTTCTCGTATTCTCTAGCGATTTGGGCTGGGATGGGGTTAGTTGGTGTTTGGATTGCCTACGCAATTGACGAAGCCTTACGAGCCTACTTGATGATTCGGCGTTGGCGTTCAGGTATCTGGAAAAGTAAAGCCGTTATTCATCAATCCGCAACACTTGAAGAAACCCCTGCTTGATAAAAATGACTTGGTTCAATCGAGCCAAGTCGTTTTTTTGTTAACTTTTTTAATTATTGCGTATACTTAGACAAAAGGAGCTGAATTAAACATGTCAATTTATCCATTCAATGCTACACTTGAAAATGGTCAAACCTATCCATTAGATAACTATCGGGGAAAGGTCATCATTATCGTCAATACCGCAACTAAATGTGGTCTAACACCACAATTTGAAGAGCTTGAAGCTATTTACGAAGCGTACAAAGAACAAGGTTTAATCATTTTAGGCTTTCCTTCCAACCAATTCAAACAAGAACTTGCCACCGGGACCGAAGCTGCCGAAGCTTGTCGCTTAACTTACGGCGTGACTTTCCCAATGCATGAGTTAACAGTTGTTAATGGTGAAGAGGCTGATCCTTTGTATAAATACTTAAAAAAACAAGCACCCGGTTTTTTAAATGATGAAATAAAATGGAATTTCACGAAATTTATCATTGATCAAGAAGGCCAAGTCGTCGCGCGTTTTGCACCAAAAGATGAACCAAACAAAATGTTACCAACCATTAAAGATTTGTTAGCTAAAAATCAATAATTAAAGCTGCCCCTCTTTACTAAATAAAACAGGCACGTTACGAAGGTGAAAAACTCACCCGTGTAACGTGCCTGTTTGAATTTCCTGTAATTTAGACTTCACTACTTTGCAATTTATACATCGCAGCATATAAACCATCAACTTGAAGCAACTCATCATGTGTCCCTTTTTCAACAATGTTTCCTTTGTCTAAAACTAAAATCGTATTCGCATCACGAATCGTTGATAATCGATGAGCAATAGCAATTGTTGTTCGACCTTGACGCATATTGGCTAGGCCTAATTGAATCAGACTTTCGGTTTCAGTATCAATATTCGCTGTCGCTTCATCCAAGACTAAGATTTTCGGATTGGTTACCATCGTACGAGCAAATGAAATTAATTGACGTTGCCCACTTGAATAGCTCGCCCCACGCTCAATAACCTTCGCATGGTATGTTCCTGGTAGACTTTCAATAAAACGATCGGCTTGAACAAATTTGGCTGCCTCAACGACCGCTTCATCACTAATCTCTTTATTCAATAAACGAATGTTATCCGCAATATTGCCATAAAACATAAAAGCGTCTTGTAAAACAAGTCCCATTTTTTGACGTAGCTCTTCCAATGAGAAGTCACGAATATCTTGATCATCAATTAAAATTTGACCTTGACCAAATTCATAAAAACGCATCAAGACATTGATAATGGAACTCTTACCACTTCCGGTATGCCCGACTAAAGCGACCGTTTCACCTGGGTTCGCAACAAAGGAAATGTTGTTTAAGACGTTGTTTTTACCATCATATGAAAACGTCACATTACGAAACTCAATTTTTCCTTGTACAATTTCAGCATTCGCTCCTGGGTTTTGCTGTGGTGTGTATTCTGTTTCGTCAATAATTCTTAGCACGCGGCTTCCTGCGACCACACCATCGGTAAAGGTACTCAAGAAATCCATCATTTGTGTCATAGGGTTAAAGAACGCTTGAACATATGTGGCAAAAGCGTAGATTAAACCAACTTCAATCGGTGACTTTAATGCGTTAAACCCAAAAGCAGTCAAAGCAAAACCTAAAGCAAACGTATAAAGCAGACTAATGATTGGCCCTAAAAGCAAAGAGTTCATCTTAATCATCGCATAACGCGTAGCTAAATATTCATCATTCGTCGCTTCAAACTCTTTAACAAACCGTTTTTCTTGACGAAATTGTTGAATAATTTGCATCCCTGAAATCGATTCATTCAATTTTGTATTTAACTGACTCAGCTTTTCACGCATTTGACGATAAACACGCGAACTAAATTGTTGGTAATACCAAATGACAAATCCTAAAATCGGTAAGAAAAATAAAATACCTAACGCAATTTTTGAGTTGATTTGAAACATCGCCAGAAAGGATGAAATAACCGCGAAAATACCTGTTAAGACGGTTAAAAAGACGTGCCAAAACTCAAACAATGTCTCTGTGTCATTGGACACACGCGAAACAATCGATCCGGCTGGCGTTTGATCAAAATAACGCATCCCTAATGTATGGAGCTTTTCAAACAGTTTGACACGAATGTTTTGATAACTGCGTAACGATGCCGAAGAATATAAGTACCATTGGAAAAACCAAATCACGGCTTTTAAAATTGTCCCTAACAAATACAACATGGCAAAGAATAAAATTATTTGAACCGTCGCCGTTTGATTCGTCAAGTAGCGATCGATTAATGTTTGTAAAATTCGAGGTAGGAATGCATTGATTGTCGCTAACGCCATCGCAAACAAAATCGCAATGATAAACGTCTTTTTAAAAGGCTTTGCATAGACAAATAAGCGTTTAATGACTTTCAACTGCTCTTTAAAAGGCATCGATTTTGACCATTCAGATTGTTGTTTTTGCATTATTCGTCCCCTCCTTCAATCGCTGCTTCTAACTGTTGTTTCTCCCACATTTTTTGATACCAACCGTTTGAATTGATTAACTGTTCATGTGTGCCACGTTCAATAATTTTCCCTTCATCCAAGACTAAGATTTCTTGAGCATGCATCACGCTACTTAGGCGGTGAGCAGCAATAATCGTTGTTTTGTTTTGACGGCTAACTTTAAGACTCGATAAAATACCTTCTTCCGTTTTCGCATCTACCGCGGATAAGGCATCATCTAGAATCAATAACTCTGGTTCAGTAATTAGGGCTCTAGCAATCGAAATCCGTTGTTTTTGCCCGCCAGATAACGAAACCCCTCGTTCACCAACCATTGTTTCATAACCTTCAGGGAATTGTTCAATATCTTGATGGATTGCAGCCAATGTAGCCGCTTCTTCGACTTTTTCTTGTGGCAATATTGGATTAGCGAAACGAATGTTATCCGCAATATTCATTGAAAACAAGAAATGATCTTGAGGGACATAACCAATCGATTGTAGCAAAGCGTCTAGTGTATAATCTTTGATATCATCTTGATCGAATGTAATTTTCCCGTCGTAGTGATCGTATTCACGCATCAGTAATTTCAGTAAAGTCGTTTTTCCAGAACCCGTTTTACCGACAATTCCTAAAACATTGCCTTCATCAATCGTGACATGGATTCCTTCCAAAGCTGGCACTTGGGCGTTTGGGTAAGTAAACTTCTCAAGCGCTACCTGAATCGCTCCGTGAGCCGGTGTTTTACGTGCGTTAAAAGCTTCCTCAATATGTGTTTTTTCTCGTAATAAATTTGAAACACGGTCATAACTAGCATTCCCACGTTCTAAGACGTTAAATAAGCGGCCAATAGCGAACATCGGCCAAACAAGCATGCCAATGTAACTGACAAATGTCACTAGCTGTCCAATGGTTACAACATCTTTCATAATAAATTGACCACCAATGATCATCGTTAAAACATAAGATAAACCAATGATTATCGTGATTGTTGGATCAAAGAGCGCTTCTAAAAAGTTCACGCGACCATTTTTTTGAATGGCTTGATCCACTTCTGTTTTAAATTCAGCAATGTCTTCTTTTTCTTGTCCAAATGTTTTAATCACTTTCATGCCGGTGATGCTTTCTTGTGCTTTATCATTAATATCTGAAAAAGCAGCTTGCGAACTTCTAAAAGCATCATGTAGTTTCGATCCTAAGACACGCGACGCAACGGCTAACAACGGTAATGGGATGAGTGCGATTAACGTTAGACGCCAATCGACGAAAATAATCATCGCTAAAATGGTCATCCCCCCTGTAATCATCGAGTCGGCAAACGTTAATATTCCAGCTCCTGCTACATTTTGAATCGCAGTTAAATCATTTGTCGCATGTGCCATCAAATCGCCCGTGCGAAACTTTTGGTAAAACAAATGATCCATTTGAGTGAAGTGGTGAAACAGTTGGCGACGTAAACTACGTTCTAACCGAGCAGCACTCCCCCAAATATTTGTACGCCAAATAAAACGAAACGTATACTGCGTAATGGCGGATAATAATAGTAAGCCTACCCACAATAAGATTGATCTTAAATCAATGCGGTCTTCTGCAATTTTATCAATAATAATTCCAATGACTTTTGGAGGTACGAGTTGCACGATTGCCACAATGACTAGTGAAATAATTCCAATAATATAATGTTTCTTTTCTTCTTTAAAAAACCAACCTAATTTCCTAAAAATCGACATTTTTCTCCTCCAAACTTTTTAACGAGCGTGCTTCATTGCACCAAAAAACGGGCTCTAAAAAACGCCCGTTCACTTTAATTCTTTAGTTTTGATTTTTCATTTGTTGCAACATTTGACGAATTTTTTTCTCAGATGGTTTTTGACCCATTGACATCATCATTGTGCGTAACATATCTTCATTGATTGGTGGGTTTTTCTTTAAATAATCTTGCATATATTTACGTGCTAAGAAGAATCCTCCAATCGCACCTAATACTGCACCGATTGCAAGAAATAAAATAGCTAATCCTACGTTCATAGTAACACTCCTTCCTTAAAGGTTCCCTCAAGGAAACATTTTACTAGATATCAAATCAAAAGAAAAGTCCTTACTGAGACTTTTCCAAAAGAAACGCTATTTATTGACTTGTTTCATGGTACTTCTTGTACTGATTACCCTTGCGCTTCAATTTTTTCGAGTAAATCCCCGTCAAAAGTACCACTTTGTAGCATCGCAATTTCAAACTTATACGGTGCTTTTTTGTTCTTTTTGTCTTCACCAACATACGGTGTTTCCAAAATTTTAGGAATTGTAACGAGTTGTGGGTGATGAACAATTTTATTTAAGGCATCAAAACCAATTTCACCAAAACCAATGTTGGCGTGGCGGTCTTTTTTCGCACCTTGTATATTTTTTGAATCATTCACATGAACGACTTTCAATCGATCCAAGCCAATAACTTTATCGAATTCATTTAAGATACCATCAAAGTCTTCACGAACATTGTAACCCGCATCATGAATATGACACGTATCTAGTGTGACAGATAATTTATCATTTAAGGTTACCCCTTCGATAATCTGTGCCAATTCTTCAAACGAGCGACCGATTTCAGTCCCTTTGCCAGCCATTGTTTCTAGCGCAATTTGTGGAATTTGATCTGCCGTCAACACTTCATTTAAGCCTTTAATAATTTGTGCAATCGCAGCATCTGCGCCCGCACCAACGTGAGCACCTGGATGCATCGTAATTTGCGTCGCTCCTAGTGCTTGAGCACGCATAATTTCTTCTCTTAAAAACTGTGTTGCAAAACCAAAATTTTCTGGCTTAACAGTGTTACCTAAATTGATAATATAAGGGGCATGTACAACCATATTACTCATGCCATGCTCTTTCATAAATGCCATTCCAGCTTCTATATTCATCTCTTCAATTGCTTTGCGACGTGTATTTTGCGGAGCGCCCGTATAAATCATAAAAGTCGTTGCCTGATAACTCGCCGCTTCTTCAGCCGCGCCAAGTAACATTTTTTTCCCACTCATGGAAACGTGTGATCCAATTAACATCTTTTTTCCCCCTCTAGTAATCCTCTAATTGAGTATGAGGGATTGCCCTCAAAATAACAATTCTTTTGCTTATTTGATTAATGAAAAATGAGTAAAACAAGAGTCATCAAAGGTAAACTGATTAAAAAACTAATCGATGCCGCAAACCCTAGCACTTCTTCTTTGACTCCCGAAACGACCGCCAACATAATACTAAATAACGGAATTGGCGTTAAAGCTAATAAACAGAGCATCGATTTCGTTAAGTTATCCAATGGTGAAAGCGTAATAATCGCAATCATAATTGCGCCTAAGCCATAGCGTAAGATTAAGACTTCAAAAACTTCCTTAATGGAATCTTTTGGCAAACGAAATTCTAAATACAAGCCAATCATAAACATTGATAAGAATACGTTTGAAGCGGCCACTGGCTGCGTTAAGGTTAACACAAATTCTGGAATTGACCATTCGAAATAACGTAAAAAAAACATAATCAAATAAATCATGAAAGGAACCGATTTCGCTAGTTGTACAAGACTATTTTTTAGATGAATTTTCTTTGAATCGCCAGTTATTCGATCGACAATAATTTTATTCGCACCTGATAACAATAAATTATTTCCCACATCAAACATGGAGACTAGTGGGATACCTAGTGGTGCGACACTCTGAACAAACGGCAATGTGAAATTACCGATATTAAAACCCGAAGTACCAAATAAAAACAAGACTTTTGATGTGCGTTCCCGATGACGTGTATAAAAATAAGCAATGGTTAACTGCAAAGAAAACCATAATACACCGGCTAAAATAAATAATAACAAACCCTTTTCAATCGATAACGTCGCAAAGTTTACAATAATGACTGCTGGTAATGTAATATTCATAATCACACGGGCAATCATTGTCCCGTCTGACTTGGTTAATATTCCGACTCGTTTCATAATAAATCCTAAAAAAATCATAAAAAACAAACTAACTGACTGCCAAATAATTGCTGACATCCGCAATCCCCCTTCTTTTTCTTCCCTAAATAAAAGTGAGGCAATGCCTTAATGACAATGCCTCACCCCTTTTACAACGACTTTTTAATTAAAATTGTAACAAGTGGTATTTTTTCTTCCCGCGACGAATGACTGTTGAATGGCCGTCAATTTTATCGACATCACTGATTTCGTAAGTTAAATCTTGTACACGCTCACCATTAATGTAGATTGCACCATTTTGGATATCTTCCCGTGCTTGACGTTTTGACTTCACAACTTCGGCACTAATTAATAGGTCGACTAAATTCAACGCATCTTCTGCTTGAACGTGATAAGTCGGCACACCTTTAAAGCCTTGTTTAATTTCTTCGCCAGATAAACCTTTGATTTCTCCGCTAAATAACGCTTCTGAAATACGTAACGCTTGGTCATATGCTTGGCTACCATGAACCAATGTCGTCACTTCTTGTGCTAATGTTTTTTGTGCTACTCGTTTTTCCGGTGCATTGACAAATTCTTCTTCAATTGCTGCAATTTCTTCTAACGATAAGAAAGTGAAATATTTCAAGAATTTGATAACATCGCGATCATCGGTATTAATCCAGAATTGGTAGAATTCATAAGGCGTTGTCTTTGTTGCATCCAACCAAACCGCGTTGCCTTCTGTTTTACCAAATTTTGTGCCGTCAGCTTTTGTAATTAATGGCATCGTCAAACCAAAACCTTGGACTTCTTTTTCACGACGTAACAATTCAATACCTGAAGTAATATTGCCCCATTGGTCGCTTCCGCCAAGTTGTAATAAACAACCATGTGCTTCATATAATTTTAAGAAATCGTACGCTTGTAATAATTGGTAAGCAAATTCCGTGTACGAAATGCCTGACTCAATCCGACGCTTCACACTTTCTTTACTCATCATATAATTAATCGTAAAGTTTTTACCGACATCACGTAAAAAATCAATTAATAACGTGCTACCCAACCAATCATAGTTATTCGCAATAATCGCTGGATTTTGTGCATCATCAAAATCAATAAAACGTGACAATTGATTTTTAATGCTCTCTGACCAATTTTGAACCGTATCAAGCGTGTTTAATTGACGCTCCTGATCTTTAAAAGACGGATCCCCGATCATTCCAGTTCCACCACCAACTAAGGCAATTGGCACATGGCCATTTTTTTGAAAGCGACGTAACATAAGTACGGGTAATAAATGTCCAATATGTAAGCTGTCTGCTGTTGGGTCAAAACCAACATATAGTTTCACTGACTCGTCATTTAATTGTTTCTCTAGTGCGACTTCATCTGTCGTTTGATGAATCAGTCCACGATCTTTTAATTCTTGAAAAAAACCTGGTTTCATTTTTTTTCCTCCCAACAATTGATGTTCATTGATAATAGTAACTGAAAATTCCTTGAAAGAAAAGGTCATTTCGCAAATTTTGCACAATTATATCTATTCGTTTTATTTTTTGATATAATCGTATAGATACAAATTTTAAAATTGAGGTGACAAATTTGCCCAAATCGACAAAAAAAATAAAAAATTTCCCTGGATGGTTTTACTTAAACGTTGGATTACGTGTCGGCTATTCCGTTCTCTTAGTCGGTATTTCCCTCCTACTATTTGCAGGTGCTCTAGGTGCAGGTATCGGAATTGGATACTTTACTTATCTTGTTGAAGACATTCAGATGCCTAATAAAAAACAATTTCAACAAGAGCTCGGTGATTTAACTCAAACATCAAAAATCGTTTACGCCGATAACAGTTTAATTTCAACCATTCAATCTGACTTATTACGCACCAACATTAAGCATGAAGAGATTTCACCATTAATCACAACAGCCATTGTTGCGACTGAAGACGAGTATTTCTATGAGCATAATGGGATTGTGCCAAAAGCGGTCTTACGAGCACTCATTTCAGAAGTAACTGGTCTGGGAAGCAGTGGTGGTTCGACATTAACGCAACAGCTCGTTAAACAACAAATTTTATCTAATGAAACAACCTTCGATCGAAAAGCCAATGAGTTATTACTGGCAACTGAAATCGAAAAATATTTTTCTAAAGAAGAAATTATTACGATGTACCTAAACGTCTCCCCTTTCGGTCGCAACAATCGTGGCCAAAACATTGCGGGAGTCAAGGAAGCAACCTTAGGCATTTTTGGCGTGCAACCAGACAAAGTCAATTTGCCACAAGCTGCCTTTATCGCCGGTCTGCCACAAAGTCCGATTGTCTATAGCCCTTATACAAATACGGGTGCATTAAAAGAAGCAGAAGATTTAACATATGGCTTACAAAGAAAAGACTTTATTTTATTTAGTATGTATCGTAATCACGATATCTCTAAACAAGAATATGAAGAGGCCTTAGCCTATGATTTAGTGGCGGACTTTAAAAAGCAAGAGTCTGCCAACAAGAATACCCAAGATTACTTGTATCAAGCCGTCATGGCTGAAGCCGCAAAAATTGTTGCCAAAAAATTAGCCACGGAAGATAAAGTTTCCGATGAAGAGTTTGTCGAAGAAGAGACGAACGCACTTTATATGGACAAAGCCTATACGAAGCTAGCCAATGGTGGCTACACCGTTAAATCAACGATTGATAAAACGATCTATCAAGCAATGCAACAAGCCGTTGCCAACTACGGCTCTTATTTAGACAATTGGTCTGGAGCCAGAATCGAAGTTGGGAATGTATTAATGGAAAATAAAACAGGTAAAGTCTTAGGTTTTGTTGGTGGACGCGAGTATAAAAACAACCCTTACAACCACGCCTTTAGCTCGCATCGTCAAGCAGGATCTGCTATTAAACCTTTCCTTGTTTTTGCACCCGCAATCGATCAAGGAATTATTGGTTCTGAGACGCGTATTTCTGATTATCCTACAAATTGGAGTAATGGCGAAGATGCTGGAAAACCAATTGTCAATGCGATTAACTCTGGATCAAAAACATTCCGAACTGTTCGTGAGTCATTGGATCAGTCAGACAATATTCCGGCCTATCATATTTATCAAGCGCTCTTAAATCATATGGGCTCGCCAACTGCTGTCTATGATCAATATTTGTCTAAAATGAATTTTCCTGATGTTCCAACTTGGCAATATGAATCGGCGCCACTTGGTGTTCCTGAAGTCACAACATTGGAACAAACAAACGCTTTTCAAACTATTGCCAACGATGGTATTTACCAAGAAGGCTATGTTGTAGATGCGATTATTGATTCGGAGGGCAACGCTTATTATCAACATGAAGCAAACCCTACTCAAGTCTTCTCCAAGGCGACCGCTTCAATCACAACCGATTTGTTACGTACCGCTTTGAATCGTGGTCTAACCACCAATTTTACTAGTCAACTAAGCAATCTCGATTGGAACTTAGGTAACTTAGATTGGATCGGTAAAACAGGAACAACCGATTATAACGTCGATTCTTGGCTCGTGGCTTCTACCCCAACTATCACGTTAAGTAGTTGGTCTGGTCGCGAAGATAGCAAACCGTCTGATGAAGGTGCCGGACAACGTACAGCAACTTACATGGCTTACTTAGCGAATGCCATTTATCAAGCGAAGCCCGATGTTATGGGTGCTGGCCAAACATTCAAACTCGATCCTAGTGTCCGCCAAGAGACCGTTTCTAAATTTACTGGTGTCAAACCGGGTGGTACAATGACAATTGATAATATTACCTTCAACACACCAACTGAAACTGTAACCTCTTATTGGGCAAAAAATGGTCCAGCAGATTTAAGTTTCCGCTTTGGAATTGGTGGTACAGATGCCAACTATGCCGATTATTGGCGTAAAGTGGTACCAAAACCTAAACCCAAAAAAGAACCTGCTAAAAAAGAAGAGAAAAAAGACGAGAAGAAAAACGAAGATAAAGAAGAAAAAACAGAAGAAAAACCTGCTGAAAACAAAGAGGACGCAGAAAAAGAAACACCCGAAAATTAAATATATTAAAGAAGACCTCTAGAGAAAATCACTCCGGAGGTCTTCTTTATTTGCCTGTCCGCTCGAATCTCTAGACTTCTAGCAAGAACGTAGTGAGTGATTGATTTACATGCTCTCTCTTTCTTCTATAAGGCGATTACGATAGTGACCTTTGTTCATTTTTAGTCAACCAACACTATTTGACGAACAATAAAAAAAGGGTCTGCGACATCAGTCACGGACCCTTTTTGTTATACGAATAATTAATCGATGAACGGGTGACAAAAATCTGCTTTTCAAAGATAAGCCGCTTGTGTCACACCTCGATTTTGATTGTAAACTATTTCGTTGAATTACGGTGTGCAATTCCATATGGTAATGTAATTGTTTTTTCTTCAACTTCTTCTTTGTTCATTAGTTTCGTTAATAAACGCATTGAAACCGCACCAATATCATATAGCGGTTGTGTAACCGATGATAATTTTGGACGTGCAACTTGTGTTAATAATGAATTGTTACTTGTAATAATTTCGAACTCTTCTGGTACTTTGATATCTTTATCAACTAGTCCATCTAAGATTCCGATAGCTAACTCATCATCTGTTACATAGGCTGCTGTTGCTCCACTATTTAATAGGCGGTCAACCAATGCATAGCCGTCTTTAAACGAATAAGGAGACTCAAAAATTAAACCTTCTGAATAGCCTAATTTGTTTTCAGCAAGTCCTTCTTTGTAACCAACTAGACGGTTTTGACCGTTAATAGGATCAATTAAAGCGCCACTGATAAAAGCAATTTTTTTGTTACCGTTTTTCGCTAACGCATCAATAGCATCTTTCGTTGCTTCTTTATAATCAATATTGACACTTCCAACTTGTTGATCTGGATCGATTGAACCAGCTAAAACAACAGGTGTTTTTGAACGTGAAAACTCTGCACGAACTTCATCGGTAATACGATGTCCCATAAAAATCACACCATCAACTTGTTTTGCAAGTAGGTTGTTTAAAACGTTCACTTCTTTTTGGCTATCGCCATCTGAATTCGCTAAAATAATATTGTATTTATACATTGTAGCAACATCGTCAATTCCACGTGCTAACGAAGAGAAGAACATGTTACTTACATCTGGGATAATAACCCCAACTGTTGTTGTTTTTTTACTTGCTAAACCTCGCGCCACAGCATTCGGTCGATAATCTAAACGATCAATGACTTCCAACACTTTTTTACGTGTGGCAGGCTTAACGTTTGGATTACCATTTACTACGCGGGAAACAGTTGCCATTGAAACATTTGCTTCACGGGCAACGTCATAAATTGTAATTGTTTGCTTATCCATTGTATTTCTCCTTTAATTTCTTTATTTTCAGAAAATATGATTTACATTTCTTAGTTAGAATATCAAACTTTTAAAAGATTTGCAACCGTTTTATATCTATTTTCATGAAAATTCGTCCTAGCTACTCATTTTTGTTCATGGTACTATAATAAAAAAGATTTCTCTCTAGAAAGAAGGCTCAATTAATGAATATTGAAAAAATCGATGCCCTAAAAAAATGGATGGACACAGCGAATGTTGAACTTGCTTATGTCAGTAATCCACAATCAATTGCTTATTTCACCGGCTATCAAAGCGATCCACATGAACGAGTTTTAGCCTTATTTATCGCACTTGACCAAGATCCTTTTCTTTTAACTCCTGCTCTAGAAGCTGAAGCTGCAATTAAAAGTAGCTGGACTTATGATGTTGTTGGTTACTTAGATACTGAGAATCCTTGGAAAATTATTGCTAACGAAATTAACCAACGCTATGGCCAACCGAAACAAATTGCTTTAGAAAAAAATTCCCTGTCACTCGATCGTTTTGAGTTCTTGGCAAATTTCTTTCCAAAGACAAATTTCCAAACCGATATCACACCCACTATCCAAAAAATGCAACTGATCAAAACAGATGCTGAAATTAATGGCTTAATCGAAGCTGGGTCGTGGGCTGATATTGCTTTTGAAATTGGTTTTTCAGCGATTGGATCGAACGTTAGTGAACAGGAGATTGTCGCGCAAATCGAATACGAATTAAAGAAAAAAGGTGTATCAAAAATGTCTTTTGATACGATGGTGCTAACTGGAGCTCGTGCAGCGGATCCACACGGTACGCCAAATAGCACACAAATACAAGAAAACCAACTTGTTTTATTTGACTTAGGTGTTGTTTGGAAGGGCTATTGCAGTGATGCGACGCGTACTGTCGCTTATCAAACGCCTACTGACTTTCAAAAGCACATCTATCAGATTGTCCTTGAAGCGCAACTCGCAGCTCAAGAAGCGGTAAAACCAGGAATAACAGCAGGTGAACTCGACGAGATTGCAAGAACGATTATTGAAGATGCGGGATACGGTTCCTACTTTAATCACCGTCTAGGTCATGGTATTGGAACAAGCGTACATGAGTATCCTTCGATTGTCGCTGGCAATGATTTAGTATTAGAAGAAGGCATGTGCTTTTCAATTGAACCCGGAATTTATTTACCCAATCAAGTTGGTGTGCGGATTGAAGACTGTGTTTATGTGACAAAAAATGGCAGTCAAGCATTAACAAAAACGTCAAAAGATTTAATCATTATTAACTAAGGTGGGAATAAAATGTCTGGTACAAAACGAGTAAACATTCAAATTGGACAAGAAGTTGAGATTGTCCTAAAAAAAGATCAACGATCCGGAGCACTGACTCGCGGCCATGTCAAACGAATACTGACAAATGCAGCGAATCATCCACATGGCATCAAAGTGATGTTAGTAGAAGACAATCAAGTCGGACGGGTGAAAAACATTCTCTAGTCTGTCATCAATCAAGAATTAGGCATACAGCGATTGACAAGCTGTGCCTATAAAAACACTAAAAAGAGTGAGACAGCCATTAATGGTTGCCCCACTCTTTTTAATGTTTGATTGATTATCGATTATTCATGGTCAGGATTTGCTTCTTCAATGATTTCTTTCAATTCCTCAATCACTTCTTCCGTCACTTCATCTTCAGCGGCGGCTGTTTCTTTTGTTGCAATAAAAGGATCGGCAATCGGCGGTGTTGCAACTACTGAATCTTCATCTGCAAAATTCAATACGATATCATCCATTTCTTCGACTTGCTCTTCAAACTCTGCTACTTCTTGTTTAAATAAACGTGAAAGTTCATCAACTTCTTCTTGAACTTCTCCTAATGCCTCATCCGACTCATCATTTGCTTCATCAATAAAAGCATTTGCTTTTTCTTTTAACATTTCTGCTAATTCTTCCAAGCGCTTTGTATAAGCTGCCGTCTTTTCTTTAACGACATCAGAAAAATCAGCGCCTTTTTCCTTTGATGTATCCGAATAATCAGAAGCTGTATCTAACAAGTCATCAATTTGCTTAGCTAATTTATCACGTAACTCGCGTCCTGATTCTGGAGCCAACAATAAAGCTGCAACAGCCGCAGCGGTTCCTCCGATTAATGCACCTAATAAAAATCCACCTTTTTTACTCATTTGTCATTCCTCCTTGATTGGTTTTAACTGTTGAACTTTTTTTACTTCTTTTTACACGATTCAATGTTGCTTGACTGAATTTCCCTAAGATACTTGCACCTGCTACGGATCTTCCTAAAGATGAAAAACGTGTAACCGCTTGGCGACCTGAAGTATTCAAGTCTGAAACACTGGTACTTAAATCTGCTACCGCATCAAATAGTGGATTGATTGTTTCGACTTTCGCTGTTACATCAACCATTAACTCGTTACTTTTTACTAAAAGACCTTCAACTTCCCGAACCAAAATATCCACATCTTTTGTGACAACTTGAATGGTATTGTTGACTTCCGTTAATGTCGTCTCTGCTTTTTGGACCGTCTTACCAATTTGCATTAATAAGCGTGATAAAACAACCACTAAAACAGCAAACGCAATCGCTGCGATGAGTGCTGCAATTTCTCCTCCTGACAATCAAAAAACCCCTTCCTATTTTCCTTCATTAATAAAAAATGACCCATTAAGTATAACAATCGACTGTTGTTCTTAATGGGTCCTTAAAAACTACGAAAGTTCGATTTCTTCTTCTTTAGAAGTTGAAGCTTGTTCTGTCGCTAATTTTTGTCCTAATTGAATAATGTATTCTTTTAAATTTTCTTGTACTTCTGGATGCTTTAAGCCGTACTCGATACTTGTTTTCATAAAGCCAAACTTATCTCCAACATCATAACGCGTCCCTTTAAAATCATGTGCGAAAACTCGTTGTGTTTTGTTTAGAGTATCAATTGCATCGGTTAATTGAATTTCACCGCCAGCTCCTGGTTCTTGCTCTTCTAAGACCGAAAAAATTTCTGGTGTTAAAAGATAGCGACCGATAATCGCTAAATTACTTGGTGCTTCACCTGGTTTTGGTTTTTCAACAAAATTCTTAACATTATATAAGCCTTTCGCCACTTCTTCTCCAGGATTAATAATACCATATTTATGCGTCTCTTCTTCTGGGACTTCCATGACAGCAATAGTTGATGCATGCGTATTCTCATAATCTAACATCAGTTGCTTCGTTAATGGCACGTCATCCTCCATTAAATCATCGCCTAACATCACGACGAACGGTTCATTACCTACAAAAGCTTTTGCCTGTAAAACAGCGTGTCCTAGACCTAACGGATGTTTCTGACGCACAAAATGTAAATTGATATCCGTTGTTTCTTCAACTAACTTCAATAATTCATCTTTATGTTTTTCCTTTAGATTCGTTTCTAATTCTAAGTTAGCGTCAAAATGATCTTCAATTGAACGCTTCGCCTTACCCGTGACAATTAAAATATCCTCAATGCCTGATTTTAATGCCTCTTCAACAATAAATTGAATGGTCGGCTTATCAACAATTGGCAGCATTTCTTTTGCCATTGCTTTTGTTGCCGGCAAAAAGCGTGTACCTAAACCAGCTGCTGGAATTACGGCTTTTCTTACTTTCATTCAAAAAAACTCCTTAACTAAATTCATTTTCGACACGACCGTCGCGCAACATAATTTCTTTTGCCGCTACTTTAATGTCTTGTCCCTCATATAATACACGGTAGATCGCTTCAGTGATTGGCATCTCCACACCTAGTTGTTGTGCCAACTCTAATGCGGCTTTTGTTGTTGAAACACCTTCAACAATCATCCCCATATTTTCTAAAATCTCATCAAGTTTTTTTCCTTGACCAAGTAATTGACCGGTACGCCAGTTACGAGAATGGATACTTGTACAAGTAACGATTAAATCTCCGACACCACTTAAACCAATAAACGTTAACGGATTCGCTCCTAGAGCAACACCTAGACGACTAATTTCTGCTAAACCTCGAGTCATAATGGCCGCCTTGGCATTGTCACCAAAACCTAAACCAACCATTGCACCTGCACCTAGTGCGATAATGTTTTTTAATGCCGCGCCGAGTTCAACACCAATGACATCATCATTTGTATAAATTCGGAAATAATCATTCATGAATAAAGTTTGTACGTATTTCGCGGCTTCTAAGCTGACACTCGCAGCGGTGATCGTTGTAATATCATGAACTGCGACTTCTTCCGCATGACTCGGCCCTGATAAGACAATAATATCTTTACGTTTTTCAACGGGAATTTCTTCAGCTAAAACTTCTGAAATTCGTTTATGGCTTTGTTGCTCTAATCCTTTGGAAGCATGGATAATATAAGGTTTATTTGAAATCATTGTTGCAACTTCATGAGCAACCTCTCGGATCGCTTTGGTCGGTATAACGAATAAAATCGCATCCGCATCATTGACTGCTTCAGCTAATGATGTTGTGGCTTTTAACCCTTCTGGTAGTGTTAAATCAGGCAAATAGCGATGGTTCGTTCGTTGTTGATTAATCTCAATTACTTGCTCTGGATTTTTCCCCCACAAAATAGCCTCATGACCATTTTCAACTAAGACTTGCGCAAGCGCTGTTCCCCAAGAACCTGGTCCTAATACAGCAATTTTTTGTTTCACAGTGGAAACCTCCTTCTAAATATTCCTATGTAAATAATTCTCTTAGTTCATTTTAGCATAACTAAAATACTCTGTCGCTAAATGATGAATTGATCTTTTCCGTATGAACGATTGTATGGCTTTAAATTAGTTACTTTCTTACGACGCCAAATTAAAAGAGCCCATGCACCCACAAATAAAAGTGCCGAAAGCAGTTGGGAAACACGCAGTTCACCAAATAAATACAGACTATCTGTACGCATCCCTTCAATAAAGAAGCGTCCAAAACTATACCAAATCACATAAGAAAGAGCGACTTCACCTTGCTTTAGAAAACCATTTTTCTTTCTTAAAATGATCAAAACAATGAAACCAAGCACATTCCATAATGACTCATATAAAAAAGTTGGTTGACGATAGATGCCGTCAATTTCCATATTATCAATAATAAACTTAGGTAAATGCAAACTTTCTAAAAATTGACGCGTCGTATTGGCTCCAAATGCTTCTTGGTTCATAAAATTTCCCCAACGACCAATCCCCTGTGCTAATAAGACGCTTGGTGCGGCAATATCTAGAAAGGTCCATGTCGAAATGAAATTTCTTCGACAAAAGAAATACAACCAAATCCCACCAGCAATTAACCCACCATAAATCGCCAGTCCACCTGAACGGATATTTAAAATCTGAATCGGATCTGCTAAATAGGGTTCTAAATCAAACAAAACATAATACAGTCTAGCACCAATAAACGCAACTGGTAAACCAACTAGCATAAAGTCAGTTACATCATCTGGTTTTAGATTCGCTCGAATTCCCTCTCGAGTACTCAACCACATCGCTACAACAATCCCAAAGACAATAATTAAGGCATACCAATAAATTTCGATGCCAAATAAATCAAACGCTACACGGTTCATTCCTCGTTCACTTCCTATACACCTGAATTTTCTTCAATTAAGCGAGTCAAACGTGACTCAAATTCTTTTGTTGCATCGTATCCCATCGTTTTCGCACGGAAATTCATCGCAGCTACTTCAACAATAATCGCAACGTTACGCCCTGTTTTAACTGGAATCTTAATTTGAGGGATTTCAACATCACCTAAAATAATTGTTTCATCAGCTGAACCTAAACGATCATATTTTTTTTCACGCGTCCAGTTCTCTAAATAAACAACTAATTGTACTTCCATTGAGCCACGAACAGCACTCGCACCAAACAAATTCATGACATCAATAATCCCAATACCGCGGATTTCAATTAAGTGCTCTAAAATTTTTGCAGGTTCACCGATTAGTGTTAACTCGTCTTGCTTGTAAATATCCACTCGGTCATCAGCAATCAAACGATGGCCACGTTGCACAAGTTCTAAAGCGGTCTCACTTTTTCCGATTCCACTATCCCCTTGAATTAATACTCCGAGGCCGTATACGTCAACTAGTACACCATGCACGTTCGTTCTTGGTGCTAAGACACCTTCTAAATATGTCGACAGCTCACCCATTAAACGAGAGGTTGATATTTTCGAACGTAAAATAGCAATTTTATGCTCATCACATGCTTGAATCATTTCATCCGAAACTTTTAAACCTCTTGAGATAATAAAGGCCGGTGTCTCATCTGAACACATACGACGAATAACCATTAGGCGCTCTTCTTTCATCATACGCTCAGCGAAAGTAATCTCTTTACTACCAAATAATTGTAATCGGTCATGTGAATAATAATTAAAATAACCCGTTAATTCTAATCCTGGGCGCGAGATATCTCCCGTCGTAATATTTCGATTCAAAGCCTCTTCGTCACCGGTTACAATTTCTAATCCTAGTGCTTGGGCTAACTCATTTACTTTGACAAGTTCTGCCATTTCTTTTGACCCCTTTTCTGAACATTTTTAATTCATAGTATTATTTTATCATTGTATGAAGAAACTTACTACTATCGACAAAATTTATCTTATTTTTTTTGTTTTTTATGCTATGATTTACTAAAAAGGAGGTTATTTTAATATGAAATTCTCAGAATACACTTATTTACGCCCAAATTACGAGACTTATAAAGTCGAGTTTTTGAAAACGCTCCAATTATTAACCGATGCGACTGTCCTATCAGAGGCGGTGAATGCCGTTCAACATTTAAATGAGTTACGCGGGACAATCGAAACGGCTTACAATTTAGCTATGATTCGTAATTCAGTCGACACAAATGATGCTTTTTATGAAAAGGAAGACGAATTTTGGAATGAATACCAACCACTTTTCCAAGAACTTGATTTCCAATTTTATCAAGCACTTTTAAGCTCGGATTTACTTGAAGAGTTAAAAGCGACTTTTCCAGCGACACTCTTTTTATTTGCTGAAGGGCGGGTTAAAACGTTCCATTCGGATTTAATTCCGTTATTCCAAAAAGAAAACCAACTTTGTTCGGACTTTTCAAAACTCGTAGCGTCTGCTCAAATTTCATTTGAAGGTGAAATCTACACCTTATCTCAAATTACACCTTTTACTCAAAGTGTTGATGAAACGACTCGCCGCCAAGCGACTGAAAAAGTCACTGGTTTTTATGCAGAGAACGAAGCTAAGTTTGATGCCATTTATGACGAAATGATCCAAGTTCGCACCGAAATCGCGACGAAGTTAGGTTTTAAAAATTACGTTGAATTTGGTGATGTCTTAATGAATCGTTGGGACTATGATCGACCGATGATTGAAACGTATCGCTCAGAAGTCTTACAAAAAATCGTTCCAGTGACGCAAAAACTTTATGAACGCCAAGCAAAACGAAATGGATTGTCTAAGCTGAATTTCCATGACTTATCTCTTGTTTTTCCAAATGGTAATGCGACACCAAAAGGCACGCCTGAAGAACTCGTTGCCAAAGCTCAAAAAATGTACCACGAGCTTTCACCTGAGACGGGAGAATTCTTTGATTTCATGGTCAATAACGAATTACTTGATTTATTAAGTAAAACGGGTAAGCAAGCGGGCGGCTATTGTACGTATATCCAAGATTACCAATCACCATTTATTTTTGCTAACTTCAATGGGACTTCGCACGACGTTGATGTCTTGACCCATGAAGCCGGACACGCCTTCCAAACGTATGAATCACGTTGGATTAAAGAACCAGAAATTGTTTTTCCAAATTACGAATCTTGCGAAATCCATTCGATGTCGATGGAATTTATCGCATGGCCATGGATGGATGATTTCTTTGAAGAACAAACCAATAAATACAAATTTAATCATTTAGCGAGTGCGCTACAATTCTTGCCATATGGCGTATTGGTTGATCACTTCCAACAAGAAGTCTATTCCAATCCAAACTGGACGTCTGCTGAAAGAAAAGCATGCTGGCGTGCATTAGAAAAACAATACTGTCCTGAACGTGATTATGAATTATTCCCTGAACTCGAAAATGGCATTTATTGGTTCCGTCAAGGCCATATCTTTACTTCTCCGTTCTACTACATCGACTACACGTTGGCTCAAGTTTGTGCTTTCCAATTTTGGAAAAGATTTAACGTCGACAAAGATGAGACTGCATGGCAAGACTACTTAGCAATCTGTCAAGTCGGTGGTACGAAAACATTCTTAGAGATTTTAAACATCGCTCATTTACAATCACCTTTTGAAGCCGGTGCACTCGATGATACGATCATTTTAGTCGATGACTACCTCTCTTCTGTAACGGAAGAACAAATTAAATAATCTATCGCAAAAAAAACGTTGAGGATTTTTCGTCCATCAACGTTTTTTCTTTATTTGAAAAATCAATTGCTCAGAGTTAAGTGAGAGCTAAGCAAAAATCAAACAGCCTTTTCTTAACTCTCGCTCCTAATCGATTTTTTATGCCCTCTTATCTAACTGATGTTGGTTAACAATCATATTAACAAATGACAAAATCATCGCCATTAAGATTGCTGCTCCAAATGAGGAAAAGCCAAAGTTGTATTGCCCGACAAGATTTGATGTCCATTGTAACATTAACGCATTAATGACGAAGCTAAAGAATCCTAAGGTCAAAATCGTTAAAGGAAATGATAAAATCATCAATATCGGTTTAATAATCGTGTTCAACAATGATAAAACAATACTTGCAACAAGTGCCGTCGTAAAGCTTTTAACAAAAAACATCTCTGGAAAGAGGACGGTTAGTGAGATAAACGCCAACATATTAACTAAAACGCGTTGGAAATACGTCACTAAAAATCACTCCAGTCATCTTCATCGACACGTTCAGCTTCTTTTCTTGAAGATGATTTTGAACTTTTTTCATACTTGTTGCTATTGTAATAGTGATTATCATGACCATAACCACCACGGTTACTTGTTTTATCTGCTGAAGGAATCACGACTGCCATAATAATATAAAGCAGTACTGGCGACCCCATCCCCATTAATGAGATGAAGACAAAAAGAACACGGACAATTGTTGGATCAATATTAAGATATTCTGCTACCCCTGCTAAAGTTCCTGTTATTACTACGTTTGATCTTGATTTCGTTAATTTTCTTTTCATTTTTTCCACCTTCCCAGTTTTGAACGTACGACACATGAAGCAATGTTTTTCCTGCTTTGTTTTAAGACGACGGTTCTAGACTGACTCTTCGTTATTTTTCAAGTAAATATTTCCTGTTGTTGTTGAAAGTTCAATTTGTGCCATTTTATCTGCTACGCGACGGAAATGAAGTAATTGATTGGTTCTTTCTGTTTTTTCGCGCACAATTTCAAAATCAGTTAAACGATTTTTAATGCTGCCTAAATTGGATTTAACTGTTCCTTCTAAGCCAATGCTAGCTGGTAATGATACTTTAACATCCCCATTGACAGTCGTCACTTTGACACGACGTAAATCTTCTTCTCTTAATGTTAAACGAATATCTCCATTAATTAAGTTGACGCTTAAATTTTCTAAATTTGTTGCTACTTTCACGTCGCCATTGACACTCTCAATAATCGCATCTAAGATATGCCCACTCGTTACAGTAATATCACCGTTGACACAAGACATTTCTAACATTGAAGCTTTTAGCCCTTCAATTTTGATATCACCATGCGTTGATTTGATGTAAATATCTTTTGTATCCAGTCCGTCGATATTGATATCACCATTTAATAACTTGAAGGTTGTATAGTCATACATACGTGTTGGCAAATAAAAGATTGCATCGATTCGTACGCGTTTATTCGGTACTTTGAACATAATTTGTTCATCATCGACAATAATTTGACTACGTTCTTCAAAAGCAGCTAATGGTGTTTCAGCATCCATTTTACCATAAAGTTTAATTTCTGTTTCAATTCGAATATCTTCTTGATCCCAGAAACGTAATTCAATATCACCATTGGCAACTTGGACATCTAAAATCGTTGGAGCAACATCAGTAAATTCAAAATCTTTCGTGAATTTCGTTGTTGCAACACCTGGAATTCTCAAGTTGATATCTTTCCATTCAACATTTTCACCAACAGTTTGCGAAACGGATTCGATTGTTTTCTTAAAGAATTTACCCATTTGACTTGTAACATCTGCAACTTTTCCACCGACTTGATTCAGCGTCTCGCTTGCCTGTTCTTTCCATTCTTCTGGGATTTCCATTTTTTGGTTTAATTCATCTTTCTTTTGTGACCATTTCGAACGTCGAATGTTTTTCAATTGACCTTCCAACTGTGCTTTCTCTTCTTTTAAATCGACCAATGCCAATTCAAAATCTTTAATTTCTTCTTCTAGTAATTCGCGGGTATCCAATTCTTCTTGTGTTAATGAGTCAAGTTCTTCTTTTGTATTGATTTCCATTAGTGTCTCACGTGCTTCCGCTAACGCTTTATTCAGACCTTCAATTTCAACCATGATACTATCCAACTCGACTGACGCTTGATTCGATTCGGTTGCTAGACGATCTAAAATCTCTTCTAAGTTTTTTTGATCTTCCGTTTGCTTACTTTCGAATAGTTTTTCTTCATCTAATTCAATATCTTCAGTATCGATTTCATCGACAGGAATTTGCGTCTTCTCAATTGTTACATCTTCATTGTTTTTGCCAATTTGTTCTAGTAAGTCTAAGGCTTCATCCGTAGAAAGCACACCTTTTTTTACTAATTCCAATATTCTTTCTCTTTCGTTCATGGAAATTGCCTCCTCAAGCAAAGTATTTTCACAAGTTAACCTTGTAACCCTATTATGCCCGTTTTGATTCAAAAAAACATAGGTCTTAAGTACCAATTTTCAATATTTAAAAAAACTTCTAATAACAGGATGATTCATCCTCATTATTAGAAGTTTCGATTTGCTTAAAGTTCTTCGGTGCGATTTGAATTTAACTCACTAATTTTTCCTGTAGCAAGATAAACGATCCACTCACAAATATTCGTTACATAATCGCCAATTCGCTCTAAATATTGCGCAACGTTTAAATATTCTGTTCCAATAACGATTAATTCAGGGTTGTTTTTCATTTCTTTAATCGTTTGGTAATAAATATCTTTGTAACATTGATTGACTTTATTATCCATTTCAGCAATCAATCGAGCGTCTTCTTGATCGGTTTTAACATAAGCAATTAAAACGTTATCGACCATTTTTTTCACATAGTCAGACATATCATAAACTGCTTTTTCTAGTTCAGGAATTCGTTCTTCACCCTTCATACGGATAGTTGATTTAGCAATCGACACTGCGTGGTCTCCCATACGCTCTAAATCTGAGCTAGCTTTCATTACGGTAATAATACGACGTAAATCAGTGGTTACTGGTTGTTGTAATGCAATCATTTCAAAGCTTTTTTTCTCCAAGCGAACTTCAATTAAATTGATATCTTCATCTTGATCTATAACTTTTTCAGCTAATGCCTTATCATGTTTTACATAGGCTTGTACGGAATTATGAATGGCTTTACTTACGAGCATCCCCATTTCATAAAATTGATTATGTAAGTTTAATAAATCTTCTTCGAATTGTGTTCGTAACATCTAGATCTTCCTTTCCAGTACTAAAGTTTATTTTCTTTTAACCAAAGCGACCAGAAATGTAATCTTCGGTCTCTTTTTGACTAGGATTCATAAAAATCTTTTTCGTATTGTCAAACTCAATTAAATCACCATTCAAGAAAAAGGCTGTTTTATCTGAAATACGTGACGCTTGAGACATGTTATGCGTCACAATAATCATTGTATACTTTTCTTTTAATTCTAACAATGTATTTTCGATTTTGCCTGAAGAAACTGGATCCAACGCACTTGTTGGCTCATCAAGTAAAATAATTTCTGGATCCACTGCTAGCACGCGAGCGATACAAACACGTTGTTGTTGTCCACCAGATAGTGACAATGCGCTTTGGTGTAGTTTATCTTTTACATCGTCCCAAACAGAAGCTGCACGTAAGCTTTCTTCAACCACTTGGTCAAGGACTTGTTTATTCGTCTCGCCTTTTAATTTCAATCCATAAATGACATTTTCATAAATTGAAAATGGGAATGGATTTGGCTGTTGGAAAACCATTCCAATTTCCTTACGTAAATCAACGGTGTCTGTTTTCGGACTATAAATATCTTTTCCTTTATACATCACACTACCAGTAATTGTTACGTTTGGAATTAAGTCATTCATTCGGTTTAGTGAGCGTAAGTATGTTGACTTCCCACAACCAGAAGGACCAATCATTGCTGTGATTTCCCCTTTATTAATTGACAAATCAATGCCTTTTAACGCTTCTTTTTTCCCATAATATAAATGCAAATCACGAGAGGAAAGAATGATTTCACTCATGTTGTTTTCCTACCTTTCTAACCAAAATGCCCAGAGACGTAATCTTCTGTCGCTTGAATTTTTGGACGAGTAAAGATTTTACTTGTTTCGTCGTATTCAATAGCATGACCCAGGTAAAAGAATGCCGTGTAGTCACTAATACGAGCTGCTTGTTGCATATTGTGCGTTACAATAACAATCGAATAATCGTCTTTTAAGCTAATAATTGTCTCTTCTACTTTACCCGTTGAAATCGGGTCAAGCGCACTTGCTGGCTCATCCAATAGTAGAATTTCTGGCTTCATCGCAATCGCACGTGCAATACACAGGCGTTGTTGTTGTCCACCAGATAAAGCTAAGGCACTTTTATCTAAAGAATCTTTTACTTGATCCCATAAAGCTGCTTGTTTTAAGCTCGTTTCAACAATTTCATCTAATTTGTGTTTATCTTTTTCACCATGACGTTTTAACGCGAAGGTGATGTTTTCATAGATTGATTTACTAAATGGATTCGGACGTTGAAATACCATTCCGATTCGTTTGCGTGCTTCAAAGACATCAACTTTTGGCGAGTTAATATTAACGCCTTTATACATAATCTCGCCTGTTACTTTCGTATTCGCAATTTCATCATTCATTCGATTTAATGAACGTAAATAAGTTGATTTTCCACAACCAGACGGTCCGATTAAAGCTGTTACTTTATTTTTTTGGAATTGTAAATCAACTCCTTTAATTGCCTCGTTATCTCCATACCAGACATGTAAGTCATTCGTATGTAAGATGACGTCTTTTTGATCCATCGTAATGATGTTTCGTTCATCCCAGTTGTATGTTTTCATAGTAATCTCCTTAAGCAGAAGTTAATTTTTTGTGAAGTCTCTTACCAATGGCACGCGCGCCAAAGTTAAAGAGTAATACTGCAATAATCAAAACAGCTGAAGCTCCCGCAGAAACCGCTGCACCATCAGGCATCGTACCTTCTGTATTGATTTTCCAAATATGAACGGCTAGCGTTTCTGCTTGACGGAATAAGCCGATTGGACTGGATACACTTAAAGGGTTCCAGTTTGTAAAGTCTAAAGCAGGCGCACTCTGACCCGCTGTATAAATTAAAGCTGCGGCCTCACCAAAGATTCGTCCTGAACTTAAAATGACACCAGTTAAAATACCAGGTGTTGCTTCTGGCACAATTACGCGTAGGACCGTTTCCCAGCGAGATAAGCCTAATGCCAATCCAGCTTCACGTTGCGTGAAATGGATCGCTTTTAATGACTCTTCCACGTTTCTTGTTAATAGTGGTAGATTAAAGAATGTTAAGGCTAAGGCACCTGACAAAATTGAGAAGCCATAACCAAATTGAATAACGAAGATTAGGAAACCAAACAAACCGACAACAACCGATGGTAACGAACTTAAAATTTCAATCGCTGTACGGATAACATCAGTAACCCAGTTCTTTTTCGCATATTCCGCTAAGTAAATACCCGCACCCAATGAAATCGGGAAACTGATCAACATTGTGATAAGGAGTAAGTAAAAGGAGTTGTATAACTGAATACCAATTCCTCCTCCTGTTTCATAGGCTCTTGACGGTTGCGTTAAAAATTCCCATGAGATATGAGGAATGCCTCGAACTAATATATATAGAAGTAAAGAAGCCAAAATTAATACGATAATTCCAGCAACAGCATAAAGAACGCCTGTTGCAATCTTATCCGCTTTTTTTGCATTCATTAATTCAATCTTCCTTTCTTACCGATTACTCGAATCACAATATTAAAGACTAATGACATAAATAGTAAAATTAATGCTAATGACCATAAGACGTTGTTTTCAACCGATCCCATAATCGTATTTCCGATACCCATTGTTAAAATCGATGTTAACGTTGAAGCTGGTGTCACTAGACTTGTTGGAATTAGTGCAGCATTTCCGATAACCATTTGGATGGCTAACGCTTCACCAAAGGCACGAGCCATTCCGAAAACAACGGCTGTTAGAATACCTGGTACGGCTGCGCGTAACACAACTTTATAAGTTGTTTGCCAGCGAGTTGCGCCTAGTGCTAGGGATGCTTCGCGGTAATGACGAGGCACACTCTTTAATGCATCAACTGTCATTGTCGTTACAGTTGGTAAAATCATGATGAACAAGACAAAGGTACCGGCTAAAATACCGAAACCTGTGCCACCAAATACCGAACGAACAGCTGGTACGATGACAGATAAACCAATGAAACCATAAACAACTGAAGGAATCCCGACAAGTAATTCAATCACGGGTTGCAAGATTTTTTGCCCTTGCTTCGGTGAAATTTCAACCATGAAAACAGCTGCACCAATCGCAAAAGGTGTCGCAACAATTGCCGATAAAAACGTCACTAAAAATGACCCGATGATCATCGGTAGTGCACCAACTAACGGCTGCCCATTCTCACCGACTTGGCTAGGGTTCCATTTTGTTCCAAATAAAAATTCAAAAAAGTTTACTTTATCAACAAAGAATGTCGCTAAACCTTTGCTTGCTACAAAATAAAAAATGGATACGACTACGGCTACAATAATAAAAATACTTAAAAAACTAATCAGTTTCCCACGTTGTTCCATTTTTGCTTTCTTTGATTTCTGGGTTAATACTTTTTTTACATCTTCCAAGAGATTGCCTCCTTAAATCTTTCATTCTATCTTCGACTAGTCTACTTGCTGGACGTCAATTTTTGTTTAACGTTTTGTAAATTTTGCGTGAAGATTGTAAATCTTATGTAAAGACTAGTCAATAATGTTACCTTGCCAGTCTCTTTGAACTTTCATTTTTGAAATAGGGATGTAGCCTAACTGGCTAACAACGCTATCTTGAATCTCATCAGACAAGACATAATCGATAAATTCTTTCGTTAATCCCGTTGCCTCACCTTTAGTATACATATGCTCGTATGACCAGATAACCCAGTCATTGGTCATGACATTTTCGTCTGTAGGTGCGACACCTTCAATACTTACAGGTGTAACATCTTCTGTCACATATGAAAACGAAATATAACTAATGGCTCCAGGCGTATCCGCCACGATTTGACGAACCATTCCACTTGAGTCTTGCTCTTGTGATTGTTTCGCTTTTTCACCATTTAAAACCCAACGCTCAAAAGTATTACGTGTTCCACTTCCATTTGCACGGTTTAACAAAACAATCTTTTGATCTTTTCCGCCAACTTCTTTCCAGTTAGTAATTTTACCAGTAAAAATATTACGTAGTTCTTCTATTGAGAGATCCGTTACACCGACATGGTTGTTAACGATAGGTGTAATGCCAACCGTTGCTACTTTATGACTAACTAAAGCGTCCGCATCGACACCGTTTTTCTCTTCTGCAAAAACATCTGAATTCCCAATCTCAACAGCACCTGCTTGCACCTGACTTAGTCCTGTTCCACTTCCGCCACCTTGTACGTTTACAAAGCGTCCTGGGTTATTTGTTTGAAAAGATTCCGCTGCTGTTTCCGCTAAAGGTTGCAAAGCAGATGAACCAACTGCTGTAATCGACTCACCACGATCAATCCAACTCGCACAACCTGCCAAAACAACAAGTAATCCTAGCAATGTAAATCTTGTAAAATGTTTTCTCATTTTGAAACCCCTTATTCTGAAAAATTATTGTTTTTTACTATTTGTTTCCATAATAACATTTTCGCATTCTATTTGAAATTAGAATTAGTTAAATTCTCAAGAGATTCACACATAATAACGCCAAAAATGAGTGAAATGGCTGTTTTTACCATTTCACTCATCAAAGAGTCTCAATTAAATTACATACATATAGGCGTTAATTTGTTTATTTATAACTTTTGCAGGGATTCCTACAGCAGTTGCATAAGGTGGGATATCCTGTAACACAACCGCATTTGCACCAATCTTAGCTCCTCTACCAATTGTAATGTTACCTAGAACTTTTGCCCCTGCACCGATCATCACATCATCTTCAATGGTTGGGTGCCGTTTTTCCCCTTGAACACCGCTAATACCACCTAAGGTTACCTGCTGATACAAAGTCACATTATTGCCAATTTCTGCTGTTTGACCAATGACAATCCCCATGCCATGATCAATAAATAAATTTTCACCAATTCTAGCACCTGGATGAATTTCAATTCCGGTTGCTTTTCGTGCACGATGAGCGAACCACTTTGCTAACATTTTTTTATTTCTCGCATATAAACGATGTGCGAGACGATAATAAGCTAACGCTTTGACACTTGGCGAAGTCCATAGAGCATCCCAAAAATTGTCTGTCGCAGGATCTCTTTCTATGATCATTTTCGCTTGTTGTATCATAGATTTAAACATATTTCCCCTCTATTCTTCGTCGAATAATATTGTTGATAAATACCTTTCACCTGTATCAGGTAATATCGTCACGACTTTTTTACCGGCTCCTAAACGTTGCGCTATTTTTTTAGCTGCTGCAAAGTTTCCACCCGAAGACATCCCGACTAAAATACCTGCTTGTTTGCCTAGCTCTCGACTCGCAGCATAAGCTGTTTCTTGGTCCATCGATAAGATTTCATCAATAACGTCAGCTTGATAGATTTCAGGAATAAAATTCGCACCAATTCCCTGAATACCATGAGGACCAGGATTTCCACCTGTCAAAACGGGTGACTTATCTGGTTGAACTGCAATGATTTGAGTCGTTGGATTTTTACTTTTCAAAACTTTTCCAATACCACTAATGGTACCGCCAGTTCCAACGCCTGCAACGAAGGCGTCGATGTCACCATCTAAGTCGTCATACAGTTCAAGAGCTGTTGTTTCAATATGTGCTTGAATATTCGCAGTATTTTTGAACTGATTAATCAAAAAGTACCCTTTATCTCGAGCCAATTCCTCGGCTTTTTCAACCGAACCAGACATTCCATTACTTCCCGGAGTTAATACCAGTTCTGCTCCGTAAGCTGCAATCATTTTACGACGCTCAAGACTCATCGTATCTGGCATCACAATGACCATTTTATACCCTTTAGCAGCACCAATCATCGCTAAGGAAATCCCCATATTTCCACTTGTGGCTTCGACAATCGTATCTCCTGGCTTAATGAGCCCTTCATCTTCTGCTGCTTGAATCATATAAAATGCCGCTCGATCTTTCACACTTCCCCCTGGATTGAAACTTTCAATTTTGACGTAAATATCAGCCATTCCTGCCTCTGTATTTTCTAACTTAACTAGTGGTGTCCGACCAATTGCTTCGATAATATTATTGTATAACATGTGAATCCCCCTTTTTTTGTTTAATCAAAAAAAAGCCTTCTGCACCTGTATATTTACATATACAGAGGCAAAAGGCATACTTTCACGGTTCCACTCTGTTTAGGATTTCTCCTAACTCAACTTCGAGTACTTTCATACTCTAGTTCGATAACGGGAACTACCGGTTCAATCTACTTTATTCGATTGAACTGCTCATTGGCGCACTTCTATTATATCTGTATAGACCTATCCCACCAACTAGGTCCTCTCTTTGATACATCAAGTAATATACTTTACCAATTCGTCGCGATTGCTATTCTTTTGATTAATGAGAGTATACTAATCCTATTCTCATTTGTCAATTCAAAGCTACTTGAGATTTTTTTCCTTAGGACGAGAGACTAACTTATCTAAAATCGGAGCCATTACAGCCGCGACAAAACCACCTGCAAAACCATTATTATATAAATTCATTCCCGCATGTAATTGTGCCAAACTATTCGTCGTAAACATAATAAAAATTCCGCCTGCTAAAACACCAAAAATCGGTCCGTAATAGCCACTAATTGGTGCTAAAGTTGTCCCAAAAAGCGCTGCTAGAATGGCAGCAGTTGAACTAACATCATGAGCACTAAAATAACCAACAATAAAAACCCCAACTAAAATAGGAATCACATTTTTAATATGCTTACCTACCGCTCCAAAGCCAAAGACCGTAAAGACGCCACCGATTGTTGGACCATTTAACTCTCCACCTATACATAACACATAACCCGTACTAATTAATCCCAACAGGGACATATTCATTAAAACAACTCCTTTTTCAAATTGAGAAAAATAATCGGATCCGCCACGTCCAGATTCTTTTAACAAACTTGAAAAACCAACCAATGAAAAATCATTCAACCACCAACCTAAGAAAAAAATTAAACTAAACAATAAAATTAAAAACAAGCTCATTTCTCGATTATGCCCTTGAGAAACTAAATAAACGGGTGTGACTTTTAATTCAAAACTTTGGAAAATAGCCATGAAAAAAGAACCAATCATTCCAGCAGTAAAACCAATATTATATAAACTAAACCCTTGATGAAATTTTACAAAGTGCTGTGATAAAATCGGCATGAAAAAACCTGCAATCATACCGACAAGGTTTCCTAATAGGAGTCCTGTAATTGTCGGTAATGAAAAACCGAAAGACACAACACTGACTAACGGACCTAATGCTGTGCCAAAAAGAGCAATCGGTACCCAGTTAAATGGTATTTTTGAGACTCTGTAATACAGATAGACTCCCAAAATAATCGATGTTGAATTATACAGATTTTTTCCGAAAAAAGAAAAACCAACAATCGTGAAAATAGCTGCTACAATCATACTGTTCACTTTTGTTTTGCTAATCTTCAAAACGAAAAGTGCTTGAAATAGCATCAACGCACCGTTCATAAATGCTGCACCAACATTCGCAATTTTAAAATAATCCGTAATTAGATTACCCGGAGCCGTGAAAATGATTCGACTACCTTTCCAAATTTCTAATGGTGTATTCCAAATAAATGCAAGTAAAAATAATAAGACAGCTAGCATAAAAAAAGAGTAATTTATTGCTCTTTGATCTGATTTTAGAAAGAGTCGCATCGAAGAACCCCCAAACATTAAATTCTTTCTAATCATTTTCACATACTTATTTAAAATTGTCTAGATTAAGTTTCGTCTAACAGGACATTCTAAAAATCGAATTAAAAAATAGGGCTGTGACATCGGTCACAGCCCTAAGATTTCATATCTATATTTTTTTCATACAAAGAGTCCGAAGAGAAACTAATCCAATCAATATTCTTTGATTCTCCCGTCTCTCAATTAAGGTCAAACGATGTTTAAAAACTCTTCTTTTGATATTAAATCTTTAAGAAACGTCTCATTGAAATAATTGATCCTAATGAACCAATTAAGATTCCTAAGACTGCTAAAATCGCACTAATTTGGATCATAAATTGACCTGGTGCTAACAAGCTATAATTTGAGCGTAATAATACTGGATTCAATACGCGATATACTTCTGGGTATCCAAAAATAATTAGACCGATTGGGATGATTGAGCCAAATAGACCAATCCAACCACCTTCAAGAAAGAATGGCCAACGGATGTAACCATTTTTAGCACCAACTAGACGCATAATTTGAATTTCTCGTTCTCTAGATAAAATTGTAATACGAATCGTGTTTGAAATTAAAAACATCGCTACAAATAATAATAAGCCAGAACCAATTAGGCCCCAAGTTCGAACTCCTTCTGCAATGCTAAAGATTTTATCTGATAAATCTTCACCATAAGTTGCTTTATGGACGACTTTTTTATATTTTTTCGCTTCTTCTGTAATTCCTTTAACGTATTTTGGTTCCTTCGCTTGTACAATAAAAACATCTAACAATGGATTGTCTTGTTCAAAAAGTCCCCAAACATCACCATAGGATTCCTTTACGCGATCAAGCTCATCATCTTGACTTGAAAATTCAACCGATGCGACATGAGGAATATTTTTTAAATTTTGCTCAAGTTCATCTTGTTCTTCTTGAGTCGTCCCATAAGAAATAAAGACCGAAACTTCCACGTTATTTTCCATATCTTCAGCTAATTTAACAGTATTCAAAATAATTGTTAAAAAAATACCTAACAATGTTAACGTAATTGCTACCGCACTGATTGATGAAATCGTCATCCAACCGTTACGGCGTAGACTTTTGATACTTTCTAATATGTGTCGAAAGAATGTTCTAATCATCGTATCCATACTCTCCTTCTAATTGGTCGCGAATAATACGACCATTTTCTATCGCAATGACACGATGGCGGATGGTATTTACGATTGTACTGTTATGTGTTGCCATAACAATCGTTGTTCCTTGTGCATTAATACGATCGATCAATTTCATGATTTCCCATGAGTTTTCTGGATCTAAATTCCCCGTCGGCTCATCAGCAATCAAGACCTTTGGCATATTTACAATCGCGCGAGCAATCGAAACTCGTTGCTGCTCTCCACCAGAAAGTTCACTTGGGAAAACACGGACTTTATGTTTTAGACCAACTAAATCTAAAACTTCCATTACACGCTTTTTCACTTCACGTGGTTTGCGTCCGATTACTTGCATCGCATAAGCAACATTCTCATAAACGGTTTTTTTGGGTAACAATTTATAATCTTGGAACACAACGCCAACTTCACGTCTGAGACTCGAAATTTCCTTGTTTTTAATCTTTAATAAATCGTAGCCGGCAACATTTAACATGCCTTTTGTGGCTTTTTCTTCACGATACATTAATTTTATAAATGTCGATTTTCCAGCACCACTCGGCCCAACGACGTAAACGAATTCGCCTTGTCCGATGGAAACCGAAAGATTGCGAATCGCAGTTGTACCATTGGAATATTTTTTCATTACATCCTGCATTTCTATCATATATGTCTCTCCACCTTTTTTGTTCGTACTGGAACATTATAGCATTGCTATGTTTCATTCAGCTTTCATTACATTACAATTTGATTGCATTTCGGTCATTTTTGAGGGTTTTGGTCATTTAATCGCATTTTTAAATAAGCATCGATAAATCCGTCAATTTCGCCATCCATCACTGCTTGAGTATTTCCTGTTTCATAATTGGTTCGGTGATCTTTAACCATAGCATATGGATGAAAAACATACGATCGAATTTGTGAACCCCAGCCGATTTCCATTTGTTCTCCACGGATCGAAGCCGCTTCTTGTTCTTGTTTTTCGATTTCTAACTGATATAGTTTCGCTTTTAACATGCTCATTGCTTGTTCCCTATTTTTTAGCTGTGAACGTTGCGCTTGACTCGCAACAACAACTCCAGTTGGAATATGCGTAATCCGAACCGCAGAATCTGTCGTATTGACGTGTTGTCCACCGGCACCGCTCGCACGATATGTATCGATTTTCAAATCATCTGAATTGATGTTCACATCAATCGAATCGTTTAACTCTGGCATCACATCAACGGAGCAAAAGGATGTATGACGACGTTTGGCAGAATCAAATGGCGAAATACGAACGAGACGATGGACGCCTTTTTCAGAACGTAAATAACCATAAGCGTTATAACCTTTGACTAACATCGTGACACTTTTAATTCCTGCTTCATCTCCTGCTTGATAATCGAGAACTTCCAATTTGAACCCTTGTTGTTCCACCCAACGTTGATACATACGAAGCAACAAACTACCCCAATCTTGTGATTCTGTTCCACCAGCACCAGGATGGAGTTCAACAATCGCATTATTATGATCATAAGGACCATCAAGTAATAAGGACAATTCATATAGATTCATTTCATCGGTTAATTCTTTTAGTCCTTCAACTAGTTCTGCTTCCATCTCAGGATCTGGGTCTTCTTGCACCATCTCTAGCATCAGTTCTAGTTCTTCCACTTTGGTTGCTAAACGATGGAAACGTCCAAAAGTATCTTTATTGGCATTATGTTCATTAATGACTGCCTGAGCTGCCATACTATCATCCCAAAATCCAGGTTCACTCATTTGATGTTCAACTTCTGCAATCTCTTCTTCCAATCGATCTAAGTCAAAGAGACCCCCTAAAGCTGATGATTTTTTGATTTAAGTCAGATAACCGATGACGAATGTCTGCTAATTCCATTTAAATTCCTTCTTTCTTTTTAGTAAAATTGATCTAAAAGAGCAACTGCTCAAAATAAGCCTATCTGAAGAAAAATGAAAGTGCCATTTTTTCAGATCTTTGCTTATTTATCGAAGTTTACCACTCTTTTTACATCCTTTGTTTACAAAAAATAAACTAGGGCAGTTCCCTGCCCTAGTAATTGTTTTATACTAGTTTGTTTCTGCCATGACAGTTTTTGAATTTTTTACCGCTACCACATGGACATAAATCATTACGTCCAACTTGTGCAAATGATTCTTCATTTGTCGCGGCTGTTTCTTGAACAGGAGCTACTTGTTCTCTTTGAACGTTTTGACGAATCTCAGCTTTCATAAAGAGACGCGTAACATCATATTCGATTGCTCCAACCATTGCTTCAAACATTGAATAGCCTTCTGTTTGATACTCAACTAATGGATTATTTTGTCCATATGCACGAAGACCGACTGATTGACGTAATTGATCCATTGCATCAATATGATCCGTCCATTTGGCATCAACTACACGTAGAATAACAACTTTTTCAAACTCCAGTAGTTGTTCCGGACTATTTAGATGCGCAACTTTTTCATCAAAAATTTCTTGCGCTCTTTCTAGTAAATAAACTTTGACTTCCTCTGCAGTCTTACCTTCTAAATCGGCAACAGAAATACTGTCTTCATGGACTAGGACACTGCCCGCAAAATCGACAATTCCTTCATAGTTTAATTTATTTTCATCTAATGACATATGACCATCAACTGAACGCTCAATTGTTCTTTGAACCATTCCCATTAATTGTGGTGACAAGTTTTCTGTTTCCATAATCACTTGCTGTCTTTGACGGTAAATAACTTCACGTTGTTCACGCATCACATCATCATATTGTAAAACATTTTTACGTGTATCATAGTTGTTACCTTCAACACGTTTTTGTGCAGACTCGACTTGTTTCGTTAACATCTTACTTTGGATTACACTGTCTTCTTCATCAATATTCATACGATCTAAAAAGGCTTTGATACGATCTGAACCAAAACGACGCATTAAATCATCTTCTAATGATAAATAAAATTGAGAAACACCTGGATCCCCTTGACGACCTGAGCGTCCACGCAATTGGTTATCGATACGACGAGACTCATGTCGCTCGGTTCCGATGACCGCAAGACCACCTAATTCTGCAACGCCTAAACCTAATTTAATATCCGTTCCACGCCCAGCCATGTTTGTTGCGATTGTTACAGCACCTTTTTGTCCGGCATTTAAGATAATTTCGGCCTCTTTAAAGTGATTTTTAGCGTTTAAAACTTCATGAGGAACTTTCGCTTGGTTTAATAAATCAGATAAATATTCCGATGTTTCAACTGCAACCGTTCCGACTAAGATTGGTTGTCCCTTACGGTAGCGTTCCTTGATGTCTTCAACAACTGCCACAAATTTACTTTGTAATGTTGGGTACAGTAAATCTGCACGGTCATCACGAATAATTTCACGGTTTGTCGGGATTTGAATAACATGAATGTTATAAATTTCTCTAAATTCTTCTTCTTCAGTTTTAGCCGTTCCAGTCATCCCCGCTAGTTTTTTATACATACGGAAAAAGTTTTGGAATGTAATTGAAGCCATTGTTTTCGTTTCGTCTTCAATCTCAACATTTTCTTTCGCTTCAATTGCTTGGTGAAGACCGTCAGAGTAACGACGTCCATCCATAATACGACCAGTAAATTGGTCAACAATTAACACTTTACCTTCCTGAACAACATAATCAATATCAAGCAACATAATATAGTTTGCTCGTAATGCTTGATCTAAGTGATGCGTCAATGCAGTATTTTCAATATCGTATAAGTTGTCTAAAACAAACGTTTCTTCAGCCTTTTCAATCCCAGCTTCTGTTAAAGTAATCGTTTTTGATTGAATATCAATTTTGTAATCTTCATCTTCTTTTAGGCGCTTAACAAAATTGTCTGCACGCTCATATAAAGCTGTCGATTTCTCAGCTTGTCCCGAAATAATTAAGGGTGTTCTCGCCTCGTCAATTAAAATGGAATCGACCTCATCGACAATCGCAAAATTCAATGGGCGTTGAACCATTTGATTGCGATAAACAACCATATTATCTCTTAAGTAGTCAAAACCTAGCTCATTGTTCGTGCTATAAGTAATGTCACATGCATAAGCTGCACGTTTTTCTTCAGAAGATTTCGAGTTAATATTTAATCCAACCGTCATACCTAAAAACTCATATAGTTCACCCATCTCAGTCGAGTCACGAGTCGCTAAATACTCATTGACCGTCACAACATGGACACCCTCGCCAGTTAAAGCATTTAAATAAACTGGCATTGTCGCTGTCAACGTTTTACCTTCTCCGGTTCTCATTTCTGGAATATTACCGTCATGTAAAACAATCCCACCCATTAACTGAACGTGGTACGGATATAGACCTAAGACACGTTTTGCTGCTTCGCGTACAACTGCGAAAGCTTCTGTTAACAGCTCATCCAGTGTCTCCCCGTTTTGGTAACGCGTACGAAATTCATTGGTTTTTTCTTGTAATTGGGCATCAGAAAGCCCGCTCATTTCATCAGCTAGCAACTCAATTTGGTTCGCCATTTGATCGAGACGTTTTAATTCTTTTTTATCGTTTTCAATTAAATTTTTAAAAAAATTGGCCATTGCAACGTATATCTCCTTTTATTTCAATTCTTCTTCAAGTTAGTTATGATAAGTTTCTTCATCCCATTTTATCACTTGTTTCTTGTTATTGCCACATTTTCTATTGATTCCATGTAAAAAGACCATCGAAGTTTTCACTTCATTTATGAACAAAAAAAGGTAAAAGCCAGAATCGACTCTTACCTTTTATCTTTTTTAAGATTAATCTGTTTCAATTAAACCGTATTTACCATCTTTACGACGATAAACGATACTCGTGCCGTTTGTCTCAGCGTCTTCGAAAATGAAGAAGTTATGACCTAGCATATTCATTTGTAAAACTGCTTCTTCGCTATCCATTGGTTTCAATGATAGTCGTTTCGTACGAACGATTTCTAGTTCTGAACCATTCTCTTCTTCCGCATCTCCATTAACGAAGATTGCTTGTGAACGTACATCTGGAATTGCAGTTTCTCGAGCTTTACGGTTGATTTTTGTTTTAAATTTGCGAATTTGACGTTCTAATTTATCAACAACCAAATCGACACTTGCGTATAAATCTGGTGACGTTTCTTCAGCTCGCAATACTAAGAAAGGTAGTGGGATCGTCACTTCTACTTTTGCTGTTTTTTCAGTATAAACTTTTAGATTAATATGAGCAGTTGCGTTAGGTACATCTGAGAAGTATCTCTCTAGTTTTCCAACTTTCTTCTCCACATAATCTCTAATCGCCTCAGTGACTTCAATATTTTCTCCACGTACATTATATCTAAACATAACAATTGCCCCTTTCGTCTACCAATTAAAGAAAATGGAAGGACCACTCTTTCCACCTCTTCTTATTTCTATTATATCGAACTTTATGAGAAATGCAAAAGAAATCGCTACCAAATCTTAATTATTTTTAAGAAGCCTAGCGAGCCAACGATAACGTGAGGATTTTTAATGGTTTAAAGACCATTAACGTCTCTGCTGCATAAAATAATGTCCGACCAGTCGTATAAACGTCATCAAAAATCACCACTTCTTTTCCTTGAATTGTTGCTGCCAAGGTCGTTGCTTCAAAAGGTTGTATCATCGATAGACGTTCTTGTCGATTCTTTTGTGCTTGTGCAGGGGTGTGTTGGCTCTTTTTCAATAAATCAAATGTCGGGATATTAGCAGCCGACAATAACGCTTCACTTTGATTAAATCCACGTTCTATTTGCCGTTCACTTGATAAAGGGATTGCACAAACAATCGATTTGGGATGTTGCTTGAAAAAATGACTAATTTCTTTTGAGAATGTTTTACGCAAACGATAATCTCCTAGAAATTTGTAACGATAAATCCAATCATGAAAAGCGTCATTATATTGAAAGAAAGCGTGATGTGTAAATAAATAGGCAGGATATTTTTGTTGCCAAAGTTGACATTCTTCACACGAACTTAATTGGCCTTGCTTCATACACAAGGTACAGCACGGTGTTGCAATGGGACTGAGTTTTTCTTGGCATTGCGCACAACGCGTCTCTTGAATGTTCCAGGGGCATAGTATTTCTGTAATCGTCAAATTACGAATTTGTAATTGCTGACACCACGTACACTTCATTCATCTAACCACGCTTTCGCTAATTGATTCATACTTTTAATTTCCCGACACGCTTGCCGAATGTCACGTGTTTTTTGATTATGGAAAAAAATAACGCGTCCACGTCGAAACGCTCCTTTGCGATCGACTCGACCAGCAATTTGAACGAGAGCTGATTTCGTGTAGACTGGGTGGTTTGCTCCGATTACAATGACTGAAATATTTTCAAACGTGACACCCCGCTCTAAGATCGTTGTCGAAAATAAGACTTGGTAAGCTTGTTCTCGCATTTTTTGAACTTTTTCTGCACGAACCTCATCCATTGAACTAACCGATTCCACACCTCCTAGCGCAAATTGTTTTTGTGTTCTGCGGGTTAATTTCTCCATAAATGCGATACTCGGACAAAAAACTAAAACATGATTATCTTTTAACAACTCCAACACTTTACGATAAAATTTTTTAAAATAAAAAGAAGTATCACCGGCTTTTCCCCAGTGATTATACCAAAGGCATTCTGGCTCAATTAGCGGCCTTTGATGGAAACGAAGCGGTGATTTTTCAATCGCAAAAGAATCTTTCACCTCCTCTAATAATTGATTCGGTGGTGTCGCTGTCAAATAAATCAATTGACCACTTGGCTTTAAAGCATTCTTAAGAGCAAATTGTAAAACCGGATTGCCTTCATAAGGAAAAGCATCAATTTCGTCCACGATAATTAGATCAAACGCCTGATAAAAATGTAACATCTGATGCGTCGTACAAATAGTCAAATCCGTGTAACGATATTTTTCAGTTGATTCTCCGTAGAGTAACAAAACCTGTTCTGCTTGAAAAGCTTCAACCACGCGTGGATACAACTCGCGGCAAACATCGATCCTGGGTGACGTGACACAAACTCGCCCACCTTGCGATAATGCTAAATGGATCGTTGGGAAAATCATCTCGGTCTTTCCTGATCCAGTAACTGCCCACAACAGCGTCGATGTCTTTTGCTGATAATTTTTCTGTAACTGACGGGCAATTATTGACTGAGTTTCAGTCAAAGTCCCTACCCAAGTGAATGCGACTTCTCTAAATGAATGTTTTTCTTCTGACACTTTAGCGTAGACTAATCGACAATCACTCGTTATCTTGCCAAATTCTTGACATTCGGAACAAAAAAAGACTTGTCTTGGTAGAGCATTCTCTTTCTTATCAACCGTAGAACCACAGCGCTGACAACGAAAATCTTTGTCTAAAAGGATGCTTTCGCGGGATTCGAACAGTGTTTCAGGATAAGCCACTAGATGTTGAAGCGGCACAACTAATTGTCGACCTTTCAAATCTTCCATATTTTTCACCTCAAAAATATATACAAAAAAAAGCAAAGATTTTTCTTTGCTTTTTGTTTTTATTTATTTTCGATTAAACTTAATGCTTGTTGTAAAACTTTCTCGCCATTCATCATCCCATAGTCAGCCATGTTGATGATTTCCAACGGAATCCCCATCGGCGCTAAACGCTTTTCGAAATCAGCCTTCATAAAACGAACTTGTGGCCCCAATAATAAAACATCCACTTTTTTGCTCTCTAAGTAATGATTCGCTTCCGAAGCAGATACCGCAAAAATATCCGCATCAATTTCATTTACAGTTGCTGATTTTTGCATTGAAGTTACTAATAAACTCGTACTCATCCCCGCAGAGCAGACTAACATAATCGTTTTTTCAGCCATTTCCAAAACTCTCTCCCTTTTCTTCTCAACATCGTCATTCAGTTAAATAAATTATAAAGCAAAGATCGACTTTGTCAACTATCGTTATCGTTATTTTAATAACCACGCGCTTTTTAATAATGGTCTAAAAACAACATACTCCTTCAGTAAATCGACATGAACGACTTCATAGTTCGCATTCAACCAAGCGTAAGCGCCTTTTTCAGGATAACGATAATCATTTGCCCACCAATCAAGTGTTTTTCTCGCCGTCTTCGGTAAACCGTTTGCAGGAAAGAGCAACTCATCGATTTGAGTGAACGTCAGTGTTACTTGCGTACCGCCATTTTGACGAATATAATCCGTTATCACATCGTATTTCTTTCTACCTCCCACCAAACGACTCCCCTCCTCATCTTCTATTATCCAGCTTCTTGCTCTAAAAAGCAAACCGTACTAAATTGAATTCTTCACCATTTTTGACTATACTAGAATCAATAGACTGATAGAAATGGAGAAAAAATATGCTCGAAACATATCGAACAATAGAAAAAAATGGTGTTGTTGAAATTGAGATAAAAAAATCTCGCTTTTTATGTTTTCTTCAACGCGTAAAAACAGAGGAAGAAGCACGTGAATTTATTCAAACCATCAAAAAAGAACATTGGAAAGCCAATCATAACTGTAGCGCCTTTATTATCGGGCCAGACGCGATGATTTTACGCTCTAGCGATGATGGTGAGCCTAGTGGAACTGCTGGCGTGCCGATGCTAGAAGTCTTAAAACAAAACAAAATAGTCGACGTTGTAGCAGTCGTTACACGCTATTTTGGTGGCATTAAACTTGGAGCAGGCGGTTTAATTCGTGCCTATTCGACTTCTGTCTCTGAGGCACTAAAGGAGATTGGTATCGTTGAAGTGAAACCGCAACAAGAAATTTTTGTCACTATTGATTATTCTGCGGTTGATAAGTTGCAACATTTTATAGAAGGAAAAGGTTATTCAGTCAAAGATACACAATTTCTCTCTGATGTAACTTTTTGTATCATGATTGACGAAAATGATCCGTTACAAGAAGAGGTGACCGAATTATTAAATGGCCAAGTCCTTTTTGAACTTGGTGAGTATTCGTACACTGAAACTAAAATAAAATAACAAGAGAAGTTTTGACAAAATAAGATGTCAAAACTTCTCTTGTTATTTTAGTGACCTTTCGAACGCCATTTAATCGTTTGCTTAGTAGGTCTTTTTTCATTAATTTCAACGCCATCTTTGCTAATATTAATGAAAAGATCTTTCTTAGATAAGTCGTACAGGTGTTCTGCTGTTTCAATTACTTTTTCTTTGATTTTTTTTGTCAATTTCATACGCTTCACTCCCTATATCATTTACTACAGGTTAGCTTAAAAATCATTTTTTTTCAAATAAAAAAGAGTAACGAAGAATCGTTACTCTAGAAAACTGGGGTAGCTGGATTCGAACCAACGCATGAGGGAGTCAAAGTCCCTTGCCTTACCGCTTGGCTATACCCCAATGGTGGAGGAGAGTGGATTCGAACCACTGAACCCGAAGGAACGGATTTACAGTCCGTCGCGTTTAGCCACTTCGCTACTCCTCCAAAATGTCTGGTAAAAAACCTGACTTAGTTATAATACAAAACTTTTGATAAAATTGCAATAGTTTTTTTAAACTTTTTTTAAAAGTTTTTATTCGTGTAAATTCCACTGACGAATAATCGCCTCTACCGCCAGTTCGAAAGTCTTACTTGAACCAATCGCTTCACTGTCCATGAAGGTACGGAAGTCTTTTGGTCCGTATTCTAGAATCTCGCCCATTTTCTTTTTACCAATATGTAATTCAGTGACATCGTATTTGGTTCCTTGCAGAACACGTGTTGTTTCTTCCATACGGATTTGAATTTCTTTGTTTTTCTTCAAAATTATCACCTCGAATTCCATTCTAACATATCTTTACCTGTTATCAAATAATAAATACATGAGAAATACCAGAAAACTTTCACAGAACTTCCTGGTATTTCACTTGTTTATTGATTTGTTAAAACAGAACTAACCACTTTATAACCTGCATGTACTAGCGTTTCTGCCACTTTTTCAGGTAATTTAGACTCGACTTGAATCTCAACAATCGTTTGATCGGACTCCCGATTAACGACAATCGTTAAAATACTTAACTCGTTTTCTGCTAAAACTTTCGTAATATCAGCTAAAATACCATGATGGTCTTTTTCAATCGACAAGGTAACGCGTGTCCCACCCGCATAATACCCGGTAATTTTTAAGAACGCATCGAAGATATCATTATTTGTAATAATCCCGACAACTTGATCCGCATCAATCACTGGTAAAACACCGATATTATTGGCACGCATCTTGGCAATCCCATCTTCTAATAGTGCATCTGGAGTAATCGTTTCAACTTCTTTAATCATAATATCTTTAACGTTCGTTTTATTCAAAAGATAATTAACTTCATAGACACTTAAACTAGTCGCTTTTGAAGGTAATGCACCTTGAATCACTCCTTCGGTAATTAAACCTACGAGTTTGCCAGCAGTAACTACTGGCAAACGATGAATTTGATGTGTTTTCATCAAATCAATCGCATCAAAAATAGGTGTTTGCGGTTCTACAGTAATAACATTTTTAGACATAAAATCTTTTACACTCATGATTTATCCTCCTAAGTAAGCTTTTTTCACGGATTCACTCGCTAAAAGCTCCTGTCCTGTTCCTTCTAACACAATTTTCCCTGTTTCTAGCACGTAGCCACGATCCGCAATCGATAAGGCCATATTGGCATTTTGTTCAATCAATAAGACGGTCGTCCCTTGAGCTTTAATTTCTTGAATAATCGAGAAAATCTCACGGATAAAAATCGGAGCAAGCCCCATGGAAGGTTCATCCAATAGTAATAATTTAGGGCGAGACATTAGCGCACGTCCCATTGCTAACATTTGTTGCTCACCGCCAGATAGCGTTGCTGCGTCTTGCTTTCTTCGTTCCTTTAAAACCGGAAAACGACTGTAGACTGATTCATAGTCATTTTTTATTTCATTATCATTACGTAAAAAAGCGCCCATCTCTAAGTTTTCTTGTACCGTTAAGCCTGAAAAAACATGACGGCCTTCTGGCACTTGTGACAAACCTTTCTTCACGATTTTTTGCGGCGCCTCTTTTTCAATTGACACGCCTTCAAAAGTAATCGTTCCTGCTGCGGGACGTACTAAGCCCGAAATCGTTCTTAAAATGGACGTTTTACCTGCGCCATTTGCGCCAATCAACGAAACAATTTCCCCTTGATTCACTTGGAAGGAAACATCATGAATCGCTTCAATCAGACCATACTTTACCGATAGATTATCGATTGTTAACATTAGATTTCCCCTCCTAAATACGCCTCAATGACTCGAGGATTGCCTTTAATTTCATCTGGTGTACCTTCTGCAATGACTTGTCCGTACTCTAATACATAAATGCGTTCACAAACATCCATTACAAGGTTCATGTCATGTTCGATTAAAATAATCGTTAGCTTAAATTCTTTTTGGATACGATAAATTAAATCAGTTAATTCGGCCGTTTCTTGGGGATTCATCCCTGCCGCCGGTTCATCTAAAAATAAGATTTTGGGTTGTGTCGCTAACGCACGCACAATCTCTAAACGACGCTGCTCTCCGTAAGAGAGATTACGTGCTAACGTCTCTAATTTATCTTCTAATTGAAAGATTTCTAATAATTTTTTAGCATTCTCCGTTAACGTCTTCTCGGTTTTATAATACTTTGGCAAGCGTAGTATATTAGCAATAAAAGAGCTCTTTTCTACTTCACGCATCGCAATCAAGACATTGTCTAAGACAGTTAACTCTTTAAATAAACGAATATTCTGAAACGTTCTAGCCAAACCGATATTGGCAATTTTAAAAGGCTTCATGCCATTTAAACGTTGTTTTGTGCCCTCATTTTCAAAAATGACGTCACCTGAACTCGGCTCATAAACACCCGTTAACAAGTTAAACAAAGTTGTCTTTCCAGCACCGTTTGGTCCAATCAATCCTACGAGTTCATTTTCGTATAATTCGAGATTCACATGGGAAACAGCCGTTAACCCACCAAAGTTTTTTGTTAATTTACTAACGGTTAGTAGTGGCATTTGAATCCCCTCCCTTACGATTAAAACGTTGAAATAGCTTCTTCATGGAAAGCTCTTTACTTCCTAGCAAGCCACTTGGTTTAAAAATCATAATCAAAATAATTGCTAATGCATAGAAGATCATTCGTAAGCTGCCCAGCTCTTGTAGATACATATTAATGAATCCTAAAACAACTGCTGAAACAACCGCTCCTGTGGTACTTCCAATCCCTCCAAAGACAACAATGATTAAAATATCGATTGATTTCATAAAAGTAAAGTCACTTGGAAAAACTGATTGCTGATAACTAGCGTATAAGCTTCCACCAACGCTGGCGAACATGCCACCGATCACAAAAGCTAAAACTTTAAAACGGGTTGTATTGACACCCATCGCTTCTGCTGCGATCTCATCTTCACGAACCGATAGCGTTTTACGTCCGTAACTACTATTCATATAGTTGGAAATAAAGACAATCGTTAACACCATCACAACAAAAATAATTTGCCAATTACTATATTGCGTTAAACCAAAGATCCCTGAAGGCCCATTCGTTAGATCACTAAAGTTAATAATGAAAATTCGAATAATCTCCGAAACGCCGAGCGTCGCAATCGCTAGATAATCCCCTTTTAAACGTAAAGTTGGAATACCAACAACGAGTGCAATCACGCCTGAAAGAATCATTCCAATCAACATACTGATTACAAAAGAACCAAAACTAGGACTTTTAGAAGTCAGAATTGCCGTCGCATACGCGCCAATTGCCATAAAACCTGCATGGCCTAGCGAAAATTGTCCCCCAAAACCAATAATCAAGTTTAAACTAACCGCTAGCACAATATTAATTCCAATATTGGCAATGACCGCATCCGTAAAAATGTTAATTTTCCCGGTGTTGTATAAAAAGAAGAGTACAAAATAAAGGCCTGCCGTAAGAACTGTCCACGTAAGCGTATATTTGATATTTTTTTTCATCCTATCCACCTACACTTTCTCTTTTACGTTTTTGCCTAAAATACCTGCAGGACGTATGATTAAAATAATAATTAACACACCGTAAACAATCGCATCTTTATAATCTGAAAAACCGACGGCTGTTGACATCGTTTCAATTAAACCAATCACAAAACCACCTAGTGCTGCACCTGGGATAATACCGATACCACCTAAAACAGCTGCAACGAACGATTTTAGACCGGGAGCCACGCCCATCATCGGATCTATCGAATTGTAATACAAACCGATTAACATCCCCCCAGCAGCGGCTAAGGCTGAACCTAGAGCAAAGGTAAACGAAATGGTACGATTCACATTAATTCCCATCAATTGTGCCGCATCTGGATCGACACTTACCGCACGCATCGCTTTTCCCATTTTTGTTTTTTTAACGATAATTTGTAGCAAGATCATTAAACTAACAGAAACCGTTAAAATTAATAATTGAATATTACTGACACTTAATCCACCAAACGTGTACAATTTACGAGTAATCGCTTGTGGAAACGGACGAGTATCCGGCGAGAAAAAGTAAATCATTAAGTTTTGTAATAAATAGGAAACTCCAATAGCGGTAATTAATGCCGATATTCGAGTCGCCCCTCGCAAAGGTTTATAAGCTAAGATTTCGATTAATACACCTAATGCCGCACTAATCGCCATCGATAAAATCATTGCCACAAAAAAACCGATACCGCCTGAAAGAATTCCTAAATCATTAAATTGATGGATTAAAAAATAACCAACAAAACTCCCAATCATATAAATCTCACCGTGAGCAAAATTGATTAAGCGAATAATCCCATAAACCATTGTATAACCTAGAGCCATCAACGCATAAATACTGCCTAAAAACAATCCGTTAATCAACTGTTGAATGATTATTTCCATAAGATCACTTCCAAATTCATTGTTTTTCTGAAAAAAAACTGTAACAAAACCTCTACTGCCGATTTTGTCACAGTTTTTTGCTTCCCTTTTTAAGGATTAATTACTTCTGCAGAACTTTCTTTTCCATCAGTAAATCCGATAACCACTAAAGATTTCTCCGGATTGTGTTGCGCATCCATCGTAATGTTACCAGTTACCCCTTTAAAGTCTTTTAGTTCAGCTAAGCCTTTGGTAACCGCTTTGGCATCTGCTGCGTCTTGTGACTCAATCGCTTGTTTAATCATAAACATCGCATCGTAAGCCAATGCGTTAAACGTTGAAGGTTCTTTACCAAATTTTTCTTTGAATGCTTCAACAAACGGTTCTACAGTATCATTTGATGGTGCTAAAATTGAAAAGTGTCCTGTATAAAAGACATTTGAAACATTTTCAGCGCCAGCCAATTGAACCATCTTCTCGTCACCAAAACCATCGGCACCAATAATTGGTTGTTCAATACCAAGCTCTCTTGCTTGCTTAATAATTAAACCGGCTTCTTCATAGTAACCTGGGATATATAAAACATCAAAATCTGTTTGTTTAACTTTTGTTAAAATTGCTTGGAAATCTTTATCGCCCTTCGTAAAGTTTTCTTCTAGGACAACTTCACCTTTGTACTCACTCTTAAAGGCTTTAGATAAACCTTTTGCGTAGTCACTTGAGTTATCACCTAAAATAATCGCTTTTTTAGCACCTAATTGATCTTGAGCATATTTTGCTAAGATGACACCTTGGAAACTATCTTGAAAACTTGAGCGGAAGACATACTCTTGGACTTGATCACCGTTCATCGTCACTGAGTCATCTGTTGCTGAGGGTGAAATTAAAGGTACTTGAGCTTTCGTAATATTCGGAATCGCTGCTTTCGTCGCTCCAGATGTCGCTGGACCAATGATAGCAACTACTTTATCATTCGTTGCTAAGTTTGCTGCAACAGTCGCTGCATCACTTGTTTCAGATTTATTATCTTTTGTTACAAGTTCCACTTGCTTCCCTAAGATACCGCCCGCTTCGTTGATGATCTCAACGGCTAATTCTACGCCATCTTTTTCTTGGGTACCATATCCAGCTACTGCACCAGACAATTCTAAGTTTAACCCCACTTTAATTGTTTCTGCATCTGCGCTACCACCTGCATTTGAAGAACCATTCGTCTCATTTCCACTTGTTGGACCTGCACTACAAGCCGCCAACAAAAAGAGACTCCCAAATAAAAACGCTAATTTCTTTTTCATATATATTTCCCCCTTTTTTTTCGGTAATGAATATGTTTCTCAATATACCGAACTTTTTTGGCCTTGTCAATTGAATTTTCTGAATATTTGATTAATTCTGTCATCTTTCGTATTTATTCAATCAAAATACCAAAAAAGCCCGAAGAAAAACAGAAATCAACATCTAAAAAGCTAGAACCCAGGCTCTCACTTTTAGATAGTTACTCATCTTTCTTCGTGCTTTTTTCACTCATTTTATTTTTTATACGTATAATTCGGTTGTTTTTTATCGCTTGTGTTTCTTTTTAAACTAAACTTTAATGGTACGTAATCAATACCACCTTTAACAAAAGGATGACAACGTAAAATCCGAGCAGTTCCCATTAAGCTTCCTTTTAAACCACCATGTGTTTGTAGCGCTTGAATTGTATAAGTAGAACATGTTGGATAATACCGGCAACTTGGTGGGAATAACGGAGAAATAAATCGTTGATAACCACGAACCGTCGAAATTAATATTTTTTGCATAGTAACCCTCTTTTCACCTTTAAATATACCTATCTATTGAAGTAAAAACAAGCAAAAAGACAGCAAAATCAAATCGATTGATCGTGCTGCCTTCCTTAAAAATATTAACCTAAAATCGTCACTTTAACTTGACGACGTCCCCATTGAACACATTGCTCATATGTCGGGAAATGTACGTCAACAATATTTCCTTTAATCGCGCCACCAGTATCGCTAGCAATCGCTTCGCCATACCCTTCAACATAAAGACGTGTACCTAAAGGAATCACGTTTGGATCCACGGCAACTGCCATTGGATTCGTCAATAAATTTTGACCCGTTGCTGTGACCGTTCCACCACCTAAAGTATCAGCTGGATCAGAACTATAGGCCGTTGATTCCATAATAAATGTTTGACCGGTTGGCTGTTGGCTTTCTGCCTGTTCTTTTGCTTCTTGTTCAGCTGCCGCTGCCGCTTGTTCGGCTGCTTCTCTTTCTGCTTGTTCACGAGCTTCACGTTCCGCTTGTTCACGGGCTGCTTTTTCGCGGGCTTCTCGCTCGGCTTTTTCTTTTGCTTCTTTAATCGCTTGCTCTTTTGCAGCAATTTTCTCTTTAGCTGATTGAACCGCATCGCCTTCAATTGCCAAAGTCATAAACGAATTAGAAATATCTTGAACGGTTTCTTCCGTCATTACTTGCTCATTAACTGTCACTTGTTCTTCTTGATTTTCTGCGGCATATACAGGAATAATTGTTGCTGCTAAAAGCATACCTGTCATTAACACCGTTGGTAGTAAACGAATTCTCATTACTTAATTCCTCCTATTTCTTACAAAACGTATCTTATCATGGCTAAAAAGGCGTTAGGTTACGAATAGATTAAGAGAATGATTATTCTCATGATTTCAATCATTTCTTTGTCACAAACGACATATTTCTCATCTTTTCTCACAAAAGAAACGTGCTCTTACAGACTTTACCTGTCTTATAATGAGAAAATAATTTGATTACGAGCTTGATTGAATTTAACATAACAATAGAAGAAAAACGCTTACTTATCTTCATTTAAATTAAAATAAAGGGATATTTTACAAACAAATGACAAATAAGACAGTAAAAAACAACAAAAAAAGAGCGATTTAGATTTCTCTAATCGCTCTTTTCAAATGAATTGCTTCTTATTTAATAAAACGTGACAGTTGTTCCCAGATGTTTATTTTAAAAATAGCCATTGGGGAGCCGTCGCCAATCACACCATAACCAATCATTAAACCGACAGCAAATAGTAATCCGATAATAAGTAATACTGCAATTATTTTAATTACTGTATACAGAATGTAGTGGGATGTTTTCATCGAATCCTCCCTTATCCAATAATTGGTTGAAGTTCTTTTGTCTGTGTTTGTTCACCAATCGAAACACGTTCGACATTTGCACCTAATTTTTGTAGTTTCTTATGGAATTGATAATAACCACGATCAAGATAATGTAAATTTCTCACACGAGTAATTCCCGTTGCTCGTAACCCTACCAAGATCAAAGCTGCAGCGGCTCTTAAATCGGTCGCATTGACAATCGCCCCTTGAATATTATCTGCGCCTTCAATAATGGCAATATTTCCTTCAATTTTGACATTGACATTCATCCGACGCATCTCTTCTAGATGTTGGAAACGATTTTCAAAGACCGTTTCATGCACCATATTAATACCAGATGCTAATGCTTGAATGGCTGTCACTTGTGCTTGCATATCTGTTGGGAATCCTGGATGTGGCAGTGTTTTAATATCGGTTGGTTTTAACACTTTGGGTCCAATGACACGAACTCCTGCTGCCTCTTCAGTAATTTGTGCACCCATTTCCATTAATTTTGAGATTAACGGACGGTTATGCTCGATAATACCTTCTTCAATTAGGACATTTCCTTCTGTCATAGCAGCTGCCACCATAAACGTTCCTGCTTCAATACGGTCTTGAACGATGCTGTGCTCCACCCCTTTTAGGTGACTCACGCCCTCAATACGCATTGTTTCAGTTCCAGCGCCATGGATTTTTGCTCCCATTTTATTTAAAACGTTCGCCAAATCAACAATTTCTGGTTCACGAGCAACGTTGTCAATGATTGTTATTCCTTTTGCTTTGACTGCCGCCATCATAATATTTTGTGTCGCCCCAACACTTGGGAAGTCTAAATAAATATTACTACCAATTAATTCATCGGCAATCGCTTCAATATAACCATCTTTTTGAATGATTTTTGCTCCTAATGCTTGGAAACCTTTCAAATGTAAGTCAATTGGTCGTTTACCAATTGCACAACCACCTGGCATTGCGACTTTCGCATGACCATTACGGGCTAATAAAGGCCCCATGACAACAATCGAAGCACGCATTTCACTCACATATTCATAAGGTGCTTCAATTTCTAATTGCTTTTCAGCATTAATTGTTACGGTATTTGTTGCTTGTTCAAATTGCACATCTGCATTTAAGTAGTGAATTACTTGGTTCATTGTAATGACATCCGATAAGATAGGAACGTTTGTTAACACGGTTGTTCCTTCTTCTGCTAATAAAGTTGCTGCTAAAATCGGTAATACTGCATTTTTTGCCCCTTCAATCTTAACTGAACCTTGTAATTGATTACCACTTTGAACGATAATCTCTTCCATCTTGTTCCCTCCAAATAGAAACGCTAACTGCATTTTTAAAAATCTTTTTTATTATACCATATTTGTTACCCAAATGTGAAACATCCTTCTTAATTTAAAAACCCACAGAAAACATATTTTTACCAAGGACCATCAATTCTAAAAAGAATGTGCTCGCTAAGTACCCCATGCCAATCGAAAGTAAGGCAATTGCCATTCGAATTTGAGTCGTATTTTGCGGCTTAAACAACATATCTAAGCGTAACGATTTCAATGACCAAAAGGCTAAATAAATAAAAATAAAATGGGTGGTTATACGAATAATGACATCTATTCCATAGACTTGCATAAAAATCCCCCCTTCTATTTTCTATTACAGTTATCATACCACAGCTAAAAAAAGAAACACAAGAGCCTTACCACCTGATGCGTGGTTAACTCTTGTGAATCTTATAGGTGTTTTGAGACTTTAATTCGATTAATTGCTCGATGCAATGCAACAGTTGCTCGACGCAGCTCATCCACGTCTGACTCTTCTTTAGCTTTTGCAATCAATTCTTCCGCACGGCGTTTTGCCCGCTCCGCTCGTGGGACGTCAATATCGCGTTCACGCTCTGCACTATCAGCAATAATTGTTACAACATTATCGCGCACTTCAAACACTCCACCATTTACGGCAATCCAATCAATGTGTTCCTTGGAATCGATACGGTTCACTCGGACTTCATCAATGGTTAAGGGTGCAATAATCGGTGCATGACGGGGTAAAATCCCTAAGTCACCATCTGGCGTTCTTGCAACAACCATCGTCGCATGGTGTTCATAGACAATCCCTTGTGGTGTAATCACATGAACTTCTAATGTTTTCGTCATCGTGCACCTCTTTCTAATAACCTAATTTTTTTGCCTTTTCAACAACCGCTTCAATTGGACCAACGTTACGGAAAGCATCTTCTGGTAAATGATCATACGTTCCAGCTAAAATTTCTTTAAAGCCACGAATCGTATCTTTTACAGGAACATAAGAACCCGGTTGTCCTGTAAATTGTTCGGCTACGTTAAAGTTTTGTGATAAGAAAAATTGAATTCGACGCGCACGTGAAACAATAATTTTTTCTTTATCTGACAGTTCATCCATACCAAGAATCGCGATGATATCTTGTAATTCACGGTAGCGTTGTAAGGTTCTTTGAACTTCCGTTGCCACTTGATAGTGTTCCTCACCAACAATTTCTGGCGCAAGCGCACTTGATGAAGAAGCTAACGGATCTACCGCTGGATAAATCCCTTGCTCAGTTAACTTACGCTCTAAGTTCGTTGTTGCATCCAAATGCGCAAATGCCGTTGCTGGCGCTGGATCGGTATAGTCATCCGCCGGAACATAAATGGCTTGAATTGACGTAATCGATCCTTTTTTAGTTGAAGTAATCCGTTCTTGTAACTGTCCCATCTCTGTTGCTAAGGTTGGTTGGTAACCAACCGCTGATGGCATACGGCCAAGTAAGGCAGAAACTTCCGAACCTGCTTGTGTAAAGCGGAAGATGTTATCAATAAATAACAAGACATCTTGTCCCGCTTCATCACGGAAATATTCCGCAATGGTTAAACCTGTTAAAGCGACACGCATACGTGCACCTGGTGGTTCATTCATCTGACCAAAAACCATGGCAGTTTTTTCAATAACACCCGACTCTTTCATTTCAAAGTAAAGATCATTTCCTTCACGTGTACGTTCTCCAACACCTGTGAAAACAGAAATCCCACCATGTTCTTGGGCAATGTTATGGATTAACTCTTGAATTAATACCGTTTTCCCAACACCGGCTCCACCAAAGAGACCAACTTTCCCACCTTTTAAATAAGGTGCTAGTAAGTCAATCACTTTAATCCCCGTTTCAAGGATTTCTGTGCTTGTACTTAAATCTTCAAATTTAGGGGCATTTTTATGAATGCCTTCGCGCTTGGCATCGGCAGGAAACGCTCCTTGTAAATCAATGGTATCTCCCAATACGTTAAATACTCGACCAAGTGTTTCTTTTCCTACAGGAACTGAAATCGATTGTTTTGTATCGACAACTTCCATTCCGCGTTGCAAACCATCTGTCGATTGCATTGCAATCGTACGGACAACACCATCACCTAACTCTAATGCTGTTTCTAAAACAATTTTAGATTTTTGTTCGTTATTTTTATAAACAATTAAGGCATTATTTATATCTGGTAAGGATTGGTCTAATGAGAATTCCACGTCAACAACGGGACCCACGACTTGTAAAATCTTGCCTGAACTCATTTATTTTCCTCCATTCATCAAAGAAATTACTCGAGGGCTGCAGCGCCTCCGACAATTTCTGTAATCTCCTGTGTAATCGCGCTTTGGCGTGCACGGTTATATGAGATTGTTAAATCATCTATGATTGTTTTTGCATTATCCGTCGCTGTCTTCATTGCCGTCATTCCAGCAGCATGCTCTGCTGTTTTGGCATCAACAATCGCTCCATAAATCAAACTTTCTGCATATTGTGGCAATAGTTGTTTTAAAATGACTTCTTTTGACGGTTCAAAAATATATTCTTGTTCATATTCAATGGCTTCATCATGATTAATATCTGTAATTGGTAGCATGCGTTCGACTCTAAACTGGCTCGTCAAAGAGTTGACATGATGATTGTAACAAACGTACAATTCATCAAAAACTTCATTTTGGAACATCGATGTTGTCAACGAGACAATTTTCCGCACTTCTTCAAAACTCGGTTGATCCGATAGGTGACGTAATTCATACGCCACATTAATCCCTCTTGCTTTAAAGAAATCGGCACCAGTCCCACCAATTGCCAGCATCACATACTCGTCCGGCGACTGATGATCCTCATCTAAAATAGTCATCACTTGTTTTAAGATCGCACTATTATAGCCGCCTACTAATCCACCGTCCGAAGTAATCACAATATAAGCTGTCCGTTTGACGGGACGATGAATTAACATACTCTTATAGTTAATTTCATCTGCATCCGGTTCACTTAATGTACTTAAGACATTATCTGGTAAACTCGCAGTAATGTGTGTCACTAGTTCTCGAACTTTTGTTGCATAAATTTGAAAGCTGTTGGAATTTGCTTCTGATTTCGTTAACTTAGAAGCAGAAACCATTTGCATGGCACGAGTAATTTGACTCGTTTTTTTCGTTGAAACGATTCGTTGCTTAATTTCATTAAGCGATGCACCCATTAACGTTCACCTCTTTTACGCATTTTCTAATGCTGCTAGTTTGGCCTGAGTCGATCCGGCATCCTCACCTGTTGATAAGAACAAGTCGCAATATGCTTTAATACTACTATCTAACGCTTCTTCTGAAGGTAAGTCTTTTGTTACACGAATCGTTTCAAACAACTCATTATTTGTTGTTTCTATGTATTCAAACAGACCTGCTTCAAATTCTAATAAACGATTCACTGGTATCGTATCTAAGAAGCCGTGCGTTAATGCATATAAAATCACGACTTGCTTTTCAACCGCTAACGGCGAATGAAGTTTTTGAATTAATATCTCAACTGTACGACGGCCTCGGTTTAACTTCGCTTGCGTTGCCGTATCTAAATCAGAACCAAACTGTGTGAAAGCTTCCAATTCGCGATAACTTGCTAAATCAAGACGTAATGTACCGGCTACTTTTTTCATTGCTTTAATTTGCGCAGAGCCACCAACACGTGAAACCGATAAGCCAGCTGCAACAGCTGGACGAATCCCAGCATAAAATAAATCGCCTTCTAAGAAAATCTGACCATCTGTAATCGAAATCACGTTCGTTGGAATGTAAGCAGAAATATCGCCCGCTTGTGTTTCAACAAACGGTAACGCGGTAATTGATCCGCCACCAAGCTCATCGCTTAATTTCGCTGCACGTTCTAATAGACGTGAATGCAAGTAAAAGACATCTCCTGGATAAGCTTCACGACCCGGCGGACGACGTAAGAGTAATGACAACTCACGGTAAGCAACTGCTTGTTTAGACAAGTCATCAAAAACAACTAAAACGTGTTTGCCTTGATACATAAATTCTTCTGCCATTGCCATACCTGCATAAGGTGCAACGTATAGTAGCGGCGCAGGTTGAGAAGCTCCAGCTGCAACGACGATTGTGTAATCTAGTGCACCATATTCTCGAAGTGTTTCAACTTGTGTTCGTACAGTTGAATCTTTTTGACCGATTGCAACATAAATACAAATAACATCTTGACCTTTTTGATTGATAATCGTATCAATCGCAATCGCGGTTTTCCCAGTCTTACGGTCACCAATAATTAACTCACGTTGTCCACGACCAATTGGAACTAAGGCGTCAATGGCTTTTAGACCCGTTTGCATCGGCTCTGAAACCGATTGACGTTGCATTACTCCCGGCGCTTCTGCTTCAATCGGACGATATTTATCTGATTCAATTGCACCTAAGCCATCAATTGCTTGACCTAATGGATTCACAACACGACCGATTAGCGCATCTCCAACTGGTACGTCCATAATTTTTCCTGTACGTTTGACTTGATCGCCTTCACGTATCGTCTCAAAATCACCTAATACGATAATTCCGACGTCATTGGCTTCCAAGTTTTGAGCCATACCAAAAGCACCATTTGAAAATTCCAGTAACTCACCACTCATCGCATTTTCTAATCCTTGTGCACGAGCAATACCGTCACCAACATATGTGACGGTACCAGTTTCCTCAATCGAAACGGTATTTTGATAATTTTTAATTTGCTCTTTAATCAGAGCACTAATTTTTTCTGATTTAATGGACATCCGCTTCACCTCTTCTACTTTGTCCTAGCGACTCAATTCTTTTTTTAGCTTGCTTAGTTGCGTCTTTAGACTGCCATCTAGTACTTGATGACGCACTCGAATAACGACACCGCCTAAAATACCAGCGTCGATCGTTTCTTCTAATCGAACGATATTGCAATGAAATTGCGTTTTTAACTTTTGAATTAATTGTTCTTTTTGAGCGCTAGTCAAAGGAACTACCGTTGTTACTTGCGCTTTTATAATCCCTTTTGCTTCATTGTATCGTGTTTCATATTCGTCTAAAATAACGATTAATTCTGCCAATCGTCGGTTTTCACCAATCACTGCCAGTGTTTTTTTAACTGTTTCAGTATACTCTGTTGACAGTTCATCTAACACGACTTTTTTAGCTGGCCATTCAATACTCGTTTGCTTTAAAAAGGGAATTAATTCTGGAATGGCTACAAGTTGTTGACGTAGATGACTGACATCATGAAAAACGGCATCTAGCTCTTGTTCTTCTTCCGCCAATTGAAATAAGGCTTTGCCGTATCGTTTTGCAACTTGATACTTATTGTTACTCATGATTTGTTCCTAAGCCTTCAATATACTGATCGATTAACGCTGTTTGATTTTCAAGCGATAAATCATGACTTAAGATTTTTTCTGCGACTTGAAGTGAAAGTTCCACAACTTCAGCTTTAGCTTCCGCTAATGCTTTTTCACGTTCGTAAGCAACCAACTCTTCTGCTTTCGCTTTCATACGTGCCACTTCTTCTTTTGTCTCAGATAAAACAGTTTGGCGGTTTGATTCTCCAATTTTTTTTGCTTCTTGAATAATTTCGTTTGCTTCATGTTTTGATGTTTCTAAACGAGCTTTGATTTCGGATTCATAAGCGGTTGCTTGAATGCGCGCTTGTTCTGCTGAATCTAAATCATTGCTAATGCGTTCTTCTCGTTGTTTAAAAATCTCGGTTATTTGTTCCCAAGCGAAGTGTTTAATCAACACTAATAACAAAATAAACGAGCCTGTTACAACAAACACGCTACTAATGATTGTTGGATGTCCTCCAGCATTTAGTAAAAATAAGTGATTTAGCATTTGCTAGACACTCCTATTCTTTATTGGGTTTTTCTTTTCATAATCATTTTATGATTCAAAAAAAAGCAGAAGGATTGTTGACATTAATCACTTCTGCTTCGTTTCTTGTTATTAGTTTAAAACAAGAAGTAAGGCAACTACAACCCCTAAAATTGGCACAGCTTCGATAAAGGCCATCCCGATAATCATTGTTGAACGTAACTCTCCAGATAACTCAGGTTGGCGAGCCATTGACTCCAATGTTTTAGAAACTACTTTTGAGTTTCCGTATGCTGCACCTAGTGCTGATCCGACAATTGCTAATCCTGCTGCGATAAAATTCATAATATTTTCCTCCTAATATCGTTGTATTACTTTACTAATTAATGCTCTGGTGCAATTTTATGACTTAAGAACACCATTGTCAGTGTAACAAAGACGTATGCTTGAATCCCACCAATAAATAAGGAGAATCCAATCCAAACGACCTCCAGTGGAATCGCTAATGGTATAGCAATCCAACCTAATGAACCAACCATTGAAACGATTAATCCTAAAAGAACTTCCCCCGCAAAAACATTCCCATAAAGACGTAGACCTAAACTAATAACGTTGGTAAATTCTTCAAGTAATTTTATCGGTAAAATAAAACTAACGGGTTTCAAATAGGAGTTTACTAAATAATCCTTGAAGCCTTGTTGTTGGATCCCCATGTAATGGGTGAAGGTAATAACCATCATAGCTAAGGCCAGGGTGACAATTGGATCTGCAGTTGGACTCTTCCATAAGTTTGTACCATCTGCTGTGACAATCTTTGTCACTAAACCAATCTCATTTGAAACTAAAATAAATAAAAACAAGGTAAAACCTAACAAATGATAATTATTCACTTCTCTACTTGGCAGCTGGCTACTTAATATTCCTCGAACAAAATCAATGATGTATTCAATGAAGTTTTGTTTCCCTTTTGGTTTCAATTGTAAATTTCTTGTACAAATATAAACAACTGAAAAAATAATTATACACGTAAGTAGGGTCATAAAAATTAGGGTACCATCAAACCAAATAGGTCCTATTTGAAATAGGAGTGAACGCTCTTCCAAAACTCTTCACCTCTTTCTAATAATCCCAACGACGAAAAAAGTTTGTTCGTTTTTTCTCATAGTTAATGACAACTCGTATCATAGCACTTACTAGAGAAAATTTCAAAACTTTTCAGTAACATTCTTGAATCTATCCATTTGAAATTGTAATTGTAAATAAACAGACCCCTCGTTTTACTAATAGTAAAGGTTTTTCAAATTGCTTTAAGCTCCTCGAAAGAGCATGTTTCGGAAAAATACTCTTGTAAAATCCTGCTACTATCGGTTTTTCAGTATACGTTGGATTTGTCGATCTTGATCTTTTCGTTTGAGTGACTCTCGCTTATCATAATCTTTCTTCCCTTTAGCAAGTCCAATCAACACTTTTGCAAAGCCATCTTTTAAATAGACTCGTAATGGCACAATGGTCATTCCAGAGTTCTTGACTTCCGTTTCCCATTTGTGAATTTGTTTTTTATGTAGCAATAGTTTCCGGGTACGTAACGGATCATGATTAAAGATATTTCCCTGTTCGTATGGACTAATATGAACATTTGATAAGAATGCTTCACCATTACGAATACGGATAAACCCATCTTTTAGGTTGATACGACTATTACGAATCGATTTTATTTCAGTACCTTGCAAAACAATCCCCGCTTCAAGTGTGTCGATGATAATATAGTCATGACTCGCTTTGCGGTTTTGCGCAATTACATTTCCTTTGCCTTTTGGCATCTATACCCCTCCAAGCCTCATTTCTTTCTATCGGTTTTTTTCCGATTCTTTTTAACAGCAGAAATATAAAATGGTTTTTTCTTTCCTTTTTTCTTGCCTTTTCCTTCTTTATTCCCTTTTGTATCATCAACGATCACATTTTGATGTGTCGTTTTTTGATTATTCGTTTTATTTTGTTTGCGATCTCGCATTACAATCGGTGCAACAGGCTCTGCATCGACTAACTCAAAATCAATTTCACGTGTTTCAGGATCCGATTTTGTCACTTTAATCCGAACTTTTTGTCCTAATTTAAACGTAGTACCTGTTCGTTCCCCAACTAACGCTAAGTGATTTTCAAAGTAATGGAAATAATCTTGTCGTAAGGTATTCATATGAATTAATCCTTCGATTGTGTTCGGTAATTCAACAAAGAATCCAAATTTCAAGACCGAACTAATCACTCCGTCAAACTCTTCTCCAACATGATCTGCCATAAATTCAGCTTTCTTCAATGCATCAACTTCACGTTCAGTCGTTACAGCACGACGTTCCATTTGTGAACTATGAAAGGCAATTTCAGGCAATTCTTCGGCCCAATATGCTTGGTTTTCTTCAGATGGATTTTGTTGATACGAGCGAATCAAGCGGTGCACAATTAAATCTGGATAACGACGAATCGGCGAAGTGAAGTGCGTATAATACTCAGCTGCTAGACCATAGTGTCCATAGTTGTCTTCTAAATATTTCGCCTGTTGCATACTTCTTAATAACATCGTATTTAAAACCAGTGATTCTGGTCGCCCAGATACTTCTTTAATGATGGCTTGTAACGTTTTCGGGTCAACTGAACCTTTCTTATTTTGCACGACAATTCCTAAAATCGATGCAAAATCAATAAATCGACGAATTTTTTCTTCTTTTGGTTCTTCATGAATACGATAAATGAAGGGGAATTTTTTTTGATTAAAGTGTTGCGCAACCGTTTCATTAGCCGCTAACATAAAGGATTCAATCAAACGTTCACCTACGCCTCGTTCACGAAAGACGATATCTAACGGATGTCCCTCTTCATCAACAACAATTTTGGCTTCGTTATCTTCAAAAGTGACCGCTCCTCGGCGTTTACGCATCTCTTCTAAAATATGATGCAATTCGCCCATTTCCTTAAACATTGGGACAAGAGAAGCATACTTTTCAATTGTTTCCGGGTCCTCTTCGTCTAAAATCGCATTCAGCGCTGTATAAGTCATACGAGCCGTTGTTTGAATCACACTTTCAAAAATATCGTATTGGACAATTTTACCCGTGCTATCAATTTCCATTTCACAACTCATTGCTAAACGCGGAACATTTGGATTCAATGAACAAATGCCGTTTGACAAACGTTGTGGAATCATTGGAATCACACGATCGGTTAAGTAAACACTTGTTCCACGTTCAAACGCTTCGCGATCCAGTGGGCTTCCTTGCGTCACATAATACGATACATCGGCAATATGCACGCCCAGAAAATAATTGCCATTATCCAATCTTCGAACAGTAATCGCATCATCTAGATCCTTCGCATCTTCGCCATCAATCGTCACAATCTCTTGACCGATTAAATTACGACGATCTAAAAAGTCTGCAGGGTCAATTATATCTGGCACTTCGTCAGCTTGTGCTAACACATCTTCTGGGAATTTTGTCGTGATTCCATTGGCAATCACAATTGATAAAATATCCATTCCCGGGTCATCCTTATAGCCAATGACTTGTTTAACAATTCCTTCAAAAGTCATGCCATATTCAATTTCAGGATAATGAGTGATTTCGACAATCACGATGCTACCATCCGTTGGTCGCACACCTTCGTCTGACACTAACACACGGAAGCCACTTAATTTTTTATCTTTTGGTACAACAACGCCATATAATTGGGTTTCTTGAATTTCTTCTTCGCTAAACAAACTAAATTCACCAACAATTTGTGTAACTTGACGTTGACGAATTTCAACCACTTTCCCTTCGGCACCTTTTTCTCTAAAAGGATCCGCTGGTTGTGTAATATCAATTGCAACCGTATCGCCATCTAGGGCAAGTAAGGTTTGTTCTTTTGGTATGAATACGTCATCTTCTTCTGGATCAATCGTTACGAACCCAAAGCCACGTTCATTACGACGGAATGTTCCTTCCAAGAGAAGTTTCATTTGAGGCAATTTCACTTTTCCTTTTTTCGTGAAAATCACACTCTTCTCTTGCTCCATAGTACTAATCGTTTTTACGAGCGCTTTAAAATCAGTACCAGACTGTAGGCCTAGGCCTTCAGCAATTTGCTCTAAAGAGAAGCTTTTTTTGGTACTTGCTTCCATAAAATCAATGACTTTTGATTTAATTGTTTCTTTCATTTATTTTCCTCATTCCAAGACAATCCTTCAATAAAATGAAGCACATCTTTTTCCAATTCTTTCCGATTCACGCCGACCGTAATCACATGCCCACTTTCGGGGTACCACTGTAAAGTCAGACGTGTTTGTTGTAACTGCTTTGCCGCATCAAATACGACTTGCGGATTGATTAACGCATCTTTTCCTGCTTGCGCAAGGAAAACAGGTTGCGCAATTTCCGGCAATTGTTCGTAAACGACTGCTGAAAATTCTTCGATTTCTGTTAATTGTGTTACAGAATCACGCGCAATCTTTTGTTCCCTTGCTGAATCCCACGCTTCTTGTAACACCTGTTTTGCGTAAAGCATAAAATTTTGATGAACGGTGTTTTCTCGTTTAACAAGTGGTGAACAAAACGCCCCGCCCCCAATAATCGCCGAATCAGCTAAGGTTAACAGGCGCGTAGCATAAATGCCACCCATTGATAAACCAAAAACGGCAATTTCTTTGTACCCTTTTTCTTTTAAAAACGCAAGTGCCGCTTGAGCATCTTGCCACCATTGCTCCGGCGTTTGTTCTAAAATATCTTCCGGATTTTTGGTCCCATGCCCCGAGAATAAAGGGGCATAAACAGTATATTGATTTTTTTCTAAAAAACGAGCCAACATTCTGACATCATTAAAACTTCCTGTATAAGCGTGCAACAGCAACACTGCACGCGGGCCTTTTTCAAAAAAAAGACTTGCTGGTAATTGTTTCATTTATTCTTCACCTCAATTATCATTTTAACACACAAGAAGTTGAAATACCCTTTAGAGCTGGGCTCGTCGACAAAAAAAGAACCCAGAATCAGGCCTTTGGATTAAAAATACCGGAAAATTCCGCCACTACTCCTAACCTACCAAATTCTAAGTTCTTTATTTTTAGTTTGTCGATGATAAAAGTACTAGCACAAAAAGTAAAACCATCCATACAAATCCTAAAACAGCTGTTGTTCTTTGCATCACCGCTTCAAATCCACGAGCTTTTTGTTTACCAAAAAGTTGGTCTGCACCCCCGCCAAAAGCACTCGCTGCACTATTTTGTTTACTTGGTTGCAACATAATTGTCACAATCAAAATGGCTGAAATGAATAGGACTGCTCCTAAAATAAAATTATACATGTAAAAAAACCTCCTTTTTACCATAGTATCCATCAGTAATACTTTATCATAAGTTTTTTTCTTTTACTAGAAGAAATCACGCTTTCAATCGAAAAACTAGACTTCTCTCGTTAAGAGCAATGTTTGATAATCTTCATTCTCAAGAGCATTATGTGTTTTTTGCTTCGCTTTTTTAATAAATCCCATTTTGTCGTAGAAAGGCAACCCCATTTGGTTATTTTCAGCAACACTAACGGTTTGTGTCGTTATTTTTTGTGTTTGTTTTTGTAACATTGTAAAGTTTTCAAGTAACGCACTACCATAACCTTTACCTTTTTCAATGGGATCAAGATATAGAACGTAAATACTTCCATTATCTTCTGTATCGATGCCACCACCAATACAACCGACAATTTTACCTTCCATCTCATAAACGTAATAGCCCGACCATTCTCTTGAAGTCTGTGTGACTTCGTTCATTAACCGTATTGGATTATAATATTCCATAATCACTCGTTCAATATAATCTGAAGAGTAGAGCATTTCATACGTCACACGCCAAGCTTCTGTCAGTAATTGCTCCAACGCTAGAACATCTTCTTCAACCGCTTTTCGAAACATCTTCTCACTCCTTTGACTACGATAATTATATCACAGAAAGTAGCGATGAAACCTTGACATCATCTTCTCGTTTCGCTAGTCTAAGTCATAAGAAGAATGGAGAGGATTTCTTATGAAAACTGAAAAAGAAAAGAGCTTTGCTGGTGAATGGTACGATCCAAACGGTGATACTGAATTAATTGCTGAACGCGAAACAGCGATGGACTTGTGCCACAAAATCAACTTACTACCAATGAATAGCGACGAGCGTGAATCTTTGCTCGCAAAATTATTCCCAAATAAAGCCAAAAATACAATCATCATGAATCCAATTTGGGCAGATTATGGTTTGTATTCAACGATTGGTGAAGGTTCGTTTATTAATCGGAATGCTTATTTAATGGATGGTGGGAAAATTACGATTGGTAAATATTGCTTCATCGGTCCTAATTGTGGTATGTATACTGCTAACCACGCCTTTGATCCGATTGAACGTCGAACCGGATTAGAAGTCGCTTTACCGATTGTCATTGAAGATGACGTTTGGATTGGTGGCGACGTAACGATTGCACCTGGTGTGACAATTGGTAAAGGAAGTATTATTGGTGCGAAAAGCCTGGTTAATAAAGATATTCCAGCTAATGTCATCGCTGTCGGTCATCCGTGTCGTGTACTACGAGAGATTACTGAAACAGATAGAGTTTCACCCACTCATTATTTATAAAATAGACTAGGCGGTGTGACAAAAATCGCTTTTCTCTGAAAAACTGGAGGTACATTCGAACAATTTAGACTTTCAATTGCTCAAATTTAACGAAAATTTTCTAAAGAGCAGACCTTTGTCACCATTTATCGTCCAAACTTTCGTATGCCAACAAGGGATCACGACTTATGTCAGGATCCCTTTCTTTGTATTTCAGCTAACGATTCTCTCACTGCTTGCTCCGAATGAATTAAGGTCGTATCAAAAATCGGAACAGTAACATCTTCTTGCGAAACCAATAATCCAATCTCCGTACACCCCAAAATAATCCCTTGCGCACCTCTTGCAATCATACTATCAATAACTTTCAGATATTCTTTTTTAGACTCTTGCCTCACAACACCACGTACAAGCTCCTCAAAAATTATATCATTCACTCTATCGATTTCGTCACCTTTCGGAATTAAAATAGCTATTTCTGCATTCATTATTCTTTCCTTATAAAAATCTTGCTGCATTGTATATTTGGTTCCTAACAAGCCTACGCGTTTCATTTGGTGTTCTTTTAATGCTGCAATCGTTGCATCTGCAATATGTAGGATAGGAATCGAAACCTTCTTTTGAATTTGATCAAATACTTTATGCATGGTATTCGTGCAAATCAAAATAAAGTCAGCCCCACCTTTTTCAAGTTTTATCGCTTCATCGGCTAGAATGTTGCCACTTTTCTCCCATTCACCAGTTCTTTGATAGGCCTCAATTTCATTAAAATCTACACTTGCCAAAAGTATTTTTGCCGAATGTAAGCCACCTAATTGTTGATTTACTAGCTGATTAATCTGTTCATAATAAGTCACCGTGCTTTCCCAACTCATGCCACCAATTAATCCGATTATTTTCATAAGAAACTCCTTTATTTTTTATGATAGCATATCGAATTGGTAATTAATATTAAAAAAACAGTTGAAAGTGAACGTTTCAATTGTTTACAACAAAAAAACTTTCTATCCCATTGCATAAACAACGAGATAGAAAGTTCTAATTTAAATTATTTGTTTTTTAGGTTGTAGAAAGCTTCTAAACCTTTGTAAACTGCTACTTCACCTAATTGGTCTTCGATACGTAATAATTGGTTGTATTTTGCAATACGGTCAGTACGTGATAAAGAACCAGTTTTGATTTGGCCAGCGTTTGTTGCAACAGCGATGTCTGCGATTGTAGAATCTTCAGTCTCGCCTGAACGGTGAGAGACAACTGCAGTGTAGCCAGCTTCTTTCGCCATTTCGATTGCTTCAAATGTCTCAGTTAAAGTACCGATTTGGTTAACTTTAATTAAGATTGAGTTTGCTGTATCATTTTTGATTCCACGAGATAAGATTTCAGTGTTTGTAACGAATAAATCGTCACCTACTAATTGAACTTTTTCGCCTAAGCGCTCAGTAAGTAGTTTCCATCCATCCCAGTCGTTTTGGTCCATACCATCTTCAATAGAGATGATTGGGTATTTGTTAACTAATTCTTCTAAGTAATCAACTTGTTCAGCTGAAGTGCGTTTCGCTCCGCCTTCACCTTCAAATTTAGCATAGTTGTAAATACCGTCTTCGTAGAATTCTGCTGCTGCACAGTCAAATCCTAAGTAAACATCTTTACCTGGCTCTAAACCAGCTGCTTTGATCGCTTCTAAGATTGTTTCAACACCGTCTTCAGTTCCTTCAAAACGAGGAGCGAATCCACCTTCGTCACCGACAGATGTTTCTAAACCACGAGATTTAAGGATTTTAGCTAATGCGTGGAAGATTTCTGCTCCCCAACGTAAAGCTTCTTTAAATGTTGGCGCGCCAGTTGGTAATACCATGAACTCTTGGAAAGCAATTGGTGCGTCAGAGTGAGAACCACCGTTAACGATGTTCATCATTGGCGTAGGTAATACTTTTGTATTGAATCCGCCTAAGTAGTGGTATAAAGGTACTTCTAGGTAATCTGCAGCTGCACGGGCAACAGCGATTGAAACGCCTAAGATTGCGTTCGCGCCTAATTTTCCTTTGTTTGGAGTTCCATCTAATTCAATCATCGCTTTATCGATAGCCATTTGATCGCGAACGTCATATCCGACAATTGCTTCTGCGATTGTTGTATTTACGTTCTCAACAGCTTTTTCTACACCTTTACCTAAGTAACGATCTTTAACGCCATCACGTAATTCAACCGCTTCGTGTTCCCCAGTTGAAGCGCCTGATGGAACCATTCCACGACCAAACGCACCTGATTCTGTATAAACTTCTACTTCGATTGTTGGGTTTCCACGAGAGTCTAAGACTTCGCGAGCGTAAATATCAGTAATAATTGACATGTTATGTCTCTCCTTTAAAATTGTTTTATCTTAAGGTCAGCTAGCCAACCTCTTGATTACTTATTATTGTAATGAATTTTAACGTTTTCTGCAAATAATAATTGAATTTTATTTAACAGCGTCTAATAATGCTAAGAATGAAGCAGGCTCTAAAGCTGCACCACCGACTAAAGCACCGTCAACGTTTTCTTTTGCCATATACTCAGCAATGTTCTCTGGTTTTACAGAACCACCGTATTGGATACGAACTGCTTGTGCAACTGTTTCGCCGTAAAGTTTTTCAACTGTTTGACGAACAACACCACAAATTTCATCCGCAATATTAGCATCTGCTGATTTACCTGTACCGATTGCCCAAATTGGCTCATATGCAATCACTAAGTTTGAAACTTGTGCGTCAGATAGACCTTCTAAACCAGCTGTAATTTGTCCTTCGATCCACTCTGCAGTTTTGCCTGCTTCGTAAGTTTCTAATGACTCACCACAACAAAGAATTGGTGTCATGCCGTTTGCAAAAATTGCTTTAGCTTTTTTGTTAATATCTGCATCTGTTTCGTGGAAGTACTCACGACGTTCAGAATGACCGATAATAACATATTGAACACCTAAATCAGCAATCGCTGCTGGTGAATTTTCACCAGTAAAAGCACCAGTATTTTCCCAGTAAGAATTTTGTGCTGAAAGTTTCACATCAGTACCTTTTACTTCTTCTGCTAATGCAGCCAAGAATAATGCTGGCGATCCAATTACTGAATCAACAACATCATTTGATGGAACCGCACCTTTAACTGCTTTAGCAAAGTCAACTGCCTCTGCTAACGTTTTATTCATTTTCCAGTTTCCTGCAATAATTGGTTTACGCATCGAATAGACACTCCTTTTATTTATCGTTAATTGCCGCTAAGCCCGGTAATGTTTTACCTTCTAATAATTCTAAGCTTGCGCCACCGCCTGTTGAAATGTGTGAAAACTTATCCGCAAAACCTAATTGTTCAGCTGCAGCTGCTGAATCACCACCACCGATGATTGTTGTTGCATCCGTTAAGTTCGCAATTGCTTCACAGACACCAATCGTTCCGTTTGCAAAGTTAGATAATTCAAAGACACCCATTGGACCGTTCCAAATAACTGTTTTTGCATCTGCTAAAATACCGCTAAATAGTTCCACTGTTTTAGGACCAATATCTAATCCCATGATACCATCAGGAATATTACCTGACATCACAGTTGTTGGAACATCATTTGAGAATTCAGGTGTTGTAACGATATCTACCGCTAAAACAATTTTATCGCCTGCTTCTGCTAATAACTCTTTAGCTAATTCAACTTTATCTAATTCAACTAATGAATCGCCGACTGTCATTCCTTTTGCTGTATAGAATGTATAAGTCATTCCACCACCGATAAGAATTTTATCTGCAACCGGGATAAGGTTTTTGATAACACCAATTTTATCGGATACTTTCGCTCCGCCTAAAATCGCCACCATTGGACGTTTTGGTTCAGCAATTGCATCTCCAATAAATTTGATTTCTTTTTCCATTAGGAAGCCCGCAACTGTTGGAATTCCCGTTGAAGCAATCCCTACGTTTGAAGCATGTGCACGGTGAGCTGTACCAAACGCGTCGTTTACAAATACGTCACCTAAAGATGCCCAATATTTCCCTAATTCAGGGTCATTTTTGCTTTCTTTATTGCCATCAACGTCTTCAAAACGTGTATTTTCAACAACAACCACTTCACCATCTTTTAAGTTGGCAATGGCTGCTTCTAGTTCTTCTCCACGAGTTTCAGGAACAAAAGTTACTTCTTTTCCTAATAATTCACCTAAACGTTTTGCAACTGGTGCTAAAGATTTACCTGCTTTATCTTCTTCTGTTTTAACACGACCTAAATGCGAGAATAAAATCGCTTTTCCGCCATTTTCTAAAACATAATTGATTGTTGGTAAAGCAGCTTTGATACGAGTATCATCCGTAATAACGCCATCTTTCAATGGAACGTTAAAATCAACACGTACTAAGACTTTTTTGTCTTTTAAATCAAGATCTTTGACTGTTTTCTTTGCCATGGGTGATTGCCTCCTAGGTAGATAAATTTCATTAAAAAAGCGAGGAAGCGCGTCGCTTCCCCGCTTAATATTATTTATTCGACTCGATTTAGAATCTTATAAGTTAGCGAAGTATTCTAAAGTACGAACTAATTGTGCTGTATAAGACATTTCGTTATCGTACCAAGCTACTGTTTTAACTAATTGTTTGTCGCCTACAGTTAATACACGTGTTTGAGTTGCGTCAAATAGTGAACCGTAAGTGATTCCGATAATATCAGAAGAAACAATTTCGTCTGTGTTGTAGCCGTAAGATTCGTCAGCTGCTGCTTTCATTGCTGCGTTCACTTCGTCTGCAGTAACTGCTTTATCTAAAACTGTTACTAATTCAGTTAATGAACCAGTTGCAACAGGAACACGTTGAGCTGCTCCGTCTAATTTACCGTTTAACTCAGGAATTACTAAACCAATTGCTTTAGCTGCTCCTGTTGAGTTAGGGATAATGTTTTCTGCTGCTGCACGAGCGCGACGGAAATCACCTTTAGGGTGTGGTCCATCTAAAGTCATTTGGTCACCAGTGTATGCATGGATTGTTGTCATTAAACCTTCAACGATACCAAATTGGTCGTTTAATACTTTAGCCATTGGAGCTAAACAGTTTGTTGTACATGAAGCACCTGAAATAACTGTTTCTTTACCAGTTAAGATGTCATGGTTAACGTTATAAACGATTGTTGGAACGTCGTCTCCACCTGGAGCAGAGATAACAACGCGTTTAGCACCTGCTGCTAAGTGTTTTTCAGCTGCTGTTTTAGAAGTAAAGAATCCAGTACACTCTAAAACGATGTCTACGCCTAATTCGCCCCATGGTAATTCTTCAGGGTTGCGGTTAGCTAAAACTTTTACTTCTTTTCCGTTTACGTTGAAAGATCCTTCGTGAACTTCAACAGTTCCGTCGAAACGGCCTTGTGTTGTATCATATTTTAATAAATGAGCCAACATTTTTGCATCGGTTAAGTCGTTAATTGCAACTACCTCAATACCTGCTACATTTTGGATACGACGGAAAGCTAAGCGTCCGATACGTCCAAATCCATTAATACCTACTTTAATTGTCATTTAAGATTTCCTCCTTATGAAAATCATAAAAATTTTATTTTTAAAGGGTGACCCCTTTTAAAATCGCATTTGCTGCGGCTTCATCAGTGATGAGCCACGTTTGTTTTGGTGCATTCTTCATATAAGCATTGATCGCTTTGACTTTACTTTTTCCACCAGCAATTGCAAAAACATACGGGATATTTAAAAGATCCTTCAGTTGTAAACCAATGCGTGGAATTCGATAAACCACTTCGCCATCTTCGTTGAAAAAGTAACCAAACGATTCTGCTACTGCATTTTTTTGCTTAAGCATGACCATCTGTTCTTCTGTCATTTTTCGACGTGCTGCCATATGAATCGCTCGACCAATTCCATGAATGACACAGTTTGCTTCACTAATTAAGTTCAACACTTCTAAAATAGAAGGTTCTTGTAAGAGTGAATCATACGTTGCCGAACTTAGTTGTTCGGGTACATAAAGCGAACGATAATCACCTCTTGATTGCATCGCCATCATCGCACTAACTGAATTGGCTTGCACTTTAACAGACTCACCAATCCCACCTCTAGCAGGTACAAATAAATTGTGTCGGTGACTTGTTTCAAGATTGGAAACTTTCTCAGCAACTTTGGCCATTGTTGTCCCACCCATCACCGCAATAATATTCCGGCCATTTGGCAGTTTTTGATTTAAACTATCCCATAATAGATAACCTAATTCATCAATGACTTTTTCTTGTTGATCACTATTTCCTGGTGTAATTAAACAACGGCTAATACCGAAGTGATTGGCTAAGGCTCGTTCTAGACGATCCATTCCAAACAACTGATCGGTTAAGTGTCCTAATTGATGATAAACACGTTCGCCTTTAGTTGTCAATTGCATTCCACTTTTAGATGTGTCAATGAGTTCTAATTTCTTCAATAAATCCGTTTCTGTTCTAAGGACGCGTTCGGTAGTATCTAATGTATCGGCTAAGACGCGACGCCCTACTGGCTGCATCCAATAAATATTTTGTAAAATCCGATAACGTTCTTGAATCGTTTGAAAAAAATCTGGTGCAATTGATTCAATTATTTTTAGATCATCCAACATACGAACCCTCCTTGGACTGTTTATGTCCCATATAGACTTAACATGACCCAGATAGAGCAAAAAAAAGATTTCCGAAGTTTTTTGTTATCCCTCACAAGACTAATTCTAGCATAATGTCTTTTTTTACGCAACTAATAAAAGCGAAAAGAATGAATGAACCAAGAGGAATCTCTGGCTCATTCATTCTTTTATTCGTAACGTTTGCGCTTTGAAGAGCCTAAGATCCCTAGTTGTTCACGGTACTTAGCGACGGTTCTCCGGGAAAGTTCTATACCTTCTTCTTTCAGCAAATCAACAATTTTTTGATCTGAAAGCGGCTTTTGTTTATTCTCTTGATCCACAATTTTTTTGAGGCGCTGTTTGACATCATCGGTCGAACTTTCTTCCCCTGTCTTAGAGACTAATTTGTGACTAAAGAATGTTTTTAGCTCAAACACACCAAAATCAGTTGCTAAATATTTGCCATTAACCGCTCGGCTGACCGTTGATTCATGCACATCCAAACTTTCTGCGACTTCTTTTAAAATTAACGGTTTTATTGGGCGCTCATCATTTAAAAAGAATTCTCTTTGATGTTCCACAATAAATTGTCCGACACGATAAATTGTATCGCCACGTTGCATAATCATCTTTTGTAATATTTGAAAGTTTTGTTGTTTCTCTTTTAAGTAGGCAACGACTTCTTTGTCGCCACTTTTTTTCATTTGCTCAAAATAATTTTGTTGAAAGATAAGTTTTGGTACACTTTTTTTATTTGATAGTAGCTCAATCGTATCACCGTTAATCTTAACGCTTAAATCTGGGACAATATATAGATCTTTCGTATCACCAAAAATTGCACCCGGAGTTGGCGTTAGATGCTGCAAATAATCAAAAATCTCTTGAACATCTTGTAATCGAATCTCAAAATGTTTCGCGATAACGTCCCACTTGCGATTCACTAGAGAATCAAAAAATTCTTCTAGTACAATATAAGCTAAATTCGGTGCGCTGTCGTCGCGTTCTGTCTGCAACATTAGTGCTTCTTGTAAATTACGCGCACCCACACCAGCGGGATCTAATTGCTGTAATAAAACCAGTGCATCTAACATTTGAATTGCGCTACTGCCTGTTTGCTCAGCCGCTTCTTCCAACGTAATTGTTAAAAAACCATTCAAATCAATGTACTCGACTAAAAATAAAATCAACGTTCTTAAATAAGTATCGCGATAATTTAAGTGAACTTGCTCAATTAACGATTCAAACAGTGACAAGCTTTGATCAGGTATTTGAGAAAAGTAATCACTTTCATCTCCACGTAACTGACTGAGTCCTTGACTGCTAATCGGATAATCGTATTCCTCCACACCAAGTAATGGATTTTCTAATGCCTCGTTTTCGATAAAAGCATGCAATTCTTCACTTGAAAACTGTAAAACTTGAATCGATTGTTGCAACTGTTGCGTCATTGCAAGCTTTTGCGTTTGGTTCTGTTGTTGACTATGGGATAATTGCTGTTGAAATTTCATTTAAATTCCCCTTGTAATTATTCTGAAAGTTTGATAACCTAATTGAGTGTTGCGTCCTTAGTGTAGTGGATATCACGTAAGATTCCGGTTCTTGAGACAGGGGTTCGATTCCCTTAGGACGCGTTCTTGTAACTGATTACAGTATACGTTAAGACACAAAAAATGGCAAAACCTTCTGAATGTAGAAAGTTTTGCCATTTTTTTATTTAAGATTGTCATTCATTTGTTTGATACCTTCATTTAGCATCTCGATTTGTTTTAGCGTTTGTTCTTTCGTAACAAGTTGTGGCGCTCCATGTTTAAGTGTTTGATAGACTGCTTCATAGAAACGACTGTAATCGCCGACTTCTGAAACCACTTTTTCTTCATGGTACAATCCTTGATCATCTATATACGTTAATACGCCATAATGCTCTGGCAAATCAATTCCAAAATCAGCATTCGTTGGCATATAAAAGAGTTTCAAGTGCTCTTCTTGACGGTCTTTTGTTTGTTTAACAAAGCAGCCTTTTGTCCCATAAACAATAAAACTTGGACGTTCTTTAATCCGGAAATAACTCGATTTAACCGAAACTTTTAGTCCCTCTTGGTAATACAAATCCAAATCAAAATAATCGTTCAAGCGTCCTTCCCCTAATAATTGGCGGACATCATAATTGGTGTTTAAAGGATTTCCAAAATAAGATAAGACTTGATCAAGTGTATGACAGGCATGTGAATAGTAGAAATCATCCAATTTTGAAAAGTGTTGCGTATTTAATGGTACTTCTGGGCGGAAGTAATCAAAATGCATTTCAACTTCTAAAATTTCACCTAAGACACCACTTTCAATCACTTTTTGAACGGTTAAAAAATCAGAATCAAAACGACGATTTTGATAACATTGAAGCATCAAGTTCGATTTCTCTGCTAATGCAAAAAGTTCTAACGCTTCCTCTGTTGTATCACAAAATGGTTTTTCAACTAAGACGTTTTTCCCTTTCAATAGTGCCTCTTTTGCCAATTGGTAATGGCTTGACGGTGGCGTTGAAATAACAACCAATTCAATTGCCTCATCCGTCCAGATTTCATTAATATCTGAGACGTATTCGGTGCCTTCTAATTTGTCCCAAACGGGTTCGCTGCGTGAGTAGATTTTTTTTATTTGGATGTTTTCAACTTTTTGAGCAAAAGGCGCATGGTAACGATTCGTACTCTTCCCATTTCCAATATAAGCAATACTTAACATATAATCTCCTCCATCTTTGTGTTACACTTATTAAAGCATAAGGGGTTCTAAAGGTAAACTCTCCCCCTTCATTTTGACATAAAGTTCAAGATTTGTGAGTATTTCACTTTTCTTTTGGAACTTTTTTTCATTTATTCATCTATAGATAAACGATAGAAAAGGTGATTCCATGAATATTTTATCCATTCTGCAACAACAGTCTGATTTTAACCCTACCGAAAAACTCATCGCACAGCAGATTCTCCAAGATCCCGAAAAAATCTTACATCAATCGATTCAGGATTTAGCTTTGCAAACATTTTCGTCCACTTCAAGTATCGTTCGGCTATGTCGGAAAATCGGTTTGAAGGGGTTTAAAGATTTTAAATTACAACTTGCTTCCCAATTACACCACCAACCTGAGGAAACCTTGTTTGTGGATGCGGATTTTCCTTTTTCAGAAGACGATACGTATACGGATATTACCATGAAATTACGTGAATTATCCATTCACTCGTTAAATCAAACAGCCTCACTCTTTTCTGATGATACCCTTGAAGCTTGCGTTAAGCGCCTAACAACTGCCAAACATGTTGGAATCTTTGCCTATGGCGACACTGCGATACCTGCCTTAAACTTTCAAAATAGGATGATGAAAATTGGCTATCATATCTTATCGGCACATGTCCCTGGAGAAGATCATCACTTAGCAAATACCTTTAATGAAAACGACTGTGCCATTTTATTGTCTTATAGTGGTGAAAGTAAAAATAATTATCACATTGCCAAGATTTTAAAACAACGCAACGTGCAATTGATTGTACTTACGGCTGATCCTGATTCCCACATCGGAAAATTAGCAGATATTTTACTTCCCGTTGCACTAAATGAAAGTAAAGATGTGAAATTATCGACTTTTTCTTCACAGTTAAGTATGGATTATCTATTAAATGCTCTTTATTCTTGCGTATTTGTTGCCAATTATGAAATCAATCAGAAGAAAAGAATTCAATCCGAGGAACAATTTTTAAATGATCGATTCTAAATAAAAAAGAAGGGATCCCTGACATAATTGTCAAGGACCCCTTCTTTTTTATTTGAAGTTACGCTTCTTCACCGTACTCTTCATCATCTTCGTCTTCTTCGATGTCGTCTTCATCAATGATGGTTAATTCCTCTTCAATGCTACCAACTAACTCTTCTTCATCGTCTTTATCAGCACCGATTTCTTGTAAGTCTGAGTTATATGCTTTGATTTCTTCATCATCTTCGTCTTCATCTTCGAATAATTCATCATCATCTTCGTCCGCCAGATCTGTATCTTCTGGATCGTCATCGTTATAATCAATTGCGTCTTCGTCGCCAGTAATAAAGGCATTGACCTTTTTACGTTTTTTACGTTTTGGTTTATCTTCGTCTTCTTCGTCTTCTAATCCATGGTTGATCTCTTCATCAATCGAATCAATCGCATACCATGAACGTAAGCCCCAACGATTGTCGCCTAAAGAAATAAAACTACCATCGATGTTTAAGTCGGTATAAAACTGCGCTAATGAGTCACGAATCTCACTATCTGATTTACCTAAATAAGTTTGAATTTGGTTCACCAAATCAGAAAAATCCATTACATCTGCTTTTTGAGCTAAAATCGCATGTGCGACTTCAATCATTGATAACTCAGTTTTATCGCTGTCTTTAAATACATTAATTTCCACTCGGGACACGTCCTTTCACAGTCTACGTCTAATCATACAAAAATGTCGAACGAAAAGCAATTTTTTCTCGCATTTTTTTTCAAATCTTAGGCAGTAAATTCCAAGTAGACCTCATAAGAGCCAATTTTCTCATCCTGCATTAATAAATCATAGTTTACACGAACTTTTCCGGCCAACGGATGATCGGTTAAACTTGTATGTAGCTCTTTTGTATACACATGAAAAAACATACTACCATATGGCGTTTTATAAATCGTTTCAGTTGTTTCTTCGTATTGAAAATGTAAGCGAACACGCGCCTCGGCTGTTGTTCGAATTAATTGTACACTTTGGTCTGGATAGATCTTAATCGTAACTGGCGAAAAAGACACGCCATCTGCTTGAGGTTCTTCGTAACGGATGTACAAATTGTGACCGACACGTGCAACTTGTCCCGTAATTTCATAAAGAAATTCTTCTTTCCCTTCTTTTTGTTCAATCATTGTTTTCAAAAAAATATTAACTGGCATGCCTTTTTTTAACTTCATATCCTTCTCCTTCTACTCATTTCTCTTTCTTTTAATCGGCTTTTTTGCTACATTTCATATATAATAGAAATAACAGTAAAAATTCAATTAAAAGAGGGTTATTATGCAACGACTTATTTATGATCAAAAAATGGTGAGCAAAGAAGAACAATTACTTCCTTTTGGGCTCACGGACATCTTTGGTGAATTCGTTCATTCAAATCATATAAAAATTCTACACTTTTGGCAATTAGAAAACACCTTTATTTTAGGGATGAAAGATACACGTACCCCTTTTTTAGCAAAAGGACTGAAAAATATTCCAGTACCGTATACTCCGATTGTCCGAAACTCAGGTGGTTTAGGCGTCATCGCTGATGAAGGGACCTTGAATATTAGCCTGATTTTTCCAAAAACAGCTGAAGTTGCTTCAACGGATGCTGCTTATGAAGTCATGTGGCACTTAACACAACAAGCTTTTCCTGAATTAACCATTGAAGCCTACGAAATCCCAACATCTTATTGTCCTGGCGCATATGACTTAAGCGTCGGTGGTCGAAAAATTGCCGGGATCGCGCAACGCCGGGTGAAAGAAGGCATTGCTGTGATGATGTACTTAAGCGTGAACGGTAACCAGATGACTCGCGGTCAAATGGTCGCCGATTTTTACCGAGATAGCTTGGATCCCCTTCAACCTGACCCTAGTTTTCCTATCGTTGACCCAGCAAGTATGGTCACTTTAGAGGAACTACTCGATACACCTTTAAGTATTGAGCAAGTTAAAGAACGTTTTAAACAATTATTTGTAGCCGACGACAGCATCTCTGCTATTCTACCATGGATAACAAAGAACAAGTTGAGCGAGCAACTTCAACGAAAAATAGATAATATGAAAAAGCGCAATCAAATGATTCAGGAGGGAAAATAAAATGACAACTTACAAAAATCAACTCCTGCCCAATGAAAAGGTCTTTCGTGACCCGGTCCACAACTACATTCACGTTCAACATCAAGTCATTTTAGATTTAATTGATTCAAAAGAATTTCAGCGTTTACGCCGAATTAAACAACTAGGAACAAGTTCATTTACTTTCCACGGTGCAGAACACAGTCGCTTCTCGCACTCTCTTGGTGTTTATGAGATTACACGTCGCATTTGTGATTTATTCCAACGAAACTATTCCATTGATAAAATTGGTCTGGGCGGATGGGACGATCAGGAGCGACTCATCACATTATGCGCCGCCTTGCTGCATGATGTCGGACACGGACCTTATTCTCACACTTTTGAGCACATTTTCCAGACAAATCACGAAGCGTTAACCGTTCAAATTATCTGTTCTCCGAATACCGAAATTTACCAAATTTTGAATAAGGTCGCTGTTGGTTTTCCTGAAAAAGTTGCAAGTGTCATTCAAAAGACGTATCCTAACCAACAAGTCATTCAAATGATTTCCAGTCAAATTGATGCCGATCGCATGGATTACTTATTACGTGATGCCTATTTTACCGGAACCGAATACGGTACCTTTGATCTCACGCGAATTTTACGTGTCATTCGGCCTTATGACGGCGGAATTGCTTTTGGAATGAATGGCATGCACGCGGTAGAAGATTACATTGTTGGCCGTTACCAGATGTACATGCAAGTCTATTTCCATCCAACATCGCGCGGTATGGAAGTGATCCTTGAACATTTGCTACAAAGAGCACGAGAATGCTATCAGAACAATCCTGAGATTTTCTTACGCAATTCACCCTTACTTGTCCCTTTTTTAGAAGGAAATTTTACCATTGACGACTATTTAAGACTCGATGACGGCGTATTAAATACGTACTTTATTTTATGGCAAGATGAAGCAGATGTCTTATTGAACGATTTGGCTTATCGATTTTTAAACCGAAAACCTTTAAAATCTTGCCGTTTTGAAGAAAATAATCAAACCGCATTGCTTCAACATATGCAACATTTAGTTGAAACCGTGGGCTATAACCCGAATTACTATACTGCAGTCCACTCCAGTTTTGATTTACCTTACGACTTTTATCGTCCGGAATCAAATAAACACCGTACACAAATTGAATTACAAGAAAAAGACGGCAGTTTAGTCGAATTATCTAAAGTCAGTCAACTAGTTAAAGCTTTGGCTGGTGAAGGCCAAGGTGACCACCGTTTTTATTTTCCAAAAGAAATGGTTGACCTTTCGCTCCAAGATAACTATGATTTGTTTGGAGAGACTTACAAACACTTTGCGTCCCATATTCATAATGGTGCATTGATTAATTAAACATTATTGGAGGATATTATGTCTATTAAGTTAATTGCCATCGATATCGATGGTACACTTTTAACAAGTAATCATCAACTAACCGAAGAAGTAAAAGCAACGTTAAAGAAAGCCGAAGAAAAAGGAGTGAAAATCGTCCTTTGTACCGGCCGTCCCTTAACCGGTGTCCAAGATTTAATTGCTGAATTAGATCTTTATAGTGAAAATGACTATGTTATCACTTATAACGGCGCATTAATCCAAAAAACAAAATCACAAGAAATCATTTCGCAAGTTGGCTTAACACATGATGATTATATTGCAATTGACGGTTTAGCTCGTAAATTAAACGTGCATTTTCATACTGAAACTGAAAAGTTTATGTATACTTCAAACCGTGACATTAGTCGTTACACGGTATTAGAGTCTCATTTAGTCGACATGCCATTGAAATTCCGTACGCCGGAAGAAATTACACCTGATTTAAATATCATGAAAATGATGATGGTTGATGATCCAGAAATTTTAGATGCAGCCATCACTAAGATTCCCCAAGAGTTCTATAATAAGTATACAATTGTTAAAAGCACACCTTACTTCTTAGAATTCTTAAATAAAAAAGTCGATAAAGGGGCGGCAGTCAAACAGCTTGCCGAACAACTGGGTCTTGAAGCACGTGAAGTCATGGCTTTAGGTGATAATGAAAACGATCTACCTATGATTGAATATGCAGGACTTGGGATTGCTATGGGGAATGCAACTGAAAACATTAAAAATGCTGCAAGTTTTATTACCGCTTCAAATGACGCACACGGTGTTGCCGTTGCGATTGAAAAATTTGTTTTAAACTAAAATAAACGACGGCTCCTAAGTGGAGGCGTCGTTTTTGTATGATTTGATTTAATTTTGTTGCAACCACTGCTCAACTGCCCAACGATGGCTTCCTCTCTTCAGGAGTTCCAAGGCTGCTTGAGGTGTAACCCAAAGCAAGTTGTTGGTTTTTTCTGTTGGCTCAGCTACTTGATCCCATTGTGTCACTCGATAAAAATACCCAGGGTGTTCGTAATTGGTATCGCGATGGCGTGAATAAAAATATTCGACTGCCTCACCAAAATACGTCGTTACTTCAACCTCAAAGCCCAACTCTTCTAGCATTTCCCGATCGATTGTCTCCAAATGGGTCTCCCCACTCTCGATTTCTCCTCCCGGTAAAAAGTAAGCTCCGTTTGGTGCTTGCACAAGAATAATTTTTTCTTTCATGGTGTCAGCTATCACTACATACACCCCATGCCTTGCTTTGTACTGAATGCCTGCTTCTTTTACTCCAAAAGTTGGTACGCTCATCGTCATCCTCCAGTAAAGCTTTTCTTTATTCTAACGAAATACTCATCAATATACAAGCGTTATATCAGAGTCTTGCCACTTGACTTTCCGACAATTCAAATAATATTATACAGAACGATAAGAGGTATGTTATGATAATAGTATTAGTTTGAGAGGATGATGTATCAATGAAAATGGCTCATACTTGTGTACGTGTAAAAGATTTAGAAGCGTCACTAGCCTTTTATCAAAAAGCGTTCGGCTTTGAAGAAGATCGCCGTCGTGATTTCCCAGAAGCAAAATTCACTCTGGTTTATTTAACGCTACCAGGAGATGGTTATGAACTTGAATTAACTTATAACTATGATCATGAAGGTTATGATCTTGGAAACGGTTATGGACACATCGCGATTTCAACAGATGATGTAGCTGCTTTACACAAAGTACATACAGAACAAGGTTTTGAAGTAACGGACTTAAAAGGCCTACCAGGTGTCCCACCTTCATACTATTTCGTAATAGATCCAGACGGCTATAAGGTTGAAGTCATTAGCAACCGTTAATCACTACTAAATAAAATACGATACGCCCCTTTTCATTGAACTTCGTCGATGAAAAGGGGCGTATTTTTTATGATTCAAAAAAATCCAGAATTCGTTGGTAAACCAGAGCATTTTCAATTTCATTTAATACTTCATGTTTCATGCCTTCGTATTCAAAAATTTGAACATCTTGATAGCCAATCGCTTCTAATGTCGCTTTTGTATCGGCTAGTCCAGTCAAACCTCCAGTAATTTCTTCATCTTCCATCCCACTCAAACTTAAAATCGGTAACATTGGGTTTTGACAGTGGTATTTTTTGATTTGTTTTAATTCATAGTCTGCTTGCCAAATCGTTGCGACACCTTGGTTCGTATAACCAGGAATCATTTGAGTATCGTTTTCTAATTTTTCAATTTGACTTAAATCATTCGTTAGCCAGCTTTTATCTTCATTCCCATAATCAGAAAGTCGTTTCAATAACCATGAATGTTTTTGTTCGCCTGTTAATTTATTAGCGATTTTAGCCAATTGAATACCCAATGGTGCAAGTTTTTGATAAGAAACCGTTCCTGTCAGTAACAACTTATCAATTAATTGATCGTTTTCTTTTAGATAATTTCTAGCTAAAATCGATCCAAAGGAATGACCATATAAATACATTGGAACGTCTGGATACTGTTCTTTAATAAAAGTAGTTAAGTAAACTTGATCTGCAACCATTCGGTCAACCCCAGGCATATGCCCTAGCGGATTTTGTTGATTCACGGATTCACCATGTCCACGATTGTCGCTTGTTAGTACGACATAACCATTATCTGCTAAAAAATTAGCGAAATCTTGGTAACGATTTTTATGCTCGAGAATACCGTGAATGATTTGAACAATCCCCTTAATTTTCTCGTTATCAGTGGGTTGCGTAATCGTTACAGCTAGTGGTAAACCATCATCAACCATTAAGAAAAAATTGCTTTGTTTATGGGGAATCGTGTCTGTGCTTTGTTTTTTATCCAGTTTCGGGAATTGATTATCTGGTCGATCACGAAATAAAAAATAAGTCGCGCCAATCCCCAGACCGAGTAAGCCTAGTGGTACCAAAAGTCTCCGTTGTTTTTTACGCATCTTTATCCACTCCTATTTATTTTTTTGACGTTCATTTTTCATTAAAACAATCGACTGTTTTAGCGCTGCCCAGATGCCATTGTCATTGTAAATCAATACATTTGAACGATACATTTTGGACGAGAACATTACTAAGGCAAGCAATGTTACAACTAAAATCGTAAGTGAAAGAATAATTTGAATCAATGGTACATTATCATTTGCTAAGCGAATCGGCATCGTATAAGACGAGATAAAGGGAATATACGAGGTGATTCGAATCGCCGCATGACCCGGGTTACTTAAGCCAAGTGTTAAACCGATCATATAACCAGCTAATGATAAGTAAGTGACTGGTAAAATGGCTTTACTAACATCTTCTACTTTGCTTACAAGTGAGCCACATAGTGCGGCTAATACGGCATAAATGAAGATTCCCAACATAAGATAGATAAGGGTGAACAGTAAGAATTCCCCAAAAATATCTTTTAGCGAAAACTCTGCTAAGAAGGCTGCGACACTTGGTCGATCTTTAATCCAGTAAAATCCAATCCCAAAACTAACGACATACACCGCTACTTGTGTTAATGCCACAAGTAAAATCCCACTTAATTTGCCATAAAAGTGACTTCGTGAAGAAACACTTGATAAGATGACTTCCATAATTCGTGTGCCTTTTTCAGAAGCAATTTCTTGAGCGATAATACTCGCATAGGTCATAATAAAAATAAAGAGTAAAATCGTACTCATCATTCCGACCAGTGTACGAATACCAGAAAAATCCGTTTCTTCTTGTAGATTGCCCGCTTCATTAAAGGAAATTTTTTGAACTTCAATGTTGACTGGTGTATTAATCGCTGCAACTTCTTCCAAGCTCAAACCAAGCGCTTGAGATCGAAGGGTCGTCTGAAGTTGACTCAACTGAAAATTAAGTCCCATTAACTTTTCTTGCGATGTGCTATCTTCACTTAATAGCTCGGCTGCGACCGTATTATCTTCAATCGTCAATAAAAGCAATCCGTCGATTTCTTCAGATTTCAAAGCTTTTTCTCCGGATTCCCGAGAATCATATGAAGTGAACTCCTTTTTAAATGCAGCTAACTCTGGAAGTGTTGCAGTTTCTGCTTGAATAACAATACCTGTCTGAAGGTCTTCACTATCGCTACTAGAAAACTGCCCTATGACATAAAAGGCACCTAAAGCTAGAAAGGGAGCCAATAGCATAATTAGAAATGAGACTGATTTAATATTTTTTAAATAGACGTCCTTTGTAATAATCCAATATTTATTCATGGCGTTCCCCTACTTTCTGCTTGAAAATTTCTTCTAAGGTGGGCGGTTGTTGATTAAACATCGGAATGTAACCATTTTTCGTTGCTGCTTCAAACAAGATCTTTCCAGCTTCTGGATCACTCAAGGTAATTTCTAAGGATTCATCTTCTCGCGGTTGCACCCGTTTAACACCAGGGATAGCTTCAACTTCCTCTACCGTTAATTGCGATTCTAAGAAAACTTTTGTACGGCCAAAGGATTGACGTATTTCATGTACGACACCATCTAAAACAGTTTGCCCATTATTTAACATAATTAAGTGATCACATATTTTCTCAACATGATCCATATTATGACTCGAAAAGATGACACAAGAACCTGATTTTTTTAAGGATAAAATCCCTTCTTTTAGGAGCTCAGCATTGACTGGGTCTAAACCACTAAAAGGTTCATCTAGAATAATTAATTTAGGCTCATGAATCAACGTCGCAATTAATTGAACCTTTTGTTGATTTCCTTTAGATAAAGTCTTAACTTTATCAGTCTTCTTCCCTTTAACTTGGAAACGTTCCATCCATTCATCGATTTTTGGTTCAATTTCTTTTTTTGTTTTGCCACGCAATTGAGCAAAGTAGACTAGTTGATCTTGAATTGAAATTTTAGGATATAACCCTCGTTCTTCTGGTAAATAGCCAATAATATCATATTCGTTTTTGCCAATTGGCTTACCTTCCCAAAGAATCTCTCCTCGATCAGCTTTTAAAAAATCAAGTATCAAACGAAACGTCGTCGTTTTTCCTGCACCATTTTGGCCAATTAACCCCATAATCGAGCCTGGTTTTACGGTAAACGTCAAATCATCCACAGCGCAATAATCATCAAATGTTTTACGCAACTCTTTTACTTCTAACATCTATTTCCCTCCTTGAATGCACTTACAACCAACAATTTCTTAAATAAAACGAGCAAAAAACATTTGAAGCGACCAAAATCGATTTCTTCAAACGCCCAATTGCTTGTTAAAAAGCGTTAGAATGATTGTCTATTAATAGAATAACATAGTTTTTACGTTGAGATAGGTCCTTTAGTCTGATTTTTTAAGTGTTCGAAAACATTTTTTGCAACTATTTTCGGTAGACCTTTTTCTATTAACTCCTCCTCAGTTGCTGCTTGAATATTTTTCAGCGATTTAAATTCCTTCAATAGCAGTTTTTTACGTTTAGGACCCAGACCTTCAATATTATCCAACTTTGATGCAAAACTTGTTTTACTACGTAGCTGACGATGAAAGGTAATTGCAAATCGATGAACCTCATCTTGGATGCGCTGTAACAAAAAAAATTCTGCAGAATTACGCTTCAATCCGATCACACCTAAAGGATCGCCATACAACAATTCACTCGTTTTATGCTTGTCATTTTTAGCAAGTCCGGCCACGGGTAAATCAATCCCAAGTTGATTTTCTAACACGTCTTTCGCAATATCGACCTGACCTTTACCGCCATCAATAATAATTAAATCTGGTAGCGGTAGCCCTTCCTTTAAAACTCTTGAATAACGGCGATAAATGACCTCACGCATCGAAGCATAATCATCTGGTCCTTGTACTGTTTTGATTTTGTATTTGCGGTACTCTTTTTTAGCGGGTTTGCCATCAACAAAGACGACCATAGCTGAAACCGGGTCGGTCCCCATAATATTCGAGTTATCAAATGCTTCAATTCGAATCGGTAGAGGGATGTTTAACGCATCGCCTAAGCGCTCAATCGCCCCAATCGTCCGCTCTTCTTTTCGTTCAATTAAATTAAACTTTTCGCTTAAAGCAATACGAGCATTTTTACCGGCTAATTCAACAATTTTTTTCTTATCTCCACGTTGGGGTTTTAATACTTTCGTTGCTACGACCGCTTCAACACTTTCTAAATCAATCTCACTTGGAATGAGCACTTCTTTTGGTAAAATGTGTTCGTTTTTTTGATAAAATTGTCCAATAAAGGTCAAAAAATCTTCTGGTGCTTCATTATAAAAAGGAAAAATAGACACATCGCGTTCAATTAACTTTCCTTGACGAACGAAGAAGACTTGGACACACATCCAGCCTTTATCAATCGCATAACCGAAAACATCACGATCCATAAAATCAGATTGTGTAATCTTTTGTTTCACCATAATCGACTCAATCGCTCGGATCTGATCACGAAATTCAGCCGCTTGTTCAAAAGCTAAATTTTCCGCCGCGCGGTTCATTTTGACTTCGATGTTGGCTTCAATCTCTTGATAATTGCCTCCTAAAAATTGGCGAATTCCTTCGACAATCTCTTGATAAACACTTGGATCCACATCAAAATGATAAGGACATAAACATTGCCCCATATGATAATACAAGCAAGGGCGTTTCGTATTCCCTGGACCACATTTTACGAGTGGAAATAAGCGATCCAATAATTTTTTGATTTCATTGGCTGCGCGCACATCAGGATAGGGACCAAAATAATAGGCTTTGTCTTTTAACACTTTTCTAGTAATTAATAATCTCGGGTATTTTTCATTCGTTATTTTAAGAAAAGGATACGTTTTGTCATCCTTTAGCATAATGTTGTATTTAGGATCATTTTTCTTAATTAAATTAATTTCTAATAGTAAAGCCTCGACATTTGATTCTGTGACAATGTATTCAAAATCGACAATTTCACTGACTAAACGCGTCGTTTTTGTGTCGTGACTTCCTGTGAAATAAGAACGTACGCGATTTTTTAATACTTTTGCTTTACCGACATAAATAATCGTTCCATTCTTATCTTTCATTAAGTAACAACCAGGCTCATCTGGTAAAAGGGCAAGTTTATGCTGAATTTGTTCATTCATTTTCTTCATTCCATTCTCGATTTATCCATACGTTAATTATACCACGAGGCAAGCTTCAAAGAAAAAAAGAGCCTAGAATCTCAAACAGATTCCAGCTCTTTTTTATATTTCTTACAAGTGAGGAGCAATTAACGCTTCTAGTTGTTCTTTCGTGTGAACACCAATTACTTTTTCAACGACTTCGCCATCTTTTTTCAAGATTAACGTTGGGATACTCATCACACCAAATTGTGCAGGAGTTGCCGGATTCGCGTCAACATCCATTTTTGTAATTTTTAATTCCTCTTCCTCATACGCTTCACCTAACTGATCTAAAATCGGTGCTTGCATACGACAAGGGCCACACCAAGCTGCCCAAAAGTCAATTAAGACTAAACCTTTATCTGTTTCTTGTGCAAACGATGCATCTGTAATTTCTACTGTCATTCCATTACCTCCAGTTTATGATGAAAGTATAGCACCTAATTGTTGTCTTGCCTAACGAGATGCTTACCTTTTCAAACGTTACTTAAATGTTACAATTGTGGCGCCATTTCCACCTTGATTTGCTGGCGCAAATTCAAAACTTTTGACACTACGATGATTTTTTAAATATTCGATAATCCCTTGGCGTAATGCCCCTGTCCCTTTACCATGAATAATCGTCACTTGCGGATAATTCGCTAACAGTGCTCCATCAATGTATTGATCGACCTCTCCTAGCGCCTCTTCATAACGTTTACCCCGTAAATCTAATTGTGTCGAAACGTGTGAACTATTACCCGAGCGGACTGTTGATAAGACACGTTGAACGGGTTCTTTGACTGGTGCTAAAGGTTCGAGTTCTTCTTCTGCTACCGTCATTTTTAAAATTCCAAGCTGTACTTGCCATTGATCATTACCAACTTTTTTCAATAATTCACCACGTTGACCATAAGAAGTAACCATCACTTCATCGCCAACTTTTAATTTTTTGGCCGCTTTGGCTTTTTGTAAAACTTTATTTTTTTGCAGATGATCCTCGGCATGCGATAAACCTGATAACTTGGTTTTCATGTCAATCAATTCGTGTTCTTTCACTCGATTTTGACCGCCACTTAATTGCATCTTACGAATATCGGCAATGATTTTTTCGGCTTCTTCTTTCGCTGTCTCCACGAGCTTATTGGCCTCTTTACGGCCTTTAGCTAATTCTTTTTCACGTTCCTCATAGAAATAACGATGTGCTTCTTCTAGTTCCTTCTTAATTTTCTCGGACGCTTCAAGTGATTGACGTAGCTCTAAGTATTCCGTTTCAGCCATTTTACGACGATTTTCTAAATCTGCGATCATTTCATTGAGATCTTGACTTTCTCCGTCAATAATCTGTTTCGCCGATTCAATGATCTGATGGTCTAACCCCAGACGTCGAGAGATTTCAAAGGCGTTACTTCTTCCTGGCACTCCAATTAATAAACGATAAGTCGGGCTCAAAGTGTCGACATCAAACTCCATCGACGCATTAATTGTGTTTGGACGATTATAGCCATAAATTTTCAATTCAGGATAGTGAGTCGTCGCCATGACGTACGTCGAACGGCTTCCCATCTCATCTAAAATCGCAATTGCTAACGCTGCACCTTCTTGTGGATCGGTTCCAGCACCTAGTTCATCGAATAAAACCAAACTTTTTTCATTGGCACGATTTAGAATATCGACAATATTAACCATATGCGAAGAAAAAGTTGATAAATTTTGTTCAATTGATTGTTCATCACCAATATCGGCAAAAACTTCGTCAAAGATTCCCATTTGGCTTTGTTCATCAACTAAAATTGGTAACCCTGATTGCCCCATTAACTGTAATAAACCCAGTGTTTTTAAGGCAAGCGTTTTTCCGCCGGTATTTGGTCCGGTAATCACGATTGCTTGATAATCTTTTCCGAGTGAAATATCATTTGCAACAACTTTTTCGGAAGGTATCAACGGATGACGTGCTTGTTTGAAGGTCACTTGATTTTCTAAATTAATCTCAGGCACAATCGCTTGATACTCTTTCGCAAAACGAGCCTTCCCATTCATGAAATCAAATTTTCCAATCACATAAGCATTGTGAATAATCTCTTTTCGATAAGGGACTAATTCTGCTGATAATTCTGATAAAATTCGAGCGACTTCATTTTTTTCGGCAATTTGTTGTTGACGCAAACGGTTGTTTAATTCGACAATTTGTTTCGGTTCAACAAATAATGTTTGACCAGACGCACTTTGATCGTGAATGACACCGCCAAAGACACTACGGTACTCGCTTTTAACTGGAATAACATAACGTTCATTACGCATCGTCACAATTGCATCACTTAGGTAACGAGCATTATTGCCACGAATCAAACCATCGAGCGTTTCGCGGATACTCTGCTCACTACGTCGAATTTGTTGACGAACTTGACGTAAAGCATCAGACGCATCATCGGTTACCCGACCATCTTCATCGATTGACGTTTTTAAACGTTTCGTTAATTCGGGTAAATGCATCAGCTGTTTAGCCCAATCGTACAAACGTAAGAATTCAATTTCACTTTCTTTCAATTCTTCGATAAAACGATATAACTCACGCGTTGTCGTTAATACGCGCGTAATTTGAGCTAATTCGACACCATTTAAATCGGCACCAATTTCGATACGTTTCATATGCGGTCGAATATTTTCAATTTTAGGGACTGGAATCCCTCCACGTAAACGGTGAACTTTCATCCCATCTTGTGTTTCATCTAACCATGTTTCAATCCGACTAACATCTGAAATCGGCTCGAGTTCTGCCAGTTCTTCCTTTCCTTGCGCAGTTGCTAGATAAGGAATAATCAATTGTTTGACTTGCTCAAACTCTAATGTTTTTAAAATACGTGAATTCAATTAACTCACCTTTCTTTCTTTAACCATTAAAAGAGGGACTGATCGACTCGTCCCTTTCCTTCTTTTTACGACCCAATAAGCTGAGTAATCCAAATTTTTTCGAAATAATCTGCTAAAAATGGGCTTTTTTCAATAATAAATCTCGGGATTGACCCTACTTCAAATAGATTTTGAATGCTATCAATTGGAATCAGCGTTAATAACTTAAACAGTAAGAATATCCAAACATAGGCAATCACTAAGTTCATCACCCCAGCAACAATTCCATCAACTGAAGGAATTAATTGTTGATACCTTAACGCACTGGCTAATATTCCAATAAATTTCGTGATTAAATAGACGAACATTAAAATACCGATAAATGATAATCCCGCATAAAAAGATTTGTCTAAATCAAAGGATTTTTCTTGAGTGAAAAAAACCATCTTAGTATCAGGGGACACGGATAAATAAGGTACATAGAGCGAAATCTTTTCGCCTAGCTGTTCATAATATTTTTTGGCAATTAGGAAAGCAATGAAAAAGCCTCCTGAATAAACGAGTTGTAATGCCGTTCCACGACGGTTACCACTATAAAATGCTAGTAGTAATATTAATACAATTAGTATTCCAATCATTGCTTAACCCCTTTTCTGTTAGCTTTTTAATGATTTCTGTTGGATTGTACGCTTGCGCTCTTCATTTAAAATATTTTGAGCTTCCATATGATTGCGTATTTCGACATCGCCACGTCCTGTCCGTTCGAGAACTTCGCGCGCTTCAATCTCAATCGCTTCAATTCGTTTGAGGCGATTTTCAAGTTCTAACGATTTAATCGCTTGCTCTTGTAGTTCTTCAACTTTTTCTTTTAATACTAATAATTCTTCTTGTTTTTTCAACTGATCAGATAACGCATTAATCCCCAATAAAATTGCCGCTTCTTCCACACTAATTTGTGGTGACAATTGACGAATATCTTCCAATTGTTGATTGACAAGTTTTGTCACACGGTCCATATGTTGACTCGATTCTTGTCCAATAATTGTATACGATTGATTTGCAATGACTGCTTTGTAACGAATTTTTGCTTTGGCCATTGAAGTAAACTCCTCCTACTAAAAAAACTACTCCTAAACATTATAAAAGAAAAATGGTTTTTTTGCTATGCGCTTTCCTCTTTTATTAACTTATTCTTCATTTTTATGTGATAAAATAGTAAAAAACAGTGAAAGAGGTTTATTATGAGTCACGTTGTTATTCAATTACCTAAAAATCAAATAATCAAACTCCAACAGTTTTATCAAAATGAATTATTAAATAAAAATGTTCCTTACACGCAATTCGTTGCAAAAAAAAATGGAACAACCATTACAGCTTATACTTCAGGTAAAATTTTATTCCAAGGGGCGAGCGCGGAACAAGAAGCCAGTCGTTGGCAAGACACAGTCCCTTCCCTTGAGAAAGCTACCAAAAAAAAGAATCCAGGAACTAACAATTTGCCCAAAAACTTAGCTGAACTTAGTTTTATTGGTAGTGACGAAGTCGGTAATGGCAGCTATTTTGGTCCATTGATTGTCTGTGCCGTCTATGCGGATAAAGAACATTTGCCTCTTTTAAAACAACTAGGCGTCAAAGATTCCAAAATGCTAACTGATCATGACATTCGTGAACTAGCACCAAAAATCAAGAAACTTGTGCCCTTTAAGTTACTAGAAGTGACACCTAGCAAATACAATCAGATCCAACCGCGATACAACGCAGTCCACATGAAAGTTGTACTACATAATCAAGCGATTCGTTTATTGCTTGAAATGATCGATCCAACGAAACCCGAAGGTATTTTAATTGATCAGTTCACCCCTGAATCAAGCTATCGAAAATACTTAAAAGGTGAAGCCGAGCAAGTTACAGACAACCTCTATTTTGTAACAAAAGGTGAACAGTATCACCTTGCTGTGGCAGCTGCATCGATTTTATGTCGGGCACAATTTTTAGATAGTTTGGATATCGGCTCAAAAGAAGTTGGATTCACCCTTCCTTCCGGTGCCGGTACTAAATCAGACCAAATTGCTGCTCAAATTCTGCGCAAAGGCGGTATGGAACTATTAAGTCAGCACGCTAAACTCCACTTTGCCAATACTAAAAAGGCTCAAAAATTGGCAGGTGATTTCGAATGAAAAAAGTCGCTATTATCGGTGGCGGAATCATTGGCATGACCTTAGCAAATTATCTTGATCCAGAACAATTTCAGGTGACCATATATGACTCAGGTATTGGCCAAGCAACTAAGGCAAGCGCTGGAATTATTTCACCCTGGCTTTCTAAACGCCGCAATAAAAAATGGTATCAATTGGCGAAGGACGGCGCTGCTTTTTTTCCACAATTAGTGGCAGATTTTCAACTGGATAGCACAGTCTATCAGCAGACAGGTACCTTAATTTTTCGTAAAGAGGAGGAACTTGAGGCGCTCTACGACTTCGCTAAACAACGACATATCGAAACACCCGAAATGGGTGATGTGCAGTTACTTAGTGAAGCGGAAACGACCGCTGCTCTTCCACTTTTAAAACCGCGGAAATCTTTAAAAATTAGTGGCGGTGGGAAATTGGACGGCCAAGCCTATCTCACTCGTCTCGCTCAAACAGCGGAAGAAAAAGGCGTTCGTATCATCCATACAAATGTCCGCATCGAACGATCGGGTGAACAATTCATTGTTATCGATAACCAACAGCATACAAGCGTTGATATTGTCATCGTAACTGCTGGACCTGCACTTAAAAACCTCTTGGAACCCCTGGGTTATCAAGTCGATATTCGCCCACAAAAAGGACAACTTCTAGAGTTTGAGACCTCCCATCAATCGAGCCACTCGTGGCCGGTCGTTATGCTTGATGGCGAAGCCGATTTCATTCCTTTCGAGAATGGAAAAATCTTGATCGGTGCGACACACGAAAACGAAGCAAAATGGGACTTAACACCCACGGCAGCAGCTTTCGATCAACTTTGGAATCATGCCCAAGAATTTTTAATTGATCCTAACACATTTAAAAACTCTTCTTATACTTTCCGAGTAGGAACACGTGCTTATACTTCCGATTTCGCACCTTTTTTCGGTGAAGTCGAATCAAAAATCAATCTATTCGCGGCTAGCGGTTTAGGTTCTTCAGGTTTAACTGTCGGTCCATTAATTGGCTATTTGCTTGCACAACAAATCAATGGTACCCCTCAACAAACAGAACACTACCAAAAACCAATGACTACCTATATTCAAAAAATGTAATCAAAAAGACCGAACATCTAGCGATGATTCGGTCTTTTCATTCTTTATCGTAATAAACAAAACACTTGATTTATGACCTCTTATAAAACGGTATAAATGAAGCTGCAATTCGGTCTTAAGCTAGAATCTTTTTGAAAGAAAGACCCTTTCAAACGATTCTTTGCTTATGACTCATCGCAAAGCGCTTCATTTATGACCTCAGATTTAAACGGTATAAATGAAGCTGCAATTCGGTCTTAAGCTAGAATCTTTTTGAAAGAAAGACCCTTTCAAACGATTCTTTGCTTATGACTCATCGCAAAGCGCTTCATTTATGACCTCTTTATAATAAAGTTATTGTTTGTTTCTGCTTTTATTTTTGGATGTTTTCTTAGATAGTCTGAAATGAGTTCGGTCATATCGATTGGAATTTCTTTGATGATTTTATCGGGTGAAAACATTTGGTAATTTCCACCACCAACACCGCGATATTGATTCATAACGACTTGCAATCGATCAGTATCCTTTACGGGTTGTCCTTTATACAATAGTTTCGTTACGCGTTCGCCCATTGGTTGCGTTAGATCGATGACGTATTCAATTCCTTCATACATATCATAATTGTAGTATTGTGGTTTCGGTTCGACGTATTTCGGATTAAAGATGACTTCTCCAGCTTCAATCACAAAATAAGTTGCCGTTTGTTCGAGTGCTTGTCTCAAATCTTTCCCAGAAATTTCCAACACTGCTAATGTATTCGGGTAAATATAATTCGTTAAGACATCACGCATAGTAATCGTTGATTCAAAACCCTTCCCATCATTATTGAATAGTGAGGTTAAAGAAATATCTGCCCCACTGGCAGCCATTTGAACCTTGTTAATAAACTCAATATAAGGATGTTCGAGTAATCGAGCAGCATTTGGATCGGTAATCGTCATATCTCCCGTAACTTCTCCTAATGTTTGATCCAGCCAATTTTCAACTTCCTCACTGATTGCCGTCATTTTTTGGATCGTCGGTTGATCAACGGTTGTTTCTGCTGTCGAATGAATCGCTGCACGACTTTCTAAGACTTTTATTTCTCCATTTTTTTGTTCAATTGTTAAAGTGATTTCCCCTAAAAATGCCCCTCTGAACCCTGGTTGAATAACAGGTACGCCATTAACACTTGTCGCAATTTCACGGTGCTGATGGCCTGTAATTAGCGCATCAATGCCTGTTACTTCTTGCAACAGCGCGTATCCTTCATTTTCTCCAGTCAAAGCTTCCGTCGGTTCACCTGTTACTAAATCACGCTCAAAGCCACCGTGATAGGCAACAATGACAATATCGGCCTCTGCTCTTAGTTTTGGCACATATTCCTTAGCGGTTTCAACGATACTTTTAAACGTTAACCCGCGAATCGTTTCCGGCTGTTCCCAATGTGGAATGTATTGAGTAACCATACCTAAAACAGCAATTTTTATTCCTTCTTTTTCTAAAATAACATAGGGTTGACCAAAAGCGACCTCCCCAGCTTCATTTAAAATATTGGCAGCCAAGACTGGATGGTTATAGCTAGAAATGGCAGACTCTAAATAGTCAATGCCATAGTTAAATTCATGGTTGCCAATCACGCTCGCATCATACTGGATATCATTTAGAACATCAATAATCGCTTTGGCACCATGCTGTGCATTTTTACGTACGTAGTAACTTAATGGTGACCCTTGAATAAAATCACCATTCTCAATTTTGACAACCGGACCCTTTACACGCGACTCGATCTCTTTGACTTTTGTCGCAATTCGTGCGGCTCCAAAAGGTAAATCCATTGCTCTTTCCGTAAAGTTCGTCGGTAAAATATAACCATGCAAATCGCTTGTTGCTAAAATTGTTAACTCCATTTCTTCGCTCTCCTAACTAAAAAAGGAGCGGTGTTGCTTATCGCCCACCTGCTCCTTTTTGATTCAATAATTATTGATTAAATGCATTTTCTAATAAAGGTGCTGACTCTTCGATTAATGTATCCAAGTCTTTTGTTGGGTTTGCTAAAATGTTTTCCATGATTACACGGATTTCATTGTATGCCGCATCGCCATTTTCAATTACTGGAATCGAGAACAATTCAGTTGTTGCATCTGCTAAAGAAACTGGCACTTTCATACCTGAGTTTTTGTATTCATCGCTTTGGACAACCGACTCAACAATTGGCATGTATCCTGTAGTAATTGCCCAGTCTAATTGCGATTCTGGTGTTGCTAAGAATTTCATTAATAAATAGCCAGCTGTACGTTGTTCTTTTGTTGCGCTATCAAACATATAAAGATCCGTACCTTGTTGTAAATTGATTGCTTCTGGACGTTTCACGGCATTGTATTCAAATTTCCCTTTTGTATCATTTGCAGTATAACCTTCACCGGCTGTTGAACCAATGAAAATAGCTACTTGCTCGTTAGCAAATGGACCTGATAAATACTTATCTGAACCGGCGATACGGAAGTAACCTTCTTTCACACCTTCAAAATAGTAGTTAATTAATTCTTTTGATTCATCACTTGCAAGATCCATCTCTGGACTAATTTCTACCCCACGGTTTTGCATACCGATTGCATAGTAGTTATTTAATGAGTCAAAACCAGCCCCAACGACTTTACCTTCTGATTTTTCGTAGATTGTTTTTGAAACTTCTTTCAATTCATCAAAGTTCGTTGGTACTTCCACACCGTATTCTTCAAACATGTCTACGTTATAAAACATCATTTCTGTTGATTTGTTAAATGGAATTCCGACCTGTTTGCCTTCAATTTTCGCGCCATCTAATAACGACGGAATAATTGGTTCTTGGTCTCCCCAACCAATTGTTTCATTATCAATATATGTACCTAAGTCAACTAACATGTTGTCTAACGCTGCATCTCTTAACCAACCTGGGTAAGCTTGCGTTAACGTTGGAAGATCTTTTGGTGATGGTAATGTCGAATTGATTTTTGCTTGTAAATCACCATAAGATGATTGGTTTTGCAACTCAACTTTGATTTTCGGATTTTCTTCCATGAACAAGTTTGTTAAGCGTGTTAACGCTTCTTCTTGTGCACCGTTCATCGCATGCCAAAACGTAATATTTGTTTCCTCGGTAATTTCTGTGACAACATCTTCTGTAGCACCTTGATCGCCACTACTAGAATCCGTCTTACCTCCTCCACATGCTGCTAATGCAAATGTTGCGGCCACGGCCAATGATGTTACTGCGAAACGTTTGAACTTCATTTTTTTCTCCCCTTAAACCAATTTTTTTACAACACAATACGTTCGCCTCGTTCAGGCAATATTCTTTCACCATACGGATTTTCCAGTTTTTCTGGTCGAAGCGTATGGATTGGAACCAATAATTTGGGTTCAATCAATGCAATGATTTTATCTAAATCATCTGGAAATGCATGTCCTGAACATGCTAATCGAACAAATTCAATCTCATTGTCCGCTAGCGCTTGTAAAAAGAGTGCATATTTAGGATCAAAATCTCCTAAAGGTTGGGCATCACTGTGAATGTATAAGCCACCTTTTGGTAAATCTTCATAGTTATCCACAATTTGCCAAATATATTGCGTACGATCCGCTAATAATGTTTCATACGAAATTTCTAATGTTGTATCTAAGCTTGCAATTTTACTTGCTTGATTACGGTAATAATAAGGAACCTGCGTCCCAAATATCTCTAAAATTAAAGCCGCCATCGTCGCTTCTAGGACGACTGTCCGTGGTGATGCTTCAATGATTTTTTCAAAACGTTTCACGTTGGCTGGATAGCCATTAAACGTTAACGAGCGTTCAGGATTTTCAGCGACAAGTTTCACAAAATGTTGAACTAAATCGGTTTCGCTTAACACTTTTAATTGTTTCCCATCCTCTTCTCTTTCTGGGAAACTGATACTTACACCTTCCATCATTAAAACGTCCGTATGTTTGGCTAAGTTACAGAAAGCCAGAGAATCTTCGACATTGTGTCCGTGAAGTCGCAAATCCCCAGTATACGTAATGAAGTGATCAGGTGTGCGAATGAGTAAGGCCGCTGCACCATAGGCATCATGATCGACTGGCACAATTTCAACTGAAATTTCTCCAACTTCGATGATGTCATGGGCATTTAAACCGATCATTTCACGAGTGAAATTTTTCGCTTCGAAGGGTGATGGAATCAAAAAATCACCCATTTGATTCAGCGTATTTAAAATTGCCTTGGATTCTTTCATTGTATACAGCGGAACTTTTGGATCTAAATAGTTAATCATTCTCGAATGATCGAGATGGACATGGGATAAGAAAACTGCCGTATGTTGGTAGTCATTCGTATCTGTTCCTTGATAACTATACTCTAAACGTGAATCGTAAAGATCTTTTAATTCAGGAACTAAACGATTGTCTAAAAGCGTGCGTAATTCATCGTTTGGTAAATCTAATTCTGGGCGAAATTCCGTCCCAAAGTCAAAGAAGATATGCGCATCTTTATACGCGACTTCAATCACCGTTCCACCAATCGTCAAAATCCCACTGTGAAAGGTAATGGTTGTTTTATCCTTTAATACCATTTTTTGCCACTCCTCGAATAATTTCTTTTCTAAAGACTAAATAAATAATTAAAATCGGAATAACGGTTAACGTTGCAGCAGCCATTTGTAAATGGACATCGCTTCCTGCTTCCGTCGTAAAGGCAGATAATCCATTATTTAATAGACGATATTTTTTATCATTTGTTACTAATAGTGGCCATAGGAATGAATTCCAACTCGAAATAAACGTTAAAATAGCGACCGTCACTAATGCCGGTTTTGACATCGGGACTAAAATACGCCAAATATATTCTAAATCGGTTGCCCCATCAATTTTTGCTGCCTTATAAAACGTTGCTGGAATGCTTCTTAAATACCCATTTAAATAGTAAATATAAAAGATACTCGTTAAAAACGGCACGATTAAAGCGGTGTATGAGTTCAATAAGCCCATTTTTAAAATCGTGTGGTAATTTGTAAAAATAATCGATTCATAAGGGACCATTAATAAAGAAATCATCACCATTAAGACGAGATTCTTGTATTTAAAATTTAAACTCGTTAAAGCAAACGATGCTAAAACAGCGGTCACGACCGTCGCAATCGTTGTCACACTCGAAACAAATACTGTATTAAAGAAATAACGAACAAATGGCGCCTTTGTGAAGACGGTTGTAAAGTTGACCCATTGTAACTTCTCTGGGAAAAGCGTTGGTGGAATACTTGTCGCTTCACTGTACGTCATTAAACCCGACAAAATCATATAAATGAATGGAAATAACGTGACGATTGCTGCTACAACAAGGAAAACCAGTGATATGCCTGTACCTACTTTTTTCATTTTAATTCCCCACTTTCTTTAAAAATTTATTTTGTAAGAAAGTAACGACTAAAATGATAATAAATAAAATCACTGTTGCTGCCATCGCAATTCCCGGACGTCCCGCAATGTGGAACTTATCATAGATATAAAAGACAGCAGTCGTTGCACTATTGGCAATACCAGCTTGTCCGCCAAATAATGCGTAAACTTGCGTGTACACTTTAAAGGCACTAATCAGATTGACCGTTAATAAAAAGGCAATCGTTGGAACAAGTTGTGGAAAGGTAATGCGACGGAAAATTTCCCAATCCGTTGCACCGAACATCTTAGCAATTTTAAAGTGTTCCTCGTCAATATTTCTCAAACCGGCTAATAAAATAATAATATTAAAAGCCAAACTCGTCCAAATCCCAAAAATGATTAACGTCGTCACACTCATATCAACGGAATCTAGCCAGTTAACCGCTGGAATACCAACCAAACCTAAAAGGTAGTTAATGATTCCATATGAACCATTAAAGAAATAACGAAAGACAATACCTATCGCAATCGTACTTGTAACGTAAGGCATAAAAAAGATTGTTTCAAAAAAAGATTTATGTTTAACTTTTTCGAAGATAATCCAAGCAATCGCCAAGGAAATAATCAACGCAATCGGGACGGTCCCAAAAGCAAAATATGCCGTATTTTTTAGCGCACGATAAAAGAGCGGATCCGTTAATACCTTTTGATAGTTCTCGATACCACTAAACTCTTGTCGAATCAGCGTTCCTGTTTGAAAACTCATATAAAACGAACGAAACAAAGGATAAATACTGAATACAAGAATCACCGCTAAAGACGGAAATAGGAACAACCATGCTTTGCGCTCATTCTCCGGATTATAGTTTTTCTTCATCATTAGTATATTCTTTCTCCATTTTCTTTAAAAATAAAGGCTTTATGGTAAGCAAAATCAAAGTGACGGTGCTCGTTTTCTTCAATGACGTTTTCGACACTTACAATCGATTTAACATTTTCATTTGCCAAAGCAAAGTTTAAAATCCGTTCACGACCGATTAACTCCACTCCTTTGATTTCACTGGCAAATAGACTTTCTGTTTCTTCTACTGGAATCACATCTTCTGGACGAATGCCAAAGAAATAATGACCATCTGCTAGTGCTGATTTAAACCGGTTTACTTCGAAGCGATCCGTAGAAACATTCCAAGATTCGTGAATGATTTTTCCGTCCTTTACTTCGACCGGTAAGATATTAATAATTGGATTGCCAATAAATTGAGCAACAAATAAATTATTTGGTTCTAAATATAAATTTTGTGGGTCATCATTTTGTTGAATCACACCTTCATTTAGTAAGATAATTTTATCACTGATTGAAAGAGCTTCTTCTTGGTCATGCGTGACAAAAATCGTTGTAATACCTACTTCTTTGACTAAACGGCGGATTTCTTCACGAATCTTCAAACGTAGACGCGCATCAAGGTTACTTAATGGCTCATCAAGTAATAAGACTTCTGGCTTTTGAACAAGTGCACGTGTAATTGCCACTCGTTGTTGCTGCCCACCGGAAAGCGTTCCAGGTTTTTTTTGGCCCAAATCTTCAATATTCGTCAATTTCATATATTCTAAAGCAATTTCTTTTGCTTCATTTTTTGAAATTTTCTTTTTACCAACTGTTAAAGGAAACATAATATTCTCTAAAACAGTCATATGCGGATAAAGAGCATAGTTTTGAAATACAAAACCAATGTTGCGATCTTTTGGTTCTGTTTTAATAACTGAATCGCCTTTAAATTGAATATCTCCACCTGTTGGTGAGAGCAAACCTGCAATTAAATTAAGAATTGTTGATTTACCACAACCACTTGGTCCTAATAAACAAACCAAATCACCTTTTTCAATCGTAAAATTAACCGATTTTAATGCTTCAAAACCATTATCGAAAACTTTATTCAAATCAATAACATCAATCATTAAATAAACCTCCAAGTAATTTTCTTCATTACGCTTACTAGTTTAACACTACTAAGATAACAATTTGTTTAAAATTCAATGATAATTTATACCCGTTTTTTAATCTTTCTTTAAAACTAAAGCCTTTATTACTTCAATACTGCGTTCATTTTGAGTTTTTTTTTGAAAAATCCCCTTTTTATTCTTTTTTGAAAGTATGTTTTTTGCCATTGATTCTAAATAACAATCGCTTTCTATCATAGTGTACCTTACAATTTCAAAAAAGAAAAAGCGAAACCCTTGTACGACTCAATTATTTTTTTTATCGCTTGAATTTACAATATAAGTGCAACACCAAAAGAGACTCATTGCTTCAAACCTAGTAAAATAGTGTTTAC